>CAYVRZ010000060.1:0-2878 GCA_964453895.1 uncultured Pseudobdellovibrionaceae bacterium | reverse complement strand
TGATTTACCTGTGGTTCGACCGCCTCGCTCAGCGCTTCGGCATGGGGACCGACAACGGACCGCTGGCGGAGGGCTCGCCATGAAATATACGAGCCTGTCGAGCCCTTTCATTCGCCGGCCGGTCGGTACGACGCTGTTGACCATAGCCATTCTCCTGGCCGGGATGATCAGCTATCCGTTGCTGCCGATCTCCCCCTTACCGAACATCGATTCCCCCACAATTCAAGTGACGGCGTCCTTGCCCGGCGCGAATGCGGATACGATGGCTTCCGCCGTCGCCACGCCGCTGGAACGCCAGTTCGGACGAATCGCGGGCATCACGGAAATGACGTCGAGCAGCAGCCTCGGCAGTTGCTCGGTCACCATGCAGTTCGACCTCGACCGCGACAGCGATGCCGCCGCACGCGACGTTCAAGCCTGCATCAATTCCGCGCGCGGACAACTCCCGGCCAATCTGCCGCAGAATCCGTCCTATCGAAAATCGAACCCGTCGGATTCTCCGATTCTCATCCTGGCCCTCGCCTCGGAAATGTATACCCGGCCGCAGATGTACGACGTCGCTGCCACGATTTTGCAGCAGAAACTCTCGCAGATCCAAGGGGTCGGCACGGTGTTCGTCGGCGGGGGATCGTCTCCGGCCGTTCGCGTCGACGTCAATCCGACGATTTTGAACAATTACGCCCTGAGCCTGGAAGATGTCCGCCTGACCCTCGCCAATGCGAACGCGAACCGGCCCAAAGGACAGATTTCCAACAACCGATATTCGTGGTCGATCACCGCCACCGATCAATTGCTGACGGCAAAAGAGTACGAACCGTTGATCGTAGCGTACCGGAACGGCGGACCGATTCGCTTGAGCGACGTCGCCACGGTGGAAGACGACGTGGAAGACGTTCGCGCCATTGGATTGTCGAATGGCAAACCGGCCATCACGATTATTGTCTATCGTCAAACCGGAGCGAACATCATCGCCACGGTCGACAGCATCAAGGCCGCGCTGCCCCAGCTTGCCGCACAAATTCCGGCGGGCATCGATTTATCCATCGCCATGGACCGGACGACCACCATCCGCGGCTCGCTGGCCGACACGCAATTCACGCTGATGCTGTCCGTCGCGCTGGTCATTTTGGTGGTCTTTATTTTTCTCAGGGACGTACGGGCGACCCTGATTCCCAGCATCGCCGTGCCGGTGTCGCTCGTGGGAACTTTCAGCGTGATGTATCTGCTGGGGTACAGCATCAACAACCTGACCCTCATGGCCCTGACGATCGCCACGGGATTCGTCGTCGACGACGCAATCGTGGTGATTGAAAACATCAGCCGCCATCGCGAAGAGGGCTTATCGCCGTTAGAAGCCGCGCTGAAGGGAGCCCAGCAAATCAGCTATACAGTGGTGTCAATCACGGTTTCGCTGGTTGCGGTGTTCATTCCGATTTTGCTCATGGGAGGGCTCGTCGGCCGGTTGTTCCGCGAGTTTGCGGTGACGCTGTCGGTCGCGATCGGCGTTTCGCTGGTCATTTCCCTCACGACGACTCCCATGATGTGCGCCGTGATGATGAAAGAGTCGCATCACCGACAGCCCGGGTGGTTGTCGAAAATGGTGGAGCGAATTCTCACAGGGATTCAGGATTTTTATGAAGCGACATTGCGTCAGGTTTTGCGCTGGCCGCGGCTGACGCTCGCCGTCACTCTGGCAACGGTCGGGCTGACGGTCTGGTTGTATGTGGTTGTACCAAAAGGGTTCTTCCCGCAGCAGGATACCGGCCGACTGACGGGAAGCATCCAGGCTGATCAGGATTCCTCGTTTCAATCGATGTCAAAGCTCCTGACGCAGTTCACGGCGATCGTGGGAGCAGATCCCGCCGTGGACAATGTGGTGGCTTTCGCCGGCGGAACAGGGCGGGGAGGGAACGCGTTCATGTTCTCCAAGCTCAAACCGTTGCATGAACGGAAACTGAGCGCCGACAAGGTCGTGGCCCGCATCCGCAAGAACGCCGCGAAAGTTCCCGGAGCGGTGCTGCTGATGCAAGCCGTTCAGGACTTGCGGATCGGCGGCCGGGCCAGCGGTGCGCAGTATCAATACACGCTCCGCGGCGACAACCTGGACGAACTCAATCTGTGGAGCAACAAGCTGATGCGGGAGATGCGGGCGATCGACGGGATCGTCGACGTGAATTCCGATCAGCAGTCGCGCGGACTCCAAACGCGACTCGAACTGGATCGGGCCACGGCGGCGCGAATGGGCGTGTCCGTCCGCGAAATCGACAATACCCTGTACGATGCGTTCGGGCAGCGGCATGTCTCGACTATGTATCGCGACTTGAATCAGTATCACGTCGTCATGGAAGTCGAACCGGAATTCGCCGAAAATCCCGATTCGTTGAAGCACGTCTTCGTCCGCGGAGCCAATAATATCGCCGTGCCGCTGTCGACGTTGCAGCGCCAGACGACGAGCAATTCCGCGCTGTCGGTCAATCACTCCGGCCAGTTCCCGTCGGTGACGATTTCCTTCAATCTTTCGCCGGGAACGTCTTTAGGCAATGTCCTACCTGAAATCGAACAAGCCGTCCGTGAGCTGCAGATGCCGGTTGCGATTTACGGACGGTTTCAAGGAACGGCTCAGGCGTTTCAGGCGTCGTTGAGCACCCAGCCGCTGCTGATCCTCGCCGCCATCGTGGCCGTCTATATCGTCCTCGGCATCCTCTACGAAAGTTACATTCATCCCCTGACGATTCTCTCGACCATCCCCTCGGCCGGAGTCGGCGCCCTGCTCGCACTCATGGTCTGCGGCTCGGAACTCAATGTGATGTCGATGATCGGCATCCTGCTGTTGATCGGCATCGTCAAGAAAAATGCGATCCTGATGATCGACTTCGCC
>CAYVRZ010000059.1:0-3085 GCA_964453895.1 uncultured Pseudobdellovibrionaceae bacterium | reverse complement strand
ACAAAAGTGATAACATTCTGGGCCGACGGGGGCGCGGTGGGTTTGACGCTCAGGGTGAAGGCAACAGTGTCGCCACCGGGGCCGCTCTGGAAACCTGGCGTGGGGTTGGTGTTGGCATAGGCAGTAAGCAAACTACCGTTTTGCACCGTGTTCAGAGTCATGCCGCCGACCGTCAGCCCGGTGACATTGGCCGTGATCGTCATCGCCGTTCCGGCGCCATCGGCTCCAGGCGCGAAGTGCAGCGTTCCGACAGCCGGAAGGGTCGCCGGATTGTTGTCGGTCTGCTGATCCTGCACGGCCCCGCCGAAGAAGCTGGGCCCATCGTCCTTGAAAATGATCTGGCTTGAGATGTCGGCCGCGGTCGAGGTCGTGCTGTCGCCGTCGCTATCGATCCGCGTCACCGTCACACCCAGCTTGCCCGCGGTCATCGCCAGGGCTTCGTCGGGGTTGGGATTAGTCGGGTGCTTGAGCGAGAGGTACTGTTCGACCTTGACGATGCCCGTCGCCGAGTCGATCGATATCGCGAAGGCCGCCTGGTTGTTGAAGGCGCCACCCGACACCTGGCCGACCACTACCCCGCCAACATTCACCAGGTTGATCGCCGAACCATCGGTCACTTGCAGACCCGAGGATGCGTTCAGAATCGAGAAGGCATAGCTCAGCGTGCCAGCTCCGTCCGCGCCATAACCGCCACCGGCAGTCACCACCGCGGCCAACGTCGTCGCCGTCGATATATAGCCCGAACCAGACACGTGCGGATCGTCGCCCTTGACGATCGCGCCGGTGCCGATTGTCGCAGCGCTGCTCGAAGCCGCCGTCTCGTCGAGAATGGCCGTCACCGTCGAAGCAGCCGTCGCCGTCGCCGTCGGCGTATCGTCGTTGACCTTGATGTTGAGCGTGCCGTTGGCCGTCTGGTTGTCCGCGTCCTTGATCTGATAGGTGATCGCGAAGTCCTGGTTGTTCTCGTCGCCACCCGACACATGCGCGATCGGCGCGTTCTGTACCACCGTATAGGCGCCCGTCGCCGGGTTGGTCAGCGTCACCGTCACCACCAGCGTGCCGGTCGCAACCGTCCCCTGGTAAATCTTCAGCGTGTTCGCCGTCGCTATGTCGTAGGCAAACCCAGCCGGCGCGCCCGTCCCCAGGAAGCTGTACGTCAGCGGCGCGTCGCCCGCCGCCGGATCAGGCAGCGCCGTCAACGGTGTCGGCGTCGGCGACAGGTCGCCCGTACCACCGGCAAGACCACTCGCGTTCACATTGTCGTCGTCAATCACAACATTGGCCGTGCCCGCCGCAGGCGTCGCATTGCCCAGCGTGATCGTCAGCGTCGCCGTGTCGGTGTCCCCGTCGCCATCCTTGAGCGTATAGGTGAACGTCTCGATCGCGCCGCCCGGCGTATTGGCGTTGCGCGTGTAGCTGTAGTCGCCGTTCGCCTGCATCGTCAGCGTGCCGTACTGACCCGCCACGACAAAACCGCCCGTCGCATCGGTGTCGCTGTTGCCGTTGGTATGCGATAGACCCGAAACCGTCGCCCCGTCCGTGCCGGTCTTGTCCGCTCCGGTGTCGCTGTCGCCGACATCGCCCGCGGCATTGTCGGTAATCACATTGCCCGTCGCGCTCGTCCCCGGCGCACCCGTCGTGTCGGTGTCGTTCACCGCGTCCGGACCATCATCCTGGATCGAGAACACGCCCGTGCCGACATCGATGTTCGCCACCGCGCTGTCGCCGTCGCTGTCGGTCACCGTCTGGCGTACCTGGATGTTCGAGGCCGCCGCCGTCGCCAGCAAGGCCGCATCGTCATAGGCCGCCGCGCTCGAACCAGCGTTGGGGTTCCACACGTTCCTGAGCTGGGTGAACGTCACCACACCGTTCGCCGGGTTGATGCTGATCGTGAAGTAATCCAGACCACCCGCCGAACCGGTGATCGTGTTGCCCGACTGGTTGAGCACGATCGACGCGCCCTTGCCGTACTCGTCGCCGTCGGTCGCCGAAGTGTCGCCCGTATCCAGCGCGAACAGACCCGATGCGATCCCGGGCGCCGACAAGATCAGCGAATAGGCAACCGTCCCGGCACCGTCCGCGCCGTACTTCACCGGCGAGGTAAAGTTGTTCGCGAAGTTCGCCGTCGTCGTCGCCAGCCCAGTCGGCGCACTACCGCCCGCCGTGTCGGTCCCAGCCGCGCTCTCGTCAAGCACCAGGGTCGGCTTCGCCAGCGTGTTCACAGACGCCTCGGGCGTATCGTCGTTGACCTTGATGTTGAGCGTGCCGTTGGCCGTCTGGTTGTCCGCGTCCTTGATCTGATAGGTGATCGCGAAGTCCTGGTTGTTCTCGTCGCCACCCGACACATGCGCGATCGGCGCGTTCTGTACCACCGTATAGGCGCCCGTCGCCGGGTTGGTCAGCGTCACCGTCACCACCAGCGTGCCGGTCGCAACCGTCCCCTGGTAAATCTTCAGCGTGTTCGCCGTCGCTATGTCGTAGGCAAACCCAGCCGGCGCGCCCGTCCCCAGGAAGCTGTACGTCAGCGGCGCGTCGCCCGCCGCCGGATCAGGCAGCGCAGTCAACGGTGTCGGCGTCGGCGACAGGTCGCCCGTGCCATTAGCAAGCCCGTTCGCGTTCACATCGTCGTCGTCAATCACAACATTGGCCGTGCCCGCCGCAGGCGTCGAGTTGACGATGCCGATCGTCAACGTAGCAGTCACCGTGTCGCCGTCGCCGTCGATCAGTGTGTAAGTGAATACGTCCTGCACCCCGCCCGGCGTGTTGGCATTGCGGGTATAAGTGTAGTCCCCATTCGCCTGCATCGTCAGCGAGCCGTACTGGCCAGCAACGATAAAGCCGCCGCCCGCCGGATCGTTGTCGACATTGGCCGGAACATTGTTGCTCGCAAGCCCGGTCACCGCCGCGCCGCCGTCGGAGCCGGCATTGTCGGCGCTGCCCGGTGCGTTGGTCGTTCCAACGCCGGTGATCACATTGCCGGCCGCGGTCGTCTGCCCCGAAAGCACCGTGTCGGTGTCCGGGTTCGCCGTCGGCCCATCGTCCTTGAAAATGATCTGGCTTGAGATGTCGGCCGCGGTCGAGGTCG
>CAYVRZ010000058.1:0-3946 GCA_964453895.1 uncultured Pseudobdellovibrionaceae bacterium | reverse complement strand
CGGCACCTCGCCGATGGAGAATCCCCCGTCCAGACTCGTCACCGCATAGTACGGGTTGTCGATCGCATAGCCCCAGTTCTGCATGTAAGGGTGCATCCCGCACTGCACGGTAAACACTTTCCGCCCTTTGACCAGATGCAGGGTGTCGGTGGTGCCGGTCGCTTTCAGCGACGGCCGATGGAGGACAATATCCACACCGGACAGGTCGTAGGTGTAGCCCTGAATATCGTGCGACACAGGATCTCGGTTGGTCACGGTCAGTTGGCGCTTATCGCCGACCACCGTCACGTACGGCAAAAACTGACAGATATTGGCTTCGACCTGGGCCTCGACCGTCGCGAACGGCTTGCCCTTCTGCACACCCTCCACGACGATCACCACATCCTTGAGCCCGCCCTCCGCCCCCACATTGACTTCCTTGAGGAGGCGATACCCGTCGCCGTTGGACAACGCGCCGCAGAACACACGGTCCGGATACCGCCGCAATTCGAATTCTTTCGGCTCCGGCGCCGCGCCCTTCAGCAGCACCGTCCCCCGCACCACCGCCCCGTCCGTCACCGCTCCAGCTTCATACGCAGACGCCGCTCCGCTCCCGGCCAATGCCAAACCGCCCATGACCAGCGCCATGAGAGATGTCCCTGTGATCGTCGACCGTTTCACTCTGCGCTCCTCCCCTTGACGCTAATGTTCTATGTTGGCCGGAGGATTCGCCCGGTCCAGCCGTTGCGGCAGCTCGAACAGCAACGGCGTCTGCTCCGTAAAAATGAGATGACGGTACTCCTCCGACCACTCGCCTTCTTTGCTCACGGTCTTGACCGGAAACCGTTCGACTTTCGTGATCCATCGGTAATAATGGCGGATCTCTCCGCGCTGCGTCACGGCCACGTCGAACAGTTCCGTGGGATACCCGTTCAAGACCTGCTCACCGACCAATTCCCTCGACTGCTCCCCCTCCAGATGCTCTCCGAACTCCAGCCGGTAGGCCGGAGCAATCGGCACCTCCAGATACTGCCGCCGCTGAGACACGATCAGCCAGGCCACGCCGAGATCCATCCGCACAATCGCCACACTGGCGACGCCCTGCGGCTGCGCGAACTCCAGCCGCCACCGGTCCTGCTTGGCGTTGACATGCGCCATCACCACCGCCTTGCCGTGCTTCAGCCTGCGCTCGGCGGAAAAATCTCCTGCCCAGCCCGGCGCCGCCCACGCCCCGGCCAACAGGACGAGCACCGCAAGCCGCCACCCGTTATGTCGTCGTCCCACACCCATGCCGCGCCTTCCCCCGTCCTGCCGTATTTCCGAGCCGGACGCTCCCGATCCCGATGGATGCCGGGACGTGGCTCCCCTGCAAACGCACATGTCCCCACCTGAGCACTGAACGAAACGGGGGAACCCGGTTGATACACTGCCGGATTCCCCCGTCCGCCCGCTCGACTCCGTGTCGAGTTAGTTGGTCTTCATCGAGACCGGCACTGATTGGACCGGAGCCGTCTGCTCCGCCTGTTGCGTGGCCGGCGCTTGTCCGCCCAGCGGCAGAATCGCCCGGCTATCGCGGTCCAGCACCTTCAACATACCCCAGTGGCCGGCATCGAGATAGCCCGGTCGCTGGTTCAGCCACAGGTAGTCGCCGGAAATCCCGTTCGGGCCTCCGGCTCCGCCGTGCAGCCACGCATTGATGACCTCGGCACCGCCGAACTCCATGGTGCTCACGAGGTCCGCGCCGTTCATGTAGGGCTCATGTTTCCACTCATGGCCCGACACGCTGAAGAGTTGCACCTGTTCGCTGAAGGCGCCCAGGACGTGAATCACGACCGGATCGCCGACGTGCGCCGCAATCGTCGGCGTCACCGGCTGGGCGCCCGTCTTCACGCAAGCAAACACTTCGCTGTAGGCACAGCCCTTCTCCGTCCGGTAATCGGTCGGTTCTGACCGATAGTTCACCGCCGTCACGCCGGCCACCTTTTGGATGTACGGCATGAAGCTGGTGCCGATGATGTTGTCTTCATCCTGGAACAACAAGGCGAACGAGCGGTAGTTCTGTCTCGTTTCGTTGCCCTGAATGCTCCGGTCGATCAACACATCCGCACGCCAGGAACTCTTCTGGGCGAGATCTTCGCCCGTCGCCGGATCGCGGTACTGCGACCCTTTCGGGCCGATGATGATGGCGCCGAAGAGCCCGTTCCGCGGATTCTCGATCACGTTGCCCCAATCCTGGATCAGAGCCGCGTTCTCGCCGAACTCCGGATGGGCGTAGTACGTGTACGTCCGGCTCTGACCCGGCGCGACTGTCTGGTCGCCCGGATTGTTGCCGGCGTTGATGCCCATGGACTCTTTCGGATCGTACGCCAGGTTGTCCACGTGGAACCCGGCCCGTTCCTTGGCCATCTCGTTCTTCAGATTCACCTTGATGCAATCACCGACGTTCACGTGCAAGGTCATCGGGCTCGGCTCGAGACTGCCCGAGGCGACCTTCGTCTTCTCGCCTTCGAGCACATACATCTTGCCGGTCTCGTTGCCTAACACCATCTTGCGCTCCAAGTCCACTTCCATCACACCGGGCGCTCCCTTGTTGTAGCGGATCGCCTTGTCGATGGCGGAGACGTTGAAGGTCTTCACCGGCGCGTCGGCCGGGCAGACGGACTTGGCCGGCTGCGGAATCTCGCTCCGACCCGGCAGCGGCTGCAAGGTGCCATCCGCTTTGTCCAGGACCCGGAAGAGACCCCAGCTGCCTTCCGCGAAGTGCGACGCGCGACCGCTGTAGTACATGTAGTCGCCCGCCATTTGCTGCGGTCCGCCGGCGGCAGGGATCGCCGCGTCGTACCGCTCGCCGATCACCACGTGCAACGTGCTCCGCGGGATGGAGTTCTTGCTATAGCGCTCCATCGGGAACCAGTGCCCGCTGATGTGCCAGCTGTGCACTTCGTTGGCCGAGCCCTCGATCAACCGGACGACCACGGGATCGCCGAGATACGCCCGCAACATCGGGGTCTCGGGATCGCCGTGGATCCGGCTGCTGAAGAGCTGCGACGGATCGGGATTGTTCGCCAACCGAACGGACAACGGCTCGACACGCATGTTGTAGCCGCCGCCGGTGGTCGCCTCGCCGCCGTTCAGGAACTTCATCGGCGACAGGTTGAGCTTGGCCGGATAGACCGCGGACGGCGTGCCGTCCACGGAAACCGCGCCGACCCTTACCTGAGGATTGTCGGCCGTGATCAATTCGGCCGTCCGAGGATTGGAATCCATGACCTGCGTCACGATTTCCCGGAACGAACCGCGGATATGCGCGGACACCGGCTCGGTGGTGTGAATATCGGCCACCGCCCCGCTGCGCAATTCCTTGCCGGTCACCGGATCGTGGTAAGTCGACCGCGGCGGTTCGGCGATGAACGTGGAGTAGAAACCATGACCCCAGCCGTCCAATCCGAACACGTGGTCGTGCCAGAACGTGGTGCCGAAATCGGCGTCCACGTACCAGCGCTCACGGATCCACTCGACCGACGCAATCTCGCCCTTCTTGTGATCGTGCTTCAGCGGGCGCTCGAAGGTAATGGTGTTGCCTTCGATCTTGCTGATGCGGGCGGACTCGAATCCGCCCACTTCATCCATGCCCACGCCCAACTCCGTCTTGACGTGGAACCGCGAGGCATCCTTCACCTTGATGCTGGAGGACCCTTTAGCGGCATCCGCGTCGATCGTCGTGTTCATCGGCACCGGCATGCCCTTGCTCGGATGCTCGTCCTTCAAGATGGTGAAGGGACGGAGCGACATCTCGTACGAGAAGCCGATGATCGGGCCGTCGGACGCCTGCGTGTCGAACTGGAACATGTGCGGGTGCAGGTTCGTCTTGCTGGAGAACCCTTGCCGCTCGTCGTCCTTGAGTTCGCTCTTATAGACGACGTCGATGCAATCCTGCACGTTGCCGCGAATCACCAGGGGGAATTGC
>CAYVRZ010000057.1:0-4679 GCA_964453895.1 uncultured Pseudobdellovibrionaceae bacterium | reverse complement strand
CCGTTCCCGTACAACGCGGTGCTGCTCGCCATCGTCGTCTCGGGCGTCGTGTGCTTCTGGATGGCGCGCTCGCTGGCCCGGCCGCTGCAGGACGTGCGCGACGCCAGTCGCCGTCTCACCGACGGCGATCTCCAGGCGCGCGCCAGTGCCCCGACGGCCGCCAGGCACGACGAGTTCGGCGACCTCGGCCGGGCGTTCAACGCGATGGCCGCGCGCATCGAGGCGCTGCTCAACGCCCAGGGCCAGCTGCTGTCGGACATCTCCCACGAGCTTCGCTCGCCCCTGGCGCGGCTGCACGTGGCGCTGGAGCTGGTCCGCCGCAAGGCCGGCCCGGCACTGGAGACCGACCTGGCGCGGATCGAGACCGAGGCCACTCGCATGAACGATCTGATTGGCCGGGTGCTCTCACTGGCGCGCGCCGAGCACGACCAGTCCGCTGAAGCCGCCGAACCGTTCGAACTCGTGGACGTGGTCCGTGACGTCGCCGCCGACGCCAGGTTCGAGGCGGCCCAGCAGCAGAAGTCAGTGGTCCTGGTGACCACGGCATCGCCGCTCGTCGTGGGCCGGTCGGCGCTCATCGCCAGCGCGGTGGACAACATCGTCCGTAACGCCGTGCGCCATACGCCGGTGGGATCGGCCGTGACGATCGACGTCGACGCGACGGCCGACCAGGCCGTCGTGCGCGTCAGCGACCATGGCCCGGGCGTCCCGGAGAGCGAGCTCGAACGGATCTTCGCGCCGTTCCATCGCGCCGGGGCCGGGCGCAGCCCGCATCAGGGCGGCGTTGGATTGGGTCTGGCCATCGCCAAACGCGCCATTGCCGTGCACGACGGCAGCATCGCCGCCACGAACACGGTCGACGGCGGCCTGTGCGTCACCATCCGCCTGCCGCGCTACCCGGACCCTCCGGGCTGACACTTCTTTACGCAGCCTCTACGCGTCTTGACGGGCGCGCGTCGTCGCTCATCGTCCAATCGATCAGGAACATGGCGATGCAACGACTCAGCGCCGGTCTCGCCCCGATCGTCGTGGCGACGCTCGCCGCGGGATGCGCCGTCCGCGCCGGCATTCCCGCATCGGCCAGTCCGGCGGCCGTGCCGGCGTGGACGACGACGGCGCCGGGCCTGACGCCGACCGTCAGTGGCGATCTGTCATCGTGGTGGACCCACCTTGGTGACGCCACCTTGACGTCGCTCATCGAACAGGCCGTCGCCGAGAGCCCGACGATCGAACTGGCGCGGGCCCGTCTGCGCCAGGCGCGGGCGCAGCAGGCGCAGGCGACCGCCGAGCTGTGGCCCACAATCTCGGGCTCCGGCTCGGCCAGCGGCCGGCGCAGCGGCACCCGCGTCTTCTCGCCCGACGGCTCGCAGACGGTGGCCAACAACGTCTTCACCGGATCCTACGGCGCCAGTCTCGACGCCAGCTGGGAGCCGGACGTCTTCGGCACGACCCGTCGCGGCATCGAGGCCGCGCGGGTCGATACCGCGGCGGCGGCGGCCGACCTCCAGTCGACACGCGTCTCACTGGCCGCCGAGGTGGCGCTCAGCTACGCGGAGCTGCGCGCCCTGCAGGAGCGTCTCGCCATCGCTCGCCGGAACGAGGCCAGCCAGGCGGAGACGCTCGAGCTCACGGGCTTTCGTGTCCAGGCCGGTCTGGTGAGCAGCGTCGACGCCGAGCAGGCGCGCGCCAACCTCGAGCAGACCCGGGCGCAGCTTCCGACCCTCCAGGCCAGCATCCGCCACGCCACGTTCCGTCTCGCCACGCTGACGGGCGCCGCGGCCGGCTTCCTGACCCCGATGCTGGAACAGCCAGCGCCGCTGCCGCCGGTGCCCGCCGAGATCGCCGTCGGCATTCCGGCCGAGACCTTGCGTCAACGCCCGGACGTCCGTGCGGCCGAGCTGCGCGTCGTCGCCGAGACCACGCGCCTCGCCCAGGCGGGATTGCGACGGTATCCACGCTTCTCTCTGTCCGGAACCGTGGGGCTGGAGGTGCTCACCGGCGCGATGACGGGCGGCACCAACACCGTGGCGTCGGTGGCCGCGGCCCTGGCGCAGACGCTCTTCGACGGCGGCCGCATCCGCCAGCAGATTGCGATCCAGAACGCCGTCCAGGAACAGGCCGTGGCGAGTTACGAGAGCACCGTCCTCACCGCGCTCGAAGACGTCGAGCGGGCGCTCGTGTCGTTCGCCGCGTCACGTCAACGCCTCGCCTCGTTGCAGGCGGCGACCAGCGCCGCCGAATCCGCGGCGACCCTGGCGCGCAGCCAGTACGGCGCCGGCCTGGCCGACTTCCAGACGGTGCTCAATACCGAGCGGTCGGTGCTGACGTTGCAGGACGGCATCGCCCAGACGTCGGGCGATCGCCTGAGCGCGCTGGTGCAACTCTACAAGGCGCTCGGCGGCGGCTGGTCGCCGGACGCTCTGATCAGCCCATCGTCGGACGGCCCCTCATCATGAGCGAACCTACGCAGCCCGTCTCCGACCTTGCGGCGATTCTCGCCGGCGACGCCGGCTCGCGGCGGAGGACGCGGTGGGCGACCTACCTCCTCGCGGTGCTCGCGGCGACCGCCGGCGTCTTCTTGTGGCAGCGCTCGGCCGAGCGGTCGGACGCGGCGTCGACCCCGCGGTTCGTCACCGAACCGGTCACCCAGGGCCGCCTTGACGTGAAGGTTTCGGCGACCGGCAATCTGCAGCCGACCAACACCGTGGAAGTGGGCAGCGAACTGTCGGGTCTGGTCGAATCGGTGTTCGTCGACGACAACCACCCGGTCAAGCGCGGCCAGGAGCTGGCTCGCCTCGACACCGTCCGCCTGCGCGACCAGATCGCCCGATCGCAGGCCACGCTGGCCGCCGCCGAGGCCCGGCTCATGCAGTCGGCGGCGACCGTCAAGGAGGCGACCGCGACGCTGGAGCGGCTGCGCGAGGTGTCGCGCCTGTCGGGCGGCAGAGTGCCGTCGCAGACCGAGCTGGACGCCGCCGAGGCGACCCTGGCCCGCGCCGATGCCGACCGTGCCAGCGCCGCGGCGACGGTCACCGAGACGCGCGCCGCGCTCAGCTCGGACCAGACCAACCTGGCCAGGGCGTCCATCCGGTCCCCGATCAACGGCGTCGTGCTCAAGCGGTCGGTCGAACCCGGCCAGACGGTGGCGGCATCGCTGCAGGTCGCGACGCTCTTCACGATCGCCGAGGACCTCCGCAGGATGGAGCTCGAGGTCGACGTCGACGAGGCCGACGTGGGCCGCGTCGCCAGCGGACAACCGGCGACCTTCACCGTGGATGCGTACCCGAACCGCACCTACACCGCCAGGCTGACGCGGGTGGCGTACGGCGCCACCACGACGACCGACGTCGTCTCCTACGCCACCGTCCTCGTCGTGGACAACGACGACCTGAGCCTGCGCCCGGGCATGACCGCCTCGGCGGAGATCGCCACGGCGACGGTGGAAAACGCGCTCCTGGTGCCGAATGCCGCTCTGCGGTTCACGCCGCCGGCCGCGGCGTCCCGCCGTGGCTTCAGCCTTCTGCCGGCGCCGCCGGCCGCGGCTCCGCGGCAGACCGCCGCGACCACCGACGGCACCCGCACCGTCTGGGTGCTGCGCGACGGTCAGCCCGTCGGCGTGCCGGTGACGGTCGGGCAGTCCGATGGCCGTCACACCCAGATCACCGGCGGGGAACTGACCGCCGGCGCTCAGGTCATCACCGAGCTCGTCGCCGGGGCATCTCAATGAGCACCCCCGCCATCGATGCGACGGTGCCGGCGTCGGGCGTTCCGGCGGCGGCGGGCGGCACCGCGCCGGCCGCCGTCATCGCCATCGACGGCGTGACCAAAACCTACGGCAGCGGCCGGTCCGCCTTCCAGGCGCTGGGCGGCGTGACGTTCAGCATCCGCGCCGGGGAGTTCGTCGCCATCACCGGACCGAGCGGATCGGGGAAGTCGACGATGATGAACATCCTCGGCTGCCTCGATACGCCGACCTCGGGCCGCTACATGTTCCGGGACGTCCCGGTCGAGCGGCTGTCACGCAATCAGCGGGCGCTGCTGCGACGACACTGCTTCGGCTTCGTGTTCCAGGGCTTCAACCTGCTGGCGCGGACGACGGCGCTCGAGAACGTGGAGCTGCCGATGCTCTACCGCGGCGTGGGCGGCCGCGAACGTCGGCGCCGGGCAGCCGAGGCGCTGGATCTGGTCGGTCTGGCGAACTGGGCCACTCATACGCCGGGCGAGCTCTCCGGTGGCCAGCAGCAGCGGGTGGCCATCGCCCGGGCGCTGGTCACCAAGCCCGATGTGCTGCTTGCCGACGAGCCGACCGGCAACCTCGATACCCAGCGCAGTCAGGAGATCCTCGAACTCATCACGGCTCTCAACCGCACCCATGGACTGACCGTGCTGATGGTCACCCATGAACAGGACATCGCCGCGCACGCCGACCGCACCATCCATTTCGTCGACGGCGTCGTGAACCGCGATACCCGGAAGGAGCCGGGACGGTGATGCTGCTGAACACGATCCTGCTGGCGCTCCGCGGCCTGACCCGCAACACGCTGCGCTCGTTCCTGACGATGCTCGGCATCGTGATCGGCGTGTCGGCCGTGGTGACGATGGTGACGCTGGGAAACGGCACCACCCGATCGGTGGCGGCGCAGATCGCCAGCCTCGGCAGCAACCTGCTGATCGTCATG
>CAYVRZ010000056.1:0-5322 GCA_964453895.1 uncultured Pseudobdellovibrionaceae bacterium | reverse complement strand
AGAATGCGCCGCTCAACAAAACCCCACAGATTCAGGTTTCAACAGGAATGCTGTAGCGACACTGGCCTTGCTGACCTTGGGGTCCCCATCACTGAGCTTGCGGGCGATCAACCTTGCGTAATGGTGCGCCAGTTTCACCTCGTTGCGCTGCCAGTACACCCCGGTCCATTGATGCCACTTGCCGGCCGAGTGGCAGAACTTCAGCGTGTCGCGGTTGATCGCGGTGAAGCACGAAGCGATCACATCTTCCGACGGTTTGCTCCCACCCACATAGTTCTCCAGATCGTTCAAGTTGACCACGTCCCGGCTGGACCGGCGCGGCTGGGTCAGTCCCTTCTTCATGCCCGATGCAATGGTCGGTTCGATTTCCGCAGGGTCGAGACCGATGGTGCGGGCAACAGCCCCCAACTGCTCGGCAACCATCTGGGCATCCAGCCGACCACCCGCGACAATCTGCCCGAGCTTCAATGTCGCAATGTTGAGACGGTGATTGCGTTGACCTTCTGGCGATGACGCCAGTTCACGCAGCTCGGAATCGAGGGCTGCGGTCGCCCAGTTGCTGTTCCCGCTATCGGTTTGCTGTTTTATCGGCGCGCGGTGCATGGGCACAGGTGGAGCAGGCTTGGCCGGCGGTGCAGCACCCGCCAGGACCTCAAGCAGCCATTCCGGCATGTCGGCGATCTCGAACTGACCGGGAGGATTTTCCCAGGCATATACGGAGCCGTTGGGATGGATGCTTCCAGAGGCGACGATGTAGCCCCCGTCACCGCGTATATCCATGCCCCGCAGAAAGCCTGCACGGTTGGTTACAGTATGGCCAGGGTGACGGAAGTAGACATGCCGACCTTTGCCCGTGCGTACCGTCAGCGTGTCAGGCAGTCCGCGACGCTCTGCCTCAGCAATAGCATCCGCACTGTCCAGGTCCAGAATGACAAGTTCGCTGATTGCGCCGGTGACGATCCCTATATCGGCCTTGGGTGTGGCCTTGTGCCATGCCTCGATCTTGCTGCGCGGAGCACGCCTTTTCTGATGCGCCTGCCAGGCAATGTAGGGGACTTTGCCGGCCGCCTTCAGTGGGATCAGGCTGAACCCCATATCGTGCAGGGCCAGCCAGTTCTGGCAGTCGGGAGCGGGGGTGGTAGCCAGCTCTTGTTCGGTGGTAATTTGATCGGCTGTATCCATGCCGGTTTGTGTCCTCTCGAATTGAAGGGGACACGACAAAAGTCATCATTTTTCGCCGCCCGAAACGTTCCAAGCGGTCGCCGGTCGAGACTCGTTTCGGACAGTTACAGGGTTGAACCGTTCAACCCTGCTGGCGGTTAGTCGGGCTGCGACTGACGATTGGTCGGCATCCGATGTAGCAATTGGACGGAAAGCGAACGCAATTTCATCCTTGCAAATCCGGATCAAAAGTCTGAATTTGCAAGGATGATTCAGCGTCAGATATGTGCAGAGTTGAGCAAACGGCTCGCTGAAACCCCTGCGGTTGCCCTGCTCGGGCCGAGACAGGTTGGCAAAACAACGCTGGCGCAAACCATAGCTGAGACACGTCCGTCGATCTATCTCGATCTGGAATCAGATCGGGATCGAGCCAAGCTGACTGATCCCGAAGCCTATCTCGAAACCCACGAAGACGCGCTGGTCATCCTCGACGAAGTTCATCGCCTCCCTGATCTGTTCCAGGTCCTGCGGGGTTTGATTGATCGTGGGCGGCGCAAAGGTATCCGGGCTGGTCGCTTTCTTCTTCTGGGATCTGCCTCCATCGACTTGTTACGGCAGTCCGGTGAAAGCTTGGCTGGCCGGATAAGCCACTTAGAAATGGGCCCGCTTAACGCCCTCGAGGTCGAGCCTGACGACATTCAAAAGCTTTGGGTGCGAGGCGGGTTCCCTGACAGCTTTTTGGCGCATGACGACGATGCAAGCCGGCGTTGGCGACAGGACTTTATCCGGACCTATCTGGAACGCGACATTCCCATGCTCGGCCCGCGCATCGCGGCTGAAACACTCCGGCGTTTCTGGACAATGCTGGCTCATCACCAGTCTGCATTGCTCAACGCATCCGAGTTCGCGCGTAGCCTTGGTGTCGATGCCAAGACGGTTGGCAGCTACCTTGACCTTATGGTCGACCTGCTTCTCGTAAGGCGCCTAGAGCCCTGGCACAGCAACAGCGGCAAACGCCTGGTCAAATCACCGCGCATCTATGTACGCGACAGCGGTATGGTCCATTCCCTGCTGGGATTAACCAGCATGGATGACGTGCTGGGCCATCCTATTGCCGGGGCCAGCTGGGAAGGGTTCGTGATCGAAACACTGATTGCGGCAGCTCCGTCCGGCACGCAGGCGAACTTCTATCGTACCTCTGCCGGCGCAGAAATTGATCTCCTGCTCACGATCCCCGGCCGCGGTCTCTGGGCGATTGAAGTGAAGCGCAGCTCCGCCCCCAAAGTCGAAAAGGGCTTCCACCAGGCTTGTACTGATCTGATGCCAACGCGTCGCATACTGATCTATCCTGGTCAGGAGAGCTATCCGATTGGCCACGATGTTGAAGTCATGGCTCTCGATCAGGCTGCAAGGGCGCTACAGGGCTAGCCTCTTGCGAGGCGTGTTTCTTATCGCGAGTAGGGCCGCGCACTTTGTGTATTTGGGCCCCGACATCCATGCCCTGGGCAAGGGCCAGGGCCTCTTTCAAGCCTTGCATAATGCTTTTGAAAGCGCCCATGAGAGCCCCATTTCAAGTGGATGAAACAGATTTATACCGCGCTTATGCCAAAACCCGAAATTTCTCGTGAGTGACGACCCTGAAGTTACCTGACACTTGGTTTCGGAAGGTGTTCCATTCGTTCGGCAGGGTCTTTCGAAAGAACCTCAGGATCGCATCTGCAAACTGCTTTTGCGTGGGGTAGTGGTGATTGTGGGTGACGCATTGATGCATGACGGCCCATAATCGTTCGATCGGGTTCAGGTGCGGGCAGTAGGGCGGGAGTTGGATCAGGTGAATGCTGGTTGTGGTGCACAGCTCATCACTGGAGCTGCAGGACGGCGCCACCATCGGGCTTTTGACTATTCCTGAGCGCAAAATTTCGTGCTTCATTCTCTGTGGGGCGTCTCGGGGGCAATAGACATGAAGATTCGGATTTCGTTGGCCAGTTCAGCAGCAATTTCCGGACTGCTGATGGCGACCTCAGCCCATGGGCAAACGGCGCCGGGCGTATTCAAGCCACTGATTATACAGCCGGCGGCTCCTGCGTCTGAAAACACGGCCGACAAGCAAACGAGTAATCCATCGTCGCCATCGGCTGGGCCGCAGGTAAATCCATTGCCACAACGCCCTGCCATCATGCCCATTCGCGATCTGACGATTCTGACACGAGCTTTGCCTATCCGGCGGCAGCTCCCGATTGCTGCAATCCGCGCTGTTCCGCAGGTTAGTTTGGGTGCTGCGACCGTAAACTTCACACCTGTTCTGCAGAACCCCGCCGCCCTCTTCAACGTGGCCAACCGCCTTCGCAACCTGCCGCAACTGGCCAAGGTGGAGCGCGATGAGGCTGATGTCGTTGAGATTGATGAAGGTCTGCTCGTCCGTTCTGCGCTGAAGTATACGGTCCAACCCGGCGCCTGTGCCAATCAACTGTGAGGCGGTAAGTGCAATCGCCCCGTCCTTCGCCGAGGGCCAGACAAACTTCCCGCGTTCAAGTCGCTTCGCATAGATCGAAACGCCCAGCGCATCGCTCCATAGAATTTTCACCAGATCGCCGCGGCGCCCGCGAAAGACGTAGAGATCCCCGTCATGGAAGGTCTTGCCCAGTTGCTGCTCCACCTGTCGCGCCAGCGAGTTCATACCCCGCCGCATATCGGTATGACCGGTCGCAATCCAGATCTTCACGCCTGCAGGAACGGGGATCATCGCACACCCCCCAGGATCGCGCGGACCAGTTCCGGCCGCGCATCTTCCGAAAATCGGATCACAGCTCCCCGCGTCTCGATCACCGCCGCTACGCGCAGGCCCTGCTGTCCTTCACGCGGCAAGCCCTCCAAACCCTCCGACTTCACCACCACCGGCACAAAACTCGCCTCGCTGTCTGGCGAACATACCCGCTGCGTGCGCTCCCGCCGCCAGCGATGGATCAGGCTCGGATGAACATCCGCAGCCCGTGCAATCTCCGATACCACCGCTCCCGGAGCACAGGCCGCCAATACCAGCAACTCCTTCTGTTCCGCACTCCATGTCCGACGGCGCTCCACGCCCGACATCACCGCAATCCGATCCATCGTGTCCTCGCTAACTCCAGTGCAAATCACGACGTTTGCACTCGCGCTAACTCCGACTAGGTCAACCTCCGGGCAAGGCGGCCGCTATCGGATGCGTACCTCGCCCGCAACCCTACCGGCGCTTCACCAATCGCCCGCAACGGCGTCCCGCGCCCCCTGCGGAAACGACCCTTCAGACCGCAGGGCGCTACGGTCTGATCGCCGTAGCTTCGGGGCTTGGCCTGGCCTTTGGAGCGAATGCTTTGGAGGCTGCGCAGGAACGGCAAGCGATCCTCGATGCGCTGCCCGCCGGGTACACGTATTCGGGTTGCAATGAGGTCCGCGCAGCAGGTGTTGCGCCCCTTTATCGACATGAGCGAGGCTTCTCGGAGCGGCTTGATGGCGACGGCGATGGGGTCGGCTGCGAGCCCTATCATTGATTGTTACAGGCGCTTTCAGCTGCTGTTCGATCGTCAGGAATTCCGCCAGCGCTGTGCGGCTTTGAGGTTCAACAAGGGCGACATTTCAGCGCGCCGTTGAAGATGCAATTTCGCTGAAACAACAGGGTGGGCGGCTAGGTGCAACGATCAGCCAGACGCTCACAGGAGGGTCGCAAGGTCGACCATATCTGCGCAGTCACTTCGCTTAGCGGTACGCTATCGATACCGATGGAGTCAGTATAGGCCTGCCACTGCCTGACTTTGAGCGGATCCTTGGCGAAGGCGTCTGTCAGACCTTCTGGAGCGTCTACCGGCACTGCTGTTTCGCGCCTAGCGAAGGTCGCGGCGATGGCCTGCGTCAATGAAGCTTCGTCGAGGTCGAGCACTGCCGGGATGGTCCAGAGGTCGTAGTAGTCCTTCATCCGCCCGTTCACGATGCCCAAGGCAACAATCGCCTGGAACTTCTCGGCGATGACCGTTTCGGGCGGATAGGCGCGGATATTCGGGATCGGTGTTCCAAGCAGCGAAGGATAGTCGATGACGTGCTCGGGCTGGGTGAGGGCATCGCCGAGGCCCACATCGATGGTGATCGGGATGCGCGCACCATCGAGCATGGCGACAGTCTTGAGCCGGA
>CAYVRZ010000055.1:0-7678 GCA_964453895.1 uncultured Pseudobdellovibrionaceae bacterium | reverse complement strand
TCCTGAAACAACAGAGATCGGTGTCGCAAGTACCAATGCACATGGGCAGGCAATTACAAGCAGAACCAAGGCACGATAGAACCAAACATCAAACGGCTGGCCGATCAATAGGGGCGGAAGTACAGCAATCCCTACCGCGAACAGAAAAACTAACGGCGTGTAGATCTTCGCAAACCGATCGACGAAGCGCTCTGAAGGTGCCTTTTGTTCTTGGGCCTCTTCAATTAACTTCATGACACGCGAAATTTTTGTATCTTGAAAAGCCTTAGTGACCTGAACCACAAGCGCTCCGGTCTCATTCACGGTTCCAGCAAAAACCGAGTCGCCGACCTTTTTATCTACCGGCACAGATTCTCCGGTCAGCGGGGCTTGGTTCACCGATGAGTTGCCGTCGATGACTTGGCCATCCAATGGAAAGCTATCGCCAGGTCGTAGGACGATTTGGTCGGCGACCTTCACTTCCAAAACGGGCAACGAGATTAAAGCGTCGCCCCTCTTCACCAAGGCGATCTGTGGAGTGAGTTTTAAAACCGCCTTGATAGCCTGTCGTGCTCTAGAAATGCTGAATGCCTCTAGAAGTTCCGCGAGTGAGAATAGAAAAACGACCGTAGCCGCCTCGGAATATTCACGAATGCAAAATGCTCCGACGACGGCAATGGACATGAGCACATTCATATCCAAATTTTTCTGCAAAGCCGCGCGTGCTGCCTTTGGAAATACAAGTATCCCACTCAAAATGGTGGCAACACTAAAGATCACTAGCGACCAAATCTCATTCAGTCCGGCTAACCAGTCCAACAGGATACCGACACCCAGAAGGACTCCCGAAGCGACAATGAGAATAACCCTTCGCTTATTCGCAGTAAGAAAATCCGGATCATCCTGATCTACGACCTTGACGCCAGTGCTTTCTATAGCGGTCCTTACATCATCAACCCTGATCTCAGATGGATGCCGAACAGTGGCAGTAGACGAAATCAGATTTACAGACACCGTCTCAATTCCAATTTTCGACAGGGCATTTTTGATCGCATTGACTTCATCTGAGCAATCAGCCCCGGAGATTTTGAAAATGGTTTCCACTTCATTTTTCCCAATTGCGCCAAGCGAGTCTGCCTTAGCAGGCTCGCATGATCCGCATGAATTAGTATGACAATCCGTACTCATGGTACTGCTCCTTCTAGTGTGCGACTTTGCCCTGAAACTTGTTCTCAAAAATCGAGTACAAGATCGGCAGGACGATCAATGTGAGGAGAGTCGAAGACACAATTCCCCCAATCACGACCGATGCTAAAGGACGTTGAACTTCCGCTCCCACGCTCGTTGAAAGCATCATCGGCAAGAATCCGAAGATCGCGACCAGCGCCGTCATCAAAACGGGCCGTAAGCGAATCAGAGTTCCTGTGATAACGAGATCCTTTCCTGTTTTACCTTCGAGCTTGAGCTGATTGAAGTAATTCACCAGAACGACTCCGTTTAGAACGGCGATACCCGAGAGCGCGATAAATCCGACGCCCGCGGAGATACTAAATGGAAGGCCGTTCAGGACCAGGCTCACCACCCCTCCAACTAGCGCAAACGGTACGCATAGAAAAATGAGTGCCGTTTGTCCGGCGCTGCCGAAAGCCGCATAGATCATCAAGAGGACAATGATCAACGCAACAGGAGTCAACACCAGCAAGCGAGCCCTTGCCTCTTGAAGATTCTTGAAATTGCCGCCCCATTGGACGTAGTAGCCCTGCGGAAGTTTGACGGTCTTTTCCACGGCAAGCTTAGCTTCATTGACAAAGCTCTCCGTGTCTCTACCGCGAAGATTGATCAAAACGGCAGAGCGCCTATTCGAATCCTCCCGGTTGATAGAGCCGAAGGTTTCGGCAAACTCTGCCTTTGCGAGCTTTGAGAGCGGCACAGTGGCGTTTACTCCAATTCCCACCGGCAAGGCTTTAATGGTCGCAAGATCAGAACGTTCTTCTTCGCTCAGCCTTACGATAATAGGAAACTTCCTGCTACCATCGTAGATATAGCCTGCCTCTTGTCCGCCGAGAGCCAACGAAACAGCATCGAGGACATCCGACGTTGACGCTCCAATCTTATTCAGATCTTCGCCAGTGGGTTCAATGCGCAAAACCGGACTTGTCCCAGCTAGATCCACCTCAACGTCGCCAGCTCCCGGCACCGTGGAGGCAATTGCCTGGATCTGTTTTGCAATATCCATATTCTTTTGCAAGTCAGGCCCGAAGACCTTCACGGAAACATCCGCCCTCGTTCCTTCAAGCAATTCGTTGAAACGCATTTGGATTGGTTGGGAAGCTAGATAGTTTTGCCCTGGCAATTCCTTATCAAGCCTCGCAACCAAAGCATTTACCAAGGATTCATAAGTGTGTTTTCCGTTCTCTTTCTTTGGCCACTTGTCCCTGGATTTAAGCATAATGTAAGTGTCAGAGATATTGACACCCATCGGATCAGTTGCGACCTCAGAAGTGCCGATCCTTGAAAAAACCGTATCAACTTCTTCGTATTCCGCGATTATCTTTTCCGCCTTAAGCTGAAATGCAATCGACTGATCGAGGCTAATGTTTACCGGCCTAATCATGTGAAAGGCATAAGATCCCTCGCTTAGCTGTGGCAGAAATTCCGCGCCCCGAGTAGCGAACAACACGATTCCAAGGACGACTGCACCTACCGCAATTGCAATGGTTGGCATTTTGAACTGAAACGTCATTTCTAAAAGAGGCTGGTACCACTTTCGAATAAGACCCATGATCTTCGGTTCCTTGTCCTCGGCATTTCCGGCCAAGACCAGGGATGCCAAGGCAGGAGCAGTCGTAAACGAAAGGACGAGAGCGGATGCAACGGCAATGGCAAATGTTGCGGCCATCGGCGTGAACATCTTGCCTTCAATTCCCACTAGTCCAAAAATAGGCAAGAACACGACCACAACGATCAACTCGCCGAAACCAGCCGCAACACGAACTTCAACTGCCGCTTCATATACGGCACGTTGCAGTTCTTCTCGACTCAGTTTTCGCCCATACTTTTGCGTAAGATCGTGAACATAGCGCACGCAGTTGTCGATGAGAATGACCGTGCCATCGACAATGATCCCGAAATCAAGAGCGCCGAGGCTCATCAGATTTCCGGAAAGCCCAAGAGGTTTCATAATAAGAAATGTCGCGAGAAGGGACAGAGGGATGGTGACAGCAGTGATCAGTGCGGCACGCACATTTCCGATAAGCAGAAACAGCACGATGATCACGAGAGTCGCGCCCATCGCCAAGTTGTGTTCAACGGTTCCCAATGTCGCGTTAACAAGATCAGAGCGATTGTACACCGTCTTCATGACGAAGCCTTCGGGTAAGGTCTTCGCCACTTCATCGACACGTTCCTTCACACGAAGAGAAACCGTTCTGCTATTTTCTCCGAGTAGCATCATCACAGTGCCAAGAAGAGTTTCTTGACCATTCAAGGTGGCTGCACCAGTTCTAAGCTCTTTTCCAAGTGCAACCTTCGCAATGTCACCAAGCTTTAAAACACGGAATGAATCGAGCTGCTTGACAGGCACTTTCTCAATATCTTGAGGACTTTTGAAAAGACCAATGCCCTGAACCAAAAACTGTTCGGCGGTTTGAGAAATATAACCTCCGCCAACGTTCTTGTTAGATTTTTCAAGGGCCTGCACAATGTCTTCGAAGTGAATTCCGTAAGAAGCCATCTTTCGGATATCCGGCTGAACATGATATTGTCTTTCATATCCTCCCGTCGTATTGATCTCGGCGACGCCCTCAATTGTCATGAGCCTTGGCTTCACATACCAATCTTGAAGTGCTTTGACCTCCATTAGCTGTTGTAGCCTTACTTTTGGGTCCGGAGAGGGATTGGTTACGTCCAATGTGTATTGATAAATTTCTCCAAGGCCCGTCGACACTGGACCGAGCTTGGCTTCAGCGCCCTTTGGCAACTCAGAGAGAACGCCCTGTAACCGCTCGGAAACCATCTGGCGGGCTCGATAGATATCCACCCCATCTTTGAAAACAACAGTGACTTGAGAGAGGCCGAATCTCGTGATGGATCGCACCTGAATTACGCCGGCGAGTCCGCGCATTGAACTTTCGACTGGAAAAGTGATTGTCCGTTCAATTTCTTCGGGAGCTAATCCCTCGATTACGGTATTTACCTGCACTTGATTGTTGGTGATGTCAGGTACGGCATCAATAGGAAGGCTCTGGAATGCAAAGATCCCTGCAATTGCCATAGCGACGGTTAGTAGAAGGACTATTCCTCGATTGTAGACTGAAAAATGAATTATTTTATTAATCATAACTTGTTCCTTAGTGTGAGTGGCCGTGTGCGACGCCACCGAATGCTGCCAGTTCTGCGATTCTCAAAAATCCAAGTCCCGCGATCACGATCTTGTCCCCTGGCGCGAGATCCGGCGAGGTGACTATGACTGAGTTTTCTGATCGCCTAACTAGTTTGAAATCGATCCTCTTGAAAAAGTCGTTACGCATTCGAAAGAGATTTACCTCTTCGCCCGCAAGAACGATCGCGGTTTGAGGTAAGGTGATCTGTCCACCACTAGAAACATTCATAAATTTCAGATCAAAGTTTTTGAACGCCTCTCCCGAAAGTTTAAAACCATCTTTATCGTTTGCCTCAACAATCCCCTTATCGGGCCCGACTGCGGCGCTTTCCTCTTCTTTCTCATCATGGTCATGACCGCTTTCTCCGTGCCCATGATCGGCTTCTTTTCCATGTTCATGGCCACCTTCTGCTTCATGATCATGTTCCTCTTCATTTTTGGCTTCATGGTCCGAATGATTGCCTTTCTGTTCTGACTCTTCTTCGTGCGAATGGTTATGGGTCGCCTCATTAGATTGTTCCTTTGCCTTGTTTTTAGTCTGGGCGGCGCTGGCCGTGTACATAGTGACGATCAAAAGCGATAAAAATACTTTGTTCATAAACTGACCTCTAAAATAATTCCGTCGATAGAGTAGATGTTAAGCAGAGCTTCCAGAGTCTTGAGTTCTCGCTCGTGTCTAGTGCGTTCAAGCTCATAAGATGTTCGATGTGCTTCGATCACCAAGGCGCTTGGAACAATGCCTTTTGTAAAGAGTTTTTCTGCATCGGAATGACGCTTTTCAATCTCTTGATGGGAAAGACTGCCCGAGAGGGTTTTTATGGATTGCTCATAGACTCTCGCCAGCTCTTCGCGTTTTAACTCTTGATCTCGAAGGCCAATCTGGCGGCGGGTTTCGCTGACCTTTACACCAGCCGCTGCGGCAGCCTTGACTCCACCGTTAAGATTGAAGACAGGCACTGGGAGGCTTACGTTAAAACCCATCATCTGATCCGAGATTCCATTTTCCTTGACCATCTTTACCGATGGACCAAGAGTCACGGTGGGCCATGCTTCCGCGCGTGCCTGAGACAGTTCTGCGTTTGCTGTCGCAAGCTCGGCATCAAGCACACGTTGACGAGGCGAAGGGCGACTTGCAGTTCGCCTGTCAATGGTGGGCCACGTCTTTGGAACTTGCGGAAGGCCTTTCTTTATCTCGTCGATTCCGAGTCCGACTTTAAGTCTGAAATAAGACTCCAGCGCTAGCAGCTCGTCAGAGTTGGCGAGCTTCTTCAAGTCATAGTCGCCTTTTGATAGTTGAAAGACGGATGACGAAATCTGCTGTTCGGGAGAAAGCGCTGGTCGTTTTGCGTATTGACCCAAAAGTTTTGAGAAAGTTCCAATAGCCTCATTCACTATTTCTTGCTCGTGGAGGACCTGCCGCAAACGATGGAGTTTAAGCAGCATTTGGGTCCGAACGGTCGACTGCGTTTCGTAGAGTCTTGCCTCGGCAGCCAGAGCCTGACCTTTTGCCACCGCTTCGCGTGCCGAAATCTTTCCACCAAGTTCGATTGGAACGCCTAACGTAATATCCGTTTCACTGCGGTTTTCAGTTCCTACTTTTCCCGAAAAAGACTCTGCACCAAGCTCAGGGTTTCGCCACTGACCTGCTGCTCGAATCTGTTGATTTGCGCGCTCAAACTCCAGCTTAGCTTCTTGAACGTCGGGAGACCGAAGCTCCGCGCATTCGACAATCTTTTGATACGTCGAAATATCCTTGCAGGGCTCCTGTGCATAAGCCAACGGAGCCGCAACCACTATTGCCACGAGCAATACTTGCTTCATAAAAACCTCAAAATGGAAAGTTTAGTTGATGACCGACACATATGTGTCGGAGCTACTGCATTCGCAGTCCATCATTTCAATTGAAAGGAAAGTTAGACGTGCTTCGGAGGGCGGCGAGGTCCTTCAAGGAAGGGACCATCTATAATTGATCGCTCTGACGCGAACATTGGAACTGCAACAGTGAAAAGCGCGTAGGACAAAGAAGATATCGAGCCAAGGAAAGCCGTATGCCCGAAATGCGGTTGACCTAAATGGCAAGGATCGGGGCAATGGCTTTTTTCAGGAGCCTTGGAATCACATCCAAGATTGCCATGTCCTGCTTCATGTAAGTTGTGTTTCCGATAGTCGTTCACTTCTTCAGATGTGAGGGCAACATGCGGTTCTTTTCCAAAAAGGTCAGCACCTAGGGTTATACCAAGGTTAAATAGAAGAATCCCGACTACGAGGAAGCGAATTAATTTCACCACATTTAGAATATGCCCCTAGACCTTGGTTTGACAAGACCTTCAATGAGGCGAGTCAAGTAGCTATCACCTAGTCCTCTTTTGAGACGTCAATGCCCGAAATGTAACCAGATATTAAGCCGTGTTCATCGGGACGATCGAGCAGGTCGAGCGCTCTAAGAAAGCACTATCTACTGGCTAAACGCACCCAATTCCAATCGAGAATTTCCGGCCTTGTGAGACCGACGATCCTCTTGAGAGCCTGAAAGGACAGAAAATTACAAAATTCCATGGAGGGAATTATGGTGTCCAAGCGGAGCCTCGCGGGGCTTGGGATTGTCCTCGCTTTGTCGCTGCTAACAGGATGTGGAGATGCCGACCAGTTTGAGTCACAGCAAAAGAATGATCCGGCAGCAAACTTCGTCGACGATGGAGAGCCAGACCTATTTGATGATTCATTTGTAGCACCGTTTGCTTGCGTCAAAGCCACAAGTTCGCAGATCGCCGTTGTGAATCAGGGGAATCTGAAGAAGGACGCCTTTCTTGAACAATGCGCGCTGGCCACCGCGGGTTCGCCTTGGTGTAACCAACTTGTTAGACCGAATCCCGATAGCATTTCTACTTTTCGATGTACGTATGGAACGAACCAAATGCATCAGTTGATTCATCCAAACGAAAATACTTGGAAGCACGCATTCAATGCGGTCAAACTGATTCAGGAGCTGGAGCAAAAGGGCTTTCGTATAAAGATCGTCTACAATTGGTGGAGACCTGAACCTTACAACAAAAACGTCGGCGGAGCAGCCGGCCGACATCCCATGGGTACATCTGTGGATGTACGCTTTGTAACGAACTCGCAAGCTGACCAAGCTTTCTTGGAGTTATGCAAATATCGTAAGCAAGGAAGAGTTCGCGCCATCGGTCACTATGGGACAAACGCTCTCCATTTCGGAATTGGCGACTCGACCGGAAATACGTGGGGAAAAAGCTGTCCCTAACGTGCTCAGCAAGAATATCAATCAACAATGTTACAACGCTAGTTTGGTTGTGCAGT
>CAYVRZ010000054.1:0-8390 GCA_964453895.1 uncultured Pseudobdellovibrionaceae bacterium | reverse complement strand
TCGGAAGGGCGTAGCTTAAAGTTTTTCCGCTGCCGGTTTCGGCAACACCGATAAATGAACGACCCTCGAGCAGAGCCGGGATCGCTTTGCTCTGAATCTCGGTGGGCTTCTTAAAATTCTTGTCGGCCAACGTCTTTTGAAGGGAATCGAGCAGCGCGAAGTTTTTAAATGAATTTGCCATAGATAATGGGGCTTATCCCATATAAGGCAGGCAAGTTCTAGGTGGCGGCGCCCTATATGAAAATTACGCAGGGGTGTTTAGCAATTGTTCAGCGTCGCTACTGCCTAAATCCCCGCACGCAGCCCCAAAGTGACCGTATGAAACCAAGCAAAGTTGTAAACCTCTTTGTTATCGGCGCCGCCTTCAACGGTCCGATAGCCTCCGAATACAAAAGTTTGCGTGTCGGCAAACTGTTTCTCTAGAAAAAGACCTATATCAAAAGCGCGGCCTTGCGGCGCGGCCAGCCCGTCAAAGTCGAGACGAAAAAACCATAAGGAGCCAAGGGCCCGTTTACCTTGAAGGTGAAAGAGCGGCACAAAGCCCACATTTTTTTTGCTCTCCGAGATTGAACCTTGGGTCAAGCGCACCTCGGCGTCTCGCACTTTACCGGTAAACCCTATGGCCCAGTTCCACCCGTGTAGCTCTTCAAAGTGATAGGCATAAGTGATTCGGTAAGAATTAAATTTGTAAAAGGCGGTGGCGCCGATATTGGGAGCAAAAGTCCCGTTAATAAAATTAACAGACGTGTTGAACTGACCTTCTAACTCCAGCTCCAATGGAGCATACAAAACACGCAGCTCGTGCCGATCGGACCACTTATGCCCAACGTAAAGTCGATAGCTGGCGAAAGGGCCTTGATTAAAATCAGAAATCGAAAATCGAGTGCCCGTCGATCCCGGCACGCCCTGATCGTTGCGACTTTGCCAGGTGCCGCCGGCCTCGATGTTAAAGTAGGTCTCGGCCTGGACCGCCGCCGACCAAAGCAAAAATAGTGAAGCTAAAAATCGCATATGAGGATGCTATCGAGGTCGATTGCAGACAGCAAGTTGGTTTCCATCCCCGACTGTCCCAATTTGAAGCACCACACCCCAGAATTGCTTCACGGTGTTTGAGTAATCAGATACGATTAAGGTTTGGGGGATTGGTGTTCAATCGGTTATTGGCCATCTCGGGACTGGTTTTAATCACGGTCGTTCTGTTTCAGAACTGCGGCCGCTCCGACCTAAGCTCCAAAACAATCACTTCAACACCAGAATTGGCCAAGCTTTCGAACCAATCTTGTGATGTCGCTAATCTCCAATGCAGCAAGCGCCACTTCGCGCCCAATCTTTTAAGCGGCGAGGCCATAGAGAGTTTGTGTTTCGATCTGCGCGGCAGAAACGTTTGCTTGCAGGTCAAGTCCCATAGCTACGACTCATCGTTGTCGGAATCCGAAGTGCGAGAACGTTTTGAATACTCGTGCTCTTTGGGGCCGATGATCGCAACTTCGGCATATGCGCTGAGATCAGAAATTGCCGACGCCGCGCTTGCGGCTGTTGAATCGTGCGAAGCGGGAGCAAATCGATGAGTCACGCGGCTTCTTTCGTTTTCACATTTGTCTTTTTATTTTTTGCGGCCGCCGAGCAATCGTTTGCGCACATTCGCGTGAACCCGGCCGGTCGGATGGGCCAAAGTGATCTGGTCAAGTTTATTCAAAATAACTCGGCCAACCCGACTGTTCCCGACAATCCCGGACCTTGCGCGACATTCACCACGCGCTCGGCGACTCCGCTGCAGTTTACACCCGGGCAGTCGACCACAATTACTGTGACTGAGACCATCAATCACCCCGGTCGCTTTTACGTTCAGTTTTCACCGGCGAACGATGCCAACTTTTGGTTGGCGGCAAATCGCTTGGCGCTCGTGCAAGACAATCAGAACAACGGCACGACCAATATCACTTTCAATCTCCCGAATACGACCTGCGACGCCTGCACACTGAGGGTGTTGCAAGAGATGGATGAACAGCCGGGCGAATTTTACGTACATTGTATAGATATTCGAATTGCCGCCGCCAATCCAACTCCCACACCAACGCCGACACCGGGACCATCGCCCACCGTCGGCACCTCATCGGCCAGCACAACTGAGAACCGCCCCGGCTTCGGTGGCTGCGGAAGCTCGGGCAAAAAATCCTCCAACGGCACCAGCGACACGGCCAATCTGATGTTCGCGCTGCTGCCACTGATTGTGCTGTTAAATTTAAAGCGGCGCGGTTAAGTCTTAGCTCTTCTTCTCAATAAAAAGATAGAACTGCGATTTCTGATACCGCTGCATAAAGAAATGCGGGGCAGAAGTTTTAATTTTCCTACGGACTTCGCGCACGCTGATGGGCCTGATGCAACTTAACGACACGATCTTCTCGTTCTCGCACGCTTCTGGAACCTTTTCGTCACGATCGAAGTACTGCACAAAAATTTCTGCGGTCGGCGCGGCCTTGGCCTTTTGCGCGACCGAATCCGGCAGCGCATTATCTATGCCAAGAATGTACCAACAAGTCTCCGCCGCACAGGTGTCTTCCCCGTCGCCGCGAAGATCTTGAAGCGTAGGCTTGGTGGGAATTTGGTAGTTCGCCAGCACGATGTGAGGAATCTCCGCCAGCGCTTCTGCCCCACCCTCTAAGCGCCAGATCACATGCTTATTCGCACGAAAATCAGGGTAAAGGCGAATCGCGATTTGCTTTTCGATCAGCGAGAAATCGGCACCGATTTCGGCGGGTTTGATCAGACCCGCCGGCTTAAGCGCACCGCCACTCCGGACTAAGGAGATCATTACCCACGCAATAATTAAAAAGGCCGCGCCGAGAACGGCGGCGATAATCTTCATCTAGAGGCTTTCACCATCACCTTACACCCGGCCATCGCAAATCGCTTCATGTCGAAGGGCATCGCCGGTGACTCACCCGCTTTTTCCATTTCTTTCATAACTTTTTTGTTCACAGCGTTTCGGTGAGCCTTCGATTTGTAAACGACATATGCGAATATGGCGGTTTCACCGGTTTTGAGCTTACACATTTTCTTAAAACCCAAACCATGCTTGCTGAAATCTTCCATAGCGCACTCGTAGTAGCTCAGAGCGCCGTGCTTCATCCAAACGTTGCGGCCCCAAATGGCCATTTTCCTGTAGGCCTTTAAATTTTTGCGTTTAATCGGAATGAGAAATCCATCCACGTACTGAGCCATAAAACCCCCTTGATTAAAAACCTTTTAGTAGTCCCTTAACGATGCCAAAATTTTTATCTGCTTCAAAGTGCAAACGCACACTTACTAAAGTATCGAGTTCAACTTTTTCTCTTTTTCTTATTTCAGATTTTATGGGCAGAAGATAGCCTTTGGCCTTGGTGTCGTACCAAATCGAGGTGTTCCACTTCGAATCTCCGAGCTGCGCTGAAGTTTTTAGGCGCCCCCAGCCCTCCTCAGCCAATCCCCGATTCGAACGTATCTCCTTCGAGAGCTGTTTTGGCAAAGTCACAAAATACCAGCCGGCCTTACCTTGATACTTCCAGACCTTTGCGGAAAATGTATATTTAGCTTTCTTCATCACATTAGCGGGCTTCTGCAATCGCCAGGCTCAGATCTTCTAGAGTCAGACGGACTCGCGCGACTCGCCCGAGGCGTGGCACTTCGTCGACAATCAAACCCGAAGGCACGACGATGCTTTGGCCACGAGAGATAACAAGTCTGATTTTAGAATCGGAAATTTTGACCACTTTACCTTCGACAAAGAATTCTAAAGGCGAGGCTTTTGCGCTTGCGCCCAAGAACGCCAAAGACAAAACACAGCTGACTACTAACTTCTTCATTTGGTGATCCTCGACCCAGATTCATCTATTTTGAAGTCGAGTGGTCGCCCGATCGCAAAATTATCTCTCACAATTCCTGTAATATCTTGCTGGCAAGTGGAGCCAATTCGCGAATTCTTAGCCAAGAAGCTTGAAGAGTTAATCGCAATGGGCATCGACTTCGGTGCGGTACCCGAGCCCACCGTATAGGAGGCTTCGCAGTTGATCATTCCGGAGCGGCAATCCGAATCCGTGGTTGGCGGGCTCCCCGCATATTGGCAATTGGAGATGTCGGTAAAGATAGGGCGCTTTAAACAGTTTTGCACACCTTCGGGGAATTTTGCGACTTTTGAGCGAATCACCGTCGGGGTGCCAATCCCACGATCTCGCCCCGATGTGTCGGTGTGGAACGCACTATAGGTCGAAACGACTTCTCGAGTTGAAGCGTCGACGCTGAAGCTTACGGACACTCCGCAAATCTTACGCTTTTGAATGATCGCGTCCCTAAGATGGTCGAAATCGCCTGTCAGTTGCATGTCTTTGGAATTGGCTTTCTCCCGCGCCATACTTAAAAGCTCGGTGGAATTATCGCACGCGCCTCTATTCAACGCCATTCGCAGAAAAATATCGTTGAAATTTCCCACGCGAGTGTCACTGAGTTCTTGGCGAACAGCACCGATATAGATCTTCTGACCGGGACATTCTTCTGAAGCCGCTTTAAGAACAGAATTTAACCCACTCGCCATCGAAGTTTTTATATCTGGGGTTCCCGTTAACATATCCCAAAGCGAACGCCCAAAAGATGAGCTCGGGGTCAAAAGAATTAGAGCTAGTAGGATACATCGCGCCTTCACAAGTCTAATTGTGAAGAGGGATCTCTTAGGAGGCAAGGGCGATTTACGCCCACCGAGAGTCGCCCCTATTGTTCAGCGCAGATTACGCCCATCGAAGTCGTGCAGACGGTCGTCGCGCTTCCGAAGTTCGGTACGGAACCGTGCTGACCGTTCCATCCCGTGAAGGTCGGCTCAGTCCAGCCATTGCACATTTGAAAGTTGGCGCCCGTCGCCCAGGTGTTGGTTAAACCTGTCCAAAAATTTCCACTGCCCATTGGCTCTTCAAACTCGCCCTCAAAATATCCGTGCACATTGGTTTTTCCTACGTACGTCACGTCGTCGTCTAAACGATATTGCATCTCGGCTTGAAGGGGCCAGTCCACGGCTTGCTCCATGCCGGTTGCCCCAGTGCAATCCGCCGCCGAACAAACCTGGCGCACGACCGTTCCCACATTTGGTGTTCGGCCCGCGACCACAGCTTTATAGGTTCCGCTGAGCCCTTTGGTGACGCGATCGGTTTCACATTGAGCATCAAAGGCGGCAAACCCAGCGGCGCCACTCACGCCGGTAGAAACAAACAATTTCTTGTAAGCGCCGGGAGGCGGGAGCTGTTTAGTTTGCACGCAATAGATCGGATGTTTTTGATCGCACTTCAGTTTGTCGGCCGAGGGATCTTCATTGTACAATAAGGGCCCACCCCAAAACTGTGTGTAGCCGAGATCGACAAATTCTTCATTGATCGACGATTTTCCATAGGTTCCAAGTGTGTCCCCGGTCATGTCGTTGTCACTGCGAGTCCAACCTGAGCAGTTCGTAGTATCCAAAGTCCAATCGTTTTTTAAACCGGTCCACGGGAACTTCGCGGTGGAGGTAATGGTATTTGTCAGCGGATTTGCAACGAACGGAAAGATCACACCCAAAGCTGTCGCATCATACTCGGCCACGTCAATTATTGTGGTGAGATCTTCACGACGATACTCTTTACCAAGACGTAAAATCCAATCGGTACCATCGGGCTTACGCTGACCGACCCCGACCAAAGCCTTAAATGTACCGCCAAAACCCTTAGCAGTTTTCTCTGTGGCACAAAGGGCATCAAAGCTCGCAAGGCCTGAGCCGGTGCCCGTGGCAACGCCCGAACCGTTCACTTCAGTCGTGGTGACGAAGATAATGCGAAAGTTTCCTTGCGTGGTCATCGGCGTTGGACCAGGAGTGGGCGCCGGTGCTGGACCGCCCGCTCCAGTGCTAGGAGAAGAATCAGAGTCACCCTTAGAGCCGCAACGGGCGGCCGCGAACAGGAGTGTGCTCACCATCAAAGTCGAGAGAAGTATCTGAGATTTGTTCATGATTATTTACATCGAAAGGGCGAGCCTAGAACTTAAGGCCAGGCTGTTTAACAGAACTTGATCTGGCCCTAGAGCGTGACCGAGATTCAGTTCCTTAACTGGAGGTCAAAAAATTAACCCTTCTTATCTCCTTAGGTTCTGCATCTGCCTCGATGAGCTGTATTAGACGCTCAAGCTCAGATAACTGCATTTTTTCGTAGTCCGGCTCACGCCTTCGTATGTCCTCATCGCTGAGAAAGTGTTCTAAATCACAAAGCAGATCCTGAAGCTCCGCTGGATATTCTCTCAGCTTGGCACGAAAGGCGCTTATGCTAATTTTTTCGGCGTGAAGTTCACGCAGATCCGCCAGGAGAATGCGTTTATGGCTTTTCATTCTCTCGAATACGACCTGATCTTCATCAATCTGCGCCGACTTCCATTCAAGCAGTTCGAGCAGAATGAATGCAGCCGCGAGAATAAGTCCGCTAAGTGGAAAGTGTGTCTCAGAAAGCAAAAACCAGCCTAAGACTATCAGAGAAAGGATAACTACTCGCCGTTGCCATTTTGCTCGCAGTAACTTCATTCGGGAACACCTAGTGAGACGAGTTCCTTGAGCTTTTCTTTTAGATTGTTCATTTTCGTTGGATTCCCCGCCTTAGCCTTTTTTATCGCTTCGCCCAGCCAAACAGATTTGAACTTCATCTTCGGCTGAGGGAACAGAATGAACGGCGGGTTTTTTCCGGAGGCCCCACGTGCAAAAAAGCGCAACAACCTGTCGTTGAGACTAGATGATTTTCCTAGCCCAAGATTAACAATCCGATCGGAAGAATATGGCTGCAAATGGTTCTCTATGAGCAGGTTCCATTCCTCGAGGTCGGAAAAGTATACCAGAACCACCTTTTTCTTTCGCCGCATATACTGCCAAACAACTACTCTAGACACAAAGTTGATCACAAATATTAATGCGACCAAGGGCATTGCCAGCACTAAAATAGGTACGGCAAGTACAAATAATGCAAGTATAGCTGGCAACTGCAAGAACCAGGGTTTCTGCTTGTTACTGTTCCAACCAGAGAGTGCCATTTTTCTATTGAATCAAGAACGGTGTGCGAGAACAACTTAGATCTTGGGCGGAGGGAACTCTACTAACCCACGCATCGACGGTTAAAGCAATTTTTCACAAGTTTCCCGAAATTCCCGCCACTATTACGCCGACTACCATAAAACAGTAACTGAGAACGTACAGTGTTTTTAGCGATGGCTCACTGGCGGTTGTGCCCCAAGTGAAAAAGTCGCCTCGCTTAACTTGGTCCCACTTTGCACGAACAAGCATTGCGTACCCGCCAATCATTCCAGCTATTCCAAGCCAGAAGAAAGGGCTGGTAGCGTCTGCATTTTTTGTAAGGCGAAAGAGTAACAACGCGAAGAAGGCGGCAACCGGGAGTCCAAAGATAATAATCGCCTGTACTTTGGCTTTCTTTTCGAAGATTGATGCCATGAATTTCCTCCGAGCATTACGTGTAGTTATTAAACCAAAACTACATAAGTCTGCATATACTATTTTTTAGGACAATGTAATGTGATGACCAGGGGTAAGCTTCACCAATTAGTTAAAACAGCTATTTCAGGGTCCGAGTTGCGAACAAGAAGCCGGATCTCGCCCACTTGCGAACCTCATCTAAAAAGCATTGCTCAGCCAATCGGGCACTCCCATTGCAAAAGCTTTTCGCTGCGAATGCAAAGGAGAAATATGAAAACATTTAGAACGTTGGATCTGGCCATAGATTTTCATGAACAGGTCGTAAATTTAAAGGTTCAAGGCCACCTTAAGGACCAATTGCTTCGAGCTGCCTCGTCAATTCCGCTGAACCTCGCCGAAGGAAATGCCAAGCCTTCAGTGAAAGAAAAGAAGCGCTACTATCAAACCGCTTACGGCTCCATCAAAGAGTGCCAAACTATTTTCAGAATGCTTAAGCTTGAGGATCCAGAAATCATCTCAACAGCAAATCACTTGGGCGCTTGTTTGTATAAATTAATAGACTCGAAGATAACTGAGATTATTCGGCCGAAGATTTAATGGTTCAGTATCCAGGATACGGTTAACTGTATCCTGGATACTGTATTTATATGGTGGAGGCGCCGGGAATCGAACCCGGGTCCGCAAGTGATCCGCACTCAGGCTACTACATGCTTATTCGCTGATTTACTTAAGACTTCGAGGCGAGCAACGACACCCTTCCCAAAATCCGCCCACCAGCTTTTTTAAGTCGCGGCCCCTGGAGAGAACAAACCGCAACCGATGCGACTGAAGTTACGCCACTATCCCGGACATCGCCGATCTGAGTAGTGACGAAGCTACGCTAACGAATTAGGCAGCAAGTTGTTGATAATCGTTGCCGAATATCAGGTTG
>CAYVRZ010000053.1:0-9162 GCA_964453895.1 uncultured Pseudobdellovibrionaceae bacterium | reverse complement strand
GGCAATGGCGCCGCCATTCACATTTAACTTCTCAGGTTCTATGGTGCCGACTTTTTTATCGAGACCGAGTTTGTCTTTGGCGAATTTGTCGGAGTCCATGGCTTTTACGCAGGCCATAACTTGCGCGGCGAACGCTTCGTTCAACTCGATCAGACCCATATCTTTCAGGGTCAAACCCGCCCGCTTTAAGGCGATAGGAGTGGCGTACGCGGGGCCGAGTCCCATGCGCTCAGGTTCAAGCCCGGCAAAGGCGTAGGATTTTATGCTCGCGATCGGCTTATGCCCGAGTTCTTTCGCGCGTGCGCGGCTCATCAACAACACAGCCGCCGCGCCATCGGTGATCGGGCAGGCATTGGCGACGGTGATGGTGCCATATTTTTTATCGAAGAACGGTTTTAATTTTGCCAACTGTTCCATGGATTGTTCAGCGCGCGGGCCCACATCCTCACTCACCACTTCTTTGTACGCGGGAGCGACGAACACCGGCGTGATCTCTTCACCCATCCGTCCGGCCTTTTGCGCCGCCACCGCTTTTTGGTGCGACTTCAACGCGAACTGATCTTGTTCTTCGCGGGTGAGATTCCATTCTTTGGCCAAGATCTCCGCCGTCTGCCCCATATTGATGCCGACAAACGGATCGGTCAGGCCTTCCATAATCGAAATGCGCGGTTTGTGCGGCGTTTGCACAAATGGCGATGGCACGGTCATCAACTCAAAAATCTGTTTAAAATCCGCCTTCAATAATCCACCGAGCGCGCCGAGCTGCGCGAGTGGCGAGCGGGCGCCGCCCAAACGTTGAAAGGCTTTTACAAACGCGCGACTCATTATAAGCGGCATTTGCGACATATTCTCGGTTCCGCCCGCAATGATCGTGTCCATCGTGCCGGCTTTGATGCGCTCAAAACCGGTGGTGATGCTCTCCATGGCCGAGGCGCAATTGCGATGCACAGTCATGGCCGGTGTTCTTAGCGGAATGCCGGCGCGAAGCGCGATCACGCGCGAAATATTAACGGCGTCGCTCGGCGTTCCGGTGTTGCCCATAATCACTTCGTCCACCGTATCGACGTCCAAATTCGAACGCTCGATCAGTTCATGAACAGCGACGCGGCCCAACTCTGCGGGATGAATATCTTTAAGTTTTGTATCGGCTTTCGCGAAGGGGGTGCGCACTCCCTCGACGATGACGACATCGCGGTCGCTGCTCATGTTGAACTCCTTGTAAGACGACGATTTAGAGTGCATTATGCGATTTCAGGAGTCAAACCATGAACAGCTTCGACAAAGACGCCCTCGAATATCATTCGAAACCCAAGCCCGGAAAGGTGGAGGTTATCTCCAGCAAAGAGTGCCGCACCGAGCACTCACTTTCTCTTGCCTATTCGCCCGGCGTTGCCGCCCCTTGTAAGGAAATCGCCAAAGACCCGGCCAAAGTCTATGACTACACCACCAAGGGAAACCTGGTCGCTGTGATCACCAACGGCACGGCGGTGTTGGGTTTAGGCAACATCGGCCCTCTTGCCGGCAAGCCCGTTATGGAAGGAAAAGGCGTTCTCTTTAAGCAGTTCGCCGGGATCAATGTTTTCGACTTAGAGCTCAACGCGCTGGGCACTGAGGAATTTATCGCGGCGGTCAAGGCCCTCGAGCCGACCTTTGGCGGCATAAACCTAGAGGATATCGCCGCGCCCGAATGCTTTGTAATCGAAGAGCGCCTCAAGAAAGAAATGAACATCCCGGTGTTCCACGACGACCAGCACGGCACGGCAATCATCTCCGGCGCCGCATTAATTAACGCGTGTTTAATCACCAAGCGAAAAATCGCCGATTGCCGCATTGTTTTTAACGGTGCTGGAGCGGCGGCTATTTCTTGCGCGCGGATTTTTAAGGCCGTTGGCGCCCGCGCTGAGAACATTATTTTGTGCGATTCATCGGGCGTGGTCTACCGCGGCCGCACCAAGGGAATGAACAAATACAAAGAAGAATTTTTAGTCGACACTGAAGCGAGGACTCTGTCGGACGCTTTGAAAAACGCCGACGTGTTTATCGGTCTGAGCGTGGCCAATGCCATGACGGCCGAAATGATTAAATCCATGGCAAAAAATCCGATCGTATTCGCCATGGCCAATCCGGATCCGGAGATCGATCCGAATTTGGCCCGCGAAGTTCGGCCCGACGCGATTATCGCCACAGGCCGCAGCGATTTTCCCAATCAGGTGAACAACGTGCTTGGCTTTCCGTCGATTTTTCGTGGCGCCCTCGATACGCGCGCCACGCAGATCAACGAAGAAATGAAATTGGCGGCGGTTCACGCGCTCGCCGAACTGGCGCGTGAAGACGTTCCCGATTCGGTATCGGCCGCCTACGCCAACCGGCACTTCCACTTTGGACCTGAATATATTATTCCGAAACCGTTTGATAACCGCGTTCTTCTCAAAGTCGCGCCGGCCGTCGCGAAAGCGGCGATGGACACCGGAGTCGCGCAACAGCCGATCAAAGATTTGAACGCCTACGCGCATTCGTTAGAAATGTTGCAGAGTCGGACCCGCGGATTTATTCGCACCATCATCAATCGGGTCAAATCTTACTCGACTCAAAAAAGTCAGCCCCGTCCGACCATTTATTTTCCGGAAGGCCGGTCGACCAAAATCTTAAAGGCAATCAATGCGATCAATCCCGAAGGCATTTTTCAGCCGGTGCTCATCGGACCATCGAAAATGATCAAAGCGAAAATCGAGGAGCTGGAACTCGATCACATGGACGGCGTGCAGATTATCAATCCGATCAAAGACCCGCGCTACATGAGTTACGTCAAAGACCTCTATGAGACGCGCAAGCGCAAAGGCGTAATGAGTGCCGAGGCGGAACGCCTGATGTTGGATTCGAACTATTTCGCATCGATGGCCGTTCATCGCGGCGACGCCGACGGCATGGTGACCGGTGCGACGATGAATTATTCGGAGTGTGTTCGCCCGATATTAGAAATTATCGGCGCCGGACGCTCGAAAGTGGCATCGGGTATAAACATCGTGCTGGCCAAAGACCGCATGCTGTTTTTTGCCGACACCACCATGAACATCAACCCTACAGCGGAGCAGCTGGCCTCGATCGCGGTCCATGCATCGAAAGTGGCCAAATACTTTGGCCTGGTTCCGAAAATTGCGATGTTAAGTTACACAAACTTTATGGGCAAAAACGACACGCCTAAAAAGATGCAAGAGGCCGCCCGCTTGGTCAAACAACGCCATCCTGAGCTCACTGTAGACGGAGAAATGCAGGCTGACACCGCCGTAAACCCGGATATCGTGTCGCGAATCTTCCCCTTTTGCGACATTCAAGGGGGCGCAAATATTTTGATTTTCCCAACTTTGGACGCGGGCAATATCTCCTACAACTTGGTGCAGCAGCTTGGCGGTGGCGAGGTCCTGGGGCCGTTTATTATGGGAGTGAAAAAACCAGCTAATGTGCTTCAAAGAACTTGTACGGTGGACGATATAGTGAATACAATAGCAATAACGGCTTTAGAAGCGCAGGCTTATAAAGAATAAAACGGCCGTTGAGTTCGCAGAAGTCTCAAAAGGAGACTTCTTAAAAAGGAGAAGACGAACTGGTCTCAAATCGTCCGCAAAAACCACGCGTCATCGTCGTCGGCGTTGGTCAAAAATCAGACTCATTTCCTGAAATCAAAGAAAGCTTAGCTGAACTGGAAGAACTTATCGCCGCTTGGGGCGGCGAAGTTGTTGGCAACGTGGTGCAGATTCTCCAGTCTTTCAATTCGGCCACCCTGCTCGGATCGGGCAAGGTTTTAGAAATCAAAGAGATGATTCAAGAGAGTGCCGCCGATGTGGTGGTGGTCGATCACCAGCTGAGCGGGGTTCAAGGCCGTAACTTGCACACGGATCTGGGCTGCACGGTTTTAGATCGCAACCAAGTGATTGTTGATATTTTCGCGCAAAGAGCGCGAACTCACGAAGGAAAAATGCAGGTTGAGCTCGCGCAAATGCTCGATCAGTTGCCTCGCATGGTCGGCGCTTGGATGGGCTCACTCTCAAGGCAGGGCGGCGGGATCGGCACCCGGGGCCCGGGTGAAACCGCCCTTGAAAATGATCGTCGCCGAATTCGCGAGCGCGTAAAGGCGATTCGAAAGCAGCTCGAAGGCGTGCGCAAACACCGCCAACAGCACCGGGCTTTGCGCAAAAAACTGAAAATTCCGACCTTTGCTTTGATCGGCTACACCAACTCCGGCAAATCGACCCTGCTGAATCAACTGACCAATTCGCAGGTGGATGTGAGGGACCAGGTTTTTGCGACTCTCGATCCAACCACAAGAAAAGTGTTTTTGCCTGAGGGCGGCGATGCTCTGGTCACCGACACAGTGGGATTTATTCGTAAACTGCCCGCGCACTTGATTGAAGCCTTTAAAGCCACTTTAGAAGAGTCGGGTGAAGCCGACGTGCTGTTGCATGTGATCGATATGGCCTCGCCGCAAATGGAGCAGCATATTCGCGCCGTCGATGAATTGATCCGCGAGTTCGGCTGGGAAAAGAAGCCGATTATTTTTATATATAATAAAATGGACAAGGCCACGCCCGATAAACAGTTTCAAGTAAAGGCCTTCCCCAGAGTTTTTGTCAGTGGCCTGACCGGCGAGGGCATCGATAAATTGCGCAAGCAAATGACGGTCGCCGCGCAAGCCTTGAACGAACAAGTTGAACTCTACTTTCCCAAATCCGAAGAACACCGCATCTACGAACTCGGCCGCGAGTCACAAATCGTAAAGACCGAGGCGGCCAGCACGGGCACGATCTGTTATGCGGCACTCACACCGGCGCAAGTCTCTAGGTGGAGCGAGTTTATGGTTCTTAACAAAAAGTACTAGAGCTCGCGCAAATACTTGGCCCGCTCTTCAGTCAACGGATGCGAGGATAAAAAACTTGGACCTTTACTTTCGGACCGACTGCGCCCCAAACGCTGGGACTGCTCAATTTTTCGCAGCCCATCTGAGAGCAGCGTGGGCTTTAGATTTATTTTCCTAAGATGCTTAGCCGCGAAAAGATCGGCCTCTTTTTCACTGGCGCGCGAATACGACAACCCCACCATCATTTGCCCAAGGCTCGCAAAATCCGCCGAGCCCAGCGTGACAAACATCAATGCCGAGATAATTACCTTTCCCGCCAGGGCCTGAAGGCCGTGCCTGTTCACCACATGCCCCATTTCGTGCATCATAACCGCCAAAGCTTCATCGGTGCTCAAAAGCCTAAGAAGAGGTTCGGTGACCATCATGGTGCCATCGGGCAACGCAAATGCATTGGCCATATCTAGTTCCATCTCAATCGGCCGAATCAGAATTTTTTGCTCCGGAAACTCGGTGGTTAGCCGGGTGATGATCACGTCGAGCTTGTCTTGCTCATCCTGCGCGAGAGTCACGGCTTTACCAATGCCCCACTCGCCCTCGGTTTTTTTGGCCAACTCATCAATGTAGCTCTGCGGGATTTTATGAACGATAAATTTCGCCGTGGCCGGGATGATCCACATATAACTGGCGAAACAAAAAAACCCGAACACCACCACTGAGATCAGCACCAGTGTCATGTCGTTCTCAAGCCTATGAATCAGCGACGACACTCCCCCGAAAGTCCTGTCGACTTCATCGTGGTACGAGGTTTCAAAGCGCATATGTCCGGGAAACTCAATGACCCTCGGCGCACTGCCCAAGCGAGAGATTACTTTTACATTTCCACGCGCGAAGGTTTTGCTTTCACCGTTGATCTCGAGGATGACGTTGTCGCCCACGCGGCTGACGGTGGCGGCGTGGGCCTTGGAACTCGTGCCATCAAAGCATATGCCGTTGATGCGCATTAAAATCCGATATCGAAATCCCAGAAGCTGGCGACTTCTTCACCGAAAGCCTCGGCATTGTCGACCTTAGATTGCTCAAGGGTATTAAAAAATTCTGGCGTGGTCAGCACGGCGAAATGTTCAAATTTAAACTTTTTGATCGCCACCTGCACCCACGGCCACGCAAGCCCGAGTGTGATCACCAATAAGAAGGCCTGCTCGAGATACATCAACAAGGTATCCCAAAGCGTCAGATTGGATTTAAAGCGCACGCCACCATCGGCGACCAAATGATTGGCGTAGTACTCGGACGAGCGCACCTGATAGATGACAAATACGAATCCATAAAACAAATAGCCGAGAAACATAAAGGCAAAACCAAAATAGGGCGCCATCTCAGCGCCCTCGCCCATCAAACCTAAAGCGCCAAGAACAAATGAAATGACGACGATCAAAACCCCATAAGACAAACCGTAAATAAAGGGCTCTTTCATCACCGCACCCCAAAAGGAGCGGCCGTCGCCGCCCATTTTAAAGCGCAGCTTTCCGAGCGCCAGGTGATCGGCAATAAAACGCTTCCAGTAATAATAAGTCGCCGGAATCCCTATACCGAGAGTGAAGACCGTGACCAACAGAGCCTTTAACATGGTTTTGTAACTGCCCTTGTAATTGCGCTCAAAGCCGAAGCGCACGCCCCGATGGGAGGTGTTGACGAAATTGAAAATCGCTCCACGCACCAAAAAATAGGGAAGCATAAAATAAAAAATCACCGGGATTAACAAAAACCAAGCCGAAAATTGAGACAGCGAAAAACACAAAACTACGCCACCAATCATCAGCCGCCCTTTTAAAATCTTAAGCGGCTCAGCATGGTAGTCGAATGTCTGACCGTTCAAATAGGTGTGATTGTAAAAGTACCGGCGAGTTCGAACTTTGGCCCACGCCGAGTAAATTCCGAGAGTGAGAATGGTCAACCCGATGTTGACGATCCAAATCTTAAAATACTCTTTGCCTTGGCCACGAAACTCGAGAGGGTACGCCTGCGTTTGGATAGATGCCGTAGTTGATTCTTGCATGAGTTCAATTTGCCCTTCTAAACCACAAACGTCCAGGGGTATGATCACCGTATGAGAAATTCTCACCGGCTAACTCGACTTTGGATCGTACGCGGACTCGGCTTTATTTACTTCATCGCCTACGCCATTGTCTTTTTTCAAGGCCCCGCTCTATGGGGGCGCGAAGGGCTACTGCCCATCGCCGATTTTGTCGCCCGGGTGGACGCTCCGTTTTGGTCGTGGCCGAGCCTGTTTCCCTTTGTCGATCCGGATTTGGCGCTGCCCGTGTTTGGCGGGCTGGGGATGGGTCTTGGTCTCGCGCTTATGGCGGGCTTTGCCAATGTGCCGATGCTGCTGGTGCTTTGGCTGATGCAGTTGTCTTTAAATAACTCGGGCCAGCTTTTTTATAGCTACGGCTGGGAGACTCAGCTCTCTGAATTTACTTTTCTGACGCTCTTTTTGGTGCCGCCCCTGGATCCGCGCCTGAAAACAACCAACTATCCGCCGTCGATCATCGCCATTTGGGCCCAGCGCTGGATGCTGTTTCGACTTATGTTCGGTGCAGGAATGATTAAACTGCGGGGCGACGAGTGTTGGCGTGATCTGACCTGCATGGTTTATCATTACGAAACTCAACCCATTCCGCATCCGCTCAGCTACTTCTTTCACAAGATGCCGGTTCTGCTTCACCAAGGCGCGGTGTTGGTGAATCACTTTGTCGAAGTGATCGTTCCCTTTGGACTCTTTGGCCCCGCCATGGTGCGACGCTGGGCCGGCGCAATAACGATTATGTTTCAAGTGATTTTGATCTTTAGCGGAAACTTGGCGTGGCTGAACTGGCTCACGATCTTGATGTGCTTTTGTTGTTTTGACGACGAGTTTTACGGCCGCTGGCTCAAGTTTGATAAACTCAAAAAAATCACTCCGCTTAAACCGTGGCCGCACAAAATCCGGCTTGCGGTCATTGCCGTTTTTGCGGCCTTGGTGTGTTTTTTAAGCTACCGTCCGGCGCTGAATTTGATTAGCGAACGTCAGGCGATGAACACCTCTTACGATGGCTGGCATTTGATCAACAGCTACGGCGCCTTTGGCAGCATCGGAAAAGTTCGAACCACCGTGGTGATCAAGGGCACGCGTGATCCGGTGATTACAGAGAAGACCGAGTGGCGGGAATATAAATTTAAGTGCGCGCCCATCGCTGTCGACGGCCGCCCCTGCCTGACCACGCCCTACCATTTGCACCTCGATTGGCAAATTTGGTTCTCAGGCATGAGGCCCGCACTGCAAGAGGAGTGGTTGTTTAGAATGGTGGTGCGGCTTCTCGAAAACAATTCACTGATCAAAGATATGTTCGCAGAAAATCCGTTCGACAACGACCCGCCGCTGTTTATAAAAATGGATTTATATAAATATCGTTTTAGCGATTTCGCCGATTGGCCCGACCGTTGGTGGGAGCGGGAGTTTATTCAAGAGTATATGCCGCCGGTGTCGCTAGATACTCCGCTGACGCAAAAATTTAGACTCCAGCCCTAAGCTGGCTGAGAATTTTTTTAAGCGGCGAGGTTTTGCGATAGATCATATAGAAAGTTTGCTCTGGCAGAAGTGATGCTGGCACGTCGGCAAACTTGCACTCCCCGCTTTTGCCTTGAAACTCCGCCGGCATCAGGCACCAACCTTTGCCGTCTTCAAGCATCAAACGAAGCGCGGGCCAACTCTCGCACACGCCCGATACCCGAACTTGATCAAGCCTTAGCCCGAATCTAGCCAAATAGGTTTCAATATACGGCGGATCTTTGTGTTTATAAATCAAGACGGGCGTCGCCTTAAGCCAGGCCGGGTCATCGTGACTAAAGCCAAACTTCTTGTGGGCTCCGGCCACCACATGATTAGAAAACAATTTTTTCGCCACTAAGTCGGCCGAATCGGGAACTTGATGAGTAATCCCCAAATCAATATTGCGCGCCAGAAGCGCGGCGAGCACCTGGACATGGTTCATATCAAAAAAGGCCAGGGGGTTCGCCACCCTAAAGGAGGTGACCATTCGGTCAAAAATCTCTTTGCGGCAGCCGATGCGAATCGGCAGCTTATCGGGATTGGCCAGGCGATCTCCGGCCTCGCGAAGATCGGTCTGCAGCCGGGCATAGGCCTCCGTCGCGATGCGGGCCATCTCGGCGCCGAACGGGGTCAGCACCTTTTTCTTTCCGTCCATCTCAAACAGCGTCTGACCAACGTGTTGCTCAAGGCTTTTCAGCCGCATGGAGACCGAGCCTTGCGA
>CAYVRZ010000052.1:0-10966 GCA_964453895.1 uncultured Pseudobdellovibrionaceae bacterium | reverse complement strand
GTGACCTCTACCATGTCAAGGTAGCGCTCTAACCAACTGAGCTAAGAGCGCACATCGGATATCGCAAAACCCAAATTCGTAGAGATTGGCTTAGATGTCAACTGCGCCTTAAATTCCTCGGTCCAGCTCGAAAATAGCGCGGCCAGCGGTTCACTTTGCCCCAGCCGATCCACCGGAGCTGCCGCCTTCCCGCACACGCGAATGCCCTGAAACGGCTCGAGATCATTGCGCACATTGATCGCGATTCCGTGATGGGCAACCCCGCGATGGATCCGCAGTCCGATAGACATGATTTTACCTCGAGCGGTGTACAGGCCCGGCTCGCTTTTTCGGCAGCTCGTTTCCACGCCCCGTCGCAGTAAAAATTTTTGACTCGTCTTGATCAGAGAATCGACAAAATTTCTAGCTCCCCATGGACGCACATCCAAGCAGGGAAAAATCACCAATTGGCCGGGATTGTGAATGGTGGCCTGCCCACCTCGGTCGGCGCGCTCGACGGCAAATCCCATTTCTCGCCATTTTTCTTCGGGCCATAGCAGATCCTGAGAATTTCCACGCACGCCAAGGCTGACTGTGGGCACGCACTCAAAGCCAAGAACGGTCCCCTGGGTTTGAAAGCTTGACGCCTGCCGAAGGGTCATCAGACCCGCAAAATGAAATTGCATATTTGAGGAGACTACCAGGCCACATACGGCTGGGGTACTATGCTGCACGCGCTGCTTCCGAAAAAAGAACCAGGTACCTTTAGTAAAGCTCGACGCGGTCGTTTTCTTGGAAGCCGGAGCCGGAGTGAATTACGGCGATGGCGCCGTCTTTGCCGAAGTAGCTCACCACTTCCACGGTGCCTTTGAGACGGCCCGGTGCGGTTCCGATAAAGCGGCCGGTGTCCGGATCGTAGACGTCCTCACCCTCATCGGTGATTTTTAGAATATCGCCCACTTGCAACCCGGATAAACGCCCCGCATTAACATAAACGCGCTCGCCGGCAACCATGGCCACGCGACCTTCCCAACTTAACTTCTCAACGGATTTTAAAATATTGGGCACCGAGCTTAAGAAGGCTTTGCGCACCGCCGCTCGCACCAGCTCCGGATCCTCAGTCAGCGTGGCGGCAAGGTCACCCTTTTGCCCCACCCGAGTCGTCGTCGCCTCGGTGTCGGCGGAGCGGACTTCGTTTAAAATTTCTTTGGCATTTTTACCGGCAAAAATCCGCACGCGCACCTGGGTTGAGATCTGCGCCTTTAGCGATCGGATCAAACCCATCGAATCGCCAATTCGTTTCGCGCGAATGTTCAAAACCTTGCCCTCGATCACGGCCGACACGCCGATTCCGGATGCAATCTTCGCGACCTGCACCATATCGTAGTCGTTTTCCTCAGTGATAAATTTTTTCGGATCTTGCGGAAAGTCGTCATTGCTTACAACCACAAACTGATTGGTCCGCAGCAGTTCGCGCACGACGGTTTGGCGGGCCACTTCACTGATCGCTTGGGATTTTTCAAGCCGCTCATCTAAAAACGGCAAAACCAAAACCCGATGCCGTGGCGGCTCGTCGTCGCCACGGGCTGCAGCCGGCACATCACGCACTTCGGTCTGAGGTTTTTGTTGGCCGCGGCCACCAAGAACACTGCAGCCCGAAAGAAAAGCAGCGAGGAGAAGTAGGGATCGCATGCCTCTAGAATAAGGGAAAATGACCGCGAGAACTATCGGTCCTGGCCGGATTAACCGCCCTTTACATTAAGAACCAGACGATCGTCTTGCGCGCTTGAGACATCCACTTTGAATTGAGGAAAGCGGGTGCGCTCGACAGCTTTACCAAGCTCCCCACCACTGACCGAGGTCTCGCCTTCATAAGTGACTCGCGTGGATTCGATCAGGCGTTCGCGCAGCGAGCGAATCTCCCGCACCGAGCTCAGCAACTTACGAAATTCGAGGTGCTGCCTTTGGCTCAGGGGTCCTTCGATCGAGATCTTCACCACCGATAGGTTTAAACTTCCGGCGCCCACCGCACTGGCCAGCTTACCCGCCATGTCGGCAAAAATTTGCGGCTGCACCTGCTCCATAGTCGCCTGGACAGTTTTCGGATTGTCATTCGCGACAAGCTCCGTCCGGCTGCTTTCGACCAATCCCCGCCCAGTTTTAGTTTGCCAAAGCTCGAGCACATACTCGATCTTTTGCTCCGCACTGTCGGAGCGGGCTTTGTTCACTTCAACCCGGCCACTCAGAATCACGTCGGCCTTTAAGTACTGTCCGAGCAGCATTTGATCTTCTTTGCGCAAAACTTCCGTTCGATAGCTGGCCGGTAAACTATTGCGAAAACTTTGGTTGGTCGGATCTAGAACCGAAACATTTTTGCCCTTAAATTGAGCATTCAACTGTTTAAAAAAGTTTTTAAAGTAACCTTGGGCAATGGATTGGGACTTATTGTCCCCAAAGTCGGCCCACCAAACGTATTTACTGCCCATGCCTTCACTTACGCGCACGAGCGGCAAAACCCGAACGGGCTCCCCGCCAATCAAGCCCGCTTCACGAAGTACGGATTCCAACGCATCGGGCGACAAACGCATTTGCACCTTAAGCTTGTTCTGCCCCTTTTCCTCGACCGGAGTGCCCCGGATAAAAACAACATATTTAGTTGAATTCTTTAGAATTTTTGACTTCGCCTGCTCCCAGGATTTGGCCACTTTCTCTTGGCCCAAAATATCCTCGGCCAGCTTGCGTGTCGCCGTCTCGACGGCCTCGTCAAAGGCCTCCTGCTTGCCGTCCGTCCCCTTTTTCGCGGTGGCGATTTCGAGGTTAACGTCCGTCAGCTCACGGGCCGTGGCTACTGTGGCAAATAAACCCAATATGACAAATGCATAAAGTTTCATCCCCGAATGGTAAGCGAAATTACCAATTCACGTCCATTTTTTGTTTCCCTAAGTCCGGCGATTGTCATAAAAGTATGCAAGGACTTAAATCGAAAGGTAACTGACATGCTTGAGTACGACCGTAAAAAGTTAGGCGATTTTTTGAGAGAGACTCGTGAGCAATCCAAATTTACACAGGCCGATGTGTCCTCACGGCTTGGTTACACGAGCCCACAATTTATTTCGAATATTGAACGTGGAATCTCGGTGATTCCGCTTAAGACTTTGGCCCGCATGGTGACCCTTTATAAGGTTAACCCTGAAGTGGTGGTAAAGATCATTCTCGAGAGTCAGAGAAAACTACTGCGCGAGAAATTGATGCGGGGCAGATAAGCCCTGGTGTTTTGGTCCCGCTGTGTTTAGTGTTGAAGTTGATGTTGTTGAACTAAATCTGATGTTGTTGAAGCGGTGGGTGTTCGGATGAGTGGACACGCGATTTTGCCTCCTGAACTTGAAGCTCTTGCCAATGAAATTGGCGAAATCATTTGCTACTGGGGTTTTAAAAAAATCCACGGTCGGCTTTGGACACATATATATTTGTCCGACGAGCCACTTGACGCTGGCCAGCTTATGCAACGACTTCGAGTTTCTAAGGCCTTGATCAGCCTCTCGATTAACGACCTGCTCCGGCAGGAAGTGATTGTTGAGTCCGCCAAGTCCTCTCGGGGCACTCAAACCTATGTGGCCAATCCCAACGTTTTAGATGTGATTCAAAATGTACTGCGCCGGCGTGAGCGAAAAATGCTCGCCCGGACCGAAGCGAGCTTCAAACTTCTCTCCGCAATAAATCCCGCCACCTTAGAGGGAGCGCGGATTCAGCCCATGCGAATTTCGACACTTTCGAGCATGATCGATCAAGCGCAAACGGCGCTAGACGGATTGCTGGATTTGAAGCCGGTCGATTTTCAAGCATGGACCTGCTTGAACGATAAAAATCTCGCTAAGTAAAAATCTTTTGCAACACCGAATCAAACGTCGGATAGCGGAACTGCCACTTTTGCAGCTCGAGTTTTGCCGGTTTTACGTTTTGCGAGGCCAACATAATTTCCGACATCTCGCCAAACATCATCTTTAGAGCGAAGGCGGGGGCTCCGGCGGGAATCTTTATAACGCCTGCGGCGTCGGCCAGTTTTTTTGTCCAATCGGAATTTCTCAGCGGCTCCGGCGCCACCAGATTCATGGGCCCACTCATAAAAGGATTGGTTAGGGCCTGAGCCACAACCTCGGCCACATCTTCGGCATGAATCCAGCTCATGTACTGCTGCCCTGATCCTAATCGGGCCGCGCCAAATTTTTTAAACATGCCAAGCACTTCTTTTATAAATCCGCCATCAGGGCTTAACACCGGGCCCATCCGCATAATCAAAGTTCTTTTGCTGTTTACCGCCACGACCGCTTTTTCCCAATCGACACAAAGGCCGGCCAAAAAGTCCGTACCTGGAGCCGAATCTTCGGTCAGCACCTCGTCGCCGCGATCGCCATAATAGCCGATGCCCGAGGCTGAGATCGCCACGCGCAACTGGCGATTGTGCGCGCGCAAAGCCTTATCGATAAACTCAAGCGGCAAAATGCGCGACTCGCGCATGGCCAGTTTGCGTTCATCGGTCCAGCGCCCTTGTCCGATATTTTCTCCGGCCAAATGAATCAAGCCCTCAACGCCCTCAAGCCAGCGGGGGGAGACGTCCGATTTTCCGTCCCAGGCCAAAACTTCGCACGGATAGCTCAAGCGAGGCTTGGCCGCCTTGCCTTCGCGGGACAATACAATAATTTGATTTGTGCGAGCCAGCCGCCGACCGATCGCATTGCCAATCAGGCCCGTTCCACCCGTCATTAAGAGCCTCATGATTCGAGACCTTCTTTGTACACTATGAGCGCGCGACGCCGAGCCTGTTCGTGATCCACCATGGGCTCAGGATATGCGGGCGAGCCAATTTCGGGAACCCATTTTTTGACATACTCGCCTTCAGGATCGAATTTTTTTGCTTGAATGTAGGGGTTAAACACCCGGAAGTAAGGAGCCGCGTCGCAACCACTTCCCGCGGCCCACTGCCAATTGCCCACATTGGCAGACAGATCAAAATCCAAAAGTTTTTCTGCAAAATAGCGCTCGCCCCAGCGCCAATCCACCAGCAAATGCTTGGTCAAAAAGCTGGCCGTAATCATCCGCGCCCGATTATGCATAAATCCAGTTTGGTTCAACTCACGCATTCCGGCGTCGACCACGGGAAATCCGGTCCTGCCCTCGCACCAGCGAGCGAACTCCTTCTTGTCATTGCGCCATTTTATTTTGTCGTAGCGTGGATCAAAGGACATGGTTGCCGAATGGGGAAAGTGATGGAGGATCTGCATAAAGAACTCACGCCAGATCAGCTCTTTTAAAAACACATGTGAAAGTGGCTGAACTGTGCGCGCGAGCTTTCGTACAGAAACCGTTCCGAAACGCAAATGCACGCCAAGTCGCGAAGTCGCGTCCAAAAAAAGACTGTCGCGCTGTTTGGCGTAACCAGTGAAAATCGCTTTCTTCACGGATTTCCCCGGAAGCGGGATGCCCGTAGGCTGAAACCCGAGCTCACTCAAAGGCGGCAAGTCGCCACCCTTCAATGGAGCCAAACCGTTGACGTGTTTCTCGGACGGATAGGATTTAAAATGGTCCGGCTGCACTTGCGACAACCAACGTTTACTGTAGGGCGTGTACACGCGATACGGGTCGCCGTTGTCTTTGATCACTTCGCCTTTAGCGAAAATCACTTGGTCTTTATAAGCAAAGAACTCTCCGCCCGCTTCGCGGATAAGTTTCGCAACATGACGATCACGCTCGACCGCATAGGGTTCATAGTCTTCGTTGCAGTAAATCGATGTCACTTTTTGCCGTGAGATAATCTCAGGCCAAACTTCGACTGGATCTCCGTGGTAGACCTTGAGGCCCGACCCGCGCGCCCGCAACTCGTCCTCCAGGGCCGCGAGCGCCGCGTGAATAAATTCAACTCGTGCATCGGCCCGAGGCAAACGCGAAAGAATCCGTGAATCGAAAATAAAAATCGGCAGTACGGGCTGGCCACTCTTGGCACTTAGAGCATGAAATAGCCCACAATTGTCTTCAAGCCTGAGATCGCGGCGGAACCAAAATACATTCATGGACCGCCACTTGATCTACTTATAGGCCTGGAGTCAATCGGCGCTGAATCTCCTGCTCCAGATCAATGCCCAAAACCTTAAGGACATTCACCAGATCCGTCGCGCGAATCTCACTTCGTCCGCGAAAGAAACGGTTCACTGAAATGCGAGAAATCTCGCAATCTAGAGCGATCCGCGTCTGTTTGACCTTCATCCTGTTGGCCAATTGAGCGACTCTCGGACCGATCGTATCTTCTGCTTCCTCTTGCATACTCTCCCCTTCCTTTAATGCAGGTTCTGCCAACTGGTGTTGCTGTGACACCGGCTGGCCACCTGTATAGGAATATGAGCAAGGGCTGTACCATCAGATACTGGTGTAAATTAGGCTCTACATTTGCTGCGGAGAGGCAGAAATTTTCTCCGGCCCCGGTTATTTTGCCAAATGGGATTCGATAGCCCGCAAAAGCTTCGGATCCTCTGGTGTCACCTTGGAGTCAAAACGCCCAACGACCTTTCCATCTGGTGACACAAGGAACTTTTCAAAGTTCCACTTGATCTCACCCTTTTCTGGAGCAGTGGTGGTTAAGGTCTCGAATAAAGGCTGCTTTTCAGCTCCCTTTACGGGTCCCTTCGAAAACATAGGAAAGTCGACGCTGAATTTAGTCTGACAGAATTCTTTGATTTCCTGATTGGTTCCGGGCTCCTGGCCGCCAAAATCATTGCTCGGAAAACCCATGACCACAAACCCTTTGGCTTTGTACTTACGGTAGAGGGCCTCCAGACCGTCGTATTGCTTGGTGTAGCCACACTGCGAGGCGGTATTCACGATCAAGAGGGTCTTGCCCTTGTACGACGACAGGTCGATTTCTTTACCGTCGATATTTTTAACTTTAATGCCGTGTACAGAATTGGTTCCGGCGGTGGATGTGGAAACTTGCATAAGAAAACCTCCAACAAGAATTAGCAGCCAATGGCGCATGATCATCCTCCCAATTTAGTTTAACGACAAGGGTACTTCTAATTTTCTCAAGGCGTCCAGTCCTTCCGCCGTTAACTTCACGCCGCCAAACTCCTGAACTTCCATCTCGACCGTTTGCTGCAAGTCCGGCAGGTTCACCTGAAAGAGCAGGCTTGCGTCACCACGATTTTTTTCGGCCCACTGGCGGATCAACGCCATTTTCGCGTCCATTCCGGGTTCGATTTTTAATGTCACCTTCTTGACCAGCTTAAAAAGATCGTCGGCCAATTTTATTTGCTCGGCGATCATTTTTATCCCGCCGTCTTCTTTCTCAAGAGTGCCAACCACCATAAGCGCGGCCTCTGACTTTAACACGCGCTCATACTGGGCGAAGGTGTCGGGAAACACAACCAGCTCAAGGCTACCACTGGTGTCTTCAATCCGGGCAAACGCCATGCGCGTGCCTTTTTTGGTGATGATCTCGCGGTAACTTGAGAGAAGACAAAGCACCTGAGTTTTGGCCTTATGCTGCAACTCGGGCAGTTTGCCGATGGACTGCGCGCCCTGAATTTTGCCCAAGACTTCTAGACCTTCGAGCGGATGATCGGTGAGATAAAATCCCAACACTTCTTTTTCGAATGCCAAAGAGGTGGCGCGGCTCCATGGCTCGAGCTTGTCGAGTTGGACCAACTTTTCTTCAACCACCTCGTCGCCCAAGTCGAACAGTGAGGTCTGCCCGACCTCGCGATCGAGCCGCTCACCCTCCGAGCGCTCAATAAACTTAGAGAATCCGGTGAGAATCTCGTTGCGGTTGTACCCATAGTTGTCGAGTGCGCCCGCCTTGGTGAGCGCCTCGATGGTTTTTTTGTTAATTTTCTTAACATCGACTTCACTAAAAAATTCTTCGAGGCTTGCAAATTTTTTGTCGGGTCGGCGCTCCCGCGCCTCAACGATGGCCTGCACCGCGCCCTCCCCCACACCCTTAATCGCGCCGAGCGAGAACATCACCTTCTCGCCTTTGGCCGCGAACTTGTACTCCGAATGGTTAATGTGCGGCGGAACCACTTCAATTTTGTGACCCTGAGCATCTTTAACGTACTTTACGATTTTGTCGGTGTCGCTCATCTCCGTACTGAGAAGAGCGGCAAAGAACTCGACTGGATAATAATTTTTAAGCCAGGCGGTGTAAGCGGCGACCACGCAATAGGCGGCGGCGTGAGATTTGTTAAAGCCGTACTTGGCGAACTCGGCCATCAAATCAAATAGCGCTTCAGATTTTTTTAGATCGTGATTGGTCTCGGCCGCACCCTTTAAAAAGCGCGACTTTTGCACCGCCATTTCTTCGGCGATTTTTTTACCCATCGCTCGGCGAAGCATGTCGGCTTCACCAAGAGAGTAATTGGCGATTTTTGCCGCCACCAGCTGCACCTGCTCCTGGTAGACGATCACGCCATAAGTTTCTTTAAGTACGGTCTCAAGTTCGGGGAACAAGTACTCGACTTTCTTCTCGCCGCTCTTACGGGCGAGGTAGTCGGGAATCATATCCATCGGACCCGGGCGATAAAGCGCATTGATGGCGACGATATCTTCAAAACAATCGGGTTTGGCTTTGCGGATCAAGTCGGTGATGCCCTCGCCCTCAAACTGAAAAATCCCCGCCGTATCGCCTTTGCACATGATCTCGTAAATGCCCTTGTCCGACAGCGAGATCTCTTGCACCGAGTAAGTCTTGCCGCGGTTGCGTTTGACTAAATCCAAGGCCTCTTGAATATGCGTGAGAGTTTTCAATCCCAAAAAGTCGAACTTGATCAGTCCGATTTTTTCGGCGTGCTTCATGTCGAACTGGACCACGTTCTCGCCGTCCACCCCGCGATAAAGGGGCGCGTGGTCCATGATGTTGCCGTCGGCAATAATCACACCCGCCGCATGGATGCCCGCGTGGCGAACCAGCCCTTCAATCTTCTGCGCGATATCCATCAAGGTGTTGACCTTGGGATCCATCTCCATCAAATCGCGAAGGCGTGGTTCTGTCTCAATCGCCTCTTTGAGATTGATACCCAATTTCTCAGGCACCAACTTTGCGACCGCGTCGACCTCGGGATAACTCATACCCATCACGCGGCCCACATCGCGAATCGCGGCCCGGGCTTGCAAACGTCCGTAGGTTATAATTTGCGACACCGATTGGCGGCCGTACTTTTGTGTTACGTAATCAATGACTCGCCCGCGATGCTCTTGGCAAAAATCGATATCAAAATCAGGCAGACTGATCCGCTCCGGATTCAAGAAACGCTCAAAGAGCAAGTTGTAAGGCATCGGATCGAGATCGGTGATGCGCAGACTGTAGGCGACTAGCGACCCTGCGCCTGAACCCCGGCCCGGCCCCACCGGGATGCCGTGATCTTTGGCCCAACCGATAAAATCTTGCACGATTAAGAAGTAGCCGTTGAAGGCCATTTTATCTATGACGTCGAGTTCGAAGTGTAGGCGTTCCAAATAGATGGGCTGCTTTTCTTGCGCAATGGGTTCACCGCGCTTTAAGGCCTCATCAAACCGGCGCTGGAGCCCGGCCTCGGACAATCGCTTCATCTCTTCTTTGGTAGAAACGTTGTCGGTGGTTGGATAGCTCGGCAAATGGTAAATCGGTGCGCCGGAGGCATCCTTCAAGTTAAACTTTAAGTCGCAGCGTTCAGCGACAGCCAAAGTCTCATCGCAAGCCTGCGGAATATCGTTAAATAAATCACGCATTTCCTCAGCGCTTTTAAAGTAAAACTGATCGGTGCCAAGCTTATAGCGCGCCTCATCCTGCAGTGTTTTGTTGGAGCCAATGCAGATCAAAACCTCTTGCGGCAATTGATCGCCCGGCACGAGATAGTGAACATCATTGGCCGCCACCAGCTTGATGCCGAGATCTTGCGCCACTTGCTGTAAGAAGGGATTGATCTGCTCCCAACCCTTAACACCGGTGCGGTTGATCTCGAGATAAAAGCGATCGCCGTAAATACTTTGAAAGGTTTTGATTTTTTCTAAACACGCATCTGGACCTCGGTTGAGGAAGGTCCACGCCACCTCGCCGCCGATCCCACCGCTCAGCGCGAGAATATTTTGCGAATGCTTATGTAACACTTCATAGTCGACTCTTGGGCGATAATAAAATCCCTCTTGATAGCCGATCGACGACAACTGGCAGAGCGTCTGATAACCGGCGTAATTTTGCGCCAGAAGCACAAGTTTTCGCGACGGCATTTGCGCGGCCTCGCGGTCTTCGCCCTTCACCAATCTCGATTTGGGCGCGATAAAAACATCGAGCCCGACGATGGGCTTTACGCCCGCATCTTTGCAGGCGAAGTAAAATTCGATCGCGCCAAACATATTGCCGTTATCGGTCAGTGCCACCGCTGGCATATTTAGATCCGCGGCTTTTTTTGCGAGGGCCTTGATCCGGCACGTGGCTTCTAGCAAAGAATACTGCGAATGCACGTGCAGGTGGTTGAACGACATCAACTATTCCCACTCGATGGTGCCGGGTGGCTTCGAAGTCACATCATAAACGACACGGTTCACACCGCGAACTTCGTTGGTGATGCGGTTGGAGACATGGGCCATAAACTTCGCATCGAAGGGGTACCAATCCGCCGTCATGCCGTCGGTCGAGGTGACCGCCCGGAGGGCGATGACTTTATCGTAGGTGCGATTGTCGCCTTGAACCCCGACGGTTTTAACGGGCAACAGAACACAAAAAGCCTGCCAAATTTTTTCGTATAGGCCGTTCTTCTCAAGTTCACCGATATAAATCGCGTCCACTTCTTTTAAAATATTCAGATCGTGCTCATTGACCGCGCCAATGAGCCGAATGGCCAGGCCCGGTCCCGGGAACGGGTGCCGCCACAAAAACTTTTTTGGGATCGACATATCGGCGCCGATTTTACGCACTTCATCTTTAAACAATTCACGCAGCGGTTCGATCAGTTTCAAGCCGAGATCT
>CAYVRZ010000051.1:0-11261 GCA_964453895.1 uncultured Pseudobdellovibrionaceae bacterium | reverse complement strand
AATTTTAGTCTCATACTCCTTACCCGGAGCCAGACGCTGATTCGATTCACTAAGCGAATAGATTTGTTCCTGATCTTCAGACAGACATGCGACAAGCACAGCGCCAAGATACAAACGGTCTTTAAGAGAAAGGTCATCGAAATCAATTGGCGACTTTAATGACAAATCCGCGGACTTTTTAAAATGAATGACGGGCTTGAATCGTTCATATCGCTGTTTAATGAGTTCGTCTTTCGGAGCTAAATCAAAAGCTCTTTGCGAAAGCGAAATTGCCTCTGAAAGATCGCCCTTTTCCACCAAAAGAGAAAGATTGTGTAATGCCGAAGCATTTTCGGGCTTTAGCCTAAGACATTCTCTATATCCGTTTTCAGCCTGACCATTTTTATCCAAGGTGTTTGCGGCATAAGCAAAATCAAACCAAACCTCTGATGTTCGCAGTAATGGCGATAGCGCACTAGTTACGGCGAGCATCTCTTTAAACATTTTTTCAGACCAAAGTAGCGGGGACCATGTCGACTGGTAGAGATTCAGAAAGAGTTGGCTCAGTGCCGGATCTTCGGAGTGCTGTTCTAAGTAAGAGCTAAGGATTTTATGAATCTCCTTTAAGTCCTTCTTGGAGATCTTATTCTCGATCACGTTGTAAAAGCGGCCACTTAAAAATCGCTTGCCGCCAGTCTTATGCGCCAATTGAAATTTCCAAATCGAGTGGTCTAGATGATGTTCGAGCGAACTTGTGCATTCTCCTTTGGCCCAAAGCTGGTCACTAAGTTCACCGGACAAAATAGGATGCGACAAAATATCCGACGCCTTATTGAGCCAGAAGTTTTCCTCATCCTCCTCCTCGTCATTTTCCGCTTTTTTATGTTCACTCGTTTCGTATTTTGAAAATAAATAGCAAAGCCGGCCGAAAGTTTCAGAATCTTTCTTTATCGGACTTATGTCTTTTCCTTGGATAAATGCTTTGCAGACTTCGTATACGCATTCATCGACGCCATACATGTCAGTGTGGCCTTCGCAAAACTCTAGACGAGTTGCATGGAAATCACATTCATCCATTTCAAAACACATCAAAGCCGCGTTTTCCGCATCCTTTGCGGCCTGGCTTACGTCGCCTTTCTGTAGATTGGCGAAGCTGCGACTAAATAGCCCGATAATTTGTCGCTCGCCATTTTCTTTGCTAGCAATTTCGCGGTTGAATTGCTCAATGGCTTTGTCGAACTCACCTAGTTTTAGGAGCAAATCGCCTTTAACTTTGCTGATTGAAGAGAGGTGGCCGTTAGTCGGCTTCAATCGCCCGACATATGACAATGCTAGCTTATAGTCGCCCAAGTCTTTGGCTGCACCATAGGCAATCCAAAGTGCCTCAGGGTCGTCGTTCTTCAGAAGTGACGACAACACCTTCAAACACTCTTTAGGATCTTGCGCCGGATAGCGTAGAAATTCTGCGTAAGTAGTTCTGATCTGCGAATGATCGGGATGACGAGAAAGTGCGAGCTTGAGATTTGCACCGCGCTTCTGAATAACGTCGTCCGTATATCCGTCTAGGTATTTATGTAGTTCAAGAAATGTCACCGGCCCGCAGTGATCCAAGCGCGTGGCCTTGTTTAGCAGGTCAATAATTTCCTGCTTAACATTCTTCTCGAGTTGGTAAGATTGCTTCTGGTCTGCCAAAGCTATCGAGAGGATATAATATGCGCGAGATGTCTCTTTCAAAAGCAGGCTTGTGCGCAAAAGTTTGATCGCGGCTTCGCGATTGGAAAGACGGAAATGACAGATCCCGTGCTCAATAAGGTCGTTTTGATCCGGGCTGTCTAACGCCTCGAACTGCTCTAGCGCGTAGTCGTGGAGATCTACGTCAGAATATAATTTAGCGAGTTTTCGACGGTCGGAATCGGTATTGGGCTCGATTTCACTTTCTAAAAGCAGCGCTTTGGCGGCATCCACATTGCCCTCATCGAGCAATTGTTGAATATCGATAAGATTGTCCACCCTAAAGCCCCCCGTATAATTAAAATTGCCGGATTAAGTATCACTGCAAAGGTGAGCGTTTCCCGCTGAAAAGTCTTACTGGAGCGGCACCCCGGTCGTCGAGGATTTTCAGATTTCTCGATCTGGCGGAAGCTGCGGCTTGCCTAGCTTGAACGGCGATTGACGCGGCCTGACTTTCACTTCTTCCTCCGAGGATCGCCATCTTCGGCTATGGACTTTTTCAACTCCTGCGTTCGGTCACGCCTTCGCTTCGCTCAGTCAGGCCCTCCGCCGCTGGTGCTTCCGGCGTTGGTCCATAGCCGAATATGGCTCGGTCCCTACCTACAGGGCCTCAGCGGGGTGAAGGCCCCGATAGGCGGGGACAAAAACAAACGGAGGAAGATATGAAAACAAATTTAACTCGCGCAACCGCCAGACTTTCCAAAAATGGCAAGTACATGATCGTCAATTCAAATGGACAGAGCGCAATATTAAACGCGAATCTCGTTCGCTATCTCTTCGATGTTCCGTACATCCGGAAAGATGGCACTCGAGTTTCGAGCACACAGATTTTTCAAATGAAACAAAGTGCTCAATCGGCCTATGATCAAAAAGTTAAGCAATCAAAGATTTAGAAAAATGGGGCGCGCATGAACCGCGCGCCCCGTTTGATTTAGAATCCGAGCGCATCGAGGATGACTTTGGCCAGATAGCCTGCGCCAACCTTGAGAACCACGTTAATGATCCAGCCGACAGTATCCTTGAGCTCTTCGCCCTCGGTATCTCCCGGAACTGGCACATTCGGATCGATCTGATTTTCTGTGTTCATCTGCGAACCTCCTTTGCCCGAAGCGGCGGAGGTGAGTGGATGACCCTAATTTTCAAGTCTCCAATGCCAGTCTGGAAAGCCAGGGACTAAGCGATGGGAACTGTCGTCAGTCATTTCGTTACTCGAAGAAGACTGTCATCGGGTCAAAGCCATTTTGCTTGGATTCGTCAGATGGTTCGCGCGAAGTGCGGCGATATTCTTTTCTAGTCGATGGCTTCATTAATTTTGTAAAGTCATATGGATGCTCGACGAGGGGACACTTGTGCAACTCTGCTTCTCCGTTTACGAATCCGTCTGCGATTTCGTCGGCTCGCTCGTTACCGGGAATTCCAAAGTGACCACGAAGTGGTTCCCAAGTTACTTTGCCAAGTATCGATTTTTCCAGTCCAATAATCTTTTTGATTAATCCAACATTACTAACAGGTTTTCCGGCAGTTGTAAGCCAACCGTTCTTCTCCCATTTGGGAGCCCATTTAGAACAAGAATTACAAACATAAGTTGAATCAGATCGAATTCGGATATTGCCTTCAGAGCCTGAAAGGAATTTTAAGGCTTCGAGTGCGGCTCGAAGTTCCATTTGATTGTTCGTGGTAAGTGGCTCATGCCCGCCGAGTTCAATCACCATATCATCTTTCACAATAACAACGCCCCAGCCTCCGGGCCCGGGATTTGGTTCACAAGCGCCATCTGTGTAAACGGTGATTTCTCCAGGAAGATTGCCGTGAAACGTGGAAATTGATTCTTGCTGCTTTTTCCGCCGTTCCTCTGCTCTGATGATTCTTTTGATCTTCTTTGCTTTCTTTTGTTTCCGCGATTTCTTTTGTAGCCACTTGCTCATGTATGCAACTCCTGGGAGGGCATGTTCTTTCCAACCGCTTTCTTTAAGTCATGCCTATGCGATTTTAATCCCCTTCGCAACTAGCACATCCTTTGTCCACAACTCAGAATTTGGATAGTTTTTATGAAACCACGTCCACTTTTGCAATGCGACCTCACGCATGTATCCCTTAATCTCGACAAATAAATTTTCTTTCTTCAAATATAGGTCAACGCGATAAGTCGAGTCGTCGGGCATCTTAAAGGTAATTTGCCAGTCAAAATCAATTTTATTTTTGTTTAAGTACTCAACGACAGCTTTTTCCCAACTGGCCTGGCAAACCAACATTTTCTTGGTCTTCCAATGCCTTTTTAAGGAGGCGTGCTTTGTTTTTCGGGCAATTTTCAGCGCAATCTCGTTGTCCTGAGACGGGTGCCTAACATTATATTTCCTTAGGAATGTTTCGGTCGAATTCTTTATTGAAGTTTGAACCATCTGCCGATACTTCTCGACACCAAGATATTTAATCTTTTCTTCTTTGGTCATTGTATTGTAGGTCTTGCAACCGCAACTAATCTTCTTATTGGCAACTATCGAGTCAATCAACGCTCTAGTTACCTTCCCGCATTGACATTCGGCCAGGCACTGAGCGCGGCCTTCGTTCCTAAGGATTTTAACTATCTTTAGAAAATGGAATTTCTGATTCAGAAATTTATTGTATCCGCGCCTTCGAATGGACCTGTCTATCTTACAGCCGCAACTTTTTATAGTTTTTAACTCTGAGACTCTAGTTACTCCAACGTTTCCGCATTCACATCTGTATTTCCAGAGGGAGTCCCCGAATCTATTTATCCCCATGTCTTTAATGATGATCAGTTTTCCAATCCGTTTTCCCAAAAAATCCAGTCGTCGAGCCTTTAGGCCCTGGGTTACTAAACAACCACATGAATTTGTAAAGCCGCGAAGCAAATTGTAGGAAAACGTCTTCTTTTCTTTTCCACAGGCACAACGACATCTCCAGTACGCGCTGCTCGCCTTTGGCTTCGCCAATCGTTCTATAACGGTCAACTTTCCAAACTTCCGTCCAACTAGGTTGATGAGATTTCTTTTGCTAGTAGTTTCTAACCTTAGACAGCCGCAAGATTGAGTTCGCTTTGCCGTTAAGTTTTCGGACATGATGACTTTTGAGCTGCCGCACTGACATAGGCATTGCCACATAGTACGACGACCGGAGTTTTCAACTCTCTTAACCGCTACTAATCTTCCAAACCTCTTGCCAATGAGATTCTTGAAGTTTCCCTGATGTTTCACATTACATCCTAAAAAAACAAGCTCCCCGCAGGAATTGCGGGGAGCTTTCATTAACTACTAGATATCCCAGCCTTGGGGCTCTTTTTTTAAATTGCGCCAGATATTGATCGACTGGGTTCTCACATCTTCACAGAACTGATTCGAGAGTCCGTGACACTTTCTCACGAAATTCAGCAGCGTGTTCAGCTTGCAAGCTTCTTCAGTGAAGTTAACCTTCGTTCCAGTGTCGTGTCCTCCGCCGCCGGTGCCGTTACCGTTCGGTTTGTAATCCATCAATGTGCGACCGCCAGGTCCTTCAGTCGGATCATGTCCGCCGCCACCATTATCGACAGCTTTCATCAGCCGAACATCTGAATCCGACAGGCACTCATCAATAGCTTTCCGAATCTTGGCGTCAGTACCGCTACCACCCGCAAACATCATTGATGTTTCCTCTGATGGCTTAAAGCTTACTGGGTCAGTACCACTGCCTCCGCGCGCATAGGAGTTATCGATCGCACCAAACGACAATATAAGGGCAAACAGGAAACCGAATACCATGTCGTAAAACTTGATCCGACGAAACTTCATGTCACTGAGCCTGCCGGCCTTCGCATTTTCGTTGGCATATTGCTTGGCCTTAACTTTTAGTTGAAAAATCATTTCCTTTAACTCCTCTGATTGTTCAGGTGTGAAAAATGCGTCGAGCGAAAAATAGACCTTGTTCTGCCAATAGCTCTTAATTCCGAAGAAGTCCTTTACCAGTTGGAATACCTTGGCATCTTTCCTTGCCTCAATATCAGCTTCGTAACGGTACTTGCCCCAGTTCACATAATCGTGAGGATAGTTCGAGTAGTACTTTCCTTCTTTTGTGACATGCACTAAGCCAACCGAAACAAAGCGGTCCATTACGGATTGAGCCTTCCTTGGGTTCGGTTCCGGAAACTGATGCTTGATCTCAGAAATTGATAATGGCTCGATACGGGTCGCGCTGAACAACAATAAGCTGTAGTCGTCAGCATGAATCTCTTCGACCTGACAAGGGTCAAGATTCACCGTCGCGGGTTCGCCCGGCCGCAAGTCCGGAACCGTCGAGTCTACTCTTTTGGTGGCAATAAGGTTGAATGATGCGGGCTTATCGCCGCAGCTCACTTCTTCCTTTTGCTCGATAGACTTTCCTTTCATTACTTATCCCTTCTCTTTTCTTTTATACTCGCAGCTATATTTGTTCTCGGTCGCAAATCGCTTTCGCTCATTTTTCGCAAGGAGCATACCAGCGCACCAAGCGCGATCTTCTCCTTGCCGGGTGCATCCTTGGCCTTGAAGTAGATTCTCGCTTCGACCTTTCGCAAGAAATCGCGATATTCATCAAATGATAACTCTCTAAGTGCTTCGACAATTTTGATTTCTTCGCGGGCGACATACGCAGTTGATTCATCAGAGAAAGCGTCTAGTGGTACGCCGAGAGTTTTCGCGATTCTTATTAACTCATCAGCAGTTGCATTTCTCAGGCCACGTTCGATCTTTGACGTGGAGTTAGTCGGCAGGTCCGCATCGCTATCGACGTCGGACTGTTTTAATCCTCTCGCTACGCGAAGCTCTTTAATCTTATCTGCCACGGACAACTGCATTTGCATGAACGCAATTAACCAAATTGGATAATGAAAAACAAGATAAACGTTTTAAATTGAATAAATGTTTCTGGTTGAGCTAAATCGGTTTCCAGAACGCAAACGCGCAAAGAAGTTATTTCTGAGTTCGTTTTAAAGCAGGAGAGGAAACGATGAAGACGCCGAGATTGACCAAAATAGACAATAGCTCCGGAGACGAAAACTCTTTGGACAGCAGAGCAATTATTTCATCGTCTCAGCCATGGCTTGATGACGAAGGAATGGCGCTTTCGCTTGAGGAGCTGAGACTCATTTCTAAGAATTGGGACATAGAAATGTGGAGCCAATACTTAAAATATTTAGAGCCGGTTCAAAAAGAAAAATTAGTTTCTCCAGGAAGGCTCCAGAGAGAATTCAATCGTAAGAATGAAAATATATTTTCTCGCGCTTGTGGAGGCAGCTCTTTACATGCGTCGCAGCTCTCACAGCTTCTTGGGATTCTCACTGAGCGCCAGCGCCAGGTAATAGAGATGATCTTCTGGAAAAACATGAGTCACAGAAATATTGCCGCCTCTCTTGGAATTTATCAGTCGACCGTCGCTGATATTAAGAAGAGTGCGCTTAAGAAAATGAAGAAGTTTGCAAAAATAAACCCGGTCACTTTGCCCATTAGTAAAGGGACAAAGCAAAATGACGAAACTAAGGAGGACCAACATGCTGATAAATATTCTGCGTAGCATACTTCGCCGATTCACCATGCCGATTCAAACCCAGGACATTAACGAATGGGCACGTTTAGAGTTTGGCCGTGATGTGCAATCAAGTGATTTCGAAGGGAGGGCGTCGTGAAAGCAACCATCTTCGTTGATGCTCAGTGGGAATCTCTCTCTGTCGAATCACCACTCTTCGATGCAATCACGCGATTATCTCCTCAGGGCCAAAGGGCAATTAATCTAAGGTTCTGGGAGAACTGCACGATTGAGGAGATTTCGGAAAAACTTCGCATGAGTTGGGATCAAACGGATCAACTGATTGAAAAATCGCTTCTCGAGCTGAGGGCGCGTCTGACTCAAGTCGACGCACCCTTTGGCTTTAGAGAAGCAAGCTAAGGAGCAAATATGAAACAAGCAGAAAACGCGAATTACAGTCGCTTTGAGGTATTTCAGAATTCGGGCAAGGACAAACGTGTGGTTGGATCAGCGTATCTTCGCGAAGGCGATAGCCTGATTACACTTCGCCTTTGGACGATGATGAACGAGAAGTTCTACGTTCTTCTCTCCAAGCAAGACCCGTCCAAGTATTTGGTGATGACTCGCGAAGAGAACCGCAATGCGAAAAGTTCCAATAAGTACTTTTGGCACATTGTCGGAAGCGGGAATGTGGATTCAAAAAATGGAATCGTTCAGCTCAATTTTGATCTGTTCGAGAAGCCCGTTCTAATGAGTCTTCATCCCGATAGAAAGCCGACCTTGAAGTTAGCAAACGATCTGGAGGCTTCCTAATGAACAGGCGTAACACACAACTCATTCTTGCCGCGTCGTTAGTACTTCTTTTCCCTGTGCTAGCGCACGCAGGCCTTGAGTCGAGTTTAATCGGCATTAAGACAAAGCTGACCGGAGTAATTTTGCCGGTACTGTCTGTGATCGGAATTGCGGTAGCGGCGATTTCCTTCTTTACCGGAAATCCGAATGCTAAACAGCATATTGCTTACGCGATCATCGGCTGTATTTTCGGATTTGGTGCTCAGGCAATCGTGGATTTCATTTCGCAAACGGTGCGCTAATGGACGATGAATTGATGGTATCCAAAGTCCCAAGGGCCTTAGAGATGAAGAGCAAACTTTTTGGATTTGAGATTCCGGATCTTCTTCTCATTTTTATGAACCTTGCGGTCACAAATCTGGTTTTTGGATCAAGTTCGTACCGTTACACCCTCGTATGGGGAACGTCGCTAGGTTTAGCTGCGTTCCTCTTCTTTGCGAAACGTGGCAAGCCTGACGGCTATCTCCAGAATTTAGTCGAATACTGGATCAAGCCCAGTTACCGGGCAGCCGGCCAAAAAGATCGAAAGTACCGAAAACTACTTTCATAAGGGGTTATTTTGAAAACAGAACACGCACTGGCAGAGGAACTTCCTTATTGGCAGTTCTTCTCGGAGCCAGTTCCTCATGCCGTTTTGACAAATGGGCATCTTGTCCGCGGAGCTCGCGTTTCCCTTAGAGACATCGAGTGCCTTGATGATGCTGAGGTGAATTCCTTTACCGATACCCTAAGAGCTGCGCTAAATTCACTCGCGGAGGGAGTTCGGGTCCAGTTTCGTCTATCGGTGGACTCCGATTTCTCGGAATCTATTGATCGACATAAGGCGATGAGGGCTAAGAACTTACCGAAGATTGTCGACGCGATTTCAAATGAACGAACTCGCGTCTTGGAATCCGCACAAGCGAACGGCGAACTCTACCGCCCGAAACTTGCGATCTTTCTTCAAATGCCGATGCTCACTCGGAAGAAGCAAAGCTTTTTTAAACGCGTCGAGGAATTTGAGAGTGTTACGGAGTCTATTTATAGCGAATCACTGGATGCATTAAACGAAAACTTTGAAAGCTTGCTATCCGGACTTCGTTCCTGCGGGTTGGAGTGCGCGGGTTTAACCGACGATGAATTCAAGCTCCAAATTTATGAGTTTATGAATCCGAAGCGGAAGCTCGCGATTTCACCTCCTTTGGTTGTGACACCAAAGGATGCGGATCTTCCATTGGCAGTAGTTGAAGAAAGCCCATGGCTAGCGGCTCAATCCCCAAGGGAACAGCTCGCCTTTGGCGATCTTCTCATTCAGCCTTCTCAATTCGTTCTAGATGGCTTCAGTCACCGGGTACTCTCGTTGAAAACACTGCCTGAGACAACCACCGCAGGTCAGCTTTCAAATTTTCTTCGTTTGCCTTTTCATTATTCGCTGACGTTATCGGTGGAGGTTCCGCCGCAAACATCTGAGATGGCAAAACTACAGCAGCGGCGGAAAATGGCACATTCCCTTGCTACCACGCACGGTGCGAATGCATCAGATCTTGAAAGTGAATCTAAGCTTTCAGCTACCGAAGAGCTGATTCGCGAACTTCTGAATTCAGGCCAGCGAATCTACGCCACTCAATTGACGATTACGTTGACTGCGCCTGTGGGAGAAGAAGGAACGAAGATTCTAAATCGGCAGAGCCGCGAGGTTCTGTCACGATTTAGAATGCTCCAAGGTGCGGAAGGCTTAGAGGAAAGCGTCGGCGCTTGGAAAGTTCAAAAGACGAGCCTTCCCGGCGCAGTATTGTCTTTGGAGCGAGCTCGGAAGATGAAGACGAACAACCTGGCCGATTTCTTGCCGGTGTATGGCCCTCGCGAGGGTGATCTTGTTCCCGCAGTCCTTTTCAGAAATCGAATGGGAGGATTGGTGCGATTTAATCCGTTTGATCCGAGTCTTCCTAATTACAACGCGCTTGTTACGGGATCATCTGGCGCTGGTAAGAGCTTTTTGAATAACTGTATTCTTCTCCAGGAACTTCAACAGAATTTGCGCGTGTTCATTATTGATATTGGAGGCTCTTATAAGAAGTTAACCGGATCGCTTGGCGGCCAGTACTTAGAAATGAATTTGTCGAGCGGCTACAAATTAAATCCGTTCGACATTCCAGATCCTACAAAGGAGCCAAGCACTCAAAAACTAAAATCGCTTCTAGCATCTATTGAATGCATGGTTTCGGAAGACGACGGATCAAAGCTCCCAAAGCTTGATCGCGTTCTTCTGGAGCAAGCACTTCTTGAGCTTTATGATGGCTTTCGCAAGAAATCTAAGGTTCCCACTTTGTCGGCGCTCCGGGACCACCTTGCAAATTCAAAAGAGACATCTCTTCAACGAATTTCCAAGATGCTCTATTCCTGGACCGGAGAACGTCCTTACGGAAAGTTACTAGACGGCGAAGGCTCTTTGAGAACAGATGCAAGAGTTTGTACTTTTGATCTCAAAGGCCTTTCGAGTTATCCGGACCTTCAAAGTGTTATGACCCTCATGCTTACTGAATTCATCCTTACCCAGGTGGAGCTGGATAAGACTTCAAACAAGCGAATTATTTTGGATGAAGCATGGGAACTATTGAAGTCACCGGCCGCAGCTTCCTTTATGGAATACTGCGCTCGCACACTCCGTAAGACCGGATCTGGCATTACCTTTATTACCCAAGGATTAGAGGAGATTGTCGCGAGTCCAATTGGCTCCGCAATCCTGAACAACACAGCGACCAAGTTTGTGATGCTTCAAAGGGGTGACTCAAAAGTCTTGTCAGCTACTTTGAAGCTGAATCCCCAGGAACTCGCGCTTGTTCACTCGCTTGAGCAGCGAAAAGGAAAATTCTCTGAAGGATTTATGATCGAGGGAAGCCATAGACAGGTTATTCGCGTCCATCCAACTCCACTTGAGTATTGGATGGCGACCTCGGACTCAAAAGATAACTCAGAGTTAGTGAGGCTCCAAGAAACTGGATTAACACTCGAGGATAGTATTTTGGCCGCAGCCGCCAGCCATCCCTTCGGGATGTCGGCCACTGCCTAAAGGAGGACATATGAAGCTTTTCAAGCGAACCGTGTCTACGTTTCTTGTTGCGGCTCTCATCGCGATATCGCCACAAGGCAAGGCGGATATGTTTGGTGGCGACGGCGTGCCAAGAATGGCGCGAGTGTAGGTGGTTGAAATGTACCACCCTCGGAAA
>CAYVRZ010000050.1:10468-12136 GCA_964453895.1 uncultured Pseudobdellovibrionaceae bacterium | reverse complement strand
CTCGGAAGGAACACAGTTGCGGACTGCTTCCAGGCTCGGATCGGTTACACTCGCCTGATATTCGTCATCGGCGACAGTATAGTTGCGGACTGCTTCCAGGCTCGGATCGGTTACACTTTTTTTCGTCAGTGGAAAGGGTAGACGATAGTTGCGGACTGCTTCCAGGCTCGGATCGGTTACACTTGATCTATGGCAACTGTCCAACGCGAGAAAGTTGCGGACTGCTTCCAGGCTCGGATCGGTTACACTAGTACCCGAGAAGCCGCCCGTATCGCCGTTGTTGCGGACTGCTTCCAGGCTCGGATCGGTTACACTAGTCCATCGAATGCGGTCATGCCGTTCCGTGTTGCGGACTGCTTCCAGGCTCGGATCGGTTACACTATGCCGCGCTGGGTGGCGTCGTCAAGCTCTGTTGCGGACTGCTTCCAGGCTCGGATCGGTTACACTATCGGGCCATGGCGGAGACGATGCTCGCCAGTTGCGGACTGCTTCCAGGCTCGGATCGGTTACACTGGTGAATGATGAACCACGGAGGCGCGAAGGGTTGCGGACTGCTTCCAGGCTCGGATCGGTTACACTAACCGAAAACTACTGGAATCGGCCGCGGGGGTTGCGGACTGCTTCCAGGCTCGGATCGGTTACACTACAGTCTTCCTGTCATCTTCCCAACAACAGTTGCGGACTGCTTCCAGGCTCGGATCGGTTACACTTTCGATAGTTAGTTGATTGATGGACTGCTGTTGCGGACTGCTTCCAGGCTCGGATCGGTTACACTATCAGCCGATGAATGTGATCAAGCATTGCGGTTGCGGACTGCTTCCAGGCTCGGATCGGTTACACTCGAGACGGCTTCGCCCTCTTCTTGATGCGAGTTGCGGACTGCTTCCAGGCTCGGATCGGTTACACTGGCAGGAGAAGCGGTACGCATCACGGAACAGTTGCGGACTGCTTCCAGGCTCGGATCGGTTACACTCGTCTCTGCCTCGGAGCCAGTCACCTCAAAGTTGCGGACTGCTTCCAGGCTCGGATCGGTTACACTCGGAATCGCCTGCGGATATCGCGGTTCGGAGTTGCGGACTGCTTCCAGGCTCGGATCGGTTACACTTTGCGGGGATGCGTGCCAACCATCCATTCAGTTGCGGACTGCTTCCAGGCTCGGATCGGTTACACTCACCACCTCAATGGAAGGCAGTCGCAAGAGGTTGCGGACTGCTTCCAGGCTCGGATCGGTTACACTAGATAGTCAGCCGGATGGAAACAGGCGACAGTTGCGGACTGCTTCCAGGCTCGGATCGGTTACACTGCTGCTGTCTTAACCATCTCATCAGCTGCAGTTGCGGACTGCTTCCAGGCTCGGATCGGTTACACTGGCGCCGCAAACGCTGTCGTCTTCGCTGTAGTTGCGGACTGCTTCCAGGCTCGGATCGGTTACACTAAACTCCGTGACGGCGAGTCGCTGGTTGCAGTTGCGGACTGCTTCCAGGCTCGGATCGGTTACACTACCTCCTCGCGCTTGGCGTCGACTTCATCAGTTGCGGACTGCTTCCAGGCTCGGATCGGTTACACTACGAATGTAACTAATACCCTATACTTGTCAGTTGCGGACTGCTTCCAGGCTCGGATCGGTTACACTAGATCGCTGATGTTCCTGAGAGCGAGCGGCGTTGC
>CAYVRZ010000050.1:0-10458 GCA_964453895.1 uncultured Pseudobdellovibrionaceae bacterium | reverse complement strand
GACTGATTCCAGGCACGTATCTGTTACACTAAACTTTTGTCTTTGGTAGGTCCAGCATCTGTTGCGGACTGCTTCCAGGCTCGGATCGGTTACACTGTAAACTTCGTAGGGCATAACCGGAACGTCGTTGCGGACTGCTTCCAGGCTCGGATCGGTTACACTGACGGAGACGACGAACGCACTCTCGACGTGGTTGCGGACTGCTTCCAGGCTCGGATCGGTTACACTTGGAGGGTGGTGCGAACGTTGTCCCGTTGAGTTGCGGACTGCTTCCAGGCTCGGATCGGTTACACTGAAGCAATCAGTTGGTCTGCCGCTTCCTCCGTTGCGGACTGCTTCCAGGCTCGGATCGGTTACACTCAAGCCGCTCAAGCCACGCGAGGGAATCAAGTTGCGGACTGCTTCCAGGCTCGGATCGGTTACACTCCGGGTTGGCGGCGCTTTTGCGCGCGGGCTGTTGCGGACTGCTTCCAGGCTCGGATCGGTTACACTAGCGGGATGGCATCCTCGGGTCGGACTGTTGCGGACTGCTTCCAGGCTCGGATCGGTTACACTTTGGACATACCCAACTACGAAGATGACGTGGTTGCGGACTGCTTCCAGGCTCGGATCGGTTACACTCCACAGGATCGCCGATGTGCTGAACCTGCAGTTGCGGACTGCTTCCAGGCTCGGATCGGTTACACTATCGCACGTTCCGCCCCTGGGCTCGTGACAGTTGCGGACTGCTTCCAGGCTCGGATCGGTTACACTATCGTCCGTTTGTAATCATGCTGCCGATGAGTTGCGGACTGCTTCCAGGCTCGGATCGGTTACACTATACCGTTACCATCCTCGGTTGTCATGTAGTGTTGCGGACTGCTTCCAGGCTCGGATCGGTTACACTGCTCCATCGCCCCTCGTCTTAACTGGCGGGTTGCGGACTGCTTCCAGGCTCGGATCGGTTACACTACAAGGGCGTAATACAATGAAATGCAAGTTGTTGCGGACTGCTTCCAGGCTCGGATCGGTTACACTTCCAGATGACAGCGGCCCCGGATAGTCCAGTTGCGGACTGCTTCCAGGCTCGGATCGGTTACACTCGTGCCGCAATGACAGCGGCGCGCTTTATTGTTGCGGACTGCTTCCAGGCTCGGATCGGTTACACTCGACTCGCCCAAACCTGATAATCGGACGTGCGTTGCGGCCGTTTGAGCGTCAGAAGAGGGCGAGTTGGCCGGGGGCAGAGGGGGGCGAATTGCGCATTTTTCCCCAGAAAATGCGCATCCGCTCAAATTGTTTGTCGGTGACGGTGAGGACGCGAACTTCGCCGTCCGGGGGGATGTTGCGCTCGATCCGCTTGAGATGAACATCCGCGTTTTCCTCGCTGGCACAATGCCTGCCATAGACCGAAAATTGTAGCAAAGTGAAGCCGTCCGACAGGAGAAATTTGCGGAACAGGGCGTAATTTCGCCGTGCCGCTTTCGTGTCGACGGGTAGGTCGAACATCGCGATTATCCACATGGCTCGGTAACTGCTGAGTTGCATCGGACGGGAGCCTCCAGCGTGCGGGTATCGCCGGTGTAGCATTTGACGAGCGACGCGACATAACGGTGCAAAGCGACGGTCAGCGGGCCGGCGAACTCTCCCGTGCGAACTTCCTCCGTGAGCAAGGAGAGGAGCTCCGCCTTCACAGATTGATTCAATTCCGTCTCGCCGGAGAACGCCAGGCGACGGACGCGCTCGTCGACCATGGGGCGCAACGGCTCGATCAAATCGTCCGCCAGGCAAAAGGCGTTCCCGCGATTGGAGTGATGCAGGCCCAACGCCGGGTGCAGCCCCGCAGCGACAATGGCGCGGGCTAAAGCGGCCCGGAGGATGGCATATCCATAATTCAAGAGCCCGTTGATGCCAGGCCCGTCCGGATCGCGCTGAAAGCCTTCCGTGACGGCCCCTTCCGGCGACTGCAGCAGCCAGGCAGACCAGTAGGCGCGCGCCGCTTGGGCTTCTCGATTATCGGGATCGCCGGAACGAACTTCCGTGGCCAGTTGCCGCAAACGAATCTCTGCCGGCGTTCCCGGCGGGAGATTATCGGCTTGGGCCAGAATTTTGGCCTGGACGAGTTGCTGCCAGAGCCGTTTCTTCACTGGCAGAGAAACGTCGACTTGCAACTGAATTCGCCAAACCACTTGATTGTGGTCCGAAAGCGGAATCAACAACCCCGAGGGCAGATGATCGCGGCCGCAGAGGACGACCACGGCGTCGTTTTCCATCAGCGCAGCCAGCGCGGCGTGGGAATACGTCACCTGGGGATGATCCACGACGACGAAACCCAGGTCTTCACACGGGAAGCTGGCCGCAACTTCGTCGCCGCGGCGCAGCTGTAACTGATCATACCGGACGGCCAAATGAGCCGGCTCGCGGGAGATTTCCAGCGTCTGTTTGATCATCGGGCGCATCCCGTAATGAGCGGGGCAGCGCCTCCGTGCAGTGAATGTCCAGTACGCCGATTATGATCGGGCTAGACGACCGTATGCACGAAAAATCAGTCGTTGGCGTTGCGAATTCTGCCGAGAGGGTCGACGGTGATTTTGACGGCTCTCAAGGTATTGGGCTTTGCTGTAAATTCTTTGATGTCAGCAGATTTACGAGCATCCATGTGATGCACAAATTTCATTTGTTTGGTTATCGCGCCGGAAGTTCGATAAACATAAATATCCTCCAACTGATCACCGAATTGAGCCAATATCAACTCGCCCCAACTGAGAGAAAACAAGAATTTGGCTTCAGGGATTGTCGGATGAACGCGAGAGACGAGTGGCAGTTGTTGCAACGCACGTTGCGAGGCATCCATCATGCTGACGGCAATCATGTCTCTCTTGGGTTTTTCTGGCGTGCTACCGGGAAGTTCAAACAGAGAGATATGATGAGTATTTCCAGGAATGACACATGATGAACCATCGCGAATCGGCTGAATCGTCTCGGTATTTTCCAGTATGCGTACTTTTTTTATGACCGATGGAGAAATAGTTTTTCGAGTACCTTGACGAATCATCATGAGCGGTTTTTCCCACACAGCCTTTGGAATTTTGGATGATGATGCGCTCCCTTTTTTCTTTCGACCAGCTTCAAGTCCATGCTCTTTAAGGCGTTCTATCACCAGGGCCTTGACGGTACGGTCGCGAATGTTTTCGACTTCAGCGAGTGTCAGATTCTCGAGTGGCTTGCGATATACAAAAAGCTTGTCGTTCTCAATCCAGTCTTGAGCGTGCGGCCGTGGTTGATTGGTCGCATTTTGTCTTTTCATTGTTGGACCGTACAACGTTTCTTTGTGGAGAGCACCGTTTAGGTCTCGGACTGAGCGATGGGAAACTCTGATTCCATCGACAAGTTCCTGCACGACATCCCGAAAGTTAGACCAAGGGGCGGGCAGCTTTTCCGCTCTCTCCTCAATGCTGGCGCCGCGTACCTGTGCCAGTTGTTGCAATCGAGATCGATTTGTTAAAGCCACCACCAATGCGTCCACCGCATGATGGCGATGATCCTCGCGATTCTTCAGGTTCAAACCGTCATCGCGCAGCACGGAATTCAGGCCCCAGAGATGACGCAATTCCGCCGTCAATTGCCCTTTGATGCAAACCAGGTCACGGAGCGGATCAGCGACGAGCGGCAAGAGATACTCACGCACTTGGCTCGTGAGATATGCTGTATCCGTCAGTTGGCGGTTCAGAAACTCGGTCAATTCGACCGCTTTCTGCTTTAATTTGAGCAGCTTTCGATTACGAACTTCATAAGGCAAAGACTGGGCTCGCTGGAGAATCTCGTCGAACTTCAACGGTTCGGACTCGCCGACCCATTCCCAGACTGTCCGCTGACCTTTGCGGCGATTCTCATCGCGAAAAGCAAGCACCTTATTCATCAATGAATTGTCGAGAGATAGGGAATAGGGCAGGATATGTTCGACATCCACTTCGCCGCCAAAGAGTTGTTGCGGGGAAATTGTTTTCCCGGAATAAAGGCAGATTTCTCCCTGTTCCTTCCAAAGTAAAAAGCGTTCGATGGAATCGCGGGTCGGTCTTCCTCCTCGTTCTCGAATGAAGTCCGCGGCTTTGTTCCGACGTCCCTCGCGTTCCCGCATGTCGAAGGCCGCTTTGCGACGCTTCTCCGCGCTCCCTTGAACCTCACGGGCGAGTTCAATGTGAATTGCTTTTGGCTTGCCCCATTCGCGAATGATCGCGTTCACGACCTTCCGCACCTCATGCAGGCCTTGCTTGACCAGTGGGTTGAGAATCGTTTGCGGCGGCGACGGCAGAAAATCGACCGTGGTGATGTTTTTCTGATCTGGCCGCAGGTAGCTGGCAGCTGCGAGCGCCGAGGGCGCCCCATCGCGCGTCATTAACGGCAAGCCCGCCTCCAAATACGGTAACAATTTGGCAATCGCCACCCGGCTGTAAGAGGAGTATCCTTTGACGACCGCCGTCAAATCGGTATCTGCCAAAGCGGCGGCAACTTCCTCGGAACACCCCCATTCCATAGTCGCCTTCCGCAGAATATCGGCCTCTTCGTCGTCGATCAGGCTGCGGACGATTTCGTTCTTAAGGTCCTCCGGCACTTTGGCCCAAGCCTTGCCAAACAGGGACCTATGAGACATCGCCGCATCAATCGGCGCTCCGTCGAGCTTCTTGCGGCTGCCGGCTTCCAGATTGAAGCCGTCTCCTTCGAGCAGCTTCAGCCATTTGCGGATTTTGCCGAATTCAGCTTCTTTTGTTCCCGACAAATGTTCGATCAGTGTTTCTCGCTCCTTCGGCGTGAGGGAACGCGGATCGCCTTTCTGTGGGATGACCCGCAGATTATTGACTTCATTCAGCAGGCGAAACCGTTGGGCCAGCCGATCAGCCCGTTCACAGCGCTTTTCGCGCGGTTCCAGGTCGCAACGGCCGATCACCGATTTCGGCCAGTAAAGCGACCGCTGAAAGAAGAGGAGTCCGTGAAAACCGAAGTCCTGAAGAAAGGTGTTCCCCTCTCGACGTTTGAGGGGTAATGGTTCTCGCGGATAGGTCTGTTTTCCCTGGCGGCCGTATTTGAGGGTGTCCGTTAATTCATCTGGGTAAAACCGGCACTGAGATTCCCATAGCGCTTCGAATTCCTGTTCGAACATCTCCCTGCGCGTATGCCGGTCCCGAATTCGGTCCTGCAATTCATCTTTCGGGAAGCTATGCAGATACTCACCCAGCGTACGCAATCCGCTGGCCTGAATTCTATTCGCCAGAGCACTGATTTCCTGGAGCGTTTCGGAATTCTCTTTGCCACGCCCGCGGTCCGCCTTTCGGTTGGACAGAAAGCCGCGGCGTTGCGACAGATGCAGCAGCACCCGACCTAATTCTGCCAAAGTCAGTTTTTCGTCTAATCCTCGCGCGCGGAGTTCGTAAGGGTCTAATTGCAATAGCTTGGTTTCATCCGACGAATTCCCCGGCCACAACCCCGCCTCCTTGAGTGCCATGCGAACAACAGCCTTCCTTCTTGCACGTCTGGCAATTTGTCGACGGTGCCCCCGGGTGATTCGCCGTTGTTCATTCTTTGGGTGTTCTGCGCCAGTCGTGTCCCGGTCCACTCCTTCCGGAAAAATGCGCACGCCAATACCGAGAATCCGATTACCGGGTTCATCAATCACTGCCCATCCAAGGGAGTTGCAACCGAGGTCGATACCGAGGATGTAGTTCCCGTGTTGCACTGCTCTATACTCCACAGGCGAAAATGATCACTTCCACACTTGACATTCTGATCAGTTACTGTATGCTTGGGAAAGTGTAACCGATCTGAGCCTGGAAGTCTTTCCGCAACAAGACAAAACATTCGCAGGCTCTGCCCCACGGGGTAACCGGCCGCAATGCTTCGGCAGTGCGGCTTTTTTGTTGCGCTCCCCTCAAAGTTTGGCAAACCGCGACGACAAAACCGCAAGCAATTTCACAGAGCCTTGGTTCTTTAAGCATTCAGGACAGCACGCCGGTGCGAAAGACCGCTCATTGCGAACCGCGGCAGCCAACTTTTGTGGAAAGATTCAGAAGGGGCTTATGATTTTCCCCAATTTTGCCAATGCCATTGCGACTGAATTGGTGTGCTGCCCGACCATCACCATTCAGAAATGGCAACGGATCAGGGGAGTGGAAACCGGGCGGCAGGCCGGGCGCCGCGGTCCATGCGCCGCGTGAGGAGGAACGAGATTGTGGCACGAGAGGGGGGCGAACAGCCTTTTCTAGTTCGACAATTTGTTATGCTATTCGGCCGTTAGCGGGATTCGCCAGGAGTTCATAACGGGCCTGTCGAAAATGATGATTTATTGTCCCTTCTGTGATTTTCCCTTCGCAGAGCGCGGGCCATCGGACGGAACGACGGCGATCTGTCCCAACTGCGGCCAGCAATTTGATTGCGCCGACAGCGGCCTGCGGACTGCGATTCATGGAGCTGCTGTCACTGTCATTTCGGATTCGGCCTCGGAGTCGACGCCGGAAGATTCCTTATTTCGGGGGAAAATCGGCCACTTTGAAGTCATCAGCACCCTGGGCGCGGGCGGATTCGGGACCGTTTACCTGGCGCGGGATCCTGAACTGGACCGACCGGTGGCGTTGAAAGTTCCTCATGCGAGATATGTCGCCCGCAGCGACATTCGAGAACGAGTTCGCAGAGAGGCCCGCAACGCCGCCCAATTGAATCATCCCAACATCGTGAAGATTCATTCTGTTGAACAGGACGCCGACGTCCCGTTCATCGTCTATGAATATGTCGCGGGTACGACGCTGCTCCATTACTTCGTCAAGAATGCACTGACGTTCCGCAACATGGCGGAGATTGTGCGGGACACGCTTCGCGCCTTGGAGCACGCCCATTCGTTGGGGATCATACATCGCGATGTGAAGCTCGCCAACATCCTGATTGATGGCCGGGGAACGCCGCGATTGGCGGACTTCGGCCTCTCCAAGCAATTAGACACTGACAGCACGATGACGGTGGAAGGCCAGATCATCGGTACGCCTGCCTATATGAGTCCGGAACAAGCTCAGGGAGATCAAGAAACCCTCAGCGGCCTCTCGGATGTTTACAGCATGGGCGTGGTGTTATACGTCATGTTGACGGGCGAACTTCCGTTTCGCGGAAAACCGCGGATGGTGGTCGAACAAGTGAAACGAGATTCGCCGCGAAATCCCAAAAGCCTGAATGATTCGGTGCCGCTCGACCTTGAAACCATCTGCCAAAAAGCGATGGAGAAAGAGCCGTGGCGACGTTACCAGTCGGCCGCGGCCATGGCTGATGACCTGGACGCCTGGCTTAATCATCGGCCAATCGGCGCTCGCCATATCGGGCGATGGGGACGATTGACGCGGTGGTGCCAGCGGAATCCCGTCGTCGCGAGCCTCGGGGCAAGCCTCGCCAGTTTGGCGCTCGTGACGGCGGCTGTCTCGACCTATTTATTTATTCGAGAAAACGCCGCCCTCACCGCGGAATACGATCGATTGAATCGGATCTATGTCGCACAAGGCACATCGCATTTCGATGCGCAACATCCGCTGGGATACCCTAATCCCCTCTCGGCGCTCCCCTGGCTCGTGTCCGGGTTGTCCATGGATGCGCGGAACCCGGAACGCGAAACCGTAGATCAGATGCGTTTGGAGTTCGTGTTGCGATCGTGTCCGAAAATTGAGCAAATGTTGTTTCTGGAAAGACCGATTACTTTCGCGACGTTCGATCCGCTGGGAACCCGCATACTTACGAACGGCGACGACTCGGACGCCCTGATCTGGGACGCCGCCACGGGCGATCAAGTGGTCGGCCCGTTGAAGCATGATAAAGCCGTGCTGCGGGGCGTCTTCAGCCCCGATGGCGCACGCGTCGCGACTTGCTCGCAAGACGGGACGGCACGGATATGGAATTCACAGACGGGTGCGCCGATCACCCTGCCTCTGTCCCATCAGGTTGATACGGCGGACCAGACGAGCGAAAATCCCGTCTTGAAAGTCTGTTTCAGCCCCAATGGAAAATTCCTGGCGACGGTCGACCTCAACCGCACCGTGAAGATTTGGGACTCCGAGTCGGGCAAGCCTGCCTGCCAACCGCTCGTGCACAAGCACAACGTGCTCGACGTTCAGTTCAGTCCCGAGGGAAATCGGCTGTTGGCGGCCGCGGGCGCCGAGCGAGTTGTTCGAATTTGGGATATTCCCTCAGGAAAGGCCTTGCTGGATTTCTACGGGCATGTGGGAAACGGCGGACACGTGTATGTGGCCCGGATTTCGCGTGACGGGCACACCGTCGCCAGTGGAGACAACCGGGGACAAGTTTTCCTGTGGAACGCGGTTGACGGCAAATTGCAGACAACCATCCCGCAACAACGGGGATGGATCACCGATCTCCGATTCAGTCCCGGCGGGGAGTTGCTTGCGATCGCGACCAGCGAAGGGGCTGTCAGCCTGTGGAAGGTTCGGACCGGCCAGCAAACGGGAGAGACGATCACGCACGGAGGAGCCGTCACGTCCCTCGTTTTTTCGCCTCAAGGAGATTTTCTCGCCACCGCCGGCAATGATGGTCTGGTTGGTTTCTGGGACACGAATACGGGCAAGGGAAAGCACCCGCCGCTGCCTCACGGTCAACGCGTCACATCTCTCGACTTCACTCCCGACGCCAGGCGGGTTCTGACGGGATCGTCGGACGGCCCGGTGCGAATTTGGAACTATCGAACACCATCGGTTTCCGAGCTTTCCTATTCTCTCTCTGAGGAAATCCCGTGTGCGATTGCGTCGGCCGACGGACTGCGAATCGCTGCTGCAAACGCTGACAACGTGGTTATAGTTTCCCGCGTCGATAGTCCGCAGACGGCAATCGAGCTCGAAGGCTGTGCCAATATCGAATGCCTCGCCTTTAACTGCGATGCGACTTTTGTCGCTGCCGGCGGCGGTGGCCGGGCCGCTTGCGTCTGGAACGCTGTTGACCGCCGTCGAATCGGCCCGGCTTTGTACCACGACGACGTCGTGCGGCGGGTGGCCTTATCCCATGACGGCCGCCGCTTGGTGACATTGACCCGGCGGGGCGAAACCTACTTATGGGATGCCCCTTCCGGCAAGTGTCTCAGCGATTTGCTGGATCACGGAAGCCCTGTCACTGACATCATTATGAATCCGACAGGCCGTGAGTTTGCCACCGTGGGGGGGGCCGCCATCTGCCTCTGGAGCAGCGAAACAGGAGAAAAGATTGGTGCGACGTTAGTGCACGATGAGAATGTCCGCTCTGTATCATTTCACCCGAAATCGCCGCTGCTGCTGAGTGCCGGGCCTCGCGGCGCGACGCTATGGAGTCGATCGGGCGGCACTTGGCAAGCCGCATCCCTCCTGGCAGGCGAAAACATCGCTTGGGCTGCTTTTAGTCCGGAGGGGCTGCGAATGGTCACCGTCACTTCCAATGGAACGGCTCAAATCCGCACTTGCCGCGAGACAACAACGGCCGTGGCGGCAATGCACCATCATGCCGCGGTTCTTTTCGCCTCGTTTAGTCCCGACGGGCGATTCTTGCTCACCTATGCGGCTGATCGCAACATTCGCATCTGGGATGTCTTCACCGGCTTCTTGGTCATACCGCCGCTTCCAGTGATGAGCGAGGCGCGACTCGTCGCCTATAGTCCTTTATCTCATACAATTCACGCATTCTGTAACGACGGCTCCTGCGTCATTACTGAATTGGCATCTCATTTGTGTCCGTTCGAGGAACTAAAATGCCGTTCCGAACTGCAAGCGGCTCATGTTGTTGATGCCATTTCGGGTTCCACCCCCTTGAACCAAGCTCAGCTTCGCGACGCCTGGAAAAAATCCAAAGCGATCCGTCACGGGATGCCCGGTCCCCAGCGCTAGGGAAGGCGGAGCACGTTTTGGCGGAAAGGCGAGTCAGGTTCGTTATCGCGGATTCAAGAAAAATCGTCAGCCACGGTTGCCAGCCCTATGTGAACGAGTTTATCATCTGTTACGCACTCTTGAATCTCGCTGGCTTCCCCTTCCCTGTCGGACCGTTCGGTCGACAAGTTGCAGTTCTTGAGGGTACACCATGCCGATTACAAATTGGATTTGGCTGACCGACCCAAAATTCACGACAAATTATCCGAAGGAAGGTGACGAATCTCGTCGTAAACTCAAACTGGTTGTCGCACGCATCATGAAGCAGATGGACGGCACTCTTTTTGAGAGCATAGATGTCGTCAATCGGGATCAAGTTGCAGGAGTAGAAGATCCAGACGAGTACGAGCATCGAACCCCAATTCAGAGTTGGTCGACGTCAGCAGGCTGTCATTTGTTCGCTTGGTCGGACAAGCCGGTGGACACAGGTGCCGCTAAATTCAACAATCGCAACATCCGACTTGCTTTCGCAGCTTACCAGAGCGGCACGAATCAAAAATGCATTCCATTCGTCGGCGCAAATCTCCACGATGAATCGCTCTCGGAACTC
>CAYVRZ010000049.1:0-13933 GCA_964453895.1 uncultured Pseudobdellovibrionaceae bacterium | reverse complement strand
TTTCGGGCACCAATGGCGCTCTGGTGAGCGGCCCGGCTCTTACAAAAACGATTTCAATCGACACGGGCGTTACCGCAGGACAAATCGTACAAGTCGCTGCGGGCGATCGCTTGCCTGTGATCGATGGTAGCAACCTGACTAATATCGCAAATCTCCGCGGCGTAAATATTTCGACAACCGCACCCACGGTCGGCCAAGTGCTGCGCCACAACGGTTCGGCTTGGGAAGCATTTACTCCGGTTGATAATGCGGGCGTTACTTTGGTAGCGATGGGTAGCGGTATGCTTGGTGGGAATATCACTGGCACCGGCACACTAACTATTGACGTCGGCACAGGGCCGAACCAAATCGTCCAACTCGACGGCACCTCACGACTTCCCGCCGTTAATGGTTCGCAACTCACTAATGTGAACGCAGTGCAAATCCAGTCGCGCGATGTAGCGGCCGGCCTTCCCGCCGACAATCAAGTGCTGACTTGGAACAACGCTGCCGCACGATGGGAAGCGCGCACCCCGGGTGCGGGCGCCGATAATTTAGGCTCGCATATCGCGGCTCAACATATTCAGTTAAACGGATTTTTCTTATCTGGCGACGGCGGCGCTGAAGGTGTATTTGTAGCTGGCGCAGGAAACGTGGGCGTCGGCACCAATACTCCCAATGCAAACTCGATATTAGATGTAAATGGTTCGGGCGCAATGAGTGCGTTGATTGTTCCGCGCGATGATCAGGCCGCACGCCCCACAGGCGTCAACGGTATGATTCGCTACAATACCAACACCGCCAAGATGGAAGTTTTTGAAAACGGTGGTTGGACAGATGTGGTGCAAGCTGGCGATGGCGGCATTACTGCTCTGAGCGGCGATGTGACTGCAAGTGGATCGGGCTCGGTGACTGCGACGATTCGCAACGACCGTATTACCACGGCCATGATCCAGTCGACCGGCGGCGGTGTGAATCGTTTGCTAATTACTGACGGCGCAACCGGCGGCGCGGTTACTTTTGCAGATTCGTGCGCCGACGATGAAGTTTTAAAATGGAACACCACGCTCGGATGGGGCTGCGCTGCAGATATAGATACCGACAGCGGCGTTGTAACTTTGGTTGGAGCGAATGGTGCTCTAGTGAGCGGTCCTGCGCTTACAAAAACTATATCCATCGACACCGGCGTAACCACGGGCCAAATCGTGCAAGTGGCGGCGGGCGACCGCCTACCCGTGATCGATGGTAGTAATCTGACAAACATCGCAAATCTGCGCGGCGTGAATATTTCGACAACTGCACCCTCGGTCGGCCAAGTGCTCCGCCACAATGGCTCGGCGTGGGAGGCCTACACTCCTGTTGATAACGCCGGTGTCACTTTCGTAGCGATGGGTAGCGGTATGATCGGCGGCAATATTACGTCGACGGGAACCCTGAATCTCGACGTCGGCACAGGCGCGAATCAAATCGTGCAACTTGATGGGTCATCGCGCATCCCCGCTGTCAACGGTTCGCTGCTTACAAATGTGAATGCCGTGCAGTTGCAATCCAACAACGTTCTCGCCGGCGTGCCTGCCGACAATCAAGTTTTAACTTGGAATGCCTCGGCCACTCGCTGGGAAGCGCGTGCTCCAGGCGCTGGCGCTGATAATTTAGGTTCGCATATTGCCGCACAACATATTCAGTTAAATGGCTTTTTCTTGTCTGGCGATGGTGGAGCCGAAGGTGTGTTTGTGGCGGGTGCAGGGAATGTGGGCGTTGGCACCAATACCCCCAATGCAAATTCGATCTTAGATGTAAATGGCTCGGGCGCGATGAGTGCCCTGATCGTCCCGCGCGATGCGCAGGCGGCACGCCCCACGGGCGTAAACGGTATGATTCGCTACAACACCAACACGGCGAAAATGGAAATTTTCGAGAACGGCGGTTGGACGGATGTTGTGCAGTCGTTCACCGACACAGACACCGGAATCGTAACCCTCACCGGCGAGAACGGTCTTGTAGTGACCGGCCCGGCCACCGTTAAAACTCTAAGCATCGACACCGGCGTAACCGCCGGGCAAATCGTAGAAGTCGCAGCCGGCGATCGCCTACCCGTGATCGATGGTAGCAATCTCACGGGCATTAGCAATTTGCGCGGCGTGAATGTTTCAACAACTGCGCCGACCGTAGGCCAAGTTCTGCGCCACAACGGCTCAGCTTGGGAAGCGTTCACTCCGGTCGACAATGCGGGCGTTACTTTTGTAGCGATGGGTAGCGGATTAATCGGCGGCAATATTACAGCCACCGGTACCGTTACCGTCGACGTTGGTATCGGAGCCAATCAAATCCCACAACTGAATGCGAATGGATTTTTAGGAATCGGCACGGCCACTATCACTCCTGGCGCGGTCGCCGACTTCTGGGGCGCCTCAAATCTTGATTCGGCAGTGGTTATGCCGAGAGCGACAACCGCTAACCGCCCCACGACTGGCGTTGACGGTATGATTCGTTACAACACCACGCTCGCAAAGTTTGAAGTTTACGAAAACGGCAATTGGTACAATATGGCCACGGGCACGGGCGCCGATAATCTGGGCAATCATACGGCCACCGCCAATATTCAGCTGGGCAACAACTGGCTTGGCTTTGATGGCACAGCTGGCGAGGGCATTCGCGTTGATACCGACGGCAATGTTGGCGTTGGCGTAGCTCCTTCAGCCACAAAACTTGATGTGCTAAACACGGCTGCAGTTGATTCGTTTAGAGTTTCAGATATGGCCGCGGACGGCACTCCATTTGTGGTGAACCAACATGGCTATGTGGGGATTGGCCAACCCACACCAAACACAAAATTGGATATAAGTGGCGCCGATTGGGGCGGAACCGGATTTCAGGCCCTTGTCTTAATCAATCGCGGAGCGGACAACTACAACGGAATTTCGATCGGGTACTGGGCCGACGGCGGTTCTATCGACCAACATGCCTTTATCGGATCTGATGGGCCGCAAGGAGATCTGCTTTTGACAACATCGCCCGGCGGTACGCGAGCCGAGCAAATGAGAATCACGAACAACGGTCGCGTCGGCATGGGCACCACAGCACCGAACGCAGGCGCCATTCTCGACCTTAATGGCACGGGCAATTTAAGCTCTGTGCTCGTTCCGCGCGGCACGACGGCCGAGCGTGCGGCCACACCCGCCAACGGGATGATCCGCTACAACACGAACCTCGCGGCGTTTGAAGTTTATCAAAATAACAATTGGGCTACGATCGCAACCGGCACTGTCGGTACAGGTGACTTCCTTCGCAACGGTTCGCTCCCGATGACCGGCCAATTTTTATCGGTTTTGGGTACGGCAAACGCGCCGGGGATCAGCTTTACCGGTGATCCTAACACCGGAATTTGGAGCGCCGGACCGGATTCCATCGCCATCTCCACAAACGGCACCGAGCGGCTCCGCATCGACAGTTCTGGAACCGCTCGCTATGGCAGTACTGGTTTTGTCGTGGGCGGCGGAAATTCGACGACCTATTTCGATGTCTCACAAAATGACGGAGCGGGCGCGGGGTTCCACGCATTGTCGTCCGTCGGCCGAAGTACGGGGAATTTTATGGGTGTGAATTTCGGCTACTTCGCAGACGGCGCGAATGACACTTCTGCGGGCATTGCCACAGTGAGCGCGTCCCCGATCTCGTTCGGAATTGACAGCGTTGAGCGAATGCGAATTTCTGTATCGGGAAATGTCGGGATCGGATCCACCACTCCGAATGCGGGTTCAATTTTAGATCTGAACGGCACAGGCAATCTTTCAAGCTTACTCGTCCCCCGCGGCACATCGGCCGAGCGCGCCGCCACTCCCGCGAACGGGATGATCCGCTACAACACCAACACCGCCAAGTTTGAAGTTTATGAAACGCAGTGGAAGGATATGGTCGCCAGTGGCGGCGGTTCGCAGTGGTCTACCGTCGCAGGCAATGAGATTCACTACTCCACGGCCAATGTGGGGATCGGCACCAATAACCCGTCTGCACCTTTGCACATTTGGTCGACGGCTAGCGATATTTTGCGAGTCGAAGACAATTTCGGCACTCCGATTCTCATCGCCAATGCGACCACCGGCGTGTATTCGGAACGCAGGATTACGGCGACCGATGGATTTAACGGTGGCAGCTACCTTACAATGGGTGGAGTCAGTGACCGGAATGTTTTGTCGTCCGACGACTCCAGCAATCCGGCGCTGGTGATCGTCGATGATCGCGCGGCTCCAATCAGTGAGCGCGCCACACCGCTTCTGCGGTTTTCTACAGAAGATGGTCCGACGATCTCGAACTCAACCGGTGGTATTAACGCGATTCGCGGCGGCTCAGGCCGAGGGTTGGCGTTCTACAGCTATAATGGCTCTGCATTTGTTGAGAATTTCCGCATCTTTGATAATGGCCGAATCGGCATGGGTACCACGGCGCCAAACGCAGGTTCAATTTTGGACCTCAACGGCACAGGCAATCTCTCGAGTCTGCTCGTTCCGCGCGGAACGACCGCTGAGCGCGCGGCTGCACCGGCCAACGGAATGATTCGTTACAATACAAATCTCTCCAAATTTGAAGTTTATGAAAACGGCACCTGGGCCAATATGGTTACCGGCAGCGGCTTGGGCGACAATCTTGGCAACCACACCGCGACACAACAGGTTCTCGCAACCGTCGGAACAGGAACCGCGCCCGGAATTTCTTTTGTCGGCGACACGGACTCAGGAATTTGGAGCCCCGGACCGGATCGTATGATTCTTGGCGTCGGTGCCGCACCCACTTTGGAATTGGACGGTGGTGGCGCAATTCTTCAGGGTGGACTCACTAACTATCATTGGGATCCGGACGTATATTCTGCATCGGGCGGGTCGAACCAACCGCAGGTGGCAGGCCCGTACTTCGGCAGTTCGCACACTCTGGACGGAACCGCGAGTTTGACCAAGTGGTTCGCCCGGAATACGGCCGCAGATTACCAACACAGCTATATGGGAGTGGTTTCCGAGACCGCGGGCTATGCACCGTCGATCGTTATTGGTCAACAAACCGGAGCCTTTACATATCAAGAGCGGATGCGAATTTCGCCACTAGGCAATGTAGGCATCGGAACCACAGCTCCCAATGTTGGCGCGGTTATTGATTTGAACGGCACGGGCAATCTGTCGAGCCTACTCGTTCCGCGCGGAACCACCGCTGAGCGCGCGGCTGCACCGGCCAACGGCATGATCCGCTACAACACGAACCTCGCGGCGTTTGAAGTTTACGCCAATAATCAGTGGGCGCAGCTGGCCACTGGCTCTGGCGGCGGCGCGACCAACATCGACGGTTTGACGGACGGCAAGACCACAGGTGCGTCGAACGTGACATTCTTAGGGTTGCGCGCGGGTGATGTGAACACGGGCGACAACAACACGGCTTTTGGTTATGAAGCTCTTGACGCGAATACGACCGGCGATCGAAACACCGCCATTGGCGCCGGAGCACTTGGCAGTAACGTCACGGGCGGTGGAAATACGGCCGTGGGCTGGGTGAGTCTCATACAATCCACCAGCAGCGATAATACGGCGATTGGCGAAATGGCTCTGTTCAATCAGACATCGGGGGGGGGCAACACGGCCATCGGCTTCCGAGCTCAGAACCAGAATAATACCGGATCTAACAACGTGGCCATCGGCACTTGGTCGGCGGGAGCCGCCTCCGCAGGCGGACCGCACGCCCAGAATGGAAATGTCGTCATCGGATCTGGTGCCGGCATGTTCATGGAAGCCGTGGACAACAACATTTTGATCGGGGTCAACGCGGGGAACAACCTCACCACTGGCAGTGGCAATTTGATTATCGGCACGAACATCGACGTTCCGTCGCCGACTGGTTCGAACCAAATGTCGATCGCCAATATGATCTTTGGTGTGGGTATGGACGGCACCGGCACCACAATCTCGGGCGGCCGCATCGGGATCGGTTCGGCTTCGCCGTCTCTCGGCGCGGTCTTAGATGTGGTCGGCACCGGCAACTTGTCGTCGATGATCGTTCCGCGCGGATTGACCTCTGAGCGCGCGGTGGCCGCCATCAACGGGATGATTCGTTACAACACCAACCTTTCAAAATTCGAAGTTTATGAAAACAACAATTGGGCCACCATGGCCACCGGATCCGTGTCTGCGGGCGGTGCTACGACCCAAGTTCAATTCAACAATGGCGGCTCGTTTGCCGGCTCGTCCAATTTAACTTGGAATAACAGCGCGGGATGGCTCGGCATCGGAACAACCGACGCAGTTACAAGCCTTGATGTAAGTGGCAGTGTTAAAGTTGGTCCCGACGTGGCCAACTGTACTGCCACCAATCGAGGCGCGATCCGTTACAACACGGCGACCAACGTACTCGAGTTTTGCAACGGCACGGGTTGGAATCTCGTTCAGGCTGCGGCTTGCACGGTGGCGACGGCCAATCCATTTTCGTTTACCAATCTGACCAATCAAACCGTTTCGACTCCGGTGACGTCCGATATTGTGCAGTTGACCGGTATGAATTGTGCCGTGCCCGTCACCATCTCAGGAACAGGATCACCGCAATTTAGAATTTGTAGTGATGCCGCCTGCGCAACACCGATTCAAGGGTGGACATCGGCACCAAGTTCAGTGCAAAGCGGACAATACATTCAAGTCGGTTTGACCACCTCTGCGACCGGCGGTGTTGCGAATATGGCGACGGTTATCGCGGGCGGAACAGCCTCGGTGTGGTCGGCCTCAACCGCAGGCAGCTGCGCAGGCCTACCCGGCACGCCGCCGCCCGTGGGCACCGTATGCGCCGATGGTACGGTTTACGTCGGCAACTCACCCGCAACCAGCGAGCCCATGTTCGCCTCGCGCTGCGATCTGGGCCAAAACTGGAACGGAAGCGCGTGTGATGGCGCGGCTTCGCCCACGACTTGGGCCACGAACGATGTTTGGACCGACGTTACTTCTGGTAGCGGCCGCTACAACACAGAAGTCCTGACAGCATCGACCGATGGTGGTGCGCCTTATCCCGCGGCCAACGCTTGCAAATACTTGAGCGGCACCAATGCCGCTGGGTATTCGAGAGGATGGTATTTGCCATCCACAGACGAACTGACCGTGCTCTACAACGCGCGCGCCGTTATCGGCAACTTCAAATCAGATGCAACCTCACACTATTGGACATCCAACGACATGTTTGGCTGGGGCAATGTCGCCAACATAAGATTATTTCAGGATGGAAGTTGGCTTCAATGGGACAAGCAAGCCTCGCCGGTCCACGTCCGGTGCGTGCGGACACAGCTCACCTGCACCGACACGACGGCATCACCTTTTGACGTGCCCGGCCTTAGCAATCAGGCGACTTCGACTCTCGTGACTTCCACACCTACGCAAGTCAGCGGTTTCAACTGCGCGGTCGCCACTTCTATCTCCGGAGACGGATCGCCCGAATATCGGATTTGCGACGACCCCACTTGTGGCGTTGTCGCGCAGACTTGGACGTCGGGCGCCGCCACCGTTGAACCGTGGCAATACATTCAGTTGCGCCTGACCACTGCAGCTACTTCTGTGACGACTCGCACGGCAACTATGAATGTTGGTGGTGTCAACGACTCGTGGACGGCAAGTACGGCAGGAGACTGCTCGGGATTACCGGGAAGCCCGCCCCCAGTTGGAACCGTGTGCGCTGACGGCACAGTCTACGCTGGCACTACACCCGACGGCGGAGTGCCGATGTACACTACCCGTTGCGACCTGGGACAAACTTGGAACGGCAGCACTTGTACGGGAGCGGCCTTTTCGTTTTCGTTCAGCTCTGTCCAAAATTGGATCACCCACGGTGGACTCTCGAATGTTACGACCGGCCAGTCGAACTCCGCAGCGTGGGCGGGCCTCTCGGATGGCGCGGCCCCATATCCAGCCGCCGTTCAATGCGAAGGCCTAAACGAAAGTGGCCATACCGATTGGTATTTACCAGCACTCAATGAATTAAATGTGGTCTATAGCAACAGAGCGGGCATAGGCCAATTTCAAACAATAAATGCGCCAAACAATACATATCTCTCGTCGACCGAGTCGAGCGATTACCATGTTTACGCTAAAAACTTCGACAACGGGAATACTCTGAATGATTACGACAAACATCTTGTTTGGGCGTTCGTCCGCTGCGTTCGCCGGTAGTGCGCGACTTGGCTGGGCTCGCGCGCGTCGGCCAAAGCGCCGCGGCGGTCGCCCTGGGCACTTCTTGCCCACTCCGAGCAGACCGTCGATCTAGGTGACTGCGCGCCTTGTCGTGACCTAGTTCGCAGGTGTGCTCGGAGTGCCAAAGAGACACGATCGCGGTTCAAATGACCACGGTGACCGAGTCCGTATGTGCGGTCGGAGTATCAAAAAGGCACGCGCGTCCACTCTCCCCGTTTCGGTTCGAGACATGCGCGCGCCAGATTTCGCGATTCAGAATGAGAATCGCGGTCCAGTTCAGAGCTAAATAAACCGATAAATATATCTGAAGAGGTACGTAAGTGACGGTTTTCAACCGGCGAGTCACATCTATGTTGTGGGTTGCGATAGTAATAATCGCGACGCCGTTCTCTGCCTTCGCGCAATATGCGCCAAAAAGTTTAAATATTTCTGGTGGTTTGTTTCTCCCCTCGGGCCTACCCGTCACAAGTACGTCGGTCGATTTTCGGTTGGAGATTTGGGACAAAGGTGCGACTTGCAAACTCTACGAAGAAACGCACAGTGCGCAAAATCTTTCGGGCTCAAAAGGTGGATTTTCACTTCAGCTGGGTGAAGGCACCGCCGTCACTAACTTTGTTTCGGGCGGCCCCGATCTAACTTGGCAAGTCTTTGCGAATCCAGGTGCGCCCAATACAGTTGTTACTGGTTGTGTGGGCGGCGTTTTGTTATTGCCCGGCGATGATCGCTTGATTCGCGTGTACTACAACCTGGGTAGCGGCATGACGGCCATGACTCCCGATGTGCCGATTGAATCCTCGGCCTACGCAATGATCGCCGACACCATTCAAGGCCGCACATTGGCCGACCTGATCGTGGTGCGCGACGACGTCGGCACGGATCTGACCCAATCGAATGTGGAAAACGTTTTCTCGGCTTCGAACTATGCGAAGTTGGTTCAGCTTTTAACAAATACGCTGGCAGCGCCGTACTCCTTCAACAACCAAACCATCACTAACGTCGGCACACCGTCGGCCGGTGGTGATGCGGTTAACAAAACTTATGCTGACTCGCGCCTCGCCGGAAATTTGGTGAACACCACTGGTGTTGCGAATGGCAACACACTGATCTGGAACGGTAGTGCTTGGTTGGTGGGAACACCGTCGGCCGTTGATGCAACCAAGTTGCCCTTAGCCGGTGGCACAATGACTGGTCCCGTAACCTACGGCGGTTTTGATCTGTACAACACGGGTCATATCACCATGGGCAATCAGCGCACATTAATGCTCGGCCATTTTACCAACGCGCAAGAAGGCGGACTCGGCCTTGGCGTCGGCGATGAAGGCCGCATGTTTTACAACACAGAACTCGACGCTCTTCGCTTGTGGAATGGCGCGGCCTTTGTGGGCTTCGGCGCAAGCGGCGTGGCCGGCGGCGATTTAACCGGCACGTACCCGAACCCGACGATCAACGTGGGCACCGTAACCACAGCTAAGATTGCGACCGATGCGATCACCTCAGAAAAACTCGACAATGCGGGCATGGGCATCAATCGCCTGGTGATCAGCGATGGCACCGATCCCAACCTGCTGCGCTTTAAAACTTGTGCCTTGAACCAAATCTTGCAATGGGGCGCAACCGGCTGGGGATGCGTGGATGTGGGCGCGGCTTTGCCAAACACCGGCATCGCGGCGGGCATGTACGGCTCATCGACCACGGTTTCGCGCATTGGCTTAAATGCTCAAGGCGTTGTGACAAGCGCGGCCAGTGTGGCCATCGACTTCCCGGTTGTGTCGGTCAACGGCAAAACTGGTGTGGTTGTGTTGAACGGAGCGGACCTAGGCCTCGGCACCGCTTCGCTTGAAGACGTGGGCAACGGCGCTCTTGAAGTGCCGATGACTGATGCTGGCGGTAAGTTGAATCCGTCGGTGATTCCGACTTTGGGTATTGGCGATATCAGCGGCGCGATCACTTCGATTGTAGCCTCATCGCCGATCACTGGCGGTGGATCTTCGGGTGTAGTGACGATTGGTCTTGATGCCTCGCAGGTCGATGCGGCCATGATTCGTGGAAACACAATTCTTGCCGGAGTCCCCGCTGACAACCAAGTTTTGACTTGGAACAACTCGGCGGCCCGTTGGGAAGCGCGCACTCCGGGCGCTGGTGCCGATGACCTGGGCTCACATGTGGCCACACAAAATATCGAACTGGGTGCCTTCTGGTTAAGTGGCGACGGCCAAGATGAAGGCGTATTTGTGGACGGCAGTGGCCGCGTGGGCGTGGGTACCGACACACCGAACGTAAATGCGATCATGGATATTAATGGTCTTGCGGGATTGAGCGCTTTGCTTGTTCCGCGCGATTCGCAAGCCGCGCGTCCGGTCGGCGTCAACGGTATGATTCGGTACAACACCAACACCGCTAAGATGGAAGTTTTTGAAAACGGCGGCTGGACGGATGTGGTGCAAACGCCCGATGGCGGGATCTTAAATCTTTCGGGCACCAATGGCGCTTTGGTCAGCGGACCCGCGCTTACAAAAACAATTTCGATCGACACTGGTGTGACCACTGGTCAAATCGTACAAGTGGCTGCTGGCGATCGTTTGCCGGTGATCGATGGTAGCAACCTGACGGGAATTTCGAATCTCCGCGGCGTAAATGTTTCGACCACGGCTCCGACAGTCGGCCAAGTGCTGCGCCACAACGGCTCGGCTTGGGAAGCGTTTACTCCGGTTGATAATGCGGGCGTAACTTTGGTCGCGATGGGTACGGGAATGCTCGGTGGAAATATTTCGGCCACGGGCACTCTCACCATTGACGTCGGTACGGGCCCGAATCAGATTGTGCAGCTCGACGGCACTTCGCGCCTCCCCGCTGTGAACGGCTCGCAACTTACAAATGTTAATGCAGTTCAGATCCAATCGCGCGATGTGGCCGCTGGCCTCCCCGCCGATAATCAAGTTTTGACTTGGAACAACGCCGCCGCCCAGTGGGAAGCGCGAACTCCAGGAGCGGGCGCCGACAATTTGGGCTCGCATATCGCGGGTCAACATATTCAGTTAAACGGATTTTTCCTCTCGGGCGACGGCGGCGCGGAAGGGGTTTTTGTTGCGGGCGCAGGGAATGTGGGCGTCGGCACCAGTACTCCGAATGCAAATTCGATTTTAGATGTCAACGGCTCGGGCGCGATGAGTGCGATGATTGTTCCGCGTGATGATCAGGCCGCACGGCCTGCGGGCGTCAACGGTATGATCCGCTACAACACCAACACGGCTCGAATGGAAATCTTCGAAAACGGCGGTTGGACCAATGTGGTGCAAGTGGGCGACGGCGGCATAACCGCTTTAAGCGGCGATGTAACTGCAAGCGGCTCGGGCTCCGTAACTGCGACGATTCGCAACGACCGTATTACCACGGCGATGATGCAATCGACTGGCGGCGGCGTTAACCGATTGCTAATTACTGACGGCACGACCGGCGGCGCGATTACATTTGCCGATGCGTGCGCAGATAACGAAGTTTTAAAATGGAACACTTCACTCGGCTGGGGTTGTGCCGCGGATGTCGACACCGATAGCGGTGTCGTAACTTTAGTCGGCGCGAATGGTGCTCTAGTTAGCGGCCCGGCACTTACAAAAACCATTTCGATTGACACAGGCGTCACGACGGGCCAAATCGTGCAAGTCGCAGCCGGCGACCGCCTACCGGTGATCGATGGTAGCAACTTAACTAATATCGCAAATCTTCGCGGCGTGAATGTTTCGACAACCGCGCCGACCGTCGGCCAAGTCTTGCGCCACAACGGCTCGGCTTGGGAAGCATTTACTCCTGTCGACAATGCCGGTGTTACTTTTGTAGCGATGGGTAGCGGTATGCTCGGTGGTAATATTACCTCGACGGGCACATTAACTTTAGACGTGGGCACCGGTCCGAATCAAATCGTGCAACTTGACGGCACCTCGCGCCTGCCTGGTGTTAACGGTTCGCAACTTACAAACGTAAATGCAGTGCAATTGCAGTCCAACAACGTTCTCGCAGGCGTTCCGGCCGACAACCAAGTTTTGACATGGAACAACTCGGCTTCACGTTGGGAAGCTCGCTCGCCCGGTGCAGGCGCTGATAACTTAGGCTCACATATTGCCGCTCAACATATTCAGTTAAACGGCTTCTTCTTGTCTGGTGATGGCGGCGCTGAAGGCGTATTTGTCGCAGGCGTTGGCAATGTGGGCGTAGGCACCAACACACCGAATGCAAATTCGATCTTAGATGTAAACGGCTCTGGCGCGATGAGTGCATTGATTGTTCCGCGCGATTCACAAGCCGCACGCCCGACGGGCGTTAACGGTATGATCCGCTACAACACCAACACCGCGAAAATGGAAATTTTTGAAAATGGCGGGTGGACGGATGTGGTTCAAACGTTCACTGACACGGACACAGGAATCGTCACTCTCGCCGGCGAGAATGGCCTCGTAGTCTCTGGCCCCACAACCGTTAAAACTCTAAGCATCGACACTGGCGTCACCGATGGTCAAATCGTGCAAGTCGCAGCCGGTGATCGCCTACCCGTGATCGATGGTAGCAACCTGACCGACATTAGCAATCTCCGCGGCGTAAACGTCTCGACAACCGCTCCGACCGTCGGCCAAGTGCTGCGCCACAATGGCTCGGCGTGGGAAGCATTTACTCCTGTTGATAATGCCGGCGTAACTTTCGTAGCGATGGGTAGCGGCTTGATCGGCGGCAATATTACAGCCACGGGCACCGTCACTGTCGACGTTGGTATCGGAGCCAATCAAATTCCGCAACTCAATGCGAATGGATTCTTAGGCATCGGCACGGCCACGGTCACACCTGGCGCAGTCGCAGATTTTTGGGGCGCCTCAAATCTTGATTCGGCGGTGGTTTTGCCGCGAGCAACCACGGCCAATCGCCCGACAACCGGCGTTGACGGTATGATTCGCTACAACACCACGCTCGCAAAATTCGAAGTTTACGAAAACGGCAACTGGTACAATATGGCCACCGGCACTGGTGCCGATAATCTTGGTAACCATATCGCCACGGCAAATGTTCAACTCGGTAACAACTGGCTCGGCTTCGACGGCACGAACGGTGAAGGGATTCGAATCGACACCAACGGTAATGTCGGTATTGGCACGGCAACTCCTGCCGAAATGTTGCACGTGTATGGCACGGGCGATACAGAAATCGTTTTACAGAATTCATCGCTACTAACTGCCATTCGTAACCAATCGAATAACTTGAATTTCCAAATTGGAAATATAGAGGCGATCACAATTCGCGATACGGGTTCCGTAGGCATTGGATCCACATCGCCCAACGCTGGCTCGATTCTCGATCTCAACGGCACCGGCAATCTATCCAGCCTACTCCTTCCCCGCGGCTCCACCGCTGAACGCGCCGCTGCAGCCGCAAACGGTATGATCCGTTACAACACGAACATCTCGCGATTTGAAGTTTATGAAGCAGGCCAATGGGCATCGATGGCCACGAGCGCGACCGGTGGTGCCGACAATCTTGGTAACCACACTGCGACTCAAAACCTGCGTCTTGGTGCCAACTGGTTGAACAATGATGGCGATTCGGGCGAAGGATTGCGGGTCAATACCGATGGCTCGATTGAAGTGGCGTCAAACAACTCGAGCGTTTTCAAAAAAGTTGAAACTGAGTTTGTCATCCTGCCCCAGTACGCCAACGACACCACCGGACATGTCGAACTGCAAGCTTGGGATAATACCGGCACAACCGGC
>CAYVRZ010000048.1:0-15065 GCA_964453895.1 uncultured Pseudobdellovibrionaceae bacterium | reverse complement strand
CTTGAGGGTCAAAGCCGAGCGCGATGCTGTCGTAATGAGCTTTGGCGTCGGCCGGAATATCCTTAAACGCGGATTTCCTAAGCTCGTCATCCCACTTCGGGCTGGTGCGAATGCTATTGAGAATGCGAATGGGTTTTTGCGCCTCGATCAATTTTTGCGAGACGCTCTTTAATTTCTCTTTGTACGTTACAAACGCCATCGCCTTTTAGAAGTACAGAGACAATTTGCCGGTGAAGCGACTGGTGTCGAAGATTTTTGAGTATTCGATGCCGGCCTTGAAAATCAAAAGCTTAAGCTCCGCGCCGACCAAAAAGCCAGAGCCCGAAACCTTGGCCGAGGCCTTTTGTTGAGGAATAGCAAAGACCGTGGTCGAACCGGTGACGTCCAAATCGCCCTTAGTTTGGCCAAACGCGAAGCCGAGATAAGGCTCGACGACCACAAAGTCTTTGCTGGCCAACAACGTGAACATCGTGGTCGTGCTCTTATAATCGAACTTAGTGTCCACCGGCGGCGGACCGCCCACGTCATCGCGAAAGTTGAGATCGGTTTTCGTCATGTGCAGTTTCGCGGCGACGCTCAACGGCCAATCGAGAAAAACTTCCGTGGGAGTAAACATCGCGGCCAGGCTGATCGTTTGAAATTTAAAATCTTCTTTGCCGATTTTGGGAATAAATCCCGCCTCGACGGTAACTCCAGCCGGAACCGTTAAGCGACCAATCAACTCTCCGTGTGGGATTTGATCGGCCTTGGTCGACGGCTCAGCCCTGTGCACCAAAGTTTGGATCTTAGGGGTTTTGGTCATCCCACCCACCAGGCCCAATTCAAAACCCCACAAAGTGCCTAAACTACTCGCACCCGATACTGAGGTGTGATTGAAGTTGGCGGAAGTTTCTTTAACCAGGTTCTTAACGTCTTCATCGGTGAGCTGTTGCAGGGGAATGCTTTGCGCGTAAACTGTAGCGCTAAGCAGCGTCGCTAGAAACAGGCCGATAAACTTAAATGTGTACATATTAGGAGACCTCCGGAGCTCGCTTTGACGCGATCTCAAATTGTTCGGCTATAAGAAATATTTTAGCCATCCCAAACGGCCCACTCTAGGAGTTTTAGGCTCTTAACGCGCATCGTCCTGTAATAAGTTTCTACCCGTTAAAAATTTCTAAAAACTTTTACAGATAGGACTGGGTTCACTACCTTGCTTGATCAATAGGGGGGAAGAGGATGAACACATCTTTGATAATTCGCGGTTGGGTTGCAGCAGCACTGATACTTACCGTGAACGCAGCGTGCACGCAGAAAACAGAAAAGCCAGTTTCCGAGCCAGGCCAACCATCCGCCGATATTTTTAGCAATCGAGCGATCGGTGTGGTGCCCGAACTTTTTATCGTCACACTAAAATCTCCGGCCCTTCTCGCCGTCGCCAAGGCGACCCCGGGTGGGTTACAAATTCCCGAAGACGCCAAGCAAACCGTATTGGCCGAGCAAGCCCAATTCGAACAAAAACTAAAGTCGGTCGCGCCGCAAGCGCAGGTGATTTACAAATATCGCCTCACGCTCAACGGCCTCGCCGTTTACGCGCCCACCGACCTGATGCCGTCGATCAGCGCATTGGCCGGAGCTACCAATGTCAACCCGGTTCGGCAAATGAACCGGCCCGAAGCGGCCAGCATTATTCAAGCCCCCCGCCTGACCAGCTCCACCACTTCGGTGAGTTTTATCGGCGCCGACATCGCCCATCAGCTTGGCATCACCGGCAAAAACATGAAGGTGGGAGTGCTCGACACGGGAGTCGACTTCACCCACGCCATGCTTGGTGGCTCGGGTAAACCAGAAGATTTTAAATCCACAGATCCCAACGGCTCCTCGCCCATGTTCCCCAATGCAAAAGTAGTGGGCGGTCTCGATTTGGTCGGCACCGATTTCAACGCCGCCTCTCAGTTCGCAAAACATCACTTGCCGCTACCCGACGCCAATCCCATCGATGAAGCGGGCCACGGCACGCACGTCGCGGGCACAGTTGCCGGCATTGGTGATGGTGTAAAAACCTATTCGGGCGTGGCGCCCGATGCGTCGATTTACGCAATTAAAGTTTTTGGCAAAGACGGCTCGACCATGGACGCCGTCGTCATCGCCGGTTTCGAATACTCCGCCGATCCCAACGGCGATTTGGATTTGAGCGATCGTCTCGACGTCATTAACCTCTCGCTCGGTGGCGGCTTCGGTACTCCGCAAATTCTCTACACCGAAGCTTCTAAAAATCTCACCCGCGCCGGCACGGTGATTGTCGCTTCCGCCGGCAACTCAGGCCCGGTCGACTACATCGTCGGCGCGCCGAGCACGGCCGATGACGCAATTTCGATTGCCGCCAGCATCGACGGGATGATGCACAACTGGCAATTTCCGTCTGTGCGTTTTACCAATTCGGCCGCCACCACCTGGCTGACCAAAGCGGTTGAAGGCCCTATTTCAAAACCGATCGAGCAAATTGGTCCGACCGAAGGTGAGCTGCACTTTATCGGCCTGGCCGACGTGGACCTGACGCCTGAGCAAAAAGCCGAGCTGCAAGGCAAAGTGGCCTTGGTTATGCGCGGAAAAGTTCCATTCTCTGAAAAAGTTCGCCGCGCCGCTGAAGCGGGTGCGATCGGCGCCGTGGTGATCAACAACGAAGCGGGCAACCGCGCCTTCGCCATGGGCGGAGAGGGGAAATATGACATCCCCGGAGTCATGATCGGCAACGACACCGGACTTAAAATTCTCGAAGATATGAAAACCGGCGCGGTCAAAATTCAATTTAAAACGCCCGATAAAATATTCGAGCCCGAGAATATCGACACGATCACCGATTTTTCGTCCAAAGGTCCCCGCTCCGAAGACAACTTACTCAAGCCCGAAATCGCGGCCCCCGGCCAATCGATTATTTCGGCCGAGATGGGTGGCGGCGTGGCCGGCGTGGGCATGAGCGGCACCTCGATGGCTGCTCCTCATATGGCCGGTGTGATGGCGTTGCTTAAACAAGCTCGTCCCGATTTGAGCGCGCTTGAGTTAAAAGCTCTGGTGATGGGCACCTCTAAAGTATTGCCGAGCGTGCCGATGACCTTGCAGGGCGCGGGGCGTGTACAGGTTGATAAGGCGATAAAAGGAAAGTTAATCATCTCGCCCGCGGCTCTAAGCTTAGGCCGCATTCAAGTGGGAACGTCGCGGAAAATCTCAAAGCCCGTCGCGCTTAAAAACATTTCGAACGCGGATTTAGCGGTGAACGTACAAGTGATGTCGTCGCCAGGTTTGCGTTTTATCGCGCCGCCGACGCTGACAATTCCCGCAGGCTCCGAAGTTACGATTCAGATCGAAGCTGAAGTTACGATGAGCAATCCGCAACAGTTCTCGGCTGAGCTCGAAGGCCGCATCCTTTTTATGGCCGAGAACCAAGTGGTCGCGCATCTGCCGGCTTTGGCCATCGCTACGCAGGCATCGATGATCCAGGGGCAAACCCCGGGCGCCGACAAGATGACTCTAACCAATTCATCACCGCTGATGGGTCTGGCTTTGGCGTTTAACTTGATTGGTGAAGACTCGCGCAAAGCCTTGGCCTCGCCCAATGAGAGTTGGAAGAGCCGATCGTGCGACTTGCAGTCCGTGGGCTACCGAATTGTTTCGCAAGTGGGCCCGAGCGGTGTGCCCGAAGAAATTCTGCAGATGGCCTTTAAACTCCACACACCCATGACCACATGGATGCACTGTGAAGTTTCGGCGCTGATCGACAGCAATGCCGATGGCGTGGCCGAGCAAGAGTTGGCCGGCGCATTTGGCGGAACTTTGCAGGGCTTTGGTCAACCGGTGTTCGCATCGCTGTTGCTTGACGCTCCTAAAGCGCGGTCGATTCGCTTGGCTTATGAAGCCGAGTTGGCCGCCGGTAAACAAGACGCCACGATGGACTACTCGACCGCACTGCTGAATGCCTCGGGCATGGCGCCGTTTCCGCACTCAACCGTCGCGGTGATCGAAGCTCCGCTGGCGATGATCGCCAAGGCTCCCGATGGTTCGATCAGCATTAAGGCCGCGGCCCTTGGCAGCGGCGGCAGCGAAATGGTCGAAGCCGACGACTATCTTGGGCCCATCGAAATGGGCGGCTGGATAAAGCTCGCCGGCAAAGCCGAAGATCAAGCCTACACCGGCCTCTCTGAGGTCGTGCAGCTCAACGGCGGCCAACAAAACACGCTGACTTACAAGCGCGGCAAAGGAAGTGAAAAATTGGTCATCTACTACCCGAACAACGAGCTCTTGCTCAACGGAGTCGACAACCAATCGCAAACCTTCTAGGGGTACCAGGTACCTTTTCGGTTCGCGTCATGATTTTTTAGACGATGCACAAATCAGATTGTTAAAGGCCGCCGCGAGGTGGCCTTTTTTTTGGCGTCCGCAGCGATCTCATCTTGTGTCGGCGCGAGTGAAAAAATCGAGCAGAGCCTCTCGCCTCAGGCTGGGACGTAGAACTTACCTGCGAAAGTCAAAGATCTAAGCGACGGAATTTCTCCGGCGGGTCTAAAACGCGCACGGGGATGGCCTTTCGCTTTGCATATGACTTCGTACCCCAAAACAATGGAGGCCCCCCAAATGTCTTCTCAGTCTCAATTTGTAACAATCGTGTCCTTAATGACTTTAATCCTCTTGCCGTTTCAAAACTGCGATTCCGGATCCAGCAGTAAATCCAGTAGCAGTGTTGCTGGATCTTTTGCCACGGCCCACGCACCAACGCTCGCTGAAATTGCTGGCGTCTGGAAGGGCACCTGTAAGCCCGCTACAAGCACGACGTCATATAGAACTGCCATTGAGCTTTATGCGAATGGAACCATGGCGATCGCGATCGGCGTATTCCAAGACTCCAACTGTGTGACAGGAGCATCTGCAGATGCGTACACCGGGACCTTTACCCTTGGACCTTCGAGCGTCGCATCGGCAGGACAACTTCTATTTACTATTACTGGAGTGTCGCGAACTCCGGTGAGCGCAGCTGCAGCATCAGGATTCAATCTTGAAGCGACTTGCGGATACACAGCTTGGGCAGTAAACACGCCAGTATCCATAGCACCAGGCAGCAGCTGCCTAAGCATTCCGGCCAATAGCGGCACTCTAGTCGGAGTGAGTTCTAATCTGCTCTTCTTGGGCAATGACACAAATACCGCGCTCGATCCCGCCGACGTATACACAAAACTCTAAGGTACGCCGTACCTTTTCAGTTCGCGTCATGACATTAATCACTACCCAAATCAGATTGTTAATTGGCCGCCGTGAGGTGGCCTTTTTTGGGTGGGAAGAGAAAAATGCGTTTAATAATTTTAATCTTGGCGGGGTTTGCTTTTTCCGCCCATGCCATCGCCAATGATGGTGGCCAGTCCTCGATAAAAACTGAAAGACCAAAAATTTCCGCGCTCAAAAAGTTTGAAAGTCGCTCGGTGGGCCATCTTGTGACCCCGAACAACACCCTGATGAACCAAGGCGAAATCGGTGCCGGCACTCTCTACGCGGCCTATGCGTTTACCGACAATTTTAATATGGGTGTAAGCCCCTTCGCCTACCTTGGTTTCGGCATGTACAATATTATGGGTCGCTACGCTCGCGATATTTCAGACACCGAACGGCTGGGCTTTGACTTCGCCTACTTCAAAACCCGCGACGACGAAGAGGCGCAAAACAATTACACCGAGAGCGGCTTCTACAACTTTAAAATGGAAGCGTGGGACACGAAGCTCACCTACAACAATCTGCTCACGCCCTGGTACCGACTAAATATCTCGACCAGTTTTTACTATTACATCGACGACACTCGACCCTTTTCGCTGCGCATGGACCCGGGCCGCGCGAACGTACCTTATGCGATCAATCTAACCTCGCTGCACGAGCTGCGCTTCAGTAAAAATGTGTTCGTAAATTTAGAAGGCGGATTCTGGGGTCTCAACTATTTATACCCGTACTATCACGTCGGCGCGTCGCTCAACCTGCAAGACACTTGGCTTCTTCTCGGCTTCGGAGTTAGCACGACCTTCAGCCCGTCGTTCCCCGCAGAAAAATCAAAACGCTTTGCCGGCTATAGCAGCCCGCAATCGATTCATCCCGAACTGCAAATACAGGCGTTCTTCTAATGGCCGCAAGTTTAATGCAGTTTTTAGCGTCCGCTCTTGTGATCGTGATTGCCGGGTACGTTCTCACGAAGTTTGCCGACAAAATCGCCGATGCCACCGGCTGGGGCCGCATGTTCGTAGGGAGTCTTCTTCTTGCGGGCGCGACCTCGCTGCCCGAATTGATGGTCGACTTAAAAGCCATTGAGTTGGACCTTCCCGATCTCGCCGTCGGTGACCTTCTAGGAAGCAGTCTTTTCAATCTACTGATTCTCGCCCTTCTTGACTTTGGTTTTCCCTCAGCGTTTCGGGGCACGGCCTTTTCGCCAAAATTTCTGCATCACTCACTTGCTGCGGTTTTAACTATAATTTTAACCGCGATCGTTGGCCTTGGCATCGCCTCCCGTCTTGAAACCGCGGTTCTCGGGGTGAGCGTATTTACCTGGGCCGTGGCGCTAGTTTACCTTTATGGCCTTAGACTCATTTTCTTGGAACGGAGCGAGGACCCAAAGGCGGAAGAGGAGCACGCACCCGCTAGCGGATTGAAGGCCAATGCCCGACCAATCATTATCGCTTTTTCAGGCTACTTGATTTCGGCGGGCGTGATCTTGGTGGCGGCTCCCTATTTAGTTCAAGCGGCCGACGAACTCGCTAAACAATCCGGCCTCGGCCACACGTTTATCGGGACCACACTGGTGGCTCTTGCGACCTCGCTGCCCGAGCTGGTTTCGACTCTCGTGGCATTTCGCATGGGCTCGCCCGATTTGGCTTTGGGAAATATTTTTGGCAGCAACGCCTTCAATATGATTCTCTTCGTTCCGCTAGATTTTATGTATCCGCAAGTGTTGTTTAGCTCGGTGAAGAGCATTCACGCCGTCACCGCATTGAGTGTGGTGGTAGCGACGTCGATCGCCGTGATGGGGCAACTGTATCGCAAAAAAGAACGGTCGAGATTCGCCGAGCCGAGCTCGGAAGTGGTCGTCATCGTGATCGTTCTCTTTCTATTTTTACTTTATAAACTAAATCTTACAGCCAGCTAACGGGCAGCCAAATACGGCCGCCAGGAACTGGGCAATCGATTGCCCTCAAGATCTAAATCTCGATTGGGCAGCCAGCGCGGTTTCTCGGGCCGGGTCAACAGCCGCATATTGGCCTTTTCTGGAGTCTTGTCACCCTTACGGTTGTTGCAGCTCGAGCACGCCGTGACCACATTGGTCCATTCGTGCTTGCCGCCTTTGCTTAAGGGTGTGACGTGATCGATGGTCAATCGCTTCTCAGAAAACTTCATGTGGCAATATTGGCAAATGTGATTGTCGCGCAAAAAGATATTCTGCCGCGAGAGTCTGACTGTGAGGGATAAATAAGGACGAACATACTGCTTCAACCGAACTACAGCGGGAAGCTTGTAGGAGCGGCTGGGAGAGATTACTGAAACGGAGTGGAATTCAAGAACTTCAACTTTGTCCTGAAACCAAAGACAGATCGCCTTCCGCCAGTTCACGACTTTGATGGGCTCGTATCCTGAGTTAAGGATCAATGCGCCCGATAGACTCCTATTGTAGACGTTCCTCCTTGTTGAGGCCTGGGGACCCACCCCATACCTATATTTTCGGCGAAGCGGACGGGCAAATCAAGTCCCGCAACCACAAGGAAATCTTATAGTAATTAGAAGGTGTCTCAAAAAAAAACAAAGCCCGCCATACGGCGGGCTGTACCAAATCTGATGGGGCTTGGCTTGGTTTACAGCGCCATCAACTTGGCTTTTAATTCCATAATCAATGCCTTGATATCGCCCATGACAAGCATGTCGATCGCAAGACCAATAATCGAACCCCATCCCGGAATAAAGGTGATTGCACCTTTAATGATTCCGTCGAGGCCTGCGACCGCGAGATCCAGCTTAGATGCGAGACTATGCATCTGAGTCGAGAACTGGGCTTCTAGCAGATCTATTTTTGCTAGTTGCGCCATGATGTTCGCGACCATTGCCGCATTCGCGGGATTGCTTTGATCCAATTTTGCCAAAGCGTCTTTTAGAGCCTGACGAGCTTTAGCGAATTGGTCTTTCACCAATTGGACCTTTGCAAACAACTTATCAAAGACTCCGCGCAGTTGATTGACGAGCGGATCAAGTAGACCTTGCGCCACAACTTCGTTGGCCGCAGCCTTCTTGAATAGTCCTATATTTATATTGCCGTTCTCATCCGTAATCTGTGCGATAATTGCGTTCGCCTCTTCAATTGCGATTTGCGCATCTTTCGCGGCAAGCTCGGCCTTAGCTAACGAGTCTGTAACATCGCTGCCGATCACCGAGTCGTCACCATGAGTATACGGACGCATAGTTTGCCCGCAACCGATGGAACCGGCCGCGATCACAGCTAAAATACTGCCGCTTAACCAGTTAAATTGTTTCATGTTCACACCCCTTCGTTACGGTTAGTAGACTGCAAGGGTGGTGCCTAGACTCAGGTCCAGGTGTAGTTCAGGAAACCGTCGAATTGTGTCAATCCGTGATGAGGCGTCGACTTTGTGAGCGTGAACTCAGCGAAATTTTGTATCGTCATGATGCGCGGTGAAGCGCGGTTACGCGTTGCTCGCTACAACTTCGATACTCTGATGAACGGCGACTCCCCAGATACGCACATTCCGACTAAGTCGCCGACAGATTTTTAAAAATTCGCTCTCGGGCAAATGACAAGAATCTATAAACTGTATAACAAAATCCCGTTGGTTTCGAAGCGCATCAGGGTGAGACGGTTTTTCTCACGTCTATATATCTGTGCTTCAGTACGAAGCCACCAACTTCACGCCACTGAAATTCGCATACCCACGGAGCATCACGTACCACAATCCCGCGCGCGGATAGCGAAATGTGCACGTTTCATTATTGCCGGTGCGGTACGGGCGGCAGCTATAACTGGTCAATGTTGGCGGAGAGACCGACTTTAAATATAAATCCGCGTCGCCGGTGCCGCCAGACATGGTCACAGTTAAATTCCGCGCGCCTGCGGGCACCTGAATCACAAAGTTTTTCTGTTCGTTTTTAGCGCCCGCCAATCCCAATATCGGATTGCCGTTCGCAAGCTCGGGATCTTTGGGAATCTCGGGCTGCTCGCCTGGGCCCCCGCCGCCACCACCGCCTCCACCAAGCAAGCGCGCGTTGGCCAAACGGTTGGGCGATAAGGATCCGGGATTCAGAACCTTTCCCGAAATCGCGCCATTTAAAATTGCCGCTGTCACTTCCGCCGGCGACGCCGTCGGATGGCGCGACAAATACAGCGCCGCAATCCCCGCCACATGGGGCGCGGCCATAGAAGTGCCGCTCATCGTATCGGTGGCGGTAACATTGCTGATACCGAGAGATTTAATATCTTCACCGGGCGCGAAGAGGTCTATACATTTACCAAAATTCGAAAAGCTAGCGCGCGAATCGCTGATCGTAGTCGCACCGACAGTGATTGCTTCAGGCACACTCGATGGCGAGCCCGAACACGCGTCGGCATTTTCATTCCCCGCCGCAACTATATATGTGACTCCGGCTTGAACGCTGGCCTTAACGGCGTCATCCAGCGCTTTACTTGCGCTCCCGCCCAAACTCATATTGGCGACCGCGGGTTTTTTGTGATTGGCCGTAACCCAATCCACACCGGCGATCACATCCGACATCGTGCCCGAGCCCGAACAGTCCAGCACACGCACGCCGAAAATTTTCACATTTTTAATCACACCATAAAGCGCGCTGCCAATGGTGCCCGCCACATGAGTGCCGTGGCCTTGACAGTCGGTGGCGTCGGTGTCGTTATCGACAAGATCGGCGCCACTGAAGGCGCGCCCGCCAAATTGCTGATGCGAATTCAACACGCCGGTGTCGATCACATATGCGTTTACCTGTGAGCCACCGTCATCGTGCTCATATTTTTTATCGAGTGGCAGTTGCGCCTGATCGATGCGATCGAGTCCCCATTCGGGATTAATTTGCGTGGCATTGATGCGTATGATCTGATCTTTTTCGATATAGGCCACATCCGGATCATTCGCCAACGCGAGCAGTTGTTCGTCTTCGAGATGATAAACGCCGCCCTTCAAGGCCGTGCTAAAAACTTTGCGTGCCGGCAATACATTGTGCCGAGCTTCCACATTCATATTTTTATTTAGAACAACGATGTACTGCTTCGGATCCAATTCTGTATTTGGTTTTGAACATCCCACCACGAATAGTAAAACAAACGCCACTCCCATGTGTCGCATAAACACCCCCCGCTCGGTGGACAGGGTGAATTGTAAAAAAGGTTAACAGGACTTTGGTGAGCTTCGCGTTTTCGGTTAAATAAATTTTCCCGGCATTCCAAATGACCAGTTCATAAAAATATTCGGGCAACGCCAGAGATTTATACTTGCTATCACTTTTTCCTAAGAATAATTCCCTCTAAGTCACTGGATTCGCCATTGAAAAGTGTAAGAACCACGCCGAGGTTCAAAAACATTAACGAGCCGTGGAGTATGCGAAATGTTAATGCCCATTCGTCGACCAATAAGTTTAAATCCTGCCACCACCACCCGACGCGGACAGCGAAAAACGCAGAGAAGTAAACCAAAGACAATAGTAGTATGGACCAACACGTAATCTTAAAGTTTTTTGGTAGTTTGGTATTTTTCTTACCATCGATCACATTTTTAACCGGGACCTCCTCTCTAGGTGCCGAAAGCTGACCGAAGATAGGGTATTCTCCTCAAAATAAGTTTAGAGAATTTCGAGAATTTTGTTAAGTGAATCGGCCGCAGGTCGGCCGCAAAATCCGAGAATCGGATTATGGTCCAGCTAGGAGCAAGTTCCATCGCGGCCGCAAGACTCCATCATTAAGCTATACAACCATTGGTAGTTTCAATGACTTAGCGGTGTCATTTATTGTGTTATAAATAGTGCTGAGATAGAGGTGTACAAATGAGATCGTCGAAGCCGAAAGTTCCAAAGAAAGGTGCAGTTAAACGCCTTAGACAGTTCAGCGAAAAAAATCGCGGAAAGCCGTCGAAGGAATTGCTCGAAATTCTGCAAAATTCGGACGAAGAAGCGAAGGATAAAAGATCAGCTATGCCACCCAGCAACCGGGACGTGGAGATTTAGATTGGCCTTTGGAGGAGTAGTTCGCTTTTCTGAAGTTCTAAGAACGGCTTCGAGTCACCCAGAGATCAAAAGCGGCTGCTTGGTGGATACCAGCATTCTATTTGCCGCCAGTTACACGCCGGACAAATTCAATCGCGAATCCGAAGGACTTTTTGAATACCTGGCCGAGCTCGAAATTCCGATTTTTACCAATGTAAATATTCGCTTGGAGTTTATCAACAATCATCGCCGCGTAATGATTCCCGAAGGTTTATGCGACCTCCTTAATATACAAGGCAAAAACCTAGATGGTGCTTTGCAGGCCAAACTTCAAAGTGTATATGCGCTACTCACACAAGCGAAAAATCAGGACAAGCCTTATAAGTTCCAGGAGGAGCAGATTCAGTCTTGGCGCCGGATTTTGCGCGCTCGGAAATTTGGCGGGAAAGAGGCCTGGCTCCAATTTTGTGCAGATTTTTTGAAGGGAAAAGTCGAGGCCATCTGGGATGAAACGTGCAAGGAACTTGGCGTTAATTTCTTCTCTCTTAGAGGATCAGATGAGTCCGAATGGCTTGAAACTGCACTCGACTGGGACGATATGGCTTCGCTGGTTGGAGAGTACGGCATCGGTTCATCGGATGCGATGATTACGAATCTTTTTTTGAACTCTCGATTTTCCTCAATTGTAACCGCAGATGAAGGGATCGCTTACGTAGTGAGCCACCGCCAGCCAAATGGGAAATTCGTAATTATTCCGGATAGCCTTAATTTCTCGCTAGCATAACTTTTAAGCCGCCGCATAGATGTCAGTGTCCGCTCCCTAATCCCAATTCTTCCGCGCAACTCTCGCACTTGGCCTCAACCGCAAGGTCAGAAGGGCTCTTTCCAGACTTGTCTTTCAAATCAACGCGAGCCTTTCTCTCCTTCAAGAATTTAATCATCTCAAGGTCTCCATTCTTAGCGGCAAAAAAAATCGGACTCCGACCATGCGTCGACTCGGTGAGATTAACATCCGCTCCATTTTTGACTAGGTAATCAACTATCTCGGGCCGCTTCCCGGCGACAGCGACAATTAATGGAGTTACGTCTTCAGTCATCTCCTTGCCCGAAGACAATGGTGCATTTAAGTCAGCACCCAAAACATTCGCCAGTCTGACAAAATTCACATTTCCGTGGACGACTCCGACAAGTATCAAGGTAAAGCGAAGTTCGGCCAAAAACGTAAGCACGAGAATTGCCAAGTATGAAATGACAACTGCAGGAAAAAATAGCTTCGCTACTATGGGCTTCTTGGGGTTAACCACAGCAAGTGATGGGTACCTCTTTTTTAAGTCCCCTTCCATCTGACCAGCAGTCTTCGCGGACAAAGGCACCCGGATCTTAGCTCCATTCGCCGCCTGAATCGAGAAACTCCAAGTTGGCCACACTCGCTCTTGAACATTCGCTACATCCTTCCAAAGGATGTGTCTTCGGAGTTGGTTTCCAAAATATGAATAAACGCCCGTCTCAGAAAAATAGATCCGATTAATAAAAACAGTCCAGAGGACGTGAAGAAAAATTCCGGGAATGATCAACTGGTGAATTGCATCGAAAATGCTCACCATGAAGATGGGTGGACCCTCCTCCCCGCCCGAGCCGCTCTTTTGAAACAGAACTTCTAAAAGTTTTAATCCCGCCACCGGTAGAACATAAACAAGAACTAGTAAAGCGTAGGTGATCCAGGGTATTCCCAACTTCACTCGAAGTTCCATTCTTATTTACCACGGTCTTCTGGCATAGGCGTCTCCAAAGGCAGCACTTGATGGCCGCATTCCGGACATCTGTCAGGCACAAAAATTCGCCAAGCTGATCAGTCGCAATCTCTCGACCGTAAGACGTATCATCATTTATCTGCAAGTCCCGATGGTGGAAGAACTCCGTCTCTATTCGATGTGCTTACAACGCTCACTTCGCTCCCCCAGTTGATCTCGCAAAATTTATACTTCACGCCTGATTTAATCATGTAATCAAGCGCATGAGATATTGTGGCATAAACAAAATGGCTGATCAAATCCCCACTTGCGTCTAGCTCGGCCGAAAGCCGACCCTGCTCGTCGTAGATAAAACGCTTTTCAAGTGTTGAGTTTTTTAATCTCTCTACGCGACGGCCTAGGGCATCGTTTACATACGTGTACGTGTCGGTGCCAAGACCTGTGATCACTTCGGCTTCTAAAAGGCCAACACCTTTTCACTTAACAAAAGTGAGGTTCATTTTTCTGATCTGCTCCTTCAAATCTTTTCTCAGATCAGACTTATCCGCATTAAGCAGATTGGGATATTTCTTATATGTCCCCTCTTTTGCATATTGATAGATAAAGGCCCCGGAACCTAGCCAAGTTTCCAGCGATGCCATAAACCAGCTCAAGGGGATTGGAATATCGCCGCTCGACCACGAGACATACAACCAATCGCAGAATAGCGAGGGATACTTTCTGGCCAAAGCCAAATAGGTTTTCATTTGCTCTTCATAAGCTCGAGCCTCATCAACAATCAAAAACTCAGAAAGTTGATCCTCTTGGTCGTATAATTCGATAACTTTTTCATAGGACTGTACGTGAACCAATTCATGTTCAATGAGCGGAATTAGATAAGGAAGCGGCTCGCTCGAGTTATTCGAAAAAATAATCTTCAAGTCGTACAACTTAGGATTCGATGTCCGTTCAACTTGTGCAACTGCCCCATATACTTCCCCCGTCTCTTTATCTCGAGCGGGCGCAAACGAAACGCTATTGAGTCGGGAATCCTTAAGCTTAAAGAACCATTCAAGCCGACTCTTCGGATTCATTTTGAGAATCAATTTCTTTAGCTCCTCCGCATATCCCTTCGGGTCGCGCTTCCTACTTTGCTCACTCGCATATTTGGAGAACGCACTCGGAACATCCTCTTTAGCAAAAAGCATTCGATTCGCTTCGTTCGCAAAGGATTCATATTTTGCAGGATATTTCTCCGTTTGACTGAAAAATTTCGAATAGAATGAAAGCGACGCTTTTCCAGCCGCAAAGTTTTTTATTCGTTTTAGGTTCTCGGATCTCTCTCTTTCCGCCAATTCCAATACTGGAAATTTCGCTTTTGCGCATGCCAGAGACACCTCTCCTGACCACGCAGGAACAGCCCCTATTGCGAAAAGAACAACACAGGCTTTATAGTACATTCAGGAACTTCCGCTTTAGAGACAAATGCTGCCACTCCCACTGGCTCCGTCACTGCTGCCACCAGTTCCGCCGCCATTACCTGCACGCCTTCCACCACCTCTCCCGGTGTTCCCTGGTGGGAGGAATTTAGATGGACCTGTATTTGGTGGAGGAAGCGTGAAGCAGAATCCGTCCTTAGTACAAATAACAGGAGTACTGTTTGGCGACTCTGGAGGCGGTTTACATGATTCGCCAACGCATACCCTCGGGTCGTCAATTGTAATTCTACCCGACCCAGATAGACCTAAGGGATCAATCAAATTCACCGGATCCGCCAACACATACCCGTACAAATTCGAATCCCCGCCCGCAAACAAGATCGGATCTTTCGCAGTCCACCGACCCGTATGAGCATCGTAATCCCGCGCCCCAAACCGAACCAGCTTCGAAGGCAAATCATTAATCCCACCCGCAAAACCAAATGGCTGAAACTCTGGCGTCGCAGAAGATGTGATTTTTCCGAACTCATCGTAGCGAAGAGACGATGCTACGGCTCCGGTTGCTGTGTTGACCACGCTGAGAACGCTCCCCAATTGATCGCGTACAAATTTGTACTTTACGCCGGATTTAATCATGTAATCCGGCGCATGAGACATTGTGGCATAAACAAAATGGCTGATCAAA
>CAYVRZ010000047.1:0-15331 GCA_964453895.1 uncultured Pseudobdellovibrionaceae bacterium | reverse complement strand
TCATCAGGATCTTTCGCAAAAACCTGGAGCCGAAGAGTGAAGATCCCCTGGTACTGGCTGCTCAGTATCCTTCTGATCGTGGCAACCACCATGGTTCTCAATGGCCTACAGACGTCTCTTTGGTATTTGCTGTTCGGTAGCTTTCCGCCGCCCTTATTGTGGCTCGTCGTCTTGGTCTATATTTCGGTGACGCGAACACTGGGTGAAGCGACGCTAATGACGTACATTCTCGCCTTTGTGAATGCGTCCTTCACCGCATTTCCGTTCGAGGCCATGCTGATTTATTGCTTGGCCATGATGGTGATGCTGATGTTGATCCGCGAGCGAGTTTATTGGGGCGGCCCAACCTTTTTTATGTTGATGGTGGGCGTGGCCTCTCTGGCGGCGCCGATCTTATTTTGGATCTCTTCGCGCATTTTCGAGAAAAATCCGGTTTTTATCCCGGCGATTTTCGATTGGCTGATTTCGGCGCTGCTGACCATGCTGTTTAGTTTGCCGCTGTATCGCCTGTACCAAGCCTTTGACTCCGTGGCCTCGCAGGAAGTGGGCCCGGAAGGACATATAGGTCCGCGATGAAGGATTTTGTCCAGAGTTCTGAAGACGAAGCCAAAGAATACCTCAGTCGGTACAATATTATTTATCTGACCATTTTTATTCTTTCGTTTGTGATCGCCGGGCGGCTTTGGCATCTACAGATCATGCAGGGTTCTGATCTGCGCCAGTACTCCGAAAAAAACCGAGTTAAAGAAACCAAACTCCCCGCCCCGCGCGGACTATTTTTGGACCGCGAGAACCGGGTGCTGGTGGACAATTTGCCCGGCTTTGATGCGTCGATCGCTCCGCAATATGCAAAAAAGCTCGATGACACCGCCGAGACCGTGGGCCAAGTCCTCGGGATTCCCGGTAAGCGCATTGTGGAAGACGTGCGCAAAAGCCAACGCCGGGATGGCCCTTTTCGCGCGGTCAAAATCAAAGACAACGTGTCGCTGGAAGAGGTCTTTCAACTCAAGCTTCTGCGCTGGGACAATCCCGGGTTGTTGATCAATGAGTCGATCTTGCGCTTTTACAATCTGGCTGAAAACGGCGCGCAATTGTTTGGCTATGTGGCCGAGATTTCGCGCGATCAGTTGACCCGCTTCAACGAGCTTTACGCCGGCAAAATGGTCTTTGAGCAAGGCGACATCATCGGCAAAAGCGGTCTTGAAGAAACTTGGGACTCGACCATCCGAGGCAAAGACGGCGTATCCTTTGTCGAAGTCGATGCCCGCGGCCGCGAAGCCACGACCGAAAATAGCAACTACTTGGGCTTTAAACCGCAGCCCGCAGTATCGGGCGATAATTTGGTGCTCACCATCGACAAAGACATTCAAGAGGCCGCCTATAAAGCCATGAACCGACAAGATAGCGTGGGCCCGCGCATTGGCGGGCTCGTGGCGATGAAAGCCAATGGCGAAATCTTGGCATGGGTCACCACGCCGTCTTACGATCCCAACAAGTTCTCCACCGGCATCCCTCCGGCGGCATGGGCTCAGTTGATCAACGATCCGTTTCGCCCTTTAAGAAACAAAGTTATTCAAGATCACTTCGCGCCGGGTTCTACGTTTAAACCATTCGTGGCGCTGGCCGCCTTGGCCGAAAAAAATATCACGCCCAACACGTATGTAAATGCGCCCGCCCAGTTAAAATACGGCCGCCGCATTTACCACGATCACAGCCGGTCGGGTCACGGCAACATTAACGTTATGCAGGCGATTGAACTCTCCTCGAACATCTTCTTTTATAAGATGGGGATTCAGCTGACCATCGATCGCATTGCCCCTTATGCAAAATTACTCGGCCTCGGCACGCGAACAAATATCGCCTTGGCCAACGAAGTTTCGGGCTTGATTCCATCTTCGGAGTGGAAGGTTAAAAAACTGGGCGAAGAGTGGCAGCCGGGTGAAAATTTGTCGAATGCCATTGGCCAGGGCTTCGTGCTGGTGACCCCGCTGCAAATGGCGATGGCCTACAACTCGGTCGGTCTCGAGGGCAAAGTTATGAAGCCCTTTTTGATCAAGAAAATTTTGAACAACGAAAGCAAAGTGGTGAAGGAATTTGAGCCGCAGGTGTTGCGTGACGCCACTCAAGAAAATGAGTTTGGCGTTAAGATTTCGCTGGAACACTTTCGCACCGTTAAAGAAGGCATGCGGCGAGTGGTGCACGGCGAACACGGTACGGCCCGCGCGTCGCGCCTCGCGGGCATCGAAATGGCGGGAAAAACGGGCACCACGCAAGTTCGCTCGTTCTCGGCTGAAGAAATTTACAGCCGGTGCGACGCCCGGCCCATTTTTCAACGCCATCACGGCTGGTTTGTCGCCTTCGCGCCCGTACAAAATCCTGAGATTACCGTGGCGGTCTTAGCGCAGCACGCCTGCTCGGGCGCCCGCGGCGGCGCGCCGGTCGTGCACGACGTGATGAAGGCCTACTTTGAAAAATACCATCCGGAAATGATCAAAGCCGCGCTGGAAAAAAAGGCCAAGGCTCCGGTTCCGTTGCCGGCGTCGGTCATCGAGGAGGCGGAATGAGACTGGGCGGCGACATTCTTCGCGGCGGCATGCAGGTTGAAGAGCGGAACTTGCTTTCGCGTTTGGACTTTAATTTTGCGTTCGTGATCTTAGCTCTGAATTTAATCGGTTTGATCAATTTATATAGCGCGACCCACGGGCTTTTTTCTAAAGACCGGATGGATTTGTTTTGGATGCAGTTGGCTTGGCTCAGCGTCGGCTGGGCCGTCTATCTTGGAATCACTTTGATCGATTACAAAATTTTTCTGCGCGGTGCTTACATCCTCTATGGACTGAACCTTTCGGCCTTGCTGGCCGTGGAGTTTATCGGCAAAACCAGCTACGGAGCCACGCGCTGGCTCGATCTCGGATTTTTTCGCTATCAGCCGTCGGAAACCATGAAACTGGTCACCGTGCTTGTGCTAGCGCGAATTCTTTCTCGTCGCGAGAAGACTTCGGGCATGGGCCTGCGCGAACTGTTTTGGCCATGCCTATTGGCCGGGATTCCCTTTATCATCACGGCCAAGCAGCCTGATCTTGGAACCGCCGGGATGTTGGCGCTGATCACGACGAGTCTTTTGATTTTTGTCGGCGTCAATCGCTCGATTTTAATTTTTTTAGTGATTGTGGCCTCACTCGCCGCGCCGGTCGTATGGAATTTTGGACTTAAAGAATATCAAAAAAATCGCGTCTTAACCTTCTTATCCCCCGGCCGTGACCCGCGCGGCACCGGCTACAACTCGATTCAATCCAAGATCGCCGTCGGGTCCGGCAAAGTGCTCGGCAAAGGCTTTCGCAAAGGCACGCAGTCGCAGCTTGAATTTTTGCCCGAGCGGCACACCGATTTTATTTTCTCAGTGTTGAGTGAAGAACATGGCTTTATCGGCAGCGTGACGACTCTTGGGCTCTTCGTCATTTTGTATTTAATGTGCGTGCGCATTGCGATCAATGCGAGAGAGAAGGCCGGCGCGCTCATTGTCGTCGGCGCCCTAAGTTATATGTTCTGGCACGTGTTTATAAATATGGGCATGGTGATCGGGATCTTGCCCATCGTCGGAGTTCCGTTGCCGCTACTTTCTTACGGCGGATCGTCGATGCTTTCGACGATGACGGGACTGGGCCTAGTCAGCTCAGTCGCGTACCGAAGATATCTGTTTTAAAAGTTAGTTCGAATGTTTTTGTAATAAAGCGAGAATATTTTCTTTCGGATGATTGCCCACGATTTGGTCAACTTCTTTACCATTTTTAAACAAAATCATGGTGGGGATTCCGCGCACTCCGTACTTGGCGGGCATCGTCGGATTTTCGTCCACATTCAGCTTAACGATACGAACTTTGTCTTTTAGTTCCTGCGCGATTTCTTCTAGTTTCGGACCCAAAGCGCGGCAAGGTCCGCACCACTCTGCCCAAAAATCGACTAAAACAGGAACACCTGAGCCCAAAACATCTTTTTCAAAACTTTGGTCGGTAACAGGAACTGTGTTGGTGCCGGCCATGAATACCTCCTTGGACTGCACTCGAATGGCCTTACGATACACATTTCTAGCCGCGCGGCGCAAGATGGACTAGACCTTTGACTTAGGGCGTTGGTCTGTCAACTCCGCCCCTATATGTGCCGATACAATTAGGTCATGAAACGAAATCGGCTGCACATATTGATTGTCGACGACGATGCCTCGCAAGGAAAGTCGCTGGTGGAGGCCTTCACTCGCGCCGGCTACCAAGCCACCTGGTGCCAATCCAGTGTGCAGGCGCTGACGCAGGTTCAAAGGACTGAGTTTCACGCCATGCTCGTGGACTGCATGCTCCCCAAAATGAACGGCGTGGATCTGGTTGAAGAAATACTGCAACTGGGAATTTCTAAGCCAAAAGTGTTTCTATTTAGCGGAATTTTTAAAGATAAGAAGTTTATAAAAGATTCTTGTGAACGCACGGGGGCATTGGAATTTTTCGACAAGCCACTCGATTTGCAGCAGGTTCTCGCCCGCGTTGAAGACTCTCTACGGCGCGAAGCGATGGACGACGAGCCGCCTCTACTGTCACTTTACCAAGCCGAGCCGCCCTCCGGCTTAGAGCTGACCCGCCTCCTCGAGCGCGAATCACCCATGAGCTCGATTCATTTGCCGGTCATATTTCGCCTAATGCAAAGAACCCAGCTCACCGGTGAAATGACTTTGATCAACGCCGTCGGTGACATGAACTCGATCGGTTTTTGGGAAGGCAAAATATTTTTTGTCCGCACGCCCGACAAAGACTCGTTTTTTGGCGGCCTGGCTGTGAGCTTTGGCTTCGTTTCTCCCGACGACGTGATGGAAGCTTTAAAGAACCCTTCGAAAGGGCTGATCGGGCAAAAACTGATTCAGTCGTTCGCGCTGAGCCCCCACGCGATTCATGTGATTATGGAGGAACAGCTGGCGCTTCGTCTGTCGCAGACCCTTCAAGGCGGCGTGGTTTCTTTGCAATGGGCCCCTAAAAAGTATGCGACTCCCGACTACGCCTTAAATCCGGTGCGCTATGAAAATTTAGCGGCCGACTGGGTCCATTCAAAATTGACCATTGACGAGATCCGCTCACAGCTTTTGCTGTGGGGGACTTTTCAAATGCAGGGCGATTTTCATTCGGATTTGGCCGACGACCTTTCGATCAACGATCTACTCGGGCATAAAGATTTCGACGACAAGAAAGACTTGGTCTATTTGTTCCGCAATATGATTCGGGGCAAGGCGACCATCGGCGCCCGCGGCGAAGAAACGCGAAACTTTGCCTTTTTAGAAGGCCGTCTCGACAAGCTGCTGCAAGATTATAAAGAACAGAATTACTTTCAAATTCTCGGCGTTGGCGAAAAGGCGCAAACCAATGAGCTCAACAAAGCCTTTGCCGAGCTAAAAGAATATTTTGACCCCGACCGTTTGCCCAAAGACTGCCCGCCCTCCCTATTGGTGAAATGCTCAAAAGTGTTTCAGCATATTCAAACGGCCTACAACACTCTGATTGACGACATCCGCCGCAACACATACATGCTCCAGCAGCAAAATCGCCGCGCGCAAGAAATGCTCGAAACCGAGCCCGTGTTCCGAGCTGGAATTTTGGAATTGCAGAACAGCCACCCCAAAGAGGCGGCAAAAAAATTCCAGTCTTTGATCGACCGCAAGCTCGAGTTTCGGGATTTGAAGTCGTACCGCATCTGGGCCGGCCTAAAGTGCGACCGCAATTTTAAAGAAATCACTCTCGACCAAGTCCCCCCGGAAGAGCGACATTCGGCGCCGTATATGATGGCGCGTGGGGTTTACTACAAAACGCGCCGCCAATATCAAAAGGCTCTTGAATCCTTCCGCTCCGCGCACGTCCTGGATCCCCGTATGACCATCGCCAAATCCGAACTAAAAAAGTTGATCTCTGAAATCGATGCCCGGGGCAATAAAGATTTGCTCTCCGAAGTCACCAGCGTGGTCGAAAATTTATTCGGCAAAATCGGCAAGCGCGGCGCCTAAATAGGTTAGCCGGCCTTTTTATTTTTAAAAAGATGTTCTACAAACGCCCGCCGCTCGCGCTCCAGGTCCTCGAGTGCCGCGGGGTTTTCTTCTTTGCGCAGTTCTTTGATCTGTTCTTGCACGGCCTTGAGGGCAAACCCATGCTTCTCTGGTTTATCCGCGTCGAGAAATTTTTTAAACCGGCTTTGGCGGTCGGACGACGACATGGTCGACGCCTTCATCACGCCAAAATTGCCGGAGGATTTTTCGGCCTTCTGCATCGACGCCGGGTCTGCATCTTCAGCATTTACCTTTAGTACGCGCGCCTCTTCGGGAACGCCGTCTTGCATGCGCATTTTTAGCAGTTTGTCCTGCAGCACCTGATTGTTTAAGTTGGCGAGCTCGGCGATTTTTGAAAGAAGATCGGGCGCACCGACCGGGCTATCTAGCCAGCCTTCGACTTCGAGGCTATCGAGCGTTTCTTTGGTCGAAAGCGCGTTGGATTTTATTAAAATGATCTTCGGTAAGCCTCGGACTCTTCGGACCTGCGGCAAAAGTTCAGTGCCTTTGATGCGCTTGCCGGAGGCGGTCATAACCAGAATATCGGGATTCATCGACAATAAGCTGTCCGAAAATTTTCTTGGGTTTTGCGTCGAATCGACATCGAAACCGATCTTCTTCAGCACCGTCTGAAGAAACATCAATTCGCCATAATCTTCGAGGACCAAAAGAACCCGCAACATCTTGATTTTATTGTCCAGCCGCGGTGTTTGAGGCGTCAACTGGACGATGGACAAGCTAAAGGTCTTTGGCTACACTCGATGCCTATATGAAGCAAAACCAGACCAAAACTCGCGTAGAGACCGTTGAACTTCCCGCCCGCCGCTTTCAAGTGGATGGGGGACGCAAACCCGTTATTGTTGGCAGCGGCCATCCGCTGGCGCTAATTTCTGGCCCCTGCGTGATCGATTCCAAAGAGCTTATCTTTGAGGCTGCCCGCCGCTTGGTGGACATCACCCAACGCGTGGGCATCCCGTTGATTTTCAAATCCTCTTATGAAAAAGACAACCGCGGCTCCGAAAAAAATTGGCGCGGTCCGATGAGCAGCGATGGATTAAAAATTTTAAAAAGTGTGCGGGAAGAATTTGGCATTCCCGTTTTGACCGATATCCACCGCACCGAAGATGTCGACATGGTGGCCGAACATGTGGATGTGATGCAAATTCCGGCCTATATGTGCCAACAGACCTCACTGGTCCTTGCCTGCGGTCAAACCGGTAAAGCGATCAATGTGAAAAAGGGTCAATTTTTAGCACCTGAAACCATGGATTCGGCGGTTTCAAAAATCCGCTCCACGGGGAATAAGAACATCTTACTCACGGAACGCGGAGCCTGCTTTGGCTACAACCGCCTGGTCGCCGATATGCGCTCCATTCCGGTTATGCAGCAGCTTGGCGTTCCCGCATGTTTTGACGCCACTCACGTCGTGCGGCTCTATGGAATCTCGTCGTCCGACCCGGCCGGCGGCGAACCGCGCTTTGTTCCGCACCTCACCTTGGCGGCGGTCGCGGCCGGCGCAGACGCCTTATTTTTAGAAGCCCATCCCGATCCGATGAGCGCGAAGTGTGATGCCGCCTCGCAAATGCAAATGGACAACATGGAGGCCCTGCTGAAAATGGCCATCGCCGTTCGTAAAGCGATCGGCACTCCAGAGAACGTCGGCACCTTCCAGACACCGCATCTCTAAATATGCGCGGATTGCAGTCGATCCGTTATATCTTCTTCGAGACACTCCCCGCCTTTCTGATGGGCGTGTTAATTTTTGTCGCCATATTGCTGATGTTTCAGGCCCTACGTCTCACCGAGTTCGTGCTGGTGCACGGCGTGGGAGTGCGTACAATTTTTCAATTGATCGTCTACTTGAGCGTAAGTTTTTTGCCGGTGATCTTGCCGATGAGCTTGTTGTTCAGCGTTTTGCTTACGTACTCGAGATTGTCGAACGACTCTGAAATTGTAGCTTTAAAATCGTTGGGACTTAGCATGGGGCAACTCACCGTCCCCGCCATGATTTTGGCTCTGGCCGCGACTTTGATGTCGGCGCAGACTTCATTTTATCTTGGCCCCTGGGGCAACCGGAAGTTTGAAGTCCTGATGAATGAGTTGGGCCAACAAAAAGTCGGCGCGACTCTGAAAGAAGGCGTATTTTCTGAGGGCTTTTTTGATTTGGTGGTTTACGCCAATAAGGTCGACTCGAAGGCCGGCTTGATGACCGACGTTTTTATTTTTGACGAACGCGATGCCAAAGCGCCCGTGACCATTATCGCCAAAGAGGGCCAGGTTTTGCGCGAAAATACCCCCGCTGGCCAAAGCGCGCTGCTGCGCTTAAACGATGGCAACATCCACCGCACGCACCAGGCCACTTACACCAAGGTGGATTTTGCCACCTACGACATCAATCTCTTTGATCCGCACTCATTCTCAGAAAAGAAAAAGTCACCGCCATCGATGACCTTAGACGAACTCTCCGAAGAGCTGAAGCGCCCCGATTTGGTGGGCAAGGATTTGCGCCGAATGCAGGTCGAGTATCATCGCCGCTGGTCCTTGTCGCTGGCCTGTTTGATTTTTGCTCTGCTCGGCGTGGGCCTCGGCACCGTAACCAACCGCCGCTCGGCAAAGGGCGGAGGCTTTGTGATCTGCCTCGTCGCGCTGATCACCTACTGGATACTTTACGTCTCTGCCGAAAGCCTGGCCCGCAACGGCACTCTGCCCGCGGCCGTAAGCTTGTGGCTGGTCAACGGAGTCTTTTTAGCCGCAGCTGTGCGCTCGATGCGAGCGGCCTGGAGCTAAAACCTAAGGCAGTCGTTTCGTCCAATCTTGCTCCCGCCGAAATTCCGGCGACTCCAGCAACTCTCTCGCCACCGCCGCCAACACGCGGGCCTTGTATTTTTCTTGCGCGCTCTTTACGCGCGGATCCTCAATCGCATGCGGCAGAATCTTCTGCCAAATCACCTCTGAAAAATCCTTCGGAGCCGCCGCCTCTCCAGCATGCTTGGGCACTATAAAATATAAAAACTCGCAATCCATCGCCTGGGCAGCCTCAGTCATGGCTCGCAGAGTCGCCAATCCAGCGTCCTCGCGGGCTTCAAGCCTAAGCACTGCTGGGCCAGAAACATTCATTCTCGCTGCGACCTTTGAATGGGTGAGCAGAAGCGCTCTTCGAGCCTTTCTTAGGCTCCCGCAATTACGAACTTCGGTTTCAATTAAGTAAGCGCGGAGCCAAAGCCAGTAGGCCGTGGTGATTTGATTCTCTTGCACGCAGCTATCGTCCTTTCAATTCCACTCACGTCCAGCGATGGACAGTGAACTTTTCTCTTCAATGTCTCGCCCATCCCTATTTGCTACTCCAAGCACGCAGTCGATCTAGGTTATGGCAAGCCGCATGGTAACCTAGTTCGAAGGCGTGCTTGGAGTGGCCCGAGGCCGTGAGCCAGGTTTTCCTCAGCACCTCCGAAGCCCTAAGTACAGGCCAAGCTCTCCACACCTGCGCGTCGGCAACCGCGCGAGCTAAAGGCCTGACCAACTCAGTTGGCAGGTGCGGCCGACCAACGTCATTAGGTCTTTCGCGTCGCGGATTAGTGTGGCGCCGTCGTTTAACAGTGCGAGATTGCCGAGGCCTTGCGATGAGAGTGGGAAGACGGGCAAGGTCGCCACCTCGCGATTTTCTTCGCGCGCCAATCGAGCCGACAATGAGGAGCCACTTCGACGGTTGGCCTCGACGACAAATGTCGCGCCTGCCATCCCCGCAATCCAGCGATTGCGAATATGAAACAAAGCTTTTTGCATGGCTTGCTCCGGCAGGAACGTGCTGACCAGAGCGCCACCACCGGCCAGAATCTGAGCGCCAAGGTCGGCAAACCCAGAAGGGTATGGGTTTAACAGTCCGCTGGGAAAAACACACACCGTCGGACGGCGGCTCTCGATCGCGAGGCGATGGGCCCATTGGTCAACGCCCCGAGCTCCCCCGCTGATCACCGCCACGTCGGTGACTCGCAGAAATTCTTGAAATTCGCGCTGCATCCATTGGCAAGTCTCTCGCATTGGAGTGCGGCTACCGACGACAGCGAGAGTCGGCTTTTGATTCCACACAGGGTTGCCCATGTACGAAAACAGAATCGGAGCGCGCGAAAGTCCGCTCCACATCCGTGGGTAGTCGGCGCAATCGGGATGAGACCACACGATTCCTCGATCGGCCGAGACCTCGAGAATCCGCAAGGCCGCGGCCGAGTCCACGCCAAGGGCACGCTGAAACAGGTTGATGCGTTGATCTTCCATGGTGAAATCCTCCTCGCGGAGAATCTCTATGCAAATCCATACCCATGGTTCACTGCGAATATAATATGAGAGGGGGCAATTTGGCTTCCGAAATCCGGATCTTAGAGTTCGCCGTCGAACTCGGAATCGTCGATCGCGCCGTCGTCGCCGCCTTCGATCAATTCTCCACCGATGCCTTCAGAATCGATATCGTTCTCGATATCGTCTTCCGCAGAACCTGGGCCCAGTTCGTCTTCGTTAAACTCAAGAACCTCGCGATCGACGCGGCGAGATGTGACCGCGCGAACGTGATCGCCGGGAAAAATTCCGTCGCGCGCATAGAGGAGAACGGCCGTCGCCAAGTTTTCAGTCACTCGGACGATGCGGAGTGTTCCGCTTGGAGCTGGCGAATAGCGAACCGTGGTGTTGCGTTTGCGAATTGTGCGATCCCCATAGACGTCTAAAATCTGATCGGGCGCAAGGCCCGCGGCCGAGCCCTTATTTAAAAATACAACTTCACCGGCGGCATAGAGGGAGCTGGCTACACTTTTCGCGGCTCCGATAATTTGGGCCTCAGTGGAACCTGGCGTACCGTTGCGGCTCAATTTGATTTCTTCGGCGGAACCAAAAATCAGACTCACGGTTTGCGCCAACTCTCCGGCCAAAGAAAAAGTTTTAGTCAGCAAAGCGCGATAGACATCGTATTCGTCATCTTCTTTTTCTGGCTCAACCTTTTCGCTCAGCTCCAACTCGCCGGCGATTTGAATCATGTACGCGCGAATGTCCAATTCCGTCTGGCGGTTTTGTTTGCGAACGCGACCCGCATCTTTAACCACAAGCATTTTTTGGCCGGGGCCGCCGGTGCCCTTATTCACTTTCACATAGACATATTGGTTCACAACAGGAAGTGCGGATTCGAGATCCGTCTCCATAAATTTTCCGGCCGACTCGAGCGGTTGCTCTTGCACATAGGCCGTTAAATAGGTTTTGCCCACCAATGGTTTACGCTGCTGGAGCAAACCTTTCTCATCCGTGATCTGCACCGGCATCTGCTTGTACACCGACTGCCATTCGGGAAAGCTCTTCGGCACCTTAATCAACGTTTTGGGCGGAATTTCGGGCGGCGGGATTTCAATTAAAGGATTGGCCGTCGCGCTCGCAGCCAATTCCACCCCGTGGTCGTCGTCTTCAGTCACGCGGAAAGAAGGCGTGTCGTCCTCGGATCCGAGCATAAACTGCAAATGGTGGCCCGGGCGGATCAAATGCGGATTGGTAATGGATTGATTCTGCGCCCAAACCTTTGGCCAAAAATGACCGTCGCCATAGAAGGTTTGGCTTAAACTCCACAGCGTCTCACCCGATTGAATTCGATAGCTCTCGATGTACGAGTCGGAGGTGGGCGCGGGTCGATCCGCGAGACCACGACTCTTGAGGTACTGGCGATGCAGTTCGTGTTCAAAATTTAAATCTGGCGGGTCGAATGAGGCCGCGTGGCCCACGCAGGCCATGGTGGCAAGTCCGGTGAAGAGTCCGATAATTTTGTGCATACCGTGAACATCCTTGTTCAGTATGTTTGATTACTTACGAGCTGTTTGCTTCAAAATTTTCAACTGCATCCATGCCCGTTGTGATTCTTGGCTGCCGGGATACTCTTTGATCAAGTTTTCGAGAACTCGAGTGGCCTGCGGCTTTAAACCCAATCGATCGTAAGTGACCGCCATCGCGAACAGAGCGCTGGGGCGTTTGTTGGATTTGGGAAACCGATCAGTCACCGTGTTGAAATCGCGAATGGCCTCACCATAACGACCGCTTTGAAACTGCAACATGCCGCCAAGAAAGTAAGCGTTGTCGAGGTGAACGCTGGATGGATAATTTTTCTCAAGCAGTTGCCGTTGCTGTAAGACTTGAGCGAAGGAGCTGCGCCGATAAGCGTCGACCAGTTTACTGTAAATTAATCGCTCACCTTCTGGGAACGCGTTGAGCTTTTTAGGTACTGCGGCAAAAACCGAAGTGACCGAGCTCATTGTGACGAGGGCAGCAAGAATGACTGTGCGCTTCCTCATGTTTTATCCTCCACCTCTTGATGATAGAGAACTGTGGGTTTTTTGCAATATTTGTTGAAGATTCAAGCATGTAACTCGCCGTAATTTTTGTCGATGTGCCGAGTTATTAGGAAATGGTTAAGATTTATCCACACAAAATGTGGACTTCGTACCAGTACACACCCCTGGACCTTAATACAGACGCGGGTTTCAGCGATTTGCACAACGGATGGGCACGCTTAAGTGATCGTTTTTTTTAACTATTGTTCCGAAAGTCGGACAAAAATCTGCTCCGATGTTCATGTTCTTAAATTCGAAGTTCGGATTTAGAGTTTTGGCTCTGCCCATTTTATTTAAGATTTAGGCTGCGCGGAGATTTGCATAGGAAGTTCCCCCATGATCTGGCACGGGGCGCAACTCTGTGTGGCATGGATGCCCACTTCGGAACATCGGGAGCTTTACTCTGCCCTAATTTGCGGCACATCCATTTTTGATGGCGCGAACCGTCAGTTGTTTATCGACACCGGCCTAATTCACCTTCTCGTGGTCAGCGGCGCACATCTACATTTTTTAGAAAAATGGATCGAGTTCCTACCCGCACGTTGGCGACTCGCGTTGCTTGGCGGCTACTGCTGGCTCACTGGCTTTGGCGCGCCCGTCGTGCGCGCGTGGGCCCGCAGACTTTGTGGGATCGTTGGTCGAAGCACTGGCTTTTCAGCCCTTCAGTTCGAATTTCTGACTGTCGCAGGTCTTCTCGCGATTTACCCGAGCTGGCTTTGGTCGCGATCGTTTTTAATGTGCTGGCTTTGCGCATTGGCCATTTCGCTGCCCCCAGTTTTTCCTCGAGCGCCGAATCTGTCGCTGAGTTTGACCTGCTGGCTGATGTTACTGCCATTTTGCCCAAGCACTCCGGCGACGATTCTGGTCAATACCATTGTCACTCCTTATATCGGTGGTGTTTTGCTGCCCTTGTGTGGGCTCGCAGCGATGATTCCACTGCTCGTTCCGTTGACCGATGTGATGTGGGCCGTGCTTTTAGAAATTTTGCGTCACTTTCCATCCGCCCCGCCCGCGCCATGGATCTCGGTGAGCCCCCATTTATTTTTAATTCCTTTAGTTATTCACTTAGGCCTTTTGCTGTTGGAGGTGCCATGGCGGCGCAAGCGAGCCTTTTCTTAATATTGTTTTTGATGGCCAAGGCCGTGGATCCGGAATCGCCCGAACGCTGGGTTGTGTGGAATGTGGGACAAGGCCAGTGGGTCACGCGCGTGGAAGATGGCGTTTGTCGGCACTTTGATATGGGTGGCGAGCGCGCGCCGTGGAGTGAGGTCATGGCGCTGTGTCGTGCGCGCCGAAATTTTGTTTTTTTGAGTCACTGGGATTGGGATCATATTAGCTTTGTGAGCAAAGCTCGCTATTTTCTGCCGAACTTGTGTCGTGAGGAGTTGCCGGCGGGCGCGCCAGCCGTCAACAAGCGTCGCATGGTCGAGAGAGTCGTTGCGTGCGGGCGAGATGCGCGACCCTCTTGGCAAATTTGGCGACCGGAGGCGCCGACTTCGCGCGAGCGTCCGCGAACCAGCAATGAAGAGTCTTCGATTGTGGCGTGGAAGGGCATGCTGCTTCCCGGTGACTCAACAAAATTTATGGAGAAAGTCTGGATTTATAAAATGAACCTGCGCGATGTCGAGTATCTGGCCGTGGGCCATCATGGGAGCCGCACTTCAACGTCGGCGGAGTTGTTAGCAAAACTTCCGCGCCTGAAGCTTGCGGTCGCAAGCGCCCGCTGGCGCCGCTACGGGCACCCGCATCGAGATACGCGTGCGGTTTTAGAGCGGTTTCGTGTGCCTCTTTTGAGCACCGAGGATTGGGGAACGATTCATATTTGGCAGTGAACTCTGTATGTAAGAGTTCTGCTTCACATATTCTCAGCAAGCAATTGCGCCCACAGCGCCAACACCACCAACCACCCGGCCGCAAAGGCCAAGACCCGACGCTGGATTCTATTCGAACCCAAATGCACAAAAGAATGCACAAACCGCGTGGCGATAAACGCCCACGCCAAGCCCACCGTCCACCAATTGCCCACATCGCACGCCAAAAAAGCGATCAGCACAGCGAAAAACAACATCGGCAATTGAAACTGATTGTCGTAGTGGCGGCCGACGATGATCACACGATCACTGGCCTCACCCGAAAAAGCCTTAAAAAACTTATGCGACATTTTTCCGGAGCGAACCGCGCCCACTCGGACGCGAAAGTTTAAAATCGCCAACAGCCACATATACAAAACGTATGTGGCCATTGGCAAAATTAACTGAAATTTCACAATTTGTACGGGCGATACTCCATACCCAAATCTTTCGCCACTGGCTCATAGCAGACGTAACCGTTGTAGCAATTTAGACCTTTAAATAATGCAGGGTCTTTTGCGATCGCGTCTTCAACGCCCAACTCGGCGAGCATCGACGCATACTTGATCGTTGCGCTGGTTAAAGCGTAGGTCGAAGTGCGCGCCACAACTCCCGGCATATTCGGCACACAATAGTGAATTACGCCGTCGACTTCGTACGTAGGATTGGTGTGAGAAGTCGGTTTGCAAGTTTCGATGCATCCGCCTTGGTCCACCGCAACGTCGACGACCACAGCGCCAGCACCCATCGAGGTGACCATTTGCTTAGTCACCAGAGTCGGAGCTTTGGCACCGGTAATCAAAACCGCGCCTACGAGCAAGTCGCAGTCGGCGACCGTTTTCTCGATATTGCCGGGGTTCGAGTACAGAGTGGAAATACGACCTTGGAAAATATGATCCAAATATTCTAAGCGCGCGCGATTCACGTCGAGGATCGTAACTTCAGCACCGAGGCCAACCGCCATCTTAGCCGCATTCACTCCCACAATACCGCCGCCGATCACAGCCACACGGCCACGGGCAACGCCGGTCACTCCGCCGAGGAGAATTCCTTTA
>CAYVRZ010000046.1:0-15372 GCA_964453895.1 uncultured Pseudobdellovibrionaceae bacterium | reverse complement strand
ACCGGACACTTCTATCGAAAATCCGATTCCAGATGGATTCAGAGATACAAATGCTTTGCCTGCGGAAGCCATTTTTCTAGCGCAACGTTTGACCCTTGTTTCAATCAAAACAAAAGACGCAAGAATCTCCCGCTCGATCGCCTCTTGCGGAGCGGCGTCTCCATGCGCGAGTGCTCAAGAGCCTTAAAAATTCACAGAACGACAGTTCAAAGAAAAAAGACATTTCTAGCTTTGCAATCGGAGGCTTGGCTTCGGAACTTTCGCTCAGAAAAAGTTGTTCATGAACTCCAGTTTGACGACATGGAAACGTTTGAGCACAGCAAATGCAAACCACTTTCTATTACATTAGCTGTAGAAAAAAGGACTCGTTTGATCCTAAGTTTTAAAGTGGCCTCGATGCCGGCAAAAGGGCTTTTAGCTCTTAAATCTAGGAAGAAATATGGATTCCGACCCGATCACAGGGCTCGTGCACGGGGCGAGCTATTTGAAGAGTTACGTGAATGCGTGTCGCCCAAAGCTTTGATCGAGTCCGATCAAAACCCACACTACGAGGCCGATGTGCGAAGCTATTTTCCGAGCGCACACTATGAAACCTTCAAGGGTCGCCGAGGATGTGTGGTTGGCCAAGGCGAGCTAAAGAGCGGAGGATTTGATCCGCTCTTTAGCCTGAATCACACTTGCGCCATGCTTCGCGCGAACATCAACAGATTGTTTCGTAGAACTTGGTGTACGACCAAGAAAATCCGTGGTCTCGAGGAGCACATCGCGATCTACTGCAAGTCGCACAATCAAAGAATATTAGAAAAGTTGGGAGCAGCTGCCTAGAAGGATATGATTCGCCATGTTAGGTGAGAGTTCGGACGTTAGAATGCGCAACAAAGTGGGCCAGTTTTTTATCTAAATATCGTTTAATGAAATCGTCTTAGAATTTTATCGCGCCACACTTTGCGGCGTTTGATCCTGCCATTTTCTATGGCGGTGCGGGTGAATTGAATATGAAAGTGACGGCGATCGGAGCGGACGTGAATGTGGGTCCTGACGCTGATTTTGCGGCCGGGGAATTTGATGCTGTGGCCGGCCCGGCCAATGAATGACGACTCCCATGGTTTTTGATCGTGGGTCCGGTGGGTGGTCTCTTCGAACAAAGAAAATTCTTTGCCCTCTTGAACAAAAGTTCGGTCGGCCTTCCAAACCACATTCCAGCCGCCATGGGCATCGCGAAACGTGCGCTGTTCCCTGGGCCAGCGCGAAGAGTCTCGAACCAGTGCGGGATGTTTTTCGAACTCGCCCGCTGCATCTGAAAATTCGTGGGTGGTTTGCGCTTGCCTCGGAATCAACGGTAGGCGAATCAGGGATTTTTTGTCGCCCGTGAAGATCCGCGAGGTGACTCGAAACGGCATCGGCCAGATCATCGGAAACTGGCCATGGGAAAATGTAACGCGAATCCGGTGCCCCGGCTGAAACGTCCAACTTGTGAAGTGTAAATTTAGATGGTGGGGAAAGGGAGTGAATGGCACCCGCGGACTGGGAAATTCACGAGAGTAAATTTGACTGGTATTGAGTACCGCGCCGGTCACAAGCTCGACACGCCCATCGGGAAACACGTCTTCCAATTGCACGGCCCAGTGCACCCATGGCCCCGAAGTTTCGGCCAGCCACTCCACCTCGGGATGACCAAGGATCGCGACCTCCTGATCGAGCGGTTCGGAGTCAAAAGTGACTCGGTCGGCGTCATCGCGGGCCATATCGGGCGTCTGGTCACCCCACCACAGCCCGGTGGCCGCGCCATTGCTCGGAATGTGCCCAACCGAGACCGCGCCGGCGTCGTTGGCGCGTGAGAAATAGATCTCACGAAAAGATTTTTCGCGCTCGCGCCAAGGAATCGCTAACCACGTGGGCGGAGAAGACTCTCTTTGAAAAACCACCAGCTCGCCGGTCTTTGGCCTTTCGCCTTTGTCTTTCAGCCAATAGTCCCACCAGCGGGTGGCATCGTCGCGCCACTCATGATCGGGCCAGGCGTGGCTCCAGGGACCCAAGATCGCGCGCACCGGGCCCTCGGCAAAGTCGAGCAGGCGCCCCAGGGTATCGCGATAACCGTCGAGCATTCCACCAATCAGCAGCGTGGGAGTTTTGAGTCTATGATACTGGCCACGCAGAGATTCTTTTTGCCAAAACTCGCCGTCTTGCTGTTCGCGCTTGTAGCGAAGGAACCACGGCTCGCGGTTAAAGCGATGCTTGAAGTATTCGGCGTCCAATTTGTAGTCGGGCGAGCGCGGAAGACTTAAATCATTTTCGATCGAGAGTTCATAGGCATCGACATGAAAATTGCCATCGATAAAATGCACATCATCGTGAAACAAATCATCACTGGCATGGGCGGCGATTATGGCTTTGAGTTCGGGTGGGGATCGCATGGCCGTTTGCAGGGCATTGAAGCCGCTCCATGAGATGCCCCACATTCCAACTTTTCCGTTCGACCAACTCTGCTTTGCGTAGTGCCGAATCAATTCTTCGGCGTCCGTCAATTCGTCGTCGGAGTACTCGCGATCGGGAATCGGGCCGGTGCTGGAGCCGGTTCCGCGCACGTCGGCTTTAATAACCACGTAACCTTGGCGAGCGAAGTAGGAATGGAGGGCGTAATCGCGAGCGAGAAAGAGGTCGTCTTTTCGGTAGGGTTGCATCTCAAGAAGGACCGGGAATTTTTCGTCGACTTTGGTTTTTTTGGGCATGAACAACGTGGTTGCGACCTGAGTGCCATCGCGCATTGGGATCATCTCGCGAATGACTTTGAAGTCGCGGGCCTGCGCGGGGCTAAACCCTAGCGTCGCTATGAGAATAAATATGCAAATTGAGATTTTTCTCATTTAATTTCAGGTATCACATATAGAGATGTGGCTCCATGTGCGTGGGCGTGCTGAAAATGTGTCATGCGTCATGACTCCTCGCGCGGCTCTGGTCCAAAATGTCCTTTGAACGAGGTGTGCCTATGTCAAAGTGGTTTATGGTTCCCTTAATGGTTGGTGCGGTGTTGGTCGGTCATTTTGTTTCGGCCAAACCGGAGAAGAGCCGACACACGGTCGTTGGCATGTTGTCTCTGCGTAAGGGCGAGCCAGCCAAGCTGCATGTCAATCCGATGAGCCGTTCGCGGTATACGTTGCATATTTTAAATACAGATCTGGTTGCGCGCTTAATGAAGAAGGCCAATTTTTTCGGCTTGGTGCGGGTTGAGATGGATGTTTTGCCCAAGCTCGAGGCTTTGGCGCCGGTGGAAATTTTAAAAGTTAAACCCGTGCATGTGCGGCGGGTACCAACCTACGATGTCAACTTCAAGGCAGTAGCCAATGGAAACGGATAAACATTTACACTCAGCTGTTCAGGGCGGATTTTCGCGGTCCGCCGAGCTCTATGATCGGGCTCGATCGGGATATCCACCGGCCGTGGTCGATCGCCTGCTCAAGCATCTCAAAGTAAAAGAGGGTTCTAAGGTTCTGGAACTCGCGGCCGGGACGGGCAAATTTACCGGGCACCTGCGCTCGGCGAATTGCGACGTCACCGTTGTTGAGCCCATGGCCACGATGCGCGAGCTTTTGCGTCGGCGGATGCCCGAGCTTAAGATTTTGGATGCGGTTGCTGAAGCCGTGCCGCAGCCGCCGGCCAGTTTTGATTTTATCTTCGCCGCCACCGCCTTTCACTGGTTTGACCCTGAAGAAACATATTCAGAAATGTTGCGCTTGCTGAGGCCGGGCGGTGGAGTGGGACTGGTGTGGACGACCTGGTCTCAGGAAAATTTGCCGGAGTGGTATTTGGCGATCCGCAAATTAATTGTGCCTTTTGAGGGCTCGGCGCCGAGATACAAGCATATGAAGTGGCGTGTACCGTTTGATTTGGGCAATGAGTTTCAAGTTTTGCAATTTGAACGGTTTGAGGTGGCGCGGGTCATGACGATGACCGAGATCTGCGAGCGAATGTTGTCGATCAGTTATATTTCGGCATTGCCGGAGCTCGTATTTCAGGCACTGCGCCGGGAGATGGAAGAAATCCTTAAGGAATACACTCTGCGTGGTCAGGTGTTTCGCATGCCCGAAGAGATTCACTGTCATTGGACATTTAAGCGCGTTTAGGGTTTTTGCCAAACGCGAACGTAATCCACCTGCAGCGACTGTGGAAAACCAATCCCATTCGGCGCGCCCGGAATCGATCCGCCCACGGCCAGTGAAAGCATTAGAAATGCATCGTCGCGCAGGATGGAATCGCCGGTGTAAGTTCCTTTTAAGATTCCGTCGACATAAAAGTTCAAACGGGTGTCGGTCCACTCGAAAGTAAATAGGTGATAGGCGTCCGAGAAGTCGACTCCGCTAACGGTGCCGACCAATGCTTTAACCGCGCCGTTGATGTCGTAGAATTTGTAATTAAAGCCGGTTATGTGCGGCTGTTGACCGAGGGCTTGCATAACGGTGATTTCGGGTGGCGAGCGTTTGTTGTTCGGCTGCAGTTGAAAGAGCGAATGCAGACCGGCTCCTACGGGCACACGCAAGCGAGCCTCGATGACTCCGTAAGTGAAGGTGAATTTATTGCGCGTGGTGATGGCGCCTGAGGCGTAGCTCATGTTTTCGCCCCAAGTGGTTTGCGCCGCGCGGTTTTCTGCGACGATCGAAAGATTGCCGCCGCTGATGCGAACATTTTCGGGTCGGTACGCCTGTTGCTCATTGTTGATTGTGGTATTGAACCACAGTCCGGTGTTCCAGTACGAAGTATTTAATCCTGTGCCGTTAAAGCTTTCATCGAAGACCAAATTGTAATTGCCGATCGGGCCGGTCGGAACAAAGTTGTTCGGATTGTTAATCACGGCTTCTTTGGGTGGGGCGGCCGGCGGGCTGGTCATGACCATAGAAAAATCGTCGACGTCGGCAAAGGAGTTACCGGCCGACTCCTTCCATGTATAAACTTTTGCGCTCGAAGCGCCGGTTGGAATTGTGACGCTGACCGAATGCGGTTGATATGTTGTGGAGGTGATTCGGGTTCGAATGTCGGCGATGGTGGCGTTGCTTAGATCAAAAAAGCGAACTCCCATATAAACAACGTCGCTTGGCGCCGCCACTTTGGCTTGGGCTTTTAGCAAATACGTGGCGCGAGTTTTCACGCGAAACAAGACTTCCTGGCCGACGCCGCCCTGTCCGCTTCCGCTAATTCTTACGCCTCTCCCGCCCGAATAGGCGCCGGCAGAGAGTAGCGAGCTTCCACCCCAGTCTTCCCAAATGTCCAAATCTTGTGTGAAGGAGGGATTGCGCACAATGTTCGCGGACGCAGGTAAACCCGGATCATTGATGACCGGACCGCCGCCTTGGCCTAAGCCGCCGCCTTCTTCATCGACCCCGTAGTCGTAAGCATCAAAGGATGGCCCGCAACCCGAAACAAGCAGAGTGAAGACAAAGATGTACCAAACCGAGATGACTCTCATGAAGTCCCCCACGGTATGAAGATGCAGAGGGAGGGCCAGGCCAACCCATCGGAATGAGAAGTATCTTTAGGTAATGTGTAGAATGGTTTGCGGCTGCTTAGTGATTGCGCAAAATCGTGAGATTTGCGCTTTGCCAAATTGAGACAGGATGCGGCTAGTCGTTGCTGTCGCCGCCGCTGCAGCTGCCTTCGTCGTCGAGTGCGTCTTCAATGTCGCGGGAGTTTTTTGCGTTGGCGAGGGCCGCAACCATGCTGTCCATATTGAGGACGAGGCGGGAGACGTTATCGCCATTGACCACGATGGATCCACTGAAGCGGACATCGGCATCTTCGCGCAGAAGAATTTCACCGTTCGCATTTTTAACGGCTGCGGCGACGCCGCCGCAATCTCCGCGCAGACGGAGTTCGATGCGTTGATAGTTACCGACGGGAACGTCGATCGAATTGATCACGGTGCCCTCAGGTCTAAGAGCTATAAATTTGCGTTCATCGGCCACGCCTTGGAGAAAGTCGGTGCCTTCGGGATTTTGCATGGTGCCGTCCATCTTGATGCGAGTGTCATCGGCGCCATTGGTGGCTTTTTCGAAACGGATTTCAGAGACGCATAGGAAAATTTGTGGAGCGGGCCCCGAGCTATTTGCGATAACGCTTTGGAAGTTCCCCACCTGTAGGGTCAAGGTCGGCTTCGGGTTGTCGGTCGTCGTGCCGCCGCTGTGAAAGAGGCCGCCTTTGCCGTCGTCCATCATACCGGGATGTCCCTTGTAGCGAAAACCTTGCGGTCCGCTGCAATTTTGGTAGCTCATAAGGGCCCCACCAACTAAAACCGCGACCAAGGCTGTCTTGACTCGCGCACCCGTCATCTTCATGACTCGTCTCCCAATTTGTTGGTCGGTATTTTGGTCAGGGGAAAAGCCAAAAATCCGAAGTGATAGACCGTATCCGAATTTTCCGTAGCCTGCGATAAAGCGATAATTTTCTCTCTAGCTTCGTTCAGAATCTGTTTCGCGGCGTCTACGTTGTCGGCGGGGATGGCGCACGTGTAGGCACTGATGTTGCGTTCTTCGGAAGGAATTTCTGAAATCGAGGTGGCGGCCAAGTTGAGCATCTCGGTGTGGAACTTGGTGAGGGCCGGCTTTAGTACGCCGGTCTTACATTGAATCATTTTGTCGGGCTTGATGAATTTACCCTGACCGTCGACAGTTAAAAAGCCGTGATCGATGAGGAACTCGACGGCGTTTTTGATTTCTGGAATCGAGACTTTATAGCGGAGCGAACTCTGAATCCATTTTGGATCCAGCTGAAAGCCAGGAATCTGCGCCAGTTCGCGGATGGCGATATGGTACCAGTGCTGCAAATATTTATAGGTCTCGATCTCGAGTGGATTTAAGTTTCGATAGCGGCGGAAGCGCTGAATTTTCTTGAGCGCATCCAGTTGCTCCTCTGGAGATTCGGCGTCGACTACGGTGATCAGCCACTCTAGGTACGAAGCTTCGGAACGTTCGAGTCGGAGCGACGGAACGAGCTTGGCCAATTGTTCGCTGGATAAACGGCGCGATCCACTAAGGACCATCGATAAATAGCTTTCAGAAACTCCGCTGGCTTTAGCCACTTGGCGAGTCGAGAGGCGGTGTTCGCTTTTTAAGTGCTGGAGCCATTCGCGCATAAACTGTCTATAGTCATGATAACTATAGATGTCGGGCGCCGCATTCGCGCCGACGTCGGGAGCAATAACTTGTGCTGTTGCGGAAGACATGACTGGTGACCCCTTTTACCCTCTCATTTATAGTCTATCGGGTTTTTTAAAACCTTTCAGAATTTGTGAATACTTTGTCTCGTTCTGAGTCTTTGTCTGTGAGTTATTTCAGGTGGTTACAAAACAGAAAAAGATTAGAGCTTGGACCTAGTGTGGAATTTCTGTGATCACTGTCTCAAAAAGGACCGCGGGCTCCGGATGGAACCCGCGTTGGATTTGGGTTTTGGGACTGTATGGTTTTTTCAAATCCGAACCGGTTGTCGGCTCGGAACTTTAAGTTTAAGCAAAGGATGCGTGGATCTTTTCTCGGTGTCGCGCGGCCATGAAGGAACCAACTTAGAGTGACCCCCCCCAGAGCCTCCAAGTTGAGTTTCCTTCATGCCCACTGCGGAATCTTGCTGCGAATCCATGTCGATGCTCAGTGCTGCGAAGATCGCCAAGGTCAGGCAGAGAAGCGTGGGATTTTTTACGAGTTGTGTTTTCATCTGTACCCCCTCTACTTCTGCTTACCTTTACTGCGACCCCTATGAACTAAGATTATGACGCTTTGCAGAAATTTGCAACATGAACTTAAAATTTTCTGTGAATATCTCCGAATGAGAATCAGTAAAATTCGTGAGTAAAATTAAGTAGTTTATTTTTTTGAGACAGAATTTTGTGCGCTGAATTCGTTTTTTTTGTGAAGATTTTTTGTCTCACATTGAGAATCTGAATTTATGACGCGATCCTTTCTCACGTGAGAAAGGGCTGCGTCATCGGTGTCACGGTTATATATGGGGCCATGAGCGGCGATATCTCCCGAGCATTTAACCAAATATTTAATAGTGAGAATTGGATCGTGGTCGTAAAGCCGCATGGCTGGCTCACCACTCCGGCGCGCGAGAAGTCCGACCCGCGGCGCTGTCTCGGACGCGAGCTGCAGGCGGAACTGGGTGTGCAGATTTATCCGGTGCATCGACTCGACTTTGAAGTCGCAGGGCTTGTGCTTTTTGCTAAAACTCCACAGCACCATAAAATTGCGCAGAAATGGTTCGAGCACGGAACCATTGTTAAGACCTATAGGGCCGAATCCGTACCCGCGCCTATAGAACCCCCGCGAGAGTGGGTCGAGTGGACATCGAAGCTCCTGCGCGGAAAACGCCGAGCCTACGTTGCGCCCGGTGGAAAAGACAGCGTCACCCGTGCGCGAGTCATTCAGGTTACTGATACCGCATGGACCTGGGAGCTTGAACCATTGACGGGGCGGCCGCATCAACTTCGGGTGGAATTGGCCAATCATGGCGCGCCTATATTAGGAGATGTGCTCTACGGCGGCCCGAAGGGGTCTTCGCCCGAGGTCATCGCCTTAACCGCCGTACAACTCAACTTAGAAAAGATCAATGCGGCGGAACGCGCCGGCTTGCCCGAACACATACGCTTGGACTAAGTTTCACCCATGCTTTTTTATTTTGTCCGGCACGGGCGGACCGAGGCCAACGCCAATGAAGTTTTGGCGGGCTCCGGTCTCGACCATCCGCTCACTCCCGAAGGCCATGCGCAGGCGCTAAATTTAGCCGCGGCCCTGGCGCCGATGCTTCCGCATAAGGTGCACCGGATTGTTGTAAGCAATATGACCCGCGCGCGCGAGACGGCCGAGTATTTGGCCAAGCATTTAAATTTACCTTTAGAAACTCATGCCGACCTGCGCGAATGGCACCTGGGCGAGTGGGAAGGCCGCAGCGTGGCCGAGTTTATTCATCTTTTGCTCGGCGATGGCGAGCCGAAAGAGGGCGAAGCCCGTGCCGAATTTTTTGGCAGGGTCGAGAGAGCGTGGCGCGAAATTCACCACGAGAGCGAGCCGTATATTGTAGTAAGTCATGGCGGTGTATGGCTGGCGCTGCAGGATTTTTTGAAAATTCCTCGTTTTAAGATTAACAATTGCTCGCTTATTAAAGTTCAGGCAATTGATGGTCATTGGAAAGCGGAGGTTTTATGGCCCGGGGAATGATTCTTATATTGATCGCCACATTTTTTAGCGCGAGCGCCATGGCGCTGACCGAAGTTGAAAAGTGCGCACGCAAAGCCGACCGCTTGATCGAAAAAGCCTATCCCGGCCGTCATATTGTGCGAGAAGAGTTCAAAAACACCACCCCCGGCTCCTATTACCAAGAGTACACCGGCACCTATGCGGTGGACGGGCGCACGGTTACGGCTGAATTCTACAGCCCGTTTATTTGCGATGATCTGCGTCTGACTTCGACGGCGGAGTAGGCTCTATAGCTTAGTGCCGGACAGGCATTCGACCGGCAATTAAATTAGAAATTGATTTGGGGATTTGCTCGGTCTTTTTGTGGTAGGCGCCGAGCAGCTTAATTTCGTTATTGCCGCTGAAATAATAAAACACTCGGTAGGCCTCTCCATCCAGCGTAATTCGAAACTCGTGAACGCCTCGGGCCACGCTGGGGACGGGTTTGGTTTCATGGCGATGCAAAACTTGTCGCGATTCTGTTCGGCGAATCATGTCGCGGAGTGAGTCTTGCGCCTCTGCTGGTAAATCGGCGAGTTCTCGGGTTGCGGCCTTGTCAATCGACGATGTGCGCACGCCCCATGCTCCTTCGGGCAATTCCTGGGCCGCTGCTGTACTTCCCGGGCGCGAGCCGTTTGCTGCCACAGTCGGCGTTCGCGCCGCACGCTCAACGGCGGTGCGCATATCAGAAAAGACCCAAGCGCATCTAGCCGAAAGCTGGCTGTATTTGGCCAAGTCACAGCCATACTTTTGCATTCGGGCCTGCAGCGCCATGTATTCGGCTTGGGGAATCTGATTGGCGCGGCTCATAAATGTCTGAACGGCGGCTGTGGCCTCATCCAATGTCATTGCCGGGCCAACGACTCCGCGGCGAATCAGTTCTTTGGCTTCCTGGGGTGTGAAACCGGCGTCTTCGAGAATCTTGAGTTTACCCTCAAGTTGCTCTTTGGTGAAATTAAAGTGGCGTGTCGGGGTGCCATCGCGTCCGGCACTGCCGAGCGCGAATCGGTGCGCATCTTCAATCGCACCAGCTTTGCCCGTTCCCTCAGCAATTTTTGTCCCGAGCACGGCATTGGCATGAGCCAATCTTTCGGCCGCCGTCGCTTCGGGAATCGTGGCCCCCGTGGCGCGAACTATTTGCGCTAGGCGGGGAAACCGACTGATCGCAGCTGCCGCCGCGCTCGGCACGGCGATCGAGGCGACGCCATAGCAAAAGGCCTCCATCTGAACTTCGCGATTGTAGCACTGAGCTTTTTTAAGAAGCTTTTCGCCCGCCGCGAGTCCGACATTCCAAATATTTATTTTTTGTGCATTTTGCCGCTCAATCCAACCGGGAACGATGGCCTCAATTTTTTGATCTCGCTCTGGACTATCGGGCTCGTTGTGCAGAATCTGCCGCAGTCTTTCGCCCTGTTGAATTTGCCGTTCGCGAAATCCGCCGTGCACGATGCCGCGCAAAAGGCGACCCGTGTTTACTTTTTCAAGACGTTGCCGCCACTCTGCAGAGGCGGTTCGTTGATAGGCCAGTTCCCAAAGGCTGACTTTGCAATCCAAAGACTTTGCGCATTCATCGTCGGCCGCAAGCTGCTTCGCTTGATCTGGATTGTTAAAAGCCGCTCTAAAAGCTCCGGGTACACCGGCTACAGCTTCAGCTACGAATTTAACAAGATCTTTGGCGCCATCGTAAGCTCCCGCACCACAAGCATAAATTTCCTTGCCCGGTGACACGGGATTTTGGCAGTCAACCGCATACTTTGCCACTTCGGGATTGCTCTTAAAAAATGTCTCGCATCCGTTCTCTTGGTAGAGCCTTGAGCATTCCCGTTGCAGGTAATTGGCGTGCGTAGACGCCAGCCGCTCAACCACAGACGGCTGCGACCCCGCGGCGGTTTCCGCAGCGAATGCGCAGGGCTGAGACAATAGGATAGCGATAATCTGAAAGATCACGGTGGTAGAATGAGCAAGGCCGGGGCCTTTTCGCTTGTAATCTGTTGATTTTAGCTGGAAAGGGCGAATTCGCCTGTCTAAGTTTCAGACACTTTCGCAGGCTCCAGATCTTAATTTCCAAGGCCCTATCAAGACGGCGGCAGATTGATTATTATCGGATCCCTATGCATTTGTTTTTGGTCGCAATTTTCTTCACGTCTCTATGCACTCCCTTCGCCCACGCGGCCTATTCTCCGGGTGATCAAGTGGATTTGGGTTTTTATAATGAGAACACCTCGGGCAGAGATCTCTTGCGAAAGCTGCTCAATTTCGCCTCGCCGAACGCGAAATTGATTGAGCCCTCTTCGGATGAGGAAGACCAGCTGACTGAGGAAATTGACGAGCTTCTCTTTTTAGGCAGTGAACAGGTTTTGAATGCACCCGCGCAGGACGTGGTGCCCGGTATCACCCAGGATATTTTATTTGAATTTTTAAAAGTTGTTGGAAATAAGGCGTTCGCCCAAGGTGGGACTCGAGCCCAATTTTTAGAAGTCATCGAGGCCGCGGTGAGCCCGCTCGCGGCGAGCTGCGAAATTCACCTGTATTCTGCGGCGACGCCGCAAAGTCGGTTCGGCAATCACTAAATTTGACATCTAAAGCGCGCGGCAGGAGTCGACGCAGTCTTGCTTTTGACTGACCAAGGGCGCGGGCGCTTTGCACTCAGGCGTCTTTTTATGGCGCACGACCGAGAGGCTCGAGTTTGAAACCGAGCCTGATCCACCAAATTTAGCTTTGCATGCCGCCACCGCATAGGCTTCAAGCCCGCTGCGATACGTGCCCGATTCGGCCAAATAGTTGCGCGCCTGATAGCGATTGATGCCGATGCCGCCTTTGGACGGCGAGCTTTGGGCAATCACAAAATCAAAACCGGTGTAACTCAGTTTAGCCGCTGTGCAGTCGGCGCTGGTGGCGGCGCGCGCGAGGCCAAACGGGTCGGCGCCGATCGCGTCGATGATATTTACGTGGCCGCTGATCGCGATGATATCGCCGGGCAAAACACTTTTGCTCGCCGTCATGGTGGTTTTCTCAAGGCAGCGCATGCCGTTTGAGGCCGGTTCTTTGTAGGCGGTCGAGGGAATTCCGTGCACCAGATCGGCCTTCATAATTTTGCTCGGGTCCGGATCGAGCTTTAGACCCGCGAGCGCGAGCGATGAGAAGACAAAAGCCGAGCAATCGATGCCGAGCACGGCGGTTCCGCTCCCGCCATTTTTAAACATGTCTAAAAGATTCGGATTCGCACTGGTGGTGTAGGGCTTGCCGCCGAAGTCGTAGATCATCGGCGAGTTGCGCACTTCAAAGCAGGAGTTTTTGGCCAGCCGGTTTCCAGCAATATAGTAGTGCGAGGCATTGACTGTCGCCACATTGCTGATCTCGCGCTTAAGCCCGCCCGCGGGGTGATCGCCAACCACGACGATGCCTTGAACGTTAGCCGTGTTCGCGGTCATCGCGGGGAGCGCGAGCACATCGCAACTCTGGTAGGCGGTGGCGAAAGTTCGCAAAATTCCCGTCACTTCGGGATTGGCGGTTTTAAGTTGCTCCCATACGGTGCCAGGTGCGGGCGGCGCCGGCCCGGGCAGCGGGGCTGGGGCGGGGGGCTGTTCACAAGTTTTTCCCAGCGCCTTCTCGGCAGCTGCGAGTTTATAAAGTGAACTATGGATCTTTTGTCGAAGCTCGGCGTGAACGGACGTCACTTGCACGCCGACTTCCATTTCGGCCAAAGCTTTTTTCCAGGCGCCGAGATGATTTGGGGCAAATCCGGAATGGATGCCCTCAATAGTGACACTGTAATTTTCAATAAACGCGTCGATGTACCGCTCGAAGGTGGTGCCGGTGAGGCCGCGCTCCGCGCCAATGGTTTTGAGAGCGCTTCTCAACTCGTCTTTGGTGGGAAAATTTTCCGCGTCTTCGGCCACTTTATGAAAGCTGTCCCACAAGGAGCTTTGCGCAGTTTTGCAGCCCAACTCGTCGAGGGATTTGCTCGCAATATTTTGCGCTGGCCGCCCGAGAGGCGCGCAGGCAGCGAGTGTTAAGGAGATCGACGTAATTTTAAAAAATGACTTTAATGCTCCCATGGAGATCATTTTTCGGCGCGGCTTTAGTCGAGCTTGAACATTCCCTTCAGACGTCACGAGGCGTTAGAGTGGCGGGACAATTCACTTTCAATTGTCGAAGAGTTATTCGTAATGGTGACTGAAACGAACGTCTAAAAAGGATACGCTTTATGAATTCCTTCGGAACCCTTTCTTCTCTCGAAATCGCTGGCAAAAAATACTCGTATCACTCGCTTCCCGCATTGGCGAAAAAGCTTGGGATCGATCTCGCGCGAATGCCCTATGGGCATAAAGTTTTGCTTGAGAACTTGTTGCGTTTTGAAGACGGCGAAGTGGTGAAGAAGGCCGATATCGAAGCCTTGCTTAATGTGGATCCGAAAAAAGAGTCGGAGTACGAAATTCAATTCACACCGGGCCGAGTGCTGCTGCAGGATTTTACCGGCGTGCCGGTGGTGGCGGATCTCGGCGCGATGCGGGCGGCGATGGTCGCACGCAAGGGCGATCCCGACAAAGTGAACCCTTTGCAACCGGTGGATTTGGTGATCGATCACTCGGTGCAGGTCGATTTTTTTGCCGGCAAAGACGCCTTCGATAAAAACTTGGCCATGGAGTTTCAGCGCAACACCGAACGCTATCAGTTTTTAAAATGGGGCCAGCAGGCCTTTCGCAATTTTCAAGTGGTTCCTCCCGGCACCGGAATTTGCCATCAAGTGAATGTGGAATTTTTGTCGCATGTCGCATTGACCGGCAAACACAACAATTTAGATTTTATTTATCCGGATACACTCGTGGGCACCGATTCACACACCACCATGATCAACGGTCTGGGCGTGGTCGGTTGGGGCGTGGGCGGCATCGAGGCCGAAGCGGCCATGCTCGGCCAGCCGTGCACCATGCTGATCCCGCAAGTGATTGGATTTGAATTCACCGGCAAGCTTCAACCCGGTGCCACCGCCACCGATTTAGTTTTGACGTGCACGCAAATGCTGCGCAAGCGCGGCGTGGTCGGCAAGTTTGTGGAATATTTTGGTGAGGGTGTAGCCACGCTGACCGTAGCCGACCGCTCGACCATCGCCAATATGGCGCCTGAGTACGGCGCCACCATTGGCGTGTTTCCTCCCGATGCAAAGACCATCGAATATCTGCGCAACACTTCGCGACCCGAACGGGCCGAGCGCGCCGAAGCCTATTTCAAGGCGCAGGGGCTTTATGTCGATACCCCGGCCAAAAATGTGCAGTACACCGATGTGTTGAAACTGGATCTGTCGACCGTGGAAGCTTCGCTTTCGGGGCCGTCGAAGCCGCACGATCGTGTGGCTTTAAGAAATACGCGCAATTCATTTCGCAAGTTTGCACTCACGCGTTTTGCAGAGCAGTTGAAGGGCGTCGATGCCGCAAAGGCCGCGGCCTGGGCCGATGACACTTCGGCCTTGAAGACCAAGTGCTTGGAGCTTGAACCGTCGCATCCCGATAAAGACTTAGGCGTTCTCGGCGCATCGGTGCCGGTGACCGATGACAAAGGCAACACGTACAATCTCACTCATGGTTCGGTGGTGATCGCTGCGATTACGTCGTGCACCAACACTTCAAATCCCGACCTGATGATTGGCTCGGCCTTACTCGCGCGCAATGCTGCGGCTAAAGGTTTAAAGCCGCGTCCTTGGGTCAAAACTTCGTTCGCTCCTGGCTCGAAAGTTGTGACGGACTATTTGAAGTCGGCCGGATTGATGGACGCATTGTCTGCGGTGGGATTTGATTTGGTCGGTTATGGCTGCACGACGTGCATTGGGAACGCTGGCCCGTTGCCGCCGCACATTCAAAGCGCGATTGATAAGGGCGGACTCGCCACGGCGGCCGTGCTGAGCGGAAATCGAAATTTTGAGGCGCGCATTCACCCCAGTGTCTTGGGCAACTATTTGGCGTCGCCGCCGTTGGTGGTGGCCTATGCCTTTGCCGGAAATATCAATATGAATTTGGCGGTGGATCCACTCGGGCATAACAGCAAAAACGAGCCCGTATTTTTAAAAGATATTTGGCCTGACCGCAAAGAGTTGTCCGACCTCGTGATGAAGCATGTGACTTCGGGTCAGTTCAATAAGGCCTACACCAATGTTTTCGCC
>CAYVRZ010000045.1:0-15439 GCA_964453895.1 uncultured Pseudobdellovibrionaceae bacterium | reverse complement strand
CTCGTACCATTGACCACCGGTTGCAAGGCGTTTTGGTAGCTCCCGTAGGGCCAATTGACCACCATGGTCCTTAACGGAGCCGTCATGGTCTGCGCCAAAGCCTCCCGCAGGGGGAACATGGCTTCAAGTAGGGGCAATCCGATAGCGGCCGCGCCACTCTTAAGCACGGTTCTCCGACTGATCACTTTCCAGCCCATTATAAACCCCCACGTTGCTTGCGAAACGGATCGCTGTTCAAAATTCCCTTGATCAAAGTATTAAATGGAATATTCGGCCCGACCGTATCGCGCGAGAGCCGATTTACGGTGCACTGATCCGCTGACTCGAGGCCGCGGCCGAGCGCGTAGGTCATTAACTTTTTGGTCACGCAAGCTCGATAGCGCGGATCAGCTTCAAGAATCTTAGACAAATCGAGAGCGCCTCGGACCACTTGTCCATTGGGCAAAGTTCCAACCGTGTCGACGGCCGTCCCGTCTCGGTAGCGCGTGCGGAAGGTGGCATTGGCATCAAAATTCTCAAGAGCGAATCCGATCGGATCGATAATGTTATGGCAGCTGGCGCACACGGGGTTATTTCGATGGGCGGCCATTTTTTCTTTCAAATTGCCACCGGGATCTCCGCCTAAACCGTCTCCTACATCAGGCGGCGGTGGCGGCGGAGGTTCGCATAAGATATTCGAGAGAATCCATTGGCCTCGTCGCACCACACTCGTTCGCTGTGGCAAGGAGGTGCCGACCAAAACACTGCCTTGGCCGATTACGCCCCGGCGCTCGGTCGTGGCCGTACTGGTACTCACAAAAACCGTATCGCTAGCTGGCGGCGGAAGCCCGTAGTGCATGGCAAGGCGGCGGTTGACGTAAGTTGTGTCCGAATTGATCAGAGCGAGAGTGCCTCGATTGCCGAGCAGCACATCCCGAAGAAGCATATTGGTTTCTGTTTTCATATCTTGGCGCAGGACTTCCGAAAAACTAAACACCGTCGTATCGATGGATTGCATTTCGAATTTGTGCAGCTCCAACCATTGCGCCGCGAATTGGTCGATTAAAGCTTGCGCCTGCGGATCGGCGAGCATCCGATTGACCTGAGCCTCTAAGGTCGCAGGTTGTAAGATTGCATTGCTCGCCGCAAGTGTACGCAATTCTGTATCTGGGTGACGACTCCACAAAAGATACGACATTCGCGTGGCGAGCTCGTTGCCAGTGAGGGAGATCACCACATTGGGATCATTCGGAGCTGGATGATTGATCACTCGGTAGAGAAAGCTGGGCGTAATCAAAAGCCACTCAAGCCCCCAGCGCACACCTTCACTTAGGGCAAGACCTTCCGTCGACGCAGAATTAATAAATCCGAAGATCTGCGTGCGCTCGACTGGCGTCATGGCTCTACGCAAAGCCTGATCGCCAATTCGGGTCAATATCTGTTCGGCGCAGGCGCGCGTGAGGGTTGCGGGATTCACCGCCTGACCGTTGCAATTGAAAATCTGCGCGGCATTCGCGGTAAAGGCCTGATTGACCGCGGTCTCGGCCGCCTCTAAGTAGCGGTCTATCGAAACCGAAGTTACACTTAAAAGGGCCGCGATATTGTTAAAGCCGAAGGCGGTATTTTCAGCGGGAAGATTTTCGCCTGGATTGGTCGAGATTCCGAGCAGACTTTTAACTGTAAGGCCGTATTCGTCGCGATTTAAACGGTGAATGCCCAAGCGCCCCGGATCCGTCTGCGCGATGCAAATCTCAGTGGAAGCATCACCGCCGAGAGCGATAGAAATGGCCTCCACTTCAGCCGGCGTTAACACCGATAGCGCCGCCATCGCGGGAATTGTGGCAATCGCTGATTTAATTTGCGTGGATGTACGGCCCTTTTTCGTTGAAGCCGCGAGTTGGCCATGGCAACTGGCGCATCGTTGCGCGTAGAGCAGCGTTCCATCCAAGGTGTTGATGACCCGACCGCGGACAAACTCACGGTTGACCACAGTTGAGTTTCCAGCGCCGTCGGTCTGGCGAGCTTCGATGGCTTTAAGTCCATCGCCCGCAGAAAATACGACCGTCGTCGCGTAGGTTCCTCCGTCACAAGAAGCGGCTACGGGCGCCAAGGCTCCGGTGCCTCTTATGTTTACACTTAAACCCGGCTCGCACGCTCCCCGTAAGGTGATCTCGGATTCGGCGATGGTTCCTGCTGCGGGATCGGTGATCGTTACGCGCGGAGCGGTGGTATCGCGAACCACGACGAGAGTTCGAACCGTGGAATTGCCCACAGAGTCGGTTTGGCGCAAGTCGATGCTTTTGTTCCCGTCACCGGATGAAAGTGCAACGGTGGTCGTGAAAAGACTGTTGGCACAGGTGGCGGTGGACGCCTGATTTAGGCCAGTGCCCGAGAGTTGAATTGCAATTCCCGTCTCGCACACACCGCGAATTTCAATATTGTTTAACGCATATGAGTTTGCCGACGGCGCGGTAATCGTCAGGGTCGGCGCCGTGCTGTCTTTGACAAAACTTCGACTGTCGCTCCCCGAGAGAGTAAAGGTATCGGTCTGAGTCACAATCACATTTTTTTGCCCATCACCGGCCGAGAATGTGATTGGCGCTGAGAAGGCGCCACCCGCACAGGTGGTGGTCGAATTGGCGTTTACACCGCCGCCCGATATAGCAACGGTAAAATTGCCCGTGCAGGAGCCTTGCAGAGTCACTCCATTTTGCGCAACTGTTCCTGCGGCTGGCTGAAGAATTGTAATGGTGGGCCCTGTTGTACGCCGCTCGACGGTCCGGGTGATGGCCGTCTTGTTCTGAGCGGCATCCGTTTGCGAAACTTCAAAGGTTTTATTCCCGTCCACCGCAGACAGCACCGCTGCGATCGAAAATGCTCCGTTTGTACATGCGCCCGAGACGGGAGACGCAAGACCCGCGCCGCTTAAGTCAACGGGCAGTCCCGTTTCACACGTTCCGGTGACATTAAAGGTGGACTGAATAAGGACCATGGCCGCGGCCGGAGCTGTAACTTGTAAGATGGGAGCCGTGTTGTCGCGAAAAAATCGCCGGCTGATGGCAGTCAGATTTCCGGCCAGATCCGTTTGCGCGAAGTTAATTAATTTTTCGCCATCGTTCGCACTAAACATCACGTCGGCAGAAAAGGCTCCGCCTGCGCAAACCAAAGATGCGGTTGCGGCGGCTCCGCTGCCATAAATTTGCAGTGGCAAACCGTTTTCGCAACTTCCACTGACCGCCACTCCTAGTTTCGCCGCCGTATCGGCCGCGGGCAAGGTCAGCTCAACTGTGGGGGCTGTCGCGTCCCGATTAAAACTTCGGCTAAACACCGCGCGCGATTGGTTCGCGCGGTCTTGAGCGACGACCACGTTTTTCAAGCCGTCCGAGTCGGTCAATTCTACATCGGCGGTAAACCGGCCCGAAACACAATCCACCTGATGAATTTTGGCAACGCCACTGCCCGACACGTCCACTTTGACGCCGCTTTTGCATTGGCCGCTGATCACGACATTCGCTTTGGTAAAGGCCTCCTCAGCCGGCTCTTCAATTGTGATTGGAGTATTTAGACTTTCCTGATCCAGGCCAAGATATTTGGCCGTGCGATAGCCTTTTCCGCAACCTGTGACAAAAAACATTAGGGTCAGTGCCCGCAGATATATATGCATGAAGATACCCCGCCGAGATTAGGGTAATGCAAAATGGTCACCCCGCGCGGACCCACCAATTCGCGTTGGACGCTTGCAATTTGTTGCCTGCTTGGGCGCTGAACTAAAGATGTGGGGTGAAGAACATTTTTACGTTTCAGCTTGAGACGATTGGTGGGAGCGACTGTGAAATCGCCGGTACTAATATCAAAGAATTCCAGCAATCCAATGTCAGCCGACGGGCGGCGGATCCAAATAGCGCTGCATTTTGGTAAGCCCCAAGCGGTTGATCGCCGCTCTTTGGTTACAGGGTCGGCACAAGAGCCTGAGGTTTTCTCCCTCATCGGATCCACCCATAGCCTTTGGTTGGATATGGTCAATCTGGAGCGCATGAGTCGAGCCGCAGTTCTGGCACTGGCTATCAGCCCGTTTCCACACCTGCCGACGCTCGCCCGCAGTGATGCGACGCTTAATGTCCGGCGCGGGTGATTTTGCGGTTGTCCGCGGTTTTCGTACCACAATTTTTTTCGCTTTCTCGGCCGGATCTAGTTTCGAAATGGCCATATCACAAAGCAAATCGATCGCCTCGGCCATGCTGAGATTGGGGTGTGAATGAGCGAGTAGCCCTTTGATCTTGCCGAGCTTTTCTTGCAACTCGTTGCTGGCGATAAATTTGATTTCCACATGCGTCTCCGTCACAGCCCGAATACGTTCGGGAGTCAAAGGCGCGGGCTCAGAGGAATGAGCGAGGACCACTTTCTCCGCTTCACGCTTAGACTTGTTTTCGATCTTGGATAAGAACTCTAATTTTTCATCTTTGCTAAAACCACTGCAGGCCGCGATTCTTTTACTTTCTTGCCGAAACAAAGTCTGCGCCATACTCAGATTGGTCAGCGTCAAAGAGCCATCGGCGATCTTGGACTCAATCTCTGGCAACTCCTTCAAGAGTCGCATAGCCGAAATCCGACGGGCCGCTTGATCTTCGGCATAGCCCAGTTTTTTTGTGGCGTAGTCAAAAATGGATTTGTACCCAAGCTGAGAAAAAAGACGGCGCCGTTCAATCTCTTTTAAATGATGTAAAACTTCGCTGAGCAGTTCGCGTTCACGCCGCGCTAAATTTTCTGTCTTCTCGAGCAGAACTTGATCCGACAAATTTCTAAGATTCATTTTAGCCCTCCCTTGAATGCGTCCGCGGAATTCATATCACGGGTTTAAAAATCAACATTTTTGCGGATTTACTTAAAGCACCGGATGTTTCGAATGTGTCTTAAAAAGATGTTAAACGCAGTACGACTTCATATGGGAGATTTGCGAGACTGCCCTATCAAGCTTGGTGATAAAACCAAAAGTAAAGCTCAGGGTTAGCCGTAAACACGACAATCCATCGTCAAATATTATTTAAAATTGCGTGGCGCAGAAAAGCAAATGGCTGGCGCTATTTTAGACCTTCAAAACAAATCCATCCCGCCAATGAAAATCCGCCTTATCGGGTCGGTGCTTAACTGAAAAGTACGAAACTCCCAAAGAAGTGCGAACCACGGCCGCAAGCGCCGCTTCAAATTTCTCCGCCGGATGGAGTAATTTTAACTCACAACTCAAAGTCGCCGAGGTCACCGAAATATTTTGCAGGTCAAAGTCTGTCGAAGGCCGTGGGGGTTGCGGTGAGCGATAGGAATCAAATCGGTACAACGCCCATTTTTGGGAGGTCGGAGAAAGATTCACTTCCCAATAGCCGTCGTCACCCGGCACTGCCAAAAAACATTCAAAGCAGGTCGCCTTCCAAAGATTGTCCCCGCGCGGCCATGTTTTAGCCGTGCCCACATTCCATGAATCTTCGACCAATTGCTCAACGTCTCTCAACTCAAAATTCAGGCGCAAGAGATCGCCCGCGAGCTCTAAGGCCGCAAAAACTTGGGTGGGTTCGCGCGAGGAAGAAAATGGCTTCAGTTCAATTTTAGTCATCTTCATCAAGATTCAACGCTCACAAGTTCATTTTGAATTAGGTTTTTGATACGGGGCGACTGGATTGTCTCGGGCTCCTGCCCTTGCCCCTTCGAGCTCGCCGCCTGCGGCGGTCTCGCGCCAAAATAGCTTCCTGCTTTTTTTATTTCATGGTCGGGGCGACTGGATTCGAACCAGCGACCTTTTGCTCCCGAAGCAAACGCGCTACCAGGCTGCGCCACGCCCCGACATATAGGATTCAAAAGAGGCGTCAGTTTTACCTTAAAGGGGTGTGAATTCAAGGCCTAAGAACTTCAAGGCCCACACGAATGAAGCGTTGGTCCATAAAAATCCGGTCTGCATGGGGTACTTGGTTCCGTCCTCAACCGGCTCTAAGCCGGTTTCGGCGTCAATTTTCTCTAAAAACGTACCCGTCTCAGCAAAGATTTTGGCCACCGAGTCGACCCATTTGCGGGCCAGCCGGTCCGCTTGCGGCCGGAAACCATAGTTGGCCAACCCCTGAATCGCCATCACATGCAGCGGCGCCCAGCCATGGTTGCCATCCCATTGCTTGCCCGAATGCGAATCGGACGACGCCAGGCCGCCATTTTTTTCAAGAATAGGCAGCACGTTTTTCACCACCGCCGCCGCCTGCTCGGCTGAGGCTGCGCCGGTGTAAAGCATCGCAAACTGATCGGCGTGAATCACATCTGAATGTTTGCCCGTTGCAAAATTAAAATTCCGATAGGACTTTCCATCCCATAGATATTTATCAATCCCCTGCTTCCGCTTCTCCGCCGCCGCTTGGTAATAAACCGCGAGCGCCGACTCTCCAGCCATCTCTGCCATCCGCGCCAGATCCAGTTCATAGCGGTAAAGAAGCGCATTGAGACTTACCGACGCCACCTTCGACGCCTGCCCCATCATCGCATCGGTAAAATCCAAACCACTTTCGGCTTCGGCCCGCACATCGCGAAAGGTTTTGCCTAATTTCGTATCGTCGTCACTGGAATGACGCTCAGGGCGTATTTCATTTAGCGAGTCCGAATAATGGTTGAGCTCGGTGCCTGAATCAAATCGCCGCTTCATCCAAAACTCATGATAATCGTGACGCAGTAACGGAAACACGCGGTCGCGCATCCACTGCTGAAGCTTCGCTTTATCCATCGTTTTCGCGGCGTCATCGTAAACCGCAAACGCCATCAGCGAAATCACCGGCGGCTGCGAGCGCGACAAATAATAATCGCGGGCGCCATTTGGCACGTGGCCAAAAGTTTGAATCATATGCAGAAAGTTTTCGAGTTGCGCGGCCGCGAGATCGCGGCGGCCCGTTTCGATCAATCCCAGCGCTCCGAAATAAGCATCCCAGTAATAGATTTCGCGAAAGCGCCCGCCCGCCACCATCATCGGAAACGGACTCGGCAGCAAACTTCCGCGCGAGAACCCGAGCGAAGTTCGCCCCAGTTTTATCCAAGTCTCTTCAACACCTTGAAAAGCGCGGCTCCACAGCGGGTTGTTACTTAGAAGTTTCAATCGGGCACGAACGATTTCGGCGTCGAGCGCCCGCAGTTCTCCGTCAAAGCGATATAGGTGATTGATCACCCAGCGCACATAAGCTTTTTGCGCCAGGTCCACATTCTTAGTCTTATCAAAAATTTTGCGCCGCACTTTTTTCGCCTGCTGAATCACTTCGCGCCGCTCGCTCTCACTCACATTTCGCGTTTGCAGATCGGCAATAAACTTAAAATCCGGAAAGGCCACCACTCGGCGACCCAGTCTCAGCCACGGATCCTGAATACCCGGCGATGAAAACGCGGCCTTGTAGGTGGTCTCTTGCGGGGTAAAATTCTCGACAATATTGAGGTTATATACGCTCGGAATCAGCGAGCGCTCACATAGCTCTACGTCTGTCTCTTTGGCCAAGGCCGTGCCAGAGACAAAAACTGCTAACAGTCCGGCTAAAAACCGGGCGTGTAATCGCATACATTTGAGCATGAACGCTAATCCTTAATTTATAGCTGTCTATAGAGCAAGCCCTATGCCCGGCTAAAACGGTGCATCCGCCCGCGCGATAAAACATTTTAAATACTCGCCTTCGGGGAACTCAGGCCGCACCGGATGATCTGGGCCGTGGCCGCCCATATACAAATGCCGCAAAACGCGGCCGGATTTCAGCGACGCATTCATCAAGACCTGCCGCCAATCCTCGGCCTTGACCAGGCCCGAACAACTCGCGCCGACAAATATTCCGCCAGGCTTTAACAGCTTCAAAGCGTCGCGATTCAACTTCGTGTACGCCCGCAAACCATTCTCCAAATCCGCGCGCTTTTTAATAAAGGCCGGCGGATCACACACCACAATGTCGTAGCTCTCCGGCTCCAGGCCGCCCAAAACTTCCAAAGCATCGCCACAAATCGATTCGACTTCGCCCGCATACCTAGAAACATTATGTTTCGCGAAACTCAAAGCCGGCTCCGAAGTATCGACCGTTGTGACATGTACCGGCCTGCCGCCCTCTGACATAAAGGCCGCGGCCAAATGGGCGCTCCACTGCCCGACATAACAGCACACATCTAAAATCCGAATCACACCACTCCCCGGCCCGAGGCTTGAGCGTTTAAAGGTGTGCTTTAAGGCTTTCTTCAATAGATGAATATTCCACTGTTGATCGAGAAAAAATCCCGTCTTCTGCCCGTGCGCGATATCGACCCGCAAGCGCACCTCATCGAGAAAGCGAATATCTGAGTCATACAGGTCACGCGAGGAGCCAAACACCACGCGCTTTTCGCCGATTTTCAAACCTTCCATCACCCGGCTCTTGCTCGACGGCGCATCGACCACGGTCAACCCGCCCCGCTGCGTGCCCAGCTCTTCTAACGCCGCATACACATTCGGCAGAGCTTTGTCCATCCCCGCCGTTGAAGCTTGCACCACCACGATCCAACCCTGCTCCGCGGTTAAAAAAGAATCCACCACTAGGCCCGGCACGCCATCGGCTTCAGCAAACAACCAGCGGTGCGAAAACTCACTCCACCCCGACGCCCGCCGATGTTCAAAGGCCGACTGCAAACGCCGCTGAAAAAATTCGACGCTCAATACGTCTTTCTCTTTCGAACGCGAACTCAATTTGCGAAAACAAATTTGCGACGAAGGATGACCATAACCATAAGCCAAGAAGTGATCGCCGGCGTCGCGTAGCTCCACCACTTCACCGGGCGCGAGCTCTTTGGCCGAGTGCGCGAGCTCACCGGTGAACACCCACGGATGGCCTGAGCGGATGCGAAAGTCCGCGCCTTTCTTCAACCGCCAAATCTTCATGTCGCATCTCGAGGCGGAATAAAGAAATCGAGTGGACGCTGGCGAAGCTTGCGTCCGAGTAAGCGCAGCAGCTCAGGCGTCTGCGAGAATTTAATTCTTCGCGACTTAACCGCCAAGAAGAGACTTAAAGAAAAACTCACCGCGAGATTGATGATACCGCAAATAAATGTGGTGATGGCGATCAGCAAGGCCACCGACAGCGGCGCATGAAATTTCAAACTCGCCACCGCCGCGCCAAAACTCGCGGTCGAAAAGGTGATATGGCGCACATCCAGCGGCAAACCCGAAATCGTGCCAAACGCGCCCATGGCGCCCAGGTAAAAACCCAGCGAAATATTACCGACCCAAAAACCCAAATTGTGATCAATGGAGTGAATGGCCCGATCGAGATTGTGCGGGCCCACGATCTTTCGCAGCAGATCACTTTGCCGCAAGCGAAAGCCTACATTGTTAAAAATAAACCAGTTGTCCGAGAATCCCGCGAGCAGACCCGAGAGAAAAAGGCCCAATCCCGCAACCGCCGCATACCAAAACGACAAAGTCTTCCACGGGTGCAAACTATCTAAGGTGGCCCAGGCTTTATCGGGCGTCAGCAAATCGTGCTTGGTCAATACGAAGGGCAAACAGAAAAACACCGCCGCCGGAAAAGCGATCAGGTAGTTGCCGAGAAGGGCCGCGAACTGAGAGCGCGAGGTGCGAATAATCACCTCGCTCAAATTCTCCATGGCGCCTTTGGATGTGGTCGCTTCATCAAGCGCGTTGGCCAGAGTCGCCGCCGTCATGGCGGGCTGCTTGGTGGCCAGGGTGCCGCCAATGTACAAAATAAAAACGAACCCCGAAGCATAGAGCGTACCAAAGGCCACGGCCTCGGGCACGGGCGGCAGGCCCAGCTTGCTAATCAAGATTTTAAAGATAGCCAAAAGTGCCACCACCACACCGCCGATGGCCGCCGAGCGGAACATATCCACCCACTCCTCACGCGTCCGCGTGATGTAGTGCTCGCCCGCCTTACCGGTGTGCTCGGTGATTTGATACGCGAGCATCTCAACATTGTGTCCAACAAACTTAGACAAATTAAAGCGCTGGATCTCCGCCAGCGTAATCTCCATAAAAAGATCCATGGCCGGCTTCGGATTCCATTCGCCGACCACCGACTCGAGCAGATCGAGCAACAGCTTCATGCGCTTTTCGATCTGCTGAATCTTCATCAGTCGATAGGTCAAACCCAAAGAGGCGCCCTCAAGATGGCGACGCGACCGAATCCACGACACGGCCATTGAGCACCGTTGCAACGACTCGCGAATCATCGGCAGGGCCGCATCGGCCGAGCCCTTGCCATCGATCAAGGCGTGCACATGGCGGGTGACTTCCATAAACGAGTACTGAAACTCGCGCCGCGATTTCAAGCGATGGGTCACCAACGGGTCGTAACCAAGGCCCGCCAGGCGCAGGCTCAAGATTTCTAAACTTAAAAATAACTGCGGAGCTAGAGCTTCGACCAGCTCGGCGCGGGCGGGCAAGATCAGAGATAAGAACTCCGCAAACAAATCGCGGTCGATATTGTCGAGCCAGCCGGCGTCGGCGCTCTTCGAGTCAAACACGCGGGCGATCAGTGAGAGAATGTCGTTGTACTCATGGGCCTTGGGTAAAAACTTATACTCGATGCGCTTATAGACTTCGCCGAATACGCCTTGCTCTAAGGTCAATCCGGTTTCTGTCAATGCCTGAATAAAGTCACGGGAAGTCAAAAGGTCTTTGAGGCCCTTTGCCAATTCCTCCTGTGTGGCCGGAATTGTCTTCAGATCCTCAATAACCTGCGCCAGGTTCACATTGGCGTTGGAAGTCGCACCGATTAGCCCTGGCCGAATTTGTCTAACAAAGCGTTTTAGTTCCCGCTCTAGCTGCACCGCTCGTCCATCGTGTTGCCCATCGCGAACACTTTTGTATAATGTTGGCTTAATGACCGACCACAAGCAACATGATTCGCAGACCGATCCCTCTCGGATGTGGACGCTCACATTTACCGCCCTCGGCGTCGTTTTCGGCGATATCGGGACTTCTCCACTCTACGCCATGCGCGAGTGCTTCTCCGGCCATTACAACATTCCCGTCACTGTCGACAACGTGCTCGGAATGTTGTCACTCATCATCTGGTCGATGATTTTTACGGTTTCAATTAAATACATCCTTTTCGTTCTTCGCGCCGACAACAAAGGCGAAGGGGGAATTTTAGCGCTCTTGGCCCTCGCCGTTCCTCCCAGCAAGACCTCGGGCGGACGCAAGCGCTGGCTGATGTTCTTAGGCCTTTTTGGCGCGGCTTTATTGTGCGGAGACGGCATTATTACCCCGGCAATTTCGGTTTTGTCGGCCGTCGAGGGGCTTAAGGTCGCGACCACGGCCTTTGATGAGTACATTGTTTTGATTACGGTGTTTATTTTGTTCGGCTTATTTTACATGCAGAGTCTGGGCACTCGCAAAATTGGCTTTTTGTTTGGCCCGATTATTATCATTTATTTTGCCACTCTCTTCGTGCTCGGCCTTCCGCATATTTTTCATTCGCCCACCATTCTTCACGCCTTTAACCCCTGGCACGCGTTTGAGCTTTTTCAAAACCATGGCTCCAAGGTGTTCTGGGCGCTCGGCTCGGTATTTCTGGTGGTCACTGGCTGCGAAGCGCTCTACGCCGATATGGGCCACTTCGGGCGCAAACCCATTCGCTTGGCGTGGACGTACATCGTCTTTCCGGCCCTCGTGGTGAACTATTTAGGTCAAGGTGCATTGATTTTGACCAATCCGCAGGCCGTGACCAACCCGTTCTTTTTGCTCGCGCCTGAGTGGTCGCTTTACCCTCTAGTGGCGTTGGTGACGCTCGCCACGGTGGTCGCATCGCAGGCTTTAATCTCCGGAATCTTTTCTTTGACCCGGCAGGCGATTTTGATGGGATTTTGCCCGCGCTTAAAAGTTGTCCACACTTCGATGAGTGAAATCGGGCAAATTTTTATTCCCAGCATGAATTGGGCATTAATGGTCGCGACGATTGGCCTCGTTTTGGAGTTTAAATCATCGGGCAATCTGGTCGGCGCCTACGGGATCGCCGTGGCATTGACCATGATTATCACCACGATTATGGCCTTGGTCGTGGCCTATCGGCGCTGGCGTTGGAAGCCGATCACCGTTCTCGCCGTCGGCATTCCCTTTCTGGCCGTCGATAGCGTTTACGTCGGCGCGAATCTCGATAAAATCCCTCAGGGCGGCTGGTTTCCACTGGTCGCCGCTGGGATTGTTTTTGCTCTTCTCACCACCTGGAAGCGCGGCCGCAGAATTTTGGCGATCCGCTTGCGCGCCCAATGCGAGCGCTTTGACGACTTTATCGCCCGCGACGTCGGAAAAGTTCATCACGTCGACGGCACGGCCATGTTCTTAACTACGGATCCTGAAATGATTCCGCCCGCACTCGCCCGCAATTTGAAATACAATAAAGTAATTCACAAACGCGTGGTGCTGCTCAGTTTGATTACGAAAGACATCCCTCGAGTCCCCCGCGCGGAACGGGCTCGCATCGAATCGTTTCGGGATAATTTGTTTAGGGTGACTTGTTATTTCGGCTTTATGGAAAGCCCCACCATCGTGGAGGTGCTCGAAGCCATCAAGCTTAAGAATCTGAATGTTCCACTCGAAGAGATCACCTTCTTCCTCGGTCGCGAGACCTTAATCGCCTCAAATAAAATGGGCGGAATGGCGCTCTGGCGTGAGCACCTCTTCTCATTTATGTCGCGCAACTCCTACCGCGCGACCTCGTTCTTCGAGATCCCCTACGGACAAGTGATCGAAATCGGCTCCCAGATCGAGCTCTAATAAAGGTACCTTATAAAGGTACCTGGTTCTTTTTTCGGAAGCCCTGCGTCTAGCCGGGATTCGGCTGCGTTTCAAATTGATCCGCACCTCCTCATTAATCTACTCACACTGGCAAAAATGCATAGAATAGAAGCAGGGCTGCAATGGGGGACTAATGAAATTCAACGGCAAAATTGCCTTCGCACTTATCGCTTTAAGCGGAGCACTTGTTCTCTTTCAAAACTGCAGTTCGGGTGGATCACTGACTCTTGAAAAGGGCGCAAATAGCCTATTGGGCCAGCAGGTCGTGGCCCACGCGCCCACCGCGAGTGAGCTTGAAGGCAGCTGGCTTGGCCCCTGTGAGCCCGCCCCGGCCAACACCTTTATTCGCATGACATTAAATTTTGCCGTTGGTGGAACCGCGACCGTCGCCGCAAGCGGATACTCAGACGCCGCCTGCACGACCCAAGTTTTTATCGATACCTACGCCCTGGGATTTGTTCTGGCCAGTTCGACCGTCGCCAACTCTGGGCGTATCAATCTCACTTTAACGTCCGCCCAACGGGCTCCAGCGGGTGCCGCGAATGCAACCGCGTTCAACACAGCGATGATGTGCGGCCAAACTGGCTGGGTCGCCAATACCGCCAAATCCATCGCACCGGGCACGAGCTGCCTGCTCTTTACGACAATTTCATCGACAATTTTGGGAGTGGACGGGACCAAGCTCTACTTCGGCAACGACGCCGACACCGCGCTTGATCCCGCGAGAGTATACAACAAACAGTAAATTTAGAATGTCCAGCCGAGAGTATATTCAGCCGACAACCCGGTGACCACTTCACGCTCCGTGGTAGCCCCAAGCGAATCGGTCAGCTTCACTTTGGCATCGCCAAGGCCCGCGGCGAAACCGCCCCCAAGCATCATGTTAAAGCTATCCCAGAACCAACCGTAGCCAAACAGCGAACCCGCGACCAGGGTGCTCACCGACGCTGACGACTCGCCCAATGTCATTTTGGTTTCGGCCTGACGCAAGAACGGACCGATGTAAAAACCATCGGTGTAATTGCCGTTGCTAAACCAATTGGCCCGACCGCCGTAAGACAAAGCTTTGATTTCAAAATCAGAACCATCGGCTGTGGTCGAAGTGAATTTGATATTCCAATAATTAATCTCAGGTCCGATCGTCCAATTGGGCGCGATCGCAATATCCATATTCAAAGAAAGTGCGCCAATAATCAGCCCGATCGGGCCAAAACGCAAATTCATCGAATCCGAATTGGCCGCATAGGCGACGGGCGAACTCAGCAATACAAACGCCACAAACGAAAAAATAATTCGTTTCATTAAAATGCCCAACCAAGCGAGAACTCGAGAGCGAATCCGCTTGAGATATTAGACTGGGTCTTGTTGCCAGCTGTGTCAGTCACTTCCACTTTGGCATCGCCCAACGGAACCGCGAGACCACCGCCTAGCAAAATATTAAAGCTATCCCAAAACCAACCGTAACCCACGAGACCCGTGGCCACCAGCGCGCTGGCCGACCCCTCAATCTTGCCGGCAGCGTCTCTCGACTCGGCTGTCACTGAGACATAGTTCAACGCCGGCCCCACGTACAAGCCGTCAGAAAATACGCCGTTGCGATGCCAATTGGCCCGGGCGCCAAAGGAGTATCCTTTTACCTTGATATCGTCGACCAACGCCGACTCTTTACCGTACGTGCGATTCACAAGCCCAATTTCAGGGCCCACGGTCCATTCGGGCGCCACTACAAAGTCCATATTTAGATTGAACACGCCAATCGCAAGGCCGATCGGATTGAAGCGCACATTCATCGAACTTGAACTGGCCGCGAACACATTTACAGAGTGCAATGCCGCAACAGCAGCCACCGCCACGAATATCTTTTTCATGCTAAATCCCCTTTTTATTTTGAAAGCCGATCGAGAACGAACGGCAAAATCCCACCACTCCTAAAATACTTCAGCTCGTTGGGTGTATCAATCCGCAAGCGCGCCGAAACTTTTTTAACGTCGCCATTTTTTCGCACCACAATCTCAATGTCGCTCAATGGCGTCATCTTTTCGAGACCGCTGATGTCTACTTCCTCATCGCCGGTCAATCCGAGGGCCGCCATCTTGGCGCCATCCAGCTGAATCGGCAACACACCCATGCCCACTAAGTTCGAGCGGTGAATGCGCTCGAAGCTTTCCGCTACCACCGCGCGCACTCCCAGCAATCGGGTGCCTTTGGCCGCCCAATCGCGCGACGAACCAGAACCGTACTCTTTGCCGGCAAACACCACGAGCGGCGTTCCGCGTTTAGCGTAGTCCTCGGACGCTTCGAAAATCGTGGTCTCTTTTCCGTCGGGGAAAATTTTAGTAAAGCCGCCCTCTTTGCCGACCATTTTATTTTTAATCCGCACATTGGCGAAGGTTCCGCGAATCATCACCTCGTGATTTCCGCGACGGGCCCCGTAAGAGTTAAAATCCGCTTGCTGCACTCCGTGCTGGGCCAAATAGGCTCCGGCGGGAGTCGACTTGCCGATGTTCCCGGCGGGTGAAATATGATCGGTGGTAATAAAATCACCGAACAATCCCAAGATCCGCGCGCCCTTAATCTCACGCGCCTTGGCTTCTTCGATCAACTTCGCATCAAAGAACGGCGGCTGCTTGATGTAAGTCGAATCATTGGACCAGCTATAAGTGGCACCGGTCGCCGATTTGG
>CAYVRZ010000044.1:0-16304 GCA_964453895.1 uncultured Pseudobdellovibrionaceae bacterium | reverse complement strand
GCCCATTTCGGCAAAGCGTGGAACCAAATGCATCGGAAATTTTTCGGCCCGATTGGCCTCTTGCAGGGTCGGAATCACCTCTTCTTCGACAAATTCACGCACCGAATCGCGAATCATCAGTTCTTCGCTGGTGAACAATCCGTCTTCGAGCATGTAGTTGAGAGATTCGTAAGAAGCCATTGGAAACTCCGATAATAATATTTCCGCAAATCGTAGCAGAGCCAGTGTGGACAGTCCATCGCCGTCACGGTAGGTTGAGCGACTATGTATAATCGTGCCGAAGCCATCGACCAGAACTTTGTAAAGTTCGTCCTTGAAGGCCATTTGCCTGAAGCGCGAAGTCACACCGGACTCGCCGATGCGGGACTCACTCCCGCTGAATTTATGGATCTCTTTGAAACCCAAATCATGAGTCGGCAAATGGATCTTAGGGCGCGCATCCTTAAGAATCAGAATGAATGCTTTTACACCATCGGCTCAAGCGGCCATGAGGGCAATGCCGTATGGGGCAAGGCGTTCCGCCTTACCGATATGGGGTTTGTCCACTACCGCAGTTGTCCGCTTATGATTCAGCGGGCCAAACAGGTGCCAGGCTCCACCCCCCTTTACGACACAATGCTTAGTTTTGTGGCATCTTCAGAAGATCCTATCGCCGGTGGCCGACACAAGGTGTTCGGCAGCTTTCCGCTGATGATCCCGCCGCAAACCTCCACCATCGCCTCACATCTGCCCAAGGCCTTGGGCGCAGCCCTTAGCGTAGGGCGAGCCAAAGATCTAAAGCTTGAGTCGGCGGTTATGCCGGGAGATGCCGTCGTATTTTGCTCCTTTGGCGATGCCTCGATCAATCACTCGACCGCCGTCGGCGCAGTCAACTCCGCACTTTGGGTCGCGCATCAGAACGTGGCCATGCCACTGATTTTTATTTGCGAAGACAACGGCATCGGAATTTCGGTGCCGACGCCCAATCAATGGTTGGAGTCGCAATACTCGCAGCGCCCCGGGCTCCACTACATCACGTGCGACGGTTTAAATTTGGCCGACACCTACCGCGCGGCCCGCGAGGCCGAGCGATTCGCGCGCACCCGCCGCAAACCGGTTTTTTTACATATGAAGTGCGTGCGCCTGATGGGTCACGCCGGCTCCGACGTTGAGCTCACGTACAATCAGCTCGCGCGGATTGAGGCCACCGAATTTAATGATCCACTTCTTCATTCGGCCCGCATCGCCCTCGAGCATGATCTCGTCACCGCTGAGGAAATTATTCGCATTTACAAAACGATGGAGCAGCAAATCGCCGCCATTGGCGAGTACTCAAAAACGCGACCAAAATATTTAAAGCGCGAAGAAGTTCGCGCCTCGCTCACCGCCTGCGCCCATCCAAAATCTTCGCCGCCCGCCCGCAATGAGAGTGAACTGCGCGAAGCTTTAGGCGGCGATGTCGATAAGCCGTTGCACTTGGCGAAGTTGATCAACATGACCTTGTCTGAAATTCTCGACCGCTACAATGGCGCCGTCGTTTTTGGTGAGGATGTGGCGCAAAAAGGTGGCGTTTATAATGTGACCGAGGGCTTGTTTAAAAAGTTTGGCCCGCGCCGAGTTTTCAATTCGCCACTGGATGAGCAAACCATTTTGGGCAACGCCATCGGCTTTGCGCACAACGGCTTTCTCCCGATTCCAGAAATCCAATTTCTCGCCTACATCCACAATGCCGAAGATCAAATCCGCGGCGAAGCGGCCACGCTGGCGTTTTTCTCGCAAGGGCAGTTCACCAATGGAATGATCGTTCGAATCGCCGGCCTGCCTTACCAAAAAGGCTTCGGGGGGCATTTTCATAACGACAACTCGCTGGCCGTGTTTCGCGATATCCCTGGCGTGATCGTGGCCGTGCCCTCGAACGGCGAAGACGCGGTGAAAATGCTCCGCGCCTGTGCTCGCGAGGCTTGGGAGAACGGCCGCGTGGTGATTTTTGTCGAGCCGATTGCGCTCTATATGACTCGCGACCTGCATGAGGCGAATGACAAGCTCTGGTCAGGAAATTTTCCACTCACCGGTGAAATTGCCCTCGGCGAATTTGGCGTGTGGGGCGAGTCGAAGGATTTTACCATCGTCACCTATGGCAACGGCGTCTACTATTCCAGGCAAGCCGCCAAAATTCTCGAAGACAAACATAAAATTAAAACTCGAATCATCGATATGCGCTGGATGGCGCCGATTGATAAAGAAAAATTGCTCGCGACGATCGGCGAGTGCCCACACGTGATGATTGTTGATGAATGCCGCAAAACCGGCTCGTGGAGTGAATGGATGTGCGGTGCGATTTTAGAATCTGAGGCGAAGCCGCCCAAGGTCAAAGTGATTACGGCCGACGACTGCTTTATTCCGCTGGGGCGGGCCGCGGCCGCCGGTCTTCCGAGTCGCGACGAAATTGTTGAAGGCGCGCTCAAACTTTTGAATAAGGTTTAATTTTAAATGAAAAAACGTGCCGTTGTAATTTGCCCGGGCCGCGGAAGCTACACCAAAGAAACTTTGGGCTACATTCGCCAATACGGCGCCCATGTGGGCAAGTTCATTGGCGATCTCGACGCGCGAAGATCCGCGGTCGGCGAGCCGACCATCACCGAACTCGACAACGCCACCACCTTCAGCCCCGCCCTGCACACGCGCGGCGAGAACGCCTCGCCCTTGATTTATGCCTGCGCCTACACCGATTTTATGTCGATCGACCGTGATAAATATGACATCGTCGCCGTGACCGGCAACTCGATGGGTTGGTATTTGACACTCGCATTTGCCGGCGCGCTGGACTGGGCCGGGGCCTTTAGCGTGATCAACACCATGGGTGGGATGATGAAAAAGGAACTGCTCGGCGGCCAGGTGATCTATCCGATTGTGGATGAGAATTGGCGGCGTAGCCCGCAAAAAATTTCTGCTGTCGAGCAGGCCGTGTTTCGGGCCCGCGAGAAGAGCGGCAGCGATATTCACATGTCGATTTACTTGGGCGGCTTTGTTGTTTTAGGCGCCGAGCAGACCGCGCTGAATGTTTTGCTTAAAGAATTACCAAGCTTTGAGAACTACCCTTTTCAATTGATCAATCACGCCGCCTTTCACACGCCGATCTTGCGGCCGGTGGCCGAGAAAGCTTTTCATCTGCTCGGCCAAGAATTATTTAAGCGCCCCCAGATTCCCATGGTCGACGGCCGCGGCTGCATTTGGCAGCCGTACTCAACCAGTGCGGAAGATTTGTACCACTACACTTTGGGTCACCAAGTGGTGGAGCCCTACGATTTCACCGCCGGCGTGGGCGTGGCTCTCAAAGAATTCGCGCCCGATGTTTTAATTCTTCTCGGCCCGGGCAGCAGTCTGGGCGGTTCGATCGGGCAAATTTTAGTCGCCAACAACTGGCTCGGCATCGATAGCAAGGCCACGTTTATGGAGCGACAATCGTCGAACCCTGTTCTTCTCGCCATGGGCCGGGCCGATCAACGTGAGCTCGCCACCTAAACCATAGGTCAGGTCTTATGAGCGCGATCCATCCTTCGGTCGCGTGGATCTTCAGTTTACTTATCTCGATAAGATATTGATGAATACCCTCGGCCTGGTCGCGTTTATGTTGAGTTCTGCGATCCGTGCGCTTGTTGCGCTCGGGTGTCGCTCGTCGAGCTTCGGTGCGATCTGGGTGGCGACCATCGGGGCGAGCTCAATGGCGAATGTGCGCGCAACCATCTCGCCACGCATTTTTGCATTTGCGCTACTGCTAATTTCGCTGCTGTTTACCAGCCTCGTCGCCCCCACCCACGCCACCGCCGCGCCCCAACTTCCCGAACCGGACTGGGCTTACGTCGAAAAGCGTCTGACCCAAGCGAAATTGCCCATGTCATTTATCAAAGAGATGCGGGCGATTTACAATCCGAAGGATTTCTTAAAAGTTCTCGAGCTGAATGTTCTGCTGTTCTTTCGCAAAACCGACTACCATCAGCCGCAGGTTTCAACCAACGCGATCGAAGATATAAAAAAATTCTTAAACACCCACAAAAATCCTTTTGCCGAAGCGGAAAAGAAATTTTCGGTGTCCCCGGCCACGATCTCGGCGTTGTTGTGGATCGAATCCCGGCACGGAGCCAACAAAGGCTCTTTTCATGTGGCGAGTGTGTACTTACACCTCTTGCAGGCCGACCGCCCTTCGGTGCAACGCTATCTAAAAGCCACCCTGCCAAAATACACCACCAACTACGACAAGAGTGCGCAAGCTACAGTTACGAAGCGCACCAAATCGAAGTCCGATTGGGCGTTGGCCGAAATCAAAGCCATGCGCGACATTCAGAAAAAAGATAAAAGCGTGTTAAAGCACTTGAAGGGTTCGTACTCGGGCGCCTTCGGAATGGCGCAATTTCTCCCGTCCAGCTACGTTAACTTTGCCAAACCTTTTAAAAAAGGGCGCACGCCTGATTTAACCAAACCCGATGACGCCATCATCAGCGTGGCCAATTACCTAAACAAACATGGTTGGCGCAATAAACAGCATCGCTCGCACAAACGCGCGCTTATGCGCTACAACAACAGCGAAGACTACGCGAAGGCGATTTTGAGTCTAGCCTCCCGAGCCGGCCCCCCACTCGCCAGCGCGCCCAAACCCAGCAGCCCCGAAACAATCCGCGAAGCAAAAAAGGCCCACGCCGCAGCCGCAGCCGCGCTAGCGGCTAAAAACGCAGCCACTGCCAAAAAAGCAGCAGCCACGCGCAAACCATCGAGCGGGAGCGGCAAGGCTTCTCCTGCGAAGACGTCCACGCCCGCAAAGAAAGCGTCCTCGCAGAAGACGACGCCATCAAGGGCTCCAGCCAAGAAGGGTCCAACCAAAGCGCCGCCAGCCAAGAAGCCGATAAAAAAGCCGGCGGCAGCAGCCTAACCTCCCGTATCGGTCCGCAGGCCCAGCTAAATTAGCCGATGGCCGGTCTCAAGACCTACGCTCACCTAACTAGAAAACGGCATAACTTCACTGTCGCCCCTTATAGGCAACTTCGCTTGACAAAATAAGTAGCTATGGGTAAATCTACAACATGTCTAAGCGCTCCTCCAGCTCAAAACAACTTAGCTTTTTGGCCGACGGATTTCATAAACCCCAAGATTGCTTTGGCGGGAGCCTGCTTAAAAACAGCCATGCTAAGACTAAGCGGCCGCTCGATTCTAAATTGCCGATTCATCTAGTGTTGCGATCGACGACAAGTTTAATGCGAACGCATAGAGCGTTTGGCCCAATCAATCAGACGGTGAGAATAATCGCAAAAAAATATGGTGTGCGGATTTACAGCTATGCCAATGTGGGGAACCACCTCCATATATTACTCCGGATTAAGAGCCTGCGGCTCTGGGCGGGATTTATTCGCGAGCTCACGGGCCGCGTGGCCCAAGTGGCGCAGGGCTTAAAGGGCCCACAAAAGAGTCGCCGTAAGTTTTGGAGTCAACGCCCTTTCACTCGCATCGTGCGCGGGTGGAAGCGCGCATTCGCGGCCGCTAAGGACTATATAGGGCTCAATATTTTAGAGGCCGATGGCCATATCTCGCGTCAGGAGACCCGGTCGCTTAAGGAGCTAAGATTAATTTTTGCCGATGGCTGATTTGGGCCCGGGGACAAACGTGTTTTGCCAAGCCCGTTGTAACCTTGGAACAAATTTTTGGCGACGGTGAGGTGCATTGGGGATCAAATTGGCGACGGGTGACATGGCCTGGAGTTTTTCGCTGCCCGGGATTCATCTTCCGCGTCGCTCGCTGTCCGCGTCGCTCGATGCCCTACGGCTCGAGTCGCTAATGGTTCTAGCGCGCCATCGCGCCCCTCTCATAAGCCCCATCGCCTCTCTCCTCTTCACACCTACATAAACGACGCCTCCCTCAACGGCCCGCTTGCCCACGCCCGCTTGCCCACAGTTGCTCAACCGCGCCCCCCCACCCACCCCCACCAAGCCCAAAAAAGGACCCAGAACCGCACCGCACTAACATTTTTCGCCGCCGAGGCCACCCCAACGCCATTAGACCGCCCATATGCCACCTAAACCCGGGCCCAAGATTTGCTCATAAGGGCCTCGGACAGGGACATTGGAGAGGACTTTATGCGAGCGTACAAAACACGCCTGGGCATCGTTTCGTCGTTGGTGGCGTTTATTTCACTAGGAGCTGCGGCCCAAGATCCTGAGGCCATGCGGGCTTATTTCGCCTCATTGATTTCGACTCAAAAGATCATCGTGCATTGGATCGCCGAATCAACCGACCAAATGCTGGAAGAACCAAAGATCGTCAAATGGTCCGATGGCGAGATCCTTATCGATCGCACCGATCGAAAAACTAAGGAGCGAAAGACCTATAAAGTCGGTATTGACCGCGTCTCAAAACTTGATTTTACATCCGACAATCGCCTTAAATCCACGACCTGCCAAAATGTAAGAGCCGACCTCAACTGCACAGTGCGCGTTAAAATTCTTTTGCCTGGGCTAGCTGTGCGCCCCGTGGGAGAGACCAGTGGAGGCCGCGAAGAGAGTCTGAACCTCTACGGCAGTGGCGGCCCGAACTTCGCAATAAAACACTTTCCAGAATTGACCAGCGAAGCAAAGCTGGAAGTTCGCTGCAATCAATGGGACTGGAGCAAGCCCGGCCTCAAGACAATCAATATTGTTGAAGGCGGAGCCATTACCGACAACACTCTACAAGACCTAAATATTACGCATAAAGAACAGTTTAAGTTTATTGAGGGCAAATCCTGCCCAGATAAAAACGGCGTTTGTGATTTAACACGCACACTGGTGTCTGAACAAAATTCATTTTTTGTGTTTGTGACCGATCAGGTGTCGTGGTTTCTTGAGGTGGAAGATGGCGACAGCTCGTGCACGGTTGAATTGCAGGCGAGCCTACCCCCAGGCTTAGCCGAAAGCGCTGAGGCTGAGATGCGCAAACCCGATCCTCGCTTTAGCAACCCTGAATTTTTACGCAACATCAATCGAAAGATCACCCCAAGCCTAATTGAAGAGTGGGTGCAGCTCTCCTTGGGCCACGACTCCGGATTTCTGGGCAATGGCAACTCTGGTGTGGATGATAGGGTTGTTCTTTTAAACTATCCCCTTCTGAAATTTTTTGACATTGCTCAAACGTCTGGGGCCAGCCGGAGTGCCGACGGCTATAAGCTATACCTGCGTGACAAGTTTGATCCAGAAGCCGAGGGGAATTAACATGAAATCGCTTTTAATCGGAATGACCCTGGTTCTGTCTCTGCATAGCACATTTGCCACGGCCTCGGCGCGCGAAGACGTTTTGAGCGACTTTGCCCGTTTTAGAAAGCTCAGCTTAATTCTCCGCGGGCGCGCACCGACGCCTTCTGAAATCGCCAAAATTCAGGCGCTTCAGCCGTCGCAGCGAAACCAGCTGTTCAACCAACTGGCCGCTGAGTACATGACCACAGAAGAGTTCAATCAAACCTTTGTTGCATTTCTTTCGGACACGATGCGAGTCGCTCGTCCTGAGCTCGCCGGTAACTTCAGGTCACCGACTTATACGTCGCTCCATCTAAAGTTCTACGACCTGATCAAAAACGACCGGTCGTGGGACGACCTATTGACCTCCAAACGGATAACACTATCGCTCATTGACCTCAACAATGGGCGGAACTCGCCTAATTTCTACTCCTCGGTGCTGTCCACCGAGCAAATCCAAACGCTGCGCAAGCATTTTGAAGCCTCGTTCAAGCTCGGCGTCGATGAAAATGTACAATTTAATGGTCAGCCATTTCCGGACATTAATGTCGCCAACATATCTCGGGACCTTGAAACCGATTCAAACAACTTAGCGGGCGTATTGACCGACCCAGCTTTTTTAAACCGGCACCCCACCACCCCGATCAATCAAAATCGCAAACGCACGTCGGCCGTATTTCGAATTTTTCTTTGTGACGATATGAAGGCCGTGATCCTCCCCGACGCCAATGCCGAGCGCGAACTCGAACTCGCCGCCCTTGACGACGGCGCCGCCAGCCGAGCCAATATCCCCACCGCGCCCGATATCGTAAAAATGCACGCCAATGATGAAAAGTGCAGCAGCTGTCACTATAAACTCGACCCGATGGGCAATGCCTTTAAGGGAATTTCGTCCAAACTATCTGGCCGCTCGGTGCCCGGCTCCCTAGTGTTCAAAAGAAAAAGCGGCGAGCTGGTCAAAATCCCATTTGCAAATATTAACGAATTGGCTCAAGCGATCGTCAAACAGCCCGAGTACGCCTCCTGCCAAGTTAAGCACCTATGGAACTTTGTGATCGGCAAAGATCTGCCAATGAGCTCGACCGTCGAAAGCGAACTCGTAAAAAAATTCAACGCCAGCGGCCGCAAACCCAAACTGATCATCAGCCAACTTTTACAGCGGCCGGAGTTCACTCGCATCCCGCGCTTCACCGTAGACAATATTGATTTTCAACAGGTCAGCGGAATTTTAAACAACTGCAAATCCTGCCACGACTCGAACATGTTGGCTCCGAACGTGTCGACCTTGCCGTTCAGCCGCTTCGGCTTTGGCCATCAAACATTAATCAACGAAATGATTCATGAACTAGATCTGCTGGGCAACGGGGCCCGCGCCAGCATGCCGCCCAAGAGCGCGGGCTGGAAGCTTGAAGCCGGTGAACGAAACTTGCTCTCAGCGTGGATTGCCGGTGGCGCCAAAGAAGCCAGTGACGATGGCGCCGGCAAAGAGACGTATTCAAACACCCTACTGCGCGATAAGTTGCGCGAAAAATTAAAAAACGAAAACGCCGATTTCAGTCTGCGTCCATCGTTTGATTACACCGCCAAACGCCGCATGACTCCGCAACAGATTCAGCAGACTTTTAAGGCGCTGGCCGACGACTTCGGCCTTGAGAACATGACTTTTTGGGACTTTCGCCTCGATGATTTGCGCACGCGCAATTTAGAGAACGGTGAAGTCCTGGCATTGCCCCCGGCCAGCTTTGGTTCCAATATCGCTGAGGTGGTCGCTCGCATCTCCTCGCGTGGGCCATGGGTCAAACGCTTTGAGAAATTTGGCTTGCAGCTGCCTAAGAGGCCCGACAACGCCTACGTCGAGGTGGCGAACAGTCCGGCCAATCAATTTGGTCCGAATATGGAAGTGTTTCTAAAAATTCACTCCATTATTTACGGGTATGAGCCCCAGCCAGGTAGCCCCACCTATGTTTCAATGGAAAACTTCGTGCGCCGTGGGATTAAGAATCCCACCGTGGATTTTGAACAGCGAGTGAAAAGCTATTTCACTCAGCTCATTTTACTGAACAAATATTTGACCTACTAGGAGCGAAACGTGAAACGCAGAGAATTTTTAAAATACAGCTCGCAACTTGGTCTTGCCGGGTACTTATCGGGACTCTTAAACAATCCCTTACTCGCAGCTTCACAGGCTCAAGCCCGATTCAAAAATTTTATCTATTGCCACTTTGATCTCGGCTGGGATGTGACTCTCGCCCTCGACCCGCAGGTCAAACGCCTTCAAGTCAGCGACACCGCATTATTTTTAGGCTATCGCGAAGATGAAATCGAATCCGCGCTCGGAATCAAATACGGCCCGGCCGCTCGCGCGCTTAAGGAGTTCGCCCCCAATACGATCGCCGTAAATGGCGTATCCATGCTTGGGAATGTCTCCCATGGCGACTGCAAACGCTGGGCTGAAACCGGAATTCTCGAGCGGCGCACCGCAGGCTTACCCGCTATGGCCGCGGTGTCGACTTCGGAAGAAAAAACCGCGGCGGTCATCAGCAACAATTCATCCGTCGAAAGCGGCCTTCTCCCCGTCTCGACCACGTTTTCAAGCAACCTTCAAAATTTGGATCGCTCGGTCGAAGAGCTAAACTTTCTCGATGAAAACTCCACCGTTGCCGAGAGTTACCGCACGATGATGAAGTACAGCTTGGGTTTTAAAACCGCTTCTGAAAAAAACCCTAGTCTCAAGCCCCTACTTCAAGACACCAACGACCAGACTTCAGCTTTGGCTGCAGGCGCGGCCTTGAGCTTTCTCAGCGGCTATTCGCGATCGGCATTTTTAGAAGTGCGACCCGCCCAGTTCACTCTAGACACTCATTCCCGCCACGCCGTGGAGCATGTTCCGGCCTTGGCCAATTGCTTCGAACAGGTCATAAAGCTAATAAAAATTCTGCAAGCCACACCCGCTGGCGACAGCGGCCGCTCACTGTTCGATGAAACTTTGATCGTAATCTCGAGCGACTTTAGCCGTGAGATCAATCTCAACGGCGCATCTCTGCAAACCAGCGGCAAAGAACACAATGGCTTTACCAACTCCTACATTTTGTTGAGCGGCTCACTTCGCGGGGGAATTACCCTCGGCGAATCGACCATTCAAGCCAACGCATTACGCCGCCCCGCCGCTCACGTCGCGCGAAACTTTAATTTCGAGACCGGAATGCCGATTATAAAACGCTCGGACGCGCCGAATATTATCGACGACGCAAAAGCGATTAAACAAATTCGCCCCGGCCACATGGTTCGCACCGTGGCCAGCATGATGGGCTTTGAAGACTTGTTGGATCCGACGATCGCCGCTCTACCGAAGCTGCGAATCTAAACCGTTTACCAGCCGCCGCCGCGGGCGAGCTCAAGGTACACGTTCACGCGTGTGTTCGGAATCGAGAAGCCGGAAGGCTTCGACGACAGGCTGATCGAGCGCACGACTAAATCGCGGCGGAATTGAACGCGAACCGCACGGCCTTTGTCGACATTGCCACCACGACTGCGAAAGCAGTTTGGGCGACCTTGGCAATCCACAACCAGGTCGCGAATTTCCACGTCGTTGCCGCGATCGATTTCAAAGATCATCGCCTCGGACCAATCGTTGATGTTGCTATGAATGGTATCTCTGTCCCAATTGAACGGATTGGAACTGTCAAAACTACCGATATACTGATATCGGCTGTCCGGCCGCGCCGCGGACGCAGTTAAAGATCCGCCCATAAAAGCGATGGCTGCGAGCAATGCAAATACGAATTTCATGATTTACCCCCGAGTAATGGCCAAAATTGTATATACATTCTTGAGGGCGGCAAGGGCTTACTGGCGAATTCTATCTACCGTTGAGCTCGTCCACAATTTGCGGAATGGTTACGAAGCGTATCGGTTTCGATGACTTACTCAATAATTTAAACAAATTTGTGGTGGCGATCGGCGTTCCCTTATGAATATCGTGAAACAGGATGACTCCCCGGCCCTGCTTGGCCATTTGCTTGTGCACACGCGCCGCCACCGTAGCCGGGTCTTTATCGGCCCAATCTAAACTGTCTACATTCCACATGACTGATATCATATCTTCCTTGGCTACCATTTTTCTCACACGAGCATCCGAGTTGCCCGATCCGTACGGACAGCGAAAATACTTGGGCGGCACTTGGTAATGATCGGACAGAACCGCCTTCGACACCGCCACCTCGAAGCCGAGCGCCAAATCGGTCGCCTTTTTTAGATCGACATGGGTGTACGAATGATTTTGCACCGGGTGTCCCAGCGCCTCGGCCTGCTGGACGATCGCGCCGTGTTTAACCACGTTCTCAGCCAACCAAAAAAATGTGGCCTTCACCTTTTGCGCGTTGAGAACTTTAAAGATCTCAAAGGTGTGCGACCCATGTGGGCCGTCGTCATAGGTTAAAGCCCAAGTCCCCGCAGGGAACTCAATGCCGTTGATCTGCCCCTTTTTGCCGCCGCCCGGCTGAAACTTGCGCGGCGACGACATCGGATGTTCGTCGCCCCAATACACCGCCAACAAATTTTGATACGCGGGAGAGGTTTCGAGGCTCCACTGGGCCCGCGGCGTACTCTCAAGCTCGCGATCAAAGCGCGCCACCAGGTCGGCGATCAGCGCGGACTCACTTGCCGTCCGCTCGTGTGCCCACACGTTAAGCGCCCAAGGACCAAGCACAGAGAACAAAATAGAGAACAAAAATTTTCGCAACATGATAGGACCATGCTATCATTTTTCTGAATGTTGACAGGTCCAGAACACATTTTTACCTCTGAGCAATTCATTCCTCGACCTCGGGCCGAGGTCTTTGAGTTCTTTTCTTCTGAGAAAAATCTCGAAGCGTTAACGCCACCCTGGCTGAACTTTAAAGTTCTCAACAAATCAACGCCGCAAATCCAGGCCGGCACATTGATCAACTACCAACTTAAACTCTATGGCCTGCCGATTCGCTGGCAAACGCTGATCGAAATTTGGGAGCCGGGGGTTCGCTTTGTCGACACCCAACTGCGTGGCCCTTATAAAAAGTGGCATCACACGCACACGTTTCAAGATGTTGACGGCGGCACGATGATGGCGGACCGAGTGATTTATCAAATGCACGGGGGCCGACTCGGCGATCTGGCCGCCGGCTGGAAGGTGCATCGCGATGTCCATGGAATATTTAATTACCGAAAAGAAAAAATCGCCGAAATTTTTTAAGCCGAAACGTGATAGCGCACGCTGCGCCCACTGCCGGATTTTCGAATCCAACCTTTTTCCATCCAAGTGTTCACGTAGCGGGCAAGTTGTGTAGAGCCCACCGCGTAGTGCCCAATCAAATCGGCCTTCTGAAATTCCATATTTTCGAGCAAAAAAGTCGGCCGCTTTTCTACCCCGCCGGCGACCACACTGACGGTAACCAACGACCCCGGCCCGAGGTAAAGCCGACCATTTTCAACATACACATCGCACTCGTATTCGGACTTAATCCGGCGCAAGAGCTGGTACATCCGGCCTTCTAAACTTGGATAGGAGAAAAATTCCTCTGGCCACAACAAGTTCAGCGCACGGTTTAAAGTTATTCCCCAGGCACCCGCCACACGCAGCATCGCCAGCAGGCGAATCTCCTTGGGCATTTCGAGGTATCGCTTGCCGCGAACAAAGTACTCGCCCGAGTTCATGTAGATTCGAACGTCCGACAAGTCCGAGCCAAAGGTGCATTCGATATGGGCCATATTTTTGATTAAGCCCGGAAAGTTTTCTAATCGGCGGGCCTCTGAGTGCGGCGCCAGTCCCAACTTCACTTGCAAGCGCAAAACATCCAACCAAGCTTCATCTCTCAGCGACAGGCCGCGGAGGATTTGCATCGCTTCATCTAAATAACGACGCCCACCTTCAAGATCGCCAAGTTGACCAATGGTGTAACCCAGCCATTTTTTTAATAAGGCATGATCGGTGGTTGGATCGGCGTCAGGAAACATGGGCTGCGCTTCTTTGAGGTAAATCAAAGCACTTTCAAAATTGCCCCATCGCGCATAGTACTCACCAATCGCCTGCTTATAAATCGCCGCGATCAAAGGCGTGTCCGCATCGGGCAACACCCTAAGCGCATTATCTATGGCCTCGCTAAATTTGCCCATGCCCGCTAGCGAGTCACAAAGACCCAACCAAGCAATTTGTGTTCGCCCTTTGGGCAAAACAAAGCGGGAGTTAAAAAATTGTTGATAGTGAGCAAAAGCCTTTTCGTGTTCAAAATTCGATAAATATATTTCTCCGGCGAACAACAGCTCAAGCGGGTCAAACCACTTGGCGTGCTCCAATATTCGCGCGGCAAACTCCGATGCGCCCATTAAATTTAGAAAGCGCGCCATCCACATCAAGCGGCGCGGACTCGCCGACCGCTGGGGCATTTCGCCCTTAGGCAACATCAGTTTAAAGCCCTCGCTATAAAGCCCGAGCCGCAAATACCACTCACAAACGCCGAACAATTCCTGCTCACTCTTTACTTGCTTTAGGAAGGTGTGAATGGCGATGCGAGCCTTATCCACTTCGTGGGATTGAATTAGCTGCTCAATTTGCTCGGCCTGCTGCTCACGCATATCCTTCACAACATGCGAGAAGAGTGCCACTGGCACCGTATGTGCTAAAGAACTCGATATGCGCTCTATTTTTCTCATAGTTCTGGTGTCAGCGAGCTTTTATTCACACGCCAACGGAATCGGTTCGCGCGGCGGTGCTGAAGGAACTGTATGCACCTATGAAGTAAGTTCACAATTCGTGGCTGTAATGGACTTCTTGAAGGCTGACCCGAAAGACCTTTCCGCCAGTCAGTTGTATGTCGAAGCCGTAGCAAAACTTGAAAATGAGACTGACATTCGAACCCGCGACGACTGTGATTTTAAGAACCCAATTCGGTGGGATGAAGAGACCCAGTCTTATGGTGTAGATTTGCAGCTCTGGTTACGTCTGACCGAAGAAGAGCGAGCGGCCCTTAGGGCCGCCTTACTCTCAGAAATTTAAATTTTAATTACGGACACTCGCCGGTGACAGCGGTGGCGAGCAAAGCCTTTTCCTTCAACAGAAGCTGAAGCGGGACGCAAAGTTGGCTGCCTTTGATTTCGAGGTAAGTTCCTTCTTCCTCTTGGCGCTTTGCTAAATGGCGAATCGGCGTGGTGTCGGCCATACACATATCGATGCCGTGGCCTCCGCTGCCGCTGATGTAGCAGCGCAGATCTTTCATCTCACCCTCGACGATTTGTTCAAGTGCGCCGGCGGAAGGATCGGCTCCATTTAATAGATCCAAAACCATCCCGGCCGCTTCGTCGGCCGTGAGTTGCGGAAAATTTCCGTCAGCGTCGTCGTTATCGTCGCTGGCTAGATTTCCGTTGGCGTCGTCATTGGCCCCTTGGCCAAGGGTGCCGTCGGCTCCGTCTGTTGTAGATTTGCTATTTGCGTTTGTGCCGGTGAATTCGGCGGCCCCGCAGCCCGTAAGCAAAATGCCAATCAAGCTGTATATCACTAGTGTACTTACGTGTCTCATTCTGGCTCCCCCAGGTTCGTGTTCACCCATAGAGCCCAAATCCTAATGTAATAAGGCTGCAATTCCTGGGGCCACCCTATTGCGCCGCCGCGCCTAGTTTAAATTGAACTCAGTGTTGATGATTCAGACAGTGCCTGATTAATGACCGGGGTATTTCATCGAGGTCCGATGGTCCCATTGGAAGTCTTCACAGAATCGCACCGACCTACATTGCTGCTATCTAAACGCCATTGGGTTCGAAGCGCACTTTTCCGGGGCCGCCCTGTCCGCCTGTGGCTGATAACGCGCAAGTCCCGCCATCATCACCACCGGTTCCCACCAACGCGCCGGCCTCGGCCGAATTGGCCGGTGTTCGTCCGGCTCCATTGCCCGTGTTGGCGCCAAAGCAAGCTCCCCCGCCACCGCCTCCACCTTTTGTAGCCGTGCCCGAGCAATTGCTGCCATTTTGACCGCACCCAGCTCCGCCGTCTCCGGCGTTATCCGTGCCGGTAGCACTCCCACCACCACCACCACCACCACCGCCTGCGATAAGTAAATCGAGTGCAGTTTGGTTATTCACCACGAGTGTCGAACCACCGCCGCCGCCGCCTTTGTGCGTTCCGTTCATCGCGCCGCCACCGCCGCCACCGTAATTGCCAGCGCCTCCGTCAAAGACCCCGGTGCCTGCAGTGCCACCGGCCACGGCTCCTGCTCCAGCAGTTCCCGCAGCATTGTTGCCGCCCGTTCCGCCAGCATGAGCCCCAGCGCCGCCAGTTCCAGAGGGCGTGCATTCGCCCGAGACTCCGCCTTGCCCAACAGTGATAGCAAACGTGTCGCCTGGAGAAACCACTAACGTATTGCTGTACGCATATCCACCCGCGCCGCCATTTCCTGCTTCATTGATGTTATTTCCGCCGGCGCCGCCGCCACCACCCCATGCTTTAATCACGAGGCTCGTGCAATAAGGCGGCACCGTGTATGTCCCATCCGCGGTCATTTCAGTGACTGTGTAGTCACAACAAATATCGAGCGTAACCAACGGCGGAAGATTGGCGCGAAATGCGGACCATTCACCCGAAGTGTTTGTCGGTACAAAAACGTCGCGCGTGGAACCGTTGATTACTCTTTTGCAGGTACCATGTTCGTCCACGACTTGATTGGTGCCAGCGTTCACACGATAAGAGACCGCAGCGAGTATTTCAGAAGAATAAAAAGCAAATAAAAATAAAGTTAAAAATCGCATATAAGACTAAGGCTTGTTCTCTTTCCGGATGCGGTCAACGATTTTGGTGCTCGGGCCAGACTTGAACTGGCACGACAGTATGAGGACTCGCGCAAGAAACCCACTTGATATGGCAGCCTGATTGTCTGGGAATTCCAACTGCGCGTTCTTAAACAATTACTCCGGAATTCTGACTCTGGATTCGGGTCAGTATCCCGGATACAGTTAACGGCATCCCGGATACAGTATTTTTGATGGTGCTCGGGAGAGGACTTGAACCTCCACAGCCTTACGGCCACAGGCTTCTGAGACCTGCGTGTC
>CAYVRZ010000043.1:0-17262 GCA_964453895.1 uncultured Pseudobdellovibrionaceae bacterium | reverse complement strand
ACAACTCCCTTTCACGGAGTAGACACGAGTTCGAATCTCGTAGGGGACGCCAACTTGAAACTTCACGCATTTTTGCAATCACATCAAATGGAGAACGCAAATCATATTCGAGGGTTAGCCCTCGCAGCCGGGAGTTCGAATAGAACTGCTGGAGGAATTTTAATCGTTCGTGCTCGGAACGGGATTCCAAGAGTGATTTCGCCGAGCTACAGAGTTCGAATATAGATTCGACGGTGTCGATGTACGCATCGTCGATTTCATCGTGATTGCGATCCAACCAATCCGTCATCTCCGCGCGCAGCTCGCGCACCCGCTTCAAATCCCGCTTGTACTTATCCTCGGTGATAATTCCCTTTTTGAAATCTTCATAGATCACATCTTCCTGACCTTCGAGTGCTTGCAGACGCGACTTATAACCAGCAATTTGCTCTTTGCGCGCTCGCTTGGCTTCCTCATGCGTCGCCCGCATGGCGTCGGCCACCTGCTGCGCCCATTCGCGCGGAATATTTATCAACTCCACGACATTTGAAAGTTGGTTCAAAATATCCGCCTCCTTCGCGTTGACCAATTTATCATGGAAACGACGCATATTACTACACCGATAGTAATGATAAGTTCGTCCGCTAGGCTTTGTCTTGGGATCGTAGGTGATCTGACAGCCACACTCCGCGCACTTCAGGAGCCCAGAGAAGAGTCCCATCTTCTTTGTAGGTCCACGCGGGTTGTTTTTGCCAAACGTCTCCTGCAATAGCTGCCACTCACGCCAAGTAATGATCGCCTCGTGTTTACCGTCATACAGTTGACCGCGGAAATAGAACTTTCCGGCGTAAGCTGGCTGCTTGAGGATTTTCTCGACTGTTCCGACATGTAAAACCCGTTTGAGGTCTGGAGGTAAAATGTCCTCGCTCAAAACTTCCTCACGAATTCTGTGCAACGGCATAGGCGGGTATTGCATTCTCAACTCGAACATTCTCCGATAGAGCTTGCGGCCCCAGTCGTGTAGCTCGATGGTGCCACCGCGACGACGGCGGGCATTCCGACGTTCCTCTGGAATATGATTGTAGTAACCGAACCATGCTTTCGAGGGAGCCCAGCCCTGCATGGCTTTTTCCGTCATACCTTTGATGGCCTCGCGGCCGATATTCGTAGACTGGTACTCATTGACGGATGTCATAATGCCATCAACCAACCATTCTTCCGGTTGGGAGTACTTGTTCAGCACCCGATTTTCTCTATAGAAGAAGACTTCCAGTCCTTGCTGCACGAGCGCTTTAATAGCCTGACGATCTTCGAAGTTACGGATCAGACGATCACGCTTTTCGACCACGAGCTTGATGCCGGATGGGTTAGTCCATAGCAAACTTAAAATTTCTTGGAACTGCTTTCGCGCGGTCGCTTTGCTCGCGGTTTCTTGGAAGGTGAACTCTCGTAGTACCTCCATATCCTTCTCCGCACAAAACTTCTTGGCCGACCGTGACTGTGCGTCCAGCGAATAGCCGTCCTTCTGAAGTTCATCACTGATTCGGTTGATGACGACCGCTTTGATTTTCATCTCTTATCTAACCCTGCTCCAACTTCCACCGCTTGAGAGTCGAAAAAACCGACACCAGCACGTCCAACTGTTCCTTATCCAGAGGAGGAACGGACGGACCCGATAGTGTCACACTGGGGCTAGTTTGTGTAATTGATTGGCTCTCTGGAATCGCAGCTTTTCGAAGTACGGCCGTTTTCTTTTCTGTCCAGTACCGCTTGCGTCGGCGGAATCGTTTGCACTCTTTGCAGACGGATTCCGATCGCCCACGCTTTAGGTAGAATGCGCCAGGCGGCTTCGATAGGTTACATCGCCGGCAAAGGAACCAGCCCGTGAGGTCGCAAGTCATCGACCGCTTTTAATACGGAGTCCTGGTCACGAATCGGACTTATGCTCAACACTCAATTGATCGCGCTGTTCACACTTGTCGGTGAATTTACTTCGCCTTCACTTTGCTTCCATAAAGATGCTCGCATTTCTCAATCATCTCCTCCATCTCTTTTTTCGACGGAGCATCGACTTTGTACCGCTTTCCCTTGTGTGGATCGCCGTCGGGCGCGTTTTCATCTTTCTTCTTAAGGTAGTCATATATTTCCTTAAATGAGGAAAAAGGAGTTGGTCGGCCAATTCCATGCCATTGGGTAAAAAAGTTGTTAACCATATGCCTCGAGACACGATGGCCCGTGACCTTTTCAGCTTCCTCCGCTGTTACTCGACGCCCAGTTATCTTTCGCCAATACAACCACAGCCCAATGTCCTCTGGCAAATTTGCCAGCTTGCGATCACTATTGCCCGCAACTTTCATTATCTTCTCAACTTCATCCAAATTCACTTTTATTTTCTTCGCCACTCAAGAGTCCCTCCGACAATTTATGTCCTATCGTCACCCCATGGTAATACCTGAAATATCCCAATTCAATATACTTAGTTTTAAGACATTTAATATCATTAATGAGATTAAGCATTTACGATTTATCGTAAATGTGCTATTGACACAATGCAATATTGGGATAAGATAAGGACTCAAGTCGAGGAGGACTTATGAGCTTGAAAAAACTATTTCGTACAAACGGTATCCCAGGCATCGCAACGGATATCCCGACAGGACAATCATACTTTGTTTCAATCCGAGTCACGCCTATTACTCAAAGGGTGACATGTTGGGTACCTGCCTGCGGGGGTAGAAAGTTTGACGAGATCAAAGGCAAACGTCGCGTCGGCAGGCTCACAGAGTTAGAATCGGATAACGGTCAGATTACATTGACCTTCAATAGTGATTTTTCACGTGCCACCTACGATAACAAGACGGAAAAAATTAGAGAGGAAATCTCGTTTGTGTGGGGGCCTGCACTCAATAGCCTGCTTCAGAAGAAGCCGAAGTCTGCGGCATGAATCCCCGCAAAGCTACTATTATTCTAAATGCCCCACTTAGCGACTCTTACAAAGTCAGCTACGTTCGCTCGGCTGCATTTTCCGATGCTGCCCCGCTGATCAAAAATCAGATCATGAAACTCGAGGAGCTGCATTGCTTCCTAAATAAAGATATTCAGCCACCGATCCTCATTTGCGAAGTCAGTCCATGGCACCCCCTGGGCCAATACTCATTCATCGACGAAAATGGGAACCCTAGAAAACGTTCGATTGGGAGCAAGCCCTTTCGTGAAACTGGCCTTCTATACCTTCGACAGTTTTGCGAGGATGCGGCCAGCCACGCAATTCATGGTACGGGCCAATTTGAAGTGTATCCACTAAACGAACAGCATTTGGTAAGTGGCGAAATTTCCCACTACTTCTCTCGCGGAAATACGATAGTCAAAGAAATAGCTAACTGCGATTTGAGAAATTTCGGAATCTCGCGGCTGGTTCGCCGCGGTCGCTACGACGATCAATACGGCAATCCTTTACCTCAATACAGCTATTCCCTTCAGTACAACCTTTTGCTCCTCCGACACATCACCGACTAAACTAATCCGCGCGTGTCCACCTCCTGACATTCGAGTGTTGAATTGAATCCCATATTCTCCGCCCCATCAAAGGAGAATGCTTGGTCATCACCAGACAAATTTACGTATCAAATCTGAATGGCAAACCATGCCAAATAAAAATCAAGTGGTCATCCGACTTCATGCCTTTTCCAAGCGACTGGTCGGACCTCGTCAGTGCGAGTATAAACCATTTAGCTGACGGCGATCGTGAATTGCGTAAATACCTGAGGGCCGCACTGAGAGACAAACACCAACTACTATTCATCTATGTCGTTTCGACGTTCAACAACTATAGACAGAGCCGAACCCAAGCTTTGCTCGGCCGCAGGAACATTAACGACACCGCCCACGTCTGCACTAGGACCGAAGGCCCAAGTGCATACTTTCAGGACCTCAGACGCTACAAATCCATTGCTCGATTCTTACAGGCAGCCGTCTACAAATTCGAATAACAACCAATGCCAAAGGAGGCACAAATGCAAACCGATCAACCATTTCAAAAAGAAGTCATTGAACGGGCTCCTCTTCAGGAAGTCTCGTTAGATCAGATCAAGATAAGGAGTGGCTGGAACATCCGGCGAGACATCGATCCCAATAAGGTGGACGAAATTTCAAAAAGCATGTCCATTGTTGGCCTGCTTAAGCCAATCTTGCTCAACGCCAAGTACGAAATCATTGCAGGCGAGCGAAGATATCATGCAGCCAAAAAACTTGCGTGGTCAAAGATCGCGGCAAGAATTGTAAACTTCGAGAACCCAAACCACGAGAAGCTTGCTCATCTTGACGAAAATCTCGAACACAAGACTCTCGCCGCTGGCGACCACGCTCAGGCTATAAGCCAACGTAAAGCAGTTTGGGAAAGTCTTTTTCCCGAAACTAAGCAGGGAGTCGCCGGCGGGCTCGGCAAAGCTCGCAAACTAAACGAAGATCCTGCGAGCGGCAAATTGTCGTCAGCAACTCAAGCCGAAGCCAAGCCCAAAGCTAGTGAAGAGAAACCAAAATCATTTGCTAAGCAGGAAGCCGAAAAGGCAGGTGTCGACAAACGAACAATCGAACGAAAAGCAAAGATCGGCGCAAAGGGTAGTGCCAATCTGGTAAAGGCTTTGAACGAAAATAAAATAACAAGCGAAGTTGCCAGCAAGCTGACAGCGGAGAGCCATAAAGTTCAAGACAAAGTTATAGAACTGCTACTTAGCGAAAAATACAACGGATCAAAGCACACTACAGATCTCATCAAGGCTCTCATTGAGAAAGCAAAAGGAAATGAAGAAATGGACCTGATTGAGGACAAAAAATGGGGCTCCATAAGCAGAGAACGATGGTTAAAGAAATTTTCCGATCTCTCGCACGAACTTCAACTTCAGTTTCCCACTTTGATTTCAGAAAATCTTCTTGGCCTCGTTGAAAATGCCGAGCTAACGGCCAAGGTGAAATCACAAATCACCGAAATCTATTTTGTCATCCTGAAAAATTCAGCGTCGTTCGGGCTCCAAAACTCAACTTATGGGAGTGGCAAAGATGAGCAACCATAAGCCTCAAAAAATATCCGTCCAATCAAATTGGATGGAAGATCTAGCGAATCTTGGAAAGCTTGCATCAAGAGATCAAATTCACAGCTTTGCCCTTATTGCCACCGCTACCATGCTTTACGAGTCGGACAAAATGCGACGCTACATGGGACTATCGTGGCGACAAGCAATGAAATTTTCTCAGAGGCCCGAGGTGCTACCACCCCCTAGAGATCGTTACATTTATATATCGGTGGGCAAGCTCTACGAAAGAAATCGAGCCCGTCATGAAGCATTACTCAACTTCAAGCCTTCATTTCTTAAGCTTCTCATACGGTTTCCCGACGCAATACAGGATGACATTATCGAAACGGAACAGGCATTTCTTGATGAGGAGCGCGGTATTCAGCCAAGCACAATGAGCTACTCGCGCCTTCGAATGTTTGCCGTCTCAATATGTCGATCTATGGGCATCTCGTATCGTAGGAAATCCACCGTCAGGCGTCCTCTGCTATGACACCAGAAAAGTTGGAAGTCTATTTAGGCCATGTCAGAGAGTTGCCCAGCTACGGGCTCGTAACCCTATACGATCATACGGCCGAAGGTGCGCACTTCTTCAACTGCTGTCTCCTAGTACGTGAAATATATGAGGAGGTTGGTGATATAGACGAGGTTTGGAATTACGTCGGAAAGAACGAATTGTCGAATCTTGAAATCTTCATGGACCCAAAGAAGCTATCTTCGATCAAGCGAATCGGCGAGATGCTCTATCGATTCGAAGACAACATTGACCTTCTCCGCGGGCGGTTCAACAAGACCGCCCTCACTCGACTTTCGGAGCGCGGAACCGAAGTTCAAGAAGTCGTCATCTCCACAGAGTTAAGTGGACCAGATCAGCCTAGTAACTACTCAATAAAGCGATTCGAAGGATTTTGTGACACAATCGAAAAAGACTTAGGGCGACCACCAAAACGTAAAACCGAATCTACCAAGACTCCCTACGAGTCGATTGCCGCAGATATTCGGGCAAGATTTAAGGTCGTTGAAATGAATCTTAAGTCGATTAGGGAATCGATCAATCGTGCAGACTTCAAACAATCCATCGATCAACTTGAGCTAACTTCACTACACGAGCTGATTGGAGCATTTGATGCCGAAATCTTGAGAGTCAAAGATACGTTGAGATCAACATTCAAAGAGCATTTGTATGAACGTCGACGTAAATGAAATCAATTTTAAACTCTATGCCGTTTTTATTCCCGACCCAGGGTATATGATCGAATTCGCCCGACAGCACATCTTCTCAAGAAATGTAGGTGGACTGTTTTCGTTCGCACCCTTTATGAATAAAGCGCAGACAGACGACTTCCCAAAGCTCGGTACTGGCCGAAACTGGCTATTTGCTGACTCGGGTTCATTTTCAGCCAGAAACAACAATCCTCAACTTTTCTTAAAGCACCCGATCGATGAATTGTTTCAATATTATCGGCGATTCGATTTTGACTACATTGTAGAGCCCGACTACATCGTAAATGACTACAATGCGACCAATGATCGAGAGCTGGACCAGGATGATGTCTACGAACGTAATCTTGAGTTTTCAGCGCAGCTAGGAATTCTAAGATCATTTCGGCTCAAGGAAGTCATGGGGTCTGATGCTTACAAGAAGGTCGTCAGGCCCTTGCATGGACATACGGCAAGGCAACGCCTCACATATCTTGAAATGCTTGAATCCTATTTGGACAAGGTCGGGTATGTTGCCTTGGGTGGGCTAGATACAAAGAAATTTGATAAAACGGAATTTGAAAAAACCTTAGACGGACTTCAACAAGACCATAATATCAGAAAAATCCATTTCTTCGGACGAAGCTCCGCTGATGCCTTGGACTATGCAATATCGAAAGCCGCGGTTTTTGACGAAGTATCGGTAGATAGCACCTCATGGCTTGAGAAGGCTAAGTTCCGACAATTCTATTGGTTTGACGAAGATCACCTCCTGACAAAGACACTAAAGGCGGATGCGGGAGAGCGTGAATTTCAGAACAATCTTGATCTTCTAGACGACTGCCCCTGTCCCGCATGCAATCCGAACATTCCTAGCCTCGGTAAGATTGAAGCACATGATTATTTCAGCCTTCGATTTCTAGCAGATCAGTCCCGACTTCGAAATCCCTCCTATGAAACGCCATTCGTTCAGAAAACCGCCCTTCACAACCTCTATCATCAACGTCTCTACATCGAGCACCGGCTCAAAAACACGCTATGTACAAACCCGTAAAATATCGGAGTGAATCAAAGTCTGAGAATAAGTTATGTGGTGAAAGGAGGGCACGAATTTGTCGAACCAAGAAATTGAATTGTTGGCAGAGGCGATCAAGCGGTCGCGCAAGCAGCTTCTTGACATCCTCGAAGTATCGTTCGGTCACGAACCAAACTGGGAATTCGTAAGACGAGGTGTGCTTCAGGTTTTTGGTAGCAATGGCTTAGAAGGAACGGTTAACGCACTAAGGAAAGGTCAAAAGGAGGAACGGAATGGAACGGGTATCGGGAACACAGTGGGGATATTTAAATAAGGTTTGCCCCCTTGTAAATTTCCAATCATGCAACCAAATCATCATTTACATCATTGGCATTCCTGGGGATTTTTCAATTACCAAATTTCCTCTCTTTCTGGAGGATTTTGGTCATGTTTGAGATCAATGAGGATGATAAGAATCGCCAGATCCCTGACCGTTGCAGTTTCGGTATTGGGTTTCGAATAGATTCCAATGATCTTGAGTTCGTAGTCAAAGACCCAAACTTCATTGATCTCTTTGACAAAGACAAAGGTAAATTGATGGAGTTCAATTTCTACAAGAATACGGGATGCATTTTCTACTACGTCAATGATCAGAATGTAATGCGACTGACCCGGGAGATTCTAATTCAGCGAAATCTAGTTACAGATGAGGAATTGAATGATTGGGTATCGACTAATGGTGATGACAATTTCATTCCTCTTGCAATCCGCAGACGATTGGGTAAAAAACTAACCACAACGTTCAACCGTTACGTTATTCCTCGAATCATTTCACTGCTAACCATTGAGCGAGATCATCGTGAGAAGGTTCTAAGAAGAATTCTCGACAGGTCTGGATTCAAGGATCTTCAATTCAAACCCATCAAGCACTTTGTTCTTACGTCAGGCGACACTTGCCTCGATGTTGCCGTGCAACCGGGCATCTGCTTTGACCAGGACAATGAGTATGAGCGCCGTATGGCACATTTGATTGTCTCCGGTCATCGAGGCCGCTATGCGAGCGTCGATAACCAGATCCTGCCCGCTGCCGCCTTCGACACCAAAAAGGGATTTAGGCTCGGTGTTCCTTGCAACATAGCCAAGCTGATCGACGGCTCGGTCATTGAAGCTTACATCAAAGAGATGCCAGTGCCTTCTTTGAAGAACTGGCATGATCACGCTTGGCAACTGCGCCTCGAACATCGCCGTACATCCGAGAACTGCAATGAGGACATCAATCGCCACTTCAAAGACGCAGACGGACTGAAGACGCTTTTCAAGGCGTTCGCAGACGAAACCTTCACCCTCCTTGCGCGCGTCCTCACGCCGCCATTCCCCGGCAACGATTCTGCGCTGATGTACACCATCTTCAGTCTGATCGACCATTACGCGCCCTACCGGTCGCACCGCCTGATTCAAATCCTTTCCACTCACCCGGGACAGTTGACCGTCAAAGTTGCCGAGAAATTGTTCAGGTATAAGACGCAGATTCGCACGCTTGAACGACACGGAATCTTGATAAGACCCCATGGCTCCAATGGTAGGTATTTCGTTTTGAACTGGCATGAGTTTGGCCGAAGCGTTCCGAGCCTCGAAAACCTAAAAACCTTAATGTGGAGGTTTGAAATTGCAAGGCCAACAGATATCAAGCCTCAGCCTGTAAGTGGTCCCTCAGAGGGCACATGGGTTTCGGAATATGCGATTGGAGGCAAGATGTTCCAGGTGAACGGCTCACACACCTCCCTTCTGATGGAAGGGGCGATACGCATATTGACTTCGTTACCCTAGGGACAGACGTCGAGGTTTCTGGATTTACGCAGAGATGAATTCGGCAGACTCTGGCTATGCACCACAGTTCGACGAGGATTTGATTACGCTAGATGGCAAGGGGAATGACTTCGCCTAATCGTGCAAACCTGAATTTTCATGTGGGTCCCCAAAGATCGCTAGTTTGTGGCATTAGCGCATTGGTGTCGGCTCCTAGAACAGAATCGTTCCGGCATTAGCCATGGAAGCCCCAGAAGGACCAACCATAAAAGGTAAGTTGTCGTTAAGGAATAAAATAGAGTGGGCCCTTTGGTCTTTGAATGGCGAATTGATTGGGGATTCGGGCAAAGTCATGGGAGTGCGATGTAATCGCCTACTTTGCATTTCAAATTCCGCTCTCCAGCCGCTCCCATGGCGGTTCGGAAGTGGCCCTTTGGGATGGCTGCCGCAGATATTGATATAGTTTGGATGACGCTCTGGAGCGCTCGTTTTAATTTCATGCCAACGAAAGGACGGTTATGAAAGCAAAGCGAACGGTTGCGGTTTATGTGCGGGTATCCACTCTCGACCAGAATACAGCTATGCAGCGCGAGGACCTGCTAAGATTTGCCGAAAAGCGTGGGTGGTCAGTTTACGAAATCTACGATGAGAAACGCAGTGGGTACACCGACAAACGTCCCGAATATCAGCGAATGATGGCCGATGCCCGCAGGCGCAAGTTCGATGTGGTCGTGGCGTGGCGCTTGGATAGAGTATTTCGTAGCGTGAAGGGTTTGCTGACCACGATTGACGAGTTGACCGCGTTGGGAGTCGACTTCGTATCGTTCTCCGATCAAATCGACATGACGACACCTTCGGGTCGCCTAATGCTCACCGTTCTAGGTGCCGTTGCAGAGATGGAACGAGCGATCATTCTTGAACGGGTGAAGGCTGGCGTTGCTCATGCGAAAAGCAAGGGGGTCAGGTTCGGACGGCCGGTCACGCGACCCGACGGCAAGATCCATCAGCTACGGCAGAAAGGTACGTCAATTCGAAACATCGCTAAGGAGCTTGGTGTTGCGGTGGGCACAGTAGAACGTTCGCTAAGGGAGTGCCGATAAGTTTTCACAATTGCTTTTGACAGAGATTCTGTTCTGAGAAAAATTTGAGTTACGTAAGTAAAATGGGTCAAAAGCGAGGAGACCAAATGTTTAAATCACTGTTTCAAGCTCATCTAAAAGAGGCAACCAAGTACACAACTATTATTAACTATACACGTTCAATACTCGAAAAGGCAAAAGAAGGAAGTCTTACTGGTGCTGAGTTAGATGCAAGCTTAGCCAAACTCCATCAGCAAATTGAAGACTGTGAGCTTACTTCCACTAGTATCGGTGGGACAGATGCAAATCCTGTGTCGTATGTCGTACCTGATTTGAGGGCTCGGGCATGGGACAAAGTTACTGGCAATTTAGCAAGGGGAGAAAAATTTATTAAGGGCGTGATTGATGAAGTCAACAAAGCGATGTTTGCAACGAAGTATCAGTATTTACCTTGGAACAAACTACCCGACGTTATCCATGCTCTTAGAGAAAACAACATCGACCCAAAGGACTACACATTAATTGGGAATATTCTATTCGTTACGACTCCAGACACAGACAAGATCGCAGCAATTGCTGCAATTGTTAAGGGAGCATCGAAGGGAGTCTTTTAGAATAAGATCCCGTTGTCCCACAATGTCCTATAGAAGTCGGCCTGCCAAACGATTGAAATCATTAAGACAGCCGATCCACTTTTGGCGTCCCACAAAGGTGTAGGATTGTGGGACACGACTTGGTTATTTGGTCTTAGGAGGCTGGAATGGCAAAACTCAATTTTGTTGCTGAAGTAGTTGCGGAGAAGATGCTTAGGGTCGGCAAAGGCAAGAATCAAATTCTGGTCAAACCGAAAAGTAAATTCATGTGGACCGATGATTCAGGTAAGGCAGCGGAGATGATTGTGGTCGGCATCTATGGCAATGAAATCATTGTTAGAGATGTTTCCACCCAGGGATCAAGTAAGATTGCCGAACAATTGAAAAAATGGTCGATCGTTAAAGGTGCCCTATGGGCAGCCGGCATCTATCGCATGTTCTCGAGTAAGACCTGATGCCTGTGACAAAGTAATTGAAGTCCGCTTGTTAAGGCCCATCACGGTTTCGATCAGGCGGCGTCGATCCGGCCTGAAATCGCCTCGATAATAATTGTCACCATGATAAAAGCTCACGGCTTCAAAGCGAAGGCCGTAGTAAAGCGACTTGAAACCGCCTTTGCTCAATGTGGAGGCGTGGTGCGTGAGCAACGACTGGGTTAGAGTCCAGTCATTCGACGTTACCCATCCTTCAATTACGCAGTCATTTTGAATTCTTGCTATCTGTTTGCCAAAGCAGTCATTCGCTGTGTTGAACTTGCGGAAGTTGGCTGTATAAGTAACGGGTCTACCCTGATGCACGAATATTAAAGTGCGAACAGCGTCAGGCCGCGAGGTCGTCAATGGCGGCACTTGAAAAGGCACGCAGACCTCATCACCCCATACCTTGGCCAGCATCTTGGTTGATAGGTAAACTCCAAGATCCCGATCAAGCGTCCGTAATGCCCACTTGCCCACAAGAGGGTGACACTCCTGCAAAAAAGCCATCACCTTCTTTCGATTCGTCAGTAGTCGTGAAGGTTCGAAGGCTTCAATCAGATTAAGAAAAACCCGCCAACTATGTTCGACTGTGGTCGTATTCCTCCGGTCAAGCACTCCAAGTCCAGTCGTCAGGACTCCGAATTCTAAGCGCCAATCGGTCGCCAACCTAAACACAGTTTTTAGCTCATAGTTATCCTGGTGACGCGTAAGAAGTTCGAGGCGCTGATTTCTCGCTTGTCCTTTGATTTGGTCAAGTTCTTCGAGCGCCGCGAATGCGCGGCTGACGTTTGATAGTTCCATCCCAATTTTATAACCCTGCCCACCCATCCGTTGAATTTGAAAAATCCATTTCTTTCCGATCAACGCGCCGATGAAAACTCGTGATTTCTATGGGGATTTTAGGATGTTTGGACGTCGGTTGGTTGAGGGTATCGGATCACTATTATAAAATAATAAACATAATAAGGAGAGTTACATGGCAACGACAAGTCGCCCGTCAGCGGCGAAGAGGCAGAGGTGTATCCGAAAGCAAGTGATGCTGGTGAGTCGTGATCTCGGTGAGAAATGTTTTGGTGAGCATTTGAAACCGATCATGAAGCTGGCGGAGCGAGAGAGATGCGACACGGTGATGTTCGCGCTCTATACCATCGACGATCAAGGTGGAAAAGTCAGCGTAAGCTCTGACCGAATATTCACTGAGACGCGCTCATACCCGAAAACGGTCATATTGGAATGTGGCGGAATGGAAAAAGAAGTGACTTTCGTTGAGGTGTTCACGAGAGATCGTGGTCGGCTAACACATAAACAGTTTGTCCGACACTTTGCCACCTCGACCGAAGGGCGAATACAGAAGGAAAAGTTGATTCAGGAGTTTAGACAGCGCAATCGGCACATAGCAAAGTCTGAAGCTCTCGTGATCTGCGGAGAGAGCAATTGTATTAAGACGATGAGAGACGATAGTTCATGCCGCGCAACTCGTCCAATTAGTGACGAGTTTGGATTTTTGAAACTGCTCGGCAAGACTGATACCGAAATCGTATTAAACCCCTGGCATACCTACTGTCGCAGGCCAGAGGCGAATTGGAAGAGGGCTGCACTAAGCCGCAACAAGCGGTTTACGCTTTCGGTTTGGAACAAGTGGAAGGGCGAAATCAAAGGCGAGGCACGAACTCCGTGGGTAGCTTTCCACGATGGCAAGAATGTGACCGAAAGAATCAGAGAGATCGAAGCGCCGGTAATTGACCGGCCAGACATTCGTATCGGCATTCTCGCGATCTAGGGTGACGAGCCTTCTGGCTCAACAATAGCTCCAATGACCCGCCTCAGAGTTGGTCTATCAAAAGGTTTGCGCAGAAAACCATTTGCACCCATGGCCAGAGCCTCAGCAGTCGTAGGCGTAGTATCCGAAGTAATCAAAATCAGCGGCGTCTTATTGCCCGAAGTTCTAAGCTGATTAAGCAGCCAAATTCCGCTCCCTCCAGGCATTTGAATGTCGCTGACAATGAGATCCACACGATTGTTTGCGAGGAATGTGAAGGCTTCCTGACCACTGCTACAGGTTACGACTTCGAAGCCGTGGAATTGGACCATCTTGAAAAGCAGAAGTTGCAGATCGGCACTGTCTTCGACAATCAAAATCGACCTGCCCGCTCCGATATTCACGCAGTTACCTTTGCCTAGCCTTAGTGGACTTTTGGATCAATGCTCGGCGTATCGCTTCTTCAGAGCCGGCCATGAGCAGGTCCAAAACCTTATCTCTGTCAAAACGGTAAAGACGAATCAACTTGCCCAAGGTTTTTATGGGAATGACAGAAATTCCCCGCTCAACGTTACTAAGAAATTGGGGAGAAGAATAGCCGAGCGCCGTCGCCGCTTCGGCCTGAGTAAAATCCGCCAAGAGCCGCTGTTCGCGTAATAGCTTTCCCATCTTCTGTCGATCGTAAGTCAGCACTAGCATCTCCTATCTGCCTGAAATGATTGAAACAGTAGCCATTGGCTACTGTTGCCACGGGTAACGTAAACCTATGATAGCGGGATGTCAAAAACACCTAGAAATCGTGGTTTTTCCGCTGTTCCCGATAGGGAGCTGGCCACGGTTAAGCGCGCGGCCAGAACCCTGGCGCTTAAAATCCAAGCACTGCGGAAGCAAAAGGGCTTCACCCAGGAAAGTTTGGCCGAAGCCCTTGATGTTAGTGCAGTCGCTATCCGGCACATTGAAATTGGCAATCGTCTGCCTAGCCTCCCTATGTTAATCCGCATCGCCAACAAGCTTGGTGCGGACATTGATTTGAAGCCACGTTAAGTCCTCACTATCTTCCTACTTCCTTAAAGTCTGCTTTTGATTCGTAGAGGAATCATCTGATTCGCAAACGAAAATTTTGATTCGTCGACGAAATGGATCTGTACGCCCGAATGATATAGACGAAAAATCGAAAAATGATCGGCAAAAACTTGGACCGTTTGGTTCGTGAGAAAGGCGTCACGCTCAGGGATGTAGCGAGAGCCACGGGCATTTCAATCGGCACCCTTTCTAAGATTCGATCCGGCCAAGAGCCGAAAGCCTCAACCTTACTGAAATTAGCAAAATATTTTAGTTGCTCGATGGAGTCTTTGTTTTCCGGTGATGAGAAGCAAAAAGGTTCTGGATTGGAAGAATTGGTTGGTCAGATCGCACCCGACTTCCTCGAAGTGTTTCGCGGCACCTACAGGATCACTGTAGAACGACAAAAGGGCTAGTCTTGTCCGGTGTTCCGGCGATTTTGTCCGGTAAGTCAGTATGGGTAAGCGTTATCCAGCAAGTGGTACAGGAGTAAACGATGTTGGCCGAAGCAGAATACGTGATGAACCTTAAAGGCCAATTGAAATTGTATTTGGAGCACTTGGACATGAATGCCTCGCAACTCGCAAAGAAGGCTTCGGTTCCTCGTCAATCACTGTCCGACTGGATTGCAGGATCGAAGCCGAGGGACATTTCACAAGTAAAGCGAGTTGCGGCAGTTCTAGGAACTACAGTCGATCATCTGGCGTTCGGAAACGGACTGGATGACAGCGCAAAGAAAGTTACCGAACTCGATGCGCTCCTTGGTGACGAATGGATTGGTGGACTATTTGAAGTGCGTTTTCGGAGGGTAAAGCGATGAAACATTCGATCATAATGGCCTGTTTGCTAACAGTCGTCCTTCAACAGGCCCACGCAGTAGATCCTGTCGAGGCATTGAAGGGAATCCGCAGCGATATCAAGGCCGCGGAATTTAAGAAAGCTTATAGTAGTCTGCATACCGGAGATATCTTCAATGGAGTGCCTTTGACAAAAGCATTCTGCGACGTTGCCTACGACAAGCCTCTTCAAGCTGGTTGTGACGCTCTTACCGAGAAGATGAAGGCCGTGGGCGCTGATAAGTTCGACCCGAATCAGGTCGCCGCAGACAAAGTAAAATGGGATTCAGCAACTGGATATGTGGACTCCACTTCTAGCTACAAGGCGGCTAAGTCTCTCGTTGCGGAAATGCAAAAGAAGTACGGACCATTTGCAATTTTTGAGCGCACGAATCAAGCATTAGATGCCAAGCTGCCTTCGTTTCAAGATCGGGAACAGAAAGAAACGGCTGCGCGGAAAGCGGAGGCAAAAAAGAAGGCCGATGAAGAGAACAAACTGAAGGCCGAACAAGCCGCTGCCGACGCTCGCTTTAAGAAGGCCGCAGAAGATCGAAAGCAACGGGAAGCTAAAGATAACTCACCTGCATGCAAGGCTGCCCGATTGAAATCTGATTACTGTACCCGCCAAATGGTCGCGGAAAGAGCCCAGGCAAATATTGATCGTGAAAGAAAAGTTGGAGAGGCATCTGGCTTCGTAAGGAAGGACGTCTTGCATAAGAATGCCAGCTTTAAGATGGACACCATTGCCGCTGCCGAGGAAGCCGCCTCTCAGTACAAAGAAATGACTGGTGGGCAATTGAATGTGGCCGATTGTAAGATCGGTCGCGTGCCGAGCGGCTATCCTGGCTTCAAGACAGCAGCGATTGATCCGAATGTTGAAAAAATTCTGAAGGATGACGTCGTAAGAAATTGTGGTAAATCAGACTAACTCCGCGATGGTTCTATCTTCTGGTAAGAGGGTGCTGCCGTTGATATTTTGGTAACACTCCTCCATTATCAATTCTTCGTTTCTCCAACTTTTCTAACTCACGAATTTTTGCGGCCATACCCTTTGAAAGGGGTAATGGCACGAACATATTGACGTTACTGCGACCCGGGTTTCCCACGGGATACAATTTGGTCCACGATCCAGGGACCGCGACAAGAAGACGCATGATCTGACCGAATATCTCTCCGAAATTTCTGTCACTAATTGCAAGATTGAGCATTAGCCAATGGACATATAAGTGTAGGCTAGCAAACGGTTGAGAAAAGATGTGGGCATCTTCGAGGAGCTTCCATGCAGATGCACGATCTCCACTTTGCGTTTTTTCGCTTGCGCGTGAAATGACTCTTTCGGCGTGCTGAAATCGAACCAAATTCATGCCGGCTATCCTTCTGAAGAAGTTTTAAGAAGGCGCAAGGCGTTCAACGTGACTAGAATCGAAGCCCCCATGTCGGCCGCGACCGCAAGCCAGAGATTTGAGTATCCGACTACAGTTAGTCCCAGAAAGACTGCCTTTGTCGCGATGGCAAATCCGATATTGAATCGAATAACACTCAAAACGCGCCGTCCCTGAACAATAGCTCTCGATAACTGGGAAAGATCATCCTGCATCAGACTGACATCCGAGGTTTCGATTGCCGTATCCGTGCCTGCCGCTCCCATAGAAATACCGATGGTTGCGCTGGCCAATGCCGGGGCATCATTGACACCATCGCCGACCATCGCGACGTTCTTAAATCGAGAGGTCAGCTCCTTAACCTTTGCCACCTTATCTTCAGGGAGAAGGTCGCCCAGGCCCTCGTCAACGCCGGTGAGCCGAGAGATCGCGTCAACGGTCTTTTGGTTATCACCGCTTAGGACAACAACCTTTCCTATGCCAATTTCGTGAAGTTTCTGAATGGCCTCGCGAGCATTCGCCTTTATTGCGTCACCAAGTCCAAATATGCCGAGAACATTGCCCTTATGAGAATCGTGAGGTTTATGCCCGACGATTATGACGGACAAAGATTTCTGTTCGAGTTCACCTAAGTAGCTTTCAATTTCCGAACTACAGACGCCGAGATCATGGGCAAGGCGATGATTTCCGACAAAGTAGAGACAAGATTCAACCCAAGCCTCAGCCCCTCTTCCGGGAATTGTCGCGTAGTTTTTTGCATCAACAAAATCTAAATTGAACGAGGAACTGTATTCAAGAATTGCCTTTGCGAGCGGGTGACTCGACATCTTCTCCAGTGCGACAGCCACCCTCAATACTTCCTCTTCGGTCGAATCACCAAAAGACCTGAAGCTTTGAACTTTGAATTTGCCCTCGGTCAACGTGCCGGTTTTATCAAGTGCAATAGCCTGAATCTTCCCCAATGCTTCGAGATACTTTCCGCCTTTCACCAAAACCCCGCGCCGGG
>CAYVRZ010000042.1:0-19584 GCA_964453895.1 uncultured Pseudobdellovibrionaceae bacterium | reverse complement strand
TCCCACCCACCAAACTATAACTGATGAGGTGGACTAATTTGAAGGGGCAAGGTCATATTGGAATAGGTATTTCAGTAGGAGTTATTGCATATGAACTCTACAATTGGTTTACCGACCCATTTGATCCCACCAATCCATTTAATCCAAGTCGACCTCCTCGAAATCCTAGGCCGGCGCCTCCTGAATGGAGACCCAAACCCCCACCTTGGGGCCCAACTTCACCTAAGGATCCGAATCCTAAATGCTAAGGAATCAGGGCTTCAATGGTAGATTTGCTTTGTGAGACAATTGGTCTAAAGGAATCGAACTCAAATGGAAGATAAACGTAAGAAGAACTCGTTCCGCAAGGAATACCTACTAGTGTCGCTTCTCATTATTTGCGTGACGCTGATAGCTTTCAGGCGCTGCTCAAGTCTACCCCCTTCTTGGACCGTTTCTGATCCTCCACGGCCGGAAGTTCAAAAGTAGAATTAGTCCCAGCGGCCGTTTTGCGGCCGCCATTTTTCAAAAAAATATCGAAAACTCTCAAAATTTGTAGATTTCAGACGAAATTTCTCCGGTCCCGGGCACACCATCAAAATCTTCCAGATCCACTTTATGCGTTTTAAATTGCCCATACAGCTCTTCCGTCAGTCGGGGGTGCCAGTGACCAAGGATCTTTTGTAAGTCCTCTATAGCGCCGCCTGCACGCATAAAGTTGACGGCATACGAATGCCTCAGATCTCGGAAGGCCCAGTCCGTCTCAAAGTTCGCGCTCCGCTGAAAGATCCTTAGCTCCCGGACCAAAGTGTGCTTTTGGAGTGGCCGGCCTTCGAGCGTGGTGAACACAAGATCACTCGACTGATCGAGCCTCCTTAACGCCGCCGCACAGTTTTCTGAAAACTCAATCTCCCGGGCGCGGATTTTGGTGCTCCCAGAATACCGAACAACTCTCGTTTTTAAATCCAAGTCATTCCACTTGAGTTGACTTAGATCGCTCGTCTTTGCGGCCGTTTGGGCTACCAGAGAAAGTATTGGGTAAAGCAGACCCGGGCTTAGCTCAGATGCTTTCTCTAAAATCTCCGCAATTTTCTCAACTGGGATATGAGTTGTACGCTTTCGGTATTGTCGCGCCTTACCCATCCGAATCAGATCTTGCGGCGAGCTTTCAACAATTCCCCTCGATATCAATATATCCTCCGAGTTATGGTAGTGGTTCAACTGGCGGGGCGGGGAGCGGGGGAAATGCCGGAAGCACTGGAAATGAAGGTTCGGATGGTAGCGGTGGAATTTGCCAATAGGCTATTGTATCTTTATTTAGTCCTTGCGTTGGTCGGGTGCAAGCATGCGCCTGGCAAGGCGAATAAAGGGACGGATCTTGCTAACAAGTTCTGTGAAAATGAATTTGGACCAAATTTTAAGGTTCGTGAAGAGCATGCCGATGGCAGCCTAACCTGTTTTTTCAGATCTCCAACTGCAGATCCTTATCTGCAGAGACTGTATGCCCTATTGCTAAAGGCTCGAGATGAACAAACTACTCCTGAGGTGGAAATTAATAGTTATAGAAAGGAGCTTTCAAATTACATTCGCTCCCAATGTCCTCGTCGAACGAAACCACTTATAACTCATGAACGAAACGTCATTACATGTATCTCCGAATCTGCTCACCCCAGGGAAAAGAGTTTAAAAACTTCTGATTAGTGGGAGGCGTACTCTTCCTGGCGGGGGAAGTTGCTCGAGCGGGGGTGTCGTGGATCTCCAGGAAGCATTGCTCCAATGTTTGAAATCTGTGGAGCTCCAGCAGCGGAGGAAGTGGCAGTGGCAGTGGCAGTGGCAGTGGCAGTGGCAGTGGAGGAAGCAGTAGCGGAAGCGGGGGAGGGATGTGTCAATGATGGGAGGCCGGGATGAAAAATGTGATAGATGGTAGGAAAAATGCCGAACTACCAAAAAACTTTAAAATTACGTGTTGGTCCATACTACTTTTATCTTTGGTGTACTTCTCCGCGTTTTTCGCTGTCCGCGTCGGGTGGTGGTGGCAGGATTTAAACTTATTGGTCGACGGATGGGCATTAACATTTCGCATACTCAACGGGACGTTGATATTTGTAAACCTCGGCATGGTTCTTACGCTTTTCAATATCGGATCGAGTGACTTAGAGGGAACTATTCTTAGGAAAAAGTGATCTCGGTTTGAGAAGATCAACATTTTTTCAAGGGAGTAGGGACCATTTTCTAGGTCGATACGGAGGCTAAAGAGCGCTCCAGTCCAAGTCAGCTGGTGGGTTGACTTCGAACGGAGTGGGCGATGAACGGGTTATGGCCTTGGGACGACGGGCTGGATTTTTTGCAATGTGTTGGGTCGGTAGGGCAGCTTGGTCGTTTCTGGTGTATTAGTCTCCGGGTATCAAGGGGGACTAATGATGAAATCACTTTTACTCGTAGTTATGGTTTTGCTGGCGCCGGGGGCTGCTTTTGGGGCGGAGTCGTTTACTGAGTCTGAAGAGCGGTTGATTCGGCGGATACTTAAGCGAATTGCGCCGATTGAGACGGCCGACCGGATTTCGTGCTCTTGGTCTAAGGCGCCGCTGCCGCATAAGAATCCTGTGATATTTTGTGAGGTTCAATACACTGATCCTTCGCGTTGGCTGGCTAAATTTCGCACAAAGATGATCGGCGGGCAGGAGGTCTATGACCTGCTCCTTAACCGGGGGAAATGTGGCTATGTGGACGGTTGGACACGGCCGCGGACGATGCCTTACCGATGTGAGCTGAGTCAGGTCAGTTGCAACGACCAAGGCTGTTCGGCCCACTAGCCTAACGCACTGTCTCTTTTGGTGGGTGCGTGCTCGCCTTGACTTGATGCGCACTAGAGCCTAATTCTTGTTGAAGATGTCAAATGTCCTTACCGTTTATACTTTGATTCTGCCTGTGACGACCTTTTAACCTATGTCGTCTATCCGCATTGTATTGCCCGACAATTCCACTAAGACCTTCGATCATGAACCCACGGTTCTTGAGGTGGCTTTAAGCATTGGTCCGCGCCTGGCTAAAGACACGGTCGGCGGGCAAATAGATGGCGCCTCTGAGGTTGTTGATCTTCGCACCAAGCTTAAAGACGGCAGTAAATTAAAAATTATCACCATTAAAAATCCGGAGTCGCTTGAAGTGATTCGCCATTCTTCGGCGCATCTGATGGCGCAAGCGGTGCAGGAGTTGTGGCCGGAAGTTAAGGTCACCATTGGCCCGGTGATTGAGAATGGATTTTTTTACGACTTCGATAGTCCGCGCAATTTTACGCCTGAAGATTTAGAACAGGTCGATAAAAAAATGGCCGAGATCTTAAAGCGCGACGAAGAAGTGGTGCGCGAAGACTGGCCGATCAAAGACGCCATTGAAACGTTCAAGAAGATGGGCGAGCGCTTTAAGGTGGAGTTAATTCAAGATCTGGCGTCAAGGGGCGAAACGACCGTTGGCATTTATCGCCAGGGCAAAAATTGGTTTGATTTGTGCCGGGGTCCCCACGTGCAGCGTATGGGCCAAATTGCCGCCGTTAAAACTTTGTCGACCGCTGGATCGTATTGGCGCGGGGACGAAAAAAATCCCATGCTCCAGCGGATTTACGCCACCGCCTTTAACGACAAAAAGGAACTCGAAGAGCATTTGCACAATCTCGAAGAGGCCAAGAAACGCGATCATCGGCGGATTGGCAAAGATCTTGGGCTTTTTCATTTTCACCAACTTTCGCCGGCCAGTCCGTTTTTTGCGCCCAAGGGCGCTATCATTTACAATGAGCTGCAAAATTTTATTCGCGAGAAGTACAAAAAGTACGACTATCAAGAGGTGATTACGCCTCAGGTTTTTGATGTCGACCTCTATCATCAGTCGGGTCACTACGAGAACTATCGCGAGAATATGTACTTTACCAAAGTGGACGAGCGGGATTTTTCGTTAAAGCCGATGAACTGCCCCGGCCACTGTCTTTTGTATCAAGCCGAACGCAAATCCTATCGCGATCTGCCGTGGCGGGTGGCCGACTTCGGCCGGTTGCACAGATATGAGCGCAGCGGCGTGGTGCATGGCCTGGCCCGCGTGCGCACCTTTTGCCAAGACGACGCGCATATTTTTTGCCGCATGGACCAGCTGCAAGATGAGATCGCCACGTTTATGACGATGCTCGATGAAACCTATGCGGCGCTCGGCATGACCAATTACATTATTTATCTCTCGACCCGGCCGGCCAAGCGCATCGGTACGGATGAGTTTTGGGATTTGGCCGAGGGCGCGCTCGAGCAGGCGTTGAAGTCGCTCAATCTCCCTTACAAAATTAACCCGGGCGATGGCGCTTTCTACGGGCCGAAGCTCGACATTATGTTTGTCGATGCGATCAAGCGACCCTGGCAGCTCGGAACTTTGCAATGTGATCCGAATTTGCCCAACGCTTTTACGCTCGGATATGTGGGCGAAGACAACAAAGAGCATCGTCCGATTATGCTTCATCGCGCGATTCTTGGATCGCTCGAACGTTTTATCGGCGTGTACCTTGAGCACACTTCGGGTCATTTGCCGACGTGGCTGGCGCCAGTGCAAGTCAAGTTGATGACCGTGACCGACCGCCAGCTCGACTATGCGAGAACTTTGCAGAAAAAACTTCGCGCCATGAACATCCGCAGTGAAGTTGACGAGCGGGGAGAGAAGCTCGGCTATAAAATCCGCGAAGCGCAGATGCAGAAAATTCCGTACATGATTACTCTTGGCGACAAAGAAGTCGCGGGTGAGTCGGTGTCGGTGCGCTTGCGCGACGGCCAAGTGCTGGACGCATTGCCGTTCGAAAAATTTGCTGATCAATTGTCCCAAGAAGTGAAAGAGCGCCGGTTGGATACGATTTTCGTAACGAGCGGCAATAAACTAAACCAGGAGGCTAACAATTCGTCCATTTAGACCAGGCGGACCCCCCACGGGTGGTGGCGGCGGCCGTTTCGATAATAAATTTCGCCGAGGAAAAAAAGATGACGGCGGTTTGCGCGTCAACGGAGATATCTTCGCTCCGCAGGTGCGTCTAATTGACGAAAGTGGAACCATGGTCGGCGTGATGTCGTCGCGCGAAGCGCTCAACATCGCCGAGTCGCGGGGACTCGATCTGATCGAGATCGCGCCCACGGCCACGCCTCCGACTTGCAAAATCATGGATTACGGCAAGTACAAGTACGAGAATAAAAAGAAAGATAAAGAAGCCAAAAAGAAGCAAACCGTAATCACGGTTAAAGAGATTCAAGTGCGCCCGCGCACCGATGTTCACGATATCAACGTTAAGGTGAACAACGCGCGTCGGTTCTTGCTTGAAGGCGATAAAGTGAAAGTGAATTTGCGCTTTATGGGCCGCGAACTGGCGCACCAAGAATTCGGCATGAAGACGCTAAGGCGCGTGCTCGACATGCTGATGGATGTGGCGATGGTTGAAACTCCGCCCAAGCTCGAAGGCAAACAGGCCTTTTTGCTGCTCGCTCCCGACCCGGTAAAGGTGAAAGAGTACTTAAAAAAGCAGCCTAAACCTGAGCTGACTGAAGAAAAAGACGAGCCCGTCGACGAAAAAGACGACGAATAATCACTACCAAGGCGTATAGCTGAACACGCATACGCCTTGCGCCCCGACGCCGGGATTGCCGGCCGCATCTCTGCCGCGTCCGCCCCCGCCGCCGCCGTAACTTCCACCATTGCCAGCGGTTCCGGTTGTAACCGAATCGCGGCCGGAAGCGCCGCCGCCTGAGCCGCTGCCCACGCTTCCGGGGACAATTTCATTGGCTGTGCTTCCAGCACCACCGTTTCGCGATTGTCGCCCAGAGCCGCCTCCACCACCGCCGGTTGTGCCAGCAGCGGCATTGGTCGCGACTGCCTCGCCTGATCCCGCTCCGCCCCCGCCGCCGCCAAAGCGAGCGCCGCCTGCTCCACCATCGCCACTTGTTCCAGCACCACCGTTCGCGCCTCCGCTATTGCCTCCGCCTCCGGCTCCTCCGTTGTCAGCAGTCGAGCCACCAGCTCCGCCCACACCATTCGGTCCGCCTGAGCCTCCCCCGCCACCACCGCCACCACCGGCTCCGCCGCCGCCAGCTCCGCCATTGGCGGTCGAGCCGGTGCCGGCCGCGCCAGCGCCTGTGCCGGTACCTACGCCACCACCGCCTGCGGTCAAAATATTAACCGTGTTCACGGCCACGGTTGATGCACCCCCCGAAGTGTTAATCGCACCCCCGGTTCCGATCACAACGTCCACTGTGTCCGAGACAAGTAAGGTTTGATTGGTCAGGCGAGAGTATCCGCCGCCGCCACCGCCCCCGCCGCCGTTCCCGCCGTTGTTGCGGCCGCCGGCGCCGCCGCCGATACACTCGATGGTGTTATTGTTGTTGTTCCAATTGGCCGGCACGGTAAAGGTGCCGTTGGTGGTGCGAACCGTGATCTGCTTTGAGTTGTTCTGCCGAAAATGGGCAAACGGTACAGTCCCGGCGTGGACTACGAAAAGGGTAGCGAATGTGAATAGTGATAGAGTCATTGCAACCTTCTGGTTTGGGTGACCATTCAAGTTTGAGGAAGTGAGCGGGCCATGTAAAGACTCGGCCCAATAACGCGACATATAATTCTTACTAAATAGCCGGAAGGTGAGGGCCAAATCCTTGCCTCCGCGCTCGGCAGACAGTATTTCCTCATAGTTCGACCCGTCAGGCCTCCAAGTGTCGCGATACCGCGTACCGCCTTAGTCCGGTTCGAGAAAGCAAACCCATGAAGCAAAAGACCCACTCCGGGGCTAAAAAGCGCTTTAAGGTCACAGGCAAAGGCAAAATCAAGCGCGGTCAATCGCGCATGCGCCACTTGTTGTCCAATAAGTCGTCGAAACGTAAACGTCACCTGGGCACTTCGGCCTATGTGCATTCCGCGAACGAGTACCAAATCACTCGTTGCATTCTTCCCTAGGAGTTAAGCCATGAGAGTTAAAGGTGGAGTCGTCTCCCGTCGCCGTCGTAAAAAATTATTAAAGCGCGCCAGCGGTTTTTATTCCGCGAATTCGCGCGCCTTCACACACGCTAAAGAAAAAGTCGATCGGGCGCTTGCGTACGAATATCGCGATCGCCGCGTTAAGAAGCGTCAAATGCGCAACTTGTGGATTCAGCGGATCAACGCTGCCGCACGCATGAACGGAACTAGCTATTCACTGTTTATGAACGCTCTTAAAAAAGCGGGCATCGAACTCGACCGCAAAGTTCTGTCGGACCTCGCCCTTCGCGATGCTTCTGCTTTTACAGCAATCGTGAAACAGGTGATGCCCCAGGCTTCGGCCTAAGTTCGGGCGGTGAGCCGCATGGCCTCACACGAGCCGATTCCGCAATTCGAAAATCGCAAGCGCGATCATATCGAGCTTTCGCTCTCGGCTAAAAATCAGGCCGTGGGCGAGGGCGGGTTTGATCGCGTGGAGTTGATTCACGAGGCCTTGCCCGACCTGAATTTCGCTCAGGTCAAAATCGCATCGACATCTTTAAATCTTAAAACGCGCACGCCGTTTTTGATCAGTTCAATGACGGCGGGCCATAAAAAATCGGGCGACTTAAACGCTCTTCTCGCCCGCGTGGCGCAGGCCAATGGATGGCGCATGGGTGTGGGTTCGCAGCGCCGCGAGCTGGGTGACCCCGAGGCGGCCGCCGAGTGGAAGCAAATCCGCAAAGCCGCGCCAAAAGTGATTTTGTTCGGCAATTTAGGTCTGGCGCAATTGATTCAAACTCCGCTCGGTGAAGTCGAGCGGTTGGTCGAATCCCTTGAGGCCTCGGCCATGATCATTCACCTCAATGCCTTGCAAGAGTGCATGCAACCCGAGGGCACGCCGAACTTTAAAGGTGGAGCCAAAGCTCTAGAAATGTTGGCCAAGAAGTTGAGCGTCCCAGTTGTGGTTAAAGAGACCGGCTGCGGGATTTCGCGGGCCACATTCAAGCGCCTGCGCGGAATCGGGCTTGGCGCGGTGGATGTGAGCGGTCTGGGCGGCACCCATTGGGGCCGCATCGAAGGCGACCGCAATCGAGCTGAGGACTCTCGCCGAGAGGCGGCTGAAACATTTGCCCATTGGGGCATTGCCACCATCGACTCCTTGGCCGAGGCGGCCAAAATCAAACGCGATTTTGAAGTTTGGGCATCGGGCGGCGTGCGCACCGGTTTAGATGCCGCTAAACTCCTGGCCATGGGCGCGGAGTTGGTGGGTTTTGCCATGCCGATTCTTGAGGCTGCCTTGAAAGGCGAGGGCGAAGTGCAAAAGCGCATGGCTACGATTGAACTCGAACTCAAAACGGCGATGTTCTGCACCGGTGCCCAAAGCCTTAAAGACTTGCAACAGAAGAAGGTTTGGCAATGGCGGAAAAACTAAGCCCTACAGAAATGTTTCAGGGTTTTTCTAAGTTGAGCCGCGAAGAGCGCTTTCAACGCCTTTTGCTGATGGGCGCATTGAGTCCTGAAGACATTCGTTTTCTTCGCGGTGGCGCGCAGGTGCCGATCGAATTGGCCGAAAAATTTATTGAGAATGTGCTGGGCTTTTTTCAGATGCCGCTCGGAGTGGCCACCAACTTCGTGATCGACAACAAGGCATTTATTGTTCCTATGGCGGTTGAAGAAACCTCGATCATCGCCGCGGCTTCTAAGACCGCGAAGTGGGTGCGCGAGCACGGCTCGATCACCACGGAAGTGCGTGGACGTGAAATCATCGGGCAGATTCAAATCGCCAAAGTGAAAGACTACGTTCGCCTGGTTGAAATGGTTAAAAGTCATGAGCGAGAGTGGGTCGATCGCGCCAACCGCGATGTCGCTGAAGGTATGGTTCTTCGCGGCGGCGGCATCAAGCGGTTAGAAGTGCGTAAAGTTGAGCGCGGTGACGGCGGCTATATGGCCGTGATCCATGTGTTTGCCGATCCGTGCGACGCCATGGGCGCCAATGTGATCAATCAAGTTTGCGAATATTTAAAAGGACCCGTGCAAGATGCGACTGGTGAGTCGGTCACCATGTGTATTTTGTCCAACCTGGTCGATTCGCGGTTAACCTATGCCCGGGTCGAGATGAAGGGTTTAGAGATAGACCTTATGGACCGCATCGCCGAGGCATCGCTGTTTGCCCAGCAAGATCCCTATCGCGCGGCCACCAATAACAAGGGTGTTTTAAACGGCATTGATCCGATCTTAATCGCGACCGGCAACGATTGGCGCGCGGTCGAGGCGGGAGTGCATGCGTACGCCAGTCACAGCGGGCAGTATCGCTCGATCACCCGGTGGACGCGGCGAGAAGACACCTTAATCGGCGAGTTCGAAGCCCCGGTGATTTTAGGTGTGGTCGGCGGCGTGACGACTCTACATCCCACCGCCAAAATGTGTTTGAAAATGTTGAAGGTGAAATCGGCCGAGGAATTGTCGCGGGTGTGCGCGGCCGTTGGTCTGGTGCAGAATCTCGGCGCTTTGCGCGCGCTCACCACGGTGGGCATTATCGAAGGCCATATGAAGCTGCATATTAAAAATTTGACCCTGGGCGCTGGCGCCTCTGAGCGTGAGATGCCGCTTTTGCAAAAACGCTTAGAAGAAATTCTCTCTCTTAAAAAACGCATTTCATTGAGCCACGCGATCGAAGTCTTGAAGGAGTTGCGTGCCCAGAGCGGCCCCTCTTCCGCACGCGAAACGCAATGATCTTAAAATTCACCGCGCCCAGTAAGACTTTTTTGGTGGGCGAGTACGCCGTGCTGGGCAATTCTCCGGCGATCGTACTGAACACAACACCGCGATTTCAATTGGTCGCCCAGAGGGGTGAGACTTCATTCGGAGATTTGCATCCCGATAGCGCCGCAGGTCTTTGGTTAAAGCAACGAGCCCCGCTGCTGGACGGCTGGAATCTCGAATTTATCGACCCGCACAATCGGCAAGGTGGCTTTGGCGCGTCGTCGGCGCAGTTTATTTTTGTTCACTGTCTGACCACTTACCTGCAGAGTTCATTTGCTAAGATCACCGAGGTCTTTGATACCAACGCCGTTTGGAACGATCACCAAGTGCTGACCGACAATCGGGGCAGCGGGGTCGACGTGCTTGCACAAATTCAGGGGCATGTGGCCTTTGTCGACGCGGCGGCGCAGTACACAAAAAGTATGGCCTGGCCCTATTCTGAAATCGGCTTCGGTATTGTGCGCACACACCAGAAAATCGCCACGCACGAGCATTTGCAGCATATCGACCGTAAGGCGATGTCGCTCCTCGTGCGCCCTTCGCAGGCCTGTGTTGAGTCGTTTGGGGCAAGCTCGAGTGAAGTCTTTGTCGGTCGCTTAAAGGCATTTTCAAATTCGCTTAAAGAATTTTCGCTGCAGGCACCGGCCGCACTCACGTTGATTCGTTTGTTCGAAGAGCAGCCGTGGTGCTTAGTCGCGAAGGGGTGTGGGGCCTTGGGCGCCGACACCGTGCTGTTTTTGTACCCGACTGAAGAAAAAGAAAAAATGATTACGTTTATGAAAAAACAGCGCCTCAACTTAGTGGCCACCAACGCCGACTTATCTCCCGGTTTAGAGATGAATTTAAACATCGGCGGGGGCGTGCATGCGGGTTGAAGCTTCGGCGCCATCCAATATCGCGTTGATCAAATACATGGGCAAAGATTCCCATTCGGGAAATCTTCCGGCCAATCCTTCGTTGTCTTACACATTAGAGCATCTGCGATCTTTCGTAGTGATTGAACCGGGGGGCGGCCGCGATGAATGGAAGCCCCTTCCGGGCTTCGCGCCGATTGCGCTCTCCGATAAGGGCAAAGAGAAATTTTTAAATCATTTCTTGATGCTTAAATCTCATTGGGGAATTTCGGGCCAATTCAATGTGCTGTCGGCCAATAATTTTCCGTCGGATTGCGGGTTGGCCAGTTCGGCCTCGAGTTTCGCGGCACTGACGTTGGCCACGTTCCAGTTGGCGGGCGGCAAGGGCGAGACGCCCGAATCTTTATCGCGCCTTTCGCGTCAGGGTTCGGGTTCCTCCTGCCGGTCGTTTTTTTCGCCTTGGAGCGAATGGAGCGGCGAGGGCGCCTCAAGTTGTGACTTGAAAGTCGAGCTGGAGCACGCGGTGTTGATTGTCGACGGCGCAAAAAAATCGGTTTCGTCGTCCGAGGCGCACAAGCGGGTGAATTCGAGTTTGTTGTGGAACGGTCGGACCGAACGGGCGCGAACGCGTCTGCAAGAATTAAAGGCGGCTTTAGCTTCGAATTCGTGGCCGGCCGCGTTTGAGATTTGCTGGGCTGAATTTTGGGATATGCATGCGCTTTTTGAGTCTTCGCAACCGTCTTTTGGCTATATGACAAGTGGTACGCTAAGCGCTTTACAACGACTTCGTGAACTGTGGGCAAAGCAGAACGACGGACCTTTAGTCACGATGGACGCCGGCGCCAACGTGCATTTGCTGTTTCGCAAAGATCAAATTCAAAAATCCGCGCCGTGGCTCGATGGCTTTAACGTTTTGCGGAGCTGGGAATGAATCCTTTGCGGCCTTTTACGACCGAAACCTATGGCAAATGGATTTTGGCCGGCGAGCATGCGGTGTTGCGCGGCTGCCCGGCGCTCGCATTCCCGTTAACAAGTCGTCATATCAAGCTTGATTTTCGACCCGGAACACAAACATTAGATGTGCGCTTCGAAGGTGAGCATGGCGCCGACTTAAAGCTGCTATTTCATGGTGTGATTGAAAGCGCGATGAAACAGCTTTGTATCACCCAGCCTTTGCTTGGATCTTTTGTGCTGCATAGCACATTGCCCGTTGGCACCGGCCTTGGCGCTTCGGCCGCTCTTTGTGGCGCAGTTGCGCGGTGGTGCCATGCGCAGAGTTGGATCGGCGACGATCAAATTTATGAATTCGCCCGCCGCTTAGAAGATCTTTTTCACGGTGAGAGCTCCGGCGTGGATTTGGCCGTATCGCTTTCGGGTCAGGGCATTCGATTTATCCGCAATGGTGAACAGAAAGTCATTCAGACCAAATGGTGGCCTCATCTGTATTTGTCGTACTGCGGTCAGCGCGGCATGACATCGGAGTGCGTAGCGAAAGTGAAACGATTGTTTGAAACTCACAGCGAACTGGCTGAAAAGCTCGATCGCCAGATGCATGAAAGTGTAAGTCAGGCTGAGCGCGCTTTGACCTCCACAGAATCTGTCGGCTTTCCACTCCTTAAAGAATCTCTTGAACAAGCCCGCGCATGCTTCGAACAGTGGGGCCTATGTAACGGGGATCTAGCGGCGCACATTCATACGTTGATTGAGGCGGGCGCTGTCGCTGCCAAACCGACGGGCAGTGGTGGCGGCGGTTTTGTGTTGAGTTTATGGAGTCACAAACCACCCGTATCGTTACAGGCACTGTTAGTGCCAACGACACACCCTACGCCATAAATTTGCGTTTCTTCTCGCGAGCATGATACTCCTTGAGGAGTGACGGGCTTGCAGTATCAAGATTTTTTACTGGAAGAGTTCAAAGCGCGGCGGAGCCGCAACCCAAACTATTCTTTACGAGCTTTCGCCCGCGACCTCGGGATGCCAGCCTCAAAACTCTCACAAAACTTGCGCGGTTTATGCGGCATCTCGGTGGCCAAGGCCGAAACCATCGCGGATAAATTGCAAATGCGTGAAGACGATCGCCATTTGTTTTTAGCATTGGTCGAGTCGCAGCACGCCCGCTCGCGTGTGGCCCGCCAGCAGGCGGCGAGCGCGCTCGAAAATATTAGGCGCGATAAAATGACCGAGTTGACCTTAGAAAAATTCGCCGTGATTCGCGATTGGTATCATATGGCGATTTTAGAACTGACCGAGATCACTTCGTTTCGTCCCGATTTTACCTGGATGGCATCCCGTTTAGATTTGCCGGTCGACATCGTGAAAGAGGCGGTCACGCGGTTGACTGAGTTGGGTTTATTAAAAACAGACGGCCCGCGCTGGATGCAAAGCTCAGTGGACCTGGAGATGCCGAGCGGACTGCCATCGCGAGCGGTGCGCGAGCACCACAAACAATTGCTAACCAAGGCGATCGTCGCGGTCGATGAAGTCGCGGTTGAAGACCGCGAGTACTCGGCGCAAACATTGGCAGTGGCCAAATCGGCGCTCCCGGAACTGAAAAATTTAATTCGCGAGTTTCAGCGCAAGGTCGCTCGGCTGTCGCACGGGCAGCCCAAAGACGAAGTCTACGCCCTGAATATCCAGCTGTTTCCATTGCTGGAGAAAGAATCCACATGATCCATTTTTCGAAAATTATTGGGAACGGTTAAGAACCTTTTTTACTGGCAAGCCACCGGCAAACTGTCGTCGAGATCTCTAAGAAAGTCGATCACAGCGTCGGGGTTCAGGGCATAGTACTGGCCCGCTGGAACTTCGGCATTCAACAGGTGATAGCGACGTTTGCTACCGTCTTGCATAGTGAACTCGATGTACTCGACACCGGCGTCAGCGAGAACAGGGCCTGTTGAGATGACAAGCTGTAGGTTGCTGACCAGGTTTAAAAAAACCGTGGACTCAGCGGTGGTCAAAACGTCGTCATCTTTGAAGCAAAGGGAGTCGGGGTGTTCGGCCGTTACTAAATAGCCGCCATTAAATTGCGTGAAGTCGATGGTGAGATCGCGCGACCAGTTGGGTACGCCGGGCGGTACAAAAAAGCCACCTTTATAATATCGCATCTGTAAAATCACATTGGTGGTGTTGTTGCCGCCAGCTCCTGGAGTCGAGCCGCTGTTGTTCGAATCCTTCTTGCTGCAGGCTAGGGTCAGCAGGGCGGTTAGGGCGATAGTGGCAAAGGCTTTAATTTGAGTTTTCATAATGACTATACAAAATTGCAAGTGATGCCAGCCCCTCAAGAGCCATTTAATTGAGGCCTGGCCGGGCAATGACATTTTAGGTAACCGACTGTCTATCTTGTGACTTCGCCGTCATCCATAAACGAGCTGCCGCTCCCGGGCTTTTTGGGGGCCGGGGGCCGCGTCGTGGGCGGGGCGGCGGGTGCCTTAGGCGCAGCGACTGGCGGTGCCTTTGGCGAGCCTGGCGGTCGCGTTGGCGGCGGCGGGACACCCCCAAGGCACGCTTGGCGGTTGGGTCGGTAATTTGCGTTTTGCACCCGGTACTCTTGCATGGCCGCGCCCAGCGCCGGGCCCGGGCAGGAGGTCGTCGCATAGTGATTGTGCACGTTCACCCCGGAAGGGGGAATATTGTATTTGTCCTGCAGCGCTTTGACCATTTTGTTGAGCTTGGCCTTTTGCGCGGGCGATACATCGTCGGTGGCATCGCCTTCCACGACAATCGTAACATGCCCGTCGGGATTGTAGCTGGTGTTGGTGTCGGGAATGTAGTCCGGACTGCGCCCCTCGGCCGCCTGGCCATTCATATCGATGTAGTAGTTGTAGGGAATGTCGCCCCAAAGTTGTTTTTTAAACTGGGTGAGATCATTGGCCGAAAAACGAAAAAGGCCCTTTAGCTTTCGTTCGATGGGAAGATTGGGATTTTTCTTTATAGCCGTGTAGTGGACGGTCACCTTGTTAATAGGGACGGTATGGCGTTTCAGGCGCTCAGTCATCGGCCGTGAGGCAGCGTCGCGCCAACTCGAGGCCGGAACATCCACTAAACTATTCACACAGTCTCGTGCGCTGGCGGAGCCTGGGAAAAAAAGAAGACCCGCTAAGATATAAAAACCAGGATTTTTCACTGTTCAGGGTGTTGGAACATCATCTGGCAGGTGCCGTTGTCGCAATAGATTCTGTCCACTTTAGGGAATTTCAGGCTGTCCTGACACTGGGTTTTGATTGAAGCCACCCATTTTTTAAAATCCTCGACGGCCTTTTTATTCACAGCCTTTGTGTTGCCGCAGAAAAACTTGGCTTCAACGCAGTCCACGTCGGCTTTACACTTAAACCATTCCGGTTTTTGCGGGGGAGGTGCGGCGAACGCGGGATGCATCAGAACGGCGAGAATTAGATGTGTCATTCATCAATGGTACAAATGCTAACGTTGAGCCGCCATGCATAAGAATAAAATCAATGCGCCGCTTCCGAAAAAAGAACCAGGTACCTTTAGAGCGGATCTTTAGAGCGGATGCTTTTGCCGGTAGCTGAACAGGGCGATGCTTGCGGCGGCCATGGCGTTTAGGCTGTCGATGGATTTGGCCATTGGGATTTTAACTCGCTTTAAACTTAGAGACTCGGGAAGGCCTTGGCCCTCTTCGCCAAGTACGAGGTGCATATCTTTGGGCCAGGCCAGGTCGTAAATGTTTTCGCCATTCATATCGAGTCCGTAGCCGCTCTTTAGAGATAGGTCCTTAATCGATGGCCCGGCCACAAGTGGCAGTCGAAAAACTGAACCGCTGGAGGCGCGAATCGCTTTTGGCAAAAAGGGCGAGCAGCATTCTTTGGTCAAGATTATGTTTTGAACCTGAAAGGCTTCGCACGAGCGTAAGAGAGCGCCTAAATTGTTTGGGTCTGAAAGGGCTAAAATCAGTTGAATTCCTTCAGGCTCGCTCGCGCTCCATGCGTTCAGCTCGGTTCCTCGCACCACGGCCAGCGCCGATCGGGTGCCGATGACATCGAGTTCATGAAACAACTCTCCCGGAAGGCGGAATGCGGAAATTTGTGAATGGGGGGCCTCGCCTTTGGGCGGTAGAATAAATTCCACAATGCGCTCAGCATCTTCGCGCAGCAATTCAGCAATGACCTTTTCGCCGCTGGCCAGGCAAAGTCCCTCTTTGCGGATGCCCTTGCTGTCGAGCAGGCTTAGCCACATCTTAAACTTGGCGTTGTGCTTGGAGGTGATCTCCTTCACTCTTCTTCCTCGGAGCTGGCGAGTTGCGGCGTTCTTATCTTTCTAAAGATCACTAATTTTCTCTTGTTGGGCGTATTGGGCAGTTCGTAATCGATATATTTTTCGAGTTCGAAGTACTCGCCCCACTTTTTAACGGCATCTTTGATTTCTTGCGTGCAGTTTGGGCCCTTCATAAAAAAGACCTTTCCGTGCACCTCAAGGCATTGCGAGACGTTTTCAAGAGTGTTCGAAATCTCCTCAAGCGCGCGGGTGATCACGCCTTTAACTGGGAGCGCGAACGTCGAATCGATATTGCGTCCGATAATATCGAGTTCGGTCAGTCCCATCTCCTCACGCACCGCTTTTAAAAAGTCGACGCGGCGGCGGACGCCTTCGGCCAAGATAATTTTTTTATCCGGAAACATGATTTTAAGCGGAATGCCCGGGAAGCCGGGCCCCGTGCCAACGTCGAGCAAAGGAAACGTGAGATCGCAAAATCGGGTCACGATCAAAGAGTCGATAAAGTGTTTGATCGCGATATCCCTGAACTTCACGAGGCGAGTCACATTGTCGGTCAATTGGTGATTCATCAGCAGCCCATAGAACTCCACCAACCGGCGGCGCTGCTCGTGGGGGAAATCTTCAAATCCGTGATGGCGGAAGATGTCATAAAGGCGGGAGTCGGCCTCGGCCGGTGCGAAGATTTTTTCGGGCTTTTTGTGGGTGTCCTTGCGCTTCATTCATGGCTCTTGTACATTGTTCGACTCATGGTTCCAAGCGCATTGACCGCAAATTTAAATGAAAAACTTGAGCAGGCGTTAAATCAGCTCAAAGCCGCCGTCGATTTGCAAAAGCTTTACGACGTTAAGGTTGCCTTTGCCGGCAAGCAGGGCTTTTTAAGCGAGATTATGCGCGAAATGGCCAAGCTGCCACCGGCCGAGAAACCGCTGTTTGGCAAAGAGGTCAATCGGGTTAAGGGCGATTTTGAAAAAGCCTATGGTGAGCGCGAACAAGAGCTTCAACGCCTTGAGCTCAACGCAAAGGTCGAGAAAGAGCGCATCGACGTCAGCCTTCCGGGCACTCAGCTGGTGGCCGGAGCCAAGCATCCCATTTATTTGATCCAAGATGAGGTCGTGCAGATTTTATCGCGACTCGGCTACACGGTGCGGACCGGACCGCAGATCGAGAAGGACTGGTACAACTTCGAAGCCTTAAATATTCCGCCTGATCACCCGTCGCGGGATATGCAAGACACGTTTTATATTGATAACGACCATGTGCTTCGCACCCACACCTCGCCGGTGCAGATTCATGCGATGCTGACGGAAAAGCCGCCCTTTCGCTGTTTGGCGCCGGGTTCGGTGTTCCGCTGCGACAGTGATATTTCACACTCGCCCAATTTTCATCAGATCGAGGGGCTGCTGGTCGATAAAGCGGTTTCGATGGCGGACCTTAAAGGCACGATCACCTTTCTTCTTGGCGAAATGTTTGGCGGGTCGGTGAAAGTGCGCTTTCGTCCGAGCTTTTTTCCGTTCACTGAGCCTTCTGCTGAGTTTGATTGTTCGTGTCCGATGTGTGCCGGTAAGGGTTGCCGCATGTGCAAGCAGTCCGGCTGGATCGAGATTGGCGGCTGTGGCTTGGTCAATCCGCGCGTATTTGAGGCGGTTAAACTTGAGCCCAACACTTGGCAAGGTTTCGCCTTCGGCTTCGGACTCGAGCGCATGGCCATTATTAAATACGGCATTGATGACATACGCCTCTTTTATGAAAACGACCTTCGCTTCTTAAGGCAGTTCAACCTATGAAGATTTCGCTCGCCTGGCTCAACGATCATATCGACGTGGCCGATTTTAAAGCCAAGCCCGATGAGCTGGCGAAGCTACTCACGGCGGTGGGGCTCGAAGTCGAAGCGGTCGAAAATCCCGCTGAGCAGTTTAAGCATGTCGTGGTCGGACATATTTTGGAGTTGGCTAAGCATCCCAACGCCGACCGTTTGACGGTGTGTAAGGTGGATGTGGGCGATGGCGCCCCCAAGCAAATCGTGTGCGGCGCTAAAAACCATAAACAGGGCGACAAAGTTGTCGCGACTTTACCTGGCGCGGTTCTGCCCGGAAATTTTGAGATTAAGAAATCGAAAATTCGCGATGTCGAGAGCCAGGGTATGCTCGCCTCGGAGGTTGAGCTAGGTCTGGCCAAAGAATCGCCGGGGATTATGATTTTGCCAGCCGATGCGCCGATTGGTAAGCCGTTTGCCGAGTACTTTGGGCTCGACGACGTGATTTTAGAAATCAATGTCACGCCCAATCGCGCCGACTGCCTTTCGCATTTAGGATTGGCCCGCGAACTGGCCTGCGTGCTGGATCGCAAATTGAAAACCCCGAAGTCTGAAATGAAAACTTCGGCTTCGGTGCAAACACAAAAGAGTGTGGGTTTAGAAGTTAAGGCCGAGAATCTTTGCTCCCGTTACGCCGGCCGTGTGGTCAAGGGCGTGCGGGTGGGCGAGAGCCCGCAGTGGTTGAAGCGGCGCCTTGAGAGCGTTGGGCTGAATTCGATCAATAATGTGGTCGACGTTACCAATTTTATAATGATGGACCTCGGGCAGCCGCTGCACGCATTTGATATTGCCAAATTGGCCGGTGCTAAAATCGTGGTCGACAAAGCCAAGCCCGGAGAAAAATTTAAAACTCTCGATGGCACTGAAATGACTTTGACGGGCGATGAGCTCACCATTCGCGATGGCGAAAAGCCGGTTTGCATTGCGGGCGCAATCGGCGGCCTCAACTCCGGCGTCACCGAGTCGACCACCGAATTGTTTATCGAATCGGCCCATTTTGCGATGGATAGTGTACGCCGCTCGGCTCGCCGGCACGGCTTACAGACCGACTCCGCCTATCGCTTTTCGCGCGGCACCGACCCGAGTGGTGTGGTGCATGCGCTGGATCGCGCCGCCGGATTGATTCAGCAGGTGGCCGGTGGCGAAGTGGCCAAAGATCACTGGGACATTGAAGCTAAGACCGAGAGCCGAAAACCAATTTCGGTCTCCGCTGAATATGTGGGCCAACGATTGGGATTCGAAGTCAAGCCGAAGGAGCTGGAGTCTTGGCTCAAACGGTTGAACACCGAATTTAAAGCCGGAAAAGACGGCACGTTTAAAGTTACGCCGCCTTCGTATCGCATGGACTTAGAACAAGAGGTCGACTTTGTCGAAGAGTATGGCCGCCTGAGCGGATACGATAAAATTCCTGAACCGCTTCCACCCATGACTTATGCGCCGCTTGTGCAAAGCAAGGATTTTGTATTTGAACAGCGTCTCTGCGAACTGTTTAGAATGGCGGGGCTCTCGCAATGCGTGAACTACGGATTTGTCGGCAGCAAATATCAAAAAGATATTTTGGGGCCCGTAGAGGGCTATCGAAGCGCGGGGCTAGAGATGGACCCGCAGCCCGTGCAGTTAAAAAATCCGCTGAGTGATGAGATGGACGTGATGCGGGTGTCGCTCGTGCCCGGACTGTTAAAAAATCTTGTGCACAATTTTCGCCATGGCAATGCCCACGGCCGCTTGTTTGAGTTTGGTTTTGTGTTTCGACGCGGACCCGAAGGCTACACCCAAGACGCGCGCCTCGCCGCTGTAGCCTGGGGAATTCCGCAAGGTCCTTGGGATAAAGCGAGCGACGACACGCGAGTTTTCTTTGATCTTAAGGCCCGCTTGCAGTTTGTGCTCGATAAACTGTTAATTCAGTCGGCGCAGTGGAACACCTGGGGCTCGCCCGCAAAAATGCTCCATCCGGCGCAGGCCGCAACACTTTTTGTT
>CAYVRZ010000041.1:0-20642 GCA_964453895.1 uncultured Pseudobdellovibrionaceae bacterium | reverse complement strand
TACACTGTCGGTTCCCGGCGCAAAAAAAATCGCAGTTTTCTTTTCGCGATTTGAGACCGAGGCTGGATACGACAAAGTCGTGTTTAAGGACATGAATGGCAGAGAATACGGCTCATTGAGCGGAAAAATTGGTGAGGCTTACGGACCCGTGGTCGATGGCGATACCGTTATCATCGAGTTCTCAGCCGACGACAGTGTTTCGGCCTATGGTTTTGATGTGGGTGGAGTGGCCTACCAAAACTAGATCTGAAATTAAAACTCTATTGGCAAGAACCCCGCTACTCAGCGGGGTTTTTTTTGATCGAGCTTCTTAAAAAGCGCTCGATCTTCAAATTCACAAGCTCGGGCATATCAAGTTGAGTGCAGTGCGACCCATAGGGAACCATAAAAAATTCGCTACCTTTTATATGTTGGTGCATCTCTTCTTGATGCTTCTGAGGGGTAACCGAATCTTTTTTGCCGCCAATAATCATAACGGGGGCCTGAATGCGGCTAAGCACAGGCAGCCCATCGTAATGCATCATGGATTCAAACAGACTGATAAAGGCATCGAGATCCATTCCGGCAATTCCCCGCGCATAGATTTCAATGTCCTTCAATGACGTGAGCTGAAGATTGAAGCCTCCGGCCAAAGCGCTCAAATGGATGGCCAGAGGATTTTGCACGGATTGCCGCCACAAGAACGAAAGCGTCTCTGGCAAAAACTGATATCCCGACTTCAAAAACTCAAAAACCGAGGTGGTCAGATCGGTGCCGAACATGCCGTGCATTGGATTTTGCACAAAGCCGTTTATAAAAACCATACTGTGGGCGAAGTTCGGGTAAAGATCATAGTGACGCGCCAGCATCTGCACCCCGAAGCTGTGACCCCACAGGCTGGCCTTTTGAATTTCGAGATGATCAAGCAGCGCCTTTAAATCTTGGGCCAGGGCATCGGTGGTCAAGTGACCGCGGTCCTCAGGAATTTCGGAGCGATGATGGGCGCGGTAATCGTAAGCGATGACTTTATAGTTTTGCGAGAAATGTTTGATTTGGTGGCGCCAGTGATTCAGCAAACAGCCGATGCCATAATTTAATACGATGGGAAAGCCTTCGCCGCGCACTTCATAATAGATGCGGGTGCCGTCAAAGCTGCGAAAGGTGCCGGTCGATTTTGGAACTAAAGACATCGCGGGCTCATTCAGTGAAATCCACCTCAATCAACGTATCGTGAATTGAGATAGTGTCTCCCATGCGGAGCAGGCGGCTGTCTACCTGTTGATTATTGAGCAGCACCACATCGGAGTGCTCGGTTTTAAATAAAATTCCCTCGGAGGTCGGCTGAATTTCAAAGCAGATCTGCGGCGCGCCGGGCTCCCAAATGGGTAAATCAATAGTGCCGGGCCCAAGCTTTCGGGGGCCATAGCCCAGCACCCATTTCGAGTTCATCTGTAAGCCGCGAACGAACTCTAAAATCACCGCCGGCTCGAGTGGCACAAGGGGATTGGTTTTGTCTTTAAAGGCGTCTTTGTGGGTTTTTAAAAAGTCGACCAGCGTCTCGTACCAATACTTCTTTTTCTTTTCGGGTGGCGGCTTGGCGACAGGCTTGGGGTCGCTCTCTGGGGCCGGCTTGGCCGTCTTAATTTTCTCCCTAACCTTTTCCTTAGCCTTTTTAGGCGAGGGGTCAAAAACCTCAAAAGAGTGCTCGCCAATATGAAATACAACGCCGGGCTTAAGGGGGGCTGATTTGACGCGCAGATCGCCGACCTTAACCCCATTTTTTGAATCGTTGTCTCGCAAAATCCAGCGCCCGTCCGCCTCACGCTCGATAAGAACATGCCGACCCGATACGGTGGGGTCGTCGAGAACTATATCCCCCTGGCGGCCGATCGAAATGGGCCCTTCCAGTGGGAAAACTTTATCTTTTAAGGGGCCCGCAAGACCCCGAAGCGCTATATTCATTCCTATACGATCTTCTCCTGTTATTCCCGCTAGATAAAGTCCGGTCTTCATCTGCCTTTCGCTTGTGCAGACCCCACCCACGTGCTAGACGCTTACCCTACAACTAAATCTCCTTGCTCCTTCTCTTAAGTCGGGGCTTTAACCGAAAGGACGTCATAAATGGCAGCAGCCGACGCCAAAATTCGCCGCAAATATGAACTCGTAGTGATCTTGCACCCGGACACCAGCGAAGAAGACCAAAAAACTTTCTTCCGCAAAAACCGTGAGATCGTTCAGTCTTTCAGCGGTGCCATCAATCACATCGATACTTGGGGCAAGCGCAAGCTTGGCAATCCTGTTGAACGCGTGGCTCGCGGCAACTATTTTCACATGACTTTTGAAGCGACTGGCGATGCGATTCGCGAACTTGAGCGCACCATGCGCATCAACGACCGCGTATTGCGCTTTCAGCACACTCGCCTTGATGACCGCGAAAGCCTGACCAAATTTGTTGAGAAGTTCAAAGAGGCATTGGCTGAGACGGCCAATCGCGAGCGCGAACGTGAGATTAAAAACCAACAGCGCAAAGCCATGCGCGCTGAAGGTATGCGCGGCGATCGCGGAGACAGAGGCGACCGTGGGGACCGTGGCGATCGCGGAGATCGTGGTGACCGCGGTGATCGCGGCCCGAGAATGTAATTAGAGTTTACTCTGATGTCGTACGGCCAAAAGGTTTCGCGCTTTATTTTTTACAGTGTCTGGGCGGTTTTAATGACCGTGATGACCTACATCTTAGGGGGCGTTCCCCTTAAGGTGTTGCGCCAGCAGGTTGGCCGCGCGGGCTATTGGTTGTGGACGACGGGGATCGCAGGTGGCTTTTATTTTGCCGACATGAAGCCGCTCGGAATCGCGTTCTTTTCTTTGGTGGTGTTGATCGGTGTATTTAGTGAGCTCGAGGAGTTGCACTTAAGTTTTCCGGTTAGCGCTTTTTTTACCCTGCTCATTAATTCGCTTCTTGTCGGAGGAGCGTTCGCGCTTTGGGTTTCTCGCATAGGACCCAAATGGTCGACCGAGGTCCATGGCGCGGTCGATCAGGTGATTAAGCAGCTGAGTGTGGTGAACCCAAATATTCCGCCGAACTACGCGGATCTTGTGGTGCAGGTCATACCGTCGGCAGTGTTGGTTCTGTGGATTGCGGCGCTTTATTTGGCGGTATTGCTTGAGGGACGATTGATGCCGCCGGCCGCGGCGACGGCCGGCACGGCGAGCGAAGGCGGCGATGCGAAGAGCCCCCCAATGCGGGCCCAGCTGGCCGAGTTGCGAATGCCCGACGCGGTGGTGTGGCTGTTTATTTTGGGACTTTTAGGGGCGTTTAGCGGGTTGGCCAAAAAACCTGTAGAAATTGCCGCTATTAATGTCTTGAACGTGTGTGCTCTGCTTTTCTTTCTGCAGGGGATCGCGGTGGTTTCGAAATTCTTCGAGCGATTGCGAATGGGCTCGTTTTGGCAGTTTATGTTTATGGTTTTGATCGTTATTCATTTGTTTTTATTTGTGAGTGTTCTTGGACTGCTCGATTACTGGTTCGATATGCGCGCCCGTATGAATAAGCGTCCGCAAGAATACAACAGAGAAACCTGACCAGGAGGCAATGTATGAAGGTGATTTTGCAGAAAGACGTAAAGAATCTTGGCAAAGTCGGTGACTTGGTGAACGTGAAGCAGGGTTACGCGCGTAACTTCTTGTTTCCTCGTGAACTGGCCGTGGTGGCTACTGAGAATAAAGTCAGCGAGTGGACACATCTAAAAAAAGTGGCCGAAATCAAAAAGAAGAAGGCCATGTCGGGCCGTCAGGAGATCATCGGAAAGATGCAGGGCCTGACTTTGAATTTCAAGCTTGAGGCAGCGGCTGAATCTGAAAAGCTATTTGGCTCGGTGACCACGATGGATATTTCGAAGCAGCTCGAGACCCATGGGTACGAGATTGATAAGCGCGATATTCATTTGGAAGAGCAGATTAAGGTTCTGGGTCAGCACAAAGCGTTCGTCCGCATGGGCGAGGGCCTTGAAGCTGAATTGACCATCGTCGTAGAGAAACTGTAAACCGGCCGCCCTAGCGGGCTGCCTGTTTGGCCTCGACGAGTGTTTCTTGCAAGTAATCTCCCAATACTTCCCTGACTTGATCCATGGTCAGGGATCCTGGTTCGAATCCGCGCTCAGAGACAATCTTTGTGAGCTCTTTCTCTAGGCTCTCGGGTGGGAGTCCGGTCGACTCAACAATAAATCTAAGTAAATCCAATCCGTCCATTCGCCCCTCCATGGGTGAATTGAGGTATCTCTCTGACAATTCGATCAAAGCAGTTGGGTTAATGGCCTGTAAACGAAAAGTGGCGCTGGGTCTGGTCGAGGATTTTTAGGCGTTGCCGGGCGCGAAGTTCTGCGGCTTGCCGTGGCGCCGAATAGGTGTGGGAGCCGGCGATTCCGGCATAGGTGCGTCCGGACCTCGGACTAGGTTATCAAAGATTCCGTACTCGGGCATCCACTTGAGTTTAACCGTGTCGGTTGGACCGTTCCGTTGTTTGGCGATGATAATTTCGGCCAGACCTTTAATTTCTGGATTGTCCTTATTGTAATAATCTTCGCGGTAAATCATGCCAATCACGTCGGCATCTTGCTCGATCGATCCCGATTCACGCAAATCGGAGAGCATTGGGCGACGGTCTGATCGGCCCTCCACGCCCCGATTGAGCTGCGCCAGCGCGATCACCGGAACCTGCATCTCTTTGGCGATCGACTTCAAGAGCTTTGAGATTTCAGAAACTTCACGTTCCCGACTCTCAAAGCGTTGCTTCATCGACATCAACTGCAAGTAGTCGATGATAATCAAATCAAGACCGACCTTGGCCTTCATGCGACGGACTTTGGCGCGAATATCAAACGGAGAGATACCTGAGGTGTCGTCAATAAAAAGACCGGTTTCACTGATGGCCGCGGCCGAATTGATTAAACGCTGCCAAGCTTGGTCTTCAATTTTTCCGACTCGCAAGTCGCTCAATCGGATTTTTGCGGTGCTGGCAAGCATCCGGATCATCACCTGCTCTTTGCCCATCTCCACCGAGAAGTAAGCCACATTCTTTTTTTCTTTAAGAGCTGCGTGGCAGGCGATATTCAACGACAAGGCCGTTTTACCCATCGAGGGCCGCGCGGCGAGAATAATCAATTCGCCCGGATGAAGCCCGGCGGTTAAATCATCGAGCTCATTAAAACCTGTGGGTACGCCCGTGACCGTGTTGTTCTGGCCGTAAAGGCTTTCGATCTTATCCATACTGAATTTAACCAGCTGGCTCGCATCGACGAGACCCACGGTCGATTTAGACTCGGCCAATTGAAAGACTTTGGCCTCCATCGTATCGAGAAAGGACTCCATTGTTTCAAAATCTTGGGAGTAAGCTTTGTCAGCGAATTCTTGACTGGCGTGGATCACTTTGCGGAGCAAAGACTTCTCCTGCACGATTTTCGCGTAGGAGTGAATATTGGCGGTCGACGGTGTTTGGTCGATCATTTCTGCCAAATAAGCCGGGCCACCCAAAGTATCGAGCTCACCACGTTCTAAGAGGGCATTTGAAACGGTAACCAAGTCCGAAGGCATTTCACGCCTGTGCAGATCGCGAATGGCGGCATAAATCTTTTTATGTGCAGGCTTATAGAAATCTTCCTCGATAAGAAGCTCTGAGACTTCGTCCCAAGCTTCTGTTTCGAGCATCAATCCACCAAGAATAGACTTCTCGGCGTCAATGTTCTGCGGAGGCAGCCGATTTTCCATTATTCCCCCCGCTCGCCCGAGGCGAGCGGCCCATATCAAAAAATTGCGCGGGACTAATGCAAGGTGAAGATCTAGACGACCCGCTGATGCCCTTCATAGAAGGTTAAATCGAGATTGTTAGTTCTTATTTCTAACGCGGATCTTGTAACTATCAATCTTTTTCTTAAGGGTGTTCCGATTGATACCGAGCATCCTGGCGGTCTTAACCTGGTTGCCATTGTAGACTCGCAACGCGAGTTCAATGAGAGGCTTTTCGACTTGTTCGAGAACGATTTTGTGAAGACCGTCCAGTTCGACTTGCGCCTCTTGCTGCTGTTGAAAAAGTACTTCCAACTTGCTGCGTACCAGTTTTTCAAGACTGACGGTTTGAAGGTTTGCAACGAGAAGATTATCAGAGCTGTTTGCAGTGGGATTCATTTTTGGCCGGCCCCCGTTTCCTTTCAAGAGACAATGTTTCTAAAGGAAAACCGCAATGCGGTCAAACTCCGCGAGCGTCTGCGGACCAAATATATTTGTGCAGCTGTACTTGCAGTCGAGCTTTAGACTTGGCGGCCAATATTTTTTCTGCCAGCCATCTTGGAGCGACCTCATTGGAGGAGGCCGAGGCCTCTTGAGTGTTAGGTATTTTAAATGATGGGCTGTATAAAACGTTTGATTTTTCGAAAAGTTTGTTTTCAACAGCGAATTGCTCGGCCCACAAAAAATCCTTTTCGGACGTGATCACAAATTTAAATTCCGTTTCGCGATCGGCATGAAGCAAATTCGTCGGATCAAAGCGACCGGGCTCTCCGCTATCTGGAGTTTTTACGTCAATGATCTTTTTCACGCGCGGATCAACCGCGGCGCAACTCTTGTCGCCGCTGGTTTCTAAAGATACGCGAAAGTTGAGATCGCACAGCCGGCGCATAAGCTCATACACTCCGGATTGGAGCAGCGGCTCGCCGCCCGTTATGCAAACATATTCCGCCGGGTAAGACTGAACGCGAGCGACGATTTCATCGGCGCTCATCATTTGTCCATCGTGGTAGGCGTAGGTCGTGTCGCAATACGTGCAGCGCAAATGGCAGCCTGAAGTGCGGACAAACACCGTGGGATAGCCGGCCCATGAGGACTCGCCCTGAATGCTGAAGAAAATCTCATTGATTTTAATATTGGCCGGCCTAGCGATATCCATACTTTGGGCTTGAGTGATACTACAGGCCTCTCTAGAAATCCAGACTTTCATAACCCGAGGGGCTCCCATAAACTGTTGGAATGAAACGTTTATTCGAAAAGTATCAGAACGACCTTCGGGGGCTGTTCTGGTTGGCTCTGGCGGTGTTTCTGGGCGCGGCTCTCATCAGCTACTCGCCCCTCGATTCGTCTCTAAACTCGCTGGCGCATGTGGGCCGGCCAAAAAATTTGTGCGGCTATTTCGGTTCGTTCCTGGCCGATATGCTCTATCAGGCCTTCGGGCTCCCCGCCTGGATTCTCGTTCTCGGCGCGGCTCGCCAGTCGGTATTCAATTTTAAAGCCCGCGTGCCCCGACGGGATGGCTTGATTTGGTGGATGGATCTAATTCTGATCGCCAACATCACCTGTTTGCTGTCTTTGCACTTGGGCGACGTGCGTTTTTTCAACGGCCATGTTCGTATCGGCGGCTGGCTCGGCTCGCTTCTCACCAGTGGACTGATCAAGGCCGTGAATGAAGTTGGCTTGGCGATTATTCTTTGGTCATCACTCGCGGGCCTGTCGGTGTTCTACACGGAGCGAACATGGAGCGAGATCGTACGTAAGCCGCGCACCGCCGCGCGCGACATTTGGGACTGGACAGCCATTCGGTCGAGCGCAATTTTCAATTGGCTGAAATCGCCGCCAGCGCTCACCCGCCGGTCGGTCGCGACCGCCGCGGCCCCCAAAGAATCGACTAAATCGTTTTTTAAAATTAGCGAATCCGCTCCGCCATCACCCCCCGCCGAAGATCGCTCAACTCGCCCGGAACCGCAGGCGAACGGACCCGAAGATGATGTGGCCGACGACGTCGACGACCTACAGCTACCGATCACCGGGTTTCTCACAGAACAGCTGCGCTCGCGTTTAACCCGCGCGCCAAAAAAAATAACGCTTTCGAAAATGCCGCGAAGAGTGGCGAACTGGGAACTGCCGAAACTTTCTCTTCTCGAAGATCCACCGCCCTCGCGCGCGAGGCTCGATGAAAGAGAAATTAAAACCAAGGCCCGCCTGTTGACCGAAAAGCTGGCGCAGTTCTCGGTGCGCGGTGATGTGGTCGGCATCAAGCCCGGCCCGGCCGTAACCATGTTTGAGTTTAAACCCGCGGCCGACGTAAAAATCAGCAAGATCACTGATCTGGCCGACGACTTGTCTTTGGCACTGAGTAGTGAATCGGTGCGGATCATTGCGCCGATTCCGGGGCGTGACGTGGTTGGTATCGAAACCTCAAACTCACAGCGCGAGTCGGTGTTTGTAAAAGACATTATCGCGCAGGATTCATTTTGGGCGGAGGACACCAAACTTCCACTGACCCTGGGCCGCAAAGCCGATGGTGAACCTCGCGTGGTCGACTTACGAAAAATGCCGCACTTGCTGGTGGCCGGCACGACCGGCTCGGGCAAGTCGGTGTTTATTGTATCGATGATCACGGGCTTGCTGTTTCGGCATTCTCCCAAAACACTAAAAATGATTTTGGTTGATCCCAAACAGGTGGACCTTGCGGCGTTCAACGATATTCCGCATCTTATAATGCCGCCGATTCGAGAGGCAAAAAAGGCGGTGGGCGCTTTGCGCTGGGCGATTCGCGAAATGGAAAAACGCTATCGTTCGATGTCGAAGTTCGGCGCTCGAGGTCTTGAGGCGTTTAACGAAATCGCTGAAAATTTGTCGTCCTCCGACGTCGATCGGCACGCCGAAGTGAACAACGCTCTCGAGGGCAGCTTTCATCCGGAAAGCTATTACTACCAGGCGCAGCCCTATATTGTAATTGTGGTTGAGGAGTTCGGCGACTTAATGGCGGTAGATAAAGTGAATGTCGAGCAGGCCGTCGTCCGCCTGGCTCAGATGGCCCGCGCGTGCGGCATCCATCTTGTTCTCGCCATGCAAAGCCCGCGCAAAGATGTGGTGACCGGTTTGATTAAGACAAATATTCCCGGCCGAATCAGTTTTAAAGTTGCGAGCAAAATGGACTCGCGAATTATTCTCGATGAAGGCGGCGCCGAACGACTGCTGGCCCGAGGCGACATGCTGTATCTCGCGCCCGGTGTTCCCAAACCTGAGCGTCACCACGGGCCCTATTTGACTGAGTTTGAAATTGCCCAGGTGGTGAGTTCATGGAAGGCCCAGGGCGAGCCGGAGTACGACGCAACCGCGATGAAGGTCATCGAAGGTTCAGGCGGAGGTTTTGACCTGGATCCTTCGGCGGCGACCGGTGGAGATGGCGCCTTTGACGGATTTGATGACGATGAAATTAAAGACGATCGCTACGATGAACTTTTGGCCTGGGTCGCGTCGCAAAAAGAAGTGAGTGCTTCACTTTTGCAACGTAAATTCCGCCTCGGTTATCCTCGCGCCGCGCGATTGATGGAGATTTTTGAGGCGGAGGGCGTCGTCGGTCCTGCAAATGGTTCGAAGCCACGGCAAGTCTTGGTTCGAGAGCTGCCGAGCTAGCCCGCCGACGGCTTAAATTGTTGCCTTTGGCCCGCGTAACTGATGAATTGGCCCCTATGCGGGCGCTTATCCTAATATTGTTAATGTACCCATCGAGCCTTTTCGCCACCGACGCAATTACAGCAGCCATTGAGCAAGCGCAAAGTCTCGCGCTTAAAAAAAACCGCAAAGAGGCGTGCGCGGTTTTAAATCGCACCTATCAAGCGACGCCCGCGCAGGTTCGTGGGCGCAGCAAATTGATCGAAACCTTGCAGCAGATTTCGCGAGTGTTTTTCACCGACAAGGGCCAAAAGCTTTTCGAGTCGGGGCAGGTCATGCTCTATGAAAATGCGGACATGGCCATGACTCAGCTGCGCGAGGCGCAGGGGCTGGAAGACGAGAACATTTTAGTGCTGGCCAACTTAGCGAGGGCGCAGATTATTAAACAAGATTGCGATTCGGCGCTGGTTAGTCTCGAGATGGCGCGTTCACTCAATCCGCATGCGGTTGAGCCGGCGGTGTTGGAGCTGCGCGCGCTCCTATGCGCCAAACGCTTTGAAATTTTTCGCGACAAGGTAAAAAACCTATCCAGCGGAGAAAAGTGGGACGTGGCGTTTAATCAGTACCTGCAAGCCCAAGAACAGCTGCGGCAGAACGCCACCCATCGGGCTTATGAAATGCTGGCCAAAGTGACGGACGAGTTTCCACAATTCCCTGAGGCGTTTTATTATTTATCACGGGCCGGAAAGGCGCTCGAAAAAGATATCTCGGCCCCGCTGCAAAAATATTCGGCGCTGTGCAAGGGCGTCACTTTGCGCGAGCGCAAGAAATTTTCTTATGAGCCGCAATTGTGCGCCCGCATGAAAGAAGTTGATGATGAACTGGCTGCGAATAAGCGTGAAATTTAGCATCTTAGCTGCGGCGATTTGGCTCGCGGGTTGTGGAGTTAAGGGCGACCCTCTCCCGCCCGAAAAGCCCGTCGAACTTGGCCGCGGTCGGCCCACTTACCGCAGGGCGACCGAAGGTATAAAAATCGAGCAGCGATCCATCCACGATGAAGACGAAGCCGAGGAAAAATCCGATGAAGAAGAGAATTGACGGCGTCATCACGGCGCTTGCCACCCCCTTCAACAAAAGTGGAGAGGTGTGCCGAAAATCTTTTAAACGCCTGCTCAAAGATCAATTGGATCAAGGCGTCTCGGGAGTCGTCATCAACGGCACGACGGCGGAGTCACCGACTCTCGATCCGAACGAAGTAAAAATGCTTTTTGGCTTAGCCAAAGCAGAAATCGCGGGCGCGATTCCTATTATTGTTGGCACGGGCTCCAATTCCACGGCGGCCACCTGTGAGTTCAGCAAAAAAGTCAGCGGCTGGAAGCCCGATGCATTGCTCGTTGTCGTGCCCTACTACAACAAACCCCCGCAGCGCGGCCTAGTCGCGCACTTTAATGCGGTGGCAAAAGCCAGTAAAGTTCCGCTGATTCTCTACAATGTTCCAGGCCGCACCATCACCAGTCTTGAACCGGTGACCATCAGCGAGTTGGCAAAAAACAAAAATATTATCGGCATCAAAGAGGCCACCGGTAATATGGAATTTTTAGCGCAAGTTCAGAAAGTGGTGCCCAAGGATTTTATTTTGCTCTCTGGAGATGACGGCAGCTGCGTGGATTTTTGCGCACGCGGGGGGCATGGGGTTATATCCGTCAGCTCCCATGTCATCGGAAAAGAAATGAAACAGCATATTGAAAATCGGTCGGTCTCTGAGTACGCCGTGAAATATGCTGAATTTATGAAGTATCTCTATATAGAAGCGAACCCGATCCCGCTCAAAGCGGCCGTGCACTGGATGGGGATTTTCTCAACACCCGCCATGCGTCTTCCCTTGGCCACCCTCGATGAACGCTATCATAAGGACTTTAAGCGATGTCTCGCCGCCCTCGGAAAAATTTAAAGGTCAAACTGGTCGGAGCCAATGGCCGAATGGGCAAGGAGATCGCAAAACTCCTTAAGCGCGAAAAGGCCATGACTCTCGCTCGCGGCGACGCGGCGGATATTGTGATTGAGTTCTCATCCCCTGCAGGTCTTCGTGAATCGATCGCTTGGTGTGTGAAACATAAAGTTCCACTGGTGAGTGGCACCACCGGCTTAAGTCTTTCGGACCGTAGGTTAATAAAATCAGCGGCGCGAAAAATTCCGATCCTCTATTCGGCCAACATGAGTCTCGGTGTTGCGGTGGTCCGCGCCATGCTTCGAGAGTTTCGTCGAGTTCCCGACTGGAAGTTTCGTATGGAAGAGATTCACCACACCAAGAAAAAGGATAAACCCAGCGGCACGGCCAAGATGTTAGCCGACGAGCTGAAATCCCATATTCCGGTCAAAAATCTCCCGATCCGGGCCATTCGAAAAGGGCAGGTCCCCGGCACCCACCAGGTTGAGGCCTTGGGCCCCGACGAGACCATACAGCTTAAACATATCGCCCATGACCGGCGTATATTTGCTCGCGGCGCCATTTACGCCGCCCGGTGGCTATTTGACAAAGGTAGACCCGGACTCTATGACTTATCCGATCTATATATTGGGTGACCCCGTCGCGGGCTCACCTCTATGAGCAAGGATTTGCAAAATGCAGTTTTATATCGATTCCGCAGATATTGAAGAAATCAGACAAGCCAATCGTCGGGGCTGGGTCGATGGCGTAACCACCAACCCGACACTGATCGCAAAGTCGGGCCGCCGCAATGAAGACGTAATCAAAGATATCTGCAAAGAAGTTAAGGGTCTGGTTTCGGCCGAAGTCATTAGCCTGCAGGCCGATGAAATGGTTCGCGAGGGCTTAGAGCTCGCTAAGATTGCAGACAACGTGGTTGTTAAAATCCCCATGTGCGAAGAAGGTCTGATCGCTGTTCGCCGTCTTGCGTCTGACGGGATTAAGACCAACGTTACACTTGTGTTCTCACCCCTCCAGGCACTTTTGGTGGCTAAGGCCGGGGCTACTCTGGTTAGTCCGTTTGTGGGGCGCCTTGATGATATATCGACAGATGGCATGGGTTTGATTAGTCAGATTACTCAAATTTTTCAAAACTACTCACTGAGTACTCAGGTATTGGTGGCCTCTGTTCGTCACCCCGTGCACGTTTTAGAAGCAGCTATGATGGGTGCCGATATCGTAACTTGCCCGTACAAAGTTATGCAGCAACTCGTGAATCACCCGTTGACTGAAAAAGGTATCGCTCAGTTCTTGAAAGACGCCCAATCCGTGCCAAAATAGGGGATGCGCTCGTCGTATCTTCGAATTTTAGTGTGCCTTAGTTTGCTGATTTCCGGCTGCTCCAGTTTGCAGGCCCGAAAGCGTGTTGAGTCCTTTAAAATCAGAGAGATAGAGTCTTCAGTCGCCGATATTCGCGCGGCCATTTCTGCGGTTATTCCAATTGGCGTTAGAACAGTAAGTCCAAACGGGCGAGAGATACTCTCGAAACATTTTTTGCAGGTTGGTGACAAGTATCGACCCGCAGGTGATGCAGTTGAGCGATATTACGTGCAATTTCTCGTACTGGGCGACCGTAGACCCTACGACATCGAGATTATTGTTGCGCACGAAAAGCGGGTCCTGCGCGGAGATTCGTTTTTCTACGTGATTGATTATTACGACAATGTTCTCGCCAGAGATCTAGCTAACATGATTCAAGATGACCTAGCCAAACGCCGCGAAGATCGCAACATCATTGACGATTTTCGAGTATTCTAATTAGACTAATCATGAATGGTCACAGGGATGCGACCGGGTAAACGACCGGTTCAGCGCAAGCGCTATTTTTGGGCGCCACGGATAGTGGCCGCCGCGGTCGTATTGTTTCCACTCTCATTGCAAAAAATTGATTTCAGAAATGTTTTTGGTGAGGGACTTTCGGTTGCCGCATATAAGGCCTCGCCGGCTTACGCGGCGTTTGAAGATTTGCACGAGAACTATCGGTCTACCTTTCCAGCGTTCCCCGAGAAACTCGAAGTTCTAAGTGCCGGCAAGCATCGATATGTTCCTCCGGCCAGTCACCCCGCCGTGGCCATTCGCGTTGTGAGCCTAAAAGGCACCACCATCAAAACTCCAGGTGCACAGCAACCACAGCCCTTTTATGTGGCCGGGCAAACCAAGTTGCAGGATCTTCCCATCCCACAGCGCAAGGCCGTTCTTGCCCATGAAGTGCGCCGCGAAGGTTGGGAGATTCCCAACCCGGCGCAACTGGCGCAAGAACTCGTAGAGGCCGAACAAAAGAACATTCCGTTGGCCGCGCGCCCAAGCCCTGACCAAAGAATTATTCGCACGGCGAGCGGCAATCCCATTGTCGTTGCACGCGGCAATATTGCACCGCCAAAGTTGCCCCCGGTGGATCCATCAAAAACTTCCCCAGTCGAAGTTCATGAAACTTTCGGATTTATGTCTCATGTCACTAAAGTGGAGCCAAAACCAGATCAGCTTCGCCCACTTTGGTTGAATGGACAGATTGAAATGACCGGTGGCCTGGCCTTTACCGGACGCGAAACACAAATGGTCGTTAAGCGGGTTCTAGACGGGCAAATTCTTGAGCGCGGCCGCATTTGGGTTTCGGAAGGCCGATTCGAAATTCATGTAAAAAGCGCCATCGGTCAATTGGTGGCGGAGCTGACCACGCCCGAAGGCCGCGTGCTCGGTCGCGGCGAGATGAACCTGGTCCACCTTAAAGATATCCCCACGTCCGACAATCGAATTTATGATATCCGCATCGCTCTTCGGCCCACGGCTGAGGGCGCAACGATTCGTGCGGTGTCGGGCTACTCGCATGGCCAGCAAATGATGCCGGTGCGTGAGGCCCGCATCGAAATCCAAGATTATATGGAGGCGCAAAAGGTTAACGACGAGGGTTTTATTAGCGAATCCACCTTAAATGCCAAGTCAACTTTTGTGGCCCGCGCCTCCGCCCCCAAACATTGGTCGAGCATCGTGATCGGTCAGGCCGAGAAGCCGCAAGATATTAGATTGTTTTCGAACAGCCTGATCGAGGCGCTGATCAATCTTGAAACTTCGGGGGTTGGCGAAGCGAAAGTCGCCGGTAAATCCGGAATCGTGTGGGGTCAAATCCGCCGCGACGGAAAAGCGGCCAGCGGAGTGTCGGTACAAATGGCCGGCTCCTACCAGGCGATCTATTTTAATGAGGCCTATATTCCCGACACCCGACTTAAGGCCACCAGCGGCAACGGACTTTTTGCCATTATAAATGTGAAGAGAGGCGTGCAGGCTCTGCGGGTAAAATCCGAAGGGCGAACATATCCAGCGCAAGTCTTCCCGACCGAAGATCGACACGTCTCTTATGTAGAACTAGATCTCGAGGAGCGAGTCGTAACCCAATTCAAAGTGATCGACGTACTCAATATGAATTCGCCGATCGAGGCGCGCATTCGCATGGTCGGCACCGAAGAGGTTGTGCCCTTAAGACACAGCGGAATGGTCGAGTACTCCAATGGCGCGAATCCCTTTATGGTTGAGGCCGAGGCCGGCGTCGAATATGAAGTTAGCCGAGTCACATTAAGTGGTCGTCCGCAGAATGTTCATATTCCGATGGTGCGTCGGGATTGGCTCACCAATATTTATAATTCGCAAAACATCCTGGCTCTTCCCGGTCGCGGAATCATTGTGGGCTTTGTCGACGACGAAGACTTTGAAGTGGAGCTGACGGGCTATTCGGCGCAAGAGAAAATGCAGATCATTTACTTTGATGCTCGCGGCAACGTAGTGCCCGATCGCAAGAGCGGTTTAGCCGGTGGTGGCTTTGTAGTCTTTAATGCTCCGCTTGGATTGCAAACCGTTTACCTTCACCCGCTGCAATCCAAAGAGACATTCTCACAGGTCGTCGTGGCCGAGCCCGAATACGTGCATGTGATGACCTGGTCGCAAAAGCGCTAGGGAAGTGGTCTTTTAAAGATACAATATACAGACCGTCCAATGTAACCCGTGAAGGACCCACCGCCAGAAATAAATGCGGTATAGCTGGTGTTTCCGGTGGTCGGACAGCCGGCAAATTCCCAACCCTGCTCACCCATAGTTTTTAAAATGGGCTCGAACTTTTCTTTCGTTTCGTAGTCCACCATTTGGTATTCCCATTTTGTTTGCGCGAAAGAAACCTGTGCGAAAGCCAAAAGGGCAAGGGCCGACAAGATAAATTTCATGTATTCCTCCTTGAATGCCTTTACGACATTTCAGTTCGGAGGCTATGTCAAGTGCGGTTCTTATTGTTGCGGCGGGGTTGCACGCCGATGGCGCGGCGATCGATTATGTCGCGACGGCCGGCCGGTACAAACACTTTAAGTCCGCGCGGGAGGAACGTGTTTTTTTGATAAGCCACTTTTAAATCCAAATTAAATTTGAGGAGAACGTCCTTGCTCACGCCGGCCAAGCGCGGAAGGTTGCGCGCGCGCGTGCGGGTTCCAAGCTGAATCACGTCGCGCTCCTGCACCGGCTCGCGATAAACATTTTTAAATAGGTAGTCGTGGTATTTCTCAGCGTACATGGCGGCGAGAAAGCAGGTGTAGAAATTGCTGGAGGCGAACTTAAAACTCCCGCGATGGTAGCGAGCAATAATGGTGGCCAAATCGTTGGAGTCGGCTTTTTTCATCGCCACCTGAATATTGCCGATGCCATTGTTATACGCGGTTACGGCCAAGGGCCATTGCCCAAGTGCACGCACATAGGTGCGAAGAATTTTTGCCGCAACTTGAGTGGCTTTGTGTGGTGAATTCCGCTCATCGATCTGATCATTCACGATCATATAGGCGCGCCCGGTCTCGGGCATGATTTGCCAGATTCCGCTTGCGCCAACTTTAGAAAATGCCTTCTCGTTAAAACTGCTTTCAACAAACGGTAAGCGCGAGAGCTCCACCGGCAAGTTCTGTTTGCGGAATTCGGCCTCCATATATGGAAGGTAGCGGCCAGAGTTCTGCAGTCCGCGCGCGAAAAAATCCCGCTGGCCAAGCTGAGAGCGCACGTGGGCGGCGGCCTCTTTAAAAACTTTTTTGCGCGGCCCGGGTATATTTGCGAGGGCTGAATAAAGAAATCTTTCGTTGGCATTGAGGCGTGTGAAATCGCGACGCGAAGCCAAGCGCTTCAGGTCGCGGCGAATGGCATCGGCCTCTTTCTGCGCGAGCTTTGTGGCCCGATCGCGGCGCAGCCATACGGGACCGCGGCCGTTGACCAAAGTTTGAGTGGTGTCATAAACGCGGTACACTATCCACGGATAGAGCACGTGATGAATGACGTGATGAGCCTCTCCATAGCGTGTGTATATGTCGAACCAAAACGCCGTTCTCTCGGTCAGACCAAAGGGAATGCTAAACTCCGGAGACACGCGATCTTGAAAATCGCTCAAAATCTGCGTTTTTAAATGGTTCCAGCGCTGAATTTTTTCGGGCGACTGAAGCTCGCTTCGCGGGGCGGCCAGCTGGGGTTCTTGTATGGGAATCTGAACAAGTGGATAAAACTCATGGGGAATAGAAGCGTAGCTGGAGGCGCTATTAAGCGCAGTCGATAAGATGAGGGCCCAATTGAGCGCTGAAGTTTTAAGCATACGCTGATGCTGAGCAATATGCGGGCCCGTTCAAATCGAAAATTTAAACAGGAAAATCGATAAGTTATAGCCATTATGGCGCCCTATTTTGTCACTCCGAGTCTGATCGCGGCACTGCATGAGCACAGCGTCTAATGGCAAATGGCTTCCCTTTTATTTCGAGATGAGCAATTCTTGATGGCGAATTCCTGTGGAGGAGAGCATATGGCAGACGTTCTGGTTGTTACCAGCAAAGTGAAGAAGTTCATCAAAGAAAAAGGCGGTTGCAATACTTCCGCTGAGACTATCGATGTTTTGAGCAAGGCTGTTGAGCGTCTTTGCCAAAAGGGCGTTGATAGCGCTAAAGCCGACGGTCGCAAGACTGTTATGGCTCGCGATATCGTAATCGATCACCTGTAATTTCATTGGCTTGAAATTGAGGAGACTTAAGGGGGTCATCGCGACTCCCTTGTTTCTATTTTTGGCCGCAGACCTTGGCGGATGTGCGTATTTTTCCGGCCGCAGGCAGCCCGTTCTAATCACTTCAAATCCTTCGGGCGCTCAGGTCTACGATCAGGGTAAATTCATTGGCGTTACACCGGGCTTCTTACCGATTCGCCGCCGCAGAGATGCGGCCATAGAGCTGCGTTTTCCAGACAAAACTTCGAAAACTGTTTCTCTACAAACCAAGTACCGTTGGTGGGATAGCTTTGGCGGCAATGCTCTATTTTTAGTTTATGCACCTATCGGCTGGGGCGTGGATTGGTGGACCGGTGCCGCTTGGGATATGGCAGATCCACCCATCGAGAAAACCCAACTCCCCGATCAGGGTGCCCGGCTCGCGATTGCTCCCGCTCCAGGGCAAGATTCGCAAACGACCGACGCCGTCGGCCGCGAACTTCAGAGCCGAATGAGTGCGGAGCGAAAATTTAAAATTCTTTCCTATGACAAAACCTTTGCGCAGCTCGATTTTTATGAAGCGCATCGCGGGCTCCCCGTGGATCAAACGGATCGACGAACGCTGGTCACTGAGATCGGCGCCGATGCGGTTTTATTGTCGAAGGCCGAGCTACAGCCGAACAACGAAATAAAAGTCTCGGGCGAAATCATAAACGTCTACGACGGCGCGAAGATTGGCGAACGGAAATGGGATCTCAAGCTATCGGACGCGGTCACAGGACGAAACAACAGGCTTCGGCGCTATTTTCATATCTTGCCGAATACCGTGTTCGTGAACTTTTCTAGCTATAGGGCTGACCTGCAAATTGCCGGCGTTGGCCTTGCGGGCAAGGCCGTGCCTGACGGCTCAACGCTTGAGCAAGTTAGTCGCTATGTAGGTGCCATCGGTATTACCCGACTCAATCGTCCGCGAAAAAGTATGATGGGAAAGTTCAATTACGAATTCGTCCCAGCAGCCAATCTTTCGATCAAACGAGTTCGTTTTCAGCTGGGCACTCCGCCGGCCGATCAAGATTTTGATCGCATGTTCGTAAGCGCGGGCTACGGCATAGAGGTCGGCTATCAGTGGAGCTACGGATTTCCCTACTTAGATCTAATTCCTAATGTGGTGTGGACTAAACTTGAATATGATGTCATCGATCGGGCGAGGTCGCGCGAAAACTTTACGACGAATTTGGGAGTTGAACTTGGTTATTTGTATTTTATTAATCAGCATTTGGTGATGAAGCTATATAGCCGGTCATTTAAAGAAGACACGGAGGTCTGGCAACATGCTGTTTCTGAAATTCTCGGCGCCGACACCAAAGTTTCAGAGATTCACTCATTCTTTTCGGGCTGGGGTATCGGCTACCACTTTTAATCAATTAGTTTCAGATACCCGGCCCAATCCAAAATCGGAACGCCAAGTTTTTCGGCTTTGTCGAGCTTAGAGCCGGCCTCATCACCGGCCAATACATAACTGGTTTGCTTTGAAACCGAACCGGAGCTTTTTCCCCCGAGCGCGGCGATTTGATCTTTAATCTCATCGCGCGGCATGGGCAGGGTTCCCGTGATCACGATGTTCATTCCCTTTAAAGGCTGTTTGCCAGAAAGTTTTTTCGGTTTCTCAATTTCAACGCCGTTTTCGAGCAATCGCTGCACTTCTTTGCGAAACGAAGGATCTTCGAGCCGGCCAACTATAGACTTGGCCACCTTTACGCCGATGTCATCGACCTCCACCAACTCGGCCTCGGTGGTTTCGAGAAACTTGTCGATGGTTTTAAAGTGGGCGGCGAGCGATTTGCCAGTTTGCTCACCGACAAAACGAATTCCCAAGGCGTAAATAAATCGGGCCAGCGTGGTTTGGCGGCTCGCCTCAATGCTGTCGATCAAATTTTGCGCCGAGAGGTCGCCCTGGCGGGGAAGAGTTAAAATGTCCTTCTTGGTGAGCTTGTAAAGATCTGAAAAGCGATCGATCAACTTGTGTTCTGTCATCTGCTCGATAATTTTGTCGCCGAGCTTTTCGATGTTCATCGCGCGGCGGGAGGCAAAATGCTTCAACGACTCATTAATGATCGCCGGGCAAAATGAGTTCACGCAACGGGTGACGGCCTCGCCCTCAGGCAACACCGCCTCAAAGCCGCACACCGGGCAATCTTTCGGCATCTTAAATTTTTTGGCGCTTTCGGGGCGCTTCTTGAGCACAACTTCAACCACTTCAGGGATTACATCGCCCGCGCGCTGTACAATGACTGTGTCGCCAACACGAACGTCTTTTCGGTCGACCTCGAACTGATTATGTAGAGTGGCGTTGGTTATGGTGACTCCGCCCACCTTCACGGGTCGCATAACCGCGAACGGGGTCATCGCGCCCGTGCGGCCAACGCTGATCGAAATATCTTCGATCACCGTAGTGGCCTGTTCGGGGGCGAACTTCGCCGCGGTTGCCCAGCGCGGGCTTCGGGCGACAGCGCCAAGTTGGTCTTGCAGTGCGTACGAGTTGACCTTAATCACAACGCCGTCGATATCGAAGGGCAAATCGTGGCGCATCTTAAGAATCTGCGCGTAATACTCGATCGCTTGATCCACGCCCTCGCACACCTTGGCCAGAGATTTTCTGCCGATTGAGGCCACCGTGGGCAGCCCAAAACTTGCGAGCTTCTCGTACCAATCGTCTTGTGACTTCAATGAAAGTCCGTCCAGTGCGCCGGGCGCATAACAAAACATTCTTAGCGGGCGCTTCGCCGTGATGCGCGGATCGAGCTGACGTATTGAGCCAGCGGCCGCATTGCGGGGATTGGCAAAGGTCATCTCGCCGGCCTCTTGCTGCTGCTCATTTAACTTCGCAAAATCTTTTTTGAGCATTAACACTTCGCCGCGCACCTCAAGTAAGGGCGGTGGCTTACCCTGTAGAAGTAGGGGTACCGAGCGCATCGTGCGCACATTACTCAAGACTTGTTCGCCGACGACGCCATCCCCGCGGGTTAGCGCCCCGGTTAACGCGCCATCCTCGTAAATCAATTCCACGGCCAAGCCATCGAGCTTGGGCTCACAAAAATAAGTGATGTCTTTGTCGGTCTCGAGAAACTTTTTAACCCGCTCGTCAAATTCGCGGATTTCGTCGGGCGAGAACGTATTGGCTAAAGACATCATAGGCTTGCGGTGCGTTCCCTTTTCAAAAAGGTCCAGAGGAGCGGCGCCGATCCGTTGGGTCGGCGAGTCGGGAGTGATGAGCTCGGGATGCTCTTCTTCGAGCTT
>CAYVRZ010000040.1:0-21738 GCA_964453895.1 uncultured Pseudobdellovibrionaceae bacterium | reverse complement strand
GGAATCGGATTTCCGATAGAAGTGTCCGGTCCGGACAACTGTCCGGCCGGATCCAACCTTCGCTTCACATCTATTGCAGTCTGGCCGCATTCGCAAAAAGAAAAGCAATCCCTACGCCAAGTTAGATTACAAAATAAGGGATCCTTTGCGCAGAAAGGTGGGCCAGTTTTTTTAGATAAGAAGGCGCCTAAAAGCGTTGGTCATTTTCGCCAGATCGAGAGGTTTGGTGAGAAACTCGTCACAACCCACCGCCAAACACTGATCCCGAGTTTCTTTAAGCGCATTGGCGGTCAAAGCGACAATGGCTCCGCGATATCCGGATTTGCGCAGCTCGGTGGTGCATTCAAAACCATCCATTCCCGGCATTTGCACATCCATCAACACCACATCAAACTGAGCTCCACCCACGCGTCGAATGGCCTCAAAACCATCTTCGGCCCCATCCACCGCAAAACCCATTCTCGTGAGCAGAACTTTAAGCAACAGCTGGTTATCGGGACTGTCGTCCACCACCAGGACCTTTTTACCTGTAAATCGGTCCTCTTTAGATGTCTTTGCAATTGGCTCTGGGGCAAACGCCTTGCTTTTCTGGGCCGGCAAAATTTTTAAACCCCGATGATTGGTGACCGTGGCTTTAAAGGTTGATCCTTTGCCAGATTGGCTAGCTTCCAAGACCACGTCGCCCCCCAGAGACTGCGCGATTTTTTTTGAGAGCACCAGTCCAAGTCCGGTACCGCCGAAGCGCCGTCGCGTGGATTGATCCCCTTGGGTGAACACGTGAAACAAGCGCGAAGCCTGCTCCGGCTCAAGACCGATGCCGCTATCACTGACGCGGAAATAGAGTTGGCTATCGCGCAAGCCGTAATGCACAACAATTTCACCCTGCTCGGTGAACTTATTGGCATTGCCGATCAAGTTGACCAATATCTGCTGCAGCCGCATCCGATCTGTGACGACCCGAGTGCCCTCGAACAAACCCTCTTCCGCGATAAATTCAATTTTGTTAAACCGCTGCTCGACCTTAAACTGAAACATGGTTTCAAGATCGGCCATAAATTCAGCAAAAGAGAATTCGCCGTGTTCAATTTCGAGATGGCCGCTTTCGACTTTAGAAATATCCAATATGTCATCGATCACACGGCCAAGATTGCGCCCCGTCTGTTCAATAATATCCAAATACTTGTCGCGGTCCTCACGGGCAAGGTTTGGGTCGCGCAAAATTTCAGCAAAGCCCAAAATAATTCCCAGCGGAGAACGAATCTCATGGCTGGTGTTGGCTAAAAAAATGGATTTAATTTGGCTCGCGTTTTCGGCCTGGCGGCGACCCCCAATATTGGAGTGTAAATCACTTGCCATTTTGTTTAATGCCTCAGCCAGTTGGCCCAATTCGTCTGAGGAACGAACTTCCGCCATGGCGGAAAAATTGCCCCGGCCGACCTCTTGGGCCACATCGCGAAGCTCATTCAAACTGCGGCTTAAGTTGCTACTGAACCTGTAAGTCAAATAAAGGCCCGTCCCTTCGACCGTTAACACAGTCAGAGTAAGCAATAAGATGACCAAGCCTTCGAGCCACCTGGCGCCCTCACCCAGTGACGATGAAAACGAGGTCTCAAGTTCAGTCAGGCTGCGGTTATGCCGGCTGATTCGATCCATGATCGATCGCACAACGGCAGGATCCGGCCGGGCTTGTTGCAAGTGCTGATGGAGCTCTTCCGCGGCGGCCACAACTTCGTCCATTTTTTGGTCTGCCGCCGTCCAAGCCTGAACCGCGACCTGGATGTAGCTAATTCTGCCAAACCTTTGCAGCAGCCGGATCATACCGTCGATGTCATCCGAATGATTGCCGCCGACACTCAAACCTTCTCTCACCTTCGCAAGGTCCGGCGGATCCTTCATCAGGCTCAGCCGCGCATCTCGATCCCCCATGGGAATTTTTATGTGGCCCTTGAAATCGACAAAGTGAGCTTCGTCTTTAGTCAGGGCATACTGGTAAAGACTCAAAATCGCATCTTTTTGCGCCTTCGACCAAATCCCCTCGCCGGCGACGAACGCGCGCACGCTTGAAAGTGTATTCATGGCCAAAAATAAAGTGAGCAGTTCCGTGGCGATCAACAACGCCATCGCTCCGACAACCACATAAAGTTTTTTGGCAACCGAAAGGTCCCGCCACAGCTTAACCATGAAGCAGGCTATATTGCTCAACGTCCGGGATATTTTCAACGGTTTTGCTCGCTTCTAGGAAATTTGCCCCACCCCATTCTTCAGAATCGATTTATCGCCGAGTGAGAGTCCAATCCGTGTGGCAGCCGCTTTGCTCCACCTGAAACAAAGCATCTCGCAATGACCAAAGGAGGTCCCCCTTGAAAAAGATGATCATGTTCCTGATTCTGCCCCTGGCGCTTGTCGCCTGTAAGGACAAAGCCAACAAAAACCCCATCGCTAACGTGACTGAGGCATCAAAAGAAAAGGATTTACAGAAAACCTGGCAGACCGAATGCCAACTGCGCCCCATCGATGCCGTTGTCACCGGCCTGATGAGCGGAGGCCAAGCCGCCGTCAAGAGCATGCGCGTGCAATACAAATTTCAAGGAGCGAATGTAAACCGTGTTTCAGCGCTCTACGCCTCGGCCGACTGCGCGCAGGAAGCCTATATATTTAACGAAAGTGGCGAATTCAAAATCGACAAGAGCAAAAAAACCAACGACGGCGGCGTTCATATCGATATGTCGTTTAAGAAGGTTTTGTTGACGATCAAAGACGACAACGGCGCCAAATCAGCCAACGCCGGCAAACTTTGTGGCCGCAGCGACTGGGCCCCTGGGAACGAAGTCGACGTCACCGCTGCCGCCAAAGATCTGACTTGCTATAACATTCAAGTTCCGCGCAAAAACTTGAACGTCTATCGGATCGACAACAATATTCTCTATCTCGGTGCCAGTCCGGCCGCGGCTTCGGCCAAACCGAGTGATCGCCCGGCGACACTCAATTTCGGTTTGAAGTTCACACCGCAGAAGTAAGGTCAGGAAACGAGCCCCGGACTTTGGGCTAAATTCGTTAAGACCCTTCCAGTTTTTTGTCATGCTCTCGTTTTATTACGAGAAAATAAAAAAAACTTGGAGGGTCTTATGCGTTTTAGCTGGATGTATACGGTTACGCTTGCCACCTCTCTAACAATCACCGCCTGTGCCAAGGGCAGCGCCCCACAGATCACCGACTTACCCGACGAAGAGGGCACCGAACAAACCGCCCACGATATTATCACTCCCGAAATCAGCGCCCGCGGCCTCGCCGTTCGGACCCTGGGTTGGACCGAGCCGACCTATACCCCAGACGAAGAAGACGAAATCCTCGAGCTCTATCAGTACATGGACCCCGATGATGAAATTCCCGAAAACCTTCGCAAAAAAGCTCTCCTCTACTTTCACCGCAATCAAGAGCTAATTCCCGTTAAGAAGTATTTGCTGATCGTGGATTTCTCAAAACATTCGCGCAAATACCGCCTGTTTATGATGAACATGCTCACCGGAGCCGTCGGCACCATGCGCACCAGTCACGGCAAAGGGTCAGATGTGAACAATGACGGCTACGCCGAGTCGTTCAGCAATGTCCCGGAGTCCAATCAATCCACCTTGGGCTTTTTCCTCACCGGCGAATCGTACATCGGGAAAAATGGCTACTCTCTTCGAATCGACGGACTCTCGGCCACCAACTCCATGGCCCGCGATCGCGCCATCGTTATTCACGGTGGCGACTATGTAAAAGAACAGCCGATCAAGCAAGGCCGAAGCCTCGGCTGTTTTGTATTGGCGTGGGAGAACCGCAAATATGTGATCGACCGCGTGAAAGACGGCGTCTTGCTCTACGCCGGCCGCTCTCGCGTCGACTAAGCCAACAGGGGCATCGTATTTAGCGCGATTTGCGCGGGGCCACTGAGCGAGCGGCCTTTGAGGCGGATCAAGCGAATCTCATTGCGCAGCGGCCGACCCTTTCCATCGAATACATAAAGATCCACGCCGTCGCGCTTTAGTTTCGCAACCACGTGATCCGGCAGCACTCCGGCACCGAGTCCGCAAGCGATAAACTTCGCCACCCCTTGAACGTCCATAATATGGGAGCGCACATTGAGACGAAGATTTTTTCTTTTCAAATGATGCAGCATCCACCGCCGCAGAATCGGCTCCTGGCCGCGGTAATCTATATATTCTAAATTCTCAAAGTAACTTTGCGTGTAGCTGACTCGCGGGCGGGTGGCCATATACTCACGCGAAGCGCACAGCAAAAGATCCTCGCTGGCCACGGGCTTGTAGTCGATCCGACGATCCAGCGGAGTCTCGTCGACAAAGGCAAAATCGAGTTCGCCCTTGAGCAGATCTTGCGATAACTCAGAGGCATAATCGAGAGTGAGTTCGAACGACATTTTTTTGTGTTTTTTGCCAAGGGCCGCGAGCTGAGGCACCAGCACGTTGATGCCAAATTCAATGGGCATTCCGATACGAACCCGGCCCTCGACCTCCGCCTCTTTGCCGCTCACATGCCGCAGCCGACTCGTCACAGTCACAAACGCCGTTTCGATATCGGGGTAGATTTGATGGGCAATTTCGGTGGGAATGAGCTTACGGCCAATGCGAGAGAACAGCGAGCGACCCAGATCTTCTTCAAGAGCACGTATATGTTGCGATACTCCGCTTTGGGTTAAATGTAACAGTTCCGCCGCTCCCGTCATGGAACCAGTCTGGTAAACGGCCATAAACACTTTGAAATGGTTGAGATTGTAATCGGGAATCACCGAACTCATTCAGTAGAATTACTAATGCTTTATGTTTAATTCAAATAATTTTTTATTCTTTTAAAAAAAGATCATAACTGTCGATGTAGAAAGCCTCTCTTTTTGACGGGGCAAATAACTCAAATATCCGGGGGGATATAAAATGAAAAAACTCGTTCTCGCGCTCACTCTCTTAGTTGCTGGCACCCAAGCTCACGCTCTTCGCCATGCTCCGACTTACCAAGGCATGCTAAATAAATTTTTCCTTCAAGTTGGCACCGATCTTTCTAAAAAAGATATCACCAGCGGTTACGTGAAAGTCGATACCAAGAATTCACAAATTACTGTTATCCTTCAGCCCGCCTTTCATTGCCCGAACGGCGCAATCTGCGCGATGGTTATGCCTCAGGCCATTACTTTGCAAGTCCCAATCATCGACGTAAAAAAAGGCGGCTGCGGCGACATCATTTACAAAGGTGAGATGAATATGCTGCCGGTCGATGGCGCGCTCATCGAAATCACCGTGATCGATAACAAAAACAATTTCTGCGAACTTTATCCGATGATTCCGACCATCGTCGAAATCCACTCTGAAACCGGCCGCCCGTTCAAAGTGCAAGATCATGTGATCCACGGCGAATATCTGCAAATCGTTCCGATGAACTAACTTTTAATTAAATTAAAAAAGGAATATAAAATGAAACATCTAATTCTCGCCCTTTCCACTTTAGTCTTAACAGCACACGCCGAAGCCCGCTCCATGAAGAGATTCGTTAGCTCCGAGCTGATCACCGTGACTCCGCAGGCCCATACCTACCTGGCCGAACAAACGCCCATTGGCGGCCAACTCAAAATGGACGTGATCACTGGCGAGATGCATCTCGTGTTAACTTTGCCCGGCACTTGCCCGCGAAACGCCTTCTGCATTTGGGCCGGCCCCGCACCGATTCAATATAAATTCGAAACCGCCACCGTAACCAAAGGCGGCTGCGGCGAGACGATCACCACCAGTAAAACTCAGCCGATCGAAGACGGCGGCCCCTATGGCACCTTGACGGTGACCGACTACTCCACCCTAATTTGCAAATACATGCCCGCCGCCTGGGTCGAAGTCGAACTCAACATCCATGGTTTTATCAACGAGCGCCACACCATGACTGGCGAACGTTTCTACTAACTGGCACAAAATTCAGACCAAAGATTTGGGCTTGCATCGGTGATGCAGGCCCTTTACTTTGGCGCCCATGCGAAACACTATTTTTTTTCTAATTCTCGCCCTTGCCCCCAACGCCTTTGCCAGCGACCGCACCGTTAAAACTTGCGAAGAAGCTTACGCTGATCTCACCGCCCTCATGGCGCCGATCGCGCAGCACTCCAAATCTTTTGACGACAACAATCTGCAAGTTTTCGGATTGGATGTGGTCGAGCCGATTTGCTGTGGTGTGGGTGTCGCCGTGGTAATGCCCGATAAAAAGGCTGAAGAGGGTGGCGGTAAGCTGTGTTTGGCCGTATTCGGCTGGTCGGACGCGCGGGTTTCCGAAGCCCGATCTTTGGGTTACGATCCGAGCAAGGGTCGCCTGCTGAGCATCCCCGTAAAAGAGTATATGGGTGCCTGGACGGAACTTCGCCTAAGAATCAATCAATCTAAGGGCACTGTCGTTATTGAGTAACCCCCTATCCCCTTGAATCCGCTTGCCAATGCGCGGCGCTATTGGCTACGTTGAGGCTTCGTTAATGCAAAATTATCGAAGTCGGCGCGTGGCTCAGCTTGGTAGAGCATCTGCTTGGGGTGCAGAAGGTCGCTGGTTCAAATCCAGTCGCGCCGACCAAAATCACTCCTAATCCCTCAGTTGCCATAAACAAATCGGGCTGAAATAATTTCGTATGCATCTCCGTACACATCAGGGCGGTTTCACCCTGGTCGAAGCACTTATCGGCGCCGCGCTACTTCTTTTCGCCTTGATTGGAATGGGCACTTTGCATTTTGAATCGGTAAGGTTGGCTCGGCAAAATGAGTTGCAAGCGGCGGTCGTGATGCGCGAGGCCTACATCAACAGAATTTTAAGTGATCCAGAACTTTGCCGATGCAACCTGACCACACTCGACACGAGAAGTCTGTCCGTCAATACGACGACCATCGCTTCTCCCGACATTGATCTAAGGTACGTCCGCGATACCTGTGATTTCTCTGCCACCAACAATTTCGCTGTTCGCGAGACTCAAGATCTGGCTGGCATCACAGGCCTTCGTGTTCAGAGTGTACGCCTAAGAGGCATAGCTAAAACCTCGGCCACGGGAAATCGATACACCGCCTTTGTCGAGACCAGTGTAATCGCGCCGAACACCTCTGGGTTTCGCCCACTTCGCAATTTCGTAACCTTTGATATTGATCCCACGGCCGGCTCCCCTGCGGCCAGACCCATTCGCGATTGCGTTGGGCGAAATGTGCTCGCCAGCGGACTGTCGATCACCTGCCCGCCGTCGCATGTGCAAATGGGACCCTTCCCTGGCAACAACTCCATTGCCTGTATTGAACGTGCGGTTCGCCCCGCCCGCACCCGCGCCGAGGCGCTCGTCGAATGTTATAACACTACATATCCCGGATTTCCGCGATCCAGACTTTGTTACGTTTGGGATATGATGACGGCGTGCTGGAACTTTCCCGCTCCCACCGGCCTCACAAGTACAGCGCCGGTGGAGTGGATGATGCATCCGGGGACTTTCAATATGACGGCAGGGACTTGCTCGGACAATTGGGATGCCTCGGCCGACGTTTCACGGACGGAGGCGTTTCGATGCTGCCTAGAATAGGCCAATCGGGAAACACATTGGTCGGCATTGTTCTCGCCGCCGGCGTTTTGGCTATAATTGGCGCCGGCGCCGCCAGTATGCAGGAGAATTTCAGCCGCCATTCGCAAATCATTTCTCTTAAAGTTGACTCCACAACACTCGCTCGCGACGTCACCGCCGTAATGAGCAGTGCCGACGTGTGCTCGTGCCAACTGAACCGCGACACCAACACCGCGCGCGCGGCGGCCCTGAACTTGGACGTGTCAGACCTCAGCCAAATTCCAGATATCGAGTTAGGCCTACTTCGCAACTCTTGCGATTTCGCGATCAATGATAATATTTTGGCGCAGTCGGGTGCGATCCTCACCAGCTCACAATCCCGCTTAGCCGTCGAGCGAGTATTGATTCGTCACATTCGTCCGGTGACCAGCGAAAAATTCGTCGCCATTCTTGAAATTTCATTTCCACAAACATTTGGCTTTCGCCCGATATCCATTCCCTTTCGGTTTTCTATTGATCCAGCCGCCGGGACGCCCTCCACGAGAAAAATCCTGAATTGCGGAACCGTGACCAACCGAATTGTTAGCTGTCCCCCGAACATGGAGCTAATCGGCCCGCCCGGTTCCCTGGGCACCTTTTGCATTGAGCGAAACGTGCGCCCTACGCCAGCGCAATGGTCGGATGTCGAGGCTCAGTGCCAAGCTCTGAATGGCTCAACCCCGCTCGGTACGTTTGGCCTTTGCCACGCCCAAATGATCGGGGTGGCCTGCCGGCATGCCACCCAATCCACATTTAATACGGCCGTTGGAGAAATGAACTCAACTCTATATCAGAATAATTCAAGTACGATTTTTGGATTCGCCGGATACGGACCCGATTGCGGAATTGCGAGTAAGTCTAGCTTAGGACCATTTCGATGCTGCCTGTTCAACTAAAAAATCAAAAGGGTTCAATTGTCGCCGCGGTGGTGGTGGGCGCCGCCATACTCGTTGGGGCCGTGTTCGAAATGACAACCCTAAACAATCAACAGCGGGTGGGGAATTGGTCTCGCGAACGGATCAATCGGGACCAAATAGAAAGTTTTATGATCGACGTATTGAGCGATCCCGCCGTTTGCAGCTGTCAGCTGAATCCCGCGGTAAACACCGCTAAGGCTGGAGTCCTGGTTGTTAACGCCAACACGCCCCAGCCCGTGGTGCTGACGGAACTCCGATCCGGTTGCGACTTTTCCGGTAGCGCGAATAAAATTGTTTCAACCAACGACGACGCGGCCATGACCCTGGCTGATGACATTCGCATTGCCGATTTTGAACCAGTCATCGCGGGATCCTCACAAAGAACGGCAACATTGTACGTTCGCCCGAGGCGGCTGGCCGGAGCCGCTCACTCGGTCGCCCCGGCTAAAGTAAAAATCAATCTGATTTTAAATACGGCCGCACCCGGAGTGAACAAGCCAATTCAGTCTTGCAACATCCAACTGGACTCTCAACTTCTGACCTACTGCCCAACCGGCTATAGCTTGGTCGGCATTCCGGGCACGCGATCCGCGTTTTGCATCAACTCAACTCCCCGATCGGGTCGATGGACTTCAATCACCAGTGGCTGTGGCCCTTCACCCGATCCATCGTTTGGTTTCCCTCGCGTGTGTTTCAATGGTTCTTGGTACCTCGCGTGCAAATCCGGCGCGTTTACCCCGACTGGCCCAGAATGGACGCTCGACGGACATTTGTTTGATCCGGTTCCTCCAGCCACAGTATCGACCACAGGCGAGGCATGGACTTACGGTCGCGGCCCGTCTGGCATTTCATGCGAAGGCATAGAGCTGCTGCCCGCAGCCAATGTTTTAAATTATCGCTGCTGCATTTATAACGGGCTGTAAACTTCATTTTCGCTTCCACGCATATGCCCCCTCATCCCGGCACGGGCATTAATTTAAGAATTCGGGTCGACAAATCGTTCAAAAATTGACAAACTTTTACCTATGAAAAATCTGGATCGCTCTTTAAAAGTATTTTCGATGTTTGCTTTGGCTTTTAGCTTGGCTTCCTGCAACCAAGGCCCCTCTGATCAAAAAATCAAGGAGTGGGTGGAGAAAAATCCCGAAGTGATTATGACAGCCCTGATGGAGCTTCAGCGCAAGCAACGAGAAGATTCGATGCCGAAACCGGCGGATGTTGAAGCCAACTCTGAGGCTTTGTTTAAAAATTCCGGAAGCCCTTCCGCAGGATCTGCCGATGGCAAAGTCAAAATCGCTTATTTTTTTGATTTTCTATGTGGACACTGCGAGGTCCAAAGTAAAACCAACGCGGCTGTTTTAGAAAAACGAAAAGACGTTCAGATTATCTATAAGAACTTACCAATTCTTTCTGAGTTTTCACTGGAGATTGCCCAGGCCGCCCTGGCGGCTCACCTTCAGGGAAAATACAAATCCTACTACGACGCATATTTTAAGCTGCCGAAGTCAGACCGAAAACCTGAAGCCCTTAAGAAGATCGCCGAAAATTTGGGGCTGGATATGAAAAAGTGGGAGGCCGACAGAAAAGGCGATGCGGTGATGAGCGAAATCAGCCATGTGCGCGAGCTGGCCTCCAAAATGAAGATCAATGGAACACCGGCCATGGCAATTGCCCCTAACTTAATCATGCCGGGCAGGGTCGATGGCTTGGCAAAAATGATCGAGAACCTATAAATCGCAAAATGGCGGTGTCGTTGGCTCAGCGCTGAGTACGAACTTTGCAATGACGGCTGACCAAACGTTTGAGGTTCAAACTATGAATGCATTAAGTATAATTTCTACCGTGTTGTGCTTGCTTTCGGCGCCGGCCGCATTGGCCCAGTCGATCGAGTACCGGTCCATTGAACCGCTGAAAGAACAGGGCAAAGGCTTTCGCGACTCTTGGGATTCGACCAAGCAATTCTGCTTTAAATCATCGGACCAGCCGGATAAAACCTGCTTCGCCATCGCCGGTATGGGCGAAATTAAATTGCGTGACGGCGGAGAATGGAATCAGGAGCCGGCAAGCCAAACTTTTATTTCCAATCTGGGCGTATTGCGCGTTGAGGCCGAAAAATATGATCGCGTTTTTGTACGCTATCTCGCACTGGGCTCCGGCAATCAGTTCGTGGTCCATGTGTTCTTTGTGCCGAAGGGTTCATCATCCCGCAGCAGCCAAACCATCTTTGCGATGGGTGAGATTCGCGGCGCGAACGCGGTCGTGACCGCGATGTCATTTAGTAGCGCGATGGAAGAATTCGGCGCGACTTTTGGTGCGGTGGCCGCACTAAGAACTCGCGATACAGCTCAGATCAATGCCTATATTGTGGAGCAAAATCTTTCGCTGTTAAAGATTGGCCAGAGTGTGGTGACCACGTACCTGTCGCAGATTTTTCGCGGGCCCCTTATCAAAATCCTGAACTAATCTATTAGAAAATCTGTCTATACCCCACAGGCCACAAGGGTTAAGGTCTAGCCAATTCATATCGGGGGTATTATGAAAGTTCTCCTGTCTCTAATTATTGGCTCCACAAGCTTTAGTGCTTACGCCATCCAGTTCGGCCATCCCGACGTGAAGTCGGTCTCTGTTCAACATGAGAAGGCTGAAGAAATCGATATCGACATGGGTACAACTCATGTGGATGGCATTTTTTTCGATACGGCGATCATCCGCATCGATAAAAAGCGCGGCCAATTTGCCTCGGCAAAACTGCTCTATGACAATTTAGCTTATTGTCAAATCGAAGACATCCAACAGAGTGTCGATGGCGAGCTCGCCGATCTCGTAGTCAACTTTGAAGTGGAAAATGATGGGGGTTTTAACTCCTGCACGCTGAGTCTTCACAACGGCGAGCGCACCGTCCTTCTGACGCTCGGTGCAGAAGTTGGCGATTGATCTAAGGACCCGTCGCTACTTGCCGCAGCCTGCGCTCGATTCGCTGAATATCGGATTCGACCGCCCGGCCGGCGCGGATCAATTCCGCCTCGGCTTGGCGGATCACCGGTCCGATTCGGCGCAAAAGTTCCTGTGGCGGCAACTGCGCAAGCTCTCTGGATATAGGCAGCCAATATTGGCCGACGTCTCCATTGGGGCGTCGATAACCAACGCCAATTTGTGGGACAGAAATGTTCCCATAGCGCTCTGTGAGTCGGACTAGAGTTCTCGAATTTCCCAAATCCCAGGTTTCTCTAGGTGCGCCTTTAAATTCGGTCACCTTTGGTGTTTGCCGCGCGGTCAATAAGTCACTGACTGTGCGCCGGGCCTCGCGCACTCCAAATCTTTGATCCCGAACCATTTCACCGATGCGACGGTAGGTGGATTCCGCCTGGGTCAATTGCCCCCGGGCTTCGTGATCGCGGCCGGTCCGTCGCTGCATTGAGATTTCATCTCGGCGTTGGTAACCGGTGTACCCTTCGGCCTTGAATTCGCCCTTGTTGCTGTAATGTTCCGCGGCCCTATAGTGTGTCACTTCGCGCTGGATATTTCTTTTGTTGGAGACTTCGGCATGACCAAATTCGTGACTGGCGACAGGTCTTAACTCAACTGGATCCTTTACGACCTTCGGGTCAAAAGCCACGCGATTGACGCCGCGGCCATCGACACTTTTCATATTGTTGTAGCCCGATCGGTATCTTCCCGCATGTTCGGGAAAGGGACTGCTGTCGATAATCGTTTCCGAGTTGTTGCGCACAAGGTTCCGGTGCGCCATCCGATTCGCTAAATGTCCATCTGCTGCGGGAGTGATTACGTATTGGGGAACTCTTCGCCCGTCGGCCAATTCAGCTACGCGGATCCGGTAATCAATTCCCTGTTGGCGCAGTCCATGTTGATCGGCCAGATTGGCGCCATAACGCCGAGCCACTTCATCGGGTGTGCCCTCAAAAACCCGGCGAACGGCCCTACGATCTATATCTTGAAATCCGTCAAATTGGCCGGCTCCGCGAGCCTCGGGGCGCGGCCGCACCGAGAGACGGTCCAAGCTGATGGCTGGGTGGATTTTTCCGGTCGCCACATCCTTAAGAACGGGGCGGCCTTGTTTGTCAAAGCTAACAATTTCAGCCTCCACGTCCCGGCCTCCGCGCCGGTAAACCACGCGGTCACCGGGCCCAATCACTCCACCCGTCTCAGGATTCAGCGGACTTCGCACACGGGTGTGTCGATTGACTTCGAGGCTGCGCTCGCCCGTCGCCGACGGAAAATAGTAGGAAGCTCGCCCACTGCGCATATCCACCACATCAAACTTTGCATTGGTCCACCGGCCGGATTGCGGATCAAAAATCGCGACATCTTTAGGCCAGTTGCCATCACGAACGGGTTCCAATCGGGGCGAAAGAGTTAGCGCGGTCTGCGGTTCCGTCGCAGCGGGCACGGCCGGCCGTCGAGGGATTGCTTGCGCTGGGACTTGTTCGGCCGCCACCGCTTGTGGAACCATCGGGCGAACGCCACGCGCATCCGCGGCCAGACGCTTTTCAATGGCAGCAATCATATCGTCGACTTCTCGGACTGAGGCCTTTGAAGCGGTGGGCCTCATAGGAATGAATTCCGGATCGATCGCATAGGCACGCCCGTTCGGAGTCACCCTCATCTGAAAATCAAATACGTCGGAATTGGTTCGCTGGAAGTAACCGCGAATACCTTGCAGGTCACGCAGAGTCTGCTGATTGACCACCGGCAAGCTCGCGATGTCGGCGGGATTGCTGACATGCCTTCCCGGAATAAAATCCATCGCAAGCGCACGGCCCCTGGGCGTGTCGACTTCGCCGTAGAATCTCGGACCGTGACCACCTTCGGAGAGCCCTCTCAACTGACGGATCTCCACATCTCTCCTAGGGCCGTCGGGATATCGGGGTACCTTCATAAACACTCGCGTGCCAGATTCTGTCGTGCCTTCGTAAATGCCTTTAAAGCCATAGCCGATAAATTCGCCGTCGCGAGGGAGCTCTCTCACGATTTTAATGGGTGGGCCTCCCAGTGAAGGCACCACAGGCGTGTCGGGAATCGGCGGCGGTTCCGCAGATCGTGGGGGAGGTGCTGGCTCAGGATGGGCCGCCTCTATCTTGCGAGGAGCCGCACCAATTGTGGGTGCCTCAGAGGCGGGAATCCTGGGCAAATCGTCATCCACAAGTTTCGCCACCGGTCGTTGAACCGACGGGGGATCATCCACTTTTTCAAGCGCTCGGAGCTCTGTCGGAACTTCGCGCTGAATTCGTGCGCCGACCCTCGCCTCAGTCCCTAGTGTTCGCGCGACACGTGTCGCCGCGCCCACGGGCAGCAGCGTCGTTACTCCGTCTGTAAGCGCGGCCTGTCTGTCCTCGACAGCCCTCTGGTGGGCTTCAGCCGCATGAGGATCGAACACTCCGGGGCCCTGTTCAGCACCGACGATTTTGCCAGGGGCTGTGGTTTTGACGATGGCGTCGGACACAAGGTAGTTGTAGGTGGTCGATCCAAGATAGAGTGACGAGGCGGCCGCGAAACAGCCGGCCCCCGCAAACCCTGCCGTTAGGTAGGCAACCGGCACACAACCTAAAGACGCAATGCCAATTCCCGCATTAATTAGCCCGCGCTTTCTGGCCTCACTTTCAAGCTCGCACGCCATATCGTCGGCCAAACGCCTAAAGGCGATGGCATCGTCTTCGGCGGCTTCTTGAATCACCTGATCGACCACATCCCGGTACAGCGCGAATGATTTAGCGTTGGTATCCGGATCAGATCCCGCCGTCTCGATGTACTTGAGAGCTTCGCTCAATTTTTTCTTATGTGCCGCCTGGATTTCAGCCGGTGCCTTGTCCGGATTCTCGGCGAGCGACTGGAGGTAGGCATTGGTGCGTGCGAGTTCGCGGCGGGAGGCATCGCGCAGCCGCTCGGCCTCTTTTTTATGTTTTTCTAGGCCATCTCTTTGGAACTGTTGTTTAAGTCTCTCCAAGGTAGCCAAGTCAAGTTTCGTAGGCCCACAGCTCCCGGCCTGCTCGCGGCTTGAGGGCCTATCCGCGGCTGTGCGATTCACGAGCCGCGCGGCCTGACGCTTCTCTTCCTCTTCCACCAAAGCCTTGAAGGTTTTTACTCCGTCTCGGGTTCCTGCATCCAAAATCGTGCGGCCGTACTTTTCATTGAGCTTTTCCAGTTCCTCCCGGCGGCGGCGGTCAGCGGCCAGATCTCCACCAAGCGGGGCCCCTCGGCCTTTCGACTGTTCCAACGTGGCAAAGCCCGTTGGAGTTTCACCTTTGCAGGGATCAAACGGCACATTGGCAATAACGGCTCTCGTATCGCTCAGAATCATTCGTTCGCGAATGCGCTCGATCTCGCGTTTTTGATCCACACCCGGTGGGTTGAAGACTCGGCTTCGGGCCCCATTCTTCTCAATATCCGCAATGTCGCGTCTCAAGGCCTCTTGCGCCCGCAGTCGGACGCGCTCAAGAAGGTCAGCCCGAGATTTTTTATCCGCCGGGCCGGTCGCACCGGCAGACCGGGTCGCGCAGTTCAATTCTCCGGTGGTGGGACTTTTAGGCTGACCCGCTTCCCCATCGGCCATGCGCTCGGCGAACGACGCTGCCGAGTAAATGAGAATCGCGGAAAACGCCATAGCACGGAGGGCCCCTAGGGCCCGGCTCGCAAATCTATATGGGCGGATGTTTTCCATTCATATTAATGACACTTCAATACTCGCTCCAAGTGTATTCAAGTATTTGCGAGTCTATGTTCAATTTTCGATCGAATTGGCGACATCTGAGTACCTAGTGGTCGGCAGGTCTCAATTTGAGACAGAGCGAACGCGACAGTGGCACCTTGCGTCGGCTCCCTATCAAAATCCAAATCAATACAAAGATGAGAGACCATAGTTTCTAAATTTCTCATTTTAGATCACAGGTCATCCGAGATGTCCGAACTCGAGGTGGACCGCTTTCGATAGTCTTGAACTATCCAAGGGGGTTTTATGAAATCGGGTCTCTTTTTGAAATTAAGTTTAGTCACGGCGCTAATGTCGTCTATGGGATGCTCCAAGTCGTTTAAAGCTGTTCGAGGCACAGAGAGTTCCTCGGGCTTCTCTGGTGAGACTAAGTTTATAAAAGCCTCAGCCGACTCAATTCGAGTGGTTGTCTCCGAACCCGCGGCGGACGCTATCATTCAAAAAGGGACGACGGTTACGATCCGCTCCGAAGTTCAAAGCCCGGTGTCGATTTATCGAGCCGATATTTATGTCAACGGCGAGTGGCTTTGCGGAGACTACGATTATCCGTGGACGTGCGACTACAAATTTGAACAACAGGGCGAATACAAAATTCAAGCGGTGGCGTACAACGACGCTATAGACGGGCTTGAAACTCTCCCCCGCTACTCGGAGTCCATTCAAGTCCGTGTGGTGGATGAGAGACCTTCCGACCCGGTTCTTCCTCCTAAGAATAAAACATCGGTCAACCTGAACTTGCCCGATGAAACTAACATTGAGCCTGGTAAAGTTCTACAAATGACGGCCGACGCGTCTCTGGACACCGGAGTGTATCGGGTCGACTTTCACGTCGACGGTCAAATCGCCTGCATCGATTACGACTTTCCGTGGAATTGCGATCATCTGTTTAAATCCGAAGGTGTTTTTCAAGTGGTGGCGGTCGCTTATGACCGGTTGCCCACGTACTCCAATAAAAAAATTGTAACTGTCTCGAGGGCGCAACAACCGTTACCACCTCCACCGCCGCCCTTCTGTCAAATCACAGTTCCATCATGCACGAACTATCCGCAATACAAAGGAACCTTTAGCGATTCGTACGCCGAAGCTCACGCAAGTCCCGAACGCTGCGTACGCCGAGCCGAAGAATATTATCGCTGGTGTTCCGACGGGTCCAGTGCACCCATCGCTCCGATCACGGTCAGCTTTGTGCAAAACTCGGTGGCACTTGCTTCGGCGACCTATCCGCAAAGCAATTCTGCCTGCTGGGTTAATCTTCCTGACGGCTGCCCGAATTACCCCACGTTGCCCAAATCATTGATCGACGGCTACGATGGCTCAAATCTATCCGCCAACCGTTGCGCCGCTCGCGCCGCCGAATACCATAGCTATTGCGGAGCTCGAGCCACGACCCAGTACTACGTCGACGGCCAACAACAAACATCAACGACCGTTCCGCCGATCGAACAACCGCAAGTTACCGGTTGCGAGATCACGTTGCCCGCTTGTGCCCGCGTTCCCAGCGCCGTGGGCACTTTTTTAGACACTTACGATGGCGCGGGTACAAATCCGAACCGCTGTTTGGCTCGCGCCGAAGAATATCACCGTTACTGCGCCGAGGGCACCAATGAGGCGGCCGCAAAAGTTACCGCCACTTTTAAATCCAATGGCGTAGCTCAAGTGAGTAAATCCTATCCGCAAAGTAACGGCCTCTGCTTTATAGCCATTTCCGGCTGTGGCAATCGTCCGGATCTTGAGGGTAAGGCCTTTTCGGATACCGACGAGAGCGCTCATGACAATCTGAATACGTGCTATGCTCGAGCTAACAATTACATCGCGCTTTGTGGGTCGCGATACTCGATTCACACAAAATTTTTGGATCACGGCACCTGCGGACCTGCCAAATTCAAATTTAGTATGTCTTTGCGCCTGATCAACTTCCTCGGCATTTATACGAATGCAATCACATTCCAAGATCCCGACGGCCGAACGGGAATTCTCGGGCAAGGACTTTCAGATCACAAGATTTATGATAACGCGCAAACCAACGCCTCAGGCCGCTTGATCGAGCTGCGCAATGCAGGAGTCGACAATACGAAGGTCGAGTTTTGCTCAAATTATAAGGTCGCCAACCAAAACTCCTTACTTAAATTGTCGGAGTATCAAAATGTCAGCAATTTTGTTGGCAACTAGGAAAACTGCGGATGCGCGAGAATCGCCCGGCGAATCGCCACACACTCCTCGGGCGTCGCGCCCAATGGATCTGGTTTGTGCGAACGCTGCCAACGCTCGAGCCAAGGGCGGCCCAGCGGCTCGGCGAGGTCTTCGAGCTTAGTCGCGGCTTGAGTGGTCTCATCTTTCAAACCCGTGGCCGGCCCTTTGCCGATAAAAAAACCAGCATGCAAGATGGCCGTTCGAATTGGAGTCGCCCGACTGTAAGTAAACAATAAAGCCCCTGAGTTGGAGCTGCGTTCGCGCAGCTTCGCAAAAGCCCGCACCGTCCACATATCGAGATTCACTTTGTGCGAATAGGGGTCAAAAAAAATCAGATCGGCCAAAAACTCCTCCCGCTCGATCAACTGCAAAAAATCCCCGTGCCGAAGCTCCCAACAAATACCCGGCTCAGCCCAACGGCCCGTCGCCAGCAAAGTTGAAATCGCATCTTCAAACCCGGAAAAGTGCGCAAACTGCGCCGAGTTCTCAAGCGCAAACTTCAACAAATCCAGATCTCGCTCAAAACTGATTAGTCGAAGCGGCCGCACACCACCCGCTAAACGTGCGCAGTGGAGTGCCGCGAGCGCATTGGCCGCAGCCCCCAAACCCACATCAAAAATCACCAGCTCTGGCCCCACAGAGGCCAACCTTTCTCGCAGCCGAGACGGCGCCACATAAAGCGCATTGGCCTCAGCCCACGGCCCCACAGGGTTATGCATGATTTCGTTCACAACATTGTTGCGGATGGAAACGGCGCCGGCCGTGGTGGTTACAATTTCGAATATGGGCGAGCTCATAAATCAGGTCGTACTACTTTTGTCTCAGAATGAGAAAGAGATTTATTTTGCAACAAATTGCCCTTCCGATCCGTCATTCTAGTAATAGACGAGACGGGATTGGGGCAGGATGACGTTAAATAAGGTTGCGATTCTGTATGTTTGCCTGTGTGGCGGCCTGTGGGCCATACCGGGCGCGCCAGTCTTTGCCCAAGATATCGACGATGTCGAAGTCGAAGCCGAAGAGGTCATGTCCGATGGCGAGGCCGCCGCCGACGTGGTCAAAACCCGAAAACTCCACCTCGAACAAGAACAACGAGAAGCGCGCGACAGCGAACGCGAGGCCAGCCGAGCTAAAACCAAAGCCGCCGCCAAAAAAGCCGCCGCCGGCCCCGAGATTGATGCCCTAGGAGAAAAAATTTCAGCCGCCGCTCGCCGCAAAGAGGCCGCGCAAAAAGAAAAAGCGGCCAACGACAAGATCATCAGTGAACTCGAAAAAAAACTGGCCGATAAAAAAGCCGCGCTCGACAAGGCCAACGGCGAAGCCGACGCCGCCAAAGAAATTCTGAACGATCAGCGCATAAAGATTTCGAAACTCAAAAGCGAAATGACGTCCACGCAATCCGACATCACAAAGCTTAAAAAAGAAGTGAACGAGCACAAGCACGCGCACAAAATCAGCGCCGCCGAGCAAGCCCAGCTCGAAGCCAAAATGAAAAGGGTCAAAGAATCCTACCGAAAAACCAAAGCGCAAAGCGAAACGGCGCAGGCGCAGGCTGAACAGCAAAAGCGCTCGACCACGAATGCCCGCGAGAACCTCGGTTGGGCCAAAGATCAGATCGAGCGTAAAAAGCGCCCGGCCGCCAACTCCTCACCACGCCAAGCCCGCGGCACCAGCGGAGATATGCGCTAGCCTTAAGTCTGATCATATTCGCCCATGACTTTGCCGATAACTCTAAGGCATGTTGAGCGAAAAAAAGAACCCGCCTAGGATTTATATCGAAGACATCATGGTGACGAAAGTCTATCGCGTAACTCCAGAAATGAAGCTCTGGGAAGTGGCGGAGCTCTTTATTAAGCGGCAAATCAGTGGCGCGCCGGTGGTCGATCAAAATGATAAGGTGATCAGCATGATGGGCGAGGGGGACACACTTCGTATGGCCGCCCTACATGGGCTCGACACCACCGTGGCCCATTGCCTGCCCGAGATCCTGCAGACGAAAGATATTATCTCTCTTCAGATTAAAAGCACATTCCAAGAAGCCTACCGGACTTTTCTCAAACATCGCATTCATCGCATTCCGGTTATGGATAGCTCGGGCAAGCTTCAAGGCTTGATTACCCGGAGCACGGTTCTTGTACTTTTCGTAGAGTCTCACTATGGCAAAAAAATTCCCGCTCGGACCGCCGGTTAACGTTTCACGACTTGATGCGCGCCCAAATTCCAATCCAAACTAGGCGCCAACAGCCGCGGAGCCGTCAAAGTTTTATCGCGGCTTTCGCGAAAGGAAATAAACTCAGCTTTTGCCGTCGCCGTCTTTAAATGAATATTCTTCGACTTCTCTTCACCGAGGGAAGTCTGAAAAGCCAGCGGTCGCCCGCCCGGTTTATAATCGTGCCCGACAAAAACCTGATAGTGATCCGGCAACGAATAGAGCTTTCCCCACACCGACTCATATAGCTGTTCAGCACTGCCACCCGGAAAATCACAACGACCCACGCCCGAGTCGGGCATCATCAAGGCATCGCCAGTAAACAAATTCTCGCCAATCTTATAGGTCATGCACGCCGGCGTGTGCCCCGGCGTCGCTAAGGCCTGAATGCGCACAGAGCCCGCGCTGATTTCTTCGCCATCGCTCAGCCAGCGCACCTCACCCACACTCAGTTTTGGCGCCGCCCAAGAATAGACTTTCTTAAACGTCTTAAAAACTTCTTCCATCTTACTGCTCATGGCCCAACCACAACCTGTCACCGCCGAGCAAATCTCGCGGGCGCCAGTCAAATGGTCAGCGTGAACATGCGTGTCGAGCACCCAATGCAAAATCAGCTCTTTGCCGCGCACAAAGGATAAAACTTTATCTAACGATTTTCGCGACGTGAGCTGGGTCGCCGGATCGTAATCAATCACCGGATCGATCACCACGGCGTCCAGCGTGAGTGGATCAAAAACCACATAGGTTAAAGTGGCGGTGGCTTCGTCAAAAAACGCCTGAATCTCAATTTTTTTCATGGGCTACTTAATCAATTGGCGGAACAGGGCGATCTCATCGATAAGATCGAGCACCCGATCCTTGGCTTCATCTATGTGTTCAGCCATGGTTTTGATCTGCTTCACGCGCACATTGTCCTTGCGGAGCTTTTTTAAAGCGGTGCGCGCGCCTTCAATGGAAAAGCGATCGCGATAGAGCAACTTTTTGATCAAAAGTAAATTTTCAACATCCTTGCGCTCGTACATGCGCTGGTTGTGCTTGGATTTTTTGGGCTTTAAAATTTCGAACTCAGTTTCCCAATAACGAAGCACATAGGCTTTGACGCCCAAAATATCGGCCACTTCGCCAATCTTAAACGCAAGTTTATCGGGAATGCGCGAAAGCTCCGACTCAAGCTCCGGGTCGACTTCAACCTGCACTCCTCCGGGAGTGGTTGTCGAGGGCGCATACCGCTGCTCAGCCTCGCTTTTGAGTTCTACTTCTTCAACCAAAGTCTAATCCTCGTCGTCATCTTCTTGGACGAGGCTAGGATCCTCGCCGTTCAAGAGAGCTTTGAGTACTTGAGAGGGACGAAATGTTAAAACGCGCCGAGCACTAATCGTAATCTGGTCGCCCGTTTGCGGATTGCGGCCAATGCGCTCTTTTTTTCCGCGCACGAGAAAATTGCCGAAGCCGGAGATTTTGACCTTATCGCCCCGGCAGAGAACGTCTTTCAACTGATCAAAAACCATCTCAACCAGCTCTGAGGCTTCCTTCTTTGAGAAACCGATTTTCTGGTAAACCTTCTCAATGATATCCGCCTTCGTCATGGTGGAACGGCTCGAGTTCTGGCCTGGCATTGATAAATCCCCTCTATGGGGAGATCCCGTTGACGGAATCTCCTACATTCAGTCCAAAGGCTAACAAGTCGTTGATAACTTTCAAGAATTTTTACTACTGGCTCGTGACTCAGCGCACCTTAACCGAAAGCTTTTTCTCTACGCCGGCCACAATCTGCGCCTGTAAAGCACTGAGGCGCTCTTCGGTCAGTGTGGCCTCATGATCTTGAAAAATCATGCGGTAGGCCACGGACACGTGATCTGATGGCAGATTCCCACCCTGAAAGACGTCAAAGACATCGATCGATTGCAAAAGCGGACCGGCGGACTTTTTGATTTCGTTCGCCACGTCTTGCGAGCGCACGGACTTTGGCAAAACAAAGGCCAGATCACGTTCCACCGAGGGGAACTTGGCCACGGGCTTAAACTTTACCGTGCGCGGTTGACCGCGGCTGATCGCCTTAATATCAATTTCAGCCACCGCCACGGGAACGCGAATTTTATTCTCC
>CAYVRZ010000039.1:0-22088 GCA_964453895.1 uncultured Pseudobdellovibrionaceae bacterium | reverse complement strand
CAATCGGCACATCGGGAGTCATGGCCGTCATGCCGCTGCCGGTGTTGTAATGCACACGGATCAAGCGCTCGTCGCCGGGCAATAACAAGACTCCGCCCACACAGCCCGTCACAACCGTGTTGGGCGCGCCCGGGTTCGCAAAAACCTGCCAAGTCAGATCGCCGCCGCCCGAGACATAGTTGGTGACTGCAGTGCCTTCACCCAGTTGTAACGAGAAGCCGCCCTTGGTATCCGAAAGATTTTGTGCGGAGTGAGTTTCTTCGTACAGTTTGCAAGTCGCGCCCTTGTCCCAAATCTCCAAACGGAAATCGACCGACGCGCTGGTCACCGGCAAGCCGGACGGCAAAAACAAGCCACCAGAAATGTTTAAGGCTTTGGGAGAATATTGCGCGAAGGCGGAGTACGGCGTCGCGATTAGAATCATCGCAACCCACAACATAGATGTGATGCTCCGGCTGAAAACCGTCACTTACGTACCTCTTAATATTACTGATCGGTTTTTTGGTGCGGTTTCTGGACCGTATTTCTCAGTTTGGATCGCGGGATTTTAAATAAAGTTTCTCGGTTCGGATCGAAGTTCGTGTCGTTTTGTGACTTCGAGAGGACCTCCGTTCTAGGTTGCGACAAGGCATGCCGTGACCTAGTTCGCAGGTCTGCTCGGAGTGTCTCAAAGGTGAGGTCACTCAGCAATGCGCCTCAAATTCAGGCCACCACCCATCAAGCGCAAAATCCCAAAATGAGATGGCGAACTTTTATTGAATGTCGTGGTTATCTACGGCGAGCGGGCGCCATCTCCATTAGTTTTATTCCTAAGAGGGCCCGGCCTTGCATTTACATAAGAGCGAAGAGTTCAACTTAAGGGGCAACTATGTCATTAAACAGATTATTTATTACCATCGGCCTGGGCGTCATGATGATGATTTTTTTCCAGAACTGCCAAAAGGCAAAAATGCAAACGACGGGTGCCAATCTTGGCTCCCTGCAAGCGGTGAATGAAATTGATTTTCAACCGCCGCCTCCCGGTCCGGACCCGGGCCCAACACCAACACCGAATCCCAATCCCAATCCCAATCCCAATCCGGATCCCGAAGATCCCAAATGTCCGACCGACAATGGTGATCATCGTTCCGACGATAGCAGCTCCCATGACCACAGCAAGCACGCCCACTACAAAGGCAGCCATGGTCACGATATGTGTGATGACGATTCGAGCGATGACAATTCGGCCGATGACTGTAAAGACCACACCGGCAAAGAGCACGGCAATCGCGAATACATTTGCGGCATCAGCGGCCCGGGCAAATCGGATCGCATCGGTATAACCGACAACGAGCGCCTCGACGCTCAACACGATTCGCAAAAAGATAAGAAACTCGTCTGTATGTCTGAGTATGCGTGCGAAACTATAGCGCGTAAGGCATTTTCGAAGTCGCACACCATTCGCTATGGCTGGTGCAAAGACAGCAGCAACAAAAAAGTGAAGCACATCAGCGACGAAAATATGAAACTGCTGGTGGATAAATTTATTCTTGAGAATCCTGGGCAAGTGAACTAGCCGCCCAGGCTTTTAGATAGACAAAAAGGCAAAAAAAAACCCGCGTCGTCCCTTACGCGGGCCCGTTGCCCATCTTCCCGATAACGCTACAGGCCCAGTCCTCTGGCAACCCGGCCGGCTTAATCTCCTTAGAAAACGTTAGCCCCGTCGGTTTTGCGTCCCACCCTTTCGGATGGTTTGCCCTTAGCAAAGGAAGAAAAAACAACCGATCATGTGTCTCTCGATACCTTCCTTGAGAGATTTAGAATCTACGTCTCAATCCGCACCGTCACTTCGGAGGAGGATCAAGACGCCATTCCTTGGGTCTCTTAGCCATACATGGCTCCTTTGGTTCAGTTCCGACAGGATAATTCAGTGCGTCAGGAAAGTGTTAGGAATCTTTTTTTGAATATCTCATTGGGAGACTTAGCTCACTTTGGAGCGGAAATAAGCTCTAGAACTTTTTTGGCCAAGGCTGAAAAGTGCTCGGCTTGGGCCGGATCGGCGCCTTCGACAAAGGGAATTCCCGCTTCGCCGCTGATGCCAACTTCTGGGTAAAACGGAATTTCAGCAAGCTTAGGAATTTTCTTGGCGTCGAGAAATTCGTTGAGCGTGCCGCGCGGAAACAGCTGAATTTTTTCGCCGTTCTCGCCTGGCATGTACGACATATTTTCAACCACGCCGAGAATGGGAACATTGGTTCGCTCAAACATATCCATGGCTTTTTTAGCATCGGCCAGGGCCACGTTTTGCGGAGTGCAAACAACAACCGCGCCACTCACCGGAACTTTCTGCGCGACGGTCAGGCCCACGTCGCCGGTTCCAGGCGGGAGATCGATAATCAAAACATCGAGATCTTCCCACAGTACGTCGCGGAAGAATTGATCCATGGCTTTAAACAGCATGGGCCCGCGCCACACGGCCGCTTGCGATTCGTCGATGAGGTAGCCCAGGCTCATGGTCTTGACGCCGAATTTGGTGATGGGGATGAGTTTTTGTTTGTCGGTGACTTCCACTTTTAAATTTTGTGTCCCGAGCATACGCGGAATCGAGGGTCCGTAGATGTCGCCGTCGAGTATGCCGACCTTCTTCCCAGACTTTTGCATAGCCATGGCCAGGTTCACGGCGACGGTGGACTTACCGACGCCGCCTTTGCCACTGCCGACCGTGATGATGTGTTTGACTCCGGGAATGGGGGCTTGCTGTAAAAATGGGTTCATGGGTCCTTCTTAGACCTTTGCCCGGCTAGGCTCAAGGTGAAACGACCGATAACCCCATCATGGGTCCCATTGAGCCCAACATTTTCTGGCTGTATTACGCCGGAGGCACGCTTTTCGTACTGCTGCTCCTTTTTTGGAGGCGGCCGCGCCGGGGTATGCGTTTGCGCTTGAAGAGTTCGTCTTCGCGTTCGCATTATCGCGAACTGGGTTTGAACGGCAAGGTTACGCCCGACATGATGCTGCATCGGAGCGGAGCTGCCGGTTCGTCGGTGAGCGGTGAGCGCTCGATCAATGTGGTCTTTAATTACAATGGTCACTCGTGGGATGCCTACGAAGTTTTGGGTGTGCCGGCGGGGTCGTCGTTCGCGGTTGTGGAGGCGGCTTACCGTGAAGGCATGGCGCGGGTGGAGAGTTCTTCGAAGCCATTTATCGAAGCGGCATTTAAGGCGATTCAAGGTTCGGCCAAGGCAGGGTAGGGGTGGGGCGAGTGCCCGAGCCGAACTAAGCGCGCGTTCATTTTTCAGCCGTAACAAATTCTAAATTTGCCACGCACAACTGTGCCCGGGCACAGTTATTCAAGGCCGATTTTCTCCCGGTCCAAATTCCTATCCAGCCCTATATTGCAGCCACTTGCACAATCGAAAATTTCCCGGGGCGACATTTACGGTCAAAAACTCAATCTAATTTTCCCGGCGCAGCAATTTAAAAAATCAGCAGAAAATATTTGACGATCTTTTCGCCCACTCACGCCGCTGATTGCGCCGCCTCATTCGAATATTTTCTTCGCGCGTTTAAAATTTTGTTTTCCTCGGCTTAAATCTCAATCTCGCGCGCCTAAATCGCGATTTGAATCGCGTCACGCTCATGCGCAAATTCTCCTCTGAAAAACCCATGTTAGTGTGCTCGCAATTGCAAAGGAGAACTATGAAATCCAAATCGCAAATCGTTACAGAAATTGACCAACGCGCCCGCTCCATTGTGGTACGCTTTAAAACTTGTGAATATGAACTGATTGAAGTTTTTGAAGCGGCCGAAAAATTTCGCGTGCACACGGCGCTGGGATATTCGTCATTATTTATGTACGCGACGAGCGGGCTCGGGCTGTCTGAAGAGGTGGCCTACATTTATATTAATGTCGCGCGAAAAGTGCGCGAAGTTCCCGAACTAAAGGCCGCGATCAGCCGCGGCGCTGTTTCGGTTTCAAAAGCGCGCCGGATCTCATCGGTGCTGACGCGCGAGAATCAAAAACATTGGCTGCCTTTAGCCGAAAAACTATCCAAGCGCGAGCTCGAAAAAATGGTGGCGGCCGAGAATCCCAAAGCCGAAATTATCGAAAAAGCCAGCTATGTGTCGCGGGATCGTGTTCAACTCCAGCTCGGAGTTTCAGAAAAACTTATGCTCGAACTGCGCCGCGCGCAGGATTTGCTCAGTCAGCAAAAACGTCGGTCGGTGAGTCTTGAAGAAACTTTGGCCGCGGCGGTCGGGCAATTTATTGATCGGCGAGATCCGCTGGCGCGCGCAAAAAGACAGGCCGCACGGGGGAAGCTTGCGACTGAGACCGCGAAAACCGCGCCGCCAAAACAGCCGCCCGCCACTGAACTGTGCCCGGGCACAGTTGATAAAACAGTCACTAAAAAACGACCGCCGATTCTAGCCTCAACGCGCCACAAACTTATGATCCAGTTCGCCGGCCAGTGCGGCCATAAAAATCCCGACGGCAGCGCCTGCACCCACCGCCGCTTTCTCGATGTGCATCACATTCAGCCGGTGAGTGAAGGCGGCAAAAGCAACTTAGAAAATCTGGAGGTATTGTGCTCCGGCCACCACCGAGCCAAGCACCAAAAGATGTAAATTTAGGAATGCTCGCAAACTAAATTCTCTAATGCCCGCCCCCTGTGATAGCCCTTGAAAACAAATAAAAAGGGAGGACCCAAATGCTTTTTAAAATCTTCGCGTCGGCCCCGCGATTTGCCGCTGCCGCCTCGACCGCAATGTTATTCGCACTCGCAGCCGTAACCGCAATCGTGCCCACACCAGCCCATGCCGCCACCATCGAAGTCAGCGCCAGCGATGCAGCAAAACTCGTCCAGTTCTTCAGCGAACACATGGAAGAAAACGACCAAATCCACATTCGCGGCATCCGCTGCACCGCCAACATTTTGCTTATCTACGGCTGCCAATACAGCTACCAATTCCCCAAAGCCGATTGGCCGGTCACCGAACTGCTCCCCTACGGCGCCACCAAACTCAAGGCGATCCTTAACAATTACGTCCCGCGCGTCCATTACACATTCAAAAATGGCTATGGCATTACCGAGCACCATTTCGAATACACGGTCCGCTCGATCGCGTGTAGCAAGAGTCAACGATCCTGCACGCTTACAGCCGATCAATTGCTCTAATTGCCACACCACGCCAAGACCTCTCTGGGATTGCGAATCTAGCCGTCTTTTCGCTACATTGAACCCCAATTTCCAGCCCAGGGAGTGTCCATCCATGCAGGTCAAAAATCTCGACGATTTATCCACCCTCGTTTCGCTCTGTAAGCGCCGCGGATTTGTTTTTCAGAGCTCAGAAATTTACGGTGGACTCAACAGCTGTTGGGATTACGGCCCTTTAGGGGCCAACCTCAAACTCAAAGTTAAACTCAGCTGGTGGAAGACCATGACCCGCCGCCAAGATATCGTTGGCCTCGACGCCGCAATCTTGATGCACCCCACAGTGTGGAAGGCTTCGGGTCACGTCGACGGCTTCTCCGATCCACTGGTCGATTGCAAAAAATGTAAAAACCGCTTTCGCCAAGACACCGCACTCGTCAACGGCAAGGTGACTTGCCCCACTTGCCAAAGCACCGACGTCAGCGAGCCGCGAAATTTCAACCTTATGTTCAAAACCCATATGGGCCCGGTTGAAAATGAGGGCACCGTCGTTTATCTAAGACCCGAAACCGCCCAGGGCATTTTTGTGAATTTCGAAAACGTCGCCACTTCACAACGAAAAAAAATCCCCTTCGGCATCGCGCAAATCGGCAAATCCTTCCGCAACGAGATCACACCGGGCAATTTCACGTTTCGCACCCGCGAATTTGAGCAGATGGAAATGCAATACTTCGTCAAACCCGGCACTGATATGGAATGGTTTGAAATCTGGAAAAAAACCCGCTGGGACTACTACAAAACGATCGGCCTTAAAGAATCGAAACTCAAATTTAAAGAGCACGGCCCCGATGAGCTGGCCCACTACGCCAAGGCGGCCTTCGACGTGTTTTACGAATTCCCGCACGGCTGGTCCGAGCTCGAAGGCATTCACAACCGCAGCGACTTCGATCTCTCGCAACACACCAAGTTCTCGGGCAAAAAGCTTGAGTACTTCGATGAAGCCAACAAAGAGCGCTTTATTCCTTATGTCATTGAAACCGCGGTCGGTTGCGATCGCCTAGTGCTCGCCGTGATGTGCGACGCGTACCGGGAAGAAAAGCTCGGTGGCGACCCCGCAGCGGCGACAGGCGATGAGGCCGACGGCGGTGATTCACGCGTGGTCATGGGCTTTCACCCCTCACTCGCACCGATTGAAGTGGCGTTTCTCCCGCTCAGCAAAAAGCCGCCCTTACAAGAAATGGCCAATATGTTGCGCAATGATTTCGCCACCAGACACGACGTCGATTACGACGAAACCGCCAGCATCGGCAAACGCTACCGCCGCCAAGACGAAATTGGCACGCCCCTGTGCGTGACCATCGACTTTGAATCACTCGAAGACAAAAAAGTAACCGTGCGCCACCGCGATAAAATGACCCAAGACCGCGTGGGCGTCGATCAACTGCAAAAATATATCACCGACAAACTGGGGAACTTCTAAAATGAAAGAGATCAACGTGGAAAAAACCGCAGCGGCAAAAAAAGCTCCCGAAAAATTTGTGTACTTTTTCTCAGCGGGCGAGACCGAAGGCAACGCCGGCATGAAGTCCATACTCGGCGGAAAGGGTGCCAATCTGGCCGAAATGACTTCGCTCGGCCTCCCGGTGCCTCCCGGTTTTACAATCAGCACCGAAATGTGCCAGGCCTTTTTTGACAACGGCGAAAAGCTGCCCGACTACCTAAAGAAAAAAGCCACCGAGGCCATGGCTCGCGTCGAAGCCTTGATCGGCAAAAAATTTGGCGACACGGCAAATCCGCTGCTGGTCAGCGTTCGCAGTGGTGCTCGCGCCTCCATGCCCGGCATGATGGACACCATCCTGAATCTCGGCCTCAACGACCAAACTGTCGATGGCCTCGCCAAAAAAACCAATAACCCGCGCTTCGCTTGGGACTCATACCGCCGTTTTCTGACGATGTACTCGAACGTGGTTATGGGTATGAACACTTCGCTGCTCGAAGTGGTGCTCGAAGATCTTAAAGAGGCCAAAGGGTATCACGCCGACACCGATCTTAAAGCCGAAGATCTTAAAGTGCTGTGCGATAAATATAAAAAGCAAATTATCGAAGGCACCGGTCAGGCCTTCCCCAACGACCCGTGGGAGCAGCTGTGGGGCGCGATCAGCTCCGTGTTTAGATCGTGGAATTCTCCGCGCGCGATCACGTATCGCAATCTGCACGGCTATCCCTCACACTGGGGCACGGCCGTTAATATTCAATCCATGGTTTTTGGCAATATGGGTGAAGACTGCGCCACCGGCGTCGCCTTTACCCGCAATCCCTCAACGGGCGAGCGCAAATTTTTTGGTGAGTTTTTAATCAATGCGCAAGGCGAAGACGTGGTGGCGGGAATCCGCACGCCCGGCGATATCGAAGCGCTTAAAAAACTGATGCCGACGGCCTATCAAGAGCTCGAGAACTTTTATAAAAAACTCGAAATGCATTATCGCGATATGCAAGATATCGAGTTTACCATCGAGAAAAATAAATTGTGGATGTTGCAAACCCGCAACGGAAAACGCACGGCCAAAGCGGCTTTGCGCATCGCCTGCGAAATGATCGACGAGAAAGTAATCAGCGAGAACGAGGCTCTATTAAGAATCTCAGCGTCGAGTCTCGATCAGCTGCTGCATCCGACTCTAGACGCAAAAGCAAAAAAGACTTTGCTCTGCAAAGGCCTGCCGGCCAGCCCGGGCGGTTCGACCGGACAAATCGTTTTTTCGAGCGAAGCCGCAGTTGAATGGGCCGAAAAAGGCAAAAAAGTTATCTTAGTGCGGATTGAAACCAGCCCCGAAGACATCGAGGGCATGGTCAAGGCGCAAGGAGTTCTTACAACCCGCGGGGGGATGACTTCGCACGCCGCCGTGGTCGCCCGCGGTATGGGCAAGTGTTGTGTGGCCGGTTGCGGTGAGATCGACGTCGACTACGCCAAGCAAGAAATGCGCGTTAAGGGGCATGTGCTCACCACCGGTGATCAAATCACGCTCGACGGCTCGACGGGCGAAGTGTTCCTGGGCAAAGTCGACACCATCGAGCCCACTCTCGACGATTATTTTCTCCGGCTGATGAAACTGGCCGACCAAAAACGCAAACTCGGTGTGCGCGCCAATGCCGACACTCCCCACGACGCCGAAGTCGCGCGCCGCTTTGGCGCCGAAGGCATCGGCCTGTGCCGAACCGAGCACATGTTCTTTGGGGCCGATCGCATCGATGTGATGCGCAAAATGATTATTTCTGAAACCAAAGAAGAACGCATCGAAGCGCTTGAAGAATTGCTGCCCATGCAAAAATCTGACTTCACCGGGCTGTTTGAAGTGATGAAGGGTTACCCGGTGACCATCCGATTGCTCGATCCGCCGCTGCATGAGTTTTTGCCCCACACCGATCAAGAGGCCGGTGAGTTGGCCAAGCGTTTACAGATCAACGCTGAAAAACTTCGCGCTAAAATTCGCAACCTTCACGAGATGAACCCGATGCTCGGTCATCGTGGCTGCCGTCTGGCAATTACCTATCCCGAAATTTATCAGATGCAGGCGCGCGCCATTGCCGAAGCCGCGGTTGAGGTATTGACTAAGAACAAAGGCACTAAGCTTGTGCCTGAAATTATGATTCCGCTGGTCGGCACCGACGTTGAACTGAAAATGCTCAAAGCCCTAGTCGAGGCCGAGGTCGAAAAAGTGCAGGCCACGCGCAAAGTGAAATTTGATTTTATGGTGGGCACAATGATCGAGCTGCCCCGCGCGGCGCTGACCGCCGACAAAATCGCCGAACATGCTCAGTTTTTCAGCTTCGGCACCAACGATCTCACCCAAACCACCTTAGGCATCTCGCGCGACGACGCCGGCCGCTTTTTGGCGACTTATGTCAGCGAGGGCATCTTTGAGGCCGACCCGTTCGCCTCCATCGACCAAAAAGGAGTTGGCAAACTGGTTGAAATGGCGGTTGAATTGGGTCTTAAGACCCGGCCGGATTTGAAGCTGGGGGTTTGCGGTGAGCACGGTGGGGACCCGGCAAGTATTCAGTTTTTCCATAAAGTTGGGCTGAATTATGTGAGTTGTTCTCCCTACAGAGTGCCCATCGCTCGATTGGCCGCAGCACAGGCGGCCATACAGGAGCGGGGACAAGAACATTGAGAATTAAAAAATTAGAACTGATCGGATTTAAGTCTTTTAAAGATCGCACCGTCATTCACTTCGATAAGGGAATTACCGGCGTTGTCGGCCCCAATGGATGCGGCAAGTCAAATATTGTGGATGCGTTAGTTTGGGTGATGGGCGAGATGTCGGCCAAGCATCTGCGCGGAGCCTCGATGTCCGACGTGATCTTTGCCGGTGCCGACGGTTACGCGCCGATGGGTATGGCCGAAGTTTCGCTGACGCTAGAAAATGACGGCGGCCCCTTTCCGGTAAAATATTTGAAGCATTCCGAAGTGATGGTCACTCGTCGTCTGCATAAAGACGGCGAGAGCGAGTACTTGATCAACAAAGAGACCGCTCGGTTGCGCGATATCCAAGAAATTTTTATGGATACGGGCGCTGGCGCCAAAGGATTCTCAATCATCGAGCAGGGCGCGATCGGTAAAATCGTAACCGCCAAGCCCGAAGACCGTCGTTCGCTGATTGAAGAAGCGGCTGGAATCACCAAATTTAAAGTTCGCAAGCGCGAGTCGCAGCGCAAATTGGTTTCGACCGAACAGAATTTGGTGCGCCTGCAAGATATTCTGGGCGAACAAAAACGCCAGCTCGATTCGCTCGAGCGGCAAGCCCAGCGCGCGGATCGTTATCGCAATTTGAAGCGTGAGCTGCAGAGCAAAGAGATGATTCACGCCTCAAAAAGTTATCTCTCATTGCACGGAGAGGCTGAGGCCTTACGCCTAGAAGTTGAAACCGCGCGAGAGTCGGAAGCCGGCTGGGGCGGAAAAGTTTCGGGCATGGAATCAGAACTTGCGACTCTGCGCTTGCAGGGCACCGAAAATGAAAAGGCGCTCGAAGACGTATTGAACGAGCACCAGCGGGCGCAGGTCGAAACACAGAACCTAGAATTTCAGATCCGCGAATTAAATTTTGAAATTGAACAGGCCAAGCGCAATAAAGAGATGACGGGCTCCATGCTCGAGCAGTCGCAGGCGCGCAAGATCGCTTTGGATAACGAGTTGAAATCGGTGCAAGAGATGCTCTCCACCTCGGCCGAAAAAGCCGAGCGTGTGGGTAAAGAATATCAAGAGAAAGCGGCTGAGCTTTCGACCATTCAAGTCCGTATCACCGAACTCGACAATCAACTGACCACTCAGCGCCGCGAAATGCTGACCGTCTCGCAAAGCGAGACTCATCTTGAAGTGAAGCTGCAAACCTTAAACGACAAAGTTCGCGAGCAGGGCGAGCGCTTAGAACAATTGCGCACGGTCGAGCAAGAGTTGCTCAAGCAGCGTGGCGAATTTGAAGAGCGGCGCAATCAGACCTTCCGCAAGCTTGAGGGCGAGCGGCAGATGCAGCTCGACATCATGAAAGACGTAGCGAACTTCCAAGAGAACTTCGACATCCTTCAGCGGCAAATGGTCGAGAAGCAAGAAGAGCTCACCCGGTTTAAAGATACGCACAACGAAGTCGCTTCGCGCTTATATGGTTTAGAAAATCTCCAGTCCAACTTCGAAGGTTTTGAAGAAGGCGTTAAGCAAGTGATGTTGTGGCAGCGCTCGCGCAGCCAGGTTCACGCCGATGGCTCAGTGACCATGGAGGCCGGCGCCGCAATGAAGCCGGTCGCCGAGCTCGTTGAAGCGCCGGAGCAATATGAAATGGCCATGGAGGCCGCTTTAGGTTCGAAGTTGCAATTGTTGGTGTCGGATTCGGGCGCCAACGCGCTCAGCGCCCTCGATTATTTAAAAGCCAACAGCAAAGGCCGTTCATCTTTTGTATCGGGTGAGTGGTCGAGTCAGGCCCTGCACGGAGATTCGGGTTCGATTAAGGCGCAAGAGGGCGTGACTGCCATTTTGAGCGATGTGGTTTCGATCCCTGAAGAAAAACGTGCGGTGATGGAGCCCTTCTTTGCCAAAGTGGCCGTGGTGGATTCGATCCGCACGGCTCTGCGCCTGCGGCCGGAGTTTAACTCGTATACATTTGTGACTTTAGATGGCGATTGTTTGTCGACCGAGGGCGTGCTCACCGGCGGCGCCGCCGATAGCGCCGACTCGGGCTTGCTCAAGCGTCGTCGCGAGATCAAAGAGCTCTCGCAACAGCGCGAAGAGTGGGGCGGAAAGCTGACTCTAGCGAAGCTTTCGCTCGAAAAGCTCGAGCAAAAAGTAAAACAAGTTGGCGAAGAGCTTGAATCCTCACGCAAACGCCACGGCGAAAAAGAAGTTCTTGTCGCCGAACTGAAAAAGGACCTCGAGCGCGCCGAGCAAGAACTCAACAACGCGCAAGTGGCCGTGACTCGTCAGCAGAGCGAAATCAGCCGCGAAGATGCATCGGCGTTGAAAATTAAAGCTGAAGCCGAAGAAATCGGCGGCCGCTTTACCGAAATGCGCGAACGCCGAATTGCGCTCGAAGAGTCCAGCAAAATTCTAGATGCCGAGTATCAACAATCGCGAAGTGGCATCGATGGAATGCAAAAGCGCGTGACTGACCTGCAAGTTGAGGCCGCATCGTCGCAAAAAGATGTTGAGACCGCGAAAGGGCGCTTTGAATACCTCGATAAATCCATGCGCGAGATTCAAGAGCAAGTCGAGCGGATGTCGTCCGAATCCGACAAGAGCACCGAGTCACTCAGTGTAAATCAGGTTTTGATTGAGCAGCGCAAACTCGATTTGGAGACGGCGATCACGCGCACGCAAGAGTTGCAACAAAAAGTGGCCGTGGCCCGCGATCATTTTGAGCAAATTCAAGCCAAAGCCCGCGAGCAAGAAAAAGCTTTGAGCGAAATTCACACCAATCACCACGCTTTACAGTCGCGTCTCAACGAGGCCACCTTGCGCCTCGAACAGGTGCGAATGAAAGAGCAATACCTCGTCGATCAAATCCGCGAGCGTTATATGGTGGAGCTGGGCGAAGTGGCCCTTGCGCATTCGGAGACGGAAGTCGATTTTGCCGCGTTGGAAGTTGAAGTCACCGAACTTAAGACCAAGCTGAGCAAGATTGGCGAAGTGAATTTGGCTTCGATCGAAGAGTATGAGGATCTCAAAGGTCGTCACGACTTCCTCGATCAACAATATAAAGATTTAATCGAAGCCAAAGAGCAGTTGAAAAAGGTCATCGACCGAATCAACCGCATTTGCTCTAAGCGTTTTCGCGATACCTTCGAGCAAGTGAACGAGCGCTTCACCAAAGTTTTCCCGGTGTTGTTCGGCGGCGGCGAAGCCCGCTTAATTTTGATCGAAGACCCAGAAAACGGCGAGATGGGCATCGATATCGTGTCGAAGCCCCCTGGCAAAAAGATGCAGAATGTGACCCTGTTGTCGGGTGGTGAGAAGGCGTTAACGGCGGTGTCGTTGATCTTCTCGATCTTCCTGGTGAAGCCGTCGCCATTCTGCTTGCTGGATGAGGTCGACGCACCCTTGGACGACGCCAACGTCTACCGCTTCAACGATCTCGTAAAAGAGATGGCGAAGCGCTCACAAATCATCATCGTCACGCACAATAAGCACACGATGAAGGTGAACAATATCTTGTATGGCGTAACCATGCAGGAAAAAGGCGTCTCGAAAATGGTTTCGGTTTCGCTCACAGAAGCCGAGCGCGTCGCGCTCTAGCCGCCAGCGCCAGCGCCGGCGGGGCGACGCGGCTCCGGGCGGAAGTCCGGGCACACTCTCCGACAGCGCACTTAACGCATACACACCCCAACCACGATCTGAGCCGTAGGCTGTACGTGTCGAACTACATATCAGTCGACGTCGGTGAATCCGGGAAGTGTTCGGCCTTCGGCGGGAATCTTCGTCAGATCTTTTCCACTAGTTTTAAGCCCGGCACCCATCTTGCGAGAGAGAATTTGCATGGGACGCTGGAAGCTGTTTTACGAAAATCCAAAAGTTATTCGCGATACTTTAAACGAAGCCACGGACGTTGCTGATCACATTCACGAACTTGAACGTGAATTAATTCGCCAGCTCGTCGCTATCGACAAAAAAAGATATTTTGTGCGCTACGGATTTCGGACGCTCGGCGGATTCTGCCGACACTGGTTGAAATTTTCGCGAACCCAAGCGCAGCGAATTGTGAACCAAGTCCGCCGCTATGACCCGAGCAAAGATAAAATTGCGAAACATCCAAACAATACCATCGCTGGCAATGACGCCAACAACTCCAAAGAATCCAAGAACTCCAAAGACGCTCAACGCGTACAGCCTACGGATCAATTCGTGGATGGGGTGTATGACGGAGTTTATGTTCATGGAAGTGAAGTATTAAGAGGTGATGGCGAATCCGACGACGAGACGTAGTCGGCCGGCCTCCGGCCGTCGCCGAACCACGCGGCGCCCGCCCAAAAAGAGAAACGCCATCCCTCCCCGAGATGGCGTTTTACGTACCGCGATTTAATAATCAAAAAACAAATTAGCGAGCGATCACGGCGCCATTGGGGCTGATGATTCGCGGCGGATTGCGCGGCGGAGGTACGAAGCCACCGGTTGGCGAAGCAACAGGCGGTGCAACTCGCACTTGGCCAGGAACAACACCAGGGCGTTGTTGTTGAAATCCGGGACCAGGGCGGCCGGGGCCGATCGGAACAACCTGCGGAGCCACTACAACCGGTGCGCGATGAGCATTGTAATCCCAACGGCGCATACGCGGATCATGGTGGGGGCGATCAAAATACTGCGGTTGTCCCCAGTGAGCTTGCGGCGGTCCCCATTGATTTCCCTGTTGGCAGAGAACTCGGGTTCCAACTGTTTGGCCATTTTGCACTACAAAAAATGATTTACATTCGTTGGGTTGGCCAGAGTAGTAAACTCGTTGATGCGGTCGGATTTGAACGGGTGTTCTTGATTCGGGCAGATAAACGGGGCGATCACAAGCTCTGGGATCTTGTGAGTAGCCGTTGATGCAATCGCCTGCTCCTCTATATAAGACGCGATTGTCGCCGTCCGAGAGTCGCGAAAGGGCGAAGGCGATGCCAGCACCAATTACGATTCCGGTCAGCAATTCGCCGAGTCCGTTTCCACGGCGACGGTTTTGTTCAAAGTGACGGGGCGGGGGACCGGGGCGATGCATGTGATTTTGTGGACCGACCGGACCCATATGAATCACGGGTGGGCCGCGACGCTGTTGGAATCCCTGAGCTAATGCACCATGGGGCACGAGCACGAACATTTGAGCCGCAAGGGCTAAGCTAAAGATTTTCTTCATAAGTAAATTCCTCCGACGGGTGGCTATTGCAATGAAGTGGCCCGCTGGGCGCATATATATAGAGGTCTGGGCGGGTGCCATTGATTAAAAGATGACACGGGCCCGGAGGGCGGCCAAAATTACCGAGTAATATCATATACTTAAAAGTGCATAAATCTTAACAGGCCAAAGGCGCAAGAAGGCGCGAATTTGCGGCGCGGTGAAGGGCGAGCAACCATTTGTTAGCCCGATTTATTGACGCTACCATCGGTTATGACAAAAATGATTTTGCTCGTATCAACACTGCTCGCAGGACTTCTGCAAACCGCCTGTTCCGATGGCAGCCCCACTAAACACAAACGCGATCCTGCCTTCTTTAATCGCTTCGTCAATCCATCTGAAAACTTCAACCAGGCTGAACACAAACTGAGCGAGCTTAAAGTGCTAACGTCCAACGATAAATATAAAATGCGCTACGCGCTTTTTGACAACGGCAAGTTCTACTACGAAGTCGACAATCTCGGTCACGGTACGGGAAAATGGTCCTACCGCGAAGGCGCGCTAAATCTCTTCGCCAATCGCACGATGTTTGACCTAGATATTAATTTGCTGGCCACGGCCGAGCAGGGCGATGAGATTGCGATGCAATTTCTCGATCGCTTTGGCAACAACACCGTTAAGGTGCAACTCCGGGAAGGGTCCGCAAAACCGTTGCAACGTTTTTCAATGCCAAACTCAGGTTCTCTTTAAAATTTGCCGAAGCATTTGAATCCGCAAAATCGGTAACACCGCGAATCTCAACATAAGGCGTGTTGTTGAGCGCGCAGGCCCGCGCGCCGCCAGCGCCTTCCCACGCCACGGCTAGGGCCGCCGTTTGTTGGCGCAACTCACGGGCGCGCAATCCATCCATCACATCTTCATCGCCGCTGGCAATCACGCCGAAGTGAATGGCAAAATCGCCCGCACGGATCGCGAAGTCTTTTTTGAGTTTAGCCACCGTGGCGCCGTCGCCATCGAAAGTCGGCTCGGGTTTTTGAATAAAGCGCAGTTTAAAATCATGCTCGATCGTGCGTTCAGCCACCACCACATCCATGGGCCGCACATCGGGTGACAAAGAGCCACAGGCGCCGGCGCAAACCACCAGTTTCGGCTTGTGCTCTAGAATCAAAGACTGCGTGCGCAGAGCAAAGTGCACCTTGCCGTGCCCGCCCAGTGCGAGCTTAAATTGAGCACTGTCTCGCAGCCCACAGGTGCGCAAAGTTTCGAGTTCTATCGGCAGTGGCGTGATGACAACGATCATTGGCTAATGCTACATCATCGGGCATGGAAATGGATATAGTGATCCTGCTTGGGGGGCTGGCCGTCGGCTTCGGCACGTTGGCCTCCGCCGGATATTATTTTGCGCGCTATTTAATTAAAACGGACGACGAAAAAACCCTGGAGGCTGCCCGTCAGTCGGAGTACCCCGCTAAGGTCGAACCTGCGCCGCCAGCCGCGCCCGCGCTTGAGCCCGCGCCGCCACCCATGCCCAATCTCAATCAAGCCTTGCGCGGAACCCGCGACGGCTTTTGGGGCAAAATCCAAAAATCGTTTCTCGGCACCGGACAGATCGAAGCCGCCCAGCTCGAAACCTTAGAAGAAATTCTCTACACCAGCGACCTCGGCACCACGACGGTGACTCGTCTGCTCGACTCGGTTGAAACGCAGCTCTCCCGGCAAGAGAAAAAGTCCCTCGACGTCGTTAAATCCTCGCTCAAATCCGAAGTGCAGGCCATTCTCACCGGCGTTCCGAAAATGGGCCGCTCACCCCTCGAAAACCTCGCCACTAAAGCCAAACCGCAAGTGTGGATGATTGTCGGCGTAAATGGCGCGGGCAAGACCACCACGATTGGCAAATTGGCTCATCTTGCGGCCCAACAGGGAGCGAAGGTTTTAGTCGCGGCGGGAGACACGTTTCGCGCGGCCGCCCAATCACAACTTAAGGTTTGGTCGGAGCGGGCGCAGGTCGAAATTTTTTCGCCTGAAGGTGTAACCGATCCGGGCGCGGTGGCCTATGATGCCGTCAAAATGGCCGCGGCTCGGGGCTATGATTTGGTTTTGATCGACACCGCCGGACGCTTGCACACGCAAGAAAATTTGATGGAAGAGCTGAAAAAAGTGAAACGGGTGATTCAGAAGCTAAATCCTGAGGCGCCCCACGAGACTTTGATCGTCCTCGACGCCAACTCCGGACAAAATGCCTTAGTGCAGGCCCAAAAATTTCACGAGACCTTAAGGCTCTCCGGCGCCGTCTTTACCAAAATGGACGGCACGGCCAAAGGCGGCGTCGTGCTCGGCCTCGCCTCACAGCTGCAAATTCCTACCGTATTTCTCGGCATAGGCGAGTCGATGGATGCTCTAACCAGCTTTAACCCCACCGAGTTCGCCGACGGCCTATTCGGCTGAATTTCTTCTAAAACGTCTTCTTGCACTCCAAAAAAGGCTTTGAGACATTTAATGAATGGCCGGTTCCCATTCAGCACTTGTACTTACCATCGGTGGCGTTGCGCTTTTCATGCTCGGAATGAAACTGGCGAGCGAACATCTACAGATTATCGCCGCCGACCGGATTCGCGACATCGTCACCACGCTGGCCCGGAAGCCGCTCTGGGGAATTCTCCTCGGCATTGGCCTCACCATGATTTTGCAAAGCTCGGGCGCGGTGACCACGCTGTTGGTCGGCCTGGGGGCCGCCGGTGTGATTACGCTTCCGCAGGTGATGAGTGTTATCCTCGGTTCGGCGATCGGCTCGACGCTCACAGTTCAGGTTCTTAGTTTTGATATCGCCAAATTCGGCCTGCCTGTTTTTGGTATGTTCTTTTTTGTCCACTTCATCTCTAAAAACCGCATGCTCAAAAATGTATCCGCAGCGGTGATGGGCTTTGGCTTGATCTTTTACGGGCTCGAAATCATCAAGTTCGGCACGAACAGTCTACAGAATGCTGAAAATTTTAGATCGGCCATTCAGCATCTCAATGAGAATCCGCTTTACGCCTTACTTGTGACATCCTTCTTCACGGCCGTCGTGCACTCGAGCGCGGTGACAATCTCGATTGGAATGTCGCTGGCGCTGGCCAACCTGATTGGCATGAGCGACGCCGTCTGGTGGATTTTCGGCGCTAACATTGGCACCACGGCCACCGCCCTGATCGCCGCCGCTGGCGGAAATTACGTGGGTCGGCAAGTGGCTTGGGCTCACGCCTTTTATAAATTGGCTGGCGTGGCGATTTTTTTTCCGCTCGCGCAAATCACCATCAATTTTATTTCGACCAACGAGATCCAGCGCGATATCGCCAATTTCAACACCATTTACAATCTGTTCACCGCGGCTTTGTTCCTGCCTTTCACCAACAAGGGCGCCAAGCTGGTTGAAACTTGGTTCCCGCCCTCTAAAGAAGAGCGGCAGTTTTCGGTTAAATATCTCAGCAAAAAGGATTGGGAGTCGCCGTCCGTTGTCGTGGCCCATGCCGAGCGCGAAGCCCTAAGAATGGGCGACATCGTCACCAGCATGATCGAAGATTCCCTAAAGATATTCGAGAAGGATGATCCGGAACTTATTGAAAACATGCGGCGAAGAGATGATCGCACCGATTTGCTCTTCCGCGAGCTCAATCTGTACCTGGCGCAACAAATTGATCAGGCGCCCGAGGGGCTGCGCGCGCAAATGTTGAAGCTTATGTACTTTGTCACCGATCTCGAGGCCGCGGCCGATGTGGTCGATAACCAGCTTTTGGAGCTGGCGCAAAAAAAGCACAATATGCGAGTCGATTTTTCGGCCGAAGGTTGGCAGGATTTAAAAGAGATCCACCTAGCCGTGACGCAGACCGCACAAATGGCCATTGCCTGCTTTCAGACCCAAGACAAAGACTTGGCGGCCAAGGTCGTCTTTCATAAACGCAATGTGCGAAAGCTTGAGCATAAGATGCGCGAGTCGCATATGTCGCGCCTGGTCCGGGGCACGCCCGAGTCGGTTATTACGTCTAGCATCCACTTGGACGTTCTCGGCGAGTATCGGCGCATTGTTGGGCTACTTTCCAATCACGTGTATTCTTTGCTTAAAGACTCTGATCCCTACGGATTACTCCCACGACGCGAATAGCGCATTGCGCAATCGTTGCGACATAGAGCTTCGTCACTACCTTTTCATCAATCCTTTCCATATGATTGGGGTGTGTTGTGAGAAGGACACCTGTGTGTGATCCCTTCGTTAAGAATGCTTATTTGAGGACGACTGAATGAACCCGGCAACCCCAGCAAAAAGTGAAACCTACGACGTACAAGTCGCGGGCCTGCCGCTCCGGTTGAAGTCCTCACATGATGAACAAACTGTTCAAGAATTGATTGATCTCATTGACCTTAAAGTCAAAGAGGCCATGTCATCGAGCTCGAGCATATCCTTTCAAAAGGCGCTTCTTTTGGCATCACTGCATGTGGCCGAAGATTTAGTATTTTTGAAGCGAGCCGTTCGCAGTCGCTTAGATTCACTAGAAACAAAAGCGAAAAGCATTCTCACCGAATTGGATTCCACGCCGGCCGCCCGGCTCACAATCGATCAGTAATTAGTCTCTGCATTGGATTGTGAAGTGCTATTGGAACACATGTCTTTAAAAGACGAAAAATCCGCGTTACGGACTCAGTTCCGTGAGCAGCGGCAGCGCTTCGTCAAAGACGCCGGCGCCGCGGCCCAAACCGCGATTCAAGAGAACATAAAGCGTCTCAAACGTGATTTAGCGGCTTCAACGGTTCAGGCCTGTGCCTATCGAGCCGTGGCCGATGAAGTGGACCCATGTGTTCAACCGTTGACCGAACTCTATTTTCCCAAGATCGAAAAAGGACCGACCCTGTCGTTTTGGCGGCCGAGCCAGCCCGACGCATTTACAGTTAACAAATACGGCATTCTTGAGCCGGTGCCCGAGCAATCCGTCGCTTTGGACCCGAAACAGGCCTCGATTGTTCTGTGCCCGGCTTTGGCTGTGGATAGCCTTGGTCGCCGGATTGGCAGCGGCGCAGGATATTACGACCGATTTTTTGCGGCGACCCCCCAGGCATTGCGCGTGGGTGTCGTCTTTCATATCCAGGTTTCTCAAAACCCGCTCCCTCTTGAGGGATGGGATCAACCTTTGGATTGGATTATCACCGAGAAAATGATTTTGCGGGTTTCTAGAAGGAGTTCGTAAGGATGGATTTAACAGCGCTATTATTTATGTTGGCGGGCCTAAGCATCGGCGGCGCGGGGCTCTATGCTCTGCTGAAGTTGACCGGCCAAAAGAATATTTTATCGGCGGAGAAAGAGGCCGAAAAAATTATCCAACGCGCAAAAGGCCAAGTGGCCAAGATCGAGCGCGACGCCACTCAACGCGCCAAAGACTTCGAGTCACGGGCCCGTAAAAATGTCGAAGTGGAAATGCGCAAAGAAAAACAAAAAATTCAGCAAACCGAAAACAATTTGCGCGACCGCGAAAGCAAATTGGACCGCGAGATCAAACGGCGCGAAGAACAGCTGAATCAAAAATCCCGCGAGCTCGACGAAGCCGCGGAGCGGGTGCAAGTCACCGAGAAGCGCTTGGCGGAGATGGAGGCCAAAGCCCACCAGCAAATTTCGGATCTCGAGTTGAAGTTGCAATCGGCCGCCAATATGACGCCCGATCAAGCTAAAAATGAACTGCTCAACGCCATGACCGACGAAGCTCGTAAAGAGATGTCGGCCAAGGTCGCGCAGATCGAAGAAGAAGCCACGCAAGAGGCCACCCGCAAAGCACGGCGAATATTAGCGACTGCTGTGGCTCGTTATGCATCTGAGGTCGCCACCGAGCGAACGGTCAGCTCCATCCCGCTCTCGGGCGAAGAGATGAAGGGAAAAATTATCGGTCGTGAAGGCCGCAACATCCGAGCCTTAGAAGCCGCCTGCGGCGTGGATTTGATTATCGATGAAACGCCAGAGACAGTGATTATTTCGTCCTTCGACCCCGTACGCCGCGAAATCGCGCGCCGGGCGCTTGAAAAATTGATGGAAGACGGCCGCGTTCACCCGGCCCGCATCGAAGAAGTGGTTGAGAAAGTCAAAAGCGATATCTTTACCAATATGCGTGAAGAGGGCGAAAAAATCTGCTTTGAACTCGGCGTTCACAATGTTCACCCGAATATTATTAAAGTGCTCGGCGGCCTTAAATACCGCCAGGGTGAAGGGCAAAATATGCTCGGCTATTCGCAAGAAGTGGCGAATTTGTGCGGGTTGATTGCGCAAGAAATCGGCTCCGATGAGAAGTTGGCTAAGCGGGCGGGACTGCTCCACGCCATCGGTCGCGGTTTGGACCATACTTTTGAAGGCTCTTACTCGCAGGCGGGCGCTGATTTTGTTAAGCGCAATGGTGAGCGCGATGACGTGGTGCACGCCATTCGTGCCCATGCCGATGAGACTAAGGCTGAGTCGACTTTGGCTCATATCGTTCAATCGGCTTACAACTTAACGCGGTCGCGTCCGGGAGCGCGTCGGCAAAATCTCGAAACATTTATTAAGCGCTTGAGTGATTTAGAGAGTGTGGCCAATTCCTTTGATGGCGTGGCTCGCTCCTACGCAATTCAATCGGGTAAAGAAATTCGCGTGATTGTGGATAGCGGCAAAGTGACCGACGACCAGGCCAATATGCTTTCGCGCGATATCGCGCGAAAAATTGAGCGCGAGTTGAACTACTCCGGCCAGGTGAAAGTCGCGGTGGTTCGCGAGACCCGAATCGTCGAGCACGCGAGGTAATCGTGGCGTTTTTGGCTCCTGAAGAGCAGCTGAAGCAGTTAAAAAAAGGTTCGGCCGAAATAGTTTCAGAAGTCGAATTGCTGGGCAAACTTAAAAAATCTTTTAAAGACGGTAAACCTTTGCGCATAAAGGCGGGCTTCGATCCGTCGCGCCCCGATTTGCATATCGGTCATACGGTTTTGATCAACAAAATGCGCCAGTTTCAAAAACTTGGCCACCATGTGATTTTTCTGATCGGCGATTTTACCGCTTTGATCGGCGACCCGACGGGCAAAAACGAAGCCCGGCCACCGCTTACGCCCGAAGAAATCAAAGCCAACGCCAAGACCTACGCCGACCAAGTTTACAAAATTCTCGATCGCGACAAAACCGAAGTCGACTACAACAACCGCTGGTTCGCAAAGTTTACTTCGGCCGAGTTTATTAAACTGACTTCGCAATACACGGTGGCGCGAATGCTCGAGCGCGATGATTTCACCAAGCGCTACCAGTCGCAAACGCCGATTCATATGCATGAACTGCTCTATCCACTGGTGCAGGGCTACGACTCTGTGGCCTTAAAAGCCGACGTCGAACTGGGCGGCACCGATCAAAAGTTCAATTTGCTGGTGGGTCGCGAGTTGCAAAAGGCTTTTGGTCAAGAGCCTCAGTGTATTATGACGGTGCCGATTCTCGAAGGCCTCGATGGCGTGCAAAAGATGTCGAAAAGTTTAGACAACTACATCGGGGTGACCGATTCGCCGCGAGACATGTTCGGCAAATCCATGCGCGTGAGCGACGAGCTGATGATGCGCTACTATGAGTTGCTCACCGATATTA
>CAYVRZ010000038.1:0-24295 GCA_964453895.1 uncultured Pseudobdellovibrionaceae bacterium | reverse complement strand
CGCGATGGACTTGAACCATCGACCCCTTCATTAAAAGTGAAGTGCTCTACCAACTGAGCTAGCGAACCACATGAAGCAAGGAACCAATGTTTCGTGGAAACAGCCAAAAGAGTCAACCGTAAAACCATCAATGGTAGCGCGAACTTAAAGTCTATGGGGCGGGGAGTAACAGGTAGGTGACTCGCCCCCCAAACGTACCCTAGGCTTATCCATATATGACATCGCGAATTGCTGTTCTTTTTCTCGCCCTTTTGAGCCCTGTGGTCGTGGCCTTGCCCAGCGATTTCGCGGGGTTAAAGCTCGGCCAGAATTTAGAGGCCACGAAAAAGTTCCTGCTCGAGCGGGGCCATAACATCATTTATCCCGATGGCAAAATTGTCTGGGCCAAGGGTGAAAAAACCATCAAGCCCGAAGATCTGCCAAAGACCATCTCCACCGAGAGCAAGTCCGGTCAGCTCTGCACAGTGACCCTCGAGCCCGTGCTGCCTAAGGCCAAACTTCCCGCGATTCAGACCTTCAATTGCGGCGTGGTCAAAAATAAAGACACCGCCGAGAACTCAGACCGCGTGATCGACACGTATATCATCAGCCATTACATCGACGAAAAAGCGAAGAGCGAAAAGGCCTTTTACCTGACCTATCTCTTCAACCTAGGCACCTCCAAGCCCGCGGGTGCGGGCCTGATTGGCAAACTGGGCGAGCCCGACACCGAAAGCGCCGGGCAAGCCTGCCCGCCCTTTATTCGCACGGCTTTAAAATATAAAAGATCGAGCTCAAACTGCTACGTCGCCATTTGGTTGCCGGATGGTTCTGAATCCATGGCCACCGCCGTCGGCTTCGGCACCAACCTGCGCACCGGGAAAGTGGCGCGCCTCGAAGTGTGGGAGCTTGAGACACAGAAAAAAGTCGAAGCCCACAAGGCCACTAAAGCCGCCGATGATCTCGGGTTTTAACGCGAACTGAAAAGGTACGGCGTACCTTTTACTGCATAAAAGTCGATCCACCTTCGGCCGGAGGCTCGGGTGGTTTTATCGGCGGTTTGGCGGGACGTGGAGCGGGGGCAACGGGCGCCGATTGCGTTTTGAAATTGCGGTTGGCGCACGCCTGGCGCAAAAACCAACCGAAGAGCGCGGGTGCCACCTTGGGATCTTGCTGGCCGCGCGCCTCGGAGTGAAATTGCACGCCCACCGCCGGGCGGTCGACCGTTTCAATAATCTCGGCAATTTTGCCGTCGTTCGATTTGGCGCGCACTTTTAGATTGCGGTAGAGCTGCGGGTTGGCGGCAATGGCTTCGGCATTCACGGCCTGGTGATGAAATTTATATGCGCGGAATGTGTTGGGGAGTGCCGCGAGCCGCCCTTTGTCCATAGAGGTAAATGTAATCTGATTGTTCACCCGGCGCTGCGCCGGCAGACCAAGTTGCTCGGTGATATCGACATGAAGCGGGACATCGTGAGCGGCGGCCATCATCTGCATCCCGTAACAAACTCCAAGAAGCGGCATATTGTTAAAGCGGGGATTTTTAAAATATTCGGTCATCAGTTTGTATTCGTGCCGATCGCGCTGCAGGTGCCGCGGCTCGGATATTCCGTCATTGCCGAGACGCGAATGCATTTCGGTCAGCCGCGCTCTCTCCGCCGCACTAACTTTTTTTGTAAAGAACGATGGATCAATATCATGCCCACCGGGCGAAAGAAATCCGTCAAGCTGCGCGAGCGCACTGGCGGCCGAGCCTGATTCACCGATCGTGACGATTTCGATTTGATACCCGTTCGCCTGAGCGGCGTTTTGCAGTGCCGTTTTGTAAGACTCCTCACAATCGACCGTGCAGCCAATTTTCAGCGTGGCAGGCTTTGTTAAAGTGCAACCTTGGGCCTGTGAAGTGAGAAGCGCGAACAGCAGCGTGATCATATTTATAATTTTAAACTGATTTCAGAGCCACGTAATCTTGCCGCCCGAATTCCAGCACATGGTCTAGAAGGGGAACCAGGTACCCAAAAAATTGACGCGAACTGAAAAGGTACGGCGTACCCCTAACCGAACAGCGGTCGGAGCCAGAGCGTCTGTTCGCGGCCGGGGCCTACGCTGACCACATCGATCGGCACCGCCGTTTGGGCGCCGATGTACTGGATGTATTCTTGTGCCGCGCGCGGGAGATCTTTTAGGTTTTTGGCCTTGGTGAGATCTTCCTTCCAACCGTTCAGCGTCTCGTGGATGGGCTTACAGCGCGCAAGCTCCCCCGGCGAAACCGGATACTCCGTGATCTTTTGCCCGTCGAGCTCGTAGGCATTGCAGATGTTTAACTTTTCAAAGCCGCTCAACACATCGAGTTTCATTAGCGCGAGCGAAGTGATGCCGTTGATTCGAATGGAATATTTCAAAGCCACAAGGTCGAGCCAACCGCAGCGGCGCGAACGGCCGGTGGTGGAGCCGAATTCTTGGCCGATCTGGCGCATCCGCTCGCCCAAGTCGTTGTCGAGTTCGGTCGGAAACGGACCGCTGCCCACGCGAGTCGTGTAGGCCTTGGTGATGCCCATGGTGTTGGTCACCATTCCCGGGCCGATTCCGCTGCCGATCATGGCACTGCCTGCGATGGTCGAGCTTGAGGTCACAAACGGATACGTCCCATGCAGCAAATCAAGCAATGCGCCCTGCGCGCCTTCGAATAAAACTTTTTTCGAGGACTTCATCGCTTTGTAAATCACCAGCGAGGTGTCTTTGCATCGGTAAGGCGCGAGATAATCGCTGACCTTGTTCACCAGCGACATCATTTCGTCTACGCTGACGGGTTTTTCGTTATAAAATTTCTCGAGCAAAAAGTTTTTTTCTTTTAAAGAAGATTCGATTTTGCCGCGCAAAGTGGCGGGCGAAAACAAATCGCCAAAGATCAAAGCCTTGCGCGACGCGCGCTCTTCATAGGCCGGGCCGATCCCGCGGCCGGTGGTGCCGATTTTCTCGTTGCCGGCGGCTTTTTCGCGAGCCTGATCCAACTGGCGATGATAGGGCAAAATTACAGTCGCAGAATCTGAAATAAGCAGCTGCGCATCTTCTTTCAACAAACCATTTAATTTTAAGGCTTTGATTTCTTCACAAAGGCGTTCCACATCCAAGACCACGCCGGCCGCGATAATGCACACCGTGTGCGGATGCAAAATGCCCGACGGAATTAAATGCAGAACGGTTTTTTTGCCATCGACCACCAATGTGTGGCCGGCGTTGGCGCCGCCTTGGTAGCGCACCACGAAGTCGGCCTTTTGCGAGAACACATCAACAACTTTGCCTTTGCCCTCATCGCCGAATTGCGAGCCGACGACTATAATTCCAGGCATAAAACTTCCCCCTTAGGATTTTGTAAACCAGGCTGCATTTAACGGAAGGGTATCGAGAATTTTTTCGCCTTTCTGCAGGCGAAGCACTTGATTGGCGGCGGTGACCGAGGCGCGCTCCCACGCGGTCTCAGTAAAGGCGCCAATGTGCGGAGTGAGCAGCAAACGCGGATGCTGCAACAAGCGGTGCCCATTGGGCGGCGGCTCGCGCTCGATCACATCCATAGCGGCGCCGCGAATCGTGCCGTCGTCAAGAGCGGCCATCAGATCATTTTCATTCACCACGGGGCCGCGACAGGTGTTGATTAAAATCGCGTCGGCTTGCATTTCTTTAAAAGTGGCGTTGTTCAACATGTGTTCGGTCTCAGATGTGAGCGGCACATGCAGACTTACGATATCGGAAGTTTTTAAAACTTCGATAAAGCTCATACGCAGGCAATTTAAATGCGAGAAATTTTCAAAATTTATATACGGGTCATGCGCCACCAGCTTCAAGCCGAACGCCTGCGCCATGCGCGCCACGCGAGAGCCAACACGGCCGAGGCCGATCAGGCCCAAAGTTTTACCGTCTAAGCCGCGTGGGCGTTGCAAACCCTCGCGCCACAAATTGCCACGCACATTGCGAATCGCCATCGGCAGATCGCGCTCACCGGCGAGCATTAAGGTCATCGTCAGTTCGGCGGTGGATTGAGCGTTGGCTTCGGGAGTGTGGGCGCAGATCACGCCGCGCTTTTTACATTCTTTCCAGTCGATGTGATCGAAGCCGCTGGTGGCCGACACGATCAATTTCACCTTCGGGGCTTTTTCTAGAAAATCGGCGTCGATGCGTGTGTGCGAACGGATTAAGATCGCGTCCGCATTTGAGAGGTCTTCTTTTTTGTCGCTGATGTTAATGTCCGACGCCATGAGTTTGGCTAAAGCATTGGCGGAATAATTTTCGAGAACTACAACTTTCATGCGAACAACGGCTCCACAGATTTAAGCTGGTTTTCTAGCACAGTGACCGCCTTTTGCACACCCTCAGATTTCACACCCTCAGCCAAGGCTTGAATAAGCGCCTTCATATCGCCGTTGAGGATGTACCCCATATGCCCAATGCGAATAATTTTACCCTTAAGGTGGTCTTGGCCGCCCATGATTGTAATATTTCTTTCTTTTTCGAGCCAATCGCGCAATTGGGCCGAATTAACGCCATCGGGAGTTTTTAAGGCCGTGACCGAACTGGAGGGCGCCGAGGAAAACGGCGTAAAACCCAGCTCTACACAGGATTCGCGGGTGGCCTTGCTCAAAGCTTGGCAGCGTTCAATGACCATGTTCAGCCCGTGCGACTGCATCTGTTTCAGCACCATATTCAAGCCCACAACCAAAGGTGTGGGTGTGGAAAAATGTGTTTCGCCCCGTTCGTTGGCGGCCTTTTCGGCGGCGAGGTCGAAGTAAAATTTAGGCAGGCGCGATTGCGCTTGGGCCTTCCACGCGCGCTCCGAGAGCGCGATAAAACTTAAACCCGTCGGGATCATAAAAGCTTTTTGCGAACCCGCGATCACGCAATCTAAATTCCAGTCGTCCATCGGCAGGGGCATGCAACCCACGGCCGTAATGGCGTCGACCGCGAACATAGCTTGTGAATTTTTGGCGATCAGTTGCGCCATTTTTTGAATCGGGTGAACGGTCGCCGTGCTGGTCTCGCACACTTGCGAAAATACAGCTTTCACCGCGCGATGGCTTTTGAGCGCAGCCTCGAGCTCTTCAAGCTTAACCGGCTCGCCCCACGGGACATCGAGGCGATGAGCTTTGATCGAATAGCGTTCACAAATCTCGGCCCAGCGTTCGCCAAATTTTCCCGAGACAATAACTAGGGCTTGATCACCGGGCGAAAGTAAATTGCAGACAGCGGCTTCCATCGCCGCGCTTCCGGTGCCGGCCAAAATTTGCACGGGCTGCTTGGTGACGAAGACCGATTTCAATCCGGCCCACACCTCGCGTAATATTTTTTCAAACTCAGGTGTACGATGATGCAGCACTTTTGCCGCCATCGCCTGTAAAACCGGCGGTGGAACGGGCACAGGGCCGGGAGCTAACAAACGATAGGGCCAATTGCTTTCGGACATCGGTTCAATTTAGAGATGATCAACTTGACCGGTCAAGGCCAAATGGATAGCGTTTGAAAGTGCTTAAGGTCTTGATTTTCACTCTATTTTTTAGCTTTTTGTCGGGCTGCGCTTACCGTTTTGGTATGAGCGAGCGCACGTTGCCCGGCGGCTATGCGCAGGTGGCCATTCCCATCTTTAAAAATACGACGCAGCAGACAGGCATCGAGGCTTCGTTCACCAATGCCTTGATTCGCCGCTTCGCACGTTCGCAGGTCGCGCGCGTGAGCGATAAAGAATCGGCGCCGTTGCTGCTTGAGGGAGTCATCACCAAGGTGGTGACCGAAGAGGGGTCGAAAGTGACCAACTCTCCCGGTGGTTTGCGCACTTTGCCTGACGATACGGTGATCACGACGGTCTATACGTTGCGGATCAACGCGCATTTGATCTTGCGCCGAAAGTCGGATGAGAAGATTATCTGGCAGGGTTCGTTTTCGAACCAAAAAGTATATCCGGCTCCGCGGATTGGTACGCCGGTGATCAATTCAGCCAACGCCACATACAACCAATCGGCGCGTATGGAGTACATCGCCCGGCTGGCGGAAGAAATGATGACCGAAGCTCATGACCGCATGACGGAAAACTTCTAGAGAAACGTTTAAGGAACAGCAGCATGGTGACACTCGATCTTCGCAAACTCCAACAACGCATCGAAAGCAAGGCCCCGGGCCCGCTCTATGTCTTGATCGGCGAGGAAGCCTTTTTGGTGCAAGAGGCCGTGGCGTTGCTCAAGAAAAAGAGCGTGGAGCCCGCCGCCTTGGATTTTAATTGTGATGTGTTTGATGCCTCAGAAAATAAACCCGATCAGGTGCGCGATGCCGCCGACATGCTGCCGATGATGAGCAACCGGCGTTTTGTTTTGTATCGCGGTGTCGACAATTTAAAAGACAAAGACTGGGAAGCTCTGTTCCCGGTGATCGATAATCCGCCCGAGTCGACCGTTCTGGTGCTGGCCTGCGAGGCGCTCGACAAACGCAAGAAAGCCTACAAGCGATTGGTTGAAAAGGCCGTGATTGTTGAGCTTAAGCGGCCGTATGAAAATCAGATTCCGGAATGGATCGACTATTTGGCGCACAATCAGGGTTTGAGCATTCAGCGTGAGGCGGCGCAGATGATGCGCCAGTTTATCGGCACCAACCTCACCGAAATTCATAATGAGTTGATGAAACTGCGCGATTACCTGGGCGAGCGCCGCGAGATCACCGCGCGCGATGTTCTGCAAGTGGTGTCGCAAACCCGGGTCGACCGGATTTTTGATCTGACCGATGCCATTGGTCGTTGCGATAAGGTGACGGCGCTCAACTCTTTGGCCAATTTACTCGAGCACGGGCAGTCGGAAGTGGGCGTGCTGGCCATGATCTCGCGCCACTTTCGAATTTTGGGCCATTTGCGCGAGGGCATGCGCGAGGGCTTGAGTGGCCAGCGTTTGTGCACCAAAGCGGGGATTCCGCAATTCCTGCTCGATCAATACATGCAGCAAATTCGCCGCTGGGATGATTCAAAAATTTCCCGGACTTTCGCCGCTCTCCTCGACACAGATCGAGCGTTAAAATCGTCGTCGGTGCCTTCACATGTGTGGCTGGAGAATTTTGTGCTCCAGACCTGTTCTTAAGGACGGATCGCGCCGATACGAGTCGCATGATCGGTGATGGAAAACCCGTGGTCAAAGTCGAGCCCCTCACGTTGGTGAAACCGCCAACGCCAGGTCTTGCTGAGCCTTCGGGTATTGAGGAAAATTCTTTTGCCGCTTCATTCAAAGCTCGCGACGCCAATTTGGGGCGTCGACGCGTACCCCGGCGTTCGTTTGAAAGTCCGGTGGGAGTGCTGATGCGCGGAATCTATGAGTCCGAGCGTTCGTTTCAGGTCGGCGAGGGCGGGATGATGATTTCGAGCCAACGCAAGATGGAACCCGGGCAATTGATTGTTTTGAGTTTTTATTTGCCCAATTCGGCGACGATTGTGGTGCGTGGAACCGTGCGCTCGGTGATTCCGGCCGACAAAGGCCTGCCGGAACGTTACGGGATTGAATTTGCCAATTTGGACTTTCAGTTCAAGCGGGAAATTCGCAATTTCGTGGCCTCGGCGAGCGGTACAGAAGGCGCCTAAGCCAAAAACTACTTATTTACTACCGGCGAGCGCGGCAACAGCCTTCGACAGGCGGCTGATCTTGCGCGAAGCTGTGCTGAAGTGAATGCGGCCTTTTTGCGCGGCTTTGGCCATTTTGCTCATGTAGCTGACGAGATTCTTGGCTGAACCGTCTTTGTCTTTAGCTGTAATCGACTTTTTCAGGGTGCGCTCGACCTTGCGCACTTCACCCATGGTTTTCGAGTTGATCGCTCTACGACGCAGAGACATGCGCGCCTTTTTGATGGCCGACTTATGGTTTGCCAATTTAGAACCTCCAGTGATTCAATATTATCAGTGATTTAAAGGACTTCGAGTACCACACCTTGGGAAGGCGCACAAGTGACTTCACCCTCTGAACCAAAAGCTAAGGCAAATCAATCAGTTATCAAGTCTGCCTTGGCCATGGCGACCGGCACCTTCTCGTCGCGGATTTTGGGCTTTGTGCGCGATGCGGTGATGTTGGCGATGTTTTCGCGAACCGTGACCGACGCCTTTGTCGTGGGTTTCAAGCTGCCGAACCTTTTTCGCCGGCTGCTCGGTGAGGGCTCATTGTCGGTGAGTTTTATTCCAATTTACGTCGAGGCCAAGGCGAAATCGAAGCTTGAGGGCGAAAAACTTCGCGATGCGGTTTTTACCATAGTGCTCGCGGCGTCGGTCGTGATCTCGGTGGCGTGCTTTGTTTTTATGGAGCAGATCTTGCGCTTTCTCGTCGACAATCCCCATGGCTTCGCCTCGGTCCCCGGCAAAGTGGAGCAGACCATATATTTGGGCCGCATTATGATTTTTTATCTGGTGCTGGTTACGACGTATGCGTTTCACATGGCGGTGGCCAATACGTTTGGCCACTATTTTATTCCGTCGGTGGGGCCGACTTTGTTTAACGTGGGTCTGATTATTTTTACCGTGATGCCGGTGGAGCTCGGGCCCTATCAAGGCGCAACCCAAAGTTGGGGCGTGATTTGCGGCGGGGTTTTGCAAGCGGGAGTGGTGTTTTGGCTGCTGTGGAAAGAGGGGCTGCTGCCCCGAATCTCATTTGGCTGGCGCGATCCCCGGGTGGGGCAGGTGTTTCGCAATATGGTGCCCGGGCTTTTTGGGCTCGGCGTGTTTCAGGTGATGACGGTGGTCAATATGAAATTCGCGGCGGCGTTGCAAGAGGGCGCGCAGAGCTACATATATGCGGCGGATCGCATTTTAGAACTGCCGCAGTCGCTGATCGCGGTGAGTTTGGGCGCGGCGCTGCTGCCGCGCTTTGCGGAGCTGCACTCAAGCGGTGAGCGCGGCAAGTTCTTGGCTGAAGCCAATCAGGCCGTGCGCATGCTGCTTTATTTGTCGCTCCCGGCGGCGGTGGGGATGTTTGTGCTGGCGCGGCCGATCACCGAAGTGCTGTTTATGCGCGGGGCTTTTACCGCGGCCGATGCCAATTCCGTGGCGCGGATTGTGGAAGTGTACTCAGTGCTGATGTTGTTTTCGAGTTTGTCGCGCATTACGGCGCCGGCGTTTTACGCTCTCAAAAACACCTGGCTCCCGGCGCTTGTGGCGTTTTTTGTTTTGGCTCTGCACATCGGGATCGGCGGGGTGCTGGTGCGCGAACATGGGCTGGTGGGTTTGGCCGCCGCCACCGCGTTCTCAAGCGTACTGAATATTTTCGTGTTGCAGATTTTTTTCTTCTTTATGATTGGTCCGCTGGGCTACGGATCGATCCTCGTAAGTGTTTTGCGAATGGTGCCCGGATTATTTGTCCTAGCGGCGGTTTGCCAGTTTGGGTACCCGTGGCTACTTGAGCTTATGGAGTTTACGGGCTCGGGTCATATCGCCCGCACGGTGAGCTTGGCCGTGGTGATCGGCGTTGGCATGGTGGTGTACTTTGCGGTGACCACGCTGTGCCGAAGCGAGGCTGGGCTTAAGGTATCGGGAATTTTACGACGGCGGCTCAGCGCAAAGCTTTCTTAGCCGCCTGCCAAAAACTTTCTTTTTCGGGAGCGGTGAGAGAGTCCCACGCCTTTCCCGCGGCGGCGACCAACTCTTGCATCTTTTTAAAGCGCGATTCGAATCTTTGATTGGCTTTGCGCGAGGCTTGCTCGGCGTCGAGGCCGAGGTGGCGGCTGAGTTGGGCCAGCGAAAAAAACATATCGCCAATTTCACTTTCGATGCGCTGTAAGTAGTCATTCGACTCGATGGCCATCTCGGCGTTGCGCAGTGAGGCCAGCTCATGTTTGAGCTCGCGAAATTCTTCGTTCACCTTTTCCCAAACCTCGGCGGTGGAGGCCCAGTCAAAGCCGATTTTCTCTGTTTTCTCACCGATTTTTTGCGAACGAATCAGCGAGGGAAGATGGGGCGGAATATCGAAGGCCATATTCTCCTTCTTTTTTCCCTTCTCCTGAGCTTTGATCTCGGTCCAATTGCTAATCACGTCCGAAGAATTTTTAACTTTCACATCGCCAAAGACGTGCGGATGACGACGAATCATTTTGCTATTTAAAATTTCAATCACATCATTGATGTCGAAAGTTTTGGCCTGACGGGCAATTTCAGAATGTAAAACCACTTGCAGAAGCAGGTCGCCCAATTCCTCGCGAATTTCATTGTCATTGCCCGTGTCTATGGCCTCGGCGAGTTCGTGCGCCTCTTCAATGGCGAAGCGAGTTAGACTTTGGTGCGTCTGCTCTTTGTCCCAGGGACATCCGTCGGGGCCGCGCAGAAACTCCACGACTTTCAGCAGGGCAGAAAAATCCCTCAGGTTTTCGGGGGCTTTGGGCATGGCAACATTCCTCTCCAAACATCTAGATTAGGGCAAGCTATAGCATGAACATGTGATAATATTGACCGTTTTCGCCGAAAAATTAAGAGAGAACTAAAGAAGAACATGGATAAGTGGAAGAAGCCTAGAAAACCGTCGCGAGACGAAGTGCACTGGCGGGCGAAATACAGCGACCCGTCGCGCCGCTTTTTGGATTGGGTTCGCGATGCGGGCTTTGGGCACAGCTTTGTTACGCGGCTCGCGGCGTTGCTGGAAGAACGTCTCGGGATCAAGGCGTGGGCGTCGATCTTTTTGTTCTGCTTGCTTTTAAGTTTTGTGATTTTTTGGGATGTCGATGTCCAGCACGAAGTTTCTTTAGGCGACGTGGCGTCGAGCGATATTAAATCGCCGATCTCTTTTACGATGACCGACGAAACGGCGACCGAAGAAAAACGCCGCGATGCGGGAGAGGGCATCCCGCCCATATTCGACTACGACCCCAACACCTATGAACAACTCTACGATCGGCTCGGCAAAGGGTTCCGCACCATGCGCCGGGAGATCAAGGCTTTGCGGTGGACGTCGGCTCAGCGCGAGCAAGAAATTAAAGATTTTATCCAGTTCAAGCCGGTGTTCGAACGCGAAGTCGGAATCGAAATGCCCGATCGGATGTTTGAGTGGCTGACCGAGAACCGGTTCAGCGCAACCCATGAGAATATTTTGCGCCGGTTGCTCGAGCGATGGTCGGCAAATCGGATTATGGACGGCCATTCGACCATGTTCAAGGGCCCGGCCACGCCACTTTTGGTTCGCGTGGTCGGCCAGGGGCGCAGTGGCGGTGAAGAATTCACTTTGCGCCGAGATGACGTGCGCGATAGCAAAAGACTTTCCGATTTCACCGGGGACAACTTGCCCGCGCTTGACCGTTTGCCAGGCCGGGAGCGAAGGCTTGCCGTTGAAGTGGCGCGACTTCTGCTCGTGCCGGATCTGATTTACAACAAGCAAGAAACATTAAACCGGCGGCAGAAAGCCCGCGATGCCGTATTGCCGGTGCAAATTTCGATCGCTAAGAACCAAGTGATCGTATCGGCGGGTTCGGTGATTCAACCTCTGCAGATGGCTTTGGTGTCGGAGTTGAACAGCCTGCGTAGCTCCAAGCGCACGGATTTTATTTCTCTCGTCGTCGCGTTCTTATTTATGATCCTGGTGACGGTGTTCTTCTCCTACCTACGGCGAACGGCGGCCTATCGTTTAAATGTCTCGCTCAAAGATATCTACGCGATGGGTTCGGTGGTGCTGCTCGTCGTGATTATGGTTAAGGTCTACATGTTTTTGACGGACGCCGCCTTCTCCAAATCCACCATCATCCCGGCCAATTCTCTTCTCTACGCGGCGCCAGTCGCGACTGGCCCCATGCTGGTGGGCTTGATGATTTCGGCTGGCGAGATCGTGTGGCTCTTTACCATGTTCCTCGCCATCACATTGGCGCTGACGGTGGACCCATCGTATACTTTTATTTATCTGCTGGTCGTCGCCATCGGCGGTATCGCGGCGGCGCGGGGCGTGCACTCCTGCACCAAGCGCAACGACATCTATTGGGCGGGCGTGCGCACCGGACTGGTCAACGCGTCGGTCGTGGCGGCGGTGACATTTTTGCAGCCGCCCGGCGAGAAGCCGCTGTGGGTGAATCTCGCGTGGAACTTGCCGTTGGGATTTGCCGGCGGAATGTTTTCGTCGTTTGTGACTATGTCGTTGATTCCGTTGTTTGAAACCATTTTTAATTACACCACCGACGTGAAGTTGCTGGAGCTGTCGTCGCTCAATCACCCGTTGATGAAAGATATGATCGTCAAAGCGCCTGGCACGTATCACCACTCGCTGGTGGTGGGCTCAATGTGCGAGGCGGCGGCCGAGGAGATTGGTGCGAATCCTCTGCTGGCTAAGGTGATGGCCTACTATCACGACATCGGAAAGATGGAGCATCCGCAATATTTTATCGAGAATCAGCGGCAGGGGAACAATCCGCACGATCACATTTCACCGCACATGAGTAAAACGGTTTTGATCGCTCACGTAAAAGATGGGGCCGAAATGGGCTACAAGCACAAGCTCGGGCCGGCGATCGTGGATGGAATTTTACAGCATCACGGCACCACGTTGATCAGCTTCTTTTTTAACAAAGCGATTGAAGAGCAAGATGCCAACATGCACTCCGTACAAGAGGCCGATTTTCGCTATCCGGGCCCCAAGCCGCAGTTTAAGGAGGCCGCACTCTTGATGCTGGCCGACTCGATTGAGGCGGCGGCCCGCTCCTTAGATGAACCGACACCCGGGCGTTTGACGTCGCTCGTGCGCAATATCATTCAGTCGAAGTTTCTCGACGGACAGCTCGAGGAGTGCGACTTAACGCTGGCCGATTTGTCGATTATCGAAGAGTGTTATCGCCGGGTTATATTGGGAATTTACCATCAACGCATCGATTATCCGGAGGCTCGGGATCGCACTCCGCGCTTGCCGCCGGCTCTTCCGCCCGGACCGCACTATGTCGGCGCCAGCAAGTTTAAAAAAGGTTCGAAAGTCACGTCATGAAGCTCTTGTTTATAAATCAGTCCCGCGACCGCGCGCCGGAGAAGTGGCTGCGGGCTTGGGTTCGCGGAATCTCAGTCCTGCTGCCTAAAACGCACGGACTGGCGAAGCGCGAGCTGATTGTGGTTTTTGTAAACTCGGGCGAAATGAAACGTCTGAATAGAACCTATCGCGGAAAGGATTACGCCACCGACGTGCTGAGCTTTGCCGGAATGGATGAGACGGCGCTTGGCGAGTTGGTGATTTGTCCGCCGGTGATTCGCGCCAATGCCAAAGACAGCGGTTTGAGTGAGCGCGGCGAGCTGGGTTACATGATTGTTCACGGCGTGTTGCATTTGCTTGGCTATGACCATATGTCGAAGCGCGATGAAGTTAAGATGTTCGCGCTGCAGGATTCGCTGTACGCGGCGCTGGAGAAAAAGGTCGGGCTCCGCTAGTTAAAAGGGCGTTGACCGTCGGTCTATAGGTCTTTAGGATGGCGGCCAATCCCCTATAGGTGGTTATATGTCAGTCATCACGCAAAATTCAGATGTCAAAAATCAGCTGCTCGCCATGAAAACCAAGGTGCAGGAGCTGCGGAGGTATCTTTGACATCGACGTAAAGTCGAAGCGTCTCGAGCAACTCGAACAGAAGTCGCAAGATCCCGGTATTTGGAACAACCACCAAGAAATGCAAAAAATAAATCAAGAGAAGGTGCTGCTGCAAAAAGCCGTCAGCGACTATCATGAGCTGCAGGGTAAAGTCGAAGATGGGCTTGTGCTCTTGGAGATGGCGGTTGAGGCTGAGGATGAGGACTCGTTTGTTGAGGTCAAAAACGAGCTCTCTGGAATCTCGGCGAGATTGGCGGATCTCGAGCTGAAAAGCCTGTTGAATGGCGAAGTCGACGGGAACAACGCCTATATTTCGATTCACTCCGGCGCGGGCGGGACCGAATCGCAGGACTGGGCCTCGATGTTGCTTCGGATGTACACGCGGTGGGCCGAGCGCCAGGGTTTTAAAATTGAAGTTTTGTCGATGAATGAAGGCGAAGAGGCGGGCATAAAATCCGCCACGCTGCTGATTGAGGGCCCGTACGCTTATGGACACCTGAAGGCTGAATCGGGCGTGCACCGGCTGGTGCGAATATCGCCGTTTGATTCAAACGCCCGGCGACACACTTCGTTCGCTAGCATTCACGCCTGGCCCGAGATCAGCGACGACATTGATATTGTAATTAAAGACGAAGACATTCGGCTCGATACCTATCGATCGAGCGGCGCGGGCGGCCAGCATGTCAACAAAACCGACTCGGCGGTGCGAATCACGCATATTCCGACGGGTGTGATCGTGGCCTGCCAAAACCAGCGTTCGCAGCACGCCAACCGCGATAAAGCCTTTAAAATGTTAAAGGCGATTCTCTATGAAAAAGAGCTGGAGAAGCGCCAACAAGAGCTCGACAAGATTTCGGGCGAGCGAAAGGCCAATGAGTGGGGGTCGCAGATCCGCTCGTATGTGCTCCACCCCTATCAGCTTGCCAAGGACCATCGTACAGATTTCGAGACCGGCAACCCGGCCGCGGTGCTGGATGGTGACCTCGACGGCTTTATCCATGCATTCTTAAGAGATAAAGCGCTCGCTGGTAAGGATGGGAAATCGTGACGGCTTGGTACCTTGCGGTTCGCTACTTAGGGAGCATCCGTAAATTTTTTAACATGTCGACGAGTCTGAGCGTTCTCGGAATGATGATCGCCGTGGCTTCGCTGGTCGTGAGCATGGCGGTGTTTAGCGGATACGTGAGCACGCTCGAAAAAACCGTGCAGGACGCCGTTGGCCATTTGATCGTAATGAAGCGCGGAGCCGTCGACAAAGACGAACTGTTCAAAGATATTTCTCCATTTATTCCCGACAAGGTGGCCGAGACTCCCTATCTTTATGCCGAAGCCATTTTGGCCAACAAGGGCCAGGTCACCGGCGTGGTGATTGAGGGCATCGAAGAATCCAGCGTGCACAAAGTTTTAAATTTTAAATCGCGTCTGCTCGACGGGTCTTTGGATTTAACCACCGGATCGACCGACGACGCACCGAAAGCGTTGATCGGTAAGGGCATCGCCAAGAGATTTAATTTGAAAGTGGGCGACACGTTTCGCATTGTGATTCCGCTCGCGTCCGAATTTGAAGCCTCGAGTTTTAAACCGAAATTGGGAAAATTCACCGTCGCCGGCGTGATTAATTTTGGCCGGTACGATTTTGACGCGCGCTTTATTGTCATGCCGATTCATCGGCTGCAGGAGTTTGCCGAAATTGGCAATCGGATTTCGGGTTACCGCGTTCGCATCGAAGATCCGAAAAAAACCCCGGCGATAATTTTAGGACTGCGAAACAAGTTCGGGAGCAATATCTCGGCCCGCGATTGGCGCGAAATGAACCAAAATTTATTTGAAGCGGCCAAACTCGAGAAGGCGGTGTTGTTTTTTGTGTTAATGATTTTAGTGGTGGCCGCCGCTTTTAACATCGCCAATACGTTGTTTATCAGTGTGGTGCAGCGATATCGTGACATCAGCGTGCTAAAAACTTTGGGGGCTCCCAGCCGGATGATTCATTGGATTTTTACCGCTCAGGGATTGATTGTTGGGGCGGTGGGCGCGTTTTTGGGAATTGTCGTGGGCCTGGGGTTATGCCGCCTGTTTGAATGGGTGCAAGTGGCGTATAAGATTATTCCGCCCGAGATTTATAAATTGGATCATATCGATTTGGATGTGCGCTTTGTCGACTTGTTGGTTATCATCGGAGCTTCTTTGCTGGTGTGCTTTATCGCCACGTTTGTGCCTTCGCGCCGGGGTGCCCAGATCTCGCCGGTGGAAGGTTTGAGGTACGAATAAATGATTCGAGCGTCACGGGTCGAAAAAAGTTACGGCCATTTGCAAATTTTGAAGGGCTTGGATTTTGAAGTCGTAAAGGGCGAGGCGGTTTGCATTTTGGGCGCGTCCGGCGCCGGCAAAAGCACATTTTTGCACATTTTAGGAACGCTCGATCGGCCGACCCGCGGCACGGTCTATTTTCAGGGGGCGGATCTGTTTGCGAAAAACGACTCGGAGCTATCGGCCTTCCGCGCTGAAAAATTGGGCTTTGTTTTTCAATTTCATCATCTGTTGAGCGAATTTAGTGCGTTGGAGAACGTCATGTTGCCGGGGCGTATCGCGGGCAAAACCCCACAGGAGTGCCGCGCCCGGGCTGCGGAGCTTCTCGAATACTTCGGCCTCAATCACCGCTTAACGCATTACCCCTCTGAACTTTCTGGCGGTGAGCAACAACGGGTGGCGATCGCCCGGGCGCTTTTTCATAAGCCCGCGCTTCTGCTCGCCGACGAACCGACCGGCAACTTGGACAGCGAAAACTCCTTAAAAATTCAGGATCTATTCTTTAAATTAAAGGAAGAGATGGGTCTGACTTTGGTGGTCGTTACCCACGACAACCGATTTGCCGCGCGCTTCCCGCGATCGGTGAAGATGGCCGATGGCCAATGGGTCTTCTAGAAGACGCGCTAAAAATTCGTTAATGCTTTTAGCTTTCTTTGACTTTGGCGGCGCGTTTGGGCTAGGTTCTATTTCTTAATGTTAAGTATCTAAAACACTTGGGAAATTCTTAGTTGCAGCGTTTGAACCTCTTAAGCCTAATTTTCTGTGCATTGGTCTGTTCGCCAGAGCTTTTCGCGCAACAAGAAGGCCCCGCTTTGGGTCGCGAGCCGCAGCAAACGGCGAAGCCGCGACCGCCGGCAAAAAAACCCGCTTTGAAACCGGGAACTCCTCCGGCCGTTAAAACCAATGCTCGCGCCGCCTTTGGTGCGATCAGTAAAATTGTTGTTAAAGGCAATCGAAAGATTGAAGCCGAAGCCATTCGCGCGAAGTTGATCAGTAAAGAGGGTTCGTCGTACAGCGATGAAATTGTTCGCCAAGATATTCAAGAGCTATTCGCGACTGGATATTTTTATAACGTCGAAGTCGATCGCAGCGAAACCGCGGAGATCGTTCTCACCTACACGGTGACTGAAAAACCCTCTGTGACCGAAATCGAATACGACGGCAACGATGAAATCGACGATGATGAACTGCGCGAAACGGCCGGGCTCAAGCCCTATGAGATTCTCGATATGGGGAGAATCCGCGAAGCTTCCGAAAAGATTGAAAAGCTGTATGAAGATAAAGGCTTTTTTCTCGCGCGGGTAAACCACAAGATCACCCCGACTGGTGAAGCCGACAACGTGAAATTGAAATTTGAAGTCAAAGAAAACGACAAAGTCCGCGTGAAGCGAGTCAGCTTTCAGGGCAACAAAAAAATGGGCTCGGGCAAGTTGAAGAGCGTGATGATCACGCAAGAGGGCGGCTTTTTTAGCTTCCTCTCCGGCTCCGGGGCGTACAAGCAAGAGGCTTTTGATCGCGACATCCAAATGCTCAACGTGATTTATTTCAACGAAGGGTATGTGCAGGTCAAAATCGATCGGCCGCAGGTCTATGTGACGCCAGATAAAAAGGCGATCTACATTTCGATTCGAATCGAAGAAGGTGAGCAGTTTAAAGTCGGCAGCGTCGACTTCACGGGCGATTTGCTGTTCTCGCGCACTGAACTGTTTGATACCACGCAGATCGAAGAGCAGGATTTATTCCGCTACCAAATTCTGCAAGATGATTTGCGAGCGCTGCAAGCCAAGTACGGTGACTTGGGCTATGCGTACGCGAACCCCATTCCGCGCACCCGCATTCGCGAAGCCGATCGCGAAGTCGATATCACTTTTGAAATCGATAAAGGTCACAAAGTCTACCTCGGCAAGATCAACACCATTGGCAACACCAAGACGCGCGATAAAGTGGTGCGCCGAGAGCTAAGAATCGTCGAGGGCGAGCTCTACAATGAGACCCGCCGTCGCGAATCTTTAGAGAACGTCAAACGGCTGGGTTACTTCGAAGAAGTGAACTTCAATACCAAGGCGCCCAAAGGGCACCCTGACATCATGGACATCGACATCGTGGTCAAGGAGCGCAACACCGGGACCATTCAGGTCGGTGCGGGTTATTCAAGCTACTCGAAATTTGTGTTTAACGGGCAAGTGAATCAAATCAACTTCTTGGGTCGCGGGCAAAAGCTCGGGGTCAGCATTGATTTGTCGAAGCGGCAGTCGCTCTATAAAGCGAGCTTTACGGAGCCTTATTTTATGGACACCGAGTGGTCGGTGGGCGGCGACATTTATCGTTCGAGCCGTGAGGTCCCCGAAGCCTTTTACGAAGAAACCAAAACGGGCGGCGCGGTTCGCGTGGGCCATCCGTTGGCGCCGTATTTGGACGGATTTATCCGCTATAAACTGGATGAGACCGAGTTGAAATTGGATGAAGCCAGCGGCGATCGGGACTTGTTCCCGGTGGAGACGGCAAATGGCACCACCAGTTCTCTCACGCTGACACTTGAATATGATAAGCGCGATGACCGCTTTACGCCGTCCAAGGGCGTGTTCGGTAGTGTTTCTTTAGAGTACGCGGGTATTGGTGGAACTAAAAATTACACCAAGGGATTTGGTACCTTCCGCTACTACAAAAAAGTCTTTTGGGATCTCGTATGGCGCAACAATCTGACGTACGGATTTATCTCCAGCAACGACTCCAACCCGCCGCCATTCAACGAATTGTTCTTGCTGGGTGGTGCCAACAGCTTGCGCGGTTACGAGTGGTTTACCGTCGGTCGACGTAAAAAGTCTTACAAAGCCTACGATGAGGCCTTTGCTTCGAATGGCGGCAATGCCGCGGCAGCTGAGAAAGCGGCCATGCGTCCCTTCGGGGGCACGCAGCAGTTGTTCTATAACTTAGAGTTCCAGTTCCCGATGATTTCAGAGGCGGGCATTAAAGGTGTGGTGTTCTACGACGTGGGTGCGGCGGATGACTCGCTCGATGCCCAAGACTTCCGCCAGGACGTGGGATTCGGCTTCCGCTGGTTCTCGCCCATTGGTCCGCTGCGCTTTGAGTGGGGCTTCCCACTGCAACGCCGCGAGGACTACGACGAGTCGCCCGTGAACTTCGAGTTCGCTATCGGCGCACCGTTCTAGACCTTTTGGCGGCTAGACCTCCAATCGTTGCACGTATATATCTGAGAGCTTGAGATTCATTCCACAGGAGTATATCGAATTATGACGCGCAATATCGCAACGGTTTTGGTAGTTGGATTGATGGGACTTTCGGCCTTTGCCGCAGACGATGTGAAAATTGGGTTCGTAGATATGCAGAAGGCGATTCAAGAAGTCGGCGCTGGCAAAAGAGCGAAGAAAGAATTGGAAGATGAGTTCAACAAGAAAAAGAAAGAACTCGAAAAGCGCGAAGCTGATATTAAAAAAATGGGCGAGGATTTTGAAAAGCGCTCCATGGCGATGAACGAAGATGCGCGCATGAAAAAGCAGGGCGAGATTCAAAACGAAATGCGCAAGTACCAAGAGCTGGCCGGGAAAAGCCAAATGGATATTCAAAAGCGCGAGCGTGACCTCACGCAGCCGATCGTAACTAAACTCCGCTCGATCATCGAGGAGATCGCCAAAAAAGAAAACTTCACAGTGATTCTTGAACGGTCGGAAAACGCCGTGATGTACGCGAAAAAAGATATCGATCTCACCGAGCGAATTATTAAAGAACACGACAAAAAATAGGATCGCAGTGGAATCACTATACGGAAGCCGCGAAATTTTAAATCTGTTGCCGCACCGGTTTCCTTTTTTGCTGGTCGATAAGGTCGTCAGTTGGGAGAAGGGGCCGGATCCGAATTCGCGAACCGGCCAAAAGTTAGTGGCAATCAAGAATGTTTCGTTCAACGAACCTTACTTTCAAGGTCACTTTCCAGAAATGCCGATTATGCCGGGCGTGTTGCAGGTTGAGGCCATCGCGCAGGCTGCGTGTTTGGCTTATCTCCGACCCGGTGATCCGAAGTTTGATTTTTTTATCGCCGCCATCAATGAGGCGCGCTTTCGCCGTCCGGTGGTGCCGGGCGATACTTTATTGATCACCGCCGAGCTTAAAAAGGATCGTGGTTCGATCATTGTGGTTAAAGGCGACGCCAAGGTCGACGGCCAAGTTGTGGTCGAAATCGAGATTTTGGCGAAAGTTGGACCGCAAACCCTTATGCGGAGCAAATCATGAAGTCCGTCGATATCCATCCCACCGCCGTCATTGATAAAAATGTCGAGCTGGATGAAGGCGTTAAAGTTGGCCCTTACAGTGTGATTAAAGGTCGTGTGATCGTTGGCCGCGGCACCAAAATCGACTCGCATGTGGTGATCGGTTCCGAGCACGGTTCGGTGATCTTAGGCAAAAATAATCACATTCTACCGGGCGCGATGGTGGGTGGTCCGCCACAAGATAAAAAATTTAAAGGTGAGAGCACGCGCCTTGAAATTGGCGACAATAATATTATTCGAGAATTCGTAACTATGAATTGCGGAACGGCTACGGGCGGTGGTGTCACCCGCGTCGGCAATAACAATTTGCTTATGGCGTATGTGCACGTGGCGCACGACTGCCAGATCGGTAGCCATATCGCCGTGGCCAACACCACAAATTTCGCCGGGCATGTGACGGTGGAAGACTTTGTTCATATCGGCGGGATCTGCGCATTTAACCAGTTTATTACGATCGGCAAATACGCCTTTATCGCGGGCGATAGTGCCGTCAATAAAGACATCATGCCCTTCACCATCGCCCAGGGTAAGTACGCCATCTCGCGCGCGCCCAATTCGATTGGGCTGGAGCGCGCCGGATTTTCGAAAGAAGAAGTCGACAACATTTATCGAGCCATCCGCATCGTCACCAAAGGCGGCCGCACGATTGAAGAGTCTTTAGAAGATATTCAAAAAGAGTGCGCACCGAGCGAGAACATCACCTATCTGATGAATTTTATCCGCAAGAGTGAGCGGGGTATCGCGCGATGAAGTTGAAGGCGGGCGTGATCGGCGTCGGCCATCTGGGACGTTGGCACGCGCAAAAATACAAAATGATTGATGAGGTCGAGCTTCTCGGCGTTTGCGACACCAACAAAGAGCAAGCGCAGAAAGTTGCCGGTGAGCTGGGCGTAAAGGCCTATTTTGATATTGAGAGTTTACTCAAAGACGGCGTTCAGGCCGCAACCGTCGCCGCTTCGACGCCGGCCCACTATTCTCTGGTCAAAAAATTAATTGAGAACGGCGTTCACGTTTTGGTTGAGAAGCCCATTGCATCGACTTCGGCCGAGGCCATTGAACTGTGTGATTTGGCCGATCAAAAAAAGGTGAAACTACAGGTTGGGCATGTGGAGCGTTTCAATCCGGCCTTTGAGGCCGCGCGCGAGAAGATTACTCGCCCGCAGTTTATTGAAGTGCACCGCCTGGCGCCGTTTAAAGTACGGTCGACCGACGTGGATGTGGTGCTCGATTTAATGATTCACGACCTGGATGTGGTGTTGTCTCTGGTGAAAAGTGACTTTGAAACCGTGTCGGCGGTCGGCAGTCCTGTTTTGACCAAGGTTCTCGATCTGTGTAATGCGCGCATTGAGTTTAAAAACGGCGCGGTGGCCAATTTGACGGCGTCGCGCGTATCGGTAAATGCCCAACGCAAATTTCGCGTGTTTCAACCCGATCAATATGTGTCTATGGATTTTCAGGCCGGCGAGCTGAGCATTCTCACCAAGACCGGCGAATGGAAGGGCGAGGATTTGCCCATCGATCATCAGCAATTCAGCTTGGAAAAAGGCGATGCGCTTTTGGCTGAAACCAAAGCGTTTGTCGACGCCGTGATCAATGACCGGCCCGTGCTGGTCAGTGGCCGCGACGGACTTCGCGCCTTGCGCCTGGCGGAGGCGATCATAGAAAATGCCCGCAAGCGACTCTCCTAAAATTCTGATTGTTGCGGCCGAAGCATCGAGCTGTTTGTATGCGCAGCGTTTGCTTGAGCATTGGCGTGCGCAAGACAAAAAGATTGAAGCCTTCGGCATTGGCGATCAGGCCATGGCCGAGCTGGGCTTTGAATGCTTGGCGCGAGCCGAGGATTTGGCCGTGGTGGGGATTCAAGAGATCTTCGCCCATTGGAGCGAGATTAAAAAAGCCTTTTACGATTTGGTCGAAGCTGTTGAGACGCGCAAACCGCAGGTGGTTTTGCTGATGGACTACCCAGGCTTCAACTTGCGGCTTGCGAAAAAACTAAAGGCGCTGGGCGTTCCGGTGGTCTATTACATCTCGCCGCAGGTTTGGGCTTGGAAGCAGGGGCGGGTGAAGTTGATCCGTCAGGTGATTGAGAAAATGCTGGTGGTCTTTCCCTTTGAGGTGGATTTTTACAAAAAATTTGGCATGGACGTGCAGTTTGTCGGTCATCCGCTGCTCGACGAGTTGAAGCCGGCCTACTTCGATGCGCAGGCGCGACGGCTGCGCCGGAGCAAATATGGGATTGGCGACAACGAGATCGTCTTGGCCTTGATGCCCGGCTCGCGGCGTTCGGAGTTGAAGAATCATCTTAAGACCCAGCTCACGGTCGCGCGCCGCCTGCGGGAGCGCTTTGCGCATGTGAAGCCGGTGCTCTTTGTTGCGCCGAATTTTACGGTGGAGCAGATTCAGGAGTGGCTGGGCGATTTGGATTTTTCTTTGATCGTGGTGAAAGATGAACCCTTCGCGATGATTGACTTGGCCGACGTGGTGCTGTGCGCTTCGGGCACGGCCACGCTGATGGTCGGGCTGCTCGAGAAGCCGATGGTCATAATGTACAAGATGAATGCGTTTAGTGCGTTTTTGGCTAAGCGTTTCGTGAAGAGCACCAAGTATTTTGGTTTAATCAATTTGGTGCTCGACCGGTTGGTCGTGCCGGAAGTTTTTCAAGAGCAGGCGGAGAGCGATAACTTGGTTAAGCTGCTTGGAGAAATGATTGCCAGCGAATCGATGCGACGTGAGATTCAGGCCGAGTTGAAGCCGGCCAAAGATCGCCTCGGTTCGCGCGGTGCCACGGAGAGAGTGGCCAAGGCACTTGCGGTTTATTGGGAGGGCGCCGGCCATGCTTAGAGAGGCGTTGTTTCCATTCAGTATTGCCTATCAGGGCGCGACCGGCGTGCGCAATTTTCTGTTTGATTGGGGCGTGCGAAAATCGCGCAAAGTGGGCAGCCCAGTCATTTCGATCGGCAATCTCACCGTCGGCGGGACTGGCAAAACGCCGGTCACTTTGGCGTTGGTCGATATGTTAAAAAAGCGCAAGTTGACTGTGGGCGTAGTGAGTCGGGGCTACAAGCGCGGGCAAAAGGGCGTGTTGGATGTGGATACATCTCCCCGGGCGGCGCTGTCGTTTGGGGATGAGCCGGCGTTAATTAAAATGCTCAATCCCGATATTCCTGTGGTGGTGGGTGAGAGTCGGGTGGCGGCGGCCGAGTCTTTGCTCGAGGGCAAAGATGTTGACGTCATTTTGTGCGACGACGCTTTTCAACACCGCTCGATCCATCGCGATTTAAATATTCTCTTGGTCGACGTCACTGAGCCGATCAACAATTACCGCGTGCTGCCCGTGGGTCGCGCGCGCGAGGCGATGGGGCCGGCGATGAAGCGGGCCGATTTTGTCGTAATGACGAAGGCCAATTTGGTGGCCGCCGATGATTTTGATTTTTTTAAGAGTTGGCTTGAGCCGCAGTGCAAGTGCCCGTTGCTGCGCGCGGATTATGTACTGAAGGGCTATAAGTCCTTGAACGGGCAGGACGTCACCGAACTGAAAGAGTCGGTGATGTTGGTATCTGGAATCGCGAAGCCGGCCGCGCTGGAGAAAACTCTTGAGGGTCGGGTCCATATTTTGAAACATAAGAGTTTTCCGGATCACCATCGCTACACGGATCTAGATGTGGAGATTTTGCTCGACGAGGCCTCGCAAATGCGGGCTCGATGGATTTTGACCACCGCCAAAGATGCTATGAAGCTGGGCCCATTTCCGCGCTTGCGCGAGCGACTGTGGATCGTGGACTTGCAGCTCAAGTTTTCGGGCGACGTTAAGGAATTGAATGAAGCGCTTGATCGGCTGGCTCGGAAGAGCCGTTAGTGCCGTAATATTTTTTGGCCCTTATTTTTTAACCCGTGTTAAGGCCGGGGTTCTCGCCTTTTTGTGGTTCGATTTATTCCGCATTCGGCGCCGGGTGGTCGATGAGAATATTCAGATCGCCTTTCCCAATATGCCCAAGAGTGATCGCATTCGGCTGGGGCGCAGAAATCTTCGTCACCTAGCCAAGAATTTGTTGGAGTATTGTTATCTTCCTTGGCTGACCAAAGAAAATTATCTTGAGCACTTTGAGTTTCATGGTCACGAAGTGATGGACGCCGCGCAGGCGCGAAAAAAAGGCGTGCTGCTTCTCACCAGCCATTTGGGCAATGGCG
>CAYVRZ010000037.1:0-36610 GCA_964453895.1 uncultured Pseudobdellovibrionaceae bacterium | reverse complement strand
GGTTGATATTGGCTCGGGATGGGAAGCCGATGTGAACATTGCTCACAATCGCGTTGAAAACCGTGACGAGGGCGTTAACGGATACGCGCTCATCAGCAAAGTGCAAGAGTTGATCGCCAGCGGAGCTTTTAATCCGCTCGACGCCAGCACCCATGGCGTACTGAATTCGGCCCGCTATCGGCCGCTGGAAGAAACCACTTCAGAGCTCTCGAGCCTCGACATGAAAGTCACCGGCACGCTTGCTGAAATGAAGAGCGGCGATCTCGGCATTGCCGTGGGCACTACATTTACATTTCAAAAATATTCCGACAAATTCGATACCGAGAGTCTTGCTGAAAACGTCTACGGCAATGCCGGAAGTTCGGGCGGTGGTCAGCGCGACACCAAAGCGGTTTACTCGGAGTTGTCGATCCCCGTTACACAAAAACTCGAGCTGCAGCTCGCGGGTCGGTACGACCAATACAGTGACTTTGGCGACAGTATAAATCCAAAAACCGGATTCACTTACAAGCCGAGCAAAAGCTGGCTGGTTCGCGGATCGGCGGGCACCGGCTTTAAAGCCCCGTTGATGCAAGATCTCTACGCGGGAAAATCTATGGGCAATCCCACGTTTATCGATCACCCGTCGTGTAACCGAGAAAAAGCGCTCGGCGGCGCCACTCCAAGTTGCGCGCCCGCTCAGTACCCAGTTTCGAGCAGCGGTAACCCAGGATTGAAAGAGCAAAACTCGGAATCTTACACTGTGGGCGCAATCTATGAGCCCAACCGCGACTTCAATATCGGCCTCGATCTTTTTATGGCCAAGATGAAGAACGTGGTCGGCATCGACTATGAAGACGCCATGCTGGCCGAGGCCTCAGGCGTCAACCTAGCCAATCACGGAGTGATCGTCGATCGCGATGCCACCGGCTACATCAATCAGATTCAAGCTCCGCTGCAGAATCTTTCAGCCCAAGAAGTGACGGGCATCGATGTCTCGTCCAGCGTCCGCGTCTGGAAGATGCGATTCGGCGTCGATCATTCACAGTTGTTCGCGTTTAAGCAGCAGGGTTTTCCCGGAACTCCGTACCGCAACAAACTCGGCGAAAGCGGCCGCCCTCACTGGCGCAACGTTTTGTCGGCGGGATACACGGCCAACGAACGCCACACGGTTACAGCTTCGGCCTTAACCACAGCCGGACAAATGAAGGCGGTTAAAGAGGAAGGCCGTATGCCGAACTACACCACGTACGACATGCAGTACTCCTACGCGACAAAAACAATTGGCACATTCACGGCTGGCGTAAAGAATGTTTTTGGTTCAACGCCGCCGCTGGATGATTCGAATCCGAATGGTCTGTTGGATTCGACGATCTACGACCAAATCGGACGACAGTACTTTACGGGATACAAAGCGACTTTTTAACGATCTGTAACCTTGGTGAGAGGTCAGCGATGATAAGCATTCTATCGCCCAAAACTTCGAGCGGATCTTTTGTGTATTCGCTACTGGCGCACGGACTGATCATGGCCGGAGTTGCGGTCGGGTTCAACCTCGGCAATTCCGCGCCAGCGCCTGTGGAGAACTATGTGGACCTCGGCTACGAAGAGCTCGAGGCGCCACCGATGCAGGCGCCGCCAAAGCCCCCGGTCGAAGAGAAGATGGAAGAGCTGCAAGACAAGACCAGCGAAGTCGCGGGTGTGCAGAAAGAAGTTAAATCGGCGCCGGGTGATGGAATTGCCGAAAAGCAAACCAACAGCGACGTGCCTTACTACAAAATTAAACCCAAATACCCCAAAGCCGCGCTCCTGGCGGGTAAAGAGGGCTGGGTGATGTTGCAAGTTGATATCAACGAAAAAGGCGAAGTTGAAAACGTGCGCGTGATCGACGGCGAGAATCGCAGCGAGTTTCAGGGCGAGGCCCGCCGCGCCGTGAGTTTGTATAAATATCGCCCGTTTGTGGATGCAAATGGCAACCCGGTGCGGAAAGCCGATCATTTAGTCCGTGTCGAATTCAACTTGGTCGATGCGGGCAGTGAAGAGGAATCTCGAGCGAGCTTGTAGTTTTTAAAGTTTTAAAACACTTTCGCCGGTCGCCCACGCGCCCGGCCGATATCAGGGGGGAAACACACATGGATACATTATTTAAGATCGCCGAAGGCTCAGCTCACGCAATCCTTTATATTATGGCTTTGATGAGCGTGCTGAGCGTAGGGATTATGATTGAGCGGTACTTCGCGCTAAAAAAGATTGGCAATCTCAGCCGCAAAGTTGCGCTCGACTTTCAAGGCGTAATCGCTGCGCAAGACCTCACGCAATTGGAAAAATTATCTGAAGACGGACGCTCTCTCGAAGGTCGGGCTTTGAATTACGGACTCAACTTCGTAAAAAAGAATGGCCCCAATGGCCTGGATGAGCTCTTTAACTCCTTCAAAACCACAGAGCGCCCGGCGATGGAGAAAAACCTAAATCTCCTCGGGACAATTGCCTCAAACGCTCCATACGTCGGGCTGCTTGGCACCGTGATGGGGATTATGAAGGCCTTTAACGATCTTGCAGTGGCTCCGGGCCAGGGCAACGAAGTGGTGATGGCCGGTATCGCGCACGCGCTTGTCTCAACGGCGATTGGTCTTGCAGTGGCGATCCCTGCAGTTATGGCCTTTAACTTTTTTCAGAAAAAGGTCGGCCTTGTGCTCGACAACATCGACGCCGCCCGCGACCTGTGCCTTGCCTATACAAAAAGCAGAAAGGCGTAAGCCATGGCGGCAAAAACATCTTCAAATGGCGGCAACGCGATCGTCGAGATTAACGTAATCCCACTCGTGGATATTATTTTGGTGGTGTTGATCATCTTTATGGTGGCGGCACCCTTAGTGATGCAGCCAAAGATCGATATCAACTTGCCCAAGTCGACCAGCGCCTTGCAAGAGCGCGATAAAACTCCGCTGCGCGTGGTGCTGGGTAAGCAAGGGGAGTTGTTCTTAAACAACAATCCCGTCACGGTTGCCGAGCTGATGGATCAAGCGAAAAAAAGCGTAAGCATCAATCCTGAAGTGAACGCGCTGCTCGTCGCTGATAAAGATTCAACCCTCGAACTAGTCACCGAAGTCGTCGACGCCGTAAAAGGCGGCGGCGTAAAGAAAGTCGCATTCAGCATTCAGAAGAAGCGCTGAGGTACCAGGTACCTTTTCGGTTCGCGTCATATTTTCTCAATGGCCCAGCGTTGGAATTCTTCGCTGAGCTCGAGCGCGGCTTGCCGCTTGTCCATCCAAAGCAACTCGTGCTCGGGCTCCATCTTTAGCAAAATGGGCTGGGCCACTTCGACCAAGTAAAACGATCCGATCTTCCTAAAGTGCTTTCCGTAGTGCCGCGAGTATAAATACTGTGCGGATTTACAAACTAATGTGGCGCTTTGAACTTTCACGCCCATTTCTTCCCACAATTCCCGCTTCAACCCATCCAGGTCTGACTCGCCCGGATCTAAACCGCCACCGGGCAAAAAAGTGCCAAACGTGGTTTGCACAATCGCGAGCTCACGATGTTTGTTAAATAAAAATCCGTAGGAGCCAGGCCGGTCCGTATATTGAACGCCATTTTCCTTAGAGCCAAACTCTGGAATATCCAAGTCTAGCTGCGCCCGTCGGTGCCGCGCACTTGCCGGCCAATTCCGTAATACTCTACGCCTTCGGTCTTCATTTTTGCCGGGTCGTACAAATTGCGCCCGTCAAACACCAGGGCGTTCTTCATTTTCGACTTCACCGTGCGCCAATTCACCGCTTTAAACTCGGGCCACTCGGTAACAATCAACAGAGCATCGGCCCCGTCAATGGCTTCTAGAGCGGATTCGCAGGCCTCAAACGGAACCCGCGAGGCCTCAACAGCATTTTTGGTGGCCACCGGGTCAAAAGCGCGCACCTTAGCGCCGTTTAAAAACAATTCTTCCATAATTTTTAAACTAGGCGCACGGCGCACATCATCGGTGCGCGGCTTAAAGGCCAGGCCCCAAAGACCGATGGTCTTGCCTTTCAATGAGCCGCCCATATGCTCCATCAAGCGAGTGGTCAAAATCGTCTTTTGCCGTTCGTTCACTTCGTCGGCGGCCTTAAGCAATTTCAAATCGATATCATTTAATTTTCCAGTATGAATCAGCGCGCGCACATCTTTTGGAAAACACGATCCGCCATAGCCAATACCCGGACTAAAAAATGCCGGATTGATACGGTTGTCTGAAGTAAACCCAGCTTTCACCGACTCGATATCGGCGCCCAGTTTGTCGCTCAATAGAGCGAGCTCGTTGATAAACGAAATCTTCATGGCTAAAAATGAATTGGCCGCATACTTGGTCATTTCGGCCGAGGTGTTATCCATAAATAAAATCGGCTTATTGCCATTGCGCGAGACAAAGGGCTCATACAGTTCTTGCATCAGTGCGCGAGCGCGATCCGACGAGCAGCCAATCACCACGCGATCGGGTTTTAAAAAATCTTCCAGGGCGGCGCCTTGGCGCAAAAATTCTGGGTTGTTAACGATTTCAATCGCGACCTTCGCGTGCTCGCGGCAAAATGAAATACATTGTCGAGAAGTGCCGATCGGCACGGTTGATTTTAAAACCACGACCTTCGGCTCGGTGGCCGCTTTGCAGATTTCACCAAGCGCTTTGAACGTCGGCTCCATATCGGCCGAGCCATCGGCTTGTTCGGGAGTGCCGACGGCGATAAAGATCACCGAAGCCGCGCGTACGGCATCACTCACGTTCGAAGTGAACTTCATCCGCTTGCGATTTTGCCCGAACAATTCTTCAAGCCCGGGTTCGTAAAAAGGAACTTTGCCATCAAGTAGAGACTTGATCTTGCTTTCGTTCGAATCCACACAGATCAAATCGTGACCAGCGTCGGCGAAGCAAACTCCGGCGACTAGACCCACATAGCCGGTGCCAAGCATAGCGATATTCATTCCCAACTCCTTTGACGAAGCGGACAAATTAACGGTAATTTTAACGAGAATAAAGTGAAATATGGCGTCAAAAGCGAAGAGCATCCTCACAATTACCCTTAAGATCCTAGTGGCCGTCGGCCTGATCACCTTTATGGTGCGCTCCGGCCATCTCGACCTGACGGTCCTGTGGGGCCTTATGACGCCGTTCAATGTGGTTATGGCGCTTCTGCTCTGTGGCGCGAACTTGGTACTGGCGGCGTGGCGATGGCTTTTGCTGCTCAAGGCGCGTGGATTTCATCTCAAGCTGAGGTACGGATTTTCGCTCTACTTGATCGGAATTTTCTTTAACCACGCGCTGCCCGGCGCCGTGGGCGGGGATTTGGTGCGGGGCTACTATCTGGTGGCCGATTACCCGGAGCGAAAAATCGACTCAATTCTCTCGATTGTTATCGACCGGGCGCTGGGTCTTTACTCATTTTTTGTGTTGAGCTTGATCGCCGTGGCCTTTGATTTTGAATTTGTCATGGGCCACGAGCAGATTCGCTGGGTCGCCTTGCTGTGCTTTTTAATTTTTTTGGGCCTTACGGTTTTTTTCACCATCGCCTTTTCGCAGCGGCTGACGCGAGCCTTCGGTTTGAATTATCTGATGGTGAGAGTTGAGCCCTTGCGCAAAGCCGTCGAGGCGTTTCAGCGCTTTGGCAAAGACCGTAAGACCATCGCACTCTCAGTGGCGTCGAGTCTGTTTGCGCAAGTGTTCACTATGATCTTCTTTTACCAAATCGCCGTTTTCAGCGGCGAGACGGCAATCACTTGGAATGCCGTGCTGTTCGCGGTCCCCATGGGATTTGTGGTCACCGCGGTGCCCATCTCGCCGGCGGGTATCGGTGTGGGCCAGGTGGCCTTTCATTATTTGTTTCAAATTTATCTCAATAAACAAACATCATTTGGGACGACGGCCATTACGGCCTTTCAGTTGAGTATCGCCTGCTGGGCGCTGCTCGGCGCATTCTTTTACCTGCGTCGGCGCAAGCCCATCGCCAATATGGCCGCGACTATGGAAGCGGCCTCGCCGTGATCCATAAAGAGCGCATTTTAGTTTTAAAATTATTTAAGCACGGCGAATCCGACTTGATCGTGCACGGTCTCAATCCACTCGGCGCGCGAATTAATTTTTTCGCGCGGGGCGGGGCGAAGAGCAAAAAGCGTTTTCCGGGCGGGATTTTGGAGCCCACGCATTACCTCGAGGTCACGTACCGGCAAGGGTCCAACAGCGACGGCGATCCGCTGCACACTCTGCAAGAGGCGCAGTTGCTGCGCGAGTTCCCTAAACTAAGAACTGACTACAAACGTCTTGAAACCGCGCTCAACTGGTTGAAGCTGGTGCATAAAATGAGTCAGCAGGGCGTGATTGATTCGCCGGATTTATTCAACCTGATCGGCAACGCTCTCGCGGCGGCCGAAACCAGCAACGACATCGATAAATTAAAAGTGCACTTCGAGCTCAAACTTCTCGCCAGCCAGGGCATTTTGCCGCCCGAGCCCGAGTTTCAAAGTTGGCTCGGCGCCGGCATCGCCCAGCATGAGCAAATTGCATCAAAGGGCGAAGACCGCCGCCGAGTCGCGGAGCAAGTCCACGACCATCTTAGACATTATTTGGGAACTTTAACTTAATAATAAGCCGACCTAAAAGATCGTCGTAAACGTGGCCGTGCTCATGATCATCCACTTGCTATATTCATAGCTGGTTTCATTCGTGGAGTCGTTTTTGGTGTAAGCGGCTGAGACTCCCCAGCTCACCCAATCCTTGATCGGTTTATCCACGCCGGTAGTGAAAGTTACGTTGAGGTCCTTGCGTCCGTCCGTCGAACTTGAGTAATCCAAGTTGTAAACCGCGAGCCCGGCATTCCACGAGTAGCCCCACTTCATGGGCCGCATATAGTTCACTCCGGCCTCGATGCGGTTGTACTTTTTGTTTTTGCCCTTGGCGGCGTTGAGGCCGACGCCAAAATTAGCGATCAGAGCCTCTTTATGGGCCTTGTCCATAAAAACCATTTGCGTTGTTTTCAATGTGATCTTCATAGCGTCGTAATCGTTGTCGCCCACGGAATCCGATAACTTAAAGTCATCACTGCGAACTTCCAGGCCATAAACCGCAAACCAGTCCGGCTTCATCACAAATAAATTGTCGGCACCCACAAAGTAGCTCGACATGATATTCGTTTTCTTACCGCTCGAGGTGGGGTCCATATACAAAATTTGATAAGTTGGCTTTAGCGAGAGAACGTAGCCCTTTTTAAAGGCCGTCGACGTGTAATTGTAGGGAGTGCTAAGGTCGAACATAAACGGATCGGCTCTTGATACGGCAGATTTGGACGAGTTCATGAGATTGGCTGAGCCCTTGACGGAGAGCTGGTGAGTTTGATTGTAGATCGCACGGTAGGAAAGGTCACCCAGCGTGATCAGTCTCGCGTCGGCCTGATCGGTGGCTTCGGTGCTACTTGTGTCGGGCGAAAGAATGACGTTCGAGTCATAGGTGAGCCCGAGTGTCCCGTTGGCGGTCCATCGCTTTTCTTGCAGCTTTTTAAACTTTAGCGCATTGAGAATGCGTTCGATATACTCTTCGGCCTGAGCGTCCATTTTAGGATCTTTCGAAGTGTCGAGCACTTTCTCGAAAGATTTTTTAGCCGGTTCGTATTCTTCCAACGAGTACTGCAAAATTCCCAAATAAAACGTCGAAGACGGTCCGATAAGATCGTCGTTAGAAGCACTGGCCTTTGCGAAATGTTCTTTGGCCGGCTTATATTCTTTAAGCCGATAGTGAACGAGACCCATAAAATAGGATCTCTCAAGCTCCAGATTTGGCTCAACCTGAGCGAGCTTCAAAATTACGAGAGATTCGTTAAATTTCTCAGTGCGAAATAGTGTGACGCCGTAGCGGAAATAATATGAGCGGTTTTCGGGATCGAGCTCCACAGCCTGGCGAAATTTCTGTTCCGCGCTGTCGAACTCGCCCTGCCTAAAAAACACCATGGCTTCATCCGCTAAACTTTGCGCTTGGGCTTTGCGCTCCGCCTTTTGTTTTTCGGTCATGGCTTTGGCCGCGCGTTCTCGCTCGGCGGCCTTTTGTCTCTCGATTTGCTCCATACGGACTCGGTCCGATTCACGGCGGGCGGCCTCAAGTGCCAGTTTTTCCATTAGGGCTTTCGCTTCAGCGGCCTTGGCCGCTAGCGCTTGTTCCTTAGCCTGGGCCACTTTAACGAGGCGATTGTGCTCGGCCGCCGCTTTTAACTTTTGCTCCGTTTGATACGCATTCTGAACTGCGTCCGCTTGTTCCTTCGTGTCGTAAACGTCAACCAGGGCCTGGCCCTTCTCATTTTTTTTCCAAACAATAGGCTTTGTAGTGAGCTGCCCGCTTTGAATCATCTGAAAAACTTTTTTATAGTCGCGCTCCGGATTGCGCAGCTCTTTAGGCGGAATAAAAACTTGCGGGTCGGTGTCGCTCAAAGAAACGCTAAATTTACCATCGAACTTTGAGGAATCTGGCTCCGTCTCTTCCAATTGAATTTGCACCATTTTACCGGTGGTCTTGTCTTTCATGACCAGGTAGGCGGAGTCAATTTTTCGGCTATCGGTGTTCCACGAGGTCGAGCCATAGGTGATATTCATCGTCTGCCCATCAACGGGCTTAGTGCTTTGAGCATAAGTGGAAAATGCGGAGGAAAACAGAAGTGTAAGCACGACGACCACGATGCAACTCCTTGAAGACGGATTTCGGCTCTATCTATTGTTGTTACTCACAATAGGATAGCCAAAATCCGCTCATTCGAGGAACTGTTTTATTAGGGGCCGGTATTGACGATGATTTTCAAGTTGGTATTGCCACCGCTAATAATATCCGTAGGCGGCTGAAATGGCTGATTGATAGGCACAACGGGCATATTGAATGCTGGGGCGCCGGGCGGAGGCGGAGGAGGGGGCGGCGGAGGAGGCGGCGGTGCTGCGCCAACCATGCTGCCCTCGGGCTTTGGTCCAGGATCATTGGCTCCACCACCGGCATTGCCGCCATTTGCGGCCGGAGTTCGACCACCAGCGGCGCCGCCGTTGTTCGCACCGTCCTGTTTGCCATCTTGCTTATTGTCCTTGTTGCCGCCGTCGTTCGACGGAGCTCGCGGATTTGCGCCACCAGCTGGCGGGCCGCCTTTGGGCGGGCCTTCGGCTTTCGAGTCGCCATCCATTTTTGCTAAATCAGTTTTCGGCACTGGAATCGGTGGCGCCGGGGGCTGCCCCATACTATTAGACGCCGACATTCCGGGAGTCACGCTCACCGGATTTTGAATGCTGCCGCCAGGGCCCGGCATACCGAATTCAACTTTACCTTCAAACGTAACTACATTTGTTTGACCGCCCTGAAAGCCAGTCAAGAAGTCCGTTCCACGAACACCCGCCACTGCAGAGGGAGTTTTGATTTGGAACTTCGAAGTTTTGCCATCGTATTTTTGCTCAACTTTTGAGCGGACTTTTCCGTAGATCACGTTTAGCAAAACATCTTTTTTACCGGCTGCGGGATCATACTCGTAATTTTGAATCTCAATTTGAGACTCGGGCGAAACGTTCAGTTCGTTGTTGTCGACCATCACGATTTTCGCACGGGCATCTTTGGCCGTGATGATGGTGTCTTTTGGAAACACCTTTTCACCGACTCGCGCGCGTACGGTTTGTCCTGTTTTAGCGGATTTGATTTGCACGTCGCCTTTTACAACTCTCAAGACCCCGTGCACCCCTTGGGCGTTCGCGGCAGAGAACATAAAGGCGAGGCAAAAGCCAATGACCCACTTATAACAAACGTTCATATAATATCCTCGTGGTAAGTCCATTATGCTTTTCGGCAGAAATAGCGCAAAGCTCAATCTTCGCGCCAACTTGATTCACTGGACTCTCGAACTGAGAATTCTCAATCCTGGACTCCCATGCGACTTCGGACCAGATCAGAATGATCAGGCAGGGAGAGCTCAATTTGAACAAACAGCGCGGAATGTCTCTCGTCGAGGTCATGGTCGTGACGTCTATTCTGACAGTCACATTTACGGTCCTCGCATCTGTGTTCACATCGCAACAGCGGGTGAGCGCGCAGATGGCCGATAAACTGGCGAGCTTAGATTTAGCCCGCACACTCACCGCCACGCTCGCCGGCGGCGGAGTTTGTACTTTTATGCTTAGCCTTGCGCCTGCGTACACCTTCGACCCCATGAACTTGGGCGCGGTGAGTGTACCACCGTTTCCGCAGATCCCGTCGCGCGCCATGCCTGGGGCCACGCCCGCGTTGGTGGCCAACGGCGTGGCCGCCGCTGCACCCAACTCGCCTCGGCTCGTGGCCACCGCGATTCGCATTGCCAATGTGACCTGCGCGGTGCCGCCGTGCGCGCCAACGACCAATCAGTTCAACGCCAATTTAATTGTTGAGTTCGACAATTCTCGTTTAGCCGCGTCCATGGCGCCCCTCACGTTTCCGATTGCGCTCACCACCACGGGCCCAGCAGGCGCGCAAAGACTAGCCAGCTGTACGATCAACGGCGGCGGTGGCGGTGGAGCCTTGCAAGATCCGGTGTTTATAGAAAGTGCCGCCGAATCTTGTCTCGGGCAAGCCGCCAATCCGAACTGTCCTGCTGTGCCCGCGGCGGTCGTGGCCGCTTGCCCCGTGGGTTCCGAAGTTTCGTCTTGCGGCTACCGAGTGAGTCGATGGCCGGCAAATGCGGCCGCCGCTCTGAGTGGTGACGCCACCCCGGGCGATGACCATATCACTTCGGCGCCGGCGGATGTTTATGCCGTGGGCAATGGCTGCACCGTTCGAGCTGGAGATTGGGTGCCGGGTTGCGGAGTTTGCTTTGTGGCGCAAGCCATTTGCATAAGGGTTCAATGAGCAGGTCAAAGTTGAAGCTTCAGTCTGGAATGTCATTGGTCGAAGTTATGGTTCTGGTCGCGCTTTTGGCGACGGGACTCACGGTTTTTATGTCTACCCTGACCTCGCAACAACAGCAGGCTGCGCAGTTGAACGACAAACTAGCCAGTCTCGATCTCGAGCGCTCCCTGCGATCCACGCTCGCCAATGTTTGCACGTTTATGTTTACCAGCGCGCCGCCGTTCACCGTCGATCCGACCAATCTCGCCGCGGCAACCCTGCCCACCTTCGCGCAAATTCCCTCGCGACCCGTGGCCGGAGCAAGCCCGGTTCTGGTGGCCAATGGCACCGCGCTCGCATCGCCGCTCTCGCCGCGCTTAGTGGCGAATGCCATTCGCATTGAGAATTTGGCGTGCGCCACCCCACCTTGCACGCCAACCACAAATCAGTTCACCGCCAACTTGTTGGTCGTCTTCGACACGTCCCGGGCCGCAGGCCCGATTGCGCCGCTGAGTATTCCCGTGCAACTCGGAAGCACCGGCGGCGCGGGCGCGCAAACGGTCAACACATGCACCTTCACACCGGCGGGCGGTGGCGGCGGGGGAGGTGTGGTGGTGGATCGAGTCCTCGTCGAGAGTGTGGATTCTTGCGGCGGGAGTCCGAGTCATCCCAACTGCAATTTTGTCCCGGCATTTGTTTTTGCCACCTGCCCGGTCGGATACCGGGTCAGCGGATGTGGTTATAGAATGACAGTGAATAATCCGCAGCCCAGCGGCCAACCGCCGCCGTGGAACAACTTTCATTCCGCTTCTCCCGACGATCTTATCCCTGAGGGAAATTCTTGTAAGATGGATGCCGGTGGCGCACCGGGATGCGGAATCTGTTTTAAAGCCCAGGCGATTTGCCTGCGACTGCAGTGAGGAGCGAGCTATGAAATTCCAAAAGGGAATGTCACTCACTGAAATGCTGATCGTGACCGCCATTCTAACCGCTACGCTTGGAGTTTTGGCCTCCGTATTTTCGTCGCAGCAGAGAACCAGCGCGCAGCTCGCCGACAAAGTGGCCAGCTTGGATTTGGCCCGCACTCTCACCGCCACATTGGCGGGTGGAGCCGTGTGCACCTTTTTAATTAACCAAGCTCCTGCCTACACATTTGATCCGATGAACTTGACCGCTGTGAATGTTCCGCCTTATCCGCGAATTCCATCCCGAGCCGAGGTGGGCGCGCCACCCGTTCTGGAAGTCAACGGCGCGGCCGTGGCGTCGCCGCATTCGCCGCGTCTTTTAGCCACCTCGATTCGCATCGGCAACGTATCGTGCGCAATTCAACCCTGTACGCCGACCAGCGATCAATTCAATGCGAATTTAATTGTGGATTTTGACAACACTCGTACTGCGACCTTGATGGCACCTCTTATGTTCCCCATCGCGTTGACCACCACAGGCGGCGCCGGTGCGCAAACCTTGAGTAGCTGTGTATTGACGACGGGCGGGGGAGGCGGCGGTGGGGGTGGCGCCACCTTTGACACCGTACTTCGAGACAGCGGCCCAGCGCTTTCGTGTGTGGGCATGGCGACCAGTCCAAATTGCCCGGCGCTGCCCATTCCGGTTTTTGCTACGTGCCCCGTTGGCTATAGAGTTTCGGGTTGCGGATATGAGATCGGGCCATGGCCCGCGTTCCCCACCAATCTAACAGGCGACGCCACCCCGGCCGACGACTACTACACCAACTCTCCGGCGGTGGTTGTGGCCGAGGGCAATCGCTGTCGTGTCGAAGCGGGGCAGATTCCCGCCTGCAACATTTGCTTTCGCGCTCACGCGGTTTGCATTCGCGACCCATAACTAGTCAGTCGCGCACTTTTTACCAGACGTATTGTGAAATTCAGCCTGTCTTGGTAATACCTGCGCTCCCAAAGATTTAGAATTTTTCGAGGTACTCGTGTTGCGGTTGGCTCTTTTGTTCGCAATTCTTTTTTTGACTTGCTTCGAATCGCAGGCAACGGTCTTTCGTGACGATCAACGCAAAGTCCTCGAAGATCGCAATGCCCCTTGGGGCGCGGTCGGCCGCCTGTATACGGCGCTGGGCTCCTCATGTACGGCATTTTTAGTTTACAAAAATATTATCGCCACCAACGCCCACTGCGTGGTGAACAAAGAGACCAAAAAAATCGCGATCGGGAACTATTCGTTCTACGCCGGCTACAACGGCACGCTCAAAGGCAATGATCGTTGGATTCACATGGCCAAAATCATCCACATCTGGGTCGGCACCACCGAACATAGCGACTCGGCCAATGATTGGGCGTTGCTCAAAACGGAGTGGGATATCGGATCCAGCATCGGCTGGTTTGGAGTCCGCTCGCAAACGGCGGACGAATTGACGGCTCTAACAAAGCCGCTCTATGCGGTCAGCTATCCTTCAGATATGGATGGCGGCGAAGTGCCATACTATGAGAAGGGCTGCCGGATAATGGATGCGTTTTATACGTTTCTGGGTTCCGGGGTTCTTCACAGTTGCAGTATTTCATCTGGCTCATCCGGTGGTCCCCTTTTTATTCGAGAAACGAGCGATGGCAAAAGCGTCGCGCGAGTCGTGGCCATTCATGCCGCCGAAAGAAGAAACGGCGCCGGGCGCTCCGTAATCGGAGTGCCATATAGCACGGAATACGCCAATGTGGCCGTCCCATCGGCCGCGTTTTTCAAAAAATTGTATGAGATGATTAACGAGTCTGGCAGTTAAAGGTGCCAACTAACTCCGCGCGATGATCTCGCGCGCGATATTCAGCAAATTTGGCGCGTGAATTTCGGGCGGGCGGAACTGCTTAAATGCCGATGGGTTTTCTTGCACGCCCACCAAGGCCGAGCGGCAGCCGGCACGGTGACCCGCCTCCACATCAGTCATTCGGTCGCCCACCATCCATGACGCCGATAAATCGAGATGGTGCCAGCGGGCCGCCTCGTGCAACATTCCCGGATTAGGCTTGCGCATCGGATGGTCGAACGAAGTCATATAGGGCGCCGAGTGGAACGATAAAATATCTACGCCCTCACTACAGAATTTAGCCTGAATCCGCCGATGAATCTCATCGAGGTTGCGCACGTCAACGATGCCGCGGGCCACACCGCTTTGATTGGTCGCCACGCAAAAAACAAAATTATAATCGCGCAGCAAGCGCATGGCCTCAAACACTCCCGGCAGATATTCAATCCGTTCCGGATCATTCAAGTAAACCATATCAACAATGAGCGTGCCGTCTCGATCGAGCAAGACAGCCTTTTTTGCAGGCATTCGGGGACTCTATTCCAGATCGCTCGACTTTTTGAGCTTTGACGCCGAGAGAGGGTGGTGTTTTTCCAAAGAATTCGCCAAATGATCGATGCTCAAATGAGTGTATTTTTGCGTGGACGACAAAGATTGGTGGCCGAGCAACTCTTGCAGCACCCGCAAATCGGCGCCCGACGACAATAGGTGAGTGGCGAAGGAGTGCCGCAAGGCATGGGGATGAAGTGGGGCGACTAATCCGGCCCTCGCTCCGGCTTCACGCACCCAATCATAGGCTTTGCGGCTCGACAGCGCGACCTCGCCCCCAAAAAGAAATTTTCCGTCCCGTTTGAGCTTCGCAACCACATTCCAGCACGAGGCGGGGAGAGTCACCAGACGTTCGCGTCCGCCCTTACCCAGCACGCGAAGTGTGCGTGAGTCGGGCAGCAAATCGCGCCACTGTAAAGCGCAGGCTTCTGAAACGCGCAAGCCTCCGCCATATAATAGGAGCACCAGCGCTTTTTCGGGTCCGTCGCTGAGACTTTTCACTAAAGCGATGGCCTCATCGACCGAAATAAAATGCGCGATTTTTTGTGGCAGCTTGGCCGAGTGAATCCGAAGATCTAGATTTTCCGAGATAAATTCCTTGTCGCGCAGCCACTTCAAAAATCCGCGCACGCAGGCCCATTTGCGGTTGCGCGAGGCCGCGCTCAAAGACGCCCACTCAGCCATGGATTTTTGCATCAACTCGAGGAGAGTTTTTTCACTCCATGTGTCTTTAATAGCCTGGTTTTCTTTCGCTATGACTTGGAAAGAACTAACTGGAGTTAGCGAGGTGTATAAAATCTTTTGAACACCAAGCGGACTCAGAAACTGCCCTAAATCATTGGCATAAGACTTGGATGTATGATCACTCGCAGTCCTTTGCAGGCTCAGGTATTTCAGGTACTTAAGCGCAAGAGAGGCCAAATTTGGTCGCTTTTGAGGTGACAATGTAGGGCTCTCCTTTCGGGGCAGACTTCTTACATGGCGCCATGCAAAAAAGACTTGCGCAAACTTTCAGCATCTGTTAGAACGGCGTGTCGAGTCAAAGACGCACTGAGTTGTAGCAGTCCGGGGGGAAGCTGAAACAACTGTAAACCAAAGGGGTTGTACGTATGTCGGGTATGGATAAATCGTCTCACTTTGATGGTGAGACCACCAGTCTTCCCACCGCTAATCCAACGGGATCTCACACTCCCACTGTTACTGAGAACAAGCGCATTGTCTATAAGTCAGAGGTTATGCGCCAACTCATGCGAATGGTGGATCGAGTTGCTCCCAGCAATGCAACAGTATTGATTTTGGGTGAAAGCGGTACCGGTAAAGAGCTAGTCGCGAATGCGATTCACGAGCGCTCGAACCGTCGCCACAAGCCGTTCGTCGCGATTAACTGCGGCGCACTCCGCGAGACGCTTCTTGAAAGCGAACTCTTCGGTCATGAGAAAGGTGCCTTCACCGGCGCTTATTCCCGCAAGATCGGATTGGCCGAAGTGGCCAACGGTGGAACTCTGTTCCTCGATGAAATCGGAGAGCTGAGCCCGGGCATTCAAGCCAAGTTGTTGCGCTTCCTGCAGGAAGGCGAGATCTATCGCGTGGGTGGTAAAGATCCCCTTCGCGTCGATGTCCGCCTGATCAGCGCTACAAATAAAGAGTTGGATAAAGAAGTTTTGCGCGGCAACTTCCGCGAAGATCTTTTCTACCGCATCAACACGATTATGGTTCACTCGCCGCCGCTCCGTCGCCGTAAGGAAGATATTCCTTCGTTGATCGAGCACTTCTTGTCATCGAATCCGTCGGGTTTTTTAAACCGCGGCCGTCAGATGTCCGAAGACGCGATGAAGATCATGATGAAGTACGATTGGCCGGGTAACATTCGCGAACTGCAAAACGTTTGCGAACGTCTCCAGATCCTTTCGGAAGGTCATGTGATCATGCCCGGCGATCTGCCGGATCATATCCGTAATCCCGACCACAAGGTTGTGATCGACGATTACGATCCCACTATGACTCTTCACGAGTTGGAAAAGCGCTATATCTTGAAGGCTCTGAACTACTTCGACGGCAACAAGACTCAAGCCGCGAACGCGCTCGGGATCACCATCAAGACGCTTTACAATAAACTGCACGAGTACGGCGAATTCGAGAAGTACGCTGTTCACTCGAAACCTGCAGTAAAATAATTAAATTCCGGGATCCGGGTATACAGTTAACTCGTATACTTGGATTCAGGTAGTAGGACGGCTTCTGATCGAAGCCGTTTTTTTTTGCTTTTACGGTGATACGCTTAGGATCCAGGCCCGAATGGCCTGGAGATCCGAGGAGCTGAGGGCTCCTCCTTGCGGCATGTCCTTTGGGCCCATGGCTCCAGCGGAGCCGACCAATCGATAATAGATAGACGAATTGTCCGGATCGCCACCGACGAGCAGATTCTGCGCCTTTAGCTCAGCCTCGGTTTGCGTATGATAGGCGTGGCAGCCATTGCAGCTCTGCCCAATGATTGTGCGCGCGGCAAGGAACTCGGGGCTCCCGCCGAAATCGCCATACATCTGCGAATCCAATGAGTTCGAGTTCTCCGCTTGTAGGCAGGCGCTGAGAGCCAAGGTGAGTGCTAGCAATGCTGATCTCTGCCAAAACATGGGTGCTTACTTCCTCGCGGTTTTTTTCGAACTGGTCGATCGCTTTGGTGAAGCCGGGGCCTCGCCACTGATCGGAATATTCACATGCACTATAACTTCATCCTTAACGCCGATCCCCATATAGTTCACGTCCTCAATATTGAGGTCAGAGAGCTTCATCTTAAACTGGGCATTTAGATTCTTGCCGTCCACCGTGTAGGTGCCGTCGACAGTTTTCTTTTTGCCCATGATATCGATAATGCCTTTGCCCTTGCCGTTTTTTCCTTCGGCTTTGACTAGCTTGATCTGAGGGAACTTGTCGGTCAACAGGCGCTTTTTAAGATGACTGTCTCGAAGTGAAACGCCGGTGGCGAGCGTGGTTGCGTCGATCACTACATTTTCAGCAATAACGCCGTCCGGAGTCTTCTTAGCCGTGCCCGAAACTCTCTTGGTTTCCGCTTTAAAGCTGCCCGCTGGGCTTAAAATTACGTCGACGGCCACTTGGCCGGCAGAAGCATCAGCCCGTGAAAAGCTAAGCGCTATAATGATAGCCGTTAAAAATTTAGAAAAATACATTTTCAGTCCCCCCCATTACCCTTGACCAGAATATTATTGTAGCTAGACTTCTAATTCGATGCCACTGATTCTCATCTTAGTACTACTCTCCGTTCCCCAATTGGCATCCGCCTACCCCGAGTTTATTGGATATAAGTACGCATCCTGTCTGACCTGTCATTTTAATGGACACGGGAACGGACCCCTCAACGACTATGGGCGGGCTTTATGGGGCGCCGAAATCGCCGGAAGAGCATTGGCGCGGGGTCGATCTGACGAGGAATTGGGCGAGGCCTCTGGCCTTTTTGGTCGGAGAAAATTGCCCTGGTGGCTCCGCCCTGGATTTAAGGCTCGTGAGCTGGTTTATCAACCGAATCCGCCCTCAAGTGGCGTAAACACTCGATATATTACTATGCAGGCCGATGCGAATTTGGCGCTGCTTTTCAATCGCGATCAAAAGTGGGCGTTTGTCGGCTCGATCGGGTACGTTCCGCAGCCGCAAAGATTGCAAACGCCTGGCGCAGAAAAAGTTCCGGAGTGGATTTCGCGCGAACATTATTTGCGGGTTCTCACCGGCGAAAATCTCTGGTGGTATTTCGGTTTCCTCGACAAAGTTTATGGAATTCGCCATGTGAACCACACCGCCTACTCACGGGCCAAGTTGGGACTGGCGCAAAACGATCAGTCCCACGGTGTAGTGGCGCATTACATTCAGCCCACCTGGGAATTTACGGTCAACGCATTCGGCGGGAACATGTTTCAAGAAAACGCCGACGTTCGGCAGATGGGTCTATCTGTCACCTATGAGACGGAGATGAAAGAGGCCTTTCGCGTCGGAACTTCGGCTCTCTATTCGACCAGCAAATTTGTGAGCAATGCGCGCGTGGGTACATTCGCCCGCTACGGCTTTGGTTATGGCTCGGCCTTGATGGGAGAAGTCGGTATTTTGCAAGACAAGCCGAAAAACGGTGAAGCGAAAAACGGATACTACCTGTTCTCCGAAGCCACGCAGAGAATCGTGCGGGGATTTCACGTATTTTTTGTTGCGCAGTTATTTAAGGATCGAATGGAAGGAAATCGCCCCGACAACTTTAGAACCGGGGCGGGGATTTTAGTTTGGCCGGCGCAAAGGTTTGAATGGCGGCTCGAGGTGGAGAATGGTCGGCAGTTTACCGACAACACCGAAGTGCAACGGGAATCTTGGTTGGTGCTCTCGCAGTTGCACTTATCGCTTTAGGGAACATATTAGGGAAGAATATGAATTGGCGTAGTGGACTTCTAATTTTGACATTGATCCCTGCGGTGGCCGCCGCCGAGCCCTCGCCTAAACTTGAATCTGTTCAGACCCAAACGCAAAGTCCGCCCGTGACCTATAAACTCCGCGGTCCCTATTGGAGCGCCGGTGCAGGATTGATCATTTGGCAAGAGGCCGTGAAGCTCAATCGAGGCGCCAGCTCCGCGCAAATGCAATCGCAATTCAAGGGGCTGATTATCAATGGGGATTACAATCGAACGATCGCCAATTCGTATTGGCAGCACCTCTATAGTCTAGAGTTTGCCTATGGAACTTTAAAAGGGCAGGGCGACCAGCCCAACATTCCTGATCGGTTAGACAATCAGTCTTGGATGATGCTCGCGTTTAAGCCAGGCTTGATCTATCGGACGAGCCCGGTGTCCCGGGCCGGCTTGATTCTTCCGCTTCTCTACCGAAAAATTTCTTGGAACTTCAATCCGAACTCGGGCCTCGCTGCCGAGGACAAAGCTTTTTCGGTCGGAATTGGATTGCTGTTCACGCAGCGATTCACCAAAGACTCATCGGTGAATTTGTCGCTGGTTCATCAGCGCATGTGGCAAACCAGCCTGTGGGCCGCCACCTGGAACTACGACTTTTAGAGTTCGCCAATCGTTCGGGCCTTTTCGGAAATACGCCGAGATAAATTACTGAAATAGATAAAATGGCTGCGCTTATGTTTTTGTTTCGATTTGAAATCGATTGAGCCATCGGCGAACGGCAAATTTCCTTTTTGAGACCAAGTTCAAAGGGCGAGGCCGTTAGCGGAGAACTTCGCCAACGCAGCGGCAGTCGCCAATCAGCGGAACTCACAGACTTTATTGATGCAAGTACCGCGCGGTGACGGGCAGTCGCTGCGAAAGCGGCACTCTGTGCCGGTCAGTTTGCACTTCTCGTTCACGCAGGAATTTTGCACCATGCAGTCGGTGTCGTACGTGCATTTCATTGGCTTAACTGCGGGCGCCGATTTAGCGGCGGCGGGGCTCGCTTTTTCAACAGCTGTGGCGGACGGTTGAGACTCTTTTTGCCCGCCGCCGGCCACAGGGGCCGAACTCGAGCAGGAGCTAAGAGCAAAAGAAAGAACTGCGATTGCGAATAGTGACTTCATAGGAGACCTCCCGTTGACTTGACTCCATTATAAAACAAAAAAACCCGCAGTTAGCGGGTTTTTTTAACAGACTTAAAGTGTGCAAAGTCTAGAAGTAGCCTTCGTCGTCTTCGCCGGCTTCATCTTCGATGTCGTCGGTGTCTTCAAACGGCTCGACTTCAGTTTCAGTAAAATTGTCGTCTTCCATTGAATCCATATCGTCATCGGCGACGACGGTTTCGCTCATGCTTTCAAAATCCATAGTTTCTTCGCCCTGACCAAGAGTCGAGCCGAAGGCTGTTGCTCCAGCACCCATGGCCGCACCGGCTCCAAGAGCAGCGGCGGTGGACTTCATCTTTTTGGGAGCTGCGGTTTTTTTAGCCGTGGTTTTCTTGGGCGCGGCTTTTTTGGTTTTTAATTTTTTGCCGGTAACTTTTTTGGCCAACATCTTCTTGGCGGCTTTTTTCGCCGGTTTGGCGATTTTCTTTGCGGTTTTTTTCGCGCCTTTTTTGGCGGTTTTCTTCATCGTTTTTTTCGCTTTTTTCTTAGCCTTAGCCATTCGAAACTCCCGTTTAAATTGATCGCGCGAACAAGTCGCTTTTTACATCCATTCAGTTTTATTCCAAAAATTTACAGGGTGTGAAGGGGAAAGGTTGTTTGCGCGAGGCATCATGAGGCGAGACGGGGGAGAAAAAATGAAACCCGGCTGAGAGGAGCCGGGTTTCTGAGCTAATCGAGGCTAGAGGTGAATCCAGCCTCAACTAAATCTAAAGTCTATTAACCGATCAATTTTAAAGCGACGGAGCTGGTTTGATTCGCCTGCGCCAATGCGGCAGTTGAGGCCTGCAGCATGATGCTATTGCGAGTCAGTTCCGACGAAGAGTGAGCCATGTCCGTATCGCGGATACGGCTGTTGGCAGAGGCCATGTTCTCTTCGAACACACCCAAGTTTTGCACAGTCGAGAGCAAGCGGTTTTGCAGGGCGCCCAGATTGGCGCGCATTCCGTTTACTTTCTCTTGAGCAGCGTCGAGAGTGGCCAAGGCTTCTTGAGCACCTTGTTTTTCGGTGTAATCCGCGCTGGTCAGACCCAGTGCATCTAAAGTGGCGACGTTCACCGACGAATCAAAGCTGATGCGATCGTCGAAATCGTCATTATAGATGCCGACTTGGAAGTCGAACTGTGGCGTGGAGCCGTCGAGCAGCTTCGTTTTACCCCAGGTGGTTACCGAGGCGATACGTTGCATCTCGCTTTTGAGTTGTTGGATTTCTTTATCGATGAAACCGCGCTCTAGGTTCGAAACCGTGTCAGATGCGGCCTGGATGCCCAGCTCGCGCATACGAACGATCACGTTGCCGATTTCATTCAATCCACCCTCAGCGGTTTGCACCATTGAGATACCGTCGTTGGCGTTTCTGTTTGCCTGACGAGTCGAGCGGATTTGAGCCTTCAAGTTTTCGCTGATCGCGAGACCAGCGGCGTCGTCGGCCGATTTATTGATTCGTGAACCCGAAGCTAGCTTTGCCAAGCTATCTTGGATGTTTTGCTGGCTACCGAACAGATTTCTCTGAGCATTTACGGCAGCGATGTTTGTACTTACTCGCATTCCCATTGTAGTTATCCTCCATTAAATTTCATTTCGAATTACCTCCTTGTTTATTCCCTCATGCACTTATTTGCCGAGGGGCCGGCTTCCGAGCCGAATTAGTTAAGGGTACGTATAAAACTTACCTCTCACTCAGTTTTCCATGTACGACAAACTCGTCGTCCTTGATCCTCCTTTTCATTCGAAGTGCTAGAGGGATCATTTTCTCTAGTCTGTTCGTTGCACTCAGCATTTCATCACGTGAACACAGTAGGTGAATGTGTACTACTGTCCTCACTCACGCATTACTGATCGGGGGTACCATCGGATTCTTGACGGGCCCGAGGTCTAAATTGGACTTTGTGACTGTAAGATTGGCCCTTTGATGGAGGGCTCTTCGTCGAGAAAGGGATCAAAGCCTTGCGGTTATAAGTCTGGCTTTCGAGAGAAGAACTCGACGATCTTCTGGCTCACCCATTCGGGTTCATCTTCCTGCAAGTGGTGGCCGCCGCCGTCGTGAACATGGCTCTCTGCCTCTGGCAGAGCGGATTCGAGCTCGTTGATCACTTTCTTTGACACCAACACATCACTCGACCCCCACAACAAAAGTACTTTTGATTTTAATCCCCGCAAGTCGCCGGGGAGGCGTGAATCGCGAATGGCCTCGGTCGCGCGAATGAAGGAGCGAACCGCGTCGGGCTGGCGGCCGTAGGTGCGAAACGATTCCTCGACCCGCGTGTGATCGACTTTTTCTTTGCGCGTGACCGTGCGTCGGTGAGCCCAACGAATTGCGGTGCGAGTCAGGACTATAGATGCCGCCCCCGAAAGCCACGCCCACTTTTGCAAGTCGAAAGGAATTAGCTTGGGGCTGGTGGCCGGTGCGATCACGCCGACGCCGAGAATCCGGGCCGCTTTGGTGTGAGCTAGCCATAGGGCGATGTTCCCGCCCATGGAATTGCCGATGACGTAAGTCTGGCGAATGTTCAGTGTGTTCAAAAGCTCCTCGATACGGGCGCACTGGTCGTCGAGTCCATAAGACGCGCCCTTCGGCTTGGAGCTGCCGCCGAAGCCGGGAAGGTCGATGGCCGTGACTTTAAAGTCCAATGCGAGAATTGGAATAATCCACCGCCAACAATATAGGTTGGCGCCGATGCCGTGGAGTAAGAGCAGGTGGGGTCCGCGTCCCGACTGATGGTAGCGAAACGTCCAGCCACCGGCTTCAATGTTCTCGGTGACCAGTTCGAACGGCTTAAACTTTCGCTGAGCCCACCAATTGGCAAGCACGCCGATCAACAATGTCAAAACGACGACGAATGCAATGACTTGAAATGGGCTCGGATCAAAAGACATTGAATCTATAAAATGACACCAATGGTGGCACTTCGTTACTTAATTTTTTCAGAAGCTGGGCGCCATGCTCAGTTTCTGTTTTGCGTTCGAATTCGTATCGACCATAATCAATCGGTAAATCCATACTTAGGAGATCCGAATGATTTTGGCCGCATTTTTGCTTTTGTTCAGTCCCACATTCGCAGCCGAGGCGCCTGAGCAAATTAAAAACTTGTCCGGCTGTTTTGCCGTTAGTTACCGGTTTGTCGAAGACGGTCGCTATGACAAAGAAATTACCGGCACCTTCGAAGAGATCCAGTTTGAGGCCCGGGCCGACGGGAGCTTTTACCTTCAACATTACGGGATCATGAGCGGCGAAAAAAACAAGCACTTTGGCGAAGTGTGGGAGGCGCAGGCCGACGGCCAATGGCGGCAGACGATTTTAAGTCCTGGGGGAACGTTCCGGTACACGTGCAATTCGCCATTTGTGTTTAATCAGTATAAATGCGTGGTCAAAGATGCGCCTAAACCGAATCGCGACCGCGATCGCGAAGACTACGAGACTTTGGATCGAGACATGGTTTTACAAATAACCCGCGCCGGTTGGACGCAATCCGAAAACAACATCAAACGCGACGCAAATAAGAAGGCGATCAGCAACGAGTTGGGTTGGATTGAATATCGCCGAGTCGACGCGAAGAATTGCCTGTGATTCGATTCGTAGCTTTGACTTTTCTTCTGACGTTGGGCTCGGCCGTTTGGGCCGTGCCAAAAGAAAAGGTTGTCACGATTGACGACATTGTTCTTGATCGTCCCTATCCGGCGATGACCGGCCCGAATAAATATACCTTTATGTCGCTGCACGACTCGACTGAGCCGCAAGAGGTTTGGATTCTCGGCAGCAAGATTGAAATCGTTGATATGAAGAGTGGCGCGCCCGTTCCCGAGGCGTTGTGCCATTCTCGTTTGGGTTTGGCTCGGGTCGACGGGCTAGATTTAAAGGCATTGGATATTGTTAAAGACAATCCAAAACTGGATATGGAACATTTCCTTTCACTTTCGCAGGGTCAATTTGAAATGAATTTTCCTAGTGGATTTGGTCTCAAGCTCCAGACCTCACCGCAGCGGGACATTCTGCTCGGCGCTCAATTTCAGCGAGAACCAGGCGCGAAAAAGAATCAGCACACGCTGTTAAGAACTAAATTCTCAGTGCGTTATGCCGACGCCGAGACGGCACGCAAAGATGGGCTTAAACCGCTTTATTCTTTTATTATGCCGGTGTTCACCGAGGGGAATTCTCGCCACTGGCATGTCCCGCCGGGAAAACATACGTATCGCACCAAAATTCGCCTTCGTTCCGCGCAAAACGAGGTCTTAAAGGCTCATTACATTCGGGTTCACCTCCACGCCTACGCCACGTCCGTTGAGCTTTTCGATTTGACGGCGGGGCAGAGGGTATGGCGCGCAAACGCGCGCACCGATCGTAAAGTGGGTGCATTGTCGCACACCGATTACTTCTCGAGCGCTGAAGGCCTAATATTGCATCCGAACCACATCTTTGAGGTTCGCGCCGAGTACGACAATCCGCTTAAAAAACCAGTCGATGCCATGGCGTTTTTAAATTTGTATCTGGATTCACCCAGCGCGATGGCTGACTTTAGGCCGAACCGGGGATCGTTCTAATCGATTTCAGAAAAGCGGCAAAAGGCGACGCGACCATACAGTTCGTAGTTCTTTAACTGGACCTCGCGAGTGTGTTTGCTGGCGTCGTAGCCAATTGTACAAGTGACACTTTTCGGCGCGAAATGAGAACATTGCTCACACGCATATATGATATCCAGCTCCCTAAAATCGCGGGGATGGATAGGATCTAAAATAACGCTGCGGCGAACTAAAGGTTTGGTTGGTTGGGGCATTGACTTTCCTTAACGTGGCCTCACATTTAAGTCAGCTTTCAAAGAGGTCAAGACATATATGAGCGACATAGACAAAATGACTCAAAAAAGCCAAGAGGCCATGCAAGGTGCGGCCGCCAACGCCGAGTCCCGGCGCAATTCGGCGGTGGAGCCTGAGCATATTCTGCTCGAGATTCTGCGGCAATCCGATGGGATTGTGCCCCGGGTTCTTGAGCGCATGCAGGTCCCTGTCGAGCCGGTGGCGCAGGAACTCGAGCGGCGGATCGACGGATTTCCGACGGTTACGGGCGGCGGCGTCCGAATCACACCGAGTGCGGGGTTGCAGCGTCTGTTTCAAGAGGCCGAGCGCACCAGCAAGGCCTTCGGCGATAGCTATATTTCCACCGAACACTTTATGTTGGCGGCACTTAAGGGCGCGACGCCCGATGCGCAAAAGATCTTTGAGCGCTTTCGGATCAATGCCGGAAATTTTCAAAGTACGCTGCAAGAGATACGAGGCAACAACAAGATCACCGACGACAATCCAGAAAATAAATTCGACGTTCTTAAAAAATACGCACGCGACCTGACAGAGTTGGCCGAAGAGGGAAAGCTTGATCCCGTCGTTGGCCGCGAAGAAGAAATCCGTCGCGTGATTCAAGTTCTTTCGCGCCGGACTAAAAATAATCCGGTGTTGATCGGTGAGCCAGGCGTCGGCAAAACCGCGATTGTGGAAGGTCTCGCGTTGCGCATCACCAATCGAGACGTGCCGGAGATTTTGCTGGGAAAAAGGCTGATGGCGCTCGACCTGGGCTCGATGGTTGCGGGTTCAAAGTATCGCGGAGAATTTGAAGACCGCTTAAAGGCCGTGATCAAAGAGGTGACCTCGAGCAACGGAGAGATCATCTTATTTATCGACGAAATTCACACCTTGGTCGGCGCCGGCAAGACCGACGGCGCGATGGACGCGGGTCAGATTTTGAAGCCGGCCTTAGCGCGCGGTGAGCTTCGCTGTATCGGCGCCACCACGCTCGACGAATACCGGCAGTACATCGAAAAAGACAAAGCGCTCGAGCGCCGATTTCAAACCACCATGGTCGGTGAACCCAACGTCAATGACGCCATCACCATTATGCGGGGTCTTAAAGAAAAATATGAAGTCCATCACGGCGTTCGCATCACCGATGCCGCGCTGGTTGCGGCGGTCAAGCTCTCGCACCGCTACATCACCAATCGCTTTTTGCCCGATAAAGCCATCGATCTGATGGATGAGGCCGCATCGCGATTAAGCATCGAGGCCAATAGCGTTCCGACGGTCATCGACGAGATCAAGCGCAAGGTTATGCAGCTGCAAATCGAGCGCGAAGCTTTACTCAAAGAAAAAGACACCCATGCGCGAGAACGCTTAGCCCAAGTCGAGAAGGAAGTCGCCGAACTCGAAGGGAAAAACAAGATTTTAAGTAAACAGTGGGACGAAGAAAAAAGCGAAATTACCCAGCTGAAACAAACCAAACAGTCCATCGAGGGCGTCAAAGTTGAAATTGAGCGGGCGGAGCGTGAGGGCAATTTGGGCCGGGCGGCCGAGCTCAAATATGGCAAACTTCCCGAGACTGAAAAGCGTCTCGGCGCGCTGGATGAGGCCGTGCAGAAGCGCAAAAATCGCATGTTGAAAGAGGAAGTCGGGCCTGAGGAGATTGCCGAAGTCGTGGCCAAGTGGACCGGAATTCCGGTGCAGAAAATGCTTGAGTCGGAAAGTGAAAAACTGCTGAAGCTCGAGGAGCATTTGCGCAAGCGAGTGAAGGGTCAATCGCACGCGCTTGAGGCGGTGGCCAACGCCATTCGTCGGGCTCGGGCCGAAATTTCTGATCCCAACCGGCCGATTGGCAGCTTTATTTTCTTAGGACCAACCGGAGTCGGCAAAACCGAAACGGCGAAAGCTTTGGCTGAATTTTTGTTTGATACCGAAGAAGCCGTCATTCGCATCGACATGAGCGAGTACATGGAGAAACACTCGGTTTCTCGCATGATCGGCGCGCCCCCCGGCTATGTGGGCTTTGAAGAGGGCGGACAGCTCACCGAACGCGTGCGCCGCAGGCCCTATGCCGTGGTTTTGCTCGATGAAATCGAGAAAGCGCATTCGGATGTGTTTAATGTCTTGTTGCAGGTGCTGGATGATGGGCGCTTGACCGATGGTCAGGGCCGTACGGTCGATTTTAAAAATACGATTTTGATTATGACCTCGAACGTGGGGTCGCAAGCCATTATCGATGAAAAGATGTCGAAGCTCGCTAAAGAAAAGGCCGTGACCGAGGCGCTGCGCGCTCAGTTTCGACCGGAGTTTTTAAACCGAGTCGATGAGTCGGTGATCTTTGACCCGCTCACCGAAGAGCAGCTGCAGGATATCGTTCAGGTTCAGATCGGCTCGGTCGAAAAACGGTTGGGAGAAAAACGCATCCGACTCAATATCGACAAAGCCGCGGTGGCCTGGCTTGGGCAAAAGGGCTTTGACCCGATCTACGGGGCTCGTCCGCTCAAGCGCGTGATCCAGCAGGAACTGTTAAACCCCTTGGCTAAAAAGATTCTCGATCACTCGGTCAAACCGGGGGATACGGTTAAGGTCGTTTTAAAGGGTGATCATCTGGAATTTTCATAGAGGGAACCATTACTTGACGCGTGCTAATGGCGCGCGTTAACTTGCGCCTTCTCTAGAGGGTGGCGAATGTTCTCGGGAATCGTTGAAATAAAAAGTTCAATTGTGGCCGTTCTTTCGAGCCCGGGCCTAATCACCATAAAAGTCGAAAAACCAAGTCAATTCAATGATATAAAGCCTGGCGACAGCATTGCGGTCGATGGCGTGTGCCTCACCCTAGAGGCCTTTGATAGCAACTCGATGACCTTTTCGATTGGCCCCGAGACCCTGCGAGTAACCGGCTGGACCCCGGAAGGCGTCCTACACCGGGTGGTGAATCTCGAGCGATCACTGCGCCTTATGGACCGAATCCACGGACACTTAGTCACCGGCCATGTCGATATCAGCACACGCGTGATCTCGGCCGAGCGGGAAGGGGATACGTTGAAGTTGGCGATCGAGATTCCCGTTCAGTTGCGCCCTTATTTTTGGGCCAAGGGCAGCGTCGCCATAAACGGGGTGAGTTTAACAATCAATCAAGTCACCGCGGAATTCTTCACCGTGGGTCTTATTCCCGAAACATTAAAGCGCACCAATTTAAACCAATTGAAAAGCGGCGATCGGATCAATCTTGAAATCGACAATATGTCGCGCGCCTTTGTCCGTCAGATGGAGCTAGAGGCATGAGCTTGAACTCGATTCCAGAAATTATCGACGACATTAAATCCGGCCGAGCCGTAATTTTGGTCGATGATGAAGATCGTGAGAATGAAGGCGACCTGATTGTCGCCGCCGATTACATCACTCCACAGATGGTTAATTTTATGGCGGTCGAAGCCCGCGGCTTGATTTGCCTGTCGTTGACCGGCGAGCAGATCGCCCGCTTGGGCCTACCCTTGATGACTAAGGATGAAGGCAATCGGGCGCCCCATCGCACGGCTTTTACCGTGAGCATTGAAGCCGCTAAGGGTGTGTCGACCGGAATCTCCGCCGCCGATCGGGCGTTGACGATTAAGGTTGCGGCCAACCCGATGGCTAGGCCCGACGACATCATCGTTCCCGGCCACGTCTTTCCCATTCGCGCGCAAGAAGGTGGAGTTTTAAAACGCGCCGGTCACACGGAAGCCAGTGTCGATCTCGCCCGTATGGCGGGGTTAAATCCGGCGGCCGTGATTTGCGAGATTATGAATCCCGACGGCACCATGGCCCGTTTGCCCCAGCTGATCGAGTTTGCGCAAAAGCACAAAATCAAAATCGGCACCATCGAGGCCTTGATTCGCTACCGAATTCAAAACGAATCGTTTTTGGTTGAGCGGGCTCAGGCACTGCTGCCGAGCCGCTTTGGCGGCGACTTCCGCATTCACGTTTTTGAAAATTTGCTCGATGGCCGTGAGCACGTGGCCGTGGTCAAAGGCGATGTCGATCCAGACAAACCCACCCTCGTGCGCGTGCACTCGGAATGTTTAATGGGTGATGTGTTCCGCAGTTTGCGGACTCGCTCGGGCGATTACCTTGAGGCTTCGATGCGACAGATCGCCTTTGAGGGCGCCGGCGTCGTGGTGTATTTGCGTTTAGAAGATATGGGCCATCGGCTGCGACAGCGGGTGCAGAGTTATCACCAAGTGGACCAAGGCGATGTGCCGACTGAGGAGAGCAAAAAAGTTTTTCGCTCCGACGACCGCGACTACGGGATCGGCGCGCAAATTTTGCGCGCACTCGGAATTCGGCAGTTGCGGCTGATCACCAACAACCACGCCAAAAGGGTGGGCTTGCGCGGTTACGGGCTTGAGATCGTCGAAGAAGTGGCGCTTCCCATTGAAACCGAACCTCTCTTAGATGGTCCGTGGGAGCCTTTAAAATCGGTGCGTCCGTTGGAATTGGAGTAGACAATGATTCGGCAAGGAAATCTTAAAGTTTCTGAGAGTTGGAAGATTGGTCTGGTCACATCGCGTTTCAATAGCGCCATTACTGAAGTGTTGGAGGCCGGCTGTTATCAGCGGTTGCTCGAACTCGGGGTCAAAGACGAGCACATCGTGCGAGTTCGAGTTCCGGGTGCGGTTGAAATTCCGCTCGCGGGCCTTAAGCTTTTAGAGCGCGATTGCGACGCGGTTGTGGCCCTCGGGGCCGTTATCCGTGGTGAAACCAGTCACTATGATTATGTATGCAACTCTGTGGAGCGGGGCTGTACCCAAGTTATGCTGCAGACCAAAAAACCTGTGGTCTTCGGGGTTTTGACTACGGAGAATGAGGAGCAGGCCGAGGCTCGCGTGGGCGGGGCCCATGGTCATAAAGGCAAAGAGGCGGCTGAGGTCGCGATTGAAATGCTGAGCTTGGCGGATATCATCGACAATGGTTGAAAAAGGCTCCGAGGTTCAAACTGAAAAACTAAAGAGACGGCGCGAAGTTGGCATGGTCTTCGGCCTCGCGTTGCTGTTTTTGGTTTTGACCGCGATCGAATACAAACTGTTCGGCTTGAGCCAAGAACTCCCCTTTGCGCACTCGATCTTTTTTCTCGGCCTGGTTAATTTTAACATTATTCTCTTTCTGCTCTTGTTCTTTTTGATTTTTAGAAATGTCGTCAAAATTTTCTCCGAGCAACAGGCCGGCCTGGCGGGCAAAACTTTAAAGGCCAAACTGATTGTCGCCTTTGTGGCCTTTAGTTTCGTGCCGACGGCGCTGATGTTTGTGGTGTCGGTTTTTTATATTAACAACAGCTTTGATAAATGGTTTTCAGAAAAAATGGCGGGCGTCTTGAAGAGCTCACTCGAAGTGACGAACGCCTATTATCTTGAGGCCAAGCGCAACAACTATCACTTTGCCGAACGTGTGGCCAACGAGCTCCGCAACACCTCGAGCACCGAATGGGGCAAGCGGCTGGCCGATGCCCGCGGCCGTTACAACCTGGCGGCGGTTGAGTACTACCCGTCTCTGTTCGGCCAGCGGGTTGTGAGCGTGCGTCCCGACGATGCGCTGCCCGAAGTCCCGCCCTTGTCGCTCGAATTGCTCGAGCGGGGAATTGAAGACCGCAACGAGGCCTCAACCATCCATCAATTTGAAAACGGCAACTTGGTGCGGGTTATTTTTCCAGTCGGACGCACCAAACAAGAGGGCGCGGTGGTGGTCTCGACGTTTATCCCGCTGTCATTAATCACCAACATGGATGACATTGCCGCAGCCTATGAAGACTTTCGCGACGTCAATCCACTCGAGTATCCGATCAAATCGATCTATTTAATTATTCTCGTCTTGATGACTTTGACCATCTTGCTGGGCGCCACCTGGTTCGGTTTTTACCTCGCTCGTCAGCTGTCGATTCCGCTTGAGGAGTTGGGGCAAGCGGCGCAAAGGGTGGCCAATCATGATTATAGTCCCGTGGCCGCTCGGAGCGGCTCCGTTGAAATCAATGAACTGGTGCGCCACTTTAACCAAATGACGCAAAATTTGGCGACGTCCGAGCGGGAAGTTCGCGAGGCCAACACCTCACTGCGGCAGACGCTGGGCCGACTCGACGAGCACTCGCGGTATATGGAAGTCGTACTTTCAACAGTCAGCACGGGCGTGATCACACTCGACCCCGAGGGTCATATCACCATGATCAACCGTCATGCGTGTAAGCTTTTAAACATTAAGCCCGAGCGGTTGATGGGCAAACACATCGGCCAGGTCTTGCAAAAAGAATATTACTCCGTGCTTGAGAACATGATCGAGCAAATGCGCGCTCATCAGGCCGAAAGTATCCAACGCGAAATTCGCATTCAGGTGCGCAATCGCTCCATTCCCCTGCAAATGACCCTGTCGTTCTTAACCGACGATCGGCAAACAGAAATCGGCAAGGTTCTCGTGTTCGATGACCTGACCGCGGTTCTCGGCGCCCAGCGCGCCGCCGCTTGGACTGAAGTCGCCCGGCGGATTGCCCACGAGATTAAAAATCCGCTGACTCCGATCAAACTTTCGGCCGAACGCCTTGAGAAAAAGTTCGGTAAAGACATCAAGGACCCCGCCTTTCAAGAATCCACGCGCCGAATTATTGATCAGGTGGAGAGCCTGAAAAATCTGGTAAATGAGTTTAATCAATTTGCCCGACTGCCAAAATCCAACCCGGTTCCGGCAGACTTGAATAAAGTGATTGCCGAAGCCTTGGTTCTTTTTCAGCCCGAGGACGCGTCCCACCGGGTCGAGTTTATTTCCGACCCGACGCTGCCCGTTTTTATCTTTGACCCGGATCAAATGCGGCGAATCATCAACAACTTAATCGATAACGCTGTGGCGGCGGTGACCGGCCGGTCCGATGGCCGAATTGTCATTCGGTCCAGTTACGACAATGTCTTAAAGATTGCCCGCGTTGAAATCGAAGACAACGGACCCGGGATCGCGCCCAATCTGCGGGAGCGCATTTTCGAGCCGTATATGACCACAAAGGAACACGGCACCGGGTTAGGACTGGCGATCGTTAAGAGAATGGTAGAAGATCATCACGGATTTATCCGCGCCTTTTCTGACGGACAGAGCGAAACCAAGTTCGTGATCGAATTGCCGGTCAATGAGGCCACAGAGCGGCCGAAGATCGTGCGAAGTCGCGATAACACAGGAGAGCCCAGGGCATGAAAAGCAAAATTCTGATCATTGATGACGAAAAAGCCATTGTAGAAGTGCTGGCCGCGTCCTTAAAAGACGAGGGTTTCGTGGTCGACTTTGCATTTAGCGGCCGTCAGGGTTTAGAGAAGATCCGCGAATTCGCGCCCGACATCGTACTTCAGGACATTTGGATGCCGGGAGAAATGGACGGACTGCAAGTGCTCGAGGAGGCTCGCCGGGGCGGTTACCCGGACTGCCAGTTTATTATCATGTCGGGCCACGGGACGATTGAGACGGCGGTGCGCGCGGTTAAGAACGGGGCTTGGGATTTTGTTGAGAAGCCGCTGTCTATGGATAAAATCACGATCTTGATTGCGAATATTTTAAATTTTAAACGCGAGCAAACCGAGAAGAACGCCCTTCTAAATAAACTGCGCAAGAACATCGCCCTGATCGGCGAAAGCCCGCTGATGGTGAGCCTCAAGCAAATGATCGCGCGGGTGGCCACCTCCAACGCGTGGATTTTGGTTACGGGCGAAAATGGCACCGGCAAAGAATTGGTCGCGCAAAACATTCATTATCTAAGCCATCGAGCCGGGCGCCCGCTGGTCGAAGTCAATTGCGCGGCAATCCCTAAGGACTTGATTGAAGCCGAACTCTTTGGTTACGAGAAAGGCGCCTTCACCGGTGCCGACCGAGCGAAAAAGGGAAAGTTCGAATTTGCCAACGGCGGTACGCTCTTTCTCGACGAAATCGGTGATATGAGCCTTGAAGCTCAAGCCAAGGTTTTGCGAATTTTGCAGGAGCGCCAATTTTACCGCCTCGGCGGTGAAGAATCCATCGAAGTGGACGTGCGCGTGATCGCAGCGACCAATAAAAATTTAGAAGACGAAATTAAGGCGGGCCGCTTTCGCGAGGACCTGTATTACCGGTTGAATGTGGTTCCGCTGCGAGTGGCGCCTTTGCGCCAGCGCCGCGAAGATATCTCCCTTCTGACCGAATATTTTGGCGATCAGTTCCTGCGCAACAACGGCTACAAGCGCAAGGTCTTTTCTGAGGCCGCGCTGGCGATGATGCAGACTCATAGCTGGCCCGGGAATGTGCGCGAACTGAGAAACTTTATTGAGCGGGTGTACATTCTCACCCCCGGAGATTATGTCGACGTGCATGATCTCAAATTCGCCGGATTGACCGAGTCGCCGACGAGCGGAGTGGATGACGGTTTCACCACGTTTCGCGAGGCTCGTGCGCGTTTTGAAAAAGAATTTTTGGTGGCAAAAATTGAAGAAAATCAGGGCAACATCTCTAAAACCGCCGAAAACATCGGCCTTGAGAGAAGTTACCTGCACAGAAAGATTAAATCCTACGGCATCGAGGTTTAAACTCCATGAAATGGTCCTCCGGTTATTTGTTTACTCTGAAAGAAGCGCCTGCGGACGCAGAAATTCCCAGTCACATTTTGATGGTTCGCGGTGGCTATATGCGCAAGCTCGCTCCGGGAATTTATTCCTACGGCCATCTGCTGTTGCGATCGCTGCGCAAGTTCGAGCAGATCGTGCGCGAAGAACTCGATAAGCGCGGCTGTACAGAAATTTTAATGCCGATGGTCCAACCGCGAGAATTGTGGGAAGAAACCGGGCGCTGGAAAGAAATGGGCGACGGTTTACAAAAAATGAAGAACCGCAACGGCCATGACTTTTGTTTGGGCGCCACCCACGAAGAAGTGGTGACCGATTACGCCCGCAAAGACGTAAAGAGTTATCGCGACCTGCCGTTCAATCTCTATCAAATTCAGACCAAGTTTCGCGATGAGATTCGCCCGCGATTCGGCCTAATGCGCGGCCGCGAGTTTATTATGAAAGATGCCTATAGCTTCGACGCCGACGTCGAGGGCGCGCAAAAGTCCTATCAAAAAATGTTCGATGCCTACTCGGCGATTTTTAAACGTCTGGGCGCCAACTTCCGCGTGGTGCAGGCCGATAGCGGGAATATCGGCGGCAACCAAAGTCAGGAATTTCACATTATCGCCGATAGCGGCGAAGATCATTTATTGGTTTGTGAAGAAAGCTCGTTCGCGGCCAATATCGAAGTGTGTCCCGCGATCGATTCTTGGCAGCCCAAGCCGCCGCCGCCGCTCGAGGCGATGAGCGAGTTTCCCACGCCCGGTTTGAAGACCATCGACGCTCTCGCAAAGGCTCTTAAAGTTCCCGCCAATCAGCTTGTAAAAACCATGTTTTTTTCGGCGAGCGATGAGCCGGCGAAAAATTTAAACCCAGTCGCCGTAATTCTGCGCGGAAGCGACGAAGTGAATCCGGTAAAATTAAAAAACCATTTCGGATTGTCCAACCCACCGCAGATGCTGAATGACGAAGAAGTTCGTAAAGTCACGGGTGGAGCTTCGCCCGGCAGTTGCGGCCCCGTGGGCTTAAAGATACCCGTCCTGTGCGACAACGGAATCAAGCATCGGTTTAATTTTACCGTGGGCGCCAACAAAGACGATTTTCATTTGAAAAACGTCAATCACGGCCGCGATTTTCAGGTCGCGGCTTGGGGCGATTTCCGCATGGCTAAAGAGGGCGATGCGAGTCCCGACGGCAAGGGCAAGCTCAAGTCCTTTCGCGGAATTGAAGTCGGCCATATTTTTTATCTCGGCACTAAATATTCTAAGAAAATGGAAGCCAACTATCTCGGTATCGACAGCGTGTTAAAGCCGATCGAAATGGGCTGTTATGGAATTGGGATCTCGCGCACGGTGCAGGCGGTGATTGAACAGAACAACGACAAAGACGGCATCATTTGGCCGCTGTCGGTGGCGCCGTTCGCAGTGCATATTTGCTTGTTGGATCCGGACAATGCCGAGGCCAAAAGCCTCTCCGACAAATACTATGACGAGCTCAACGCCAAAGGTATCGACGTCCTGGTCGACGACCGGCCGGAGCGCCCGGGCGTGAAGTTTAAAGACGCGGATCTCCTTGGTATGCCTTTACGAGTGAATATCGGAGCTCGCGGCTTGGCCGCCGGCGAAATTGAAATTATCGATCGAAAAACCAAGAAGATGGACAAAGTCTCTCCGGGAGCTGTCGTCGAGAAAATCCAGATTTGGATGAAAGAGCAACAGACGTGAAGGCCGCGCTCACCAACCCCATATTCGTCGCGCTCGATGTGGACGATGACCAGGCGGCGCTCGCACTTGTTAAAGAATGCCGGGCCTTTGTCGGCGGCTTTAAAGTGGGGCCGCGTTTGGCACTTCGCTACGGCGAAAGTTTCCTTAAAGAAGTGGCTCGCCACGGCAATATGTTTATCGACAACAAGTACTTCGATATTCCGAACACCATGGAGGCCGCCGTCCGAGCCTCCTTTGAGGTGGGTGCGAGTTTTTGCACCGTGCACGCGCAGGCCGGCCGAGAGGCTTTGACTATGTTGGCCGAGCTCGAAGAGAGCTTGTGTCACACCCGGCCGTTTCGAATTCTCGCGGTGACTATTTTGACAAGTTTTAAACAGGAAACGCTGCCTTCCATCGTTAAACATCTGTCGATTGCCGAGCAGACCAAGGCCCTTGCCCAGCTCGCCATAGAGAGCGGCATTAGCGGTTTGGTGTGCTCGCCCGAAGAAGTGGAGAGTTTACGAGCGCTTTATCCGAACGCCTATTTAGTGACTCCAGGCGTGCGTTTAAACCATGAGGACCGAGGCGATCAAAAGCGGGTCAGTGATCCTTTGACCGCCTTAAAGCGGGGAGCTTCGGCGTTGGTTGTCGGTCGGCCGATTTACGATGCCCTTGAGCCCGCGCTCGCGGCGAAAGCGTATTATGAAGAAATTCAGAAGCGGTAAGCCACAAAATCAGCGCGGGAAGCCGCGCGGAGGGCCACACCCCGGGCCGCGCCCCGGTCCGCAACCCGGGCCCCGTCCTCAGTCGCACTCATCACAAAACCGTCTTCCCCCCGGCCGCTGTGTGGTGGGAATTCACGCGGTGGCTGAATTATTAAAAGTCCGCCCCAAAGACATTGGTCAATTGTGGCTGCGTGAAAATTTTGAAGATCATGCGGAGCTAAATAAAATTTTTGCGACGGCCGAGAGCCATCGGGTTAAAATCCAGCGCCAAGCACCCGGCGTCCTCGATAAAATTATCTCCAGCCATCAAGGCGTGGTCGCCTTTACCGAGGAACAGCCCGAAATCGACTGGGAATCGTTGAAAACGGCCGAAAGGGCCGTCCTGATTGCTCTGGATGAGGTCGAAGATCCGCACAACCTGGGCGCTGTTATGCGTACGGCCTGGTTGTTTGGCGCTAAAGGAATTTTGCTCCCCGAGCATCGCACGGCAGACTTATCGCCGGCGGTCAGTAAAGTGGCGCAGGGTGCCGCAGAACATATTGCGGTGGAACGGGACAATGCCCTTCCGCAGCGGCTTGAGTCCTTAAAAGAGCATGGCTTTTGGGTTTTAGGCCTTTCGCATAAGGGCAAACAGAGTCTTTTTAAGCTCGATATTCCCGCCAAGGTGATTTGGGTTTTAGGCTCTGAATCCGGGGGGTTAAGAAAATCGGTCGAAGGGGTTTGCGACGACTTGATTTCGATTCCGCAGTCCAATCCAGAGGCCAGCTACAATGTCTCCGTGGCTGCAGGAATCGCCATGGCGGAGACTTTTCGCCAGAGTTCGCTGTCGTAACGCACCGTCCCTTTGGCGCCCATGGCACCCATGCGTCATGAGTCAGGTCAGAAGTTCATAACTCCTCAAAATCCCTAAAATTTCACTTTGACTGCAAAGTCGATGCTCAGTACAAGGTGTGCTTGCATATCGCGGGATCATATTATCCTTGCCCTCTTAATAAAGAAAATTCGCTTGCGGATTTTTTGTTGATGGCAGGGTTTTTTTTGCTTTCGCGTGTGGCTGGTTTAGCTCAATTGGTAGAGCAGCTGATTTGTAATCAGCAGGTTGCGGGTT
>CAYVRZ010000036.1:0-38577 GCA_964453895.1 uncultured Pseudobdellovibrionaceae bacterium | reverse complement strand
ATTTCCGAGGGTGGTACATTTCAACCACCTACACTCGCGCCATTCTTGGCACGCCATCGCCGCCAAAGAGGTCAGCCTTCGCCGGCCGACCTCCAATGACCAGCATGAAGACAAGGCCAAACTTTCCAAAGTAAGAAGTTATAAATGCTCCAAAATTTTCTTAGATGTTCTGGTCATGCGACATTCCTTTCCTCTTGGTCGCCGAAGGCGAGTTTTTTCAAAATCTCGATCTTTGGAAGACCTGGATATTTTTTCTCCATTTCCTGAATCCGCGCCTTATCGTTTCCGTCCGTCGTACAAATCCAGTAACTCAACGGCTCGGGCACCAGGCGAAGGATCGCTTGGTTTTCGTCCTGCATATAGAAAAACTCCGAATATTTACCCTTATTGATCTCAAGGCTTTTCACGGCCTCAACCTGGGCATCGGTGAAATCAAAGGTCTCCTGGAAGTCCTTCCAATCGATTTTCCTCTGGCGCAGAATGATAACGCTCGTTGTGTTGGGCAAAAGAGCGTCAGCAAGCTCAGGGTCAGACAAAAAATCTTTATAGTTTTGGCTCAGACAGTACAGCGAGGCTCGAAATTTCCTCCAGGTTCGATAACAGGTAATTATAAACTGTTTAGCCAACTCGCCACTTTTGAAGAAACGTTCGGCTTCGTCACAAATCATCAAATACGGCCGGGTCATGTCGCTAGCCGCCGCGTCCTGGATGAACGAGGTCAAAAGCAAGAGCAGAACATCCTTCAGCTCATTGTGGTTCGTGAGCCCCTTGATCTCGATGGTGACAAGATCTTTGGTGATCTGGATATTCGTTTGCCTGTCGAGCATCTTTCCGTAGGCCGTATTTCCCGTCCACGAGAAGAGGATTTGCGCGAACTTTGTCATTTCCCGCACCGGATGCGCTTCAAGTAGCGCCTTCAAATCACTCAAAACCGGAACCCGGTCAGGAGTGCGTTTGTACACCTCGAAAATCGCCTCTTCCAAAAGCGCCTTCTCGCGCTTCGGCAGTCCCTTTTGATCTTGGTCTTTCAAGATCAGTTCGAGAACCGCCAGTATGAGCTTAATCTTGGCTGATGAGGGCTCCTTTTCCCCTGGCTCCAGATCAAACATGTTCATGGTGATGCCTGATTCCAGTGTCAGGTCGATAAACTCACCACCTAGCACTTCAAGGAGCCTCTCCGAAGAGGCACCGTTGTCGATCCACACGATTCTCGGCGACTTGCCCGCGAACTTTTGACCGTAGAATTGAAGCATTAACTGACATAGCGTGAATGACTTGCCTGAGCCCGTCTGACCGAAGACCAATCCCGACCAGGACGGCAAGCTCGGGGAAAACGGATCAATCGCGCAGAGTGACCCCTCGCGGTTCGGAAGTACGCAGACCGGGCGCTCGTTCCCGCGCCACCCGGCATAGAGCGGAAGCAAATGTGCGGCATTTGAGGATTTGACCTTCTTATGCCGGAAACCCGCGCACACGCTTGGGATTGACCCGAGAAAAGCGTCAAATCCCGCCAGCGTCTCAACTAGTCCCTCCGCTTGGTTGAGATTGCGAAACGCCTTGAGCACCTCGTCTGTCTTCTCCTCAAGTTCTGAAAAATCCTTTGCCCAGAGGATGACATTAAAGTCCATCGACACCAGGCGCTCTGATCCTTCGAGAAGCTCGCGCAAAAGTTCTTCGATTTGCGAAAGCTTGGATTCGCTCTCTAGGTCAGAAACATTTTTAGCACCGCTTGCCATCGAGTGAGCCACGCGGCGACTCAGTTCCAACTTCTCAATTTCCTTTCGCTGGTTGAGAATGGCCAGGTTTTGGCTGATCCAGAAATGAAATGGCAGTTTTGTGAACTCATCCACCATCGCGGCCATTGTTTTCCCCTCGGGCAGCGTCTTAAGCGTGAGTACCCGAAAGTAAGAATCGCCGATCTGAACCGCATCTCTCTTCACCTCGGCATCGGTGAGCACTAGCTGGCTCACGATGGACTGTGAAAGAGGACCCACTGATTCACGAATTGCCGGCACGCCAAGGGTTTCCGCCCTTGAAAAATTGAGGTAAGAAAATACAAGGCCAAACCACTCATCTTTGCCAACTCTTGCGGGCTCAACCTTGCAGGTTTTCAGCGAGGATTCGAGCTGCGAGAGAAACCGCGAGAACTTTTCCTTGTGCTCGTCGTAGCTATGCCTGGTGACTTGCTCATACTGCGTTTGCTTTTCGAAAAGTTTCTTTTTCGCTAAAGCGAGCGGCTGGCTTCGCACAAACAAATAGATTTCAGGAACAAAAAACCCGCCTTCAGCGGCGGTTTTCCTGAAAAAATTAATCCGAGCGTCGCGCACCTCTTTGTAAACGGGCTCGCAGTCCTTTGAAACTTCCTCGTGCTTATCCAAGACCGGATCGACATTTGGAGTGAGCCGGTAAAAAAGCTGGAGCCTGATTCCTTCAGGGCACGACACGAGAAGATTTTCAACGCTCTGACTGAACTGGTTGATCTCCTCCGGGCTTGCGCATGAGATGTCGTATCCACCGAGCCTAAACCCGGCTCCGAGAGAGCCATCATTAAAAACGGTTAAATCATCATCCAAGTGCCAAAACGGCAGCCGCTCGCCGAGCGACTTACTTATCAAAAATAGGTTTCCTCATTTGTTCCTCAAATTTCGAATCTTCTCCTGCGCTAAAAAATCCAGGCGTCAGGTAAAACCTTGCGAGGTGGATCATAAAACCATCGGGTTTATCCCGCTTTCCGAAGTAGAGAACGAGCAGCATGACGGCCGGAAGAACGAGCACTAACGGCAGCGCCAGGCTAGTCCTTCCGAAAAACAGATTCATGATCGCCGCGAAAATAAGAACAAAGAGAAGATCGGGGGCCTCAAGCCCCGCGATCTTCAGCTTTGCATCGAGTTTCCGGTGAACGCTCGATGTTTTGATTTCCATTATCCTGCGACCGACTGAAGCCAGCGAATGAACAAGGGAGCCAAGAAGCCCACCACGCACGCGATCACCACAAGAACCATTCTCGATTTGCTACCCTCGTCGCCCATCGCAGCCAGGATTGCCGCATAGACGAGGCCCAAAATTGAGACGGCGGGTAAAAGTACGTTCACAAGGTTTCGCGTGAGTCCGCCCACTTTGTTCTGAAATTCGCCGCCGCCGTATTGAGCAAAGGCCAGTTCCGGCAGCAGCGTCACGAGAACGGCAAAAGCCAATCCCATGACGACAAACCAAACTGTGTTTTTATTCAAATTTACGCCTCAACTTGAAGAGCAAGGCAGCGCGAGAAGGGGCCGAGGTCCATGTAGATGTAGCCGCCTGTGTTCTTATCCATGTAGCCGGTGCCGATCTCAGCTCGGCGGGCGAATTTACCCTGACTTTTTACCACGACCTCTACGCGATAGTTCACGCGGTCATCGGCGCCACTGATCGGTTTTGCGTAATACTGCGTTTCACATCCGAGGCCGTCGATCTTGAGCCGAAATTCTCCGTACTCAGGCAAATGAAACCCAACGCCAGCGGTAAACCTTTTTCCCGTCTGCGTATCAATCCAGTAGAGACTTAATTTTTGACTTTTCTTCGTATCCATAAAAATCCTTTTTTTTAAACAGAAAACACATTCCAATTCCTTGCCGCTCAAGAATCCTTCCGCGGGCAGTCCGTCCTTTCGCAATTTGGTTTTGAATCTGCGAGCAACTTTCGCAAAATTGTATCTATCAATTTTTCGACTGATCGCTCTCGAAGTCGCATTTTCAAAGCGACATCAGACAATTTCATTCGCTCGAAAAAAAAGAGCTGTATGACAACTCTTTCCAGGCCAGCCAAAGATATGACCGTAAAAACCCTTAGCGCAGATGGCCGGTGCGATAGGCATAAACCGTTTGGTGTTCGGCCTTTGCCTTATCAATCTTCCGTTGAATTTCACCGGCCTCTGCCCAAGCGCCATCCATGCGCTTGAAGAGGCCAAAGAGGGCCTCTTTTATCCATACCAGGGCCCTTTTGATCCTCACGCCGCAAATCCCTTTAAAACATCGTGAAGAGGTCTTTGAATTTGCCTTCGCAAATCTAAAAGCGCAGTGGTCAAAATCCGGTCTGCGCGCTCCCAGCTCACTTGAAGGCGGCGTGCGATCTCCGAGATAGATCTATTCTCCCAAAATCGCATATAGATCGCGAGCTGGCTTTCCGCTGAAAGTTCACTCAAAGCATCTAAAAGCTCCGGGTCTTCAATCTCCGCCAACTTCTCATCAAAAAAATCAAAATCCTCTGCATCCTGCATTTTCACGAAATCCTCCCATCCAAATCCGTTTTGATAAGCGACCTGCCAAATTCGAGTGCCGCCCACTCCTCCATCTCCGCACAGGGCCTAAATTGCTTCTGGCTTAGAATCCGAAATATTTTTTTGAGCATCCTGCTCCTCCTTTGTTCGTTCGTTTGCATCTTGCCCCCTTACTAAGGGCAAAGTGATAGGGTTCTCGGCGAGTAAATCCCTCAATTTTTTCAAAGCCTGCTGCCTCGTCTCCAGAACGGCGGGCTGACTGATCGACAAGCTACGGGCGATTTGCCGCTGGGACATGTTCATCCAGAACGACATTTCAATAACTTGGCGCTGGCGAAGCGTTAGGGACTTCAATAAATCTTGAACCCGCTCGCGCGTTTCTTGATCTGAATTGACCTGAGAAAAATCAAAAATATTTATATTATTTTTTTGCGACTCCCGGCGAAGCCGCGGTTCAGGCAAATATTTTTCTTTTGCCGGCAGTTCCAGGGAATCTAAATAACGGATCCAGGTCGATTGGTCCCAGCTCTTTGAAATTTCCCTGATCTCATCCAGCGACAAGCTGTTTCCGTCTGGACCGATCCAGGGCGACTTTAAGTTTTTGTGATCTGCCTGTTTCATTGGAATCTCCGTTTCCTTGGGGCTCATGGCCCTCGGATAGGGAACATACAGGCTTATAACGCAACGCGATATAATTACGATTTATATTATGAGCAGGACTCTATACATTTTTGTATAGAATATCTCTATATACCGATAACTAATAAAGAATGTGGATAACAGAATTTAAAGACTACAAGGCTTTTATAAAGGCAACGATTCGCACCTTTCCGCAAAATGGTCGCGGACAGATGCAGAGGCTTGCACGGCACCTCAGCGTGTCTCCGATGGTTATAAGTCACATCCTCACCAGGAAACGTGACCTCACTCCCGATCAAGCTCTAAGGACTGCTGAATACTTTGGGTTTGACGAGCGAACCACGGAATACTTTGTCGATCTAGTACATCTCGGCAGGGCTTCAACGAGAGAGCTTAGAGCGTACTACGAACAAAAACTTTCTCAACTTCGCGAACAATCTCAAAATATAAAAAATTTGGTGCAAGGGCGCGAAGAGCTGTCCGATGTCGACAAGGGAATGTTTTACTCAAACTGGTATTACAGCGGAGTCCGCTTACTAAGCTCCATCGAGAAATTTCAAACCACCGAAGCAATCGCAGGATATTTTGGTCTGAGTCGAGCAAAGGTGGGCGAGATAGTATCATTTCTTGTGACAACGGGCCTCTGTGTCCAAGACAGTAGCGGCCGCATTAAGATGGGGCCGAAGGCCACCCATGTCAGCAGCACTAGCGAGTTTGTTAATAGCCATCGAAAGAGCTGGCGCGACAAAGCTAGAGAGAAATTTACGGAGCCTGGCGAGGATGATCTATTCTATTCATCACCAGTTTCTCTTTCAAAAAAAGATGCAGAAATTTTTCGCAAGGAATTGTTAGAGCTAATAAAGAACTTCTCGAAACAAGTGGCAGATTCCCCCGCCGAACAACTGATGTGCCTCAATATTGACTGGTTTAAATTTTAGTCCCTTGCCTCGGCGCAAGGCTTCGCTTTTAACGGCCCCTGAGAACTGTTTGGAGGAGGCAAAGCCATGTCGCCTTCAGGCACTATACAAGTTGGCATGGCGCTAGAATCTCCAATGAGCGCCAAGAAATTTTCGTTCACACGCTCAAAATCAGCACCAATTTCTATGAGAGTTGGCAGCATCTGCTCTGGCGGCACAAGAAAATTTATCGGAATTCTAATTCCTCGAACAAAGAGTGGGTCAACCTGCATTTCAAATTTAAGTTTGATCTTGAACAGGAGAGCGAGAACAGAATTGGAATAGTTATTAATTAAATCAGGATTGACGGGATTTAACTTAAGCTCAATAGCCAGCGAGTCGGATAGATCCGGTAATGCCGCGAGTTCCGCCGCAAATTTTCCAACTACACCATAGATCCTCGCATTTTTTGGATCGTGCTCGGCCATTGCCTTGGCTCGCATCAAGAGAACGCGAGCCTCGCCAAGAGCCTTCAACGTTCTTGCCGTTAGATTGTCCGCCGTTAACTCGCCAAAACGTGAACCAAAATAAGCTGAAAACTCTTCTTGCCAAGCGGTGGCTTCTGCCTCGTCAGCGCCGGCAAGATGTGTAGCCTCATGCAATACCAAACTCAGAATTTCCCGCAGCAATGTTGAAGGAGGAATGTGTGTCAAATTGCTGATGCTAAAACAAATGTCGGCATCGACCCTAAAGGCAGATACCGAAGCATCTCTGTGCTTTCCATCTTTGGATTTCAGGCAATCACCAGACTCTAGCCGAATGACCTTGTTGTGTTTCAGAGCCAAGAGGTAAGGGCTCTCAAATTTGCCGGCATCTTTAACTAAATCGGGTTTTTCCGTTATTCCTGTCATATTCGGAAAGAGACGAGTTGGATGCTTAATAAAGGCATGCTTGCTGTTTCTTCCTGAATCTATCCAAAACTGTGCAAAGATATTTTTTTGCGGAGTCGCCTCAGTTGTAAGCTGGATTGCGCGATCAAGCGATGACATCACTTGATCCGGCTTACTGTAGGAAACTGAACCGCCGCCCGTATCCTGACCGCCGTGTTGCTTAGGGGAATCTTTGCGCGAACAGCTCGGCATAAGAACAAGGGACAGCAGCAATGGAAGAAGCTTCCGCACGACCATGACTTCCGCGGATCAAGAATCACGCCATACTCAGATTCAAATAATGGTTGTTTGGTAAGGCGTCGGCGACAATTTTTGTTTCGCGAATTGAAGAGATTACATTTCTAGGTTGCGAGGGCTAACTCGCAGATCATTCCAGGGAGCCACATTGACCCGCACAGTCTCTAGCTGATCGTCAGCTTTAGCCTCATTATTTTGCAAATCATAAGAAGCGTCGGAAGGCTCGGATTTCTCCGCTTTTGTTCGTAGGCTTGGACTGTTGTGACTTCACAATCAAGTTTTTCGGCAAGATCATTTTGAGTCCATCCAAGTTCAACCCGGCGATTTTTCAAAATTCTGGAAATACCAGCCAACTCGCCGTCGATGGCTTGCTTATAAAATGTGGTTACCTTTGACCGTCGAGGCATTCATACATTGCACGATAGTCCTACATATAGTAGGACTGTCTATTAGTATGACTCATGAGTATTTCGGCGAAGAGCCCTCTCATAAGACATGGTTTAAGAAGGAACAGGGCCGCTTCTTAAAGAAAGCTCGACTTAGAGCTGGGCTCTCGGTTCGTGATGTTGCCAGAAGAACCGGGGTTGATATTCGTTGGGTAGAATCGGGTGATGTCAGCCTACAACTGAGGAATTTAATTTATTTGGTTCGCCTCTACCGGGTGCCCTCGGACTACTATCGGACTTGGGAAAGATACGTCGGGATCAAGCTCCAACAAATGACTCTGACCAAAGCTCAACATTAGCAGTCCTCCGTGGGGAAGCCGGGAAGATAGGTTCCCCATAAACTCTGCGTTGGCAATACGCTACTTGGGAACTCGTCGCGAGATCGGTGGATATTTCTAAAGCTCCTTAGCGTTTAAAAGCGAGAGGAGATTGGCTAGTGGCACGGGTGGATAATTCATCGTTATACAATGAATAGAGCCCTGCCCCTGCGTAGAAAGGCTTCGGGAGTTGATCGGTACAATCTTGTATCCCAAATTCAAATTCCGATAGATATCAAGCGCCGCTTGGTCATTGCGCTCTCCGAATACAGGGACATAGAGCACGTCATTCACAATTAGCGAATTCACATAGGTCTCATATGCGCGATCGGGCTCGGGCAGTTCGATCACTGTAAAGCCAGCAGCTCTAAGAGTTGGAACGTACTCCGCGGTATCAGTTAGAACGATTTTGTCGGTCATAAATTTGACGACTTCATCTGAATGTCCAATGCCCTTCAAATGTCGGAATCGGATTATGTTTTTGCAGCCGTACTTTGCCTTGAATACTTCATCAGGAATGGCAGCCGTATCGGAGACTCCGCCCGGATAGGAAACTTTTCGATTTACGACGAGGCAATCTCCGAGGCTATTTGTCGTAAAATTCCCGCCTTCATAAAAGTAGTTGTGCTTGGCCATATTTGAGCCAAAGAGCTGTGCGAAAAAGTTGTCGGGTTCGAAATTGTAGTAGTATTGAGCATCGACCAAAGACATTCTGTTCTGAGTCCACACAGGAACCGGAGTGTTATCACGACTCCAAAAGTCATTCGTTCCGCTTCTTGGAACTTGGACAACTTTCAATCGTTCTTTCGGAATGTAAGATGAGTAGGTGTTGAAAAGTTGCTGTTGATAGCTTTTGTTGGTGTTCTGAGTATAGATGATGAGGGTGACATCGGCAGGCAAATTTTGCGCGATGATCCTTTTCATGTCCCTGGCCATCCCGTAGAAATCATCATCGCTCGTAACGATGTAGCCTGTCTTGTCGTATTCCCAAAATGCTTGAACGTTTGAGGCCGGCAAAAATCCACGAGCTCTGTCAATTCGAGCTCTAGCGGCGTTGTGCTTTGCCATTGCTTCAATCTGTTGATCGGACGGACCATGCTTTACGCTCGCTAGCGCAGTCGACGAAGCAAAAAAGATTGCCAGAAAAATTGGAGTTCTCATCAGTTCACCTCTGTAAGGAATAGTAGAACCGCTAAAGATTGCGCCGTCACCTCTACTAAGGTCCTAGGTTAGAGTCCTTGGCGCGTTTTACCGATATAATGGAACTAATTCTTTAGGAGTTTCAGCTATGACCACAAATTTGAAATTGGCATGGGCGTTATTCTTTTTGGTACCTGGAATTACATTTGCCGATGGACCGGACAAGCAGACCCCGGAAGAAATCGCGGCCGCCAAGGCGGTGATCGAGAAAGATTTTAAAAACAAAGTGCTCCCGCGCTCTTTGACCGCTGAAGCGAAACGTACCGTTCTATCGAAATACGCACATCTTGATCCAAAGAAGGAAGTACCTACAGATCTTTTAGAAGACACTGTTGTGTTCTTCGATCAAAACAAGGCGAGTTTTCCAAATCAGGCCTATATCACAGTAGTTGATCTTGGCCGGCGTTCAGACCGCCAGCGTTTCTGGGTAATCGATATGGCATCCGGGGTTGTAGAGAGCTTTTGGACGTTGCACGGTTGGGGCTCTGATAAAAACGACGATGGTTTTGCAGAAGCGTTCAGCAACGTTATCAATTCAGGGACGAGTTCTCTTGGCTTCATCAGAACGGCTGAAATATACTCAGGCAAATTTAAGCGCTCCATTCGACTTGATGGACTTTCAACAACCAATTCGAATGTTCGTGAGCGCGCAATTGTACTTCATGGATTCGACACTGCTTATCAGAGACCCGTCAAACAAGGTCTTGGGTGGGGTTGCCCTGCACTCGATTGGACGGTCAAAGACGGTGTAATCGACAAGGTCGCTGAAGGTAGTCTGATGTATATTGGCGTTGCCAAGTAATTTTGAAGAGGAGCGAGAGCTGATACTTGAACTCTATCTGGCCATTACTATTTCTTCTCCTGGGCATGCACTGGAGCTTGATTCGAGCCTAATTCGGCCTTGGAATCAGACCGCTCAACTCCCTTGCAAACCTCCATTTCGCGCGACATTTAAAAAAAATGGCAAAGAATTTTCATTCCTGGCGGTAGATCACCTTGAGGGTGCGGTGAGCGCTTCAGCGCCCGAACTAGAAATTATCCGTGAGCAAATTCAGCGGTTTTCGCCAAACAGACTCCTAATCGAATTCGACTCCAATGGAAATGTTCTGCCCAAGGATGTAATCGAGAAGGCGCTGGCAAACCCTTGTTTTAAAGACAGCAAGTTCATTTGTGGAGAAAGCATTTATGCCGCTTGGATCGCTTCCCGGATGTCGCCTCCGGCAAGCGTCCTGGGAGCTGAACCCACCCCTCAGAATTTGGATGCGGCGTTGAAGGGAAAAGTTTCCGATGAGGATTTAAAACTCTATAATGCTGTGATGGTAATGATTTCGATGAGGCGAGACTCGATACCTCAAAGCGAATGGCCAAAGGTTTTCGCTGAAAGGAACCGAGGCCTCAGCTTTCAGGAGGCCCAAGATCTCTTGAAACAAAAGATTGGAAAGTCGGCGTTCGAGGTTCAACCGCATTGGATCGAGCCTCGATCCGGCGCCGGAGCCACGCCAATCCAAAGAACCGCAGCACAGGTCGACGGCGCCCGTGAACCGGAGATTGTAAAAAAGGTTGAGGAGTCGATTCGGTCCAATGCACGCACGATGATGGTCTATGGGTCTTCTCACTATTTTAAGCAAACGCCCGCTTTAGAAAAGGCCTTCGGCAGTCCCGCGATTGAGTGTTTCGACACTAAGGCCGCGCCACCCAATAAGTCCCGCGACCGAAAAGCCCAGCCTGGAGTGAGATAGCCGCCCATTCTTGGGATCGCACTATCGAACTGCGATTGACGCAACTCTTTGCTCTGCGGGAGCTCGACCTGATCTGCCTCCACCCAAATTTGCAAGGACTTGATTACTGCGAAGACGGGCCATCAGTTCTTGCTTTTTGTTTTGATCGCACGAGGCCAAGCGACCATTTTGACGAAAAACTTGGTCGGCAAAAAACGCATAAGCTCGGCGGCATTCGGCACTGCCGTTTGAGAGAAGCTCAGGGCGCGTGAGATAGGCGGCAAATGCTTCACCAAATTGCTCATTGCGCTTCTTTTTGGCGTAATTGGTGAGTCTACAGGTTCCTCTTACGGCTGCGGAGTACGCCGAATAAAAGGTGCGTCCTCTCCCCATCGAGCTATTGCCCACTTTGTGTCCGATCTCATGAAGAAGATGAGGGGCATTCGAGCTTTGTCCCCGTGATTTTCTACCGCTGCATCTATTCATCTGGATTCCCGATGCCGTTTGACGAGAAGGACCTCGGCGACAAGCGAAATCGAAACGTGTATTAGCCATTGGCGAGAAAACTCCGCCATGTAGAGCTGAAGCTTGAAAGAGGCCATTTGCAAGCGCTATGCGCTCCTCGGGTCTCGATCCGTTCATGCGAATATTGTAGTAGCCAAGAAGTTCTGAGGCCTCAGCTTGTGAGGACACTCCATTGAGTTGGCAACGCCCGCTAATCGCAACAGCATCCCTCTTCATAATTGAAATGGGAGCATCAAGGCGGCGTGCAGCCTCTGCCGGCAACGCTTGTAGGAGAATTATCCCAGCTAAACTAGCAATTCCTAAGGCGAATCGAACCGTCTCATTTTTAGACAACTGTCTCATGTTTCGAGGCTCCCTTCCAAGGATCTGGGGTTTTCCGGTAGTGTGGATTGAGGTTGCAAGAGAGAGTCCAAGAAAACGGATAAGATGAAAACAGGGCCTGTTACCTAAAGGTATTTGCTCCAACCTTATGACCAGACTTAGAAAGATGCTTCATACATTTGTTTTCAATTTGAATATATCGCACTCGTTCAATCTGGACTTTTGAAAATTTCTGAGCTCACGAAGAGTTCAAGGATGTACAAACTAAATCTGCTTCTATTCATTACGTTGTTTTCAAGTTTAGCGTTCGCGCAGCCAATAGAAAATCTTTTCTCTCCCACTGGGGAGGAATGGGAGGGTGACATTGGCGATCTACGATTTTTTGATCCGAGAAACGAATCGGCAAACTGGGATGCTCTGATAAATCGATTCGGCGGTAGAATATTAAATGCGGCAAACTATCCACAAACTGCCGATGGCTTCAGAAGTTTCATGAGAGATTCCGGAGTGACGCGATTCGATCCAATTCAGATCATTACGCCGCCTTCAAAAAATATTGCAAAGAAATGTGGAATTACGTACCTGCTCCCGGATCGTTCGAAATGGAAAAATGGCGCCGCAATCGCACTTTGGGCACAAGCTATCGGCCAAGTCGCACAAGAATATCCTGTGATTTTAAACTGGTATCGCAACCCTTGTTACAATAAAGCAGTTGGTGGAGCTTCCGGAAGCGATCACCTGCAAGCGCGCTCGGCAGACTTAGACTTTGCAACAGAAGGCGCAAGACGCCGCGGTCAACAATGGCTATGCTCATTCTGGAACTCAAGCCTCAACATGCAAGTCGGTTTAGGCGGCTCAGTGATACACCTTGGATCTCAATCTCCGCGCGGAAAACGCAATTGGTACTATCCGACCTATAAGGACTCGGATCTTGGCAGAACCTGCTTTGACTGAAATCAAAACGCCATTGACACTAATCCCATCTGAAGGTCTTTTGCTAAAATTGGCGCAAAGGACCACTTGAAAACAGAAGTCGGATCGTTTTGGCTCAAGTACCAAACTCCGAGTCCATAGGATATCCCAACCGTTGAACCGAAAATTACATCGTCGAGATAGTGCATATTATCGTTGATGCGGCTTGCACCAGTCAAAGTTGCAAGCATAGTGGCGGGCACACCATATTTCCAGCCGTGTTCTGCCCATACAACCGTAGAAAAAGCGAAAGCAGAGGCTGCGTGCCCTGACGGAAAAGACTTGTTGTCTGACCCATTTGGACGCCTGACTCTCGCGGTCAGCTTGAGTGCGTAGTTCACGGAAACGGCGTATCCGCTCCCTTTCAACATGAGAGCGGCCCTTCGAGAATAAAGGTTTTCGCCTGTCGACCAATAGGCAATGCCCATTCCAAGAGCGTAGGCAGCATTCGGAATGAACTGTCCATAGTAGTCGCCAACGTCTGACCAAGTACCAAGAGGCTTACGCTTTGACCAATCCGTCTTAAGAGGCATTTCAATTTCATATTCAGTGGCGATTGCTAGACCGGTTACTAGCGTGCCGCCGATGAACCAACTGCGTGCGGGTGTTGCCCAAGGTGATGCGAGTTCCGCGGGGATCTTTTCCCAATCACCGGCTGAGACGGATTCGCAGACCATTGCAAAACACAGACAACAAATTTTTCGAAGGTCGAAACTCACTCTTTTGACCAATAGTGCTTTCTAAAAACGGTCTGGTGCCCAGATCACCGAGCACCAGACCGTACAACAAAAAGAATACAACTCACTCACGGACCAAACCATTCAAAAAAATGTCGCTATCTCCTAGAGATAGGATGCTGCCGCTGGCTCTCCTTGAGTCGGCCACCAGCCGCGATAAATTCTCGTTCAAGCTTTTCAAGTTCTCGGATCTTTTTTGCGATGTGCTTTGGTAATTCCATTGGCTGAAACATACTGACATCAGCCCGGCCCGTATTGCCTACGGGATAGCGTTTGAATATCGATGCAGGCGCCGCCAAAACAAGTCGCAAAAACTGCCCAAAGACCTCTCTATAATTTCGTTCCTCATACGCAAGAAGACACATCTCCCAATGGACGTACATGTGGAGACCAGCGTAAGGCTGGGAGAAAATGTGCGCAGCCTCTAAGAATTTCCAAGCCAATGAGACGTTTCCGACTTTCGCTTCGACTTTCGCGCGTCGGACCAGCTTGTCTGCATGTTGGACTCTAAATTCGCTCAAAATCTATTCTCCAAAAAAAGTCGGAGGCCACAGGAGCGCGTGGCCTCCGACTGGGACTAGTGCTGGTGTCCGTCGTGCTTCTCTTTCTTGTGCTCTTGAACAGCGGCAAAGCACTGTGACTTCTTGAACTTCTGGGCGGTCTTCTTATCTTTGGTAAGCCCATCCGCGCACTTAACGACTTCTTCTTCACTGGTGGCCTTCGGGCATTGATCTACACAAGACGCCACGATATCGTGGTCACCATGCGCCCCCGCATAAAACGGTAGTGCCAGTACCATTATTAAAAACATTTTCTTCATTTTATTCTCCTTCGTTTAGCGATCATTGATCGATTCACAATCAAACCATTCTCAACCATTCACTTTTCCCTTTGAACACGCCGTTGCGTGAGGAGTTTCCTCATTCCGAACCATGCCATCGGTGCGAGCGGCACCACACTTATCATCCCCGGTATATACTGAAATGGGTTTTCAAGAAGAAATGGAAACACAATCCAATGTGCAAGCTCGGTAAAGCCCATCGCGGCGAAGAACGTCCACGCGAAATAATATCCGAATTCGTAGCCCCGCTTCAGAAGGAACGGAATCGCGAGCCAAGATCCTACCGAAATGGCAACAAGCCCAACAACTTCCCAAGAAAGAATTTCCGGCGTCGTGACGCCCGTGACATCCGAGAGAAAAGCGAAAAATCCCATATATTTTTCTTCGAAACGATGAGCCAAAAACAAGATAAGACAAACAAGATATGGGACTTTCACCTGCTCATAGGTGACCTTGGAGTCAGCCCACCACCAAAGAATAAATCCACCTAAAAATCCCGACGAAAATAATAGCGACGTAAAAAGCCCAAATGCCAGGTAACCCAGTAGCAGGGTCACGGCTGTATAGATAAATGCCGCGAGGAGAATGCTTGATCTTCCGCTTTTCATTTGTGCTCCCGTGGAATCGCTATTTCATCGCTCTTTAGCAGCCTTAAAGCATTCAATGTCACCAAGATCGAGGCACCCATATCTGCTGCGACAGCTAGCCAAAGATTCGAATAGCCAACCACCGCAAGAATCAGGAAGACCAGCTTGGTTACGATTGCGAATGCGATGTTGAATTGAATTACTCTCAATACGCGTCGCCCGTGAGAAACCGCTTTCGGAAGCTGTGAAAGGTCGTCCTGCATCAGGCTGACATCTGAAGTCTCAATGGCCGAATCCGTTCCCGCGGCCCCCATAGAAACTCCTATAGTCGCATTGGCGAGTGCTGGCGCATCGTTCACGCCATCACCAACCATCGCGACATTGCCGAAGCGTTCTAGTAGTTTTTTGACTTCCGTGACCTTATCTTCGGGAAGCAAATCGCCCTTGCCCTCATCGACTCCGGCGAGCTTACAAAGGGCATCTACGGTTTTCTGATTGTCGCCGCTGAGAACGACAACCTTTTCAATTCCAATTTGATGGAGATTCTGGATGGCTTCGCGCGCATTGGCTTTTAAAGTGTCACCAAGGCCAAAAATTCCCATAACACTGCCTTTGTGGCCATCATGGGGTTTATGGCCAACGACAATGACTGAGAGCGCTTGCAGTTCGAGCTCCGCGAGATAAGCCTCGATCTCATCACTGCACACGCCTAGCTCATGAGCTAGCTTGTGATTTCCGGCGAAGTAGAGACATGAATCTACCCAACCTTCTGTTCCCCGGCCGGGGATCGAGGCAAATTTTTTCGCATCCGCCGAAGGTCCCGCATACGACTTTCCATACTCCAAAACTGCTTTCGCGAGCGGATGGGAAGAAAGCCGTTCAAGAGCTAAAGCGACTCTTAAAACTTCACCCTCGTCAGCTTCACCAAACGTGCGAAATGTCTGTACCTGAAATTTTCCCTCCGTAAGGGTGCCGGTCTTGTCCATCGCAATGGCTTTTAGCTTTCCGAGCGCCTCAAGATATTTTCCGCCTTTAACGAGAACACCTCGACGCGCGAGAGACGCTAAACCCGACACGACAGAGATCGGTGTCGCGAGAACTAGGGCACAAGGGCACGCGATTACGAGCAAAACAAGCGCCCGATAAAACCAGACACCGGCATCCGCACCCCAAACAAGCGGCGGAATGGCTGCGATGAATACCGCCAGCAAGAAAACGATGGGTGTATAAATCTTTGCAAAGCGGTCTACGAAGGCTTCGGAAGGAGCTTTTTGTTGCTGGGCTTCTTCAATGAGCTTTAAAACGCGGGAAATTTTCGTGTTCTCAAACCCTTTCGTGACCTTGACAGTGAGCCCTCCATTTTCATTAATTGTGCCGGCAAAGACATTGTCGCCCGGCTTTTTGTCGACTGGAACGGATTCACCCGTAAGAGGAGCTTGGTTGACCGAAGAATTTCCTTCTACAACGATACCGTCCAACGGAAAGCTATCTCCGGGTCTAACAAATATCAGCTCACCGAGCTGAACTTCCAAGACAGGCAAGGTTACAACATTACCTCCTCTAATAACTTGGGCTACTTGAGGGGTGAGTTTAAGGACGGCCCTAATGGCATTGCGAGCCCTTGAGACGCTGAAAGACTCCAAAAGTTCAGCCAGAGAAAATAGAAATACGACCGTTGCGGCCTCTGAATACTCGCGTATTGCGAAAGCGCCAATGACCGCGATCGACATCAATACATTCATGTCGAGCGTTTTTTGAAGAAGTGCGCGAACTGCCTTGGGAAAAACTAAAACTCCTGCCAGCACCGTAGACACACCAAAAACGGCCAACAGAATGGCCTCCTGCGCCGACTCCGTCCAATCCAGCACCAGACCGAGTCCAAGAAGCAATCCTGAAGACACAACCAAGGCGATCCGTTTACTATTTGCCGAAAGGAAGCTGATCTCCTCTTGGTCAAAGACTTTAACTCCCGTACTTTCGATGGAAGCACGAATTCGCGCCGGATCAATGTCGGGCGTATGATGCACGGTCGCAGTGGAAGCGACAAGATTCACGGAAACAGATTGAATTCCAATTTCCGACAATGCTTTTTTAATCGCATTCACTTCGTCAGAACAATCGGCTCCAGAAATTCGAAAAATAGATTCTTTCATATCAACTCCAGCGGTACATGCGGTTCATCAAAGCTTTTTCAATTCCGTCTCAGGAGAAATTATCCTCCTGGTCGTTTGACAATCATTGATCGTTTCATAACCAATCCATTCTGAGGTTCGACAACGGAAGAGTCTCGACTGACAACTTTCATAACCACCGCCGTTCCGACCTCTTTATCAATACACTCTGTCAATTTCGCCGGACCTGCTCTGACGACTGGCCGACAGTTCGATTCATAAACGAGCAACTTTTCCCCTTCTGAAACCTCGCTTGAGCCGATCCCAACGCTTACCCCATTCGGGATCTCGTGCTTTAATTGAGGCCACGTCACAGGATGAACCTGGTGGTTGCAATTGGCTGCACCAAGAATTCCTGAGAAAAGAGCTAGTAGTGAAAGTACGCCGTCCATCAGATCTCCTTTCTAATGGGCGACTCGGCCCTGAAACTTGTTCTCGAAAATCGAGTACAAGATCGGAAGTACGATGAGGGTTAAAATCGTCGAAGATATAATTCCACCGATAACAACTGAAGCTAGCGGTCTTTGAACTTCCGCTCCGATGCTTGTTGAAAGCATCATGGGGAGAAATCCGAAAATTGCCACGAGTGCCGTCATGAGGACGGGGCGAAGTCGGATCAGAGTACCGCTAATTACCAGATCTTTTCCGGTTTTGCCTTCAAGCTTAAGTTGGTTGAAGTAGTTCACGAGGACGACTCCGTTTAGGACGGCGATCCCCGAGAGGGCGATGAAACCGACCCCGGCAGAAATGCTAAAAGGAAGCCCATTTAGTATTAGGCTGACAACTCCACCGACTAGCGCGAAAGGCACACACAGGAAAATCAATGCGGTTTGACCAACACTTCCGAATGCGGCGTAGATCATTAGAAGTACGATGACTAGCGCGACGGGAGTAAGAACGAGAAGCCGGGCTCTCGCTTCTTGGAGATTTTTAAAGTTTCCACCCCATTGAACATAGTATCCTTGCGGGAGTTTTACGGTCTTTTCCACCTCGGCCTTTGCTTCATTTACGAAGCTCTCAGTATCACGTCCACGAAGGTTAATTAGAACCGCGGATCGTCGGTTCGAATCCTCGCGATTGATTGACCCAAAAGTTTCGGCGAACTCAGCCTTTGCGACTTTTGAAAGTGGCACCGTCGCATTTGCGCCGATTCCTACTGGGAGAGCCTTGATCGTTGCAAGATCAGATCGCTCCTCCTCGCTCAGTCTTACAACAATTGGAAACTTCCTGTTCCCATCGTAGATGTACCCGGCTTCTTGGCCACCGAGAGCTACCGAAATCGTATCCAGTACGTCAGAGGTAGAAGCGCCAAGTTTGATAAGGTCTTGACCGCCTGGCTCTATTCTTAGCACTGGACTGGTGCCGGCAAGATCGACTTCGACGTCCCCAGCTCCTTGGACTTTCGAGACAATGCCTTGGATCTGCTTTGCGATGTCCATATTTTTTTGCAGATCGGGCCCAAACACCTTTACGGAAACATCGGCGCGAGTTCCCTCAAGGAGTTCATTAAAGCGCATTTGGATCGGCTGAGAGGCCAAATAATTCTGGCCTGGCAGTTCTTTTTCAAGTCGCGCGACCAGCGTATTAACCAATGACTCATAAGTATGTTTTACGCCATCACGCTTGGGCCATTTTTCCCGGCCTTTAAGCATGATGTAGGTGTCGGAAATGTTCACACCCATAGGGTCGGTTGCGACTTCAGACGTCCCAATTCTCGAAAAGACGGTATCGACCTCCTCATACTCGGAAATAATTTTTTCGGCTTTACGTTGAAAAGCGATGGACTGATCGAGACTGATATTCACTGGCCGAATCATATGAAAAGCGTAAGAGCCCTCACTGAGCTGGGGCAAAAATTCCGCTCCTCGCGTAGCAAACAAGACCGCGCCGACGACGACCGCAGCAACGGCAATTCCAATAGTCGCAGTCTTAAATCTAAAAGTGCTTTCCAAAAGCGGTTGATACCACTTACGAATTAAACCCATGATTTTGGGCTCTTTGTCCTCAGCATTTCCGGCGAGGATAAGGGACGCTAAAGCGGGAGCAGTTGTGAATGATAGCACAAGGGCTGAAGCCACGGCGATTGCGAAAGTCGCAGCCATTGGCGTGAACATTTTGCCTTCAATGCCGACAAGACCAAATATAGGCAAGAAGACTACGACCACAATAAGTTCTCCGAATCCGGCCGCGACACGAACTTCGACGGAAGCTTCGTAAACTGCCTTTTGCAGCTCCGCGGGGCTCAATCGTCGGCCAGTCTTTTTTGTCAAATCGTGCACATAGCGAACACAGTTGTCGATGAGGATGACGGTCCCATCGACAATGATTCCAAAATCAAGGGCACCAAGGCTCATGAGATTTCCGGAAATCCCGAGCGGTTTCATGATTAGAAATGTGGCCAAAAGAGATAGCGGGATCGTGACGGCGGTAATGAGCGCGGCCCGGAAATTCCCAATCAGCAAGAAGAGCACAATAATAACAAGAGTCGCACCCATCAGAAGATTGTGCTCGACTGTCCCGAGAGTAGCGTTGACCAAATCGGATCGATTGTAGACGGTCTTCATCACGAAGCCCTCTGGAAGGCTTTTTGATATTTCGCCTACGCGATCCTTCACACGAAGCGAAACGGTCCTGCTATTTTCTCCCATTAACATCATGACCGTTCCAAGAAGAGTCTCTTGGCCGTTCAAAGTCGCAGCTCCAGTCCGAAGCTCTTTTCCAAGTGCAACTTTTGCGATGTCGGCCACTTTAACAATTCGGAACGAATCGAGTTGTTTTACTGGGACCTTCTCGATGTCTTCAGGACCTTTAAAGAGACCAACGCCTTGGACAAGAAATTGTTCCGCAGTTTGAGAAATGTAGCCGCCACCCACATTCTTATTCGCATTTTCCAAGGCCTGTACGATTTCTTCGAAATGAATTCCATAAGACGCCATTTTGCGGATGTCAGGCTGGACATGGAATTGGCGCTCGTAGCCTCCCGTGGTGTTGATTTCGGCGATACCCTCCACGGTAAGGAGGCGCGGCTTCACATACCAGTCCTGGAGCGCCTTAACTTCCATGAGCTGTCGAACACGCTCTCTTTGGTCCGAAGCGGGGCTCGTAACATCAAGTGTGTACTGAAAAATCTCACCAAGGCCCGTAGAAACGGGGCCAAGTTTGGCTTCGGCACCCTTGGGAAGCTCGGACAAGACGCCCTGGAGGCGTTCGGAGACCATTTGACGTGCCCTATAGATGTCGATTCCATCTTTGAAGACAACCGTCACTTGAGAGAGTCCGAATCGCGTGATGGAACGCACCTGAATGACGCCGGCAATACCCCTCATGGAGCTTTCGACTGGAAAGGTGATGGTGCGTTCAATTTCTTCCGGAGCCAGTCCCTCGATGACCGTGTTCACTTGAACCTGATTGTTCGTAATATCCGGGACGGCATCTATGGGTAAGCTTTGAAAGGCAAAAACACCTGAGATGGCTAGGGCCACCGTCAGCAACAGGACTATTCCTCGATTATAAACTGAAAAATGAATTATTTTGTTAATCATCTTAAATTTTCCTTAGTGAGAGTGACCATGCGCAACCCCGCCAAACGCCGCGAGTTCAGCAATTCTCAAAAATCCAAGGCCTGCGACAACGATCTGGTCGCCAGGAGATAGATCTTTGGATTGGACCACAATTTCTTTTTCGGACTGTCTGATAATCTTAAAATCAATGCGCTTGAAAAAATCTTTTCTCATGCGAAAGAGATTTGTTTCCTCGCCCGCAAGAACGATAGCCGAACGGGGCAACGTCAATGTACCCGATGAAACATTGACGAATTTCAGTTCAAAATTTTTGAACGCTTCAGGCGAGAGTTTAAAGCCAGATTCATCATTTGCCTCAACAATTCCCTTATCCGGCCCGACACTGGGGCTTTGCTCTTCTTCTTCGCCATGCGCGTGACCATGATCGTCGCCGTCCCCATCTTTATGGGCGTGATCGTGACCTTTTTCTCCTTCTTCGTGCGAGTGATCGTGTGCCTCCGAGCCTTCCTTGTGAGCGTGTCCACCTTTTTCTTTTTCAGTTGATTCATCGTGTTTGTGGTCGTGATCGTCTTCGGAATGGGCGTGGGGCGTTTCAAGTTTTTGCCTTTCGGGTTTGGGTTTCGGTTCCGTGGCGTCTGCGGTATGAATTGCGACAATAAAAATAGGCCAGAAAATCATAAATTCACCTCTAGAAGAACTCCATCAATGGAGTAAATGTTTAGAAGAGCTTCGAGTGCCTTGAGTTCCCGCTCGTGTCTGGTTCTTTCCAGTTCATACGAAGTGCGATGCGCCTCAATGACTAGCGCGCTTGGAACGACTCCGCGGGTAAAAAGTTTTTCGGCGTCCGTGTGACGTTTCTCGATTTCTTCGTGCGAAAGACTGCCTTGAAGAATTTTTACTGACTGCTCATAAACCCGAACGAGTTCAAGCCGTTTGAGTTCTTGGCCCCTAAGTCCGATCTGCCGACGCGTTTCGCTGAGTTTCACTCCCGCCGCTGCTGCCGCGCGAGCGCCGCCGTTAAGGTTAAAGATCGGAAGCGGAAGGCTTACGTTGAAACCCATCATTTGATCTGACATTCCATTTTCTTTAACCATCTTGATTGAGGGGCCTACCGTTAAGGTCGGCCACGCTTCTGACTGAGCCTGTGATAGCTCTGCGTTTGCCGTTTGCACTTCGGCCTCCAGGACCCGTTGACGGGGCGAGGGACGATTGTTTTCCTGCTTTTGAATCGAGGGCCAAGCTTTCGGCACATGCGGGAGATTTTTTTTGATCTCGTCGATGCCTAACCCAACATTTAGTTTAAAGAATGAATCCAGCTCCAGGATCTCATCGGCGTTAGACACCTTCTTTAGGTCGTAATCACCTTTCGATAGCTGAAAAACGGAGGCGGAAATTTGTTGTTCGGGCGCAAGCGCCGGCCGTTTCGCATACTGGTTTACAAGTTTCGAAAATGTGCCGATGGCCTCGTCGACGATTTCCTGCTCATGAAGCACTTGGCGCAGTCGATGGAGCTTGAGCAGCACTTGGGTTCTGACTTTGGAACGAGACTCAAAGAGCCTGGCTTCAGAGGTCGCAGCCTGTCCTTTGGCGACGTTTTCCCGTGCCGAAATCTTGCCCCCAAGTTCAATGGGGACGCCCAGGCTAATATCCGTCTCGCTTCGATTTTCAGTGCCGACTTTTCCCGAGAAAGATTCAGCGCCGAGTTCGGGATTTCGCCACTGGCCCGCAGCGCGAATTTGCTGCCGAGCCTGGTCAAGCTCCATCTGCGCTTCCCGAACTTCGGGAGAACGCAGTTCCGCGCACTCGATAATTTTTTGATAGTTCTTCACGTCCTTGCAGTCCGTTTGCGCGTGCGCGAACGGAAGAGCTAAGGAAATGACGAAAAAAGTAACAATCGTCATAGTAACCTCTAAAATTTTTTAAATTTGGATATTAGGACGAAGTGCTATCGCACATAGCAAGCCACGAGAGTTCACAACGTCTTTAAATACTTTAGGAAAAACTAGGCGTACTTAGGGGGTCTGCGAGGGCCCTCAAGAAAGGGGCCGTCAATAATGTTCTGCTTGAAGCTGAACGCGGAAACTCCAGAATCGAACAATGCGTATGTAAGATGTGTGGATGAGCATAGAAAGGATGCGTGTCCCAAATGGGGCTGCCCCAGATGGCAGGGATCAGAGCAATGACTTTTCTCCGGGTTTTCCGAGTCACAGCTCACGCCTGTATGTTTATCCTCAGACTGATGTTGCTTAAAATCATTCACCTCAGCCAGTGAGATCGCAATGTGCGACTCCTTCTCAAAGAAGTCAGCGGCAAGGGTAAGCCCCATATTGCCGATGAGAATCGCGACTATGAAAAGCTGCAACAGTTTCACCCTTTTAGGATAAGCACCTAGACCTAGGTTTGACAAGCAGTTCAATGAACCGAGTCAAACATGGAAATCCACGTCTATATTTGAGGCGGACATGATTTTGATCGCCAATTGAAAATTCAAATTTCCTTAATATCTTAAATAAGCGATTGCCTTCCGGACATAGACCTGTGGACGGCATCGACGTCCATAGGTAACGCAAAGATTGAATTCCACCGCCAGTTTTGGGTGCCCGGACCTTGTGGGCACGAGAATGTCTGCGATCCTTAAAGCATAGACAAAATTTATTTCCTCTTGGAGAGCACATGACGTTCAGGAAGAACATCACGCACCTCGGGATATTTTTAACCTCTTTGGTTTTGACTGCCTGCGGAGAGCCGGGACGATTCGAACCTAAATCAGAGGTCTCGCCCGATTACAACTACGAGGCCGAAGATCCGGATTTATTCGACGATTCGTTTGTAACTCCATTTGCATGTCAAAAGGCAAGTCTCCCCCAAATCAGAACCGTCAATCAAGGGAACCAAAAGAAGATGGAGTTTCTCAATCAGTGCGCTCAGGCCACGGGCGGTTCCCCCTGGTGCAACCAACTTGTCCGGCCAAATCCCGACAGCATTTCAATTTTCAGATGCACTTACGGCAGCACCCAAATTCATCAGCTTATCCATCCGAACCAAAATACTTGGAAAAACGCTTTCAATGCGGTCAGGCTGATTCAAGAGCTTGAGCAAAAAGGGTTTCGGGTGAAGATCATCTACAATTGGTGGAGGCCTGAGCCCTACAACAAAAACGTCGGTGGCGCAGTTGGGCGGCATCCGCTCGGCACCTCGGTGGACGTAAGATTTTTTACGAAATCAGAGGCAGATCGTGCGTTTGATGAACTGTGCAAATATCGGGAACAAGGAAGAATCAGAGCCATAGGGCACTACGGCACGAACGCTCTCCACTTTGGAATCGGCGATTCAACCGGAAACACCTGGGGCAGATCCTGCCCTTAAGATTTAAAAGTTTCTTTGACAGGGCGTCTTTCCCACAACTAGCGTTCTCTTAACGCCAACCGGGAGAGATCATGAAATACCGCTCGATAATCTTTTTCCTCATTAATGTCTTGTCATTGTCGGCTTTCGCGCACGGTGGAGGTTCCTCTAGTAATGCACCAAAATGGAAAGAAAAAGAAATTGAACGACACGCTCCTCACCACCCGGAATCTTTGGATCAAGACAAACTTGAAAAATTCATGGCAGCGAAAGAAATGCTTCCTGATGTGGTGGCGATCCACTGCAAGTTGAGCGAGTTTACAAATTGCCGCGGGGTCGAGATCGGACTCTATGATCTAGATGGAAAATCTCTAGCAAAGGCACACACCGGCACAAGTGGTCTAGTTGGTTTTGAGGGTTTAAAGCCCAGAACTGGTTACATCGCAAAAATTGAAGGCGAAAAATATACCGGAGAATCTCGCGTCCGCTCAGGCGGAAGCTACGGATTGAGCGGCGAACGCAAGTAAAACTCCGAATCCGCGGACAGGCAATAGTAGCTAAAGCCTGTCCCGCGATAAAGGTTAATGACCTTAGAGTCTATTGATAGCCTGCTTCATCCATGATTCTACGGGCATCGGAATACCACTTACTTAAATCCGACCATTTTGTGGGGGAAACTTTAAATTTGCCCCAGTCTTTAAGCAATGTGTTCGGGAGCAGATGGCTTGCCGCCGGATATTCGAATTGTGCGGCGGAAACTTCGAGCTGAATGGCATCTGTTAGAAGAATATCGACGAATTGCTGCGCGAGGTTCTGCTTGAGCGATGCGCCAACAATAGCCACCCCAGAACCATTGGTGTGGACTCCGTTGCCCTGTTGCTCCAAAAAGGCCATGCTTACAGGAAAGCTCGGATTCTTATTGAGGGTTTGACCAAGGTAGTAGGTGTTCACGATGCCAACGTCGCAGACTCCGTTTGCAATGGCCTCAAGAACCGCGTTGTCGCTCGCAAAAACGGGTGCTGCAAGGTTCTCTAGCCAGCCGGCGATAATCGATTCGGTCTTAACGATGCCGTGAGTTTCGATGAGATAACTCGTCAACGCTTCGTTGTAATTACCTTTACTAGAGCGGAGACAGAGACGGCCTTTCCAGTTCGGGCCAGCAAGATCTTCATAGGTCGAGAAGTCAGATGCGGAATCGCGAGATGGATCAAACGCTACCGAGCGAGCGCGATAAGTGAGCGCGACCCAGTTCAAATTCGAATCCCGCATCGACTCATCTACCGTATTCACGGCTGCCGATTTGACCATCGGTTGAAGCAGTTTCTTGATGGAAAGCTCATTTAGGAAGATCAAATCTTTGGCGATAATCAAGTCAGCAGGAGTTTGTTTGCCTTCGGTTTCGAGTTTACTCAGCAGATCTTTAGTAGCACCTTCAACGAAAACAATTTTCTCTCCGGTCTGCGCCTCAAACGCCTTCGCCGCGTTGGCATATCGATCCTTTGATCGGTCGGTGTAAACGGTCAGCTCGGCCCAAACAGGAAAGGCAAATAGAACTGTAAATGCGGCGAACAAAATTCTCTTCATTAGGAACCCCCAGTCTTTGTTTTTTGGAGGCACTATTTGGCTGGAAAATTTGGTGTTTGTCTAACAACCATAGCGGATGGCAGTTAACTGAAAATGACTGGCTACCTTGATGATAGCTTATTGAGAAGGAGCCTATTTTCCTAACACAAACGAAATAAGAAGATTTTAATTCAACGAAAACTGATGATGGGAAATACGCGTGAACCTAACGGATCGTGTGCCTGGCATGTACACGACCCGGCATTGGAGTGACTCGCATATTCTAGATAGCCAAATTCTACTGATTTGGTTTCTGATTCCGTACCTCTTTGCGTGTCTGCTTGGCCTTGCAGGGAATGGACACGAGTTCCCCAGAAGCGGCAATCTTAGAACATGTTAGACGGTTGGTGAACTGGGACAGTGAGGGCATTCCACGCTGAATACGTTCAACAGCCACTCGTTTAGTAGCCGTGTGAATCTTGTCCAAAGCGTAGCCTCCACCGAAAATCAGAGCTATAGCGACAAAGATATAGTTGACTGCATTCATATTATTTTCCCCCTCGACGTTTAAACATATTTAATTTCGAAACTGAAGGACTATCTGACTCATGAAGGTTGTCACATTTATGCGGAGAGTTCCGCGACTGTTTGTAGAGGCCTTCTCGTTTGAGAATGGCAATAATAACTGAATGATCCCACTTTTTACCCTGGCGTTTGGTGGGCACCTTCATAGTATCTAGCAGCCTGGCAATCGAGCGCGGGCGCAGATGTTCTTCGGCGTACATCCGCTTGATGGTTTCAATGACCTGGAGTTCTCCCTTGTGGGTGGTTTCCCGATTCCCAACGATGCGTTTGCCATAGGCCAGCTTTTCCCGGTGCACGGCCTTTCCGCTGCCACCCTTGGTTAGTGCGAACTCCCGGAGGCGGGCTTTTACCGTCGTTTTGCTACACCCCAAGAGGTCGGCGAGATCCTTCGCCGAAAGCCCTTCCACAACATATTTCTCGTGGAGAAAACACTTGTCAGAATACTTCGGAGGTTCTAAAAATTTAATAGAATCCACAAGATAGGCTTGTGGAGAAGGAAATTGGCCTTTTTGGGGCGCAGGCCGACCAATTTAAGAGGATCCAACTTTGAAAAACTTCAGAGATCTTCCGCTACTGATCAAAGCCATTGTTATCGGCCTTATCCTAGCTCCCATCGGAAATTTTGCCGCGACATTTTCCGCTCTCGGAATTCCCGATTGGTATTATCCGCACCAATATATAAAACTTGTGGCGAACGTCTCGCCGATTGATCTGGCATGGAATCTCCTTCTTTTTGTCAGCGGAATTTTGCTCTTGCTCCGCCGCAAATTGGCCTGGGCCATTGCGGTGTTCGCGATCTTCGCGGCGTTGGCCGCGAACTTTTACAATTGGTATTACGACACGACCAATTTGAACTCGGGATTTTTTGCCTTAACCAGCCTGGGTTCACTCGCGATGATCGGCGTTCTGTTTTACTTTCGCTATCCACATCTAGATCGCCGCGACCGCTGGCTATCGTCCAACACCCGCCACCCGGTGACCGTGAAGGTCGAGATCCTTGCTCCGGTCGCAATCTCCGCCATGTTGATTAATATCTCTGCCACCGGAGCTTTGCTTGAAGTTCCCGAAGCCAACATCGGGAGCTTTCCCGTGAACGGACGAACAAAGTTTAAACTGCCCACCGGAAAGATCGTCGAGGGCCAAGTCGTGCGCGTGGCGCGAACTTCCGTGGCGGTCCGCTTTGACGTTTCGCTAACTACGGACGATTTGAAATTTTAAAAACTGGCCCACTTAGCGGCTTTTGCGCCAACCGGCCTGCTCTCGTACGGATGGAACAAATGTTCTTTAACCGTCGGATTGTCAGAGCGCCAAATCACGTTGTCGATAAAATAATGGTGGATATTGATAAAGAGCAGGAAGGCCGCCATAAACGGCGAAGGGCCTAGCGTTGGGCTCACCAAGCCCTGCGCATCGAGTGCCTTAGGAATAAACTCGAAAGTCAGCGCGCCCAACACAGCTGCGTATGCGAAAAATCCGCCAAAACGGTTAATCCATTCTTTGCGACGTTCCGTTTTGTCGGCGATATGTTGCACTTCAGATCCGACTTGATTGCGCTTCAAAGTATAAACAAACGCCATGTACTGCAGCGAGTGGAAGAGGGGAATAAAGTATCCGAAGGCCGGGTGATTCATCGCTGGGATATACCAAACGTATAAAGACACATAGGCCGCCACGCCGGGGGCCGACGGCTTAATTCCATTTTTCATATAACGTCGCACGTGCATGGCGATCACGGCCACGGCCGTAAGGCCCAGGACGATATAGTTCAGCTGCTGAATCCAGATCGGCAGATTCAACCGGGCATGGTTAATGCCGTAAAACTGAAATCCGGCATTGGGATCGAGCGCCGGCTGCACCACTTGGCTATGCAACCACGACATAAACCAAACGCAAAATAGGTTGGTCAGCATAAGTCGGCGCTCAGCGAGAGAGTAAAACATTTTTCTTTGCGCCGAAGTCACGATCACGCAGCCGAAGACCTGCTTCACGTAGTGCCAACCAACGAAAAAGAACATCGAAGTAATCACATGCGCCATGATCTGCGGATTGCCCGTCACCAGCGCCACGCCCAACAAAGTCAAAAGTATCGCTGGTACGATGACCGCCGCCCAAAAATAGCGCGGATACGCGAGAATTCGTTTGCGAAAGTCTGAATACAGAAGAACATAGGACGATAAAAAGTGCGGATGGTTTACAACGAATGCGAGGGCGAACGCCACATGCGACACCATATAAATCGAATCGCGCTTACTCATCGCCAACCAAAAGCCAAGCCCAGCGATCAAAGACACCCCGCCCATCATCAAGACGTCCATACTCAGGTAGCTGTTGGATGGGACCGCGGACTTTTGCGCCATATACGTATGAGCTTTAGCCATACCCGACGTTTCGGCAATTTAGGCTTAGCACTATACCGACCTAAGTCGAGGCTCGTAGGCCAATCCAAGGCGGACAATCCGGCGCAGAACATCTTCGTAAGCGATGCCATCATGCCGAGCCGCCAATGCAAAGTCTTCGTCGCGGGCGAGATTCGGGTTGGCGTTTACATCAATTAAAAAAATTCGGCCCTCCTCAGTCACGCGAAAGTCAAAGCGGGCGTAGCCCGTTAGTCCCAATTGTTTGTAAACAGCCCGAGCCGCCGCCTTCATGTGCCGAGCCAGGGTCGCGCCGCCGCGAAACTGACGGGCCAAAATCCAATTTTGCCGCTGCTGTTTTTGACTGAATTTAATCCGCTCCGTAGCAAAACCCATTTTTGATCCCAGATAGAGCTCCCAAGGCGACAAGGCGGTCGGCTCCTTGTTGCCCCAGATGCTCACGCTGAACTCACTGCCCGGGATAAACTCTTGAATCAAAATCTCCGCGTCATGAGCCGCCGCCATCTGTTTTACCCGCGTGCGGAGCGACTTTTTCGAGCGCAGTAAATTTCGCACGGTCACGCCCATGCTGGCATGTTCGCTATTGAACTTTACAAAAAGGGGGAAAGGCAGATTTTTTTCAACCAACGCATCCGATGCGAGCCAACAAAACGGCGCCAACACACCAGCGGCGCGGGTGACCTGCGCCGCCCAGAACTTGTTGCGAGAGACGATCAATCCCTGTGGATTGCAACCCGTATAAGCCACGCCCTTCGACTCAAGAAAGCTCACTGGATGAAAATCAAAAATCGCCTCATTGCGAAACTCCTCGAGAAGATTAAACACGATGTGGGGCCGCTCCCGCACCAGATCCCGTTCCAAATCTTCCATGCGCTCCTGAACCGCTGAAATCTGCACATTAAAGCCGAGACGCTGAAGTCCCCGCCATACATTGCGCTCCGAGTTCGATCGCGGCTTTCCCTTCCGATCAGGGCGAAAATAGGGGTGAACCAGAAGAAGGACTTTAAGCCGACGACGCATGGTTAAAAATTATCCAACATTGAGCGGGAGCGCAACCAGTGCTATCACGGCGACATGCGTGAGTTTCGCTCCGACAAAATTCCGCGCCCCACTTTTCCAGAGGCATTCATTCCACTGCTGCACCGTCGGCCGCTCGACATCGAAATTGGTGCCGGTCAAGGACTGCATGCCGTGCAGTATTGTCTGCGCCATCCAGAACGCACTCTGCTGGCCCTGGAGCGAACGCAAAATAAGTTCTCGGCCCTACATTCTCGAAAACTAAACCACCCTCAGTTGACGAACCTGCTGGCGGTACGCGCTGATGCAATACCTGTGATCCATAGCTTAATCGCCGACCGATCCGTCGAGAATGTGTTTCTGCTCTACCCGAACCCGCACCCCAAACATAAGCAAGCCAATCAGCGCTGGCACCGCCATCCGTTCATTCAGTGCCTGCACAACAAGTTGATCCCGGGTGGCGCGCTGAATTTAGCCACCAATTTACAGTGGTACGCTGAGGAAGCGAAGGACTGGCTTTGCCGCGATGGTCTCTTTAAATTGCGCAAGACCGAGGTTCTGAGCCGCGACTTTCATCCGCGCACCCATTTTGAGCGAAAATATTTAGAGCGCGGTGAGACTTGTTTTGACCTGGTGTTTGAAAGGTTGCTCCAATAGGCAATGGGCTTACGCCGTATCGCTTTAATAATCTGCTGTGTGGCCGTGTCGACCGCCTCTTATGTGATTTTGGACTTTTGGAGCGCACGCAACGGTCCTCTGGACAAACGCTTCGAACGCCAATGGCGCAGCGACGTACGTATGCTCGAAGAGAGTGGCAAGCTGCCGAAACCGTGGTGGGATTTAAGGGAAGTTCTGATCATCGGCGGCACCCCAGAGACCAAAAAAATGCTCCGACTGGTGGAGCATCCGGTTAAGACAAAGCCGGACGGCGCTCATCGTATGGAAATATTGATCGTCGCCTGGGAGGAAGAGGGCGTGCGCGGAGTTATGGTGCAATACAATATTGAAAATATAAAATCTAAAGAGAACGTTTATGAACTGGGCCGCACCTTAGTTCTCAACCGACGCACCCTTTTGGAGGATCTGAGGCTATGAAATTTAAAGCCCTGATTTTGGGCTTTGCCATGGTGGCCGCGACTTCATGCACGCGCGACCGCGCGGAGCTCGGTTCAGAAAAAAATCCAATCAAGTTTTTCTTTGTACCTTCGGTGGACGTGAAGGTGCTCGACGACAATTCGAAAGCGGTTAAAGAATTTCTTGAAAAAAACACGCCGTACAAGTTTAAAATTTCTATTCCACCCAATTTTATCGCCGTCGTTGAAGCCTTTGGCACCAAACGCGCGGATGTTGCCGCGCTTAACACCTATGGATACATTCTCGCCAACGAAAAATACGGCGTGGTGGCTCGCCTGACGACTGTACGCAATGGAGAATCAACCTACCGGTCGCAATTCCTCGCTAAAGTCGGCGGTAAGATCAATAAGATCGAAGATCTGGAGGGCAAGAAAATCGCCTTTGTCGATCCCGCCTCCACGTCGGGCTATATTTTGCCGCTAAAATTTCTGCGCGATAAAAATATCAAACCTAAACAGACCATGTTCGCCATGCGCCACGACAATGTCGTATCGATGATCTATCAAGGGCAAGTCGACGCCGGAGCGACATTCTACGTGTCTCCCGTCGGCACTGAGATTCAAGATGCTCGGATGTTAGTCAAAGGCCAGTATCCGGATGTTGAAGAGAAAATAAAAATCATACAGCTCACCGACCCCATTCCCAATGATCCGGTCGTCTTCGCCAAAGACATGCCCGAAGAGATGAAAGCGAAAATTAGCGAAGCGCTCATTCAGTACGCCGAGACGCCAGCTGGTAAAGAGATCTTGCAAAAAATTTCAGGCGTGACGGGACTCATTCCCTCCACCGACAAGGACTACGACGCCACCCGGGAATTTTATAAAACCTTGGGCAAAGAAACCGGCGGCCCCAAGTGAGTGTTCCCATCGTTCAGGCCATGAGTTTGAATAAGGTTTACCCAAGTGGTGTTCATGCCCTGAAAAATATCAATTTATCGGTCGCCCCCGGCGAGTTTCTCGTGGTGATCGGCCTGAGCGGCTCGGGCAAGTCGACTCTGCTCCGGTGCTTAAATCATCTGCTTCCGCCCACATCCGGCGAGGTCCACTTCAATGGGCGCGCGGTCACCCAAGTCCAACCCGAAATGGCGATGGTGTTTCAAAATTTCGGTCTTATCCCCCGCCACTCGGTTTTGAGCAATGTGCTTATGGGACGCTTGCATTCCACACCGACATTAAAAAGTATTCTCGGGCTTTTTACCTCGGGCGACATCGACAAGGCGCGAAGCCTATTGCACTTGGTTGGCCTGCAAGACAAAGCGGAATCGCGCGCCGACGAACTCTCGGGCGGCCAACAGCAACGAGTTGCAATCGCCCGCGCCCTTTGCCAGGACCCAAAGGTCCTCTTGGCCGACGAACCCGTGGCCAGTTTAGACCCCGCGACTAGCCATGTGATTATGGACTATCTGCGCAAGGTGAACCGCGAGCTAGGAATCACCGTGATCTGCAACCTCCATTTTATCAGCCTGGTTCGGGAGTACGCGACACGCGTGGTCGCGCTCAAGGCCGGCGAACTGGTGTTTATGGGTTCGCCCCAAGAAATTGATGAGGCGTGGTTCAAAAAAATTTACGGCGAAGAAGCGCGGGAGCTACGTGGCTAAGTCGAATGTCAGTATCAAGCAGGCTTTGTTCGACAGTCTCTTGTGGAGCTACTCTGGGCTATTGGTGTTGTATTTCTTTTTTGATAAAGAAAGCGCGCAGACACATATGGCGGGCATCGCTATCGGCGCGGCCGTTCTAACTGTTAAAATGTTTTTGCTGAGTTTAACGTTGCAAAAGGTCAACCAGACGACTTTGGGAACATTCGTCTTTGGCAAGCCGAAAAAACCCCTACTGCGTTCACTGGCGGGCCTACATTTGCTCGTCACCCTGGTCGCGACTTTTTTGGTCAGCGCCGCAATGACCGATGCCTCACTGGCTGACTTACTCGATCAAGAGGGTCTTGAAGGCGCGGGTCGCATGTTCTACCAGCTGGGCCACGCCAACTTCGACCTGCTGCCAAAGGCCATTGTAGAAATCGTCGAAACTATTTTTATCGCATTTCTCGGAACCGCGTTGGCCTTGCCGGTGGCCTTTTTACTGTCCTTTTTTTGCGCCAAAAATATTATGCGCGGTTGGGCTTCGGCGGTTTATATGACTCTGCGAACCCTACTGAACGTGACGCGATCGATGGAGCCATTGGTATGGGCGATCATCTTCACCATTTGGGTGGGCGTCGGGCCTTTCGCAGGTCTACTGGCGCTGTTTATTCACTCGGTGGCCTCTTTGGCCAAACAATTTTCTGAAATCATAGAAGGCGTGAGTGATGGACCCATCGAGGCCATTCGCTCGACCGGTGCCAACAAAATCCAGACCATCTGGTTCGGAGTGGTTCCACAGGTGGTCTTGCCGTTTATTTCCTTTTCAATTTATCGCTGGGATATCAATGTCCGGATGGCCACTATCATCGGCCTCGCCGGCGGCGGCGGAATCGGTACTTTGCTTATTAATTTTCAAGGCCGGGGCATGTGGCAGGAAGTCGGCTGCATCGTGATGGTTATCGCCATCGTTGTATGGCTTATGGACGCTGCCTCTGCGCACATTCGGGAGGCCCTCAAATGAGCTTTAAAAGGGCCGCGCTGTTTACTGCAGGGTTGGTTTTGCTATCGTGGCTCAGCGTTCGCGCGGGAATTTATATCGGGCACAACCGCGGAGTCCCCCTGGGTGAAGGGCAGGATCTTCACTCGGGAGTTCGCGAGGATCTCTACCGCTTTGATGCCGAGTACTATTACAGCATCGCCACGGATGGTTATTCTTACGACGGCGATCCCAACAGCAGCCCCAATATCGTCTTTGCGCCGCTCTATCCCCTGGCCATTGATGTGTTCACCTACACCGGCCTCGACCACGTTCAAGCGGGATTTGTTTTGAATAAAATTTTTCTAAGCTTCTCGGTGCTCTTCCTCCTTCTGTTTTTACGCGGCCTTATTGGAGAAAAAGAAGCGCTGTGGACCTTGGCCGCGCTGCTCACCGCGGCCGGAAGCTACAGCTTTCACGCGTATTACAGCGAGAGCACGATGCTAGTCCTTCTCAGCTTCTGCCTGCTCACTGCGCAGAGAAAAATGTGGCTGCAGTTGGCTGGCGGTTCGGCACTTTTAGGCGCGGCCCGAGTCACCGCGCTGCCAATTGTGCTCTTGTTCTCGGCCTATTTTCTACACAAAGCCTGGGATTCGCGCGCTGACAAAAAAACCGCCGGGAAATTTTTAATCTATGCGCTAGTGAGTCCGGCCGGCTTAGTCGCCTACCTGACCTATATCGCCATTCACTTCGGTAACCCATTTCAATTGTTCCCCCAGATTCAAAGCGCCTCGTGGGGATTTTTTCACCCGCCGACCGACTGGTTGGGTCTGCTGAGTGGATGGAACCTGATTCAATATTGGTCGTCGGCCTTTAGCAAAGGACTTGCTACTTTCAGCGATCCTAAGACTTTAAATCTCGTATGGACAACTCTGGGCTTAGCCGGCGCCATTTACGCCTTTAAAAAATACCGCCGCGAATTGTTCGCCTGGGTGTTTATCGCCTACTTCGCCTTCGTTTACTTAACCAATTCAAGTTCAGATTTTCTGATTTCCGCGCATCGATTTTTTGTTTTGATGCTGCCGATTTTTCTTATGTTTAGTTCTTTGCACGCCTGGATCGCTCGAAAGTCCAATCTCTGGGTGGCACGTGCGGTTACTGGTCTTTTACTTTTATTGAATCTATCTTATGGTCTATTCCATACGGCATATTTCAATAACGGGGTGTGGTATTACTTCTAAGATTCGGTCGACCAACTTGTGGAAAAAAGTCGCCATCGGACTCGCCATTGTCGTAGTCGCACTTACTATTTTCGCGTTTACGATTCCACTCGAATTCAGTTACAAAAAGGAAGTCGATGTCGTTGCGCAAGATCGCATGGTCTTTGTCTTCCTCGGCGATCTAAAGCGGTGGCATGAGTGGTCGATCTGGTTTGCCAAAGATCCGAAGATGGACGTGGTTTACAGCGATCCCGCTTGGGGCGCCGGATCTTCGTACATTTATAAAAGCCGTAAGCTAGGCGAAGGCGAAGTTAAGGTCACCCAGTTCACGGCCAACAATAGCGTTTCTTATGATTTATTAATTCCCGGCTATGACACTTCCAAATGGGAATTTCGCTCCCGGCCTCATCCCCGCCAAGGCGTGATTATTTCTTGGACGGTGGACGGAAAGTATCCAGAGAATCGCTTTTGGCGTTTGATCGCCTACTTCCGGATGTGGGGTCTGCCGAGCGATATGAACGAAGGCCTTGCGCGATTAAAAAAACATGCCGAACTCCACCAAGCCTACGACGTCTTCGGCGACTGGGAAAAAAAGAAGTAACGACCTTGGTCTGGTCCCGTCATGAGACGGCCAGACAATTCCGATAATTGAACTGATGAAAGTCGCAATAATCATCCCCTGTCTAAATGAGTCGGCAGCGATCGCCCGCGTTGTGCGCGAGTGCAAATCGCACATGCCCAATGCCGAAGTGTATGTTCTCGACAACGGCTCCGACGACGACACAGGCGAGATCGCCGAGAAAGCCGGCGCGCGGGTGATCCACTCCCCTCAACGCGGCAAAGGCAATGTGCTTAGGCACGCTTTCCGAGTTATCGACGCCGATTTTTTTATTATGATTGATGGTGACGGCACCTATCCCGTCAAAGAGGCGCCCCGCCTGCTCGAACTGGCCGCGAGCTGCAACTACGAGATGGTCATGGGCAGCCGCCTAAAATTGGGTAAGGCCGAAGCCTTTCGACCCCTGCATTTTTTCGGCAACCGAATGTTCACCGGCCTTGTGCGACTGTTATTCGGATTTCCGGTGCAGGATCTTTTGACCGGCTACCGCGTGTTCTCGCGCCGCTTCGCCGATGAAGTCCAATTGATATCGCGCGGATTTGAAATCGAAACCGAGCTCACCATCCGCGCTATGGCGCAAAATCTCGCCTTTTGCGAAGTTCCCGTTCCTTATGGGGAACGCATTGAAGGCGGCAAATCCAAGCTTCGCACCTTTCGCGATGGCTGGAAGATTTTGCTCACGATCGTGCGGTTTCTGGCGTACTTCCGCCCCCTTTTATTCTTTAGCCTTCTGTCAGGATTTTCTCTGGGCGCGGCATTCTGGGTCGGTGAGCCGTTCCGCACGCCCCTGCAGGTGGCCGCTCCCCTGCTCCTCGTCATGGCCTTCTTTCTCGATTTTATCCTGCATCACCAAATGTTACGCCGGTCACAATCCATTTCTAATATAGAGAAGAAGAACAGCCAGGATTCTAAGACGCGCAAGACTGCTTAATTTATTGCCAAGGCCAACGGCCCCTGGCTAAAACTACATCCCATGGAAGCAATAATTATCGCTCTGATTTTGGCGTCGGTCATCGGTCTCTATTTCCGTCATAACCCTATCAGTCATGGCGGCAGCTTTATTATGCGCCGGTTTGTGAACTGGTTCCCCCTGGGAATGACGTACGCCTTCCTTTACATGGCTCGCTACAATTTGAGCGTGTCTAAGAATGCGCTGGGCGACGCGATGACGAAGAGCGATTTTGGATTGATCTTCGGAGTGGGAACGGCCGTGTACGGCTTGTCGTTTCTGCTCAATGGCCCGCTGGTCGACAAAATGGGCGGAAAAAAAGGAATTATTCTCGCGGCCCTCGGATCCTGTATGGCCAACGGCGCAATGGGCTTGGCGCTCTACCTATATTTGCATGACCGACTCCCAGTGAACTTAACATTGGCCTTCACCGTGCTTTATGCGCTCAATATGTTCTTTCAGAGCTATGGTGCCGTTTCGATTATTAAAGTTAAGGCCTACTGGTTTCATGTTCGCGAACGGGGGATTTTTGGGGCGATCTTTGGCACCCTGATCTCTGTCGGGGTTTATTTTGCTTTTGACTGGGGTCAGGCGATCGTCAATGCCTCCAAGGCGACAATCACCGGCGAACCCACTGCACTGCAACGCTTCTTCCAGTTGCTCTTTGCTGTCGACACCAACAGTGTTGATGCCATTTGGCTCGTGTTTTTTATTCCGTCCGCGCTACTTGTGTTCTGGGCCATGCTCGACATGTGGCTGATCAAGGACACTCCCGGCGAGGCGGGATTTGAAGATTTCGATACCCATGACGCCTCCAGCGGTGAAATGGATCAAAACTTTACGATCGGCCAACTCCTCCATCGAATTTTGACTAACCCCCTTATGCTCATGTTCGCTTTAATTGAGTTCACTACGGGCGTTGTCCGCAACGGAGTGATGCAGTGGTACTTTGTTTTTGCGCAAGAGGTTCCGCAGGTAGGGGCTGAGTACTTTAAAGCGCATTGGGGCTTTTTGATTTGCATCGTCGGCATCTGCGGCGGATTTTTTGGCGGAATTGTGTCCGACAAATTCTTTCAGTCGCGCCGAGCTCCCCCAACTGCTTTGGCCCAGGGCATGATCTTTGTGGCTGCGGTTGTGATGATCTTCACGATTCATTCAGCGCCAATCATTACCGGGATATGTTGCTTGGTGATCGCGTGCCTGGTGATCACGACCCATTCACTCATGTCTGGCACCGCGGCGGCCGATTTTGGTGGACGTAAGGCGACGGCGACCGCCAGCGGAATTCTCGATGGGTTTGTATATTTAGGAAGTGGACTTCAATCGATCTCGCTCGGATACCTAACTGGCAAAGATTGGGCGTACTGGCCGATGTTTATGGCGCCTTTTGCTTTTATTGGTTTGCTGTTGGCGATTAAGACGTGGAAGGAACTCCCCGAGGCCACAAAACGTTACTTAGTAACCGTTGAAAAAGTCGAAGTGGTAACTGCGACGACTGTGACCGTGCAAAAGACGACCGTAATTCGGCAAAATTAAAAACCGCTAGAATCGTGGGGGTAAGCTTTATTTATCACTTAACGGCTATTCTGCTTATGGCCATTGTTCCAGGTCATGCTCAAGACACGGCCGAGTCCGTTGGCCTAGAATCTGTATTCGGCAACCGTCCCGCGCTGGTACACAAGGGTCCGGGGCGGGCGGTAAATGGTGTGATGGTCAACGGCTGCTCACCCGATGCCAGCTTTCAAACGGTCAATGTGACTAAGCAAATGGAAAAGTTTCTGCGAACATCGAAAAAGAAACGGGGACCTCAACCCGCCACTCCATCGGGTCAGACCTGCGATAAAGAATTAGAGATGAATAAGGGCCTGGTCGATTTCGTAAATCGCAATATGGAAAACTGTATCCGCGATGGCTGGAACGCCCATATTTCGAGCCGCCCCGAACTGGCCAACAACTCAATGGGAAAAATTCGCGTATTCCATGAAGGATGCATGGGTGATCACAATCACCAATCAACCCCATCGTGGCACAATCACGGATTGGCTTGGGACGTTGCCGGGATAGAAATAGGCGGAACACCCCTCTGGTTCGTCGATGGCGAGAACGTCGCGTTCTTTAATGCCTTTCGACAATGCTGGGGCGAGGCGGTGAAAGGGTACAATGCGAGCTGCTCTCAGGGGACAGGAACCAGCCGCGGACGCGCCGGCAAGCCCGCCGGGACGATCGGCAAGGAAGACAGGAAACACCAAAATCATCTGCATATTTCCCTTCCGTGCAAACATCTTCTCAAAAATCCCAAACAGCGGATGTATATGGCTGGAGGCGAACTATGAATCGATCTAATTTTTGGCTAATCAGTGCCCTAATGGTCGTTAGTCCCTCGTTTGCCGAAACAGCCCAGAGTGGGACACCGGCATCGGATACAAACGAGTGGGTTGAAGAAACGCCGGCAAAAGCCAAGATCGAGCACGTTCAACTTGGAAAATTCGGCACGGCCAAGATCAAAATCGAAGACTTCGGCGGTGAGCCTGTCGGCTCGGGTATGGAAATATCAGTCCAACTAAATTGTGGAAAAAAGCGCTACCAGCTTGTCGAGCCCACGCTCCGCGTGTGCGAATTTAAACTGGCCCGCTATGATGTAAGTACCAACCGACTGATCTTGACCTTCAAAACCACAGAAATGGTGCGGGGTCGCCACGCCTGCGTGAAGGACGACAGCTACGACTTCTCGTTAACTACCCATTGCCGCAAGTAAAAAAAAAGCCCGATTGTTTCCAATCGGGCTTACTAAGAAAAAAAAGCTGGCATCGTGCTACTCTCCCACAGTGTTACCACTGCACTACCATCGCCGCTGACGGGCTTAACTTCTGAGTTCGGGATGGGAT
>CAYVRZ010000035.1:0-38891 GCA_964453895.1 uncultured Pseudobdellovibrionaceae bacterium | reverse complement strand
TCTTAAAAAATAAGAATTTATCAGATTTAGAAGATTTAGATTTGAATCTTTTAAAAAAAGAAATCTCCAATACGCTCGGCGATGAAGATGACCTGGGCTGGCTGTTGCAGAGAACCTGTGACCAGTACATGTTGGTCACCGAGATGCTTAAGAATCGCGGTAAGCCTGATTTTTACCGGTTTTCGCGTGAACTTTACGGCAGCCCAAAAGATTGCTTTGCGCAAGATCGCAACACGATCTCGGAGATGGCGCATTTGCTGTATTCGATTTTGAATGGAATCACGCCGTCGCTTCCAGAAGTAAAGTATCCCGAAGATATTCCGGCCGAAAACGTGGTGGCCACTCTCAATGAGCGTTTCGGGCCCTATTTTGCCGGCGAAAAAGTACTCGCCAAACTCAGTGACGGTATTGTGGCCGACGCAGCGGCGGGCGGCGACAAAGTCAAAATCAAACAGGGCGCCACCTTCTCAACCCGCGACGTCGACATTTATGAAGTGCACGAAGGTTGGGTGCATGTGGGGACGACAATCAATGGTCGGCACCAACCGGTGAGTGAATTTTTGAGCATCGGCCCGCCTCGCTGCGCCTCGACCCAAGAGGGGCTCGCGGTGATTATGGAGATCTTCACCTTTCGCTCGAATATTCGACGGGCCAAACAGATCAACGATCGCATTATCTGTATTGAGAAGGCCGAAGACGGCGCCAATATTCTAGAAATTATCGAGTATTTGCGGACGGAGGGTTACGACGAGCGGGATTCGTTGGCCAACGCCATGCGGGTGTTTCGCGGAGGGACGCTCGATGGTGGGGCCCCGTTTACGAAGGATATTTCTTATTGCAAGGGCTTTGTTGAAAATTACAACTTTCTGCGTTCGAGCATTCGCGCGTCGAAGGCCTTCGCCATTCCATTTTTATTCGTCGGAAAGCTTCACGTGGAAGACGTGCCTCTGCTCTATGCCAAGCATCTGGAGGGCATCGTAGCGGCGCCACGCTTTTTGCCGCCGCATTTTCGCGACCTCAACGGCCTGGCCGTGTGGATGAGCTTTTCAAGCTTTTTTAACCGGGTCGACTTGCAGTCGGTGCAAGATCACTACAAAAAGTTGTTTGATCGCTATCTATAAATGCGTTAGTTTTTGCGGCCTATGCAACAAATGAAAGTTCTAATTCGTCTCGTAATTGTGGTCGCCATCGTGCTCGTGGTTGGCGGATTTGTCGTCGCCAAATATTCTTGGGTTTTTTCTAAAAAGGTGGAGGGCAAAATCCTCAACGTACAAAGGGTGACTGATCCCAGTGCGTTCCTTGGCAGCAAGGCCATCGCCGAACAAATGCACTCGTACGCAATTTTAATTCAGGGCCATGACGGTCGACTTTACACCGCAAGTTCTGAAGATCGGCAGTGGCAAGTGGCGAGCCCCGGTTATTGTGTGAAAGCACTTTTGTATCGATATCCGTTTTGGGATCTTGAGCGCGCCAATACGTTTTTTAACGCTAGGGTCGAGGAGCTGCATCTTTGCCCAGGGGAGACGGTGCCGCCTCCCGCCGTGGCTCCAGGAAGTCCAAGCTCACGCCCAATTCACGGGGGCGCGCCGCCGCCAATGCCACCGACTCAGCTGCCGCCAACGCCAGCGCCCGACGGCGTCGTAAAATAGTTCCAACAAACATCAGCGACCAATCGCGAATGGTAAACAACACTGGTGTAAGCACCATCCAGATTAAGGCGTGCACCAATATTGCGGCCCATAGGGGCCGAGCGTACTCGACAATTTTTATAGCATCACACCAAATATAAGTGAGAGGTCCGCTTATGGCGCCTATCAATAGAAACACCCAAGTTTTTTGCCGCCAGGGAAGCATGCTCTCAAAGGTAAATCCGAGGAGAATCCACATCGAAACAAGCCAAAGCGGTGCCCACGTTTCTAAGCCGACGGCAAATAGCCCGGTCTGAATCAGAGCCGAATCGACGGCAAATCCGACCACAGCCAAAATGGCGAAAAACAGCAGTTCGCCCCACCGTGTGGGTGAGAAGTAAAGATGGAGGGCGACCCCAACGGGCAAAAGCGCAGGTCCGACCCAGGGGTAGCCGTAGCTGACCCCAAAGGCGCAGGCCCACCATCCGATATAGTAAGAGAAAAAGCTGAGGCCGGCCCGTCCGGCGAACTTGATAATATGCGCCTTCATCGACGGCGCAGTGTGGGGTCAGCGGGCTCGGCGTGTCAAGAGTGTCTCAGAATGAGACTCAAACAAACTGGACCGTATGCCGATAAGTAAAACGGAGGACTGTATGCGGAACCTAGCATTTAACTCATTGGGCTTATTGGGTGTTTTGCTGTTTACCGTGGGCTGTAGCAAGGGGGGGAACCTCACCTTGGAGCCGGGCGCCCGTAAAATTGCGTCCAAAGGATCTCCGTTTGTTCAGGTCAATCAGGGTGGCCGGGCCTTAGTCATCGAAAATGGCCAAACGGTCGCAACCGGCGTGCATGGCTGGGTCACTGTTCAAGCCGTCTCCTCGCGCCAATTGAGCAGCGGCAGCGGCCATACGGCTGTGATTAATAAGGCCAAGAAGTAGCACTTCTTGGCCCCATATCCGGCCAAGAAGTAGGGTTCTTCGCCCCATATCTGGCGAAGAAGTAGCATCCCAAAACAAGACAGTTTAAAGTAAGAGCGCATGCAAACGCTCCCAACTCGTTTTACAAAAATGCTCGGCCTTAACTACCCAATCATTGCGGCGCCGATGTTCTTGGTCAGCAATGAAGACATCGTTGTCGAAGCTTCCGAGGCCGGCGGGATAGGCACGTTTCCGGCGTTGAATTATCGGCCGATCGAAAAATATCGCGAAGCTTTAAAGAACATCAAGGCCCGAACCAAAAAACCGATCGGCGTAAATATCATTGTAAACAAAAGTAATACTAGGCAGGGCGACGACTTAAAAGCCGCCCTTGATGCCGGCGTCGAATTGTTTATCACGTCGCTCGGTAGCCCCAAGCAGGTGATTGCCGATGCCCATCGCAACGGCGCCAAAGTGATTTGCGATGTGACCAACCTCGAGCATGCCTTGAAAGTTCAAGATATGGGCGCCGATGGTGTGATCGCCGTGTCGAGTGGCGCCGGCGGCCATGCGGGGCCGATATCGCCGTTGATTCTTTTGCCATGGCTAAAGAGTGAGTTGAAAATTGTGGTGATCGCCGCGGGTGGAATTTCTCACGGCAGTGGTTTGGCCGCCGCATTGGCTTTGGGGGCCGACGGAGTTTCGGTAGGAACTCGGTTTATCGCCTCGAAAGAAGCAAGCATTGACCCGGCCTACAAAAAAGCGGTGGTCGATGCCACGGCCGAAGACATCGTTATGACCACGCGGATTTCTGGCACTCCGGCGGCGGTGATCAACACTCCGTACATTGAAAAGATCGGTACCGATTTGCCGTGGGCCCTTAAGGTGCTCAAAGGCAACAAGGCTACAAAAAAATATGTTGTACCGCTGATTCATCTATTGGGGATGCGCGCACTCGACGAGGCCGCCAATAAGGCCCCTTGGAAATCGGTGTGGAGCGCCGGTCAGTCGGTCGGATTGATCGATGACATTCTTTCGGTGCGTGAGATTTTTTCTAAAATGCTGCGTGAGTATGAAGAGGCTTCAGCCCGCCTGCCTCGCGCCTAAACCCCGTTGGATATGGCATTGAAATTGCCCCTTTAGTTTGCTTTTCAAACCAATTGTCGTAGGTCGTGACTCGGACCAGGCGCGAGAATTATTTTTCTCACTCACTCGCAAAAGGTACAGGGTCAGAAGGGTTTAGATGTCTCGCTCTTTGCTTTTTGTTGTGGTCGCTATCGTTCAGTTTTTCTCATATGGCGTGCTCGCTAAGTCCGAAGCTCCTGAGTTTATAACTCACCAATTTCCGAGCGGCGAGCAGGTGGTCTTTCGCACGGGTGCCAACGGACTCCAGGGGATTTACCATGTGGATCGGAACGGCAAAGCCGTTCTGCTCGAGGAGCGACATCCATTTTTTATCGGGCATCTTGGCGCAGGCCAATCGGGACAGATCTCGATTTCGAGCAATGGCGTAGATATGAAGCAAAAATATATGCTGTTGCAGGCGCCAGGCAAAATTGCCTTTGCGATCCTTGGTGCGGATGTGATCGTGATTGCAGCGAGTGGGAAGCATCGGCGAATATCTATTGTCCCCGGTGGGACCAAGCCTTACTACGAAATGAATGCTTTTCAGTCGTTCACTTTTTTGGTCGGCGGGCGCGAATACCTTTACCTCGGTTACAGTGTGAACACTCGGCCTGACGCGGCTTCTGCGATTTTAGTCGGAGAAGATTTAAACTTTAACAGCAAAGAGGTTACCCCCGACGAAGCCAAAAACGGCACGTTGCACGTTGAGGAGCTCCTGCGAGGGATGCCGTCGTCCAATCCACTGGTCCTATCCCGCGAGACCGCCGAGAACCCAAAAGTCGTGTCGTTGGCCTATGCGCAGGGACAAGACGGGCAATATCGCCCGCCAGCTGATTTGCAAGTGCTCGACAATGACGGCAAAGCTGTGAGTGCGGTGGACTTTATCAAAAGTTTTTCGACCAATCTTACGGAAAAATTTAAAAAAGAGCCATTGCCCGCGGCCCATGTGAATCAAGTGAAAGTGGATGAAATAGCCAACGCCTTGGCGGGTTATGAAATCACCAGCGTCGCCTATTTGGGTTACCCCGGCACAGGTAAGACGACCGATATCAATATGATGATCAGCGAGGCCGCCAACGAGCGGGGCCCAAAATTTTTGCGCGAGTACACCTTTATCGCTCTTAAGCCCGGAGTTTTGGAAGCCAGCGGCAAGTGGCGCGGAGCACCTGATACTAAAATGAGCGCACTGCTTGCTCTAGCGAAGAATAATAAAATTATTTACGTAATCGATGAGATTCACAGCTTAAAGGGATTGGGCACTCACAGTGAGAAGGCCCATGATCTGACAGAAATGATGAAAGACGACATGGCCGAGGGCACTTTAAAAGTGATCGGCATGTCGACGGACGCGGAATTTTATGGCGCCGGATTCTCTAAGCCATTTGTCGAGCGCTTTGTTGTTGTTCACAAGGAAGAGCCTCGGGGCGAGGAGTTGATCCGAATGCTCAGGGGCTGGATTGTGTCGCGAAAACTGGCCGACCCTGGTGATGCATTTTTGCTTGAGGCCCAGCGAATCGCCGATGAGTTCGCGGGCGTCGGCGCGCAGCCGCGTAAGACGACTAAACTTCTCGATGGAGTTTACTCGCGTCTTAAACTGAGCGGTAGAGAGGGCGCCACGCCAAGCCTTGCCGATCTTCATGAGGTGGCCAAAACCCGGCTCAATTTTGATCCGGCCTTACTTGACCCCACGCTGGCGCGTGAGCGGGTGGAACGGATGACGAGGCATGTGGACTCACAAATCATCGGTCAGACCGACGCCCGCGCACTGATTGAACGGAGCACGATTCGCGCGTTCTCGGGGCTTGGTCGCAATTCAGGGCCGCGCCTTAAACTTTTGCTGACTGGTCTTGAAGGGCAGGGCAAAACTTCGATCGCCAAGGCCTATGCAGAAGGCATGGGTTTGCCCTATCAAATTATCGACATGAGCCAGTTTGCCACTGGGGCGGGGTCAAGATTTGGACCCTTGGCGGAAGCGGCGGCCGCCGTCGCCCGCAATGCCCATACGGTGTTAATTTTTGATGAGATTGAGAAGTGTCCGGTCGTCGTGCAAGAGCAATTGCTGCAGGCGCTTGAGAGCGGCCGCGCCGTGGTGCAGATGCCGAGCAATGGTGGGGTTGTGAGCGAGCTCGTCGACTTTCGCAACACTTCAGTGATTTTTACGGCGAATGCTGGAGCCGATGAATTGCGCCGACGGTCGGCGTTGGTGGGATTTATGAGGTTTTCGTCCAAGCCGGATCGCCAAATTTTGGCGGGCGGTGAAATTTCGCGCTATGTGCTCGATCGTATTCCGGATGTGGCGTATATCGGCTCGCTGAACAAGATTGAGTTTCGCGCCGCCGTTGAGTTGCATTTAGAATCGATGTTCAAGCGATTTCGCGACCAGGGGTTGCGGATAGAGTTTGCGGATCGCGAAAAATTCTTGGATTTTGCGGCATCGCTTTGGCGCGAAAATATTTCGAACCGGCGGATTGAGAACATTCTTCGGCCTATCGACGACTACCTGGCTCAGCAAAATTTCTTGTATGATGACTTCAAGGATCGCGAACTGGTTCTGACCTTCGACGGGTCCAATCTTCGGTTGCAAGGTTGGGATTCGCCGTTCTCTTGTGAGGGCCTTTTGTAGAAGGTACCTAACAATGACGCGCCCCTTTCTCACGTGAGAAAGGATCGCGTCATAGATTCCGGCCGGTCGTAAATGAAAGGCACGTCGGTCACGGAGGGCAAATCAGATAAACTTCGTTGCCACCTTTGTCCGACACATACTCAGTGTCGCGGCCGGAAGACGGAAAAACATGTTGAAATGATTTGGACTCTTGCAAGCACCATCTTCCCCCGCAGCCGGTGAATTTGAGTTCTTCTTGGCCAGAAGTTCCATTCAAGCGCGTGTACTCAACGCAGCTGCTGTTGCCACAAAAAATCAAATTCATGGCCGTGAATTTAGTCTTCCCGGTCTCGGACAAATAACAATCGGCCGCGCTAGCGCCGCTTGTGAAAATAAAAAATAATGTGATTAGAGTCGCACGCATATGAATATCCCCCCGGATGTGAATGCTCTTTAGAAGAGCAGAAATCCGGAATGCGCACAAGAAGCACATGTGTTCAGTTTGTAGAGGATTGGACTACTTAGCTCTTAGGTGCGCTGCGATTCTTTACCGACAACGTCAGCGTGTACTTCGCCACCGGCTCGTCGCCCTTTGAGGGAACAATGGCGTAGCCGCTAAAGGTCTTCTCTAGGCGATCGCTTGAGGCGCACGCGCGTTGAATCAGTTCATTCACGCCCGCGGCTTCATCGCAGATAAAGTGCACGTGCCCGTCGGCGCGCTTTAAAAACTGCACGGAGAAATCTTTAAAAATAAAATCAATCCGTTTGCCGCTCTTTTGAATGGCGTCGATGCATTTTAGAGCGATCGACAATTCGGCGCCCATCGCCAGGGCACCAAAATACATCACTTTTAAATGATTGCGTGAGCGGTGATCTAAACGCACGCGCACCACACTGCGCGTTTCGGTCAACTCCATCACCCGAGGAGTAATAAAAGCCAGCAGTGGAATTTTAACCGCGGCATAGGCATTGATCAGCGCGGTCAGCTTTATCTTTGCAAAATCCACGGTCGGCCCCCCGCCTATTTTTCTTGCGACTGCATCGAGACCATCAAGGTCTCATTGTACGCCATTAGCTCTTGCGGCAAACGTTCTTGAAAGCGGGCCAAAAATTCGCGGTGAGAGTCGAGCTCTTGCCGCCACGCCACCGCATCCAAGCGGTTGAGTTCGGCAAAATCGGTAACCGGGTATTTTTCAAGGCCCGTCCAATCCAAGTCTTCAAATGTGGGGGCGATGCCGAGTGCGGTTTTTTTGCCGGTCGCGCGGCCATGAACCCGTTCAAAGATCCACTTGAGCACGCGCATATTGTCTGAATATCCCGGCCAAATAAACTGACCTTGATTGCCTTTGCGAAACCAGTTCACTCCGAAGATCGGGGGCAAATCGAGACCTTTATCGGCAAAGCTCAACCAATGCTTGAAGTAATCGCCCATGTTGTAACCGCAGAAGGGCAACATGGCCATTGGGTCGCGGCGCACTTGCCCGACGGCTCCAGTGGCCGCCGCTGTCGTTTCAGAACCCAAGGTCGCGCCAAAATAAACTCCAGCGGTCCAACTTTCGAGTTCAGTCACGAGTGGGATAAGCTGCGGGCGGCGACCGCCAAAAATCATGGCCGAGATCGGCACGCCGGACGATGCTTCCCAGTTCTCGTCGACCGAGGGGCACTGCTGAATCGGTACGGTGAAGCGCGCGTTCGGGTGAGCCGCGGGCCGGCCGCAACCGGGCGTCCACTCCTGACCCTGCCAATCGGTGAGTTTTTCAGGAGCTTGGGCGGTCAAACCTTCCCACCACACATCGCCGTCTTCAGTCAGCGCGACATTGGTGAAAATCACATTTTTCTCAATCGTGTCCATGCAGCGGGGATTGGTGCGCAGGGAAGTTCCCGGTGCCACACCAAAAAATCCGGACTCCGGATTGATGGCCCAAAGCTTTCCATCTTGACCGGGGCGCAGCCACGCGATGTCGTCACCAACGGTCGTGACCTTCCAGCCATCGAACTGCGCCGGTGGCATCATCATGGCGAAGTTTGTTTTGCCGCACGCGCTGGGGAAGGCGGCTGTAACATAAATTTTCTCGCCCTTGGGGTTTTCTACTCCCAAAATTAACATGTGCTCGGCGAGCCAGCCTTCTTTGTGGCCAATGCTCGATGCCAAACGCAGGGCCAAACATTTCTTTCCAAGAAGAGCGTTGCCGCCGTAGCCACTGCCGAATGACCAAATTTCGCGAGTCTCCGGGTAGTGCACGATGTATTTTTCAGGATTGCACGGCCACGCCACATCTTCGGCCCCGCCAGCGCGAATGGGTGCGCCCACGGTATGCACGCAGCGCACGAAGTCTTCCGAGGCGCCCAGTTTGGTCCAAACCGCGTTGCCCATGCGGGTCATGCGCTTCATGTTCACGACCACGTAAGGCGAATCCGAAAGCTCCAAACCGATCATCGAGGCTTCAGAGCCCAGCGGTCCCATGCAAAAGGGAATTACATATAAGGTGCGACCGCGCATGGAACCTTTAAACATCGGATTTAAGCGCTCGCGCATTTCGTTCGGCTCGACCCAATTGTTGTTGGGGCCGGCGATTTCTTTGCTTTGCGAACACACATAGGTGCGGTCTTCGACCCGGGCCACATCGCGTGGATCCGACCAAGCCAAATAACTGTTGGGGCGCTTTTCGGAGTTGAGCGGGCGAAGGGTGCCTTTTTTAACCATTAAGTCCATCAGCTCGCGGTCTTCACTCTCCTCACCCGTGCAAAAATGAACCGAAGCCGGCTCACACAAATCGACAATGTCTTGAACAAAACGCTGCACATGTGGGTTGGACGTGGGCCACTGCCGAATCATGAAAGGCTCCCCTTGATATTAGGAGATCGCCCAAGGCGATCTCCTTTATATTGGGAGATCGCTTCGATTAGATGCGATCTCCGAAATTGTTTGGAACGAAACTTATAGATAATGCTGACCCTAAGATCGCCTAAAAACGCCTAGCGTCAATCCGGTTTGGGGTGCGAGGTGAGTTCAGCTGAGATAAAACTTGGATATGACCCCGAGAAATAAGCCTACACCCATTGAAATTTTACGTCGGCCGATCATTCGCTTTATGCAAATTCAAGCCGCAGGCGGGATTGTGCTTTTGGTGTGCACCTTGGTGGCATTGTTTCTGGCCAATTCCGCTTGGTCGCAACTTTATTTGGATTTTTGGCACATACCGCTCGCGATAAGTGTTGGAGACTTCAAGCTCAGCCATTCTCTCGGGCATTGGATCAACGACGGCCTTATGACGATTTTCTTTTTTGTCGTGGGACTCGAGATCAAGCGGGAGATGGTCACAGGCGAATTGAAGGATCGTAAAGCGGCCATGCTACCGATTTTGGCGGCGGTGGGTGGAATGATCGTGCCAGCGCTGTTCTATACACTTGCACTCCGCGGCAATGAGGGGTCGGCCGGGTGGGGTATCCCCATGGCGACAGACATTGCCTTTGTGGTTGGATTTTTGTCGTTGTTTGGCAGCCGAGTGCCCCACGGGCTTAAAGTTTTTATTTTATCTTTGGCCATTGTCGACGACTTGGGCGCAATACTTGTGATTGCCGCAGTTTACAGCACAAATATTTCCTTCGCCGCGCTCGGTATGGGATTTTTGGGTCTGGGCGGTGTGATATTACTAAACGTGCTCGGGGTTCGGCGCGTGCCCGCCTATGTGGTTGTGGGCGGATTTATTTGGTTCGCGTTTTTACTTTCAGGCGTTCATCCGACCATCGCGGGTGTGATGCTCGGACTTCTAACTCCGGCGAGCGCGTGGGTCGGCGATCGCTCATTTTTAGAAGTGTTGTCGTCGTTTCCGAAAGTTTGGGGCGAAAATCGTGGCAATCATGTGCGGAAGCTAATATCGACCGCGAGAGAAACCGTGTCGCCGCTCGAGCGTTTGGATTTAAATCTACATCCTTGGGTGGCGTTTTTTATTATGCCGGTGTTCGCCCTCGCGAATGCTGGAGTACCGGTTGAGCTTTCGGCCATATCTTCACCTGTATCTTTAGCGGTATCCTTTGGACTCGTACTTGGTAAGCCGGTCGGAATTTTAATTTTTAGTTGGATCGCTGTTGCTCTTCTCGGCGCGAAGCTTCCAAATTTAGTAAATTGGAAGATCATGCTCGGGGCTGGCTTCCTAGCGGGAATCGGCTTCACCATGTCTATTTTTATCGCCAGTCTTGCGTTATCGGGTGAGCTGTTAGTGGATGGGAAAGTGGGCACTTTATTGGGTTCGACCATCAGTACCGTGGTGGGCCTTGGCATCTTGTATTTTGCTTTGCCTCGCGGGGGCAACAAGGCCACCTAGACCTTTGGTCAGGTTGAAAAGGATGAACGGCGGGGCTCTACTAGAAGGATGAAATTTTTTATCCTTCTTCTTTTAGTCAGCGGATTTCCCAGCCACGCGTTCGCATCCGTGCCGCATGGTCCGAGCAATGCACAGATTGAGGCCATGGCTCGAGCCAATGCGCAAATGGCCGCTATCGAGCGCTTCACGTCACCGCGGATTCGCAACGCCAACATTCGGCCGTTTTTCGAGTACGAAAGAACGGGCTACATCGTGTTCAGCGATGACGACTACCGCGGAATCGCGCGTGATATGAAAAAGGTCATCGCGCAAAATTTGCCGGCCGATGTCACCTTGATTGTCTACACCCAATCGGCAAACAAAAATTATCACCAACAATTGTTGAACACCTATGGGCAATATATTCCGCGCGAGCGCCTTAAAGTTTTACAGGTGCCGAATAGCGGGGCCAACGATTTTTGGTCGCGCGACAACACGCCGGTGCCGGTGTGGAATTTGTCGAACATGGGCCTGGTGGATGCCCGCTACTACTACAGCTTCGAGCCCGACAACGCCTTTGCCCGCTGGTGGGCGGCGCTGGTCGACAAACACAATTACTTTTTTGAAGGCGGCAACTTCGTGGCCAATGGCCGCGGCGACTGTATCGTCGTCAATCGCCGGGCCTCCTATCCCGGCGGCGTGAGCGACACGGCGGCCATTCCCGATGATGTTTTTAAAAACAAATACGGTTGTAAGACGCTAACTCGTTTGCAACATCTCAAAGGCATCGGCCACGCCGACGAAGTGGTGAAGTTTATGAATGACACCACCATCGTGACCGACACCCATCAATATGAGGCTCTTTTGCGCACTAAGGGTTTTAATGTGGTGATGATGCCGGAGCCGGATTTGGACTACGAGACCTATATCAATTCGCTGCAGGTGAATGATGTTCTGTTTGTGCCTGTGTTTGGCGAGCGGGGCGATCAAGTGGCGATGGATACTTATAAGAGTCTCAATCCAAATCTAAAAATCGTCCCCGTGCCGTCGCGTGCGCTCGCGACCCAGGGGCAGGGCGGAATTCATTGCATCACAATGAACTATCCGCCGGTGCCGTTGGCTGATTTGCTAAATTTACTTTCCCGGTGAGAAAGTTTTTTGCAGAGTGATTGTGCGGCCAGTTCCGCCGTCGTTTAAATAAGGGCCATCGGCAATGATAAGGCCACCGCCCAGGGCATCGACTGCCGCCACCAGCACATGCGAATCAAATCCCGCGATATGAATCAGCCCTCCCGGCGTCAACCATTCGTAAAAGCGTTTGAGGTGGTAGGTGACCTTCGCCACGTCGTGGCCGTCATACATTCCTACGAACACGGTGTTACTGGAGATGATCACGTCAAAACTTTCTTTTGGAAATTCAACCCGTCCCATATCCCCTTGAATCAAATAGGGCCGGCAAAGATTTTCTCGACTTAGCGATAGGTCGATGCCGCGCGCGTTTACGCCACTGGCGACAAGGTGGTTGGTGAGAATCGCCCTCTCGCCGGTTCCGGCTTCAAATACTTTTTTGCCGCGCAGTTTTGCGAGATCGAGTTCGCCTCGCGAAAAAAGCTCGTTCAACTTAGCAAGTTCTCGATCGGTCACAATAAAGCGGGTGCCGAGATTCCAAATCCCACAGGTTCTGCCGTCGGAGGGTGTGGTCATTCGGATGGTGACCGGCGGCGGTAGGCCTCGGCTAGTAAATTGAAGAAGAATTTGGTTGTAAGCTACTTCTGGATCTTCGTCGGCTTTGAGTTGATGGGTGTAGGGCTCACTGAGGAGGAGTGCGCAGTTGGAATGATCGGGCTCGTGGGCGAAGGTTGCCAAGGATAATGTTAACAAGATCAGTTGTGAAGAAAGCCGGAGCAATTCGCCTCGCACGGTAAGGATATTTCTCTGTTGTTAGCATAAAAGAAAATCGTGCGCCACGATAGGAAGGGGAATTATTAATTTTACTTACCTGGTGAGAAGGTCACCGATGGCGGCGACCATACGAGACGTAGGCCTGCGCCCATGCCTTCGATGTAGGAATTTTCACTGAGGCTTGAGTTGCCGTCTTTTTTGATCGGCGCGCTTCGATAGCTCAACTCCAAACCTAAATAGAAGCTCTCGGAAAGCTGGACTTCCAACCCGAATAGGGCTTTGACCATTTGGTACGACAGCGAGATTGATCCGACGTCGGATTTTAATTTCGAATTTCCGTTGCCGAGGCCGCCGGCCAGGTAAAGGTGCTTGCCGACAAAAAACTTAACGCCCGCTGTGGTCTCCGCGGATTCAATCTTGTTCGATGATGTGGATTCGGATTGGCCAGACATCTGCGAGTGTTGACCGAATAGGCGAATGTCGCCTGCGCCTGAGTCCCACAGTAAAATATCGAGATCGAGTCCGTAGCCGTTGGTTTTGTAATTTGCAAAACTGCTGTCGGTGTTTAAAAGTCGGGACGCGCCCATGCCAAATTTTAGCCCGACAGAGAATAGACCCTTGGTGCTTTCGCGACTCATCGTATCGCCTGCGGCAAGGGCCAGAGAGGGCGTGATCAGAATAAAAATAGACGCCAATATCTTCTTCACGGCACCACCGTGATCGACGTTATGTTTTGTGTGAAGACTGAGGTTTGAATAATGGTGCCGACATAGGTCGCGCTGGCAGTGACCCCGTCCCAGTAAAGCTTAACAACTTGGTCCAATCCGTCAGAGCCGACATAAATATATCCGCTCGCGTCGGTGGCGATGGCTCGCGGAGTGCTAAGTTGCGCAGGGCTTGTATAAATTGCGACGGCGGGATCAGCAGCGCCCGTGGTGATATTGTGCGAAGTGATCGCGCTGGTGGTGGCGTAGGTGACTAATACTCGATCGGCCAATGCGTGATATGCAGCCCCGGTCGGGAAATTAGTCATCGCGGTACTGCCCACGCAAGTTCCGGTTTGCGTGAAAATATTCACACGGCCAGCGGCCGCCGAGGCAATTACCGCCAAATTTCCCGAACTGGAAATATGAGAGACTCCGTAGGGCGTAGCTAGGGTACATGTTCCGTTGGCGGCAAAGTTATAATCTCGGGTGAAGTTAAGACCACCCGCACCCACACCCGTGCCGATGGGCGAGCTGAGCCGTGCAATCCGATTGCTTCCGGCTTCCGAAATAAAGGCGTAGTGGCGGCTGGCGGCTGTATCGGTGACCAGGGCCATTTGTCGCACGTATGTGGTCGCCGCTCCTGACACCAAGGATGAGAATAAGTTGGTCGGGTTGGCGAACGGAGTAAAATAGTCAAAGAGATCTAGAAAGTCGTTGCTCGCGCCCCCACCGGAATCACTCACCACAAAGAGGCTGGAGGGCGAGACATAAGCGACGCCCGAAGCATAGCCAACGCCCACTTTGGTGTAGTCGTACAGAACGCGATCCAGCGTTCCGGTCGGAGTCCAGATCGAAATAATTCCTGGGCCAGTCGTGCCGTTTGAGTTCGACGTCACGATAATCGAGCCTGATGGAATTGCCGCAGTTTGCGACTCAAGTTGGTCAAAAACAGTCGACTTTGAGCACCCCAAAGTCATGTAAACAACTAATATCTGATAAACAAAAGTGATTGTTGATAATTTCGATAATCTTGTTTTCACATCTAACTGTTCGGAATTAGTCGAATGGTTATGTAGGGTTAGGTCGATCTTGCGGCGAAACTCTAGTCCAAGGATACGTAAACTGGATCGGGCCTTGGTCGAGAGGCGGGGCTTTGGTCGTGAGAAGTGGTCTATTTGAACATCTTTTCGAACAACAGATCGATGTGGTTTTGCAGGATTTTTTTCAAAGCTTTGACGTCGGCGTCTTCGGTGGTGGCCATCGTGGTGTAGCCCGTCGCCATGGTTTGCAGCGTCCAGGCGAGCGATTCGGCGGTCCACGGTTCGGGCAATTGCTTTTTTGATTTTTCGAGCATTCTAAAAAGCAAAAAACTAATGCGCTCGCGGCCGGTGCGCCGAATTTCGTTATTGAGCATGCGAAAGCGCGGCGAGGTGGCCGTTAAGTGGTAAAAGTAGTGCCACATGGGTTGCAGGTGTTTTTTCTCAAGCATCCAGTCGAGCGGCGACAAAATAAAGGCGGCTAAACTTTTAAACGGGTCCGTATGCTTTTCGATCTCGCTCAGCATATGGCCCTTTAGGTCCTCAAGCACCAGCATCACGCAGTCCACAAGAAGGGTGTCAAAGGTGGGGAAGTAGTAGTTCACCAGCGGCTGTTTCACCTTGGCGGCTTCAGCGATCTTCGCAAAGGAGACATTGTGGATGCCGGCCTCGGCGATCAGACCGACGGCGGCGACCACGATCTCCTTGCGCCGCTCGAGGGGAGCCATGCGCTTAGAACGCTTTTTGGGTGGTTTAGACTTCATTTCACTATTGTATCGGAGGAAGACAGGCAAACTTAAGAAATTTTTGTAATATTTTAATTATTGATCATAATTATTGAAGTTTCTTAAATAAGGATTTAGACCCTTGGCCCATGGGTATTCGGGTAATAAACAACGGATTGAGTTGGGAGGAGCGTCCCTGCCCCCCGCAAAGTGTATCGGGGGCAAAGACTTTTGGGTTAGACCTTGGGTTTAGGGGGTTCGATCGGAGGGGTCACGGCGGGTTTTTCTTGGCTCGGTTGGATTCGGCCACTTTGGTCTTGAGTCGATGTCGGCGCGGCAGTCGAACCGGGGGCTGATTTATCTGGGGTCTGCATTGAGATCTCCTTGGTTGGTGGTTTTGATTGCTAAAAATTTAAATGGATCTTTGAATTAAAATCTGACTCGTGACATTGCGGGCGCCGGCCACGCGTTTGGCTGTGCCTTCGACATCACGCTTTTCGCCGTGCGATTTGACCGGGCCGAGAAGAGTGACCTTTCCGTCTACGCAGATAATCTGCACGTTCTTCGCTGTGGGAGAAATAGATTCGAGATTATGGACGGCTTGAGAAATCCGTCGGGTCAGTTCGGTGTTGGCTTCGCTCACAGGTCCCCTCTCTATTTTTTTATTTTCTATGCCCTAGAGCACTGCAAGAATGGGCCCGTTCGAGCTTGAGAGGGGATGATTTAAATTCAAATGGGGAATGGGTGACTATGCCCCGTTTTGGGGGGCGAAAGAGGCCGTCATCATCAGCTTTTCATCAATTTTAGCGCAAATATTTTTTAGGCGATCATATTTCTGTTTCGCGAATTTGGGGTGATTCTGCGCCGGCTCACATAAATAGATGGTGCAAGTCTCCCGCAGGTGGGGAGGGACGACGCATCCATCGCAGCCTAAAAATCGTAAGCGTTTTCCGGTCTCGGGAATTTCTATTCCACTGAGCCGGGCTTGCGTCTGAACGTGAGAGCAAATGGAATCTTTGCAGGCGCAGTCGGTTCGCGCGCAGTCACCACACGCCGATTTGGTAAATTCATAAAGGCGCCGATAGGCGCGGATTTTCTGTTTAAACAGAATCTGCGATTTTAAAGGAGTAAGGCCGGGGCGAGTGGTCATGTGGATTCATAGCAGAATTTGAGTGGGCAAGAAAGAGGTGGATTTAGTCTCTTGCCCCGGCCCTACGTTACGTGGCCATCACCGCCAATACAGCGATAGGACTGGCCACGAGATCGTTAATTTTACTTTTCACAAGGCTTAGAATCTTTTCCTTTTCACCCTTAGGTCCTTTGGGAAAAATTCGTCTCGGGTCAATGGTCCTCAAAGAGCGATCCACGACCCCAAACACCCGCACGTCCTGCCATGAGTAAAAGGAAAGAATCTTGTCCCAGTCGGGGTCGGGAAGAAAGAAATACTCAGTGCCGTTCGCGCATACGATTTTATATTTCGATTCCCGGTCGAGCCCGATGGGTTTAGATGATGGAACAATCACGCCCGATAAAATAATCGCACTCATGATCCACCACCTGTTAACCCGCCATGGCCAAAGGCCGGCCGCTTTGCCGCCATATTTTTTGGCAGTCCTTCTTCACGCGTTGATAGACATGGTCAAGGACATGCGACAGCGAAGGGCCCTTGCGGTAAACCCCGAGCGGGACGTTGTTGGCTTTGCCCCAAAGTAGCGCTTCGTAGACCTTCCCGTTTTTCAAAAACCTTAGACTGACTTCACTCGAGGGCGAGATGGTCTTGATGGCGCTGATGATACTGCGAACTTTCTCTTGGCATTCGCGGGTCGCGCCGACGCCCTCAAAGTAAACTTTTGCACCTTCTACAACCATAGGTCCCCCTTTCTATGAAGCAAATTGCTCCCGGAATGTGGTTCTTCTTCGCGCGGCGATCCGTTGGTCGCTCATTTGGTGAATGCGCCTTAAGACCGACTTGCGAACTTTTCTAAACACCGCAATTACGTTTTTTCCTTCTTTCTTGGCGATCACCGGTTCGCCCAAACCGAACACGCTGATCGAGACCGAATAGAGGCCTTTGTCTTTGGCTTGCGGTTCAACATGAACCTGCACGTCGGTGTCCCACCCGGCTGCCGATTTTATTTCTTTAACCGCGTGGTCCGCGATCGGCTTTAAGGCCTCGGTCTGGTTAAAATCTTTGGCCTGCAGTTCGTACATCAGTTCCGGATTAAACGTTCCCATCTCTTGATCCTCCTATTGGAATCGACGTTGCTTCCAGCGTTTGAGCTGGCCACTAATTTTCTCTTCGATTTGCTGAAGCGCTTGGATCGGAGTTTCGCCAACGCTTTCGGCCACAAAAGTCCCGGCCTGCGAAATAATTCTGCAAGAGGCTTGAATAACTCCCATCCCACTTCGAAACACGAGTTTCACGGCCGAGTCGCTGGGCGCTTTGAACTGCAAAGATTCGGCCGCCGCTGCCACAATTTTTTTGATTTCATATTCTGGGTCAAAACCCATAAACTCAAATTGCACGCCATCATTTCTCATTGGCCCCTCCTTAAGGTCTAAAATGATCTTTTGCTTGCAATAAAATTTATTAAAGGTAGGGATCGCTACCGGTATTCGTTGGGTGGGATTCCTGTCGGTCTCACGGTGTACCTCCTTATTTTTTAATATTCAGGAAGTTCTTGTCCTGTTGTTCAGCTTTAAATTTAGTTCTAAGAAAAAAGTTGTCAAGGTGGCCCAATGGGAGGATTCGATAAATCTGGACCTACAAAATTTTGTTTAAATTTGAATGCTTCAAAGTGAAACAGATAAAAAAGTTTTCATCTTTTTTATCACTTAGAAATTCCGCCCAATCTTGACAAAATTTCGCCGCGAATTCATTCTAAAAATAGGTCGATGTTAAATCCGTTTGAGGCGCTTAGGGCGCAGTTAAAGGGAGGTGATGTTTGCCATGTCGTTCGCTGAGAAATTTAAAAACTCGCGAAATCCCGATGAACAAAATGACGATCTCGAAGCTCGGCTGAAGTCCGTCTGGGCCAATTACATCCATTGTGTCGACCGGTATGGCTCTGATGCGGCCAAGGCTCTTCGCGATCGCTATTTTGATTTGTACCGGACTTATCGTCAGAACCAAAGATGGAAAAGTTTAATAGCCAAGAACTAAACAAGGAGGAAAACATGCCGAATTTTATTTTTAACAGTTTTGATTTTTCGGCGCTGAAAGTTTTTGTCTATTTATCAGCGCTGATCTTCGCCACTCTTCATGATGCCCACGCGATGGCGGGAAAGTCGGACTTTCGTAAAGGTTTGGATGTTCGGCAGGAATTGAAGATCTGCCCGGCCCCGTATAGTCCAAAATACTGTAAGAGCGAGCCCACCCAAAAAAATGGCGAAACCGCGCCAGCCGATTGGCTGAATCCTTTAAAAGGGATTGAATCGCTTAGCTTAAATGCCCCACCGGGCCGGGACTGACACAATCCCGTAAAAAGCGTCAACGGCCTTAAAAGACAAAAGTATCCCTAGTGCTGCATAACTACTCCTGTCTTATCAAAACCCCTACTTTGAAGGAGTAGTTATGAAAAATATGATCTTGTCTTTAGGATTAGTACTGGCCGCTTTAACAGTTGGCCCTCAAGCTATGGCGCGCGAAGCGGGCCCGGCATGGGGCCTGCCAAATCGAAGCCGATTTAGAGGGCTTTGAGGGCGGCTTTATCGTGGTGGTAAAGTGGTTCGAAGGTTATGGCGAAATGCGCTGCCAAGCTGTGACTGGCGACGTAATTAAGACCTTCCCGATCTACATGCAAATCAAAGGCGCCGGTCTCGGCTTTGGCGTTAGTATTCCAAAAAATCTTAAATTTGTGACGGGCGACATCGGCGTGACTAAACCTGGCTATCTATATGGACAGTATAGCGGGGGTCTACAGGCCGACGGCACGTTTATCGATATCGGGGGAACCGTGGGCTTGGGCTAATCCTTCAGTAAAAAGGGAGCCTCGGTGCGTGGAATCTTGGCCGGCGGTGAGTCCAATGGACTCTTAGGGGCCGTTACCGGTTCAGTGGTCAGCATCGACCCTCTCTAGTCTCAAGATCCCACAGCGGCGGCGTGTCTCGGGGGAGGGCGCCGCCGCTGATTTTTTTAACACCTTGTCTCTGTTCGCCGCCTTCCGATATTGTTTAATTCATGCAAGACGATCGCTACTGGGCCATTTTAAATCACGCCGTACATCTTGAAGTCTCCAAAGGCCACCTACGCTGGACCATGGCTGAACTGGCCCGCGGGAGCAAAGTCGGGCGAACTCTAATTTATTATTATTTCGGCAAATCCAAAGGCGCGATTATTGAAGTCGCGCTGAAGTTGATCACCGATGAAGTTTTTGGGTTAAGCCCCGAACGTTTGCTTTTATGGAGCTCAGGGCGTGGCGCCGAGTCGGTTTTAAAAAGTCGCGAAATGTTAAAAAACGCTCCGCAACTGCGCGAGTTTTATTTTCACTGGCGCCATATTCCGGGTGAGATCCGCAATCATTTGTTGAGCACCGAAAAACGCTACCTGCAAAAACTTAAAAATGTGAACCCCAAATTGAGTGCGGAGCAGGCCGAGGCGCTGTTCGCGGTGAACTTTGGTTTGGTGATGGCGCCTTCGGTGTCAAAGTCGACGATCGAGTATGTGGTTCAGGAGTTGATGGGTAATGCCCTTGGTTCGGGCGAAGAGCGTTAGACACTTCTTTGACACCATTGGGGTCAATTCGAGACCAAAATTTCTGATTTAGTATCGCAAGCGAAGCAAAATTATTGGCTCTGTTCTTGCCTTACCACCTAAGCGAATCGGCAACCAGTGTCGTATTGGATTACGAAGTGGGTCGACTCGCAAATCACTTTTTGGAGGAATCAATGGGTAAATCGCTTTTGCTCGCCATCATGGGCGCAGTTTTTATGAGCCAGGCTTCGCTTGCGCAAGAACGTATTGAGTTGGAATTCAGAGACTTCACACCGGTCAACGGAGAGCCGCTGCGCCTTAAGCAGGAACTTCTTCGCCAACACGGGATCCGCGCGGAAGACTACGATTTGGTTTCGGCACGCTTGGTGGCAAAGACCCACGCGGGTCGCGGAACCGCGACCCTTGTCGTTGGAAATTGGCGTTCGCGCGCTGAGCGGGTCAATATGGGTGACTTCAATGATCATTCACCCCGGTCGTTTGATCGAGTGGATTTCTTTAATGACTCGCGCGATTCGCGTGGAGTGTGGCAATTCGAACTCAACGGTCGCTTTCAAGTGCGTAAAGTTGTTTTGCAACTCGATCGTCGCGGTTATGGCGGTGGTCACGGTGGCTATGTCTTTGAGCAAGTTCGTTGCGAGAGCCTGATCAAGTGGCTGACTTTTGAGTGCCGCACTTCGGGTCAACCGGTTGCAGTGCGCCTGCTGCAACAGCACTCCAGCTCGCCCTGCACGGAAGGTCGTTCATTTGGCATTGGGAACAATGGCATCTGGGTTTCGAACGGTTGCCGTGGAAGTTTCGAAGTCCAAATTCGTCGCTAACACAGTCTTTTTGCGGATCAACTCGGCCAGGCCGAGTTGATCCATCGCCTACTTAGCCGCCTTAGCGCCCTTCGACGAGGCCAAAACTTTTTCAGTATAGGCCAACATCAAAGTCGAAAACAAAAACACCACATGAATAATGATCTGCCACTTCACCTGCTCAACATCTTTGTTGGTGATATTGATAAACGACTTGAGCAAGTGGATTCCTGAAATTCCAACCAGCGCGCCTGCGAGTTTAACTTTTAAAGTGCCGGCGTCGATTTTCTCAAGCCAGTCGGGTCGGTCTTCGTGATTCTCTAGATCCATCCGGCTCACAAAAGTCGCATAGCCACCGATAATCACCATCACCAGCAGGTTCAGCACCATGGTGATATCTACGAGGGTGAGAATTCCGAGCATCAGCTCTTCTTCTTTAATCGTGGTCACTGTCGCGCACAGATGAATTAACTCAACGAGAAATTTGTAAGAATAGAGAACTGAGCCAATAATCAAGCCGCCATAGACGGGCGCCTGCACCCAACGGCTTGAGAAAATAAAAACCTCAAACAGGCCTTCGACTTTTTTCTTCATGATGCCTACGAGTTAGTTCGGGCGGGGGGCAATTGGAAGGGTTATCTTTCTGCGTTAGGTGGTAGCTGCCTACGGTGTAGGCAGCTCACTCATTATAAAAATTTAACCTCGAAAAAAGAACGGCCACTATGCGTGGACTGCGGGTGATTCTCTTTGAGCCGAGGCTTTGGCAGACCGCTTCGCGGAATTGCGGCTCATCAATTCTTGATACTGCATGCCTATTTCTTGGCGTTCTTCCATTGAGAGTTCTTTTTTAACTTCTTTGAGCATTTCATCTTCTTCCTCTTCGATGTGATGCTCGACGACTTCAGCCAGCACTTTCACTTTGGCCATCCACAGGTCTTTGTCTCCGTCCAAATCATCGATCTCGGCGATTAACTGTTCAGCTATGGCGTGTTCGGTGTCGCCTTCTAGGCCTTCGGTGCGCAATTCTTTGTCTTCTTTAAGCGCCACGTAAAGTGAGTTTTGTTCAGATTTAGCGTGCGCCAGAAGAGCGGGAGCGAACTTTTCAAAAGCCGGGCGTTTTTTTGAGAAAGTTGCATCTTTATCTTTCAGAACCTCAATCCATTCTTTGAGCGGCTTGTGATCTTCGAGAATAAGCTTCACAATGTCTTGCGTTTCGTTTTCGGCTTTGGATGATTTTTTTGATTCTTTCATTGGCTCCTCTTTCGCTTTTCGCTAAAAAATTTGTGTTCCGTGGCACTGTTTGTATAGGCAAATTACAGGCCAGCATTTTTAGCTGTGAGGTTGCCGCGTGGACGCTAACTTTTCAGCCCTGGGTATCGTTGGTACATCTCAACATTGAGATGGGGACTATATACCCTACGGTCCAAACTCCGGATTGGGGGCAAAATATTCGGGAGGCCTTGAGGCAAGGCTGTTTACCCAGCGGCGAAAGCGCGGATCGGCGGCGAGTTGATCCACATTTTCGATCGTAACGTTGGTCTGGGAGAAGTTTGGATAGCGGATCACACCGATGTCAATTAAGTTGCCCGCCGGATCATAATTGGGGATGAGCCGAGCCCGCCCGGGAATTGAGCGCAGTGCAGGAATATCTTTGAGCGCACGTTCGAACGTCGCGGAGTTCATGGATTGTGGATCGAGATCGCGAAACGCAGTTTTAAATCGCGCTCCGTTTTCGCGAGCGAGTGCACCGAAGATCGGTTTACCGGGATTTTCTTCGGCGACTTTTTTAATTAAATATTGGCCCAGGCCCGCTCGCTCAGGATCCCCGCGAACCATATCGATTACAACGTAGGGCTCTTGCACTTTTTCGTCGGCCGGGTTGACCGAGTAGCGAACATACGATTTCGTGGACGTTGAACGGACGGCGGGATCGCGGATTTCATGAACGTTGTCCCCGAACATGGCCCCGAGTTTTTCTCGTTTCCATTTTACTTGATCATACTCTCCAAAGCGAGCGGTCGCCGATTCGGTGCTTAAGGAAATTGGCTTTGCCGTGGGTACAGCTTCGGCCTGTTTGGGCACAGAGAGTTTTTTTATCGAAGCCAGCGTGCCGGCCAAATTGAGTCCGTTCAGAGCGGCGACGAGCGCACAATTGTCGCGTTCCAGTTCTTCGATTTTAATTTGGCCGCAGTCCGTGCCCGATGTACCCAGCGAGAGCGCCGGTCCGCAGGCTTTGGCGAGTTGAACCGTTCCGACGCCAATCTCAGTCAGCACCGCCGCGCGCCCAATAATATTGGCCGTGCGTTGAGCGATCGTGCCCGCGGTGACAGCAGTTCGGACGGCTGCGAGAGAGGTGTTGGTGGCAGCCCAGCTAACTCCGGCTGCGCCCATGGTCCCGAGCGAGAGTCCGACCTGGGCGGTGAGAAGAAGTTGATCTCGCGCTTTTGCGCCACGCCCGTATTTGGCATCCAGCGCGCAGGCGACTTTTTTGTCGCCCGGCTTCATGTCTCCCTGGCCATTCACCTGTGTGACCACTTGTGCATTCTGAACCAGCGACTCTTTGACGGCGCTGCTGAGCTGGGGGGCTTCGAGCAGCGAGACATTTTTTTGCACGTCGGCCTGGGCCCTTCGCATGGCACTCAGCGCTCCCGAAGGACCCGTAATTGTCTTTTCAATATCGGAAAACTTCGGAGTTGGGCCGCGACCTCCGCCATGCAGAGCGATTTGCTGTTTCACAAATTCTTGCATCTTGGGATTATCGATAAATGGAATTGAGGCGAGTACGGACTCGGCCGCCGCTAAAATTTTGTTCTGCTCAGCGACCTCTTTATAATAGGCCGAGCCCGGCTGGCTTGCGAGTCCCATAGCCGCTTTCGTTTGCAAAGAGTCTTCAAAAGAACTGGCTTTTTTTCGCAGCTCCAAAATAAGCGCAGTTTTTGTGGCTAAATCTTCGGCCAGAGCGTCGGCCTTATCTGAATCTTGCAGCACGTTTTCGATTTGGCTCAGTTCACAGCCAAGGCCTTGCGTGCGCTCTTTGGCGAGGGCGCGAAGCCTTCGCTCTTCATCGGCCTCGGTGATGGCGCCGGGTAGGGACGTGCAGCTTTGATGAAAGAGCTCATAGGATTTCTGTGCGGCCAGACTCCATAGAGATGTGCGTGCCGGGCTTGCCGCGCCTACGGGCGTCGGCGGTGGCTCCGTCCCAGTGCCCAGTCTTTCGGCCATAGCTGATGAAGCGATGAAGGCCAGCAGAATCAAATATCCCATAACGAAATTAAATCACATGAGCCAACAAGAGCAATGACCATAAACCGTGAGCCAGCGCATGCGCAGCGAACAGCCTGCGGAGCAAGCCGACCAGAATTCGGCATTTCGAAGTGGAGCGCGAGACCGGGCTCAAACCGGCGACCTTCGCCTTGGCAAGGCGACGCTCTATCAACTGAGCTACTCGCGCACTCTGAAGGAAAAACTGTTTTAACGGGTACTTGGGGCATAAGTCAACGGGCCTGGAGGGCCCGTTGGAATCTATTGCGCAGCTTCCGCGGCCTGCTTTTCGGCCTCTTTTAACTTTTTGATCTCGGCGGCCTCTAAAAGGTGCGAGATCACGTACTCTCCCGGCTTTTTCTGGCCAAAAAAGATCCAGGCCCGCTCGCTATTTAACGGCAGCGTTAATGGCGAACCGCTGAGCGGGATGGACTGAACCAGCTGACCCTTGTTGGGCGTAAAGATGCAAAAATGCTTGTTCGAACAGGCGCTCCAAATTGTCCAGCCCTTATGAAGCCAGTCCATTTTGTACTCTTCGATGTGTTTAGCGCTTAGGCGCACCGACCAGGTGTCGGTGAGCGGACTCTTGTTCAAGGTGCTGTAACTCCACAGCAGCTTACCCAGTTTGGCGTCGACAGCGGCAATCTCGCCGTTGGTCAGCTGAATCGACAGTCGGTGAGCGATCGGGACATAGGTGGGCGCATTGGCCGGTGGCTTTTCTAAGTCCACTTCCCAATCGACTTTGCCTTTTTTACTGGCGTCGAGCTTGATCAACTTCGAGCCCAATGTGGCCACAAAAATTTGCTGATCCACGATCACGGCCGGGCCCTTGATCGGATCGGTCAAGGTCTGCGACCAGTCGATCTTCCAGTCTTCGGTGTCGATCGACATGATTTTGTTGTCGGCGGTTACAATTAAAGACTTCGTGCCGGGGCCTTGCGAAACCAAAAAGCCGGGCTTGATATCGACCTTCGCGGCTTTGTCGGTGCCTTTGCCATCGGCCCGGCGCACGCGAATCCACTCCGATGTGGTCGTGCCTTTAACGGGGACTACAATATTGTCCTTCCATAAAAACGGCTGGGCGATGAGCTCTTTATCTAAATGGGTGAGCCAGCGAATGCTGCCGTCGGTTTTATTTAAACCCAAAACTTCGCCGTGGGGGTGCACAATATAGGCCGTCGTCTCATCGAGCAAAACGGTGGCCATGGCTTTGTCGCCCATATCTTCATGCGCCCGAAACTTCCAGCGCAACTCACCATCCAGGCCGATGCTTACGACCCAAGGGCTTTTGCCGGTCAGGTAAAAGCCGGTGGCATCTTGCGCGATATTTTGCACTTCAAAGTTCTCAACCCCGTGCTGGACCGGGAACTGTTTGTACTCTTCATAATTTTTATTGCGAGGCGAGCCGAACGGGTCAACGCCATTGCGGGCAAAATTAAAGCGCTGAAAGAATGTGGGCGAGCCGACCTTTTCCGTTGTCGGAGGTTGCGCCGGAATGGTGAGCAAGGTGTTGGTCGCTTCACCGCGGCTCATGGCTGCGCGCAGTTCGTGATGGGAATACAGATACGGGTTCCCCATAAACAGCAAATAAATCACGACCCCGCTGTACAAAATGAACAGCAGCAGCCAGTACCATCTTATCTGTCGGCTGTCATAGTCCATTTAACCTCACCCAATTTCTTAAACGTCAAATCGTCAGTGCAAAAATCTCGCACCTCAAAGGCGCGAAACGTAGAGTTGTCGCGGTAACTGCGAATATCCAGCGCACTGCTCAAAGTCACAAAATCTGGATCTTGCGCCTTGAGTTGTCCGCACATCGCTTTTAAGTCGAGAAAGCGCATATAGACATTGCACTGCATGGCTGGCTGCCGCGACATCTGCGGCTGCACGTCGATCTGCTCAATGCGCTTTTTGTAAACCGCGAACGTGCGTTGTTCGCAATCTTCTTGCGCGGCCTCGGGGTGCAAAGCCCAAATATCGAGCACATTTTTAACGGGCGACCCGCGAGTCAGGCCGATAAAAGGCGTAAGTTGCGCGGTCCAAAATAACACGAGCAAAATTCCACCCAGCACGAACGACGGTTCTGGCCGGATAAAAGACTGATAAATGTACTCGCGCTCCTGCTTTCGAACTTCGAATTCATCGAACACGATATAAAGCAACACGCCGAGGCCCGTGGATGTGGCGAGCAACTCACCCATATAAAGGTGGGTGCACTCAAAGAAGAAGAGCAGCAGCCAGCCCGTCCAAAAATAACGGGCATCGCGAAACAGTAAGGCCACGCTGCCAATCATTTGCACGAGCAAAGACAAAGCGGCGAACCACTCGGCCAATTTCACCGGGATGGTTAAATGCTCGCGATACCAATTGCCGCTGAGCCATTCGGGCGAGGCCTGCGAAAGGCCACGAGCGGCAAAAAACGAAACAATTAAAAAGCGCATGCAGCGATGCTTGGACGGAATAAAGAGAAACGCGAAGGTCATAAAGAAAATAAAATAGCCTTCGTTCGAACTCAGTCGCAGATCCTGAAAGTACATGGACATGCCGCACAGCATTCCAGCCACCATCAAATAAAATCCCAGGGCGACAAAATCTGAGATCAAAAGAACTATGGCGGACAGCGCCATAAATCCCGCGTAGGCGAAGTAAAGACCCGTTAGAATGCCAATCGGCGTCGCCCGAAGCCAATCGCAGTTTTCCATAAGCGACCAGCACATGGGTGTGCCCTGCTTAACGAATTTCAGAGGCAAATCGCCATCATCCCACCACAAGTAAAACTGAAGCATGTGGAAAAGGGCGAGCAGCGCGCCCAAGGTTTTGAGCGATCCGGACTTTTTGATTTCCCAGATATTACTTTTTAAATATTCCATGAGTGGTCCCACAATCTTTCAACAGATGGTGTGTCTGTAAACCCGTGACGCTATCTGGCGCGGTTGCTCTTGTAATACCCGATCGTGTACTCGGCGCCTGAGAGTAAGCTCAGCACCACGCTGACCCACAATCCGTAGTAGCCGATATCGGCGATGGGAATTTTGAAAATCGGCTCGTAAATCAACAGGCAGGGGATGGCCACCATTTGCACGGCGGTCTTCCATTTTCCGAATGGTTTGGCGCCGATGATTAAATTATTGGCAGCCGCCACCGAACGGATCCCACCGATAAAAATATCTCGGGCAATAAAGAGAAAAACCATCACCGGATCGACCCGGCCCATGGCCAAAAGCATGATGATGGCCGAGAGAACAAGAATTTTGTCAGAAATCGGGTCCATCAAGCGGCCCATGTTCGATTCGACTTTGTATTTGCGCGCGAAGTAGCCGTCGAGCCAGTCGGTGAGCGAGCCCAAAATGAAGAGGATCCCCGCAACCCAGCCGGACCAACTCCAGCCCGACATCAAGACACCGAGAATAACCGGCGCGAGCGCGGCGCGTGAATAGGTCAGCGCCGTAGGCAGATTGTGTTTCCAGCTCGACTTCATTTAGAATCTATATCCTGATGTTTAAGCTATTTCTAGCATTGATTGTAGCCAGTTCGGCGATCGCCGAACCGCCGTTTTGGAAGGCCAAAGACAAAGTCTATACGCGCATTCAGAACCGCGAAGTGATCGTGTCGGTCAAGTCGATCGAGCGGCCCGGATCCAGTTTTAAAAATCAGTTGTCGATGGCGGGTGGCGGGCAGGCCGCGGCACCTTGTGATTACATGTTTAAGGTCAGCCAAGATTACGCGCCGATCGCAAAATCGAGCGGCTATATGGAAGACGTCTTATGGCTCGCGGATGAGCGGGTTTTGCTTGCGCGGATTGTGGCCTATGGGTATCGCGCCAAAATCGCGGTCAAACTGGACGCGGTCAAAGGTGAGGGAGTGGACCCGCACTTAAACTTTGAAGTCGTAAAAGGGCCGATGACTGGTATGAAGGGCCGCTTCACCTTCGCGTCGGCCGGGGTAAAGAAATGTGACGTTGGCTTGGCCGGGGAGTACGGGTACGATAAATTTCCGATTGCACAAATTTTTCTGCGTTTTGGGATGGAAGTGATGTTTCAAAGAATGGCTTCTCGCATGCGCACTTACGCCGAAGGACGGTATGGCCAATCCCCATGAGCAGCGGCGGTTCCCGAGAGTAAATATCGTCACCGATATCGCCGAGGCGCGCGGTGAATTGGCGGCGCACATCACCTGGCCGAATTTAGAGGTCTCTACGTTGACCGATCTAAGCTATAAGGGCTTCGCCGCGCGCCGGCCGGGGCTTTTTCCCTTTGCCGCGCAACAGGTTGTCGAATTGCATATCACGCTCGGTGTATCGCCCTCGTTTAGAGTGCGCGGCAAAATTGTGTGGTTCAATTTGCAGTTGGTCGGGTTTCAACTGGATGAGTTGCCGCCGGAGGGGCATTTGGCGATGACAGAATATTTGGACGCCAAGCTACTCGGGCAGTCGCTTCGGCCCGTGCAGACGGCGTTGCTCGATCCCTCGAACACTTTTGATTATTGGCTGCAGGGGCCGGCCGACACCGGGGTGTTTGTATGGATGAAAAACCCTCTTCATGTGGAGCAGGTCCATGTGCATATGGGCGAAGACAGCGTGCATTTTGAACGCGAGAAAAAACTTACAAAGGTTTTGGCGCGAGAGCGAAAAGCGCTGCTGATTTTATCTCAGATGGACAAACCTGAGCTGCCTATGGAAGAATTCGTCCGCTCTTTAACTCGCGGAGTTTAATATCGACGCTTTTTGTTACGAACGCCGGGTGGCATTTTCAGACACGGATGCCATGGGCGTAACCCATCATGCCAATTATTTGCGCTACTGCGAAGAGGCCCGGGTGGCGTGGATGCGGGCCCGTGATTTGGCCGGGACCCATTACCCATTGGCTGACCGTGTGTTGGCGTTGCTGCACTATCAGGTGTGGCATATGCGGCCCTGCACCTTTGATGACCAGTTGCGGATCTATCTGCAAGTGAAGCGCGAGGGATTGAAGATTCAGTTTCAATATGCCATCTACAAATGTACAGACAAAGGGACGGATCGCATCGCTGAGGCCGAAACCCTGCATATCGCGGTCGATTCAAAATTAAAACCGCTGCGCCCGGCGGAGCAATTTGTCGCAGCACTGGAGAAAGAAAAATGGACCGAAACCTGGCTCTCGAATTCGTAAGAATCACTGAAGCGGCGGCCTTGGCCAGCGCGCGGTTTATGGGTCGAGGCGACGAGAAAGCCGCCGATCAAGCGGCGGTGGATGCCATGCGAAAGGCCTTTGACTCGGTCAATATCGACGGCGTGGTTGTAATCGGTGAGGGTGAGCGCGATGAAGCTCCGATGCTTTATATTGGCGAGAAGGTGGGCCGCCGCGGTTCGGATTCACCGGCCATTGATATCGCGCTCGATCCGCTCGAAGGCACGACGATTTGTGCCACCGGCGGAGTGGGCTCGATTTCGGTGATCGCGGTTGCGGAGCGGGGCAATTTTTTGCATGCGCCGGACACGTATATGGAAAAGATCTCATGTGGTCCGCGTGCGCGCGGCAAAATTTCGTTATTGAAGTCTCCCGAAGAAAACGTGCGGATTGTGGCCGACGTTTTACAGAAAAAGGTCGAAGATGTGTGTGTGGTGATTTTAGATCGGCCTCGGCACAAAGAGTTGATCGAGCGGGTTCGCGCCATGGGCGTTCGCATTCGCTTGATCGGCGACGGCGATGTTTCAGCGGGAATTGCCCCGTGCTGGGAAGAGTCGGGCATTGATCTATTGATGGGCACCGGCGGTGCGCCCGAGGGCGTGATCACTGCGGCGGGGAACAAGTGCCTGGGTGGCGACTTTCAGGGCCGCTTGAAATTTCGCAACGACGGTGAGCGCGAGCGCGCTTTGAAGATGGGCATTAAAGATCCAGACAAAGTATTTTCGCTCGACGAATTGGCGCGCGGATCGGTGATGTTCTGCGCCACCGGCGTGACCGACGGCCCGTTGCTCAAAGGCGTGACTAATCTGCCGGGTCAGCGCGCGCGCACGCATTCGATTGTGATGCGCTCAACGACGGGGACGGTTCGCCGGGTTGAGGCCGAGCACAATTTCAACATTAAGGCTCACGTTTAAATTTATGGCGCTGATCGAGCTCAAATGCTTTCACTGCGGCTCGGACTTAAAGTTCACCGATCGCATCGGGCTGCGTGAAGAGTGCGGGACGTGCCGCAATGACGTGCATGTGTGCCGAAATTGCAAATTCTACGACGCGAAAGCCTACAATGAGTGCACCGAGCCCACCGCTGAAGTTTGCCGCGAGAAGGATCGCGCCAATCACTGCGATTATTTTGTCGCGGGCTCAAGCCTCGGCGGCGGCGGCAAGTCGAAAGACGATCTGATGAAAGCCGCCGAAGCCTTGTTTAAGAAAAAGTAGAGACCTACTTTTTCGGTTGATCGAGCTCTTTTATGATCGCGGCCACGCGGTGCAAATTCGAAACGTAGTCGCTAATTAAAAGATGATTGGTCTGTGTGTATGGAACCAATTCGCCATCTCTCGAGGTCAAAATTCGCAGCTGCTTATTGATTTCGTCGGCGTTGATGTGTTTTAGCTTCACCATCCAAGTGATCATTTTATCGGGCTTCAGCGGCGGCAGTTCGTTCACCACCTCGATGAGGTTTCGTTGAACGCTTCGCGATTGCAGCACGAGCATAGTGTCGCCCTGCTTGGAAAAGGCCAAGCTGTTGATCATCATCGCCGAGGAGAGTTGATTGAACGCCTCGTCCAGCGAAATCGGGCCTGGGTTAAAGATGGTGGCTTTACCGCGCACCTCCGGGTCGACAATGATCTTTTGCCCACTCGCCTTTGAGTAGTCTTCGATGATTTTAACTATGTCGGCGTCGCGAAAGTTAAATTTGATGGTTGTCTGAGGTGCCGCCGCCACGAATGCGGGGATCATCAGGGGAAACATAATAAGTGTGAGTAAAATTTTGCGCATGTAAACCTCCAGAGAAGTCATTTTGCCTAGAGGTGACGGCTTGTAAAGCGAATGAGGTCAATTTCACTTCGAATTCACAGCGGGGCCAGTCCAGGTCCTGGTCTTGACCGGGCGAAAACTTCTGCCATCCTACATATGGGGGTAACATCTATGATTCGTCGCAGCGCCTTGCTCTTGGTGTGTTCTTTGTTGTGGTCGGCATCGGCTTTCGCGAATGTGGTGGGCGCGGATACACAGAACTTTAACCCCACCAATGATGGCCTCGATTTCGTCACCGTTCATTCTTCTGAAACCTTAAACCCCGGTCTTATGAATTTTGGTTTCTTTTTAAACTACGCTGTGAACTCGCTGCCCAACTACGAAAATACCAGCACCCAGTCGCGCACCAATTTTCGCGACACCTTATTGTCGGCCGATATGAATTTCGCCCTAGGGATTATGAAAAACTGGGAAGCGGGATTGAGTTTTCCATTTTTAATTAATCAAACGGTCGACAGCGATCTCACCACTCAGCGAGGCGAGTTCGCGCGCAACGGACTGACCGAAGTGCGATTGATGACTAAATATCGCCTGCTCGGCGATCATGACCACGGTTTGGCCGGAGTTTTCTCGGTGAACTTCAATCAAATTGAAGACAATCCGTTTCTTGGCAGTGGCGCGGGCCCCACGTACAATTTAGAACTGGCCGCCGACAAAGCTTTTGGCAAATTCGCCGTCGGCGTGAACGCCGGTTATAGAATTCGCAATCCCGGTTCGGCCTTACCCGGCGTTCCGGTTGAGCCCATTGATGACGAGTACATCGCTTCGGTCGCGGGCAGTTACTTGGTCACCAGCTGGGACACCAAGCTGATCGCCGAGCTATTCGGCAGCTTCCCCAAAGAGTCACGCCAGTTTGTCTCGGACCGCGACGACTCGACATTAGAATTTCTCCTTGGTCTTAAGCACGATCTTAGTGCCTCTTTGGCGTTTCACGTTGGCGGTGGCACCGAGGTTATGCACGGCACGTCTTCACCCGATTGGCGCGTCTACACCGGCGTCAACTATGTGATTGGTCCGTTGTTCTCTAAACCTCGCGATGTGTTTGTTAAAGTGGGTGCGGAACCGCTGCAATCGATGGAAGATCTCGACACCGGCGACCCCTTTGCCGGAAACCCCGACGTCAACGAAGCCTTCTTGGCGCGAGACGTGTTGTTTGAATTTAACAGCGATCAATTGCAGCCCGAAGCGATCGAGAGCTTGCGCCGATTGGTGGCTTATTTGAAAAAGCCACCGGGCTTTCAGTCTTTGGTGATTGAAGGGCACACCGACTCAGTCGGCAGTGCGACCTACAATTTGAATTTGAGTCAGCGCCGCGCAGAGAGCGTGCGCAAGGCTCTTGTGGACCTCGGCGCACCTTCGGCTAAAGTTAAAGCGATGGGCTTTGGCGAATCGAAACCGATCGCCGATAACGGAAACTACCAAGGCCGCGCAATGAATCGCCGGGTGGAGTTTAAAGTCCGCCGGTAAAGAACCGGCGGCGGAAATTTTCTTTTTTAGATTACAGGCCTAGGGCATCGGATCGTCGACACTCGGCGCTGCGGGTGTCGCAGGAGCAGCGGGCGCTGCTGGCGTAGTCGCAGCTCGCGGGCGCAGATCTCTGCGATCCCACGGTGTACCCGTCGACGGATTGATGTCGGACTTCGTCCAGAATTCCATCTCAACGCGTCCTTCAGTCACTCCCTGCGCTTCAAGAATCGTGCGGAGAGTGTCGGCAGGAACGTCAACCCGTGAATAGGGCGTTGAGCGGCGTTCACGAACATCCGTCATAATCGACCCAGTTGCGGGACCGGTGATGCCTTCAGGGCAGCCGCGGCCGTCGCTGCAAGCACCAGCGAAAGTTCCGACCACTTGACCTTGCTTGTTCAAGATCTTCACCTGCATGCTCGTAAAGTTGATCGCCTTTGGGTGAATGTTCGAGCGGCAAATGTACGAGTGGTTGTACTTCATCTTAAACTCAGTGTACTGGCCGATCTGATTCAACTCGGTGGCGAACTGAGACTTGTGTTTAACCACATTGGCCATTTCAGCCAATTGTCCGTTGGTCGCCAAGGTGTTCAGGTCGAGCATGCCCCAAGCCTGTTCGTTTTCGTCTTCGGGCTTGTTCGCCACGCCGAGAGTTTCGGCGATCGGTTTGACGTAGCCGATCACATTGACCATCACTTTCGAGCGGTCATTGTTCTTCAGCGACATCAAAGCCTCATACACCAAACCGGGTGTTAAGCGGCGGCCTTCGGCGGCGGTCGCGCATGCCCCTTTGAAGTACGCGTCTTCATAAGGATCGACCACTCGCTCCATCACACCTTGAGCTCCGCGGCGCTGCTTGAGCGCGCGGTTGGCGTTGATCTCGGGCGAGGCTGTGGAGTAGTCGAAGCAAACGTCTTGCTCGTCACTCACAAACACAATCGCAAGTGCTGCATCGTCACGATAGAGACCTTGACGCTTGATTTTAGAGAAATTGTCGCGCTCTTTGATCGACTTATAAAGGTTCAGCATCATCGCTTCACCTTGAGCGCCGCTCACTTCTTCTCTAATCCCTCGCATTTTACGTTCCATCACTCGAGCCAGTTGCGATTCAATCTGCGCGCGCGACATACCTTCGCGGCGGAGCGATTTGTAATCAATCACCGCGGGATCGCTATCGCCGGCGGAGAAGAGCTTACCAATGCGCGCTTCGTTGCTGTAACCAACCATCACCCCAATGCGATAGTCAGTGGCCGGATCCAAATTCTTAACGAAGTTGCTCATGCCTTTACCAATTTGTACGAGCTCGCCGTCTTCACGGGTGCCGCGGCCACCGCGAAGCAATGAGGCCGATGCGTCGACCACAAATAATATGTCGAGCTTCGTGCGGTTGCGCTCAACGTTGAGGTCGGCCGAGCAGGTGCCTTTGACCGGTGCGGGCGGTTCGCACGCTTGGTTCTCGCGGCAATCTTCTTGCGGACGCGGAGGAACCGGCGGATTGACCGTCGTTCCGCAACCAGCCGGATCGGTGCAAGGCGGAGCCGGGGGCACAGGCGTCGGATCGCTCCACGGTGCTCCATCGGGCTCGGGCTTAAAGGTCGGAGCCGGAGGCGGTTGCAACGCGGGCGGAACCGGCGGTGCCGATGGTTCTGGAATCAACGGCGCCGGTGGACGCGGGGGTGCAGGAGGTGGCGGTTTCACCGGGTCGGTCCACGGAGTTCCAGGAGTAATATCAATCGGCGGCGGCAACGGCGGTTGAGCCGGAGGCTGTGCGGGCGGCTGCCGCGGGGGAGGCTGCGGCGGCTGCACGGGCGGAGGTGGCGGCTGCACCGGGGGCTGCTGCGGCGGAATATCAATCGGCGGCGGCAGTGGCGGTTGCACCGGGGGCTGCACAGGTGGTTGAACCGGCGGTTGAGCTGGCGGAGGCGGCGGTTGCTGCGGCGGCGGATTATATGGAGGATAGTCAATTGGCGGCGGCTGTTGCGGTGGCGGAGTGTAAGGAGGCTGTTGCGGTGGCGGCAGCGGCGGCGGAACAGGCGGCGGAATCGGCGGTTGTTGACGAACGGGCGGCGGAATAAAAACCACCGGCGGAACGTTGGGCTGACGAATTGTACCGTTGTAATCGCCGGTCGGGCCCGAAGCGGGCGGCGGAATCGGCAAAGGGCGAATCGGTTGGCCAGGCACGACCGGAGCTCGGGGAGCTGCGGGAGCCACAGGCGCAGATTTTTGACCGCTAAACTTAGCGTTTTGACAACCGGTCACACCGATACTTGCGGTGAACAAGCTTATAATTAACAAACGTGAAGACATACACAATCCCTCTTTAGTTACGTCCTAATAGGGGCGGGACCCCTCGAGGGAGGTGGAAAATGCAATCCAGTGACCATGGCAAATTCCGTTCTAAATGAATTTTATTGCAGCTGAATGTCGTGTAGGTGACGTTTCCCGTCACCTTGGCCGTGACGAAGCCCTATTTAGGTTCGGTCGACTTCTTAGATCTACTTCTATGTTGAGCAACCGGCGCGCCAGGCCCAGAGGGCCTTAAACTCTCATTCGCTAGAAATAATTTCTGGATCCGGCGAATTGGGTCACTTGGGCGGGGGCGGGCCTTGTCAGGTTGTTGCCTCGAAGGGCTTTTTCGACTGCGCAGAGCGGAGGTACGCCTACAATTCGGTTAGTTGGTCGAAGCCGTGCCTCACAAGCGCACCGTTTCTGTTGTTGTATTGCGGGTTCGGGCAGGCATTTCTTGACTTTTTAGTAGCGATGGGTAAATTTCATGCTTATGAAACGAGGCATGCGCGCGAAATCTTTGCGACAAACGGGCGGTCAGTTGGGCTTTGAAGCTGCGGGCTTCGCTAAGCCCGGCGACTGCTTTGGTGGGAGCCTACTTAAAAACAGCCACGCTAAAACCAAGCGGCCGCTGGATTCGAAGTGGCCGATCCATCTGGTGTTAAGGTCGGAGCTAAATGTATTGAGAAGTATTAGGTCCTTCGGACCTGTCAATGCCGCGGTGGCGCGCATAGCCCGCAAGTATGGCGTGCGCATCTACAGCTACGCCAACGTGGGGAATCACCTCCATATATTACTCCGGGTGAAGAGCCTGCGGCTGTGGGCTGCGTTTATTCGTGAATTGTGTGGCCGAGTTGCACAGGTGGCGCAGGGTCTAAAGGGCCCTCAAAAAAGTCGCCGCAAATTTTGGAAGCAAAGGCCGTTCACTCGCATTGTGCGGGGGTGGAATAAGGCCTTTAAAATCGCGCGCGAGTATGTCGGCCTAAATCGGCTTGAGGCTGAGGGATTTATTTCGCGTAAAGAAACTAAGACGCTGAAAGATCTGCGGTTGGTGTTTGCTGACGGGTAGCCGGGCCTACGGCAAGTGGAGCGTCGGCGATTGGTGGGTCGGCGAGGGCATATGGGCGTCAGTTCTAGGTGCCGCCGTCGTTGCGAAGACGTTATTGCGAGGCGCGTTTGGTGAGCTTCGCTGCAGAAAGCTTTAATTCGGCCGAGCGTAGTTCGCAAAATAGAACGTTGCGCGAGAATCCCCTGACTCTAGAGGTGGCCCGCCGCCGCCGCCGCCGCCGTATACCCCGCCCACCGTTGACTTTTTCGCCGCTGCCCCCTAGCTTCACTCCAGGCCCTGTGATCAAGTCTTTGAAATTAGGGGATTATCTATGTCGAGACCGCTTATCAATTTCACCACCGCCTGGATTATTTCGCTTTTGACTCTTGCCCTCGCGGTGGCGATTGTGTTCGCACCCAATGCGTCCGCAGCACTGCCGCCGTCCTCGGGTGGGCCAAATATCTCTCCACCCCTCGCACTGCCTGAAATCGAAGATTCGAACGAAAAGACTCTGCCGGTGGACACCGAGGAACCGAATGTCCCTTGTGCTGAGATCGTAAATCGGCTTGAAAGCTACAATTCTATGGCGCGCCAACATGACGGCAGCGTGAACACTTTCTTGGGTGAAGTCTCGGGTAAATTAGAAACTTGGCACGCATTGCTCACTCCGCTCGAGGGCACGACCGACGCGGTACCGATTGGCGTTTTTGCGCCCCTTCAGGATGGCGCGAGCAAGATCTCGATGGTCACCAACTTGGCCTACGAAAATTCCGCCTTGCTGTCCCTTGAAATGGATCGCCTCATCGTGTCTCTGAAAGAGTGCACGTTGACCGCGAAGCCGCTTAAGCCCTAGTATAAGAGCCATATGGCAGCCGCATCCACAACCGAAGTCTTCTCGTGCACCCCGGAACAATTTTATTCGATCGTTTCGGACTATGAAAAATACCCCGAATTTCTTAGCGAAGTGAAAAAGTGCAAGATCATCGAAACCAAGGGCAATAAAAAGCTCGTGGAACTCGAAGTTTCTGTGATCAAAACTTTCACCTATCGACTCTGGATCACTGAGGAACCCAATAAAAAAATGTCGTGGACCTTTGACTCTGGCGATATTTTTAAAACGTCGGTGGGATCGTGGGAGCTAGCGGACCTAGGCGGTAAGACTCAGGCCAAGTATGCGGTTGAAGCGACCTTTAAAATGTTTGTGCCGGGCCCGGTGGCGAAGGCGTTGGTCAATGTGAACTTGCCCAACATGATGAAGTCTTATCATGGACGAATTAAGGCCAAGTATGGATAAGACCAAAGACAAAGATATGGGCAAAGATCCGGACGACCTGGATGAGAACCTTCCCAAATGGGGCGAGGTCCTGCGCAAAGTGATGAGCGTGGGATTGGGCGCGGCCTTTATGACCGAAGAGTCGGTTCGCTCCGCGCTGGGCGGATTAAATCTGCCGAAGGAAGTCCTCAATTCGATTCTTCATGGCGCCAATAAATCTAAAGAAGACTTTCTCAATAAAGTCGGCAACGAAACGATTAAGCTTTTAAGTAAAATCGATTTTGTAAAAGAAGCCTCACGCTTTGTGGAAGAGCACAAATTTAAAATCAATGCGGAAATTGAAGTCGTTAAAAAAGCCGGCGGCGAGAGCGGCCTCAATCTTAAAACCAGCGTAAAAATTAAAGATTAATTGCCGGGGGCCGGGGCGGGCGCGCCGGTGTTGGATTCGTATCCGTCGTCTTTGCTAATTTCTTGCATGCGGCGATCGGCAATTGCGCCGACCTCTTCGCGGGCCATGGGTGAACCCGACTCACTTTTTGCGCCATTCGAGTAGTTGCGCGACGAAATGTAATCTTCAGGTTTTACTGGATTGGCGACGGAGCGATTCATATACCCTTCGAGGAAAGACAAAATGTTCTCGCGTTGTTCGGGAATACGGCGAACGGCGTCGGAGGCGTAGCGCAGAAATTTCCATAGGCCGGATTCGTTGGAGCCGACGGCGTCGATCTTGGCCATGTCGACCAAAGTGCGCTCGAGAAACGCCTTCATATCGCCACCGCGAAACTTGGTGTCTACTTGAAAAATTAAGCGGTCCAAAAACTCTTGGCGCAAGACGTGTTCTTTTTTGGCCAACTTTAAATTCGATACGTCGGACTCGACCTGCGTGGGCGCAGACTCTTCTATTTTGCGTGTGAGTGACTGATCAATTTCTTGCAGGCGCCGGACGTTTTGTGTCCGCAGGTCCTGTAAGTATTTAAGGCTATCTGATTTCACCTCGGCATAGACCGGTGCGGTCACGGCTAGGGCCACGATCATGGTGCTAAATCGAATTGTGATGGCTTTCAGGTTCATTGCGCTCTCCTGACCCTATACATAAGCAAATATAGGGCCACCTACCTATCGCCAAGACCATAGTGGTTTCATATACTTATCATTGAAATGGGGGCTGTCCTGAGACACAAAGTGTCATCGATTTAAACACATCCTGACGCGGCGCCAGATTACCCGCATGAGGAAGCGTATTAAATCGGGACAATGGCCAACCCACTTCTCGCACTCGAACATAGGGTCTTGCGCACACTCAAGCGCGCCGGCGCCCCTGAGGGGCGGTGGCTGTTGGCCATTTCGGGCGGTATTGACTCCATGGTTTTGGCGGAGATTTTGTGGCGGTGGCGGCAAAAGTTACGCATCGAAATCTCGGTCGCTCATGTTCACCACGGCTTGAGCCGCGGGCGCGGTCGAAATAGCAAACAAAATGAGTTTCGAAATTTGGCTCAAGCCCGGGTGCGAGAATGGTGCATGGAAAGAAACCTACCTTTTCTCTCGAACACGCCCGAACGTTCTTTGGCCGGATCTGAGGCGCAATTGCGCCACCTCCGCCTGCGGCATTTGCGTGAATGGTTTTTAATCGGCCGCTTCGATCGCGTGGTGTTCGCCCATCACAGCGACGATCTCCTTGAGACGCGGTTGCTTAGAATTTTGCGGGGGTCGGGCCCCCAAGGGTTAAAATCCATGGCCGTTCAGCGCAGAAAGGTTTTGCGCCCTTTGCTGGAGATTTCTCGGGCCGAAATCGAAAACTACGCGAGGAGTCGCCAACTCAAATGGGTCGACGATCCGAGCAATGGCGAGAGTGAATCTAGCTTGCGCAACTGGTTGCGGCGAGAATGGTTGCCACTTCTCGAAAGTCGGTCGCCCGGCGCGAAGAGCAGTGTGGCGCGATCGCTCTCTATTTTGGCCGAGGACAATTTTACCGAGACAATCGGCCCGTTTGTCGGCCTGCGGCGCACAGCTCTCGAGGGACTTTCAATGGCGCGGCGTGAAGACATCGTAGCTCGCTATCTTCGTGCTATGGGCCTGCGCGGCTATTCACAAAATCATATTCAGGAGCTGCTCAAGCGACT
>CAYVRZ010000034.1:0-39197 GCA_964453895.1 uncultured Pseudobdellovibrionaceae bacterium | reverse complement strand
CCGGCGACGGTGGACCACTGCGAGCCGCCGCCTGCGCCGGTGGCGACAGTCGCCCATTGGTTGTTGGCGTAAACTTCAAACGCCGCGAGGTTGGTGTTGTAACGAATCATACCGTTGGCGGCTGTCACCGGGCGTTCAGCGGTGGTCGCACGAGGTACGATCATTGCGCTCAAGTTGCCCGTGCCGACAACATCTAGAACGGCCGCCGCGTTCGGAGCGGCCGTGCCAATGCCGATGCGGCCGTCCGACAACAGTCCGCCGGTGCCGTTGATGTTCAAGCCATAGATCATGTTGCCAATCGACATTTGAGAGGAGCCCGTGGCTGACGGCGCGTCGATATTGTAACCGATCAATAGGTTACCGTCTCCCGATGTGAGGTTGTCGCCGGTTTGGAAGCCGATCAGAATATTGTTGTCGGCCGTCGTGGCATTCAGACCACTACTGGCTCCAAGAAATACGTTCCTGTGGCGAGCCGAAATCGAGGACCCAAGGCCCGCAAAGTGACCGAGGGCAACGTTGTCATTGCCGGTTGTGTTTTCGTAGAGTGAGTCGGCTCCAATCGCGATGTTGCGACCGCCGGTTACGCGCATATTCGCTCGATAGCCGATCCCGACGTTGTCATCTCCTGCTCCGGCCCAGTTCATCGCCAGCTGACCCAGCGCTACGTTGCCAGAGCCGGTACCGCCGTAAGCACTGTTACCAACCACCACATTGCCTTGTGTACCGCTAATGTTTGAGCCGGCGCCGTCACCCACAACTGTGTTCCAAAAGGCGTTGGTGCCAGAGGTTAATGCCGACTCTCCGATGGCCACGTTTCCAGTGCCGCCCGTGATACTAGCTCCCGCGCCGCTCCCCAAGAACATATTGTTGGCGGCATAGTCTGTCACAACATCGCTAAGCCCGTTGAGATCGGTCGCGCCGCTGGTCGCGCTGGTGGCCATCGTCGCCCATTGGTTATTCGCGTAAACTTCAAACGCCGCGAGGTTGGTGTTGTAGCGGATCATGCCGTTCACACCAACTCCAGCACGCGCCGCCGTGGTGTCGCGCGGAACAATCAACGCGGAAGCACTACCGGTGCCGACCACATCTAAAACAGCTTGCGGAGCGTTCGAGGCAATACCAATGCGACCACCGGAGATTGTCGTGCCGGTGCCTGTGCCAACGCCGGTTCCGAAAATCAAATTGCCGATCGACATTTGGTTGCTGGCTGTGGCCGACGGAGCGTTGATGTCGTAGCCAAAAATTAAGTTGCGATCGCCGGTGGTGATATTGTCGCCGGCTTGATAGCCCATCAAAATGTTCTGTTCAGCAGCGTCGCCGCCGCCGCCGATCATAAGATTGCCCGCACGATGTCCTACGGCTGTATTGCCTGCGAGTGCGCCGGCAGTACCGGATGCAATTTCATTTCCGATTAGAACGTTGTCGCTACCGGTAGAGAGTGCCAGCCCCGATTGATAACCCATGACGACGTTGCGGTCGCCGCTGGAGATATTTGAAGCATAACCGATCACCGAGTTTTGCGAACCCGTGGTCACGGTCCATCCGGCGTAGTGCCCCAATAGAGTGTTGGAGTCGCCTGAGGTCACCTGTCTTCCCGCGCTGGTTCCCACAAATGTGCTTTGAGCCGCTGTGGTGACATTGAGTCCCGCACTTGCGCCGACTGCGGTGATACTGTTGGATCCTAAATCAAAGGAAGAGTGATTGCCGCGAGTCCCGATAAATACGCTACCAAAGAAATCGCCGCCACCGTGATCCACAGTTCGCATCATGGTGTCGCCGTTGATGCGGAGATATTGATCGACCGACGCGATATTCACGTGGCCTGCGGCATCGACGGTGAGACGGCCAGTGCCGCCGGTGCTCAGTGTAACTTGATTCGCGCCCGGGCTGTATAATCCGGTGTCGCTGTCGGCGTTAAAGCTGTACGCCGGCGCACCCGCCGAGCCAATCGGATTGGCGAGAAGCGGGAAGCTGAGGCCGCCTCCGCTGCCGGTGACGAGCGAAGCCCATTGATTGTTGGCATAAACTTCAAACGCCGCGAGGTTGGTGTTGTAGCGGAGCATACCGTTCGCGGCGGTGGCCGCGCGCTCGGCCGTTGATCCGCGGGGCACGAGTACGGAGCTCAAATTACCCGTGCCATTCAGATCTAAGATTGCACCTGCGTTTGGGGTTGTGGTTCCGATGCCGACATTTCCGGAACTGGTAATAAACATTCTCGTTTGGTTGTTGGTAAACAAATTGAAGTCATGATTTGTAGAGGTACCAAATGAGCCGAAGCCCCCGGTCGCACTCGCTCTCGTTTCAGTCGTAACAGAGCCGGCTTCCACCAATAAATGATTGTAGCCTCCGGCAGTTTGGAATTTAACATTCGCTGAATCGTTGGTTCCTACCAGGTGCAGTTTAAAGGAAGGATCGGCCGTGCCGATACCAACATTTCCGCCCGCAACTTGCAAAGCGAGATTGCGTGCGCCGGTGGTGCCAGTGTTGTCCCAAGCTTGGAGTTCGACGTGACCGGTGGTGTCGTTGGTGTACTGCGGAAGGATGACAAACTCAGTTTCGACTTTTCTAAATACGCTCGAGTTATTCGACGCAACTTCAATCGACCCATCGGTCTCAACCCGCAAACCTTCACCGGCGTCGCCATCGTTGTTGAGCCAGTTGGCGCCAAGGCGCAGGTTTTGCGTCGCAGTGTGGTTGCCAAGATTATCAGCACCGCCGGTTGCGCTTGTGGCCATTGAGGCCCATTGACCGGCTTCATAAACTTCGAAGCGCGAGATGTTCGTATTGTAGCGAATCATGCCGTTGGCGGCAGTGGCTGCGCGCTCAGCGGTTGTTCCGCGGGGCACAAGTACGGAGCTTAAATTGCCCGTGCCGTTGATGTCGAGAATGGAGCCGGCGTTGGGGTTTGTCGTCCCAACACCCATTCGGCCGTTGTTGGTTAGACGAATTCTCTCTACAGATGAAGTTTGGAATATTTGATCGCCGGTCGAATTTAAATAAAAATCGTAACCAGAATGAAGTGTAACTCTCGAAGTATTTTGATTAAATTGGTAATAGGAGGCGGTTGACGAAGCTCCAGCTGTCAATAATGAGTATTGCGCAAAAGAGCTTGCGTTGCCGGGATAGGTCCATACTTCGACATTTCCTCCACCGGTCACATCTAGATTTCGATTGGCGGTTGAGGTACCTATACCTACATTGCCGTTTGTTTCGATACGAATACCTTCGCTATCGCCATCGTTCGAAATCCAGTTGGCGCCCATTCTTAAATTTGTCGTGGCGGTGTGGTTGCCAAGATTATCGGCGCCAGTACCAGTGGCCATATTGTACCAATTGCCGTTTTCGTAGACTTCAAACTTAGCGAGCGTAGTGTTGTAACGAATCATACCGTTAACGCCAGTGGTGGGTCGGTTGGCGGTTGTTGCTCTCGGCATAACCACCGCCGAATCAAGATTTGATGCGCCCCAGAAATCTGCAACCGCGCCAGGTGTGACCGTGGCCGTGCCGATTCCTAAGAATCCACTCGCATTGAGTTGCGGGATTTGATTTGCGCCGATACCGACGTCGACAGTAACGGTACCGGTGGCTGTAATATTGCCGCCGATTAATCCGCTACCCATAGCTACGAAAGTGACGCCTGCGTTGTCGACAGGAGTGAACGCTTCCCAAGCTGAACCGTTGTGGCGGAGCACTTGGCCGACTGTCGGAGTCGTTGTCGAGACATTCACGCCGCGGAGATTACTAATATTAGTCAAGTTGCTACCATCGATCACGGGTAGGCGATCGCCGGCTGCGACTTCTACAATTTGTCCTGCGGTGACGCCGGTGTCGATGCTTAGAGTTTTAACTGTGGCGGGGCCTGAAACGATCAGACCATTTTCGCCAGTTAGAGTGACGATTCCTGTGTCGGTGAACGTTTGCACGACATCCGTCCAACCGCCATTCTCAAAAATTTCCATTTTGGCGGTGTTGTTGTTGTACCGGATCATACCGTTGACGCCAGTCGGCCGGTTGGCTTGCGTATCGCGCGGAACAATCATCGCGCTCATCGCGCCAACGCCGTTGATATCTAAAATCGAGTTTGCGTTGGGAGTGTTAGTGCCGACGCCCACATTGCCAGCGCCCGCGACAAAAACACCTTCTGCGCCGCCATCGCCCGATAAGAAGAAGCCGTTGAGTTGGATATGTTGGGCCGCGATATGCGAACCTAGGTTGTCAGCTCCCGCGCCGGGAGCTCGCGCTTCCCAACGGGTTGCCGAGGCATTCCAAGTTAAAACTTGATTGTCGGCGGGAACACCGGACGCAACATTGTTGGACTGAATCTGCACAGCGTTTACGTTTGTGAGCAGCGAGCCATTAACAGCTGGGATGCGCGAAGATCCATCAAGTTGCACGATTTGATTCGGGCCCGTGCCCACATCTAAAGTTAATGTGCCCGTCGACGTAATATTACCGCCGAGCATACCGCTACCCATCGCTACAAAAGTTACGCCGGCATTGTCGACAGGAGTAAACGCTTCCCAAGCTGAGCCGTTGTGACGCAGCACTTGGCCGACTGTCGGTGCGGTTGTTGAAACATTCACGCCGCGCAGATTTGCGATATTAGTCAAGTTGCTACCATCGATCACGGGTAGGCGATCACCCGCCGCCACTTGCACGATCTGACCATTGGTGACACCGGTGTCGATGGAGATCGTTTTAACTGTTGCGGGGCCGGTGACCACCGCGCCATTCGCGCCAACCAAAGTTACAACGCCACTGTCGGTATCTATGTCCGCGGCACAACCCCAGCCGAGCGTGGTGTTCCATTTTAAAACTTCATTATCCGCACACGCATCTGCAAAGGTAACCGCGCCGCCGGTTGCGCCGTCAGTAATTAGCAAGCGGTTTACACCGCCGCCGGTCGATTGCATCATGGCCGTGGTGATGCGGTCGTTGCGAATTGTCGCAGTCACCGAGCCCGAGCCACTGGCAGTCACGTCGCCACTCAACGCTGTGATGCCGCCGTCGATAGGTGTGCGCGCTTCCCAACGAGCGGCAGCGTTGTTCCATGTGAGCACTTGATTGTCGGCGGGGAGGCCAGCGGCCACATTGCGCGATTGGATTTGCACGGCATTTACGTTCGTAAGTTGCGAACCGTTAACAGCGGGGAGTCGCGATGTGCCGTCAAGTTGCACAATTTGATTCGGACCAGTGCCGACATCTAAAGTTAATGTGCCCGTCGACGTAATATTGCCGCCGAGCATACCGCTACCCATCGCTACAAAGGTCACGCCGGCGTTATCAACGGGAGTGAACGCTTCCCAAGCCGAACCGTTGTGGCGGAGCACCTGGCCAACTGTCGGAGCCGTGGTCGAAACATTCACGCCGCGCAGGTTTGCGATATTAGTTAAGTTGCTACCATCGATCACAGGGAGGCGGTCGCCCGCCGCGACTTGTACGATTTGTCCGGCTGTGACGCCGGTGTCGATTGAAATTGTTTTTGTAAGAGCCGGTCCGCTGACCAAGGCGCCGTTGGTGCCCGAAAGATTTAAGATCCCGCCGTCGGGCGTTTGCACCACATCCGTCCACCCACCGTTTTCAAAAACTTCCATTTTAGCGGTGTTGGTGTTGTAACGGATCATACCGTTGACGCCCACGGGGCGCGCGGCTTGCGAATCGCGCGGAACAATCAGGGCGCTTAAACCCGCAAGACCATTGATATCAAAGATCGCATTGACGTTGGGAGTATTGGTGCCGATGCCTACGCGGCCACTGCCGTCGACAAATACGCCTTCGTTTTGGCCATCGCCACTTAACCAGAAGGCGCCCAGTTCAATGTTTTGTGTGGCTGTATGATCGCCGAGATTGTCGGCGCCCGCACCGGGAGTGCGCGCTTCCCAACGCGAAGCCGAGTTGTTCCAAGTCAAAACTTGGTTGTCTGCGGGAACTCCAGCCAAAATGCTATTGCCACGAATCATCGCCGCATCGACTTGCGAAGCATCAAGTCCAATCGTCACAACACCCGAGGTGCCACCGCCAGTGATCGGCGATGAGGCCACGATCGAAGTGATCGCGCCACTGATATCACCAATACCCAAAGTCGGGATCACCGACGGATTCAACTTACCGCCAGCATCCGTCATCGGAACTTCATTCGCGCCGTTGCCCACATCTTCCAGCGACGCTGTGCCAAGTCCGAGATCAGCGCCGTTCAAAACAACCACGCCTGTTTTTCCGTTTACAGATACAACCGGGAAGTCGATGGCCACGTTCGCGGCGCTGGTCACAACACCTTGCGCGTTTAAGCCAATGCGTGAGACCGTAGTCGATGAGCCATACATGCCCGCTGCGATGCCGGTATTCGGCAAAGCTGCGCCAACATCCACACAGGCCCAGCCGGTGGCGCCCCATTGTAAAATCTGGTTCAACGCACAAGTTTTAAAGCGCAGCAGGTTCGGATCAACGCCGTCACTCACCACGATACGGTTGATTCCCATTCCGGCGTTATCGAGTTTCGAAGAGGTGATCGCATCGGTCGCAATCTTAGCTGTGGTGACGGTGCCCACGTTAATGGTCGGGTTGGGATACGTGCCGGTGAGATCTCCACCAGCCACACCCGTCGCACCAAAACCGATAAACGAAGCGCCATTCCACACGCGAAGCGCGTCGACTTCGGTGTTGTAGAATATTTTGCCTTCATCGCCTGCGCCTAAGCCGAGGGCGCCCTCCGCCGCGTTGTTGTAGCGACCCAGCATGGTCATTTGCAAAGTTAGCGGGCCAGTCATCGTGCCGCCAGCGAGCGGCAACTTTGTCGCGTCGATTGCCGACGGTGTTCCCACCAACCAGGCGCTGCCGTTCCAGATCAGCGTGTTGCCGTTGGCCACACCAGTGGTGTTCACCAAGTTTCCGGCGAGGCGTGAGTCGGCGTAGGTTTTGTTAACCGCATCACCGCCGGCCGAGGGAGTGCCGACGTTGGTGATGGTTTGGTTGTTGAACGAGTAAGACGCCGAAAGTGTGTTAGTTAAAAGCTGAACGAGCTTTGCGTAGTTCGAAGCCGAGAAAACGTTTTCAACGTTCGATTGCGTAAGGTCGGTGCCCACGTCGTCGCGAACCACGATCAGATCCGCGAGTGTACGGCCTTGAATCGTATCGGCAATCATCGCGTAGGCCGAAGACTCAATCGGCACATCGGGAGTCATCGCCGTCATGCCACTGCCAAGGTTGTAGTGCACGCGGATCAATCGTTCATCACCAGGGAGCAGCAGCACGCCGCCCACACAACCCGTTACAACCGTATTCGGCGCACCCGGGTTGGCAAAAACTTGCCAAGTTAAATCGGCGCCGCCCGAAACAAAGTTGGTCGCTGCGGTACCTTGACCCAGTTGCAGCGAGAAGCCGCCTTTGGTCTGCGAAAGATTTTGTGCGGTGTGAGTTTCTTCGTACAGTTTGCAAGTTGCGCCCTTGTCCCAAATCTCCAATTGGAAATCGACCGACGCGCTGGTGACCGGCAACCCAGAGGGGAGAAACAAACCACCAGAAATATTTAAACTTTTGGGAGCATATTGAGCGAGGGCGGATTGCGGCATAGCGATTAGAAAAATCGCCATCCATATCATAGATGTGAAAATACTTTTGCGCTTACGCACTTACGTCCCTCTTACCTATTCTTTTCGGCTATTTATGCGCGGAGCTAGACTCTGGTTCTCGGTGTGAGACGGTTTATTTTTAAGCGCACTTGAGGGGAGATTTTCGAATCAATGTGAAACAAATCTCAACTTGAACGCAGAGTTTTTGTCTCGGATAGGGACGCGATGTTGGCGCACTCCAAGCAAACCTTGCAATGAGGTCACGACAAAGCGCAACGTGACTTCATTGCAAGGTTTGCCCGGAGTGCTGAAGGACCATGACCCAAAGGCACTCCGAGCACGCCGTCGAAATAGGTTATCCATGCGCCGTTCCATCACCTAGATCGAGGGTGTGCTCGGAGTGCCCAAAAGGCCGGCAGAACTTCGAGGCGATTCGAGCCAATCCGGAGCTCAGCACGACGACTCGATTACTTGTAAAACCGCAGGCTGTCGATCCAGCCGCGATCGGTGCCGCCAGAGCCCGAGCCGTCGCGCTCGTAACACCATTTAAAGGTGTAGCTGCTACCGCTGGCGACTGTGCCGGTCACGCGTGTCCACGGTTGCGCGGCTCCCGCCAGAGTGGGGCCGGTTTGAACGTTGTCGATGTAGAACACGAGCGGATCGCTCCCTTCGGAGTCGGTGCGCCAATAGAATTGGTAGGCGATGGTGCCGCTCTCCGTAGTTAAATCCACCGTTCGCTCGATGCAGGAGTTTTGGTTGTCGCCAACGGCCCCCGAAACCGCGGCGTAGGTGCCGTGATGCACGCTGCTCGTGCCGACCGACCAGTTGGCGCTGTTGCCGCCCACGGCGAGATTCCAATTGGTGGCGTTGTTGCTCTCGAAGCCGGCGTTGACTACGTTTAAACTATTGCTGTTCACCCCACGCGTGAGGTTGTCAATATAGCCGGAGTCGTCGCCAGTTATGCCAGCCATATCTTTGGTGTAGCACCATTTGATATCGTAGCTTTTGCCGCCCTCGAGGTAAGTCGCCTTTGGTGTCCAGGCCACGTTGCCTGAGATGGCCTCGATTTCTAAGTCGTCAATGTAGTAGCGCAAATAATCGAAGTTGTCTTCGGAAGACACTTTCCAATAGTGGGTTTGTAGATACGTGTTCGATTGACTGGTCAGATCATAGGCGCGCGACACGCACGATTGGCCAAAGTCATTGGTTGGGCCCGAGCGGCCCGCGAATGAGCCCTCTTGCGCTCCGGTCGTGGCGATAATCCAGTCGGAGTCGTTGCCGCCGATGGCTTTGGTCCAATTGGTAAAGTCAGCCCATTCAAAGCCAAAGTTGGGGCCCGAGTGCGTGCCCAGTTGGGTCAGAACCATATTGTCGATCCAGCCGCGGTCCGAACCGGTGTCGACGGCTACGTCTTTGCTGTAGCACCACTTAAAAGTGTACGTGCCGTTGGTTTGCAATACGCCGCTGACCTGTGTCCAGTCGACTTCTCCAGAGATTTGCCCTTGGTAAACGTTATCTATGTAGTAGCGCAAATAATCGAAATTCGCCTCTGATGAAACCTTCCAATAGAATGACCACGCGAAAATTCCAGGTAATCCGGCGTTGTTTATCACGCGCTCGATGCACGATTCGTCGTCCGCGGCCGGAATGGCCGAGCGAGCCGAGTACGTGCCCTCTTGCTGTTGCGCCGAAACAATGGTCCAGTCACCGCTGTTTCCGGCGACCGACGGATTCCAGCTCGAGAAATTATTCAACTCAAAGCCGCCATTCAAAAAGCTAAAGGCCAACGGGCGATAACGAATCACCACAATTCCTTGCGCGCCCGAGCTGCCCGAAGTTCCCGCGCCGCCGCCACCGCCGCCATAAAGTCCGCCGCTTCTCGGGTAGGGAATGTTACACGTTTCACCACGCCCGCCGCCGCCGCCGCCGGCACCGTGGGTGAGCCACTCAATGCCAGAGCCACCTATGCCGGCTGTTCCGCCATAGGAGCAGCCGCCACCGCCGCCGCCGCTCACACCGTTTTGTTCCGAGCCGCCGCCCCCAAAACCTAAATAGTTATTGCCGCCGGGGCCGCCCGCATCTCCCGCGCCACCAATCGAGCCGTTTTGGCCAACGCTTCCGCCGCCGCCCGCGCCACCGCCGCCGCCTTTGCAACTTCCGTCTTCTTGCGAGTTGCCGCCATTGCCACCGTTGCCGTTGGGGCCGGCCGCACCGCCACCGCCGCCGCCCAAGTGATCACTGCTGACGCCGGGGCTAGCGCCGCCCGTGCCGCCGCTGTATTTAAGCGTGCCCACGCCACTGGCCGCCGCTCCACCCGCGCCGCCATTGTTGTTACCGGTGTTGGGAGGTGATCCGCCTTTAGCGCAGACCGATTGCCCGGTTACGCCATCGGAGCTACACACGGTTCCTGAAGCGTCTAAATCATTAAAGTATGTGTCGCCGCCCGCCGTGCCCGAGCCACCGCCGGCGCCCACTTGGTAGCTGACCGAGGCCGCGGGAGTGAGGTCGAGATTGGTGATTTTAGAGTAGCCGCCGCCGCCCGCGCCGCCACCGCGAGTGGTCCCGGTGCCCGAACGTCCGCCGCCGCCTGCGCCAATCACTTCAATGCTGTTGTCGGCGTCGTTCCAATCGGCGGGAACGGTCCACGAGCCCGCGCCCGTGGTGGTTAAGAAAATGGTCGTGTGCATGTCTTTGGTCGTCACTCGCCAATTGACCGTAGCCGTGCCTGCCGTAACCGTCGCTGTCATTACAGCCAGCGAATTCGCGCTGGAGGTCATACGAATATTTATATAATCACCCGGGTAGGCGGTGAGCCCACTGGTGACCCAGCTGCCCGATCCGTTGGTGCGGATTTCGGCGCCACCGCCGGCGACGGAAACGGTGATCGGCCCGACAAAAGAAGTCATAAGCGCACTGGCCTCGTATTGTGTGCTGGGTTCGGCTTCAGGAACATCCGTAAACGCAAAAGACGGGTAGGTGTCGATTCCCTGCGTGTAATCGACAACGCAGATCATACGACGAGTGGTGGAGTTACACGCATTCAACGTGCCGTGCGTCCAGCGAGTCGCGGTTGTACTGGTGCTTAAGCCGCGTCGCCCATTGTCGCCGCTTGAATTTGAAGTCCACGCTGAACAATGGTTGGTGTCGCTGGTGGTTGCCCATAGTGTGGCCGAGGTTGAAGCGCGGCCGGTCCAATAATTGTAAGTTGTCGTTCCGAAATATGTGGATGTATTCCAGGCCGTGCTATCACCCGGCCCCTGACCGCTGCCATCGGTGGTGAACGTGGCGCCGCCATCCGTAGCGCTGCCGGCGTTTGCAAACGCGTAGGTTTTGCTCGCCTGCAAGTTGTTACAGGTCGTGCCGTCGCACAAAAAGGCCTTTACCGTTAAACTGTTCAGGTCGACATTGTTTTTTCCCAGCCAATTGCTGGCCTGCAAATCGCTCAAGCAAGTCGCGTTAGCGCCGGCGAGCCCACCGCGGTTTCCGTTCATGGCGAAGCTCGAAAGTACGAAGTAATTAAAGTCAGAGCCTGCACCGGTGTCGACTCGCCAATCGGCGGTGACGCTACCTACGGTCACGGTGGCGGTGATCGCCGTCGATGCGCTGCCACTTGAGGTCATGCGCAAGTTTAGAATATCGCCGGGGCTCACACTTAAGCCGCTGGTGACCCAGGCGCCCGTGCTGTTGACGCGAATTGCGGCGTCGCCGCCGGTCACCGACGCGGTCAACGGACCAACAAAGCCCCAGAGTTGTGCGCCCGCATAGTACTGCGTGCTCAAAGCCGCGGAATAGACATCGGTAAAATCGAACGCGTCGGGAATCGTATCCACGGTCGGCGTGTAATCGACATAACAAATTAGCCGGCGAGTGTTGTCGTTACAGGTGTTGAGCGTGCCGTGGGTCCAGCGCGTGGCCGTGGTGCTGGTGCTCAGTCCGCGTCGGCCATTCACGCCGCCGGAGTTTGACGTCCACGCCGTACAATGGTTGCCGTCGGATGTGGTGGCCCAGAGAGTGGCGGAGCTGGAGGCTCGGCCTGTCCAATAATTGTAAGTTGCGGTGCCGAAAAATTCGGACGTATTCCAGGCCGAGCTATTGCTGGGTCCTTGCCCGCTGCCATTGGTGGTGAAGGTGGCGCCGCCGTCGGTGGTGCTGCCCGAGCGCGCGAAGGAATACGTTTTGTTGGCGGCCAAATTGTTGCACGAAGCTCCGTCGCACAAAAACGCTTTCACCGTGGAGGAGTTTAGGACCACATTGGATTTTCCCACCCAGTTGGCACTTTGAAGATCGGTCAAACATAGTCCATCCGCGCCGGCCAGGCCGCCCAAGTTTCCGCTCGCCATGGCCGAGCTTGAGAGTACAAAATAATTGAACGATGGCCCCACGCCGGTGCTCACCACCCAATCGGCGACCACGTCGCCAACCGTGACCGTCGCGGTAATCGCGGTGTCGGCGCTTGCACTCGAAGTCATACGCAAATCTAAAGTATCGCCGGGGTAAACATTTACACTTGAGCCCCAGGCTCCAGTTCCATTTTTTCTAACGGTGGCATCACCGCCGCTCACATTAACTGTTAGGGGAGCCACATCAAAGCCGGTGATGACGGCCGCCACTTCATACGACGTGCTGGTCGTCGCGCTATAGACGTCGATAAAATCAAAAAGCAAAGGAGTGTCGTCGGGCCCGGTCTTGTAGCGGACCACGATGACGCCTTGAGCGCCGCGCGACTTTCCGCTATCGCCACCGCGAAAGCCGCCGCCACCGCCGCCGTACAGTCCGCCGTTTCCGCCGGGAACCACTCGGTTGTCTTCACCGCCACCGCCGCCACCACCACCTGAGCCGGCAGTTCCCCATTCTGTTCCGGCCCCGCCGTCTCCGCCGAGCAAGTTCGAAGCCCAGCCGCCGGAGCCGCCGCCACCGCCGCCATTCGTGCCCGCTTTTCCGGTCGCGCCGGAGCCCGCGCCGAGATAGTTATTTCCGCCTGGTCCCGGATCCGTGCCGGCCGTGCCGCCACCGCCACCGCCGCCACCACCGCCTTGATCGGTGGCTCCCGAGGCATCACCGCCGCGCGCCCCGTTGCCGTTAGGTCCGCCCGCGCCGCCGCCGCCGCTGATTCCCAATTGGGCGGGGCTAGAACCGCTGGCGCCGCCACTGTATTTTACGGTCCCGACGCCTGCTGCGGCCGATCCACCTGCGACGCTATTAAACGCACCCCACCCGCCGCCGCCGGTGCCGCCTTTGGCGCCAACAACCACGGCGGCGCCGCTGATACTCGCGCAGTTCGAAGTGCTGTTGCAAAAATATGAATCTTGCCCGTTCGCGCCCGGTCCGCCGCCGGCGCCGACTTGAATCGTAACTGTTGAACCGGGAGTCAGTGTGGCATTGGATATTCTCGAATAGGCTCCGCCGCCGCCGCCCGCGCCGCCTTCACCACCGCCACCGCCGCCGATGACTTCGATAATGTTCTCCGTATTTTTCCAATCCGCAGGAACAGTCCAGGTCGTGCCGGTTGTGATAATGTACGTGGTCCATTCGCTCGAAACCGCGGTCTTTACCCAATTGGCTCCGTTGCAATAGCGAATGGCCGAGGTCACCGACGACCACTCGATTTCGCCCACGGTGGCGCAGGCGTCGCCCGTGATCTCATAATCCATGCGGCGCCAGTTGGTGCCGTCGCAAAATTCGAGTCGGTCGGGGTTGGGAGTGGTGTTGAGGCGAATTTCTCCGGGCTTCGCGCCGCCGCAGCCGACGGTTGTGTCGGCCACGTTCATCGACATCCATTGCCCGGCCCAATACTCCAGCGAGTTGTTGTGATAGCGAATCAGCGGCTTAAACTGCGCTTGCGAAAAACTTTGCAGGGGAGTGAAGGCCAGTAGAAACGACAAAACAAGGCGTCGGGCCTTGGGCATGATTATGCTATGTCGTCTCGATGCTGCGCGCTTCACGGTCGTCCTTTACTTTTTCTTGATCTGTTCAATCAGCCAATTAATTTGTCCTTGCTGGGCTTCAAGTTTCTTTTTAAGTTCATCGTTTTCTTTCTTAAGTGAGGCGATGTCGCGCGTGTTGCTAGCCACTTGCGCGGCGAGCTGCTGCGATTGCGCCTCACTCATCGAGCACTTATTGTCGAGGTCTTTGACGGCTTCGATCACGGGTGCGATTAGACCTTGATAGTTTACGGCCAAAGCCCCGTTACTTTCATAAACGAGGTCGGGGAAGACTTCGCGCACTTCTTGGGCGATCACGCCGTATTGTTTTTCAGCCGTAAACTGCTTGCCCGGGAACTCGCTCTGGCGCCAGTAATAGTTGACGCCGCGAATTTGCGACAACTTCGCGAGAGCGTCGGATACGGGCACTATGTCTCTTTTAAATTTGGCGTCTGACGACACCACAAAGTTTGTGGCTTGAACTTTTCCGTTCACATCAAGAGCTTCGCCCGGCGTTGTGGTGCCGATGCCGACGTTTCCAGTGGTGTCGATGGTGATTCGCGCTTCAGCGATGCCGGCGTTGGTGTCGTCGGCCAGGTTGTTGACCGCGAAGTGCATTTTTCCGCGGGCCCAGGTGTCTGAGTTCTCAAAGATGATCGCGCCCTTGTTAAATAAATTGTCGCTCACTGTGTTATCGCCGAGGTTAAAGAACAACGTGCTGTACGATCCATCGCCGTCGGTCGCATGGCGGTTGCGCAAGACCACGCCTTGGCCGTCGTCCATTTCTACAGTCAAAGGTTGCGTGGGGTTAACAAAGTCGATCCCCACGGCGCCAGCACCAGTGATGACCATTTTGGTTGAGGGGTTGCGTACAGTCGTGCCGCTGGTGCCCGGAGTGGCGGTTTGAAATTGGATGTTCGAACCCACGTTACCGGTTGAGCGGCCGCCCGAGAGAGTGAGGTCGCCACCCGTGCGGTTGGTGCCGCCTGAGGCGCCGCCAGCGAGAACGGTGAGTCCGCTGCCTGCGGTTGTGGCTGACGGGTGGATCTCCATACCGATGGTTTGGCCGCCGCTGCCGCTTAAGCTGAGAGTGTACGACGGATTGTTGGTGCCGATCCCGACGGCTCCGGTGGCGCTGATGCGCATTCGCTCAATGCTGTTGGTCCAAAGTGCTAGGGGATCGGAGCTAGTTGATCCGAAGACAAATGAAGAAGCACCGACTGGCGCGGATGCATTTGCCCACGAAATTGTACCTTTATAAGCTGACGAATTGTCCCTGAATTCAATTCCGGAGTAGCCATCCACGGCGTTATTTTGAACTTTAAAGATAGTCGAACTTGCGAACGAGCTTACGAGGTCTAGAGGAAAGGCGGGTGTCGCCGACCCGATACCAAGCCACCCAGCGCTGTTGTTCCAAGTTAAGTTTGCACTGCCGGCAAAGGCGCCGCCGCCGTTAAATTGAATTTGTGTATCAGCACCGCCCGGTGTTCCACCGCCGCCGCCCGCGCCCATGGCCAGATCTTGCCACGAGATCGCATACACTTCGAATTTTGATGTGGCGGTGTTGTAACGGATCATGCCGTTGGCGGGTGTGGCCGCGCGCTCGGCCGTGGTGCCGCGTGGGAGGATTACTGCACTCATGTTTCCGGTTCCGTTGATGTCGAGTATGGATCCGACGTTCGCGTTTGTGGTGCCCAAGCCTACGCCGCCCATCGTATTGATCGTCAAGCGCTCATTGGTCCCAAGTGCGGCGCCATAGCTTATTGAAAAATTACTCGAATTTGAATCGTCGCGCCCCATGCTCCAGTAATTGTTTAAATCATAGAATCGCAAAACCGAGTCATTCGTGCCCTCACCCAGTAGAGTCAGTTGACCGTGGGTTCTTTCCAGGGCAAATATCGGATTTACGACCGAGTCAGAGGTATAGATCTGCAGCTGGTTTGCGCCGCCCTCATTTTGCATTGTAAAGCTGGCGAAGCCGTTCTCATAGAACTGGATTTGTGAATCGCCGTTCGCGGCGGAGTTGTCGATCCTTAATGTGGGCGTGCCGCCGTTGGCGTGAATGTGCAGCAGTTCACCGGGGTTGTTTGTTCCAATACCCACGTTTGCTGTGGAGTAGTGGATTTCGTTTCCTGCAACTGTCGTCCATTGCGAGCCGCCGCCTGCGCCCGTGGCCACGGTCGCCCACTGATCGTTGGCGTAAACTTCAAACGCCGCGAGGTTGGTGTTGTAACGGATCATGCCGTTTTGCGCGGTAGTCGGGCGGTTGGCGGTTGTATCGCGGGGGACGAGTAACGAAGAAAAGTTTACGCCCGTGCCTCGGATATCGAGGATTGATCCGGCAGTTGGTGTGGTTGTCCCTACACCAACACGGCCGGATTTATCAATGGTGAACGATGAAACTCCCGGCGCCGTAAAGAAATCGTGAGTGAAGAATTCTGGCGTATTGAAGTTCGTGATTTGGTAAGCAAGATTGTTGCCCAGTTGCGGTTCGATAATTTGAAAATCTTCGCCGTTGGTTCGCATCGCCCACTCAACGACTCCATCAGCGGCATAGTCCAAACCGACTGTGGCCTGGGTTCCTGGGTCGGACACCAAAATACCACTAGATCCGGAGACGTGAAGATTAACCAAAGGCGCCGCCGTCCCTATCCCGACGCTTCCATTGTCGGTAACTCGCATTCTCTCAACACCGTTTGTAGCCAATGCAAGGCGATCCACGCCCGCGCTGAAAAGTCCGGTGTTGGTGTCGTTGGCGAAAGTGTAACTTGGAGTCGCCGCCGTGCCGGTGACCGCGAGAATCGCGCTGGTGGCGGTGTGGTTGCCGAGATTATCGGCGCCGGCGCTGCCGGTGGCTACGGTCGCCCATTGGTTGTTGGCGTAAACTTCAAACGCCGCGAGGTTGGTGTTGTAGCGAATCATCCCGTTCACACCCACACCAGCGCGCGCGGCCGTTGTGTCGCGCGGTACAATCAACGCCGAAGCTGAACCGGTTCCGACCACATCTAAAACCGCTTGCGGAGCATTCGACGCGATACCGATGCGGCCGCCCGAGATTGTGGTGCCGGTGCCGGTGCCGACTCCCGTACCAAAAATCATATTGCCGATCGACATTTGATAAGCGCCTGTATCGGATGGAGCATCGATGTCGTGACCAATAAGAAGATTGTTGTCACCTGAAGTTAAGGTGTTTCCTGTTCGGTAGCCGAGAAGAATATTATTGTCGGCCGAGGTGATTACATCGCCCGCGTAATAGCCGATGATAACGTTGTTGTTCGCCACGGTCGTAGCTTCAACTCCCGAGGCCGCACCACGTCCCAATGCGACGTTGTAATCTCCCGAGGTTAAATCTTCCATTGCACCTTCACCAACCGCTGTGTTGTCGCCGCCTGAAGAGTCAGCCAGCGCGCTGGTGCCGATCGCCGTGTTATTGATGCCTGTGGCATTTACGTAAAGGGCGTAGGCCCCAATCGCGGTGTTTGAATCGCCAATGGTGCTTGCATCTAGGGCGCGATATCCCATGGCGGTGTTGCTGCCGCCGGTGGTAATTCCCTCAAGCGCCTTGTGACCAACGCCAGTGTTGTTGGTCGCGACACCGGCCGATAAACCTGAGCTCGAACCGATGTAGTAGCTAAAGTCGGTGGCATCGATAATTACATCACTCAAGCCATTTAAGTCTGTGGCGCCCGAAGTTGCGCTTGTGGCAACGGTCGACCATTGATTATTGGCGTAAACTTCAAACGCCGCGAGGTTGGTGTTGTAGCGGATCATGCCGTTGGCGGCGGTGGCGGCGCGCTGAGCCGTGGTTCCACGCGGAACCAGCAATGAACTCAAGTTGCCGGTACCGTTGAGATCTAAGATCGCGCCTGCGTTCGGACTGGTTGTGCCGATGCCGGCTTTTCCGCCTGTAATTATCATGTCGACGGATCCGCTGGCGTTAAATGCTATAGTTGACAAATTGTTGCCCAGGCCGACCTCGAGAGTGGAGCCGGTTGTTCCAAGGGCAAATTCGCCACCGATCTTATAATATGCTCCGCTCGCGATATTCATGCTGCCGTTGACATCCAATACCTCGGTGGGATCGTTAGTGCCGATACCCACGTTAGCGGTGGAGTAGTGGATTTCGTTGCCGGCGACAGTGGTCCATTGCGAGGCGCCAGCCGATCCGGTGGCCAATGTGGCCCAATTGTTATTGGCGTAAACCTCGAAAGCCGCGAGGTTGGTGTTGTAGCGGAGCATGCCGTTTGCGGCGGTGGCGGCGCGCTCGGCGGTTGAGCCGCGCGGGACGAGCAAGCTGCTTAAATTGCCCGTGCCGTTCAGATCTAAAATCGAGCCGGCGTTGGGCGATGTGGTTCCGATTCCGACCTGGCCCGGCCCAGTAATCGTCAGACGCGGTGAAACACCACCATCCGCTTGCGCCCGAGTGGAGAATCGCATGTCGCCCTCATTGTCGCCGCCTTGACCGCGAACCATTTCGAAGGCGCCCACGTATTGTGCGCCACCGTTCCAATTGTAAAAGCCGAAGGCGGCAATCTGACCTTGGTAGCCGGTTTGGCGGCCGAAAAAGTTGACATAGGCCGTGCTGGTTCCGGAATTGTTGCCAACAATCTGCAGCTCAGGCGTTGCGGAGTCACCGAGCCAAAGATTTCCTCCATGAACGGAGAGTCTTGCAACGGGATCATTGGTCCCGATGCCGACTCGGCCCAATGGATCGATATGCATGCGGCCCGTGCCGGCGGTGGATAAGGCAAGTCGATCTGCACCCGCACTCCAAACACCTGTGTCCGTGTCGCCGGTGAATGCAATCGATGGAGTGGCAGCCGTGCCCGTGACAGCAAGGATTGCCTGAGTGGCCGTGTGGTTGCCGAGATTGTCGCCAGCACTTGCGCTTGTCGAAACGGTTGCCCACGCATTGTTCTGATAAACTTCAAACTGCGAAATATTTGTGTTGTAGCGGAGCATGCCGTTTGCGGCGGCGACTGCACGCTCGGCGGTGGAGCCGCGTGGGATGAGCATGCTGCTCATATTGCCTGTCCCGCGAATTTCGAGAACAGAACCTGCGTTGGGCGCGTTCGTGCCGACACCAATGGCACCGATTGTTGTCGCAACAAGACCTGCGGCGGTAATGTCCGCGGCGTTGGTTATGGAACCTCCGAGCCCGACATTTCCTGAGGGGTCGATGGCAAAACGCCAGCCGTTATTTGTCCCAAAGAGAAAAGGAATATTGTCGTTAGGCGGGCCGGGAGAAATAGAAAAGACTTTGGGAGATGGCCACGATCCACCGGACCCGCTAAGTCCAATGTACATCTTGCTGTCGGCATTGTTCATTAAATCTATGCCCGCGGCGTTGTTGGCATCGGTGGATTTTATTTTCAGTCTCGGGGCACTAGACTGGAGATGTAATATTTCGTCCGGATTCGTAGTTCCGATACCCACATTCGCCGTCGAGTAGTGAATCTCGTTGCCTGCGACGGTCGTCCACTGGGAGGCGCCGCTGGCGCTGGTCGAGAGAGTTGCCCACCCGTTGTTTTGATAAACTTCGAACGCCGCGAGGTTCGTGTTGTAGCGGAGCATACCGTTCACGCCGACACCATCGCGCGCTGCAGTCGTATCACGCGGAACGATCAATGCCGAGGCGGAGCCCGTGCCGACAACATCGAGTACAGCTTGCGGAGCATTCGAGGCGATACCGATGCGGCCGTTGGCGATAGTCGTGCCGGTGCCCGTGCCGATTCCTGTTCCGAAAATCATATTGCCGATCGACATTTGGTTGGAAGCGGTTGCAGAAGGAGCGTCGATGTCAAAGCCGATAATCATGTTGTTCGAACCGGTGGTGATGTTGTCAGCCGCCTGATATCCATAGACAATGTTATTGTTGCCGTTGGTGATTGCCTGCAGAGACCGAGTACCAACAGAGGTATTCCCGTCAGCGGATTCAGTCCCCTGCATGACGCCAACACCGATGGCTACGTTGCCCCACGCATCGCCAGATGCCATCCAATTGCCGATCAATGCGGACCGACCTACGGCTGTGTTATCCGCACCTGTAATTTGTTGAGCGGCACCGTCACCAATCGCCGTGTTCCATGACCCGGCGGTATTTCGCATCAGCGCCGTCATTCCCACAGCCGTGTTTGCCCAACCGGTAGTGCCGTTCAATTGTGCTTCAGCTCCCACAGCCGTGTTTGAAGAAGCCGAAGTATTTGCATTTAGCGCGCGCCATCCTATCGCCGTGTTGCTGTCGGCGGTGTCATTGTTGATTGAGGACAGCGATTGAAAGCCTATTGCGGTATTACGAACTCGGGCATCGTTTTGACCGGCGCCGGTTCCGGAACCCATGTATAAGCTCTCTGCGGTGGAGTTATAAATCGCATCGCTCAAGCCATCGATGTCGGTGGCTCCCGAAGTCGCGCTCGTCGCGAGTTGTTGCCAACTGTTGTTGCCGTAAACTTCAAACGCGGCAAGGTTGGTGTTGTAACGGAGCATGCCGTTGGCGGCGATGGCAGCTCGCTCGGCGATTGATCCTCGTGGGACGAGTAAGCTGCTCATATTGCCGGTGCCGTTTAAGTCCAATATTGCGCCAACATTCGGCGATATTGAACCGATGCCCACATTGCCGATCGGGCTGATAACCATCGGGCTTGTGCTGTTAGTTATATCGCGGAACTCGAGATAGCCCGCACCGGGTCCATTGGCTGAACCGGTGGAGTAAATCTGATAGGTATGTGCGCCAGCCTGGCTATTTTCTAATCGCAGACTTGGACCCGCTGTCGATCCGCCAGGAGTTGCGATTTTTAAAGTTGTGTTGTCGGTTCCGTTGATGGTGGCGACATCACCCGTGGTTCCCGAAATTTCAACATTGCCTGTGGCGGCGACGCGAACACCTTCACTGTCGCCATCGCTTGAAATCCAGTTCGCGCCCATTCTTAGATTTGTCGTGGCGATATGGTTACCCAGATTATCGGCGCCAGTGCCAGTCGCCATATTGTACCAGTTGCCATTTTCGTAAACTTCGAATTTTGCAAGAGTGGTGTTGTAGCGGATCATCCCGTCAACGCCAGTGGTTGGACGGTTGGCCGTGGTTGCTCTCGGCAAAACCATCGCCGAATCAAGATTTGAGGCACCCCAAAAATCTGCGACTGCGCCCGTGGTTACAGATGCGGTGCCGATGCCGAGAAAGCCATTCGCATTGAGTTGCGGAATTTGATTCGGGCCGATCCCGACGTCAACAGTTACAGTACCGGTGGCTGTAATATTGCCGCCGATCAATCCGCTACCCATCGCCACAAAAGTTACGCCCGCATTATCGACCGGAGTGAACGCCTCCCACGCCGAACCGTTGTGGCGCAGCACTTGGCCGACGGTCGGTGCGGTTGTTGAAACGTTGACGCCGCGGAGATTACTGATGTTAGTCAGGTTGCTACCATCGATCACGGGTAACATGTCGCCGACGTCAACTTGTACGATTTGCCCGGCGGTCACGCCGGTGTCGATGCTTAGAGTTTTAGCTGTGGCCGGGCCCGACACGACCAGACCATTTTCACCAGTCAGTGTGACGATGCCCGTGTCAGTAAACGTTTGCACCACATCGGTCCAACCGCCATTTTCAAAAATTTCCATCCGGGCCGTGTTGGTGTTGTAGCGAATCATCCCGTTAACGCCCGTGGGCCGTGCGGCCTGTGCATCACGCGGAACAATCAAAGCACTCATCGCGCCCGAGCCGTTTACATCTAAAATCGAATTCGCATTGGGAGTATTGGTGCCGACACCCACATTTCCAGCGCCCGCAACAAACACACCTTCAGCGCCGCCATCACCTGACAAGAAGAAACCGTTCAATTGCACATGTTGAGCCGCAATATGCGAACCCAAGTTATCGGCGCCAGCGCCAGGTGTTCGCGCTTCCCAACGGGCAGCAGCGTTGTTCCAAGTCAGAACTTGATTGTCGGCGGGGAGGCCAGCGGCCACATCGCGCGATTGGATTTGAACTGCGTTCACATTCGTGAGCTGCGAGCCATCGACAGCGGGGAGTCTGGATGTGCCATCAAGTTGCACAATCTGATTCGGACCCGTGCCCACGTCGACAGTTAACGTACCGGTGGCAGAAATATTCCCACCCAGCATCCCGCTACCCATCGCGACCAATGTGACGCCCGCATTATCAACCGGTGTAAACGCTTCCCATGCCGAACCGTTGTGGCGCAAGACTTGGCCGACGGTCGGTGCAGTGGTTGAAACATTCACGCCGCGCAGATTGCTGATGCCCGTAAGATTACTACCATCGATCACGGGGAGCATGTCGCCCGCCGCGACTTGTACGATTTGACCGGCGGTGACGCCCGTGTCGATCGAAATTGTTTTTGTTAAAGCAGGCCCGCTGACCAAGGCGCCGTTCGTGCCCGAAAGATTTAAGATCCCGCCATCCGGAGTTTGCACCACATCCGTCCAACCGCCGTTCTCAAAAACTTCCATCTTGGCCGTGTTGATGTTGTACCGAATCATACCGTTGACGCCGACCGGGCGTGCGGCCTGAGTATCGCGCGGAACAAGTAAAGCGCTCATGCCCGCAAGACCATTGATATCTAAAATTGCATTTACATTGGGAGTGTCGGTGCCCACGCCAACGCGGCCGTCGACGTCGACAAAAACGCCTTCGTCATTGCCATCGCCACTCAACCAGAAGCCGTTCAACTCAATATTCTGCGCGGCCGTATGATCGCCAAGATTGTCAGCGCCCGCGCCCGGAGTGCGCGCTTCCCAACGTGCGGCCGAGTTGTTCCAAGTCAAAACTTGGTTGTCGGCCGGCACGCCCGCAAGAATTGTGTTTCCGCGAATCATCGCGGCGTCGACCTGCGAAGCATCGAGACCAATCGTCACAACACCAGAAGTTCCACCACCCGTGATCGGCGATGAAGCTACGATCGAAGTGATCGCACCGCTGATATCACCAATACCCAAAGTCGGGATCACCGACGGATTCAATTTTCCGCCAGCATCAGTCATCGGCACTTCATTCGCGCCGTTGCCCACATCCTCGAGCGACGCTGTGCCAAGTCCGAGGTCCGCGCCGTTCAAAACTACAACGCCAGTTTTGCCATTCACCGACACAACCGGGAAGTCGATGGCAACGTTGGCCGCTGAAGTTACAACTCCTTGCGCGTTTAGTCCGATTCGCGAAACCATAGTCGATGAACCGTACATGCCAGCCGCAATGCCGGTGTTCGGTAAAGCCGCGCCTACATCTACGCAGCCCCAGCCGGTTGCGCCCCATTGTAAGATTTGATTTAAGGCGCACGTCTTAAAGCGCAGCAAACTCGGATCTGTACCATCGCTCACTACAATGCGATTGATTCCCATTCCAGCGTTATCGAGTTTCGAAGCGGTGATCGCATCGGTTGCAATCTTAGCTGTGGTGACGGTGCCCACATTGATCGTCGGGTTCGGGTACGTGCCGGTTAAATCGCCGCCGGCCACGCCGCTGGCGCCGAAGCCTACAAACGCGGCGCCATTCCAAACGCGAAGCGCGTCGACTTCTGTGTTGTAAAAAATCTTTCCTTCATCAGCGGCGGCTAGCCCGAGCCCAGCTTCGGCGGCGTTGTTGTAGCGACCAAGCATGGTCATTTGCAAAGTTACCGGGCCAGTCATCGTACCGCCAGCGAGCGGAAGTTTCGTCGCATCCGTCGCTGACGGAGTGCCCACCAACCAAGCGCTCCCGTTCCAGATCAGCGTGTTGCCGTTAGCTACACCAGTGGTGTTGACTAAGTTTCCGGCCAAGCGTGAATCGGCGTAAGTTTTGTTAACTGCATCGCCACCAGCGCTTGGTGTGCCGACGTTGGTGATCGTTTGGTTGTTGAACGAGTAAGACGCCGAAAGCGTATTCGTTAAAAGCTGAACCAGCTTCGCGTAGTTCGAAGCCGAGAAAACGTTTTCGACATTCGATTGGGTCAGATCCGTGCCCACATCGTCGCGCACCACAATCAGGTCGGCCAAAGTACGGCCTTGAATTGTGTCAGCGATCATCGCGTAGGCTGAAGATTCAATCGGCACATCGGGAGTCATCGCCGTCATGCCGCTGCCGAGGTTGTAGTACACGCGGATCAAACGATCATCACCGGGCAACAACAGCACGCCGCCCACACAACCAGTTACAACCGTGTTGGGCGCACCGGGATTCGCAAAAACTTGCCAAGTTAGATCGCCGCCGCCCGAAACAAAATTAGTTGCGGCCGTGCCTTCTCCAAGTTGCAACGAGAAGCCGCCTTTGGTTTGCGAAAGATTTTGTGCGTTGTGAGTTTCTTCGTACAGTTTGCAAGTCGCGCCCTTGTCCCAAATCTCGAGGCGAAAATCGACCGATGCGTTTGTCACCGGCAAACCCGACGGTAAGAACAATCCACCCGAGATGTTTAAACTTTTTGGGGAATACTGTGCGAAGGCGGAGAACGGCGTCGCGACAATTACTATCGCAACCCACAACATAGATGTGATGCGCCGGTTGAACACCGTCACTTACGTACCTCTTGTGATATATATCGGCGTTTTTGCCTAACATCTGGACCGCGGTTCTCAGTTTGAGCCGCAAAATCTGCTCGCGAAATGTCTCAGCTTGAATCGGGAAGGGGAGTGCCCGTGCCTTTTTGATACTCCGAGCAAACCTTGCAACCAGGTCACGTTGCGCCTTGTCGTGACCTAGTTGCAAGGTTTGCTCGGAGTGAGGAGAGGTCATGGTCTTGGGTCACTCCGAGCACGCCTTCGAAATAGGTTATGGCAAGGCGCGCAGTCACCTAGATCGACGGTCTGCCCGGAGTGCACAAGAGACCGGGTCCCAGCGCAGCCCGAGCGAGGCGAGACGAGACGCGAGCTGTCTAACAGAAAAACGCTTCTCCCGCGAAAAACCCATGGTTACGCTAAAAAAGTGGATCATCCCTTAGTTGCGAACAATTTTATTTCCACAACACTGCGAGATCACGGCGACGTCGACACGGCGATCGCAGCGCTCAAAAAGCGAATCGCGATCGACCCACTCAGCGCGCAGCTTGACTTGCAAGTCTTCCTCAATGCCGTGGGCCGCGAAGAAGAATCGTTCGCAGTCAGCGATCAACTCATAAAACTCGCGCCGAACGACGCTCGCGTGCGCTTCAATCGCGGGTGGCACCTCATAAAAAGAGATCGACTGCTCGAGGGCCTCCAATTTCTCGAGGCGGGGCGCTTTCTCAGCACATACGGCCATTCGCGACTTCCGACCCGCAAACCCATTTGGCATAAAGATTACGGGCGCGGGCATCGGGTGCACTTGGTGCTTGAGGGTGGCTTGGGCGACGAAATGATCCACTTCCGCTTTGGCCGCGACCTCACAGAAAAATGGGATTGCAAAGTCACTGTCGTGTGCACCGAGGCCCTCCAAGACCTGTTTAAAAATCAAGATTGGGTTGCGGCCGTGGTCCCCCGTGAAGTCGCGCCCGCCGTGTATCACGACAGTTGGATTCCGGGAATGTCGGCGGCGCATGTTTTGGGTTACGAGCACAAGGATCTCGACGGGCGGCCTTATTTAAAGGTCGACCCGGCAACGCAAGAAAAATGGCACCAAAAAATTCGCGCCCACCAAAAAGCACCCATAAAAGTCGGCATCCGCTGGGCCGGAAACCCACGGTTTGAGCACCAGCAGCTGCGCCTGTTTCCGCCCGAAATGCTCACCGATCTCAAGCTCCCCAACATTCAACTATTCAGCTTTCAGCGGGACCATCACCTCATTCCGCTGCCCACTCACATTCACGATCTCGCGCCCGAGATCACTACGTGGCCCGACACCGCAGCTGCATTGAATGAAATGGACTTAGTGATTTCGAGTTGCACGAGTGTCGCTCATTGTAGCGCTGCCCTAGGGCGGCCCACATGGATTATTGTTCCCGCCTTGCCGTATTTTATTTGGGCGCTCCCGGGCGAAGAGTCGCCCTGGTATCGCTCGGCCAGAATCCTAAGGCAGAAAAAGTTCGGGGATTGGTCCCATGTCCGCGAGATGCTGCACTCGGCGCTAGACGTTAGTCGGGCACAATCAAAGTTGACTGCACCGACCTAAGTTGATGCCATTATAAAATGTCAAAGTTCAAATCGTTCTCGCGGCGCGGGTTTTTAAAATCAATCAGCGCGGCCTTCGCATTTCTATTTAGCGGCAAGGCACTCGCCAAAATCAGCGATATCGGATTTTGGAAGACCAATAAAGCCGGCGCCGGTAAACTGTTTTTATGGAATGAAAATTGGGACGGCGTTTTGGGGATTAACGTGGCCGGCCGCTCGTGGGTACAAATAGCCTCCTCAGTGGCATCGACGGCGGTGAGCAGTGCCACGGACTACGCCCACACCGGGCATATCAAAACCGACGGCACGCTTTGGATGGTCGGAAACAATTATCACGGCCAGCTCGGCGATGGTACGACCACCTACCGCAGTTCGCCCGTTCAAGTTGCCGGCAGTTGGACTCAAATCGCGATCGGCCACAATGCCACTCTAGGCATTCGCACCAACGGGACATTGTATGCTTGGGGGCTCGGCGGCAACGGAATGCTCGGACAAGGCAATGAGACGAGCTACAGCTCACCCGTGCAGATCGCAGGCTCGTGGTTGCAAGTCTCGGCTCATCTTTCGGCAGGCGCCATTCGCACCGACAACACGCTGTGGACTTGGGGACTCAACGCCTACGGGCAACTTGGCCACGGCAACACAACCTATCGCAACAGCCCGGTGCAGGTGACGGGCGCTTGGAGCCAGGTGGCCATGAGCATGGAACACACGCTCGCATTGAGAACCGACAACTCTCTCTACTCCTGGGGCCGAAACAACGTCGGTCAACTCGGCCACAACAACACCACCAATCGCTCATCACCCGTGCAGGTGACAGGCACATGGACCAAAATTCGCACGGCCAACGCCTCATCTTTTGGCTTTCAGGCGGGCAACGCGCTTTATGCTTGGGGCGCGAACGACGGCGGTGGAATGCTTGGAATCGGCACCCACAACGATCATCGGTCCTCGCCGGTTCAAGTGACGGGCGCCTGGCTTGATGTAACCAATTTCGGACGTTGGGGCGGTGGTATGGCCGGGCTCAAGTCCGACAACACGGTTTGGGTTTGGGGTTATGCCGGGAACGATCTTTTGCGAGCGGGATTAAACTATCCCCCGGCGAGTCCGGCTCAAGTTCCAGGTACAGGATTTACCACGATCACCGGCTCGAACGGGCATATTCGCGCGCGTAAGGCCGATAATTCCCTTTGGTTTATGGGGTACAATGGCGATGGCAACCAAGGTCTTGGTTACAATTTCTATTCTCCCGTTCAGCTCACTGGAAATTGGCTCGCGGCGGGCTCGACCTTCGGTTCAAGTGGCCTCGGCCATGCCGTCGGCATAAAGTCTCCCGATTCGCTTTGGGTGTGGGGCGCTGATTTTTATAATTATGGAGTTTTGGGTCAAAGCAATGGAAACAGCTACTATTCACCCGTGCAGATCACCGGTCAGTGGAAGGACTTTGCCACAGCCGAAGATGTGACACTTGCGATTCGCACCAACGGCACGCTGTGGTCGTGGGGCTACAACTACCAAGGCACTTTGGGTGTCGCCCCAAATACCCATCGTTCATCACCTGTTCAGATCACGGGCTCGTGGATCGCGGTTTCGGCCAACGGATGGCCGTGGAACCAGGCCGCCGCCGGCATCCGCACTGATTTTACGCTCTGGACCTGGGGCACCAACTACCATGGGATTCTAGGAATTAACTTGGCACCAGGCGGCTCACGCTCTTCACCGGTGCAAGTCGCGGGCTCGTGGACGCAGGTGTCTGTCGGCAATGAGTCGATGTGCGCCATTCGTACCGATGGCACACTCTACTGCTGGGGGTACAACGCCGAGGGACAACTCGGCAATGGCAATACGACCCGACAGTCGTCGCCCGTCCAGGTGCCGGGCACTTGGAGCTATGTCACTGTCGGCTTTCACCGAGCATACGGCTTTAAAAGCGATGGCACCCTTTGGGCTTGGGGCAATAACTATTTGGGAGCGCTGGGTGTCGGAGATACCACCAACAGGTCTTCACCGACGCAAATTCCAGGTACGAACTGGAAAGCTGTTTCGACCTCTTCCTATCGGGAGATTACCTACTATCTTCGAGGTGATGGCACAATGTGGCTGACTGGTATGCATTACGGTTCATGGGGCGATGGAAATTGGGGTTCAGGTTATACGTCCTCTCCCATTCAAGTCGCTGGTAGCTGGAAAACCCTAGGCAAACACGCCTTTGGTGGCATAAAAGATACTTAGATTTATGCAGCACTTCTTTTTTATGTCGAGCATTCCGCGCAGCGGATCTACGGTTTTGGCGGCGATTCTAAATCAGAATCCAAATCTTTTCGTCACGCCAACCTCGCCGCTGTTAGATTTAATGACAAAAGTTGAGGGCAGCTGGAAATCGATCCCACAAACTTCGGCGTGGTATGACCCACAACAAAAAATTAACGTTTGCCGAGGGATTTTTCGCTCGATTTACGAGCATATCCCAAGGCCCTACGTGATCGACAAACACCGGGCGTGGATTAAAAATATTCCGACGTTAAATATGATGCTCGGCTATCCGGCAAAATTTATTTTCACCGTACGCGATCTCGATGAGGTGACCGCCTCGTATATGATTTTGGTCAATCGCGCTCGCGAAAGTGGCCGCGATAACTTTATTGATGCCCGTCTTCGCGAGTTGGGTCTTGAGCCGACCGTTTCGAATTCAGTCGACGTAATTTTAGGCACGCTCGAAGAGCATTTTCGCGATCTGCATATGGCCATGCATTCGCATCGCGAGCAAATTCATTTAATTGAGTACAATGATCTCCTCAGTAAGCCCGAGCACGTGGTGCAGTCGGTGTATCAGTTTTTGCAAATCCCGCCGCATGCGCACGAATTCCAGCAGATCCAGCCGCTGATCGAAGAAGACGACACCTTTTGGGGTCTCGATGGCTTACACAAAATCCGCCCCGAGCTCAAACGAGCATCGCCTCGGCCCGCTGAGGTGCTTGGGGAGCCGGTCTCCGAGCGGGTCCGCGCCATGCGCGCCGAGTTTTGGCGTCAGCCTTAGAAGCCGCTGATCCAAGATATATAAACCGTCGTGCCGATCCGTTGAATCGAGTAAACCGTATGCGAAGTCGTCGCGCGCGGACCATTGGTCGGATTAAACCGATAGTTTACAGTCGCCGCATCAGCGCCCGTGGTGGTGGTGCTGAAGTTACACTGAGTGGTGCCGCCATCGGTAACGACCAGCGTGTACGCGGCTCCGTCTACTAAGTTTTGGAAAGTAATATCGGTCGCACAGTTAAAGCTGGTGGTTTGCGATGCCGCTGTTGACCAATCGATTGCGCCCGATGTGCCCGAGGCCGAGCGGGCGCGCACGATCGGCGCCCAGCCACCGGCCGCGAAGCCTTCAAACTGATTGCTGTTTGAATTGTATCTGAGCATACCGTTTGTTGAGGCGGCGGCGCGCTGAGCGGTCGTGCCGCGGGGAACGAGAACAGAACTCAGGTTACCGGTGCCGTTTAGATCGAGAATCGAGCCGACGTTTGGCGTGATTGTCCCAATGCCGATGCTGCCCGGTGAAGTGACTGTCATTACCGACGTCGCGCCATTGTGAATATGCAGTTTTCCGTCGCCATCGCGCAGTCCCATGGAGAACTGGCTGGCGTTATTGTTCAGAAAGTTAATTCCACCGAAACGCGAGGAATTGGTGGTGTGAGAGGCGTTAATCATAACCCATGCTCCGTTGGAGCTGGAATTCGTGAGGTTGATTGAACCACTGTTGTCCGCACTTATTAGATGGAGCAGGTAGTTAGGGTTGTTAGTGCCGATCCCCACCGAGCCGTTGAAGTAGTTCTTATCATTCGCGGCGGCCTGATAAATACCGTACTGATTCGTACCCAGCTGGTCTTCGATGAAAACGCCGTAGGAATTAGTGATTGTGCCCGCGACGGAAGTTGGCGTGCCGGCGTGGAATTGGGCGTAGGTGCCGATTGTGCGGCCGGCGGCGACATCGAGATCGCCTACAAAGTTTGAAAAGTTATTCACGTTGCCCGACGTGACCGAGCCGAAGCCGAGGAAGTTGCGGCCGAAATTCACAGTGCCTGAGCCCTGGGTCGACAGGCGGCTGAAGTTTCCAGTAACAGCTTCTTTGGTCTGCGTGCCGCTCGACTGGGCGTGAATCGAAAATGCGTGGAAGTCGGAAGTCGATGCGCCGGCCGGATTGGCAGTTAAAGTGACCACATTGGTATCGACCCAGCCACCGGCGGTGTCGGTGCGAGTGGTGTCTAAATTGAAATTACCCAAGACGTCTAACGTGCTGGCCGGATTGCTGGTGCCGATACCCACGTTGGCGGTCGAGTAGTGAATTTCGTTGCCCGCCACGGTCGTCCATTGCGAAGCGGAGCCCGAGCCCATGGCCAAATCCTGCCAAGTGATGGCGTACACTTCAAATTTCGAAGTGGCGCTGTTGTAACGAATCATCCCGTTGGCCGGAACTGCCGCGCGCTGAGCGGTGGTGCCACGGGGTACGAGTAAGCTCGAAAGATTGCCCGTGCCGTTGAGATCTAAAATCGAGCCAGCGTTCGGAGTTGTGGTCCCGAAGCCTACGCGGCCATTGGCCATGATTCTGGCTTTTTCTGTATTGTTCGTGGAGAACGTTAAGTCATGGTTGGTCACGACCTGAAGATTTAAAAGGCTGGATGCTCCGTTTTCTAAAGCCTGCAGATTTCCAACTAACGACGTCGTTTCAAGATAATGTTCAGCTCTATCACCCGACGGTCCTGTGGCACTGACCTTAGATCGGACATATCCCGTGCCAACAACCTCGAGTTTTTCGGCGGGATTGTTCGTCCCGATTCCCACGGAGCCAGAGGCGTTTACGCGTACGCGCTCAGCTCCATTTGTAGCGATCGCTAATTGATCTGCTCCAGCACTGTAAATGCCGGTGTTAGTGTCGGCGGCAAAAGTGTAGCTCGGAGTTGCGGCTGTGCCGTTGATTGCGAGGATCGCAGATGTAGCCGTGTGGTTACCGAGATTGTCGCCGGCTGATGCGCTAGTAGAAACTTGGGCCCACGCATTGTTTTGATAAACCTCAAACTGCGAGAGATTCGTATTGTAACGGATCATACCGTTTGTACCGACTGGGCGGTTGGCGGTCGTGTCGCGCGGCACGATTATCGAAGAATTCGCAGCTCCGGTTCCAAAAATATCCAAACGTGCACCAGTTGTGGGATTGGCTGTACCAATACCGATGTTACCAGCGATGGTCGTGCCGGTACCGGATACGCCCGTACCAAAAATAATGTTGCCGAGGGACATTTGGTTGTCGCCGGTTGCTAAAGGTGCGTCGATGTCTGTGCCGATAATAATATTTTTGCTACCTGTGGTGATATTGTCACCGGCTTGCCTTCCAATTCCGATGTTGTTGGCTGCAGCACCTTCAACAAGTTCCAATGCCTGAGTTCCGAATGCGCTGTTGCCACTTCCGCTGAGTTGGTTGCCGAAGTTCGACTTCATTGCACTTTTTCCGAAAGCGGAGTTGCCCCAGCCTGAGCCCACAAAATTGCCTGCCTCGTGTCCCGACGTTGTATTTTGGGCGCCCGTTGTTGCGTAAAGTGCATACAAGCCAACACCGGTGTTTTCACCGCCGGTGGATGTGGTTGAGAGCGCGTTGTGTCCGACTCCCGTGTTGCCATTGGCGGTGGTATTGTTGCGAAGTGTCCAGCCCCCCACGGCTATATTTGAGGCTCCTGATGTAGTGAATTTCAAAGCTTCGTTACCAATGGCCACGTTATTGTCGGCCGTTGCGTTATTCATGGATGAGAGAGCATCATATCCGAGGGCCAAGTTGGATTGGTATGTATTGGCTTGGCCCGTGCCAGAAAGCGCGCCGATATATAAACTCAACGCAGTCGAGTTATAAATCGCATCGTTCAAACCATCGATGTCGGTGGCGCCCGAAGTCGCACTCGTTGCGAGTTGTTGCCAAGTATTGTTGCCGTAAACTTCAAACGCTGCGAGGTTTGTGTTGTAACGGATCATCCCGTTTGCGGCAGTGGCCGCGCGTTCAACTGTGGTTCCGCGAGGGACGAGCAAGCTCGATAAATTGCCTGTGCCATTCACATCGAGGATCGATCCGACGTTAGGTGTAGCTGTGCCGATTCCGACTTGACCGTAGCTGTTAACACGCATCTTTTCAGTGGCCGTGGTTGAGCCCGAACTCAAGTCCGGCCCGAGTGTCAGGAATCGCAGCGAGCCGTCCTTCGAGTTGTTGCTCGCATCGTCGAGCACAGCTTCGATCGCGCCGGCTTGAGCATACGTGTTGTCCGAGTCTGTCTCGGCCATAAAGCTCAGTCTATTACCAATACCGCTGCTCGCCGCCGAGTTGGAATCACGCGCGTAAAGGCTCAGCGTATCTTGAACGGCATTCCCCGCGCTCGATTCGTTCATAAGGTTAATGTGCGAATTACCACCGACGTAATCTGTGTTGCCGAGGTAGGTGGTGCCGCCGGCATAAATTCGAGCATTTTCTCTCATCGATCCCAAATAAGAGCCATGGAAGGTCAGGAAACCCATATTTGTGTTACCAGCCCATCCGCCCTGAACTCTAGCGGCCTGCCCCGTGGTTCCCCGGAAAATTAAGGATGACGTGGGCCAGGTTCCTACATTGGTCGACAAGTTAGCCAAAGTCAGCGTGTCGGTCGCTCCGTCGGCATCGCGACGAACGGTTAGCGGCTCAGTGGGGTCCGATGTTCCGATCCCGACATAGCCGTTATTGTTTACGCGTACGCGCTCAGCTCCATTTGTCGCGATCGCAATTTGGTCTGCTCCAGCACTATAAATACCCGTGTTTGTGTCAGCTGCGAAAGTGTAGCTCGGAGTTGCGGCCGTACCGTTGATTGCGAAAATTGCGGATGTTGCGGTGTGGTTGCCGAGATTGTCGCCGGCCGATGCGCTAGTTGATACTTGGGCCCACGCATTGTTTTGATAAACTTCAAACTGCGAGAGATTCGTGTTGTAACGGATCATCCCGTTGGCTGCGGCAACCGCGCGCTCAGCTGTAGTTCCGCGCGGGAGAACCAGAGAAGAAAAGTTTACGCCCGTACCATTTACATCAAGGATCGATCCCGCAGCAGGTGTTGTCGTGCCGATTCCGACGTTGCCATTGGCTTCAATCCGCATACGTTCATTCAATCCATTGGTGTATAAACGAATGCTCCCGATTACGTTTGTACTGTAGATGCCCATGCCCAATCCGGAGTCGGCCAGAATCCCTCCAGGACGACTGCCACCGGAGTCTTCGTCAACAATTGCAAGACGGGTTGAACCGCTACTACTTTTAAAATTGGCGATCCAGCTGCCAAATCCAGCCGCAGCTCCATCTGTGACATCGAGTCTAGAACCTATAGATGACGTTCCGATTCCGACGTCGCCACTTGAGTTCACGCGTATGCGCTCAGCTCCGTTGGTCGCGAAAGCGAGTACATCAGCGCCAGCACTGTACATGCCGGTGTTCGGATCGCCGACAAAAGCAATGCCTGGAGTGCCGGCTGTTCCGAGCGTCGAGAGGATCTGTTGAGTCGCGGTATGATTGCCGAGGTTATCGCCCGTGCTCGAAGTGGCCAGAGTTTGCCAGCTGCTCTGGTAAACTTCAAAGGCTGAGATGTTCGAATTGTAGCGGATCATCCCGTTGATCGGCACCGCTGCACGCTGAGCCGTTGTGCCTCGCGGGACAATCATCGAAGACAAATTACCTGTACCGACCACATCCAACACCGCGCCGAGCGACGGCGAGGCTGAGCCAATACCAATGCGGCCACCCGCGATGGTCTGGCCTGAACCGTTCATGCCGAGACCGAAGATCATATTTCCGATCGACATTTGATTGCTTCCCGTTAAAGAGGGCAAATCAATGCTATGTCCGATCAAAATATTATTTGAACCCGCTGTTTGGTTATATCCGGCCAGGGTACCGGCGAAGATATTGTTCGAACCTGTGAACAACTGACCCGCACCGGAGCCGAGCATAAGGTTGTCGCTCCCTGTCGTGTTCGTTAAGAGTGCATTCTTACCGATGGCAACGTTGCCATTGCCTGTGCTCACGCTTGTACCCGCGGATCGGCCGAGACTTGTGTTTCCAGTTCCGCTTGAAATTCCATTCATTGCGCCGTGCCCGACGGCGGTGTTTTCGGAGCCAGTGGCGCCATTGCCGATCGCGCTGTTACCGACCGCGACGTTGTAGCTTCCGGCGATACCCCAATACATGGCGCCGCTCCCGACGGCAACGTTTTCGCTTCCAGTGACGGCGCCATTACCCATCGCTAAATAACCTAGCGCCGTGTTGTCCGTGGCCGTGGTGATTTGATTTATGGCTTGGAAGCCGAATCCCGTGTTGCGGTCGCCGGTGGTTAGCGAGGTCGCGGCATTTACACCGACGGCCGTATTGTGTTGACCGCCCGCCGCTATCGCGTTGCCGGCAGTGGAGCCCATAAACAAGTTATAATCAGTTACGTAGTCGGTCCTGCCGTCAGACAGCCCGTCGATATTTGTGGCGCCACCGCCACTCGCGACCATATCTTTCCACTGCGTTTCGTAAACTTCAAACTTCGCCGTGTTCGTGTTGTAACGGATCATACCGTTGGCTGGTACAGCCGCGCGCTGAGCGGTTGTGCCGCGCGGAACCAGCAAGCTCGAAAGATTGCCCGTGCCGTTGAGATCCAAAATCGCGCCGACGTTGGGCGAAGAAGTTCCAATGCCGAGTACGGAGCCCGCCGGATTGATCGCACGCAGTCTCAAGTCGCGGAGCGTTCCAACCGTGCCATTATTGATTTCGGCGACGCCAGCCGCGCTGCGAGACATACCCAAATCTGCCGCTCCGTAATAGTTTGTTGTGCTACTCCACAGAATATCGGCATCTCTATCTAGACCCACGGCCGCGCGGGCACCAGCAAGCAATCCCACGGGACCACGAACATCGCCATCAATCGAGGCGTGGTTATTGACCCATAGGTTTCCTGCGGAGTCTAAATTCATTCTTTCAACGCCGCCAGTGGACCAAGAGATATTGTCTGCAGCCGAGTTCCACATTCCGGTGTTGGGGTCGCCAGCGAAAGTGTAACTCGGAGTCGCGGCCGTGCCGGTGACAGCGAGAATTGCAGTCGTGGCCGTGTGGTTCCCGAGATTGTCGCCGCTCGCGCTAGTCGCCATAGTCTGCCAGCTACCGGCATAAACTTCGAATGCAGTGAGGTTGCTGTTGTAGCGGATCATACCGTTGGCCGGCACAGCCGCACGTTGAGCGGTGGTGCCGCGCGGAACCAGCAAGCTCGAAAGGTTGCCGGTGCCGTTGAGGTCTAAAATCGCGCCGACGTTGGGCGATGTGGTTCCGATACCGGCGCGGCCACTGACAATTAATCCATCGACCGGTGGATTGTAATTCGCTAAAATCACGTCGAGCGCATAGGTCCCAATCGCGACCCCGCCTGTGGCGTCGATGGCCATTCTGTTGGAACCACCAGTGCTAAAATTTAATGGGTGATTGGATGTGGAAATTGAATTGTATCCGTAATTTGTACCTCCAGCCGCCATGCTGAGCCAGCCGCTGTCCGTCTCGGCAACAAATTCCGCCCAAGCATTTGATCCGCCGGACTGATTCTCTACCTTGATTTGTGTCGGCGCAGTTTGAGTCTTGAATACATGCAATTCGGATGTGGGATTTACCGTTCCAATTCCGACATCGCCAGTGCTATCGATGCGCATTCTGTGGTTGCCGTTGGTGGCGAAGGCAAGCTGATCCGCGCCGGCGCTGTAGAGTCCAGTGTTAGGGTCGCCAGCAAAAGTGTAACTCGGAGTTGCGGCAGTGCCATTGATGGCGAGGATCGCTGTGGTGGCGGTGTGGTTACCAAGGTTGTCGCCGCTCGAGCTTGTGGCCATGGTCTGCCAGCTACCGGCGTAAACTTCGAACGCCGAGATGTTCGTGTTGTAGCGGATCATCCCGTTTATGCCAGCGGCTGCGCGTTCAACCGTTGTGCCGCGTGGAACGATCATCGACGACAAATCTCCCGTACCGACGACATCGAGGACCGCTCCCAATTGTGGAGCATTGGATCCGATTCCGATGCGGCCGCTCGAGATTGTGGAGCCTGAGCCCATAATGTTTACGCCGTAAATCATATTGCCGATCGACATCTGTCCGCTGGCCGTCGCCGTCGGGACAGTTGCATTGGTACCGACCACGAGGTTGTAATCGCCCGTGGTGATTGTGCTTCCGGCGTTGTAACCAATCAAAGTGTTGTCATTCGAACCGTTGGTCACGCCAGTGAAAGACATCGCTCCCATCGCGGTGTTGCGGGAGTTTGTTCCCGTAAAAGTTGCGCTGGTCATAGCGTTCGCACCAAATACCGCATTCAGGTCACCGCCCACATTTGAATGGAATGCGCCGGATCCATAGGCAGAGTTGTTATGTCCGGTGGTTAAATTAGGAGCAACAGTTTCTCCCGTTGCAGTGTTGTAGTCACCGCCAGTCACATTTAGTAGGGCCGCGTATCCAATCGCCGTGTTGCCGAGCGAACCATTCGCGTCTTCCAAGGCATACGAGCCGATTGCAACGTTGTATTGACCATCAGTCATCGTGGCGAGTGCGCCTCTGCCCATTGCCGCACTGTCAAACCCCGTGGTCACGTTATTCATCGAATTATAACCCACAGCCACGTTGCCATCACCGGTTGCGGCTGCTTCGCCAGCGTTTGTTCCCATATAGAGTGAGAAGTCGCCCGATTGATAGATGGCATCAGATAAACCGTCGATGTTTGTAGCGCCGGCGCTCGAACCCATCGCCAGATCCTGCCAAGAGATCGCGTACACTTCGAATTTCGAAGTCGCGCTGTTGTAACGGATCATCCCGTTCACACCGACACCAGCACGAGCCGCAGTCGTGTCGCGCGGAACAATCAACGCGGATGCTGAACCCGTGCCAACCACATCTAAAACCGCTTGCGGAGCGTTCGATGCGATACCGATGCGGCCGGGCGATACCGTCGTGCCGGTGCCGGTGATGCCGGTACCAAAAATCATATTGCCGATCGACATCTGATTGCTTCCCGTGGCCGAGGGGGCATCGATGTTCTGTCCGATCACAAGGTTGCCATTGCCAGAGGTGATGTTGTCACCGGCCGCAACTCCGACGAAAATGTTATTACTTCCTGACGTCAGGGCCGTTCCGGCGCCGTATCCGAGAGCGATGTTTCCGCCCGAACCACCTTCGAGTGCGCTAAGAGCAGAGCGTCCCACCGCCACGTTGGAGCCTCCTGTAATCGGTGCTCCGATATTTCCGAATAAGGCCTGATATCCGACGGCTACGTTGCTTCCACCAGTGGTAACGGCCTGTGCCGCGCCTTCGCCTAGAGCGACGTTGCTTGCGGCGCTCGTTGAATAGTACATTGCGTAGCGGCCCATGGCTACGTTGCCATCTCCGGAGACGAGATTCTCCAAGACATTTATGCCGACGGCGGTATTTGAATTTCCTGTCGTCAGCAATCGCAGCGCATTTCTACCGACCGCGGTGTTTTCATTGGCGCTGGTGAGGGAGTTCAATGCTTGGGTACCGACGGCGGTGTTGCTGTCGGCACTGTCGTTATTCATAGATGCTAAAGTTTGATAGCCGATCGCTGTATTGCCCGAGCGCGCGTTGGTTTGTCCGCCGCCCGCACCCGAACCCATATATAAGGATGTAGCAGTGGAGTTGTAGATCGCATCGCTCAAGCCGTCGATGTCGGTCGCGCCCGAAGTCGCGCTGGTGGCCATGGTCTGCCAGCTACCGGCGTAAACTTCGAACGCGGTCGTATTCGTGTTGTAGCGAATCATCCCGTTGGCTGGCGTAGCGGCACGTTGAGCGGTGGTACCGCGGGGAATAATCATATTGGTCATATTGCCGGTGCCGTTAATTTCAAAAATGGTCTGTGCGTTTGGCGATGTCGTGCCTATACCCACGCGTCCGCCGTACATTAGACTCATCACTTCGACGCCGCCAGTGACTAGATATGTGTCGTTCCAGGATTCGTTACCCAGTCTCATAGGCCAGTTGGCCGTTTGCATAATGCCGCGATTTCCGCCGCTATCGACACCGATAAAGATCCCAAGGCCGACTCCGTCGGGTTGGGCAAAAATATTGCCTGCCACATCCAACATCTCAGACGGGCTTAGCGATCCGATGCCGACCCGACCGTTGTTGGTGATGCGCATTCTCTCGTTGCCGTTGGTTGAGAATGCCATTCGATCAGGGCCTGCGCTCCAAATGCCGGTGTTGGGGTCGCCGGCAAATGTGTAACTCGGAGTTGCGGCGGTACCGGTTGTGGCGAGAATCGCTGAGGTTGCGGTGTGGTTACCGAGGTTATCGCCGGCGCTAGCGCTGGTCGACATTGTTGCCCACTGGTCATTGGCATAAACTTCAAACGCCGCGAGGTTCGTATTGTAGCGGATCATCCCGTTGGCGGCGGTGGCCGCGCGTTCGGCAGTCGTTCCGCGCGGAATGAGCAAGCTCGAAAGATTGCCGGTCCCGTAGATATCTAAGACTGCACCGGCGTTCGGGCTTGTGGTTCCCATCGCAATGCGGCCGTTGTTTTTTACCACAAACGACCTCGGATTCGCCACGTCGCGGGGTTCGATAAACATATCTGAGCCAAAGTTAGCCGCGGCTTGGTACATTACACCGAAACCGCCTTGAGGGCGATCGCCACCGTCTGCGAAGCCGACATACGCAAAGTTGCCAGTTCCGCCAACCACGTTCTTTAATAAAATTGGCGTCGCGGCAGAGGCATTGTATGTACCCGAAGCAGAGTCCGAGTCGAATCTTGCACCAGTGGGCGTGCCGGCCGACGCTAAATGGAGGCTTGCTTGCGGATTGTTCGTGCCAATGCCGACCGAGCCGCCGCTTGTGATACGAACACGCTCGGCGCCATTGGTCGAGAAGGCGAGGCGATCCGCTCCCGCGCTATAGATCCCTGTGTTCGGGTCGTTTGCAAAAGTATAGCTCGGAGTTGCGGCGGTGCCATTAATAGCTAGAATTGCAGTGGTCGCCGTGTGGTTGCCGAGATTATCGCCGGCGCTGGCGCTGGTCGAAACGGTGGCCCAGTTGTTATTTTGGTAAACTTCGAATTGCGAAATATTCGTATTGTAGCGCAGCATACCATTGGCGGCAGCGGCGGCGCGTTCGGCAGTTGTTCCGCGCGGAACAAGGACTGAACTTAGATTGCCCGTCCCGTTCAAATCCAAAATTGAGCCCGCATTCGGCGAGACAGTTCCAATGCCGACAATACCTGAGTTGGAAATTCTCATGGATTCAGCATTGTTTGAATAGAAGCGAATCCCGCCGTTCAACTGGTTGACGATTCCCATATCTAGGGAGCCAAAGGGCCAGCCGACATATCCAGACCGGGCACCCGCTCCGTAAAATTCCATGTAGTTTACGCCAGCCGACGCGCCGGCGTCTGGTGCGGCTTCGTCGCTTAGGCGAAGTTTAATACCACTCGATGAACTGTAGGCGTCTATTAGTGCACCCGGGTTCGCGGTTCCGACACCGACATTTCCGCCCGCCACTTGAAGGGCGAGATTTCTCGCGCCGGTTGTGCCGGTATTATCCCAAGCTTGCAGTTCGACATGTCCGGTGGTGTCG
>CAYVRZ010000033.1:0-42760 GCA_964453895.1 uncultured Pseudobdellovibrionaceae bacterium | reverse complement strand
TCCCACCCACCAAACTATAACTGATGAGGTGGACTAATTTGAAGGGGCAAGGTCACTCTTGTTTCTGATTTTCGATACTTAGTGAATTTGATCGATGATTTCGATCCGGAATTTGGAGGTGGCACCCAGAAACGCACCGGATCTACGTCGCAGAGCGTAGGTTAAATTAAAAGGTATACCCGACGTTCACATCTGGAAAAAATTGAAGTCGGTTTCCAGGATCTACTTCTGAATCCGGAAGAGGCGGAGCCGTGAGCTTAAGTTTGTCAGGTTGATCCACCAGATAATAGCCACCGCCTCCTATGGACACACTCCACCCTGTTGACTGGAATCGGTGCACATAGCCAAGCCACAAAGCCGGCGCGAAAGAGTCAAATGTGCCGGATTGTACGGAACCCTGCAGGTTTTTGTCGATGCGCTTTCTTACGTGATAAATCGAAGGGCTGATGTACAGACCTGAATCAAAGGCTTTCCCGGTTATATGGTAGTTCACCCGAAGACCATAGCCAAGCAGACGTTCCGTACAGGTAGAGCCTTCTGCCTTTCTCGTTACCTTACAACCATTCGTTCCAAAGGCTGATGGCCCGAGGCTCCAACTATCTCCGGCTTTAAAGAGTACATCTAGATTCCCGTAGGCAAATGGAAATGTGGGAAGCCATCGAACCGTTAGAGATTCATCAGCAAACGCGCACGGAGCCGAAATCAGAACAACCAAAAGGAGCGCTTTCACGTGATGCGGAAATTTCAACTTGCGAATCATTAGCGACCGCCTTTTTTAGGATCCGGTTTTTTCTGTTCGAAGACCACGTCACGCTTAAGTGTTACCTTGCCGCACTGATCGGGGCCCGCTTCTTGAACAGTATAAGCATCGACATCTATTGTGACAAAATTTGTTTTTTCAAATCGAAGCTGCATTCCGGCAAGATGGGCTCGAGTTTTATAGGGAATAGAATATTCCCCGACTGAATCTGTTTTCCCAGAAACCGACTGCGGATTGGCAGCAAACAATATCGACACTCCTTCAATAGGTTCACCCGCTTTGTCTCTAACCGTACCCACAATGGAATAGTTCTTTTCACATTCCTCACAGCCGGCCAAAAGTAAGACGAATAATCCAATCAAAAAACTCTTCATGCCTAATTCCTACAGCGAGGATCCTGGTGGGTCGGGTTGCGGTAAATACATGTCAGAATACCAAAATATTCTGTTGCACGAACATCGGCGCTTTCCTCTAAATAATCAGCCTGCGGCCCAGTACCTATCACGGAATCAAGAACCAATCGCACATATCCCCATCCACCATAGTCTTGCCATTGCAGCACGTGCCCTGCCTCATGTCGAATAGTCTCTTCGTCAGCGTCATTGTGAGCAAAGAATGCGGCACCAGTAGAGAACGCGCCTGACATTCCGACCGATCCCCCTAAATTACCCCAAACACTGTTTCGGACACCAATTCCTCCATAGCCACCAACGAAGCTAAATTCTGGTAGCCTTCCATATAGAATCAAGTTTACTGGGCTAAGCACGACTTCACCTACGAGGAGAATGCCGCTAAAAAACGACATCGGATCTAGAACGGCCCAGGCAATCAATGCAGCTCCAGTGTATCCAACTGCCGCGCCGATACCTACGCCAGCAAGCCCGATAAGCACAGGGATTGCGAAGAAAAAATTGCCGGTGGGGTCGGTAAAGGCCACGGGGTTGTTCCCCGCATAAGAATAACTGTTCACAACAGTTCTTGGAGCAAGCATCGATCCGGGATGTGGGTCACGTTGTAAAAACCGGCCAAGGCTCGGGTCATAATGGCGAGCTCGGAAATAATAAAGGCCAGTTTCCCAATCAATCTCACGCCCGGTAAAGGTAGATGCAGTAAATATAGTCGGACTTGAGGTTATGTCGTTCCCAGCTGAATCTTTGATGGAGAGTATCTGGCCATAGGCTGAGTAAGAATAGTTTTGAACAATTTGGCCACTGGCATTTGCGATGGATCGAACCGTCCCAATCGCATCTTTCAAGAATGTGAAAGTTCCTGCGGAAGAAGCAATCTGCGCTTGCACACCGGCCGTTGTGATGTCTACAGACAAGACATCATCCATTTTCAAGGTGGAGTGTGTATACCGGGCGAGAACTGATTTGTTCTCATCGGTTTCGACCAAAATTTCACTTCCATCGTGAACGAAATATCGAGTAAAGGTCTTTCGCTTATCTGTGGGCGCATCATTGTCCACCACATTTTTATACATTCGCCGCCCACTAGCATCGTATGCGTAGACTACGACTTTGTAGGGCGCAGTGGAGCTTAAACTTGGCAAATAAGAAACTTTGGTCAGCTGATTCTGAGAAGAGTAGTCGTAGCGGACCACTTTCCCAGTCGCCTTGTCCTCTTTTAGAAAAACATTTCCTTGGCTGTCATGGAAATAGCGGTTTTTAAAGTCACTAACGATTAGTTGGCCAGTTGGATCGTAATCAATTGTTCCTTCCGAATTTTGAAGTCTGTTGAAGAGAGTGTCGTAAGTGAATGTCTCGCTTGCCAATCCTTGCTGACTTGCGGGCATTCGAGATACCGGTTGGGAAAAATTCGAGAGCATTTTATTGCTATCGTAGCCAACGATTTCAGCGCCATCCCCTGAAGTAATGCTCGTAACCATATTAGCGGAGTTGTAGCTATAATCGAAAAACCTGTCCACTATCGCGCCCCGCTTGTGCTTGATAGACTGAGGAACTAAAGAATTTGCATACGTAAACTCAGTCAAGCCACCAGGACGAGTGATTTTCGAAATTTGCCCGATTAAATTGTATTCGTAAGAGAAGGTTTCGGACTTGTGATTTCTCACATTTTGAAGCCGAGCATTCGCAAAATAGTCATAGTTGACTACGCCACCGAGCGAGTCAGTCATTTTAGTTCGCTGATCGAAAGCGTTGAACTCGTAGTCTATCGTAACCTGCGGGTACCCTGCCATCTCCCCGAGACCTTTTGTGGTTACGGTGTCCACGCGACCATTATTGTCTACGCCATATTCAACTAAGGAGTTTTTGTTTTTGGCGGAAATAAGATTTCCGCGGATATCGTAATCAAATTCGAACTTGTCATCCGGAAAATTCTGTATAGAAATTCGATTTAAATTGTCGTACTCAAAAGTTTTAATTCTGCTACCTGGCTCCGTGATGCGAGTAAGGTTCCCAGCATTGTCATATCCGTACTGATAAACCCTTCCGGCAAAGTCGGTTTTTTGCGTGACTCGTCCCATCGCATCCACCGACAGCGAAGTAATCTGCCCGCGAGGATTCTCAATTTCTCTGAGTTGTCCTGTGGGAAGATATCTATAAGTGGTGACTTCATTTCGAGGACTTGTCACCGTTAGGAGGCGATTAAACTTATCGTAAGAAAACGTCTTCGTGAAACTGTCGCTTGGTCCTTTGACTTCGGTTGCCGAGATCACATTTCCCGCTAGATCCAGAATATATGAACTCTCAATTCCGCCGGTTGATGTTTCCTTAGTTAGTCTCCCGAGATTGTCATAGTCATAGTCTTGAACGTGGTTTACAGAGGCTGATATTTGCTTCGTTACCTTGGAGACCAATCCGAGAGCATTGTGTGCGTAGTTGGTCACGTTGCCAGCAGGCCCCTTTGTTGAGGTAAGAAGGTTCTTAACAGGATCGTATGTGAACTCCTGGCGCAGGTTGCCAATTTTTTCTAAAGTGCGGTTTCCAAATTGATCGTAGGTCATTTCGGTAATCCGGCCCGTGGATGAGTCGGTCATCTTTAAGATATCGTGAGTAACTGGATCGTACTCGTACTCAACAATTGAGCCATCGGGTCGAATTGTTTTTAGAATGCGACCGGTGGCATCTCGGGTGACTTCCGTCGTCGCCCCTGTCGCATCCACTACTTTTGTCACGAAGCCGTTAGTGTCTCGGATAAACTTTGTCTCAAGTGACCGAGCATCAACAATTCCGTCATAAACCTCACCTGGACCCGTTCCATACGACTTGAGTTGGCCGACGTTGCCACCCGTGAAGTTATTCGCGATCGTTGCGGAGGTCGAGTCGTTCATTGCGACGACCGCCCCATCCGGACCTTTCGCAGTGAGCAGTCGGTGATGGGAATTATAGGTATACTCGATCGAGTTGTTCCGCTCGTCCGTCTCGGACGTCATGAGCCCAAATGAATTATATGCGAATTTTTTGGTGTTCCCATCAGGGAATGTCACCTTGGTTAAATTTTTTCCTGTGTATTCAAACGTCGTAATTCTGTTCGCCGGATCCTTCATGGTATGTAACACGTTTCCGAGATAGGTAAGCTCGAGCTTTTGGCCTACAGAATCCCTGACAACAATCAACCGACCAGAAGGGTCATATTCAGAATATGTAGCTTTTCCCGATTTCAAAATCGTGGAGACATGTTTTCCGGTTTCATCAAATTGCGTCTGTGAACCACCCCTTGTGCTGAGGACGAACTGCCCATTCGCCTGCTGCAGAAGTGTGGATTGATCGTCCCGGGAGCTTAGGTAGCGTGTTGTGCCATCCGTAGAACGATTAAAGTTTACTCTACGAATGCGCTTGTGTCCTGTGTCCCCAATCAGGAGATTTCCGTCTGAGTCCACGCCCACATCTTCCGGATTGCACAAAGATGAGTTCAAAGCAGCTACGCCGTCAATGACGGTAGCTTGACATGAGCCATTGCCAGCGACGACAATCGCGTTTTTTGTAATCAAATCGATTTGAACGACTCGATGTTGTCCGGTATCGGCAACGTATAGATATCCGCCAGAGTTATCGATTGCAAGGCCAGCGGGCCGAGAGAAAATCATGTCTTCGGCCGGCGCCTGATCCTTAAGCACGCCGCCCTCAGCGGGAGACTTTCCTGCAAATCGGGTAATGATTCCGCGAGAATCCACTCTGCGAATGAACCCGCGCTCTGTGGCGATATACAGATTACCAGCACTGTCATACACTGCGGCTAGAGGATGGAACATCGACGCTGCGAGTGCCGCTCCACCGTCACCCAGGTCAAAGTTCTGCCCATTACCCGCTATCGTCGTGACGGAATTGTCCGCGATATTCATTGATCTGATCTTGTTGTTACCCTGGTCAACAATGATAATGTTATTTCCAAATCCTTTGGTAATATTCACGGGATCATTGAAGAGTGCTTGTGCGGCCGGACCGTCCTGCGCACCAATGAGTGGGTACTCGATTTGTGCACTTTTTTGCCCCTGGCAAGGCGTTCCAGCGAGCGCCGCCACCGGATTCGAAGGAAACAAATTTACAATCTGAATTCCGAAACCAGACTGATTGGTAAAATTCACGAAAAAGGCCGAGGTAAGGCTGCATGTACCACGCTTACTGAGATCTGCTCTACGACAAAAGTTATTACCGGGGCAGTTGGCAGCAGTACCATGACAGCTCGAAGGACCGAGATCCCCTACGATGTTGTAAGGCAAGGTGTTTCCCAGGGATGTAATTGTGCGAACGCCTTGAGCATCTCGTCGGAAAATGGCTCCGGTCATATCTACACCATACTGACCGGATGTTCCGTCCTCCAAAATTCCTCGTACATCACGAGGAAATGAAAGATCAAATCGAACGTGACGGCAGGAACCAGTCGTTAATCCGAAAATCGTATTGAAGTCCATTCCGATGTCTTCGAAAAATCCAGCATTGCTTGGTCGTTCCACACTAATGGAAGTTACGATCGGATTTTCAGGATCAGCCAAGCTAACACGCTTCATACTGTTAGCTTGGTCTACGTATGTGATTAATGGCCATTGAGAAAGATCAACGGCTTTGAGCTCCGAGGTGCCAGCATTGTGCACGGTTTCAATAGTATTGTCGAGCCCGTAACTGACTACTGAACCATCTCCACCCTCTAATGAAACCCGAGGTCCGCTAAGATTATGAAGCGAAGGGATGCCTGCGAATTTCCAGCCACGACCCGCTTCGGAATTGATTTTGTTAAGCGTAAATATTTGTCCCGCAGAATCCTGAGGATAAATTTGCTCAATACTACGAGTTTCTGAAAATGACTCTTGACGAGTATTTTTACGGCCGAGGAAATTTCTCGTACGAATGGTGCGAGTTCCCACGATCATTTGTTTGAGTTTAATCTCGAATCGATTCGAATACGGGTGTACGCCGGAGCTAAGCGTTCCAAGATCAATACCATAGGAAATCACAGATTTATTCGGCATGCCCTTCAACCGGAGCTTTTCGCTAATCAAATCTTCGGTGATGAATTGCGTGTCAATATACTCGGGCTCTACCCATGCGCGCCCAGTTACCTCGACAGAGGCGCTAACAAGTAAGTTCCGCTTTCCTTGTGTAACAGGCGACAGCTGCACTTCATTACGGGGGATATCGATTACGGAGGTCACAGCAACAGCAGGATTGGCCCACGAGCTCTTGTAAATAAGCTGAGGCGTAACAGTTTCACCCAGGGACAGAAATCCCGGCAATTTGAGTTGAGTAGTCAATGCACCGTTAAATGTGTCTGCACCCGGTTGATCTTGTGCTCCGACCGGGCCCACTTTTGGGCCAAGAGGGGCCGCGTACACTTCTGAAAAGTGTGTTATTCCCTGACCCGGTTCAGTAGTAATAGAGAGTCCATCCTGAGAGACGCGACCGACACCGTCAATTTCCCAAATACCTTTGTCGCTGTTCTTGGAGAGAAATACCACTTGAACACCGGGCAAGATTTCATTGTCATTTGGAACTGTCAGCTGAATCGGCTGAGAAAACTTCAGACCAGACGGCTCGAGGGCTATTACGTTTTCCGGCATCACGAAATCTAGCGGAGGAACGGAAGTTCTTTCCGCATCAATTACGGCCATGCTGATCGTACCCGTCTTCGTGCCATCGGGAAATGTTGCAGCATTAGCGGGAATTGTCATGGAGACGCCCGGAGCATGAGGACTTGTGACGGTCGTCGTCTGACTGGCGATCACTTGAGTCTGAGTTCCGTCAGTCACTAAGGGCGTAAGGTAAACGGCGTTCTCGAGAACGTTAGTTTGATTCACACCGATGTTGAGAGCTACTTTTGTAGTAAAGAATTTATTGTTCGGCCCACGCAATTCCTCAGGAATTTGAGATCCATCAAAGTGGACGACACGGTCACCGGTGGGGACATTCTGAATTGAAAACACACCATTGGCATCGGTTGTAACAAAGAGTCCCTGCCCGCCATCTACGGATACTCGGACGCCCATAAGCGGATTCCCGGTTAGCGAGTTTTTCACGATTCCGGACAATGTCGTGTTGACGTTTACATTGAGCGCCACGGTTTTTGTGATTCCGTTGGCGGTGGCCGTAACCGAAACCGAAGACGTGCGGTTAAGAATTATAGCAAAGCTCCCATCCGCGTTCGAAACAACAGTTGCTTTATTGAAAAGACCGCCGTTGGCCGTAATCTCAACACCGGGCACCGAAGCACCGGCGGCACCCCGCACGACAATTCTTCCGTCCTCTAAGGGTTCAATAGTGATCAGAGCTTGAATGAGAGGTTCAAGAACGATTTGATAGTTGAGAATCTGTTCAGCCTGATTCCCCGCGAGATCTGTAGCCAAGAACGTGGCTTGAAGATTGCCTTGAGAAAGAGCAGCGTGATTCCACTCAAAATTGAGCGTTCCATTGTCGAAGCCTACTGCTTCACCATTTGCCGTGATTGCGGATAGGCGTTCATTCGCTCGTCCAGTAACCTTCACATTTAGTGAGTTAATAATGGCGTTGTTTGCGGGCGAAAAATTCGTAAGCATCGGAGCGACAGTGTCCAAGGTAATAATCACGAGCTTATTAAGACCATGGTTCCCAGCCTCATCTTTAGATCGAACTTCAATCTGATTTGGCCCTTCCGAAAGCATAAGAAATCGCGAGACTTCCGATCCTTGGCCATCATGGCTGATGGATTCAATTTTATTAGAGTTCAAATAGATTTCAGCCGTTACAGGAGAGCTGTCGAGAACTTTGAACCTAAGATTCACCTGGTTGAAATTTGTTATCTGATTATCTGCGGTGAGTATGAGCACCTCAGGAGCCGTACGGTCGATTCGGATTGTTCGCACTAGTGGATTTGGTAGTGCATAGTTGCCAGCAAAATCAGTTCCACGAAGCTCCATTGTTTGGAGCCCCTCGTTGACCGGATTCGGATCGGCTGAAACTTTAATTTTTCGACCGAAGTCTTCGGATACGAAATCTAGTTTACTAGAAAAATCTTGACCGCCGATTTTTAGTTTAAAGTTGGAAGTCTTGAGCCTCCCGAACGCATCGGCGGCCTCCGCGTAAATAGGAGGAAAATTTTGAGCATACTGAATGGTGGTCGCCGGAGAAATTTCTCCACCCCATAAAGGGGTGGCTACATCGGGCGCGACAATGATGTATTGCTGAAGACTTGCGAGCGTTTCCGGGTTTCGACTACCGCCCGAGCCCCAACCACCGCCATGCCGCCAGTTTTCCAGCCAATCTCGGAACCAATCCCACCGACCTCTTCCACGATGATCCCGCTCCTCAATCTTCGTAACTTCGATTTCTAGGAGGTTGCTCTTGTTCGCTTTGAGGTTATTAAGCACAAACTCAAACATGACCGGTTGGTTGGGTTCAGCCTCGATTTGAGGCTGAGATGCCACCAATTCGTCATTTAAGTAATAGTTAACGGCAAAGATGTCATCATCGGAGAAGCTGTTGCGCCGATCTTCGAGAAAGGTAATTTCTGTTTTAACAGGCGTGCTTTCACCATCGATAGGCGCTCCAAGTGCAACATTAGTGGAAATCTTAATCTTTTCGAAGATGCTGCTATGGATAAGCGGCGTCGAAATTTTGTTATCAACCTGAATTGGCTGCGACATCTGGGCAAGAATCGTCGGATTCTCTTTAATCCACTTCGAAATATAGACGAGGTATTTCTCGTAAGCTTCGATATAGGAGCGGAGAACTTTTCTGCGCTTTTCGTGTTTCGGATGAGTCCCTAGGTCTTCAAGACGCTCCCTAAAATGAGCGATTCTCTTTTCGGTCTTTGCTTTTGTCTTCAAAAGAATTTGTGAGCGGTGATCGAGTTTGCCCACAACGATTGTAAGAGCATTGGGAGCACTGGGGTTCAGCGGCTTTGTCTTATATTTGTATTCGAAGGAACCGTTTCTCTTCTGAATAGTTAAATCACTGGTGACTTCGGTTACTTCGTCTGGAAAATAGGCTTTTACATCAATTTTATCATCGTCGAAGTTGTCACATTTTATGCGATTGCTCGAGATTTTGGCGTAGCAAATTTTTCCCTCGAGGGTTGGAGTATCGCCAGCCTTATGTGCTCTAAGATTCTGAGCTGGAAGATTCGATAAAATCCAAAAACCCCTCTTACTCCCGTGCGCCGAAGCGAACTGGGCTGAAAGAAAAATTGCAAGGAGGGTAAACTGTCTCATTAGTTACCTCCCAAATTGGCGTTTTCTTTCTCAGCCTGAACCAATTTTGCAATTTCGTCTTTATTGAGATCTGAAGATTCAAGCGAGAGAATCTCTGTTTCGATAAGTTGCAGCTCTTCTTTATCGAAGGCGTATTCCTGAGGCATAGCCACATAGAGCTCTTTGATTTCCTGATCGATTATTTTTTCTACAGTTTCTTCAGGTGGCGGCGGAGGATTGTGACTAGGGCTGCCTGGAGTCTTAGAGCTCTGATCTGCAGAGCCACCACTATTGGTACACGCTGTAAGAAGCGCCACAAAAAGGCTTAGCATTAACGCACGAGCCTGGGCTATAAAAAGCACCGATGATCCCTTCATTGTCTCTCCTCCGCTTACGTACCATTTCAGCTTCATGGCTAAGCGATGCAGCTATTCCACGAACCAATTTTACGAGAGGTCATAGGGTGTTCATTTTTGAACCGACAGTCTCGACCCAAAATGAGACCCTAGACTTATGCCTAGTTTTTATCTGCCTGACTCTTCGGACCTGGGAGGTGCCAACTTAAGGAGCTCGATTAAATAAATATACTTTAACAGTTGAGACAAGATTATATATAGAGCGAGAAAAATTCGTCGCATATTTGGAAGTCTCAAAATTTTTCTTTGGTTCACATATTTTTGAACATAGCTCTTTCAAATTAGACCAGTTTAGCAAACCTCAATACCACTCCGATAAGAATGTATGTCAACCGGAGGTTCCTCTCCTCAAAATGTGAAAAAAAAGAGATTAGCCGATCTCACCGTCGACGACTGTGTTATCGAGTCGGCAAGATACTGTAGTAAAACTGAGTGGCGACTTGCCAGTCCTAAAACGTATGAGCAAGCCCGACGAAACGGCTGGATCGAAAGATGCTCAGGACATATGAGACGAAAATCTAAGTGGTCGAAAGACGCCTGCATTGTGGAAGCTAAAAAATTCGACAGCGAAGCTAAGTGGAGAAAGTACTCATCCAGCAGCTACTCCTCGGCCGTTCGAAACGGTTGGAAGGATGATTGTTTGGCAGCTATTTTAGACGCGATAGAATCGTTAACCCGAGAATTGTGCATCGCAGACGCGAGAAGATTTTCTTCCATGTTCTCATGGCGTAGGGAACGGCCAAACTACCATAACGCCGCCCAAACAAATGGTTGGCTTGGTGATTGTCTGAAGGTCATGCCTGAAAGTGTTCATTGGACTAGGGATATGTGTCTGGAAGATGCCAAAAAGTATGAAAGTTTAGATGACTGGAGAAAGCGAAGTCCTTGGGCCGCTATGTCGGCGCAGAAAAACGGATGGATGAAAGAGTGCCGCGCCAAGCTAAAGTCATTTAAGATCCCTAATAGCACCAAGGGGCTTAAGAAAATGTGCGTGGAATCTGCCCTACCCTACCCAAGCATTGCAATCTGGAAAAGTAAGCATAGCTTTTGCTATCGCGTGGCTAAGGCGAATAGTTGGCTCGAAGAGTGTTCTCAACATATGAAGCCAGTTAAAAAACTGACTGCTGAGATAGTTTGGTCAAAAGAGATGTGTTTGGAGGAGGCTAAGAAGCACCTGTACCGCTCTGCCTGGAAGAACAACAGTAAGGGTGGATTTGCCGCAGCGATAAAAAACGGCTGGTTTCAGGAATGCGTGGCGGACATGAAACTTCGGCCGGGCGGATCAAGATTGATAAAATGGACAAAGGACAAATGTATCGCCGAAGCGCAGAAATACGTCACAAAAATGCAATGGATACGGGCAAATATGCACTCCTATCAAGTGGCAAGAAAGAATGGATGGATGGATAGTTGCTGCGCTCACATGGCATCAAAACGGATGAAACGGGATCAATATTGACCGGTTAATTAGGATGGCGTCCCGAAGTTGAAAGCTAACTATAAGTAGCAAACCAAGTAGCAAAAAGTAGCAGACGCGGAGCAATTCGCGACATTTCGTGGAATTTCAAACCTAAAGACGCCACTGCCTCAGTTGTATTTTCAAGTACTTAGGAACAGCGAGAAATTTGAAGGATGGGAAAAAGCAGTATCCGAAAAATGGGGCGGTATTGCCCCCTGGGGAAAACTAAATTTCCGCCAGATTCAACTAACTGAAACCATTGAATTTATAGCCTTCCCCAAATACTTGGACAAGGCCTATCTCGAGCAGAAATACGTTACGGAGCGCCTCCCGCCTGCCGAGATTGCCCGGCAATGCGCCGCCTCGAGAACAACCATCACCAAGCATCTCAAGCTCTTTGGAATCCCTTTAAGAGTGGGCGACGCCGCCAAAACTCGCGCCCAATTGGGCTTTGGCGAGACCTGGCGGTTGCGCCAAGCCAACGCCTTCAAGAAGGAACTTGAGCTGATAGACAAGATGAAGCGCCTGAGAAGCCAAGGTCTGTCATATTGGAAAATTGCAGCCGTTCTCAATGCGTGGGGCATTCCCACCAAGAAGCGCAAGGGTCTATGGTCGGCCAAGCAGGTTCACCAAATTCTGACCAGGGTCTGCAAGAAGCCCTAAATGGTAAGAATCATCGGCTGAAAAAATGGCCATCTTGGGCACCTATGCAAATTGAGACGTGGCACCAAAGCATTTCTATCGTGACATTGACTAATTCACGCGTTTTCCTACCTTTTTATGACCAAGCCCGAAGTAAAAGTCTCGCTGGAAAATGCCCTCGACTACATGGTCAAGTGGCTTAGAGCACCGGTAAAACACTCGTTCTCGGACTATGGATACGAAATGTATCTGCCGAACGTTATGAGACATTTCGTTCAAGAGCACTTTTCCATCCATTACAGCGAAAGTGAACCACACCTTCGTAAAATGTCGCCCACCTTTTACTCGGCCGCATGGGAACTTTGCCGGCGAGGAATTTTGCGACCCGGTATAAAAAGTTATGGCGAGCAGGCCACTCCGGATGGGGCTAGCGGCAACGGATACTCGGTAACTCCATTTGGTCGTCAATGGCTGGCTGAAAATGATCGGGACACCTTTGTTCCGACGGAACCAGAACGATTTGGACAACTAATTGAGCCTTACCGAGAAGTCTTTGGCCTCGGATTTCATCAGCGAGCCCAGGAGGCCGTTCGATGCTATGGCGCACATGCTTACTTAGCCTGCTGTGTGATGGCTGGAGCCGCTGTGGAATCCGTCCTCCTTAATATCGCAATTCAAAAGACGGGCAATGAGGAAGAGGTCCTTCGCGAGTATCAGTCTGCCGGTGGTCGTAAGAAAATTGAGAACCTCATCTTGGGTCAGGCGTCCACGAAAATCAAAAATGGGTTCTTCGGCTTTAGTGAGCTGATGAAATACTGGCGAGACGATGCAGCTCACGGTAAGGCCACTACTATTTCTGATTTGGAAGCTCTGACCGCACTTGCACTTCTATTGCGTTTCTCAGCGTTCGCCGCTGATAACTGGAGCGAACTTATCTCGTCAAAAACTGCTGCACGCTCCGTAGAGAAATGATGCCCGTAAATAAGGACCCCGGCGACGGCTAGTGGCTCCCTATTGGACCATTATCCCGGCCTGCCAATCCCATGTGACCTCTCCTGACTCAGCGCTCCTTTAGGCTTAGAGCCTGGAGGACGACATGCCGAAGGCCAAACAATTAGAGCGATTTGCAGAACTGGTCCGAAGGCACATTATCCATCGCCATCCCCTTCCAAGCGCGGAGATGATTTCAAAGGAGTTTGAACTTTCTAAGCGAAGTGCTTATCGAGACCTAGAAATTCTCAAAACGCTTGCACTTGAACTAAACAATTTTGGGAAACACAAGGCGAAGGACGAGTGACACTTGATGACACTAACCAATCAAACTCCCTGAGAAATTCAAAAAATCTCGACCAGGAGTCAGTGCTAGCCATAAGGCACAGCGCCGATCAGATGTAAAGAAAGTTTTCATCTGAGAGGATTGACATGCCAACGGCTGCCGCTGTTCAACGTTCAAATGCGCCCAAGAAACCTAAGGTCAATGAAGTCATTCAATGTCGTGGTGCCCTTTGGAAGTTTCTGAAGGAAGAAAATGGCTTTTGGAATCTTGAGCTGATTCGGCAAGGGGCTCACTTTAGCGAAACGCCTGTCACCGTGTGGGCAATACCTAGCCTTGAGACCATCACGAGTATAGAAGGTGCCGAAGCTTACTGTCCCACTCCAAGCAAGGAACAACTTCAACGATCGAAGCTTCTAAAGCCCGCCCTAACGGCGAGAACTCGGTCTTCAATTCAAGCTCAGACCGACTCTAAGGCTCCATTAACTGCAATGAACTGTGCGATTGACTATAAAGAGTGGCAATTTGAGCCATGGAATCGCATCGTAGACCGACTTCCGTTCCCACGCGTCCTAATTGCTGACGACGTAGGCCTTGGCAAAACGACCGAGGCCGCGATCATACTTGCCGAACTCACGCGCCGTCGCCGAGCGGACCGGGTGCTCATAGTTGCGCCCCAGCATCTATGTGAAAAGTGGCAAGATGAACTTTTCAATCGTTTCGGACTAGCGTTCGAGATCTACAATCGAACAACCCGCGAACGACTTTCCGATCGAGGAGTTTCAAATCCTTGGGAAATTGTTGAACGGGTAATCGTATCGCGGGACTTTGCAAAACGATGGGAAAATCTCAAGCCGCTCTCCAACGTGCAATGGGACGTTGTCGTAATCGACGAGTGCCATCACTTTGTGAAGGACGAAACCGGAACCACCACCCGCCTTAGAGACTTTGCGGAAAAAATCGCCTACAGAGCACCTGGTCTTATCCTCCTTTCCGCCACGCCCTTTACTGGCGCAATGAAGGAGTTTCAGAGTTTGCTCACTCTCCTTGATCCCAAATTTGGAGATCAAGAGGTCGTAAAATGGGACCCGAACAGCCCTTATCTCGTGAGAAGGCTCAAGCGGCATGTAAAGGAGTTTGGTGAAAAGATCCTGGACCGAAAAGTCGAAGATCTGAGAGTCACTGACAAGGACCTATCAAAAGCCGAAAGAGAGGCCTTTGCCAAAGTGGCCGAGGAACTCGCCGCTCAAAAAAACAGTGGTGCAGCGGAGCCGTGGGACCGACTACTCGAAGAAGTTGCGCGCAAACGTCTTTCTTCTAGCTGGGCAGCTTTCCTCGAAACTATTTCCTCTGAAGGTCGTCTTAGCACCTGGTTCTCTGAAGCTACCAAGGAAAAGGTCAGAAAGCTGACTGGCCAAAAAGACTCCGCGAAGTTGGTTCGATTGGCTGCCGAGATAAAGAAGATTCTAAAGAACGATCCAAAGGCCAAGATTGTTGTATTTACCGAAGCAATCAAATCCCAAGAAGCTATTTCGGAGTACTTAATGGTCAAGGAGGGGTACGGCGAAGCATCTATAGCCACAGTAGACGGATCTATGGATTCAGGTCGACGGGAGAAGATAGAGGACGACTTTTCAAATCCAAACTCAGACTTAAAGGTCCTGATTGCCACCGATACAATCTCGGAAGGTAAAGACCTTCAGCATGCCTGCCATCATTTGATTCACTTTGAGCTGCCTTGGAGTTTGGTCAAGATCGAACAGCGAAACGGCAGGATCGACCGACTTGGACAGGAGAAGGCCCCGACTATCCTAAATCTCGTATTGGATCTTGATGCCACTCCTGATCAAAGAGTTATGGCAAAGCTGCGTGATAAAGTCGAAAGAGCACAAGTCGCCTTGGGCTCAGTAAGCCCGATATTGGAAAGCCTGGATCTTAACAAGCTCGAAACAGCAGTAAACGACAACGACTTGGAAGCTGTCGCCAAAGAGATCGACGATCAAATTAAGTACCTTAAAGAATTCGGCTTCGACACCACGAGCGTAACTCCGCTTACGCCGGCACCCACGATTCGCCAGGACGAAAACTTTGAGCGACGCACTCTTTTCGATCTCATGGTAACGGAACTAGGAGGTAGCCTGAAGCCCTTGGGAGATTCGCAGGCTGAGTGCGAGTTGATCCTCCCGAAAGGGTGGACTCTCCCGGCACTCCTCAATGAAGGTTTTGGCTACCCGGACGAGTCCAACCCCTGGCGAGTCACCTTCAGCCCAGACCATTACTTGAAATATGAAAAGCACACTCGCGAGGGTGGCGATGTCAGACGCCCACTTCAGTTTATGGGACCCGTGCACCCGATCGTTTTACAAACTGAGGCCCGCTTTCGCCACAGTATGGCCCGTCAAAACTATCCAATCTTTGCAGTGAAGAATGCCCCTGCGGACTCATTGGTCGTGGTTGAACTTACGACACGAGCTCCCTCCGGCCGAATCGTCGCACAAGAAATGCGAACCTACTCCGTAAAAGATCTAAAAAGAATTCAAGGCAAGGACCTTGACGTTCTGGAACCTGCAGGTCAGCCCAAAGATTTGCCAAAACTCCGAGAGTGGCAGGATCTTCATAAATTCATGGAGAAAGAGGCGCGTTCGTTCGCGACCCACCTCGCGAATGAGTTTACCAAAAGAAAAGTCGACTACGATGTTGAACAAGAAGCGCTAGACTCGACGAAGCCAGGCATGAGGGAGCGCAGAGCTTGGATAGATGACATTTGGTCGGTGGATGTAGAGCAAACTCAATATCAAATCTGCGCACTTCTTTTGAATCAATGAGGAAATAATGGCAGCACGTAAGCTACAAAGATCACACGCGGCACTTAAGGGTATCGACTCTCGCAACGGTTTTCTGAGCGACGAAACCTTACTTCAATTTGTTGGCGGCGAAGGATTCAACAACATCCTTAAGAAACACCAAAATGAAAGATTGAGAGCTTTTCGCGACCAGTACCGCGAATTTGACCAGAAAATCCAAAAGACTAAGGACTCCAATGCCAAGCACGGTGAAAAGCGAAGAAATTTGCTGAACGACTGGTTTCGCGCAGTCCAAAGGTATTTTGGATACAGTGACTTTGCGCAGGAGAGCATTCCTCACTGGGACGGCGAAGGTTTTGTTCCCTACCTTAAATCTCAGAACGGAAGCCACAGTGTGGCGGTGCTGTTCGCCGCAGACGAATCCATGCCTCTGGATGTAGAATCGTCGGGATACGTCCTTACCACCGCAAATGGTGAGAAGACAAATGAAGCAAACAAGAAGGAAACCCTTTCGGAGCAGACTGAACGCCTAATTAAACTAGCCGGCTGTGCCGAGGCTGTCCTTTTCCTACCCAACTCCGCCTACTACTTTCGCTCAGAAAGTCAGACGGCAGGTCAGTATTTGGAAATCCGCTGGTCTGATATATTACTTGACGATAATGATGCTGCGCTCAGCTTGGCCACGCATCTTCTAAGTTCCGATTTCTTTGCTTACTCACAAGCTGAGGAATCATCGCTCTCCACAGATGTAGAGGCCAAGGATGATGAGGCTGGTGACGAGGACGGAGATGATGATGCTGTGGGGACGTCCGTAAAAACCCAGGCGACAGCATCAAGTCTGTTGTTCCGAGAGGACCTAGAACAGGCGAGAAAGATAACTGAAGACCTTCATAAGCAGGTTACGTTGGCTCTTGAGTTACTTATCAATGAGCGTCTGCAAATTGATTCGGCGTTAAGGCAGAAGGCCAAGACCCAAGCACATAACGAAAAGGCAGCCCACGATCTTTTCAAAGATGGATTATTTGTACTCTATCGAGTTCTCTTCATCCTTTACGCGGAAGCAAGACGTTTCCTCCCAGTTGAAAACTCCCAATATGCATCCTTCTATAGCATAGAGCACCTTCGCAACTGGGCCGAAGAATTCCTCAAACGGGAACGCCAAGGCCTCGCCGATCCTGAGGGCACCTACCTCTGGGGTGCACTGAAGAGTCAATTCACTCTGCTCCGCAGAGGTATTAAGCTCCACGGCGGCGAATTTGTAAGCGCGTTCAACGGTCAGCTATTTGCTCCCGATCAGGCTCCCCTATTCGATGACGGTCCCGCCCTAAGGGATAAAGCTATTGCACAGGTCCTCCTAACTCTTACTCGGGTCGGCGGCCAAGAATCTGGGCGGCGCCTACACTTCGCTAATTTGGGTGTCGAGCAGCTCGGAGCTGTCTACGAAGCCCTCCTTGCGCAAAAGCCTGTTATTGTACGAGAGGAATCCATTTGGGTGCCTGCCCACGGGGGCGGTGTCGGCCTAGTCACTAAACGGCTGGCTGAGGCGCTCGAAATGACCCAATTTGAAGAGCCAGAGACAATCGGTCTCCGAGCTACACGCAAGAAAAAAAGCAAACGAGCGGCTGCCGGAAGTCTAGACACCCACATCTCACCCGAACGTCCGGCCCATCGCCCAATCTTGGGCACATTCATAATTGCCCCGTTAGGCGGCCAAAAACGCCAAACCGCGAGCTTTTACACACCTCCGAAACTTGCAGAATTTCTCGTGAAGCGAACGCTCAAGCCACTCGCTGAGGGTAAGTCGACCAAGGAAATCTTGTCTCTAAGAATCGTGGAACCAGCGGTCGGCTCTGGTGGATTTTTGATCGCCACACTTCGCTACCTAGGAAAAGAACTCCTAAGGGCAAAAGTACGAGAAAATGACTTGTCCGTTCGTGGCCGGGAGGCGACCTACGAAGACCTACAGGAAAGCAAAAGACAGATTTTAGAAAACTGCCTCTTTGGCGTCGACATGAATCCACTAAGCCTGGAACTCTGTCGCACTTCGCTCTACCTTGAAGCACTGGTAAAGAATCGGCCGCTCCCCTTTCTTCATCACCGACTAAAATCAGGGAACTCCTTGATTTACGCGGATTATCTAAATCAGTCTCGTACCAGTTGGGACGAAAACACTGAGTTCCCATCAATTTTTAATATCTTTACTGAAGCCCTCGACGTCGACAAAAAGATCTTTGAGGCATGGGACGCCAAACAGAAGGCGTCCGGACGCCCGGAAGACTCTGCCGAGATTAAAGAACAAATTTCAGAACTCAAATCTAAACTCAAAGATGAACGCAAGAAATTTGGAGACGAAGGCTGGGCGGACTGGGCAATCAAAGCTCAAATTGAATTGAGCAAAATGCTGCAGAACGCTCGAAAGGCCGTAACAGAATTTGAACGAATTCAGGAGAAGGGCGAAATTGTTGATTCGCTCGATAGTCGACACAAAGACCGACTCGCGTGGATACCGGAGCTAGATGATGTTCTTATTGAAGCGGAAGGCATTGAAATTGATGCCAAGCTTGAAGATCAACGCCGCAAGGCGCTCATCCGGGAGCACGGAATTGACGGCTACAACAAGATGGTTAGATACCACAGAGCCTTCGCCCGCCTTAAAGCTCTAGGCGATCTTTGGTGCGCACAGTGGTTCTGGCCCCTTGATCAGATGGAGCACTTCCCGACACTTAACACAATTCGGGAGCTGGTGGACTACCTACTCAACAATCAAACTCTCGATAGGACTGTCAGGCACAAAGGAAAAGCACTCTCCAGGTCGACCTTTCAAAGCTTGAGGGCCGGACTAGCCGTCGCCAAGGTTCATCGTTGTTACCAATGGCAAATTGAATTTGCACAAGTATTCTCTGACTCAAATATTTCCGGATTTTCCACCGTTATTTCCAATCCTCCATGGAAAGTTGTCGGAGTGAAAGACAAAGATGTATATCCTGAGTTCGATCCTCAATTCCTAGCTACAAAACCAAGTGAGAAAAGTAAGAGAATCATAAAGTTAGTAGGCAAAGATCCGAATGCTGCCAATGCGTGGTTTGCAAAATCTGAAAGTACCGGGCGTCTTTCAAAATTGTGGAAGCAGCGCCTTCTTTCCCCTCTTGAGACCAGCGGCAAAATTGATTTGGCCGTCTTATTCACACTGGCAGCCGAAAGACTTCTTAGACAGAATGGTAGAGTTGGCCTGATCACTTCAAGGGCGGCCGTCTTCAGCAACGGCGGAACGACGGCGCTCAGGGAGCGCTTTTTTAAAGAGTGGGGTCTGCTTGAAGCAATCTCATTCAGCAATCAGATGCAAATTTTCGAAATTGACAGCAGATTTGACTTTGTGACCCTCATCGGTCAGCCTGGCGCAGATGTTAAACGTCCTAGATTTGTCCACGGAGTCATAGATCTTAACACCCTTGATTCTGTTTCGCAAAACCTAGATGCAAAGGATACTACGAAGCTCACTTCAGGACACATCCCGATCGAAATGGACTTAACCTCGATTAAGTACCTATCAAGGGAAACACTGTCCATACCCGGATTCGCTCACCCACGGCAGGCAGAAATTGCCAGGGCCATTCACGAAGCCAGTGGTCCCACAATATATATTAAAGATTTACCCTGCAAGGTTGTCCAAGGAATTAACCAGACCACAGGGCCAAGTAACGGACTGTCGGTGCTGGGACAGGATCTTAGCTCATCGATCAAGAAGTCAATTAAGAGTGATCTCGGATCTCACACGACCTATGCCCCTCTATTTCGAGGACGAGACTATGATCGGTTCTCCTTCGATCCACCAGATGATTTCTATCAATACGGACTTAAGGAAGAAATCTCTAGAAAAGGCGTGGACGTAAATTTACCGCAGGTGGTCTGGCGCGGGATCAGTCAGGCCAGCGACCAAAGAACACTGATTGTTACAATTCTTCCTCCAGGAACATTTGTCGACTACAGTTCGACGGCAATCTCGATCGGTAACTCACAACATGAATTGGCACTACTTCTAGGGTGCCTGCCTGCCGACTACCTAATGAAGTTACAAGGCGGCTCCAATAGAACACAAGGACAGCTGGAAGCAATTCCATTGGCAAATTACTATTCCGGATACCTACGTACAGCATTGAAGATTCTTAAAGGCAATAAAATCGACGACAATGCCAACGCTAAAATTGACGCTCTGATATGGCTTCACTACGGCTTTAAACAGCCTGCGATGCAACGGGAAGGCTTGGTCTGGGCGCTGGAGAATCAGTTCGACACGTTAAAGCGAAATAGCCCTGTTTACGTCGATCTAATCCTGAAACACTATGACCTTTACTCAGGTGATGAAGGATTGAAGGACGTCGAACCTCTACCCGTATTTAAATCGATTCCAAAAATTCTCGATTTGCCTTCGGAGCCATCCGCGAAAAAAGGGCGAAAGACAAAGAGGGGCGCCTAACACATGCAGCCGTTTAACCTCGCACGCGAACTGAAACGCGACTTTATCGACTACGTGAGTTCAAAATTCCCTTTCGCCGAAAATGGAAATCAAGATCTTGATCGCCAGCTCCGAGAAATTATGGAGAAGGACGGAGCACTCTTTCAAGATTCCGTCCTACATTTGGTCCGGTCACGACAAAAACTCGAAGCAGATCTTTCTCCGTTCCATCCCATACTGCAAGAGACCATCAAACTTCTACCCGAATTGAAAACGCCCTACGCCCATCAAGTCAAAGCCTGGACTCGCATCAATAACGATAAGGGCACAGTCATCTCAACGGGTACCGGCTCCGGAAAGTCTGAAAGCTTCATCCTTCCCGTCATCAATAGCCTTTTGAAGAAGGGCTACGGTAAAAATAGGCAAGGGATTGGAGCCGTGTTCATTTATCCCATGAACGCTCTGGTGCACGATCAGTTTTATCGGATTATCAAGTATGCCGCCGGAACTGGTATTCGAGTTGGAATTTACAACGGCGCTTTTAAAGACCTTAACTCCTCCGATCGTCGCAAGATAATTTCTGAAATTGAGGCAATTCGGGACCAGCTTAGAAAAGATCGGCCAAACATTGAAGTGGACAGTCTGCTTTTCGATCCAACAACCTTGGTTGTAGATCCAACTAAGCCAGAGACAATTCCGCATATCTTACTCACTAACTATAAAATGCTCGAATACATGCTCCTCCGCTCGTCGGATCAAAAGCTCTTCGACGGTATGAACCTGGAACACTTGGTGCTCGACGAAGCTCATACCTATACTGGCACCTTGGCTCTAGAAATTGCCTGTTTATTGAATCGACTTAAGGTTCACCTTGGTGATCGAGGGCGAAACTTTGTCCCAATCGCCACATCGGCAACCTTGAGCCAAGGGCCCGACCAAAACGAAGCAAAAGTTGAAGGCGATATGCGCGAGCTATTCACCAAACTTTTTGGTCGCCCCTTTGAGGGAAATGACTGGCTTCTCAAAGATACTTTTGAACCTCTCGTAAAATCCGACGTTGCTGTCCTAAAGTCATTCAACTCTCATAAGGCTTCGGACATTCGTGAAGATCTGGATTCTCTTTTTCCTGAGTCCCTCTTTAGGTTAGCTAAGCGACTTGCCAACATTCAGACCGAGGAATACCAAGACTGTACAAGAAAGTTGTCTACCTGGGCGACTACACTCGCCCCTCACCTATTGTCGGTTCTCCTTAAAGAGGATGATGGCCGAGAGACCACTATGGTAAAATGGAAGGACGCGACTGAGCGCTTTGCAGCTCGCACTGGCGGATCATCCGATCTGCTTGAAGGCCTTTTGGTCCTCTGTAGCCATGCTCATGAAAATGAACTCTTTCCTGCTATTGGTTTACGGTATCACCTATTCGGCCGGGCACAGCCCCGCGTGTACTGGTCTCTGGACAGAAAGACTCTATTTGACGATGAGTCCTATGCAGAAGCATCCGAGCCGGCGCTTAACTTCGTATCGTGTCGAAAATGTGGGCACAGCGCATTTGCTGGGCTCATGATCACTGAGGACGGCGATGGTGCGGAACAGGCTAAAATAATCCCCCTCCCAGAACGGTTCGATGAAGAATCCCTATCGAACGGAGTCGAAGCCGTTGTGTTACACGACCCTGCGACCATTCCCAACGAAGGTGAGCACTTGCCAAACGGATGGGAAGAAGAGTCATATATTGTTAGAAACGGATCAAAAACTATAAGGGCTATCTATTCAAACAAGTCACCAGCGAGAGGTGAAATCCGCCTCGTTAGATATAAAAGAATTAAAGTATCTAAAATCGGTGGGCAAAACGTCAGAACGGAAGCCTCTGATTTCCATAGTTGCCCGGCGTGTGGCGAAACTTCCGATCAGAGACCCCTAATCAACTCACACCGAAGCAGCGCTTCGATTGACTTGTCAGTTTACGCAGCAAGTTTACTCTCTAAAACTGCATATGATGGTACGCCAAAGGGCGACAACAAAGAAAGAAAATTGCTGCTATTTTGCGATAATCGGCAAGAGACTTCGTTTCTTGCCGGCTTCTTGACTGACCGACATCGCCGATTAAACCTTCGCCGAGCTGTTGCCAGTTTTCTAAAATCAGCTTCAGATCAAGGCGATTCGGGGCCGTGGCTGTTGAAGAAGAAACGAAGCCCAGAAGATCGAACTCCGGAAACTCATCGATATGACTTTGCTCTCCGCCTTTTAATGAGCGTAGAAAAAGGCCAACTCGTCAAAAGAGATGCTGAGATCCCTCGCACATTCAAAGTTAGAAAACAGACTGTTCAAAACCTAATCCCCAGAGAGGTATTGGAAACGGATCGCCGAGATCGCAATCCCGATACTCGCAAACGTGCGCTTCGGGATTGGCTACTCGAAAACTTCTCTATCGAAGAATCTGAGCAGAATTCCTCTGAAAATGATCGCGCTTTTGATGTTCTTGCAGATGGCGATCGTGGAGCATTTGTACTCGAACTCCTGACCGATGTGATAGCTCTAGACATCGCCTCAGTTCAAATACGTGAAGGAAGCCTACAAACGCTTGGACTCGCGACCTGGGATCTAAAGGATCTCTCTGAGGAGAGTTTCTCGGCGTATGCGGCGTCTAACCCTCAGCTGGGCCTGGGTGCAAGAGCTCAATTTTTTCTGGCGTACTGGTTAATCGAGAAGCTAGCGTCAAAGGGAGCGCTTGGGGATATCGACACGAATACCGCTCGGCAGTTCCTAAGTCGCCTCTGGTCGGCTCAGACTCGGCCGTCGATCGCAGATCTTCTGGGTAAGGCCGCAGTCAATCAGAACAAAATATCAAAGAATTCAGATCTCGGCCGACTATTAGTCGAACTGGGAGCCGATGAAAATATATTGAAGATCTGGTCTCGCCCAGATACCTGGAGAAACTTCATTGCTAATAGCCCATTAAACAAGTGCCTGTTTTTGTCCCAAGCCGAACAAGATGAGCCTGTACTCAAAGTTTCCGGCGAGCTAATGATCTCGCAGGAACTAAATCTTTGGAGATCAGTATTGACCGGGACATGGCGAGCTTCCGCAGCTCGGCATAAGTTCGAAGGTGCGGCCACCGGGAAGAAAATCGGAGATACCTGGAGGCATGTGGAGCTTCCACCCCACAAGTATTATGAGAAACTCTACCACCAACCGCTTTCTTCCGAAGCTCGTTTGGTGTCAGCCCGCGAGCACAACGGGATGATAAGCGCGGCCGACCAGAACGAAGCCGTAACAAAGTTTAAGGAAGGATTGGTTAACACCCTTGTCGCCACACCAACTCTTGAAATGGGAGTGGACCTTCCCGATTTGCCTACTGTTGTTCATCGATCCGTCCCTCCTGACCCGAGCAATTATGCACAACGCGCAGGGCGGGCTGGGCGAGGTCCGAAGCGAGCCCTAATTTTCACCTACTGCGGATTCAGCAGTCACGACATGACCTTTTTTGAGAACCCGTTAGATATGGCTTCTGGCGAGATCCTCCCCCCAGGAATGCCAATTGAAAATACGTTCATCATCTCTCGCCATCTGAACGGTTTAATTCTCGAGGCGCTAGGGATGCCCATGTCTGAGTCGCCTTCATTGGAGCTTTCAAGATGGGATCGGTTGGTCGATCTTACCGAGCACCACCAAAAGGCAACGGTTCTACTAGGGGATGAAGTGGGCGGAATGCCGACCGAACCACAGGACTGGCGAGACATCTATTCAAGGCGAAAGCAAAAGATCTCATCCATGGTTAACGACTTTATCGGGCTGACCGTAAAGAATTTGTGGCAAGGAAGTTTACCCGCCCAGCTCGTCACACAGTTGACGGCTGAACTGCGACAAAATGCCGATGTTTCAAGTTGGCCAGACACCTTTGCAAGGGAACTGAAAGGCTATCTAACACTATTAGATATCTACATGGGTGAAGTTGATCAACTGGGCTCGCTTACCAAGAACCAGCTGGCGCAACTTACCGAGGATGAGAAAAAGAACAAGGAACGAGCATATGATCGCGCTCGGTACTTCACTAAACTTTACCTTGGAGTAGGCCGCCAGTTTGAACGGCCCCAACCGATAAGCGACATGGCCGCCAGCGGATTCTTGCCGAACTTTGACTTTCCTGGTCGAGTTACCCGCTTTCGAGGCGTAAGAGTAAGTCGCAACGACAATGAAAATAAGTACTCAGATCTTCTTAAATATGATCGATCAGCAATTGTAGCCATGCGCGAGTTCGCTCCGGAACAAAAGATCTATGGCCACGGTTGGGTTTATGAAGTTGAGAGATACCTCGCGACCCAAAATGCCAATCTGAGCACAGCGGGATGGGGAGTTTGCTCCAACACCTGCACTCGCCTTGTGCCTCCTGATGTGGCAGAGTGCCCTTCTTGCCAGAGCCCCGTAATCCGAGCGGGAGAGGGAGGCGACGCCCATCGCCCCGAATTAATCGAAGTTCGGGAGGTTCATGGATCACAGAAGAATGTGATTTCAGATTCCTCCAGCCGGAGAGAGATGAACTACTTCACCGCTGACCTGAAGCTCGTCGGCACGCCAAAGAACGATCAATCTCAAGCTCTAAAGAGCGACAGTGGGATACAAAGACACTTTCATACAACTCGCGAAAATTGCTTTAGGATAATTCAGATTGTTCATCGAAAAGACTCCAATGCGAACGGTCATGCTCAGACCGCGCTCTGGCGCGAAAGATCTGACAGCTCTTCCTTCGCTGTACGTTTGAACCCGCCTCCCCCCGCCACACGAGCACAATGGAGACCATTCTTCCCTATGGTCCAGACTGATTGCCCTGGAATTCGACTCCGACTCCCAATATCGGCCGCAATGACTAACCAATGGGTTCACGGCCTATCCGATGACCCAAGCGAGGCCTACAACAGCTTTTATAAAACGCTAACGGCAGCGTTGGAGCGAGCCACACAGAAAGTGCTTCGCTTAAACAAGAGAGCCAATCACTTGGAGATCGCAGAACACCGGGTTATGGCTCCGATCGCTGACAATCAGACGCCACAAATCGGCTCATTGGAAATCCTGATTTTAGATACCGAACGTGGCGGCAGCGGTCTCATACCAATGATTGTTACTTACTGGGATCAAATCATGGACGAGTGCTCTTCCCTTATCAGAAAAACTTGCTGTAAAGCCGGGTGCTACCGGTGCTTGAAAAGTTACGACAATCAATGGGATCATACCTTCATCGACAAGTCTCACTTTCTATTTGAAGGAAAGACTCCCCTTTTTGATGCACTCAAAGCCACATCATGGAAGGATATCGATGTTGGTGTGGGGCAAGAAACCGACCAAAAAAGCGGCGCAGAGACACTGTTCAGCAAATGGCTTAAAGATTCCAGCCTAGCTTACAAGACCCAGCAGGAGTTTCGTGATCCATCCGCAAACCTGGTCACCGTCTCTGACTTTCAAATTGAACCCCAAGGACGACGGCTACAACTGTTTATCGATGGATGGGAGCACCACGGAACCGTCGCCACTCTTCTAAAAGACATCGAGAAGCGAAATTTTCTCGCAAAGCGAGGCTGGTCCGTGCTCTGGGTTCCCGGCCACTGGCCATCGCAAGAAGAGCATCTTTCGACTTTGAAAACTCTCATAGGTACAAATGATCGCCTCGATGTCTTTACAAGAAAAGACAAGCCATTTGCTCTGCCGGCTTTGGTAAACGAAGTGACGAAAAGTCGCATGGTAACCGGGCTGGCCGCGCAGCAAACATTTTATCAACTACAGCCGGTGGACTTAGGCGAGATTCAGGACCCGCGCGTAAAAATCCTGAGCGAAGCGATGGACAATCTAAAGAAGGCATATCATCCCATCGCCATGACGAATGATGGTTTAATTCTGTTTTTAGCAAATGGACAGGACATCCTAGCCGACAAGAGCACCTGGAATGCCTGGTGCACCATGCTCTCAGCAGTCGCCGCTTTAGGATACCGATCTATAGTAGCGTGGATGGGCGAAAGGCCAGAGCGGTAGCAATGGAAAGCTACATTTACCTTTTCATTTTTCTGGCGACAATCCTACTTTTGGCAGGAATGTACCGCTACAAGACTAGGGCCTCAAAAAACGTGTCACCCGAACCGTCCGGCGCGATAGCCTCAAATCCAATGGCGATTGCGCTGAAGAATCTGTCGTTCAGGGACGCCTTGAATTTCGAACGCGCCGCCCGCATCGTGGAGGAGTCATTAAATAATGAAATCAAGGCCATCATTTCTAATGGCGCTGCGGACGCACTCAATATCGGCACGCAGACCATAGATATCGTTCAGACACATGGAACATTTCTTGCGAAATTTCCCGAGGCTGCTCAGAAGCTCAAAAATGCAGGCAAAGCGGACTTTCTAATGAACCGCTCTGGCGAAACTCTTGCACAACTCCGTGATGTCTCTAAAAAAGGAAAGCCCTTCCTAGATCACGCGAGAAAACTTGATCCATCCCTGATGCACAATTTGGCGAAAATTGGTCCCATCCTCACTTCTGGGGCTCATCTCATAGCAGGGATGGACAATGCCAGAAAACTTAAACAGATCGACAGGAAGATAGATATTATTATTTCGAGCCGCTACGCCGACATGCTAGGTGAGCTCGAAGCTATTTATGGAAGTATGCGTGAGGCCATCTTATCCCAGACAACATCTGACCGAGCCCACTTGCTGTCTCTACAATTCAAACTTAGGCGTTTGCGCTGTCAGTGGATTAATCAAGCGGAAGCGGCCCTAAATCGGATCGACAACCCGGACGACCGAAGCCTGGTCTCAAAGATTTTCTCAATAGACGCCAATACGGCCAAGGCCATTGAAAATCAACTATCTGCCCAAGAGGAACCGCTCTACCTAACCAGATTCGCGCTTCTGCTTGAGCAGATGATCGCCATCACACTTCATAAAACAGAAACGTTTGAGCAGTTGACCTTGCCGGAAGCCAAGCAACAGGTTGGAACAATTAAAGCCCTGGTGACAGAACGAAAGGACTGGATTGAAAAGTTATCTACGCAAGATAATAGATCCGCACAAAATATTGCCGGCGCATGTGACGCTTTCGATGAGAGCCTTGGCAACAAAAAGATCGCTTAGCTTAGGTGCCGGGAATTTTGCAAGCCGACGCAAAGACAATTCCCCGTTTCTTAGGTGCTGGCACAGGCTCTTCGAAAAGTCTCACATTTGTAACCGTCCATCCCCAAACGTTTTTCTTCCGCATTTCCCATGAGAACTGCAGGTCACCGACGTCGACCAGATGCCTGTTTTTGTCATTAGCCCAATGCTTCGCACTTCTATATTGGAATGAGTCGCCAAAAGTAATGGTACCGACGACCCGTGCCTTCACGATACCCGCCTCCTTCTTTCCCCTCAATCCGGGCGTTTCAATGAGGGCAAGCTCGACGCCTAAATATTTTGAAGGTAATGGATAGGTCCTGGTTTCAATCGATTTCTTTCCGGACAGCAGAAGATCACTCCAGGGCCACTGCATGTTGATCCCAGGTATCGTTCTCAAGGTTGAACCTCGATGTGGCCACTTTCCTTATCGATAGCCCGATGCGATTGCGGTTCGAACTTCTTATCGTACTCCAACTCTTGAGCGCGAGACTTGATCGCACTTTCCTTGCATGGGGCATGTTTCATTCGCTCAGCCCAGGAAACAGACTGGCTTGTAGTTGAAAACGCCTTAACATTTCCAACCGCATCACAACAATCGTTCTTATTAGTCCACAATGACTGATACTGATAATAATCTTTTTGACCGTTTCCAATGTAGCAAGTGTTGAATCGAATCCCTCGTTTCGCGGCCTGACTCTTTAGGTTAAAATAGTAATACGCAATCTCGCTGTCGGAATAGCGCTTATCGCCCGCCCCAGCCAGGTGTTCCGGCTTAAAAAATGCCCTTAAGTCGATTCCAGTGACCTGCGACATAGAGTTAATGGCTTTTGATGATAGGCGCACAAAGCCGGCCAAGAGGCTCGGAACTCTGGCGTCCTTTAGTTGATCGATAAACTCACTATTCATCATATTGAACGTCGGAACATTGCTGGGATCGCCAAAACGCTCACGAATACTTGCCTTGTCCGTGAAGAAACCATCCGGATGTGTCGGGAACATGGGATTGATTCGCACTGTGGTCCAAATGTCATTCTCTGCAAGCTTGCGTAAGGCATCCAAGCGTCGCTTTACACTGGGCGCGCCAGGCTCGATCAGACGATGCAGGTGCTCGTTATTTCCTGAAATCGACATCTGTACCGACACAAGATCGGGATCGAGTAGCGCCAGGTACTCATCATCGGCCACGAGATCAGAGCGCGTAAAGATTATATGTGGATACTCATAGAACTTAAGAATTTTCAGCAGCTCTTTGGTCACTCCATACTTCTTATCCATATGCATGAACGAATCACTCATGGAGCCAATTCGAAGTGGGACTCGACGCTCGAGAATCTCCCGCCACTTTGAATCTTTATTGGACTCAAAAGCTGTAAACATGATCTTTCGAACCTCACTCAGATCTACTGGAAAGGGCATCGGCCTATTCCAGAACCCGTGGGCAGTCAGTTGGTCCTTCGCATAACAGTAAATACAATTGTGAATGCAGCCACGCCCATAGCTGTCGATCTCAAAAGCCTGGTGGCACTTGTTGCAGGTCGAATGGTGGTTAACCAACTTGAAGGTGGTTTTAAAAACAACTCCTCCACGTGGCTGATTTTCTCCATATCGATCGTGAATTCGGTCGTAAACTGCCCAATCAAATGAATCTGGGTATTTTGAGCCGAGCTTTGAAACCTTGTCCCACATGGGCCCAGAGACAGGACCAGAAAAATGCCGAATGCTGGGTGCTTCTGGCCGAGGCACGAGAATGCTCGAATTCAGGGGGATTACATTATCAGATTGAACCTGCAATTGAATCTCAGAATTATCGCTCATAGATTTACCCCCCGTCTCTTCGACCTTGCAGACTCCGGCTGGATTCCCTTGATCTTGATATTTGGCGACTCAATAAACTGTCGAATTGCGACTCTCGCCAACGTCGAAAAGTCGAAAATGGGATTCTCGGCAAGAAATCGATCGATATCTTTCACGTCTTTCGCCGAAAGGCGAAGCGCCCTTGAAACAGATGGACCAGACACTGTAGCTCCCTGTGTTTAAACGTGGCGCTTTGTATCACGCCGTATCACAGTGTCCAGAGGAATCGAAGCTCGGGCATGCATCTTGCGATTAACCTACGAAAACGACCTAAAGCTCAAATAAACGTGAATTAAGTCCATGGTCGTAAAGGAAACTAAGCAGTGGCCTCTCGAAATCCAAAATCAAATAGCCTTGGAATTCTAGTGGTTTTGGCTGCCGTAATCGGTCTAACTTTCTTTGCCGCCATGGGAAACAAGTCATCTTCATCTGAGCGGTCCTCGTCCAAGCCGCAGGTCAACGGAAAGTCACTGGTCTGCGGCGTCGACTTCTATAATTGCCCTTCCTACCGAGGGAACAAACGGGTCGGCCGTCTTACGAGCTGTAAAGACGTCAGATTAGTATTTAAATCCTGTCGGGGCGACGTGCATGGCCTTGATGCTGACAATGATGGGTACGCATGTGACGTCGATTGCGGCGACGATACAAAAAACCAGCGGTTAGCCTTTTAGTTTGATTCATCGACGGCGAACTCGAGACCTTGGCTCGCCAACTTTCTTGTTCCAATTTTTAAATTCAATCACTTTGCCGATTTTTAGCTCATAGAGGCCTTCACGAGTATTCTTCACAACCCTTTTGATCAACACCGTTACCTCGGGCGCTCTCTTTTGCATTCCGTTGATCATTCGTAGCTGAAATGGAACTGAAACGGAGCCGAGACGCTTGGTCCAGTACTTCTTCAGCTCGCGGTATTCCGTCTTTTTGGTACCGGCGATTATTTCCCGCAGCCATCTTCGTTTTATTGTGGTGGTCAATTTGTCCATCGGACCTCGCTATTAAGTTTCTAATGCCTCACGCTGGCCCACAGAGAGCAGCATGAGGTCCCACGGTCTTTCTTTAAGAACATTATTGATCCTCTGGATAATCTCGTCTACCCATTTGTCATCCTTCGATTCAACCGCAACTTCCAATGCCGCCATGAGGTAGTCGTTGTCGATTGGGTTCAAACTCAGCAGCGTCGCCATCCACTGTTTCGCCTCATCAATCTTGCCCTCACGTATTTCTGCTAGAGCGGTCTGCTTAATCATCACAAATGGGACCGCGACAAACTCGCGTAGGACTGCATAGGCCTTTCGGGCATCGACTCTCAAATCTTTCTGATCGCAAAAGCGTCGAGTTTCTATATCGAGCCCCCTACGATAAAATAGATTGCATGGATCAATTTCAACCAGACTCTGCATCAGTTGAATCGCGGCCCAATGATTTCCCATATTTCCCTCGTGAATTGCCTTTAGATAGTAGATATCTTTGACGCCGATATCGATTGGCGTAAGTTCTGTTATTTCACCTAAGACTTCGTTGAATGTCCTCGCTACCCACGGTTCAGGAGTGGGACTATGCGCTTGCTCCTGCAGTTTGCCGTACTTCTGCTTAAGAGACAGGATCTCATTCGGTGATCGGTCTCGGTAAATCGTCGGTCGCCCCAGCTTGACGGGATTATTGCGCACAAATTCATGAAGCGACGGATCGGGTACGTGTGCGGCGATCTGTTCAACTAAATTGCGCAGCCCAAGGAGAGCAGGAAAAAGAGCTACAAGCGGGATTGCCATCTGACTCGCTTCTTTAAACCGCCCCTGCGCAACAAGATAGGACAAATACTGCAGTTGCACTTCACAATTTAAGTACGCCTCTTTGAAGAGCGTCTCGAAATACATGTCAATCAATGGGTTGTTCACATCCTCGGCTACAAGTGCTCTGAATCGTTCGGCGACAGCGTTCAAGCAGTAAAACAGCTCTAAGTGAAGAGCGAGATTGAGCGGATTCACCTTTAAGGCGGTATTGAGGATTTTGTATGCCTGCAAGGGCTTGCCCTCTTGAACCAGCGAACGCATCTGCATTACTGCGATTGTGTCAGTCGAAGCCTTAAGCTCTTCCGGCGACAGCGACTCTTGCACCTCCGCGATGCTAGTAAGGCTAAGTGGCTTATCGCGATTGAAATCATTCGCAAGCGCGACCAAGGCTTTGTCACGGCTGGTGAAACCTGTTACGTCCCGTTTCATGCCTCCCCCTTTTCTACAACAATAGTTGGTGAATGGGACATACGCGGTCAGCGCCGGTTTGAAACGCGAGTGGATCAATATGAGACTCCCGCCACCAGATGTCGCAAGGTCAAAATAGCCTCACGGTATGTACTTACTTTTCCTTTCGACATGCCTCGCATGGGCAACCACCGAAGTTTCGAACTCAATAGATCTGGCCTGGGAACACTTCGAGCAGGCCCAACGCTTAGAGCACAGGGGCGATTTTGCCAAAGCTCACACTCACTTCAGTATTGCCAGCCGACTTGACCCCAAAAACTCAGATACCTGGAACAACATTGCTCTTATGTCCATTAAAGACGTCCGCTTAGCGCGGGCACGCGCGGAGGCTGCGGAATTTCTACGCCGATTCCCCGCTGACAAAAGGATTTCCATTTTGCGCGACTTGATCCGGCAGGCCGAAGAGCATCTACAGAAGTCACGAATGAGTGAACAGGAAACCCGCCAGATCATTCGAGAAATCTACTTAAACTCGCCGCGTAAACATAAAGACTAAGGGCCAGATGACCGAACAATCCTTATGTCAAAACCACGCTACCTCACCAAGTCCCGATTTAAAACAGGTCACGACTGCGCTTCCAAGCTTCACTACTTGGATGATCCCAAGTACGCGAGCGACATGCTCGACGACAAATTTCTAAAATCTCTGGCCGAGGGTGGCTGGCAAGTCGGCGAACTCGCCAAAATCTACTTCGAAGGCGGGGCAGAGATTACTGAGAAGGAACACATGAAAGCGGCGTCTGAAACCGCCGAACTTTTGAAGAAGGACAATGTCACAATTTATGAAGCCGCGCTGAAGTTTGAAAATTTATTTGTGCGGGTAGATGTTTTGGTCAAAAAAGGTAACGCCGTGAAACTGTACGAGGTCAAAGCCAAGAGCTGGCGCGACGGTGACACATTTACCACGAAGAAAGGCGACAAGCTCGACAGTGGTTGGGAGCCCTATATCGCTGACATCGCCTTTCAGCGTTACGTCGCGATGAAGGCGTTTCCGCAGTTCAAGTACGCGGGGTTTCTTTATCTCGTGAACAAAGATGCAAAAGCATCCGTCAGCGGCATTCATCAGAGGTTCTTCTTGTACAAGAAAGGCGACCGTACCGCCGTTGAGGTCGTGGCCGGTACCAATCGCGCCGAACTAGGGGAAGAGCTCTTGAAGGCCATTCCCGTCGACAATGAGATTGAAATGTTCAATGCCCAGGATTTCGAAGGTCGGAACATGGACGAGCACGTCGCCTATTTATCCAAGCTCGCAGCCGACCGGTCATTTGCCGGCACTCCCATTTCACGCAATTGCCGGGGCTGTGAATACCGTGTCCCAGAAGAGGATCGTGGCGACAAGGAAAGCGGCTTTGTAAAATGCTGGACCACCGCTACCAAGCTAAAGCCCTCTGATCTTGAGCAACCCATGATGTTTGATGTCTGGAGACTCCACTATCGTACTCAGGAAAAGATCCTTGCAGATGGACGGTATTTCCTAAAAGACCTGCGAAAAGATGATATCAAGCCCGAGGAAGACGATTCCACCGAGCTTTCGAACAAACAGCGCCAGTGGCTTCAAATTCAGTTCTTTCAAGAGAAGAGGACAACTCCCTACTTTGATGCCGACCACTTCCAAATGCGAGCTCGCGTTGAGCGTTGGAAGCCCCCTTACCATTTTATCGATTTTGAAACTCTGACTTCAGCTATCCCCTTCCATAAGGGCATGCGTCCCTACGAAACCATCGCCTTCCAGTTTTCACATCACACCGTCGACAAAGATGGAAAGGTGAGCCATAAGGCCCAATACCTGAACACCAAGCCAGGGGAGTTCCCCAACTTCGAGTTTATCCGTGAGCTCAAGAAGACTCTAGGCGACGACGACGGAACCATTTTTCGCTTCGCCGCCCATGAGAACACCGTACTAAATCACATTCGCCGACAGTTGCTCGAGTCCAAGGAGATCGACAAAAAGGAATTGATCCAGTTTATCGAGTCGATCACCAGACGAACAGAGGACAAGGTCGAACACGTCGGCCCCCGCAATATGGTAGACATGCTCGACCTGGTTCAGTCGTTATACTATTCGCCTCTTATGGGCGGCTCGAACTCTATTAAAAAAGTGCTGCCGGCCGTGCTACAGGAGTCTGAATTTTTAAAGAACAAATATGGCCAGGCGATATACGGCGCGGAAGGTGGCATCAATAGCTTTAACTTCAAAAGCAAAGCGTGGATCAAACTCGTCGACGGAAAAGTAGTCGACCCTTACCAATCGCTCGAGCCCTTGTTCTCCGACATTGATCCCGCTGAATGGTCGAAAGTCATGCGGGTCTTCCAGGATGATGAAATTAAAGAGGGTGGCGGAGCCTCAACTGCTTACGCCCGCATGCAGTTCACTCGAATGAGCGATACTGAACGTGAGGCAATTGCCAACGCCCTCATGCGCTACTGCGAGCTCGATACGCTGGCGATGGTAATGATTTGGGAATACTGGACGCAAGAATTGATCAAGAAGGCTGAAAAGGCGGCGTAAGATGTCTACCTTCTCAGTTCACGAAAGCTCCGAAGGCCGATTCCACGTTCAAGGTTTTGGCCAGGCAATCGCCGGCCCCCACGGAGAACGAACATTTAATTTGGTCGTCATCAATCAGAATAACAAAATAGTTCTAACCATTGAGAATGTGACCGCCCAAGAAATGGGAATTAAGAAAATTGGCAGCGACTACATGAAAGACTCATATCGCATTACAGATTTCTTTTTATGGTCGCCCGACAAAAAGCACATCCTGGGCAGAACAAGAAATGCTCAAAACCTAATAGCCAGAGCCACACATAAGACGATCCAAACTACCGAAATGCCCATGGCTCACCGTGCCCCACGGGGGAGCTGGCCCAACTGGGATACTCCTTCTGACGAGCAAATCCTAAGGACACTTCAGGAAATTACGCCCTTTGTTCAATTTCTCGACCCTAAAATTATCAAGGAAGTCGTACGACAAAATTTGGAACTGGCGCCGCTGATTTCCGCACTGGAGTCTCAGGGGGTGCAAATGGACGCGTACTTCTGGGATGGTACGCCTTGTGCTTTTCCAGGTGTCCGCCGTTTTGTTGGCGGCGCAGAGAAAGATTACAAGCGGAAAATTGTGCCCGTTGGGAAGCGGGCCGAGCTGCAAGCCGTTTTTATTGATGACAATAGCTATCCAAAGGAAATTTGGTCTTTTCTCCTCCGTAATCGGAGGTTCTCAAAAACAAATCCCGATGGATACGAGCTCGCTCACCTCTTCATTCATAAGGCGGATTCCGAAATCGACATCAGGATGGAACTGACGGGAACCGAAAGATACAATCATCGCATCAGCGGATTTTTTTCTCATGCGGCAGGTTGTGCGTACATTCCCAAATCACTAGCGCGTGTGACAGATCTCAGTCTTCGGGCAAGAAAGTTGATTCAACAGAGATGCCATCAGTTGTATTCCGAGGTATGTGAGATTCTGCCTCCAGGGGTTGGCTATAGTGCAAAATCGGGAGACTGGGACCCTAAGAACTTTAAATGGGCCAAGCCCATCTCTGGGACGGACCTCGGACTTGAATCATTCTTAAAATTCCGAAAAATCGAGATGGAGCGCTTGATCTCTGAGGTGAATAAATCGGCAGCCTAGTCCCCTATCGAGGCTCTCGCATTCCCCAAGACCAAGACACGCCGACCAAAGTTGCCTCGTGTTCACCCTTTGTGTCCCAATCGTAAATGTGACGGGTAACCCAGATGTCATAGTGCCCCGCCAAATCTTGATAGCCCAATGTCAGCCCCTTTCGCGGATATGAGAAATGGTCTTCGCGCTTTGTGCTGGTTCCCGATTGCCGGCCGTATGTGTCGGGTATTGTTCGTGAGATGCGCCCCCACTCCGGCATGACATAGAATCCAGCTGCCTCTCCGCTCAAGTAAATCGGCAATCCAATCGCGAAAGACGTCCCCGAGATGCCTTCTTCGGAGCTGGAGGAAGAGGATGAATATGAGCCGCCGCTGTTTTCTTGCTCACTGGGAGGATCGAGCGCCATGTCGTACATGAGTTTCGCTCGAATACCAAATCTGTAGAAAAATCGGCGCTCCACCAAAAGGCCAAAGCCGATGGTAGCTTGACCGAAGGGATATGGAGCACTTGGCTCGCTCATTTCCACCCCGAGACCCCAGATCCAAGTATTCTGATACCAGTCCGGCTCTGACCAAAACGGCTCCCTCGAGAGCTCCGGGCGAGTCTTTGGCCGCCTGTCGGGCAGCATAGGCAGGCCAATCCGAACGATTCTCGCCTCATTCTTTGCCACCTTAACTACCCGGATCATGGTTTCACAATCGGGATGCTCAGCCTTAATTTGCAGCTCCTTGCCCGCCGGCACTAGGAGAGGGGAACCCGATTCGTCAGTCCCGACGACCCGGCCATCAACTGAGATCGTTGCATTAGAGGGCGTCGACTCTACTCGAATCCAGCCTTGAGCCGGTTGCAGAATCTTACGGACGCCCTTTTCTCTCCCTGCCACTAGCACAAACTTCTCATTTACGTCCTGATATTGGGAATGCCGGATCGAGAGTTCATGAACACCAACGGGCAACACGCCCTTGATTAGCAACGGCGTGACCCCCCATCTATTCTCATTGATAAATACATCCGCGCCGCTTGGAACGCTCTCAATCCGAAGCTGGGTCGTTGAACTGGAGCTGTTCTCACCGATCTCCGTCAACTCTTTCTCGGGCATGTCGGCCGCGCTCGCCAGCCGCGCCCTCTCTTTTTCTATCTCGGCAATCGGGTAACGGAATAATACATACAGGTCCACCGAGCCCTCACGGCGATCCACGAAGCTATCCTTCTGTTCGAATCTTTCAAGTCGGACACGCTGTGATTTTTCATCGACCCGCTTGTCAAGCTGTCTCCTATCCAGGGACTCATAGTTTGAGGCCTGAATGGAAGTTGCCACTCCGAAATTCTCTCGGATCGCCGTTTCGTAGGCGTCTTGCGTGGCAGCTCGCCAAGCCTTAACTAAACTTTTTTCTTCGTTAGACCGTCCCACGTAGTAGTGGTATATGCCGTCGGCAGCCGGCGGCCGACTTACCCACCCGGGCAAGTCGGCACCCCAGGCCAACTGAACAAATAGGAACGCCAGCCATCCCATAAATCACTCATCATTGCGTGAAGCGGTCTTGGGCTCGACGGGCTGATCCGTAAAGAATTTGACTGATCGCTCCTTGATGGCGCGTTTCACGTCCGGATCAGCCTCACTCACCTTGAACAGAATCTGCCGTTTGATCTGCTCATAGTCAGACTTTTTTACTGCGGCTAAAACAAAGCAGTCTAAACGTTCGGTCCCTGAGACTGTTCCGCGCTCATGATACTGCTCCAAGAACCTCATCCCGGTTACCTTGCCGCCATACTCGCTACTTCGGACTTGCGACAGAATGAGTTCGGCTGATTCCGAGAGGCTCTGTTGCGCATTATCGATCTGCCCTTTGAGCTCCTCGGCAATTTCTCTAACCAACGACTCCTTGGCTTCCAGCTTCGCTAGCTGATAACAACCATTGAGCCGTTCATCCCCGCGAACTGAATATTCCTGCTTGAAGAAGATCTGATCTCCTTCGGACCAGGTTATTCTAGTCGTGTCTGCCCAATTCGGGCGAGAGCCACTCGAGTCAGCGACAACTTTCTTACTGGGGCCCGTGCAACCCGCAAGGGCTAAGCCCAACACCAGTGCAAACGTACAATTTTTCATAGACTGTTTCCTCCTATGCCTTAAGCATAGAAGGGCGCTCGGACGTGGGAGGTCTGTCTTGATTTGAGACGTTAAGCCGCGATCTTTTTGTACTGGCCAAGTATTTGGCTGGCGTCGCGGATGACGGCTTCTTTCAGTTCGTTGGGTTTAAGAACAGCGGCCGAAGAGCCCATGCCGAGTACAAATCGAACTAGCTCATCATTGACTCGAACTTGAAATCGGAAGACTGTGCCCTCGCTCTTCTTGATTGTCTCCTGGGACTCATGCCATCTGCGCTCGCTGAGATAGGCCGCCAAGGGCCCTTTCACCAAGATTTCGACATCCTTAACTTCGCCTGAATTGAAGACCCCAAGAGAGGACTTGAACATCTTCTCGGGTGAAAGGCCTTTCTTTTCGTAGACTTCATTATTCAGCATCTCGGCATCAAGCACCCGGCCAAGTGCGTAAGTCCTAGGCTCATTTTTCTCAAGGTCGATGGCGATCAGATAAACCCCACCATCGGCAAAGTATAAGCACTCGGGACCGACTCTCCTTTGCTTCTGCTGCCCGGCGTGATCTCCCGCCTCGGCTCGATAGTTTATATTAAGAGGATGCCCCTCCTCGAGTGCATGGTAGACGGTATCGAGAATCACCGGCGCAACGCTTGTATGCCAGGTCATTTGTGGCCGGAATTCAATATTGGTCAGAAGTTCCGCGAAGGCTTCCGAACCCTTTCCGAGCAATTTCTCAATCTTTAGGAATACGTTATCCAAGGCCGAATAAATTGGGGTGCCACGTAAGTGATCCAAAGATTTCCTGGCCACAAACAGCGAGAAAATCTCTTGATAGGTGAACTGAATGTTTTGTTTGATCTCCGCGAATGGGGCGATCCTCCACCGAGACTCGGGCGGATGGCCCTCCTTCTCCAGTGGAATATGCGCTTGCTCAAGCAAATCAATGTCACGATGAACTGTCCGTTTATCGACCCTGAATCCGTCGTCGTTCAATTTCTGGTGAATCTCGGACACCATGAGGCCACTTCGAGAAGTCTCAAGATAATGAAGAATCCGAAAAATTCTCAGAGTCATTTCGTGTCTGGCCATATGGTTTTATCGGACCAAAGGACCTGGACATTTAGGCTTTGGTCGGTATTCTGCGTAAAGTCATTAGGCAGTTTTGCTCTCATTTGATTCCTCCTGCTTAAACGCCTCGAGATAGTGCCGGCAGCCTCTGACCACCGCCTCCTCAAGCAGACCGTGCCGCACTGGAAATCGCCTGTGGGCCTCTCTCACCAAGCGCTCCATACGAATCAACGTTGGTACTATTGGTCCCCGTTTCAGTGGATAAAGCGGTGGCCGGCAATTCTGGTCGAAGGCCTGCAAAAGGTTCTTCAGCCAATCTAAATCTGTCTGAGTAATCTCCGGATCAGCGACCCACTCACTGGGGGAATCCATTTTATAAAAGCTGGTTGGAGCGGATTCGTGATCGGCACCATTAGTCTCCGCGTGCTCAATGGCCTCGTCCAACTTATCAAAAAATTCCTCGAAGCCACTGCCAAATTTGAAAAAGGAAACATCCCGCCAACGACGGCTGAAGGTCCTTATGCCAATGCCCGCCGCGATCTGATCGATTCTTGGCCGCGTGATTCGGTGTACAACCAAATGAAAGACGTCAACACCAGAAATGGCCTCCGGCACGGAAAGTACATTCCGAATCATGTGCCGAAAGGCGGTCGCAGCTCTAAACACTCTCGTTTCACTTACGACCGCAGTTCGAAATGAAAGACTAAATTGATCCAGAAGCCACGGGTACGGTTTAACCGCAAAGGTGCGGCGAAACTGCTCGGCTGTCCGCCTCTCATACGCGAGCTTGTAGAATGAGCCAATGGCCAAATTCAACTGCTCCCGCGACATCGATGAGTCCTCGCTTAATAAAAGCTTAACCATCGCATACCGACGTTCGCGATTCGGCGGGGACGTCTTGAGCAGGCGCTCAAACATCTTCTTTGTTCTCAGGTCTAACTGGTCAATCACCCTCTTGTTCATCTCGAACCTCCTATTTACCTTCGCTTGCGCTCAGCCAATATTCCGTCGCCGACCGGCTTACAGAAAATCAACATGAGTCCGCAAATGAAGGCCAGAGCCATAAACTTGGCTCCCTGTCCTCCTGGGGTCACCAACTTCGACAGCAGTTCGAGCAAGAATATTAATGCGTATATTCCCGCTCCCCCTGCGGCGAAGGCAGCCAGCCCCACCATAAATCCAAGCACCCGACACCTCCTTGTTGGGCATGAGGAAATGATAACCGGCTGGCGTGCAATGGGAGGTCAGAGGCCTAGTTGGAAATTATTGAGTCTAGGCGGCGCTTTTCTTGGATTGAGACAGGAGGTGCTCGAAATATTCCCTTTTGGATGGAGCCAAGAACTTTTTAAAGTCCCCAGCTGAGAAAATATAAGACTTGTCATTGTTGCAGTAATAACAGGCCAAGGCGCAATTGTCTGGACGGTATGGTCCCTTTGGGTCAAATCGCTCCAACTCCATGAAGAGGCCCCGCTTTCCAAGGCCGCGCGTTGAGCGAGCGTTCAACCTTCCTTCTCGAATTAGCATTTCGATCAATCGAATTGGAGTCTGGCAATACGTGCAGCACCCACCCTGCGTTGAAAGTTGGCCAACCCACCAATTGGCAAAGTCCTCACGGCTCTTGAATCCTTGACCATGCTTTTTTCTGGAAAATAGGCGCTTTATCCGCTCATGTTCCTCGACGCAATATTCTTGGTCGATCTCGAATCTCATGCAGCCTTCCGAGAACTTAATAAGACCGAGCTCAGGCGCTTTATGGTATGGTCCCATTTTGGTGTCACGGGCTGACATACGGTATTCTGGTTTCCAAAAAGGCCAACCTCGCTAACCGCGTTCTCGATATCTAAGGCCGCGATCCATTCAACCGCGACTAGGTGTTCGCACTTTTTCAGATCGTCTTTGTCATGAAAAAGGTTTGGCTGATCCAGATCCAGCTTTGAAGCGGGGGTCAAGACCCCCTTGTAATTCAATTGAGCATCTCGAGCCGGTTTGGCTTCCGCCAAAACCTTTCCGACGCCAACATATCCAACCTTCGGAATGTTTACCCAAATTCGGTCGCCAGGTTTTAACATCGAGAGCGTCTTAATGTACCAGTCGCCCCCACCGCCGCTGATAAAACCATATTTCTTAGCGTCGGCCCAGCTTCGGCTATTCCCGTGACCAAAGGACACGTAGTACTCACCATTCCACTTACCCTTTACCGTTGGCGCGGAGACTACTTGCTCAGGATCGGCTAACCAGGTCTTCGTTATGTAGCTTTTCTTGTCGTCAACGAAGGTGCGGAACAAGACGAAGTTTATTCCGATTCCATGGTGTTCAGAAAGATACTTAACAATCCTCTCGCTGCTATCATCCATTGCGCCTGCCACCACGACCAAGACATGGTCGGAGTTCAGCTGCTCTGGAAGTTTTTGGCCAAAGTGATTTTCAAAATGATCATCTAAGGAACATTTTTGTTTGCCAGGGTAATACTTATCCTGAAACTCAACGAATATATCGGCAATTCCCGCAGCATCTAGCTCGCGCACCCAAGATCCATAGTCCAAAGCCTGAGCGACCACATCGCGCGGGGTGCGATCTTTCTTGAGCTCAAGGACAATAACATCGCCATTTCGATCCATGGCAAGAAGGTCGATAAACCCAAAACCTGTGTGGACCTGCCTACCGATCAAAACCCAGTCCGCTGACAACATTCCAAAGTTCGAAAACAGGATGTCCTCGAGGTCCTTCTCAATTCCGAACCCGCCGTCGGGCAACTCATGTGTCTGCGTTCCCTCGAGCTTCCAAATTTTGGTCTTGATGGCCACGAACACCCGCCTTGCAACAACATTACCTAATCGGAATTTTCACCGATTGGCGCAGGTCCAGCTCGACCAATGGCCCGCTATAGAGCTTAAAATTTTGTCGACGAAGTTTCCTTGGCCAGCATCTGAAGACATTCTTTACCGTCCCAATTGATCTTTCCGCGTTTCAGAAAGAGTAACAGGTCAGCATTCTCAAACCATCTGAAGCTGGTACCGTCGGCTCTTACTCGATCAACGGTTACCTCGGGATATTTAAAGCTCCTTACCGGCTCCTCTTGGGCGCTCAACCAAATGTTGCCTATTTTGAAGAGGTCAGGATCACTCACGCCGGAATCTTGCCGACAACCCGTTTTGCCTTCGTAGGCCTTCACTTCCTTGATGTAGGTTTGAATCCAAGCAAGATGATCTTTAACCTTCCTGATACACGCCTCACGACCAAAAAGAACTCCGCCTTCCGATGATGACGGAGCTTCAGTCTCGATGACTTCAGGTCCTGACAAACCCGTTGTAGGAACTATGTCGGATGACTTCGAATTGAGGTAGCCCTTAATCACCTTTAGCTTTAACGAAGCTCTCATTTTAGGTCCCTCAGGCCCAGGGGGCGGCGGGATCGAAAGCAGGTCCCCGTTCAAGTGACGACGCGGAATTACCTTAGATATCTCTGCAAAGCCTGCGGGAACTTGAGTGACACTACTCTCCTGTACCTTGTAGAAAGCAATGCTAAACGGAAAATCAATTTCCTCGTAATTCTCGATAACACAGAAGACCGAGTCGACCTGAAATTTGCCCAGCAGTTCTTTCTTGCGTGCCATATCCATATCGAGCTTCTTTCGCTTCTCTTCCGCCTCCTGAGCGCGGCGGACTTTTTGCCTTTCGTTCTCGGCTGCAATCTTCTTTAGCGCCTCGGTACGTTTCGCATCAAGGCGTCGACAGTTTTCAAGACTGTAGGCATTCTCGGAGATAAATTTGCGGAATTTTTCCAAACTCATCTCACCTGATCGAACGCCAGTATCGTCTAGCGAAGATCCCTTCAAGCCGGAGGCGGAAAGAGCATACCCGGCACCCACCTCAGCGAGAGCTCCAAGCACCGGATTGGCATATTCGTTTGATTGCTTAAGATAAATTACCCCACTCTTAACATCATCGACGACCAACGACTTTCCGATGTAATTGCCATCGCGATCCTTACTGTCCAAGGCACATAGCCTTGCACCAACCTGAGGCGCTCGAGTACACCCTACGAGGGTCGCCAAGCAAAACGCCAAAGCGCCCTTAGGATTAATAAAAGTCATAACCACCACCTTCGGAATAGCAGGCCGTGCCATTGATAAATCCAGTTGAGCCATCGCCATAGGTAACCTGTTTTCGGGCTGGATAGCACAGGGTGGGCATGTTTACTGTGGTAACATCCGGCATGGTTAGACGATTGCCACATAGATATTCCGCCCAAGCATCCCAGGTGTAATTTGGTACGTCGACCGAGG
>CAYVRZ010000032.1:0-47917 GCA_964453895.1 uncultured Pseudobdellovibrionaceae bacterium | reverse complement strand
TGAAAGGTCATCGGCGGCACCCGTTGACAGATGGCCAAATGTGATAAGTTCGGCGGCTCGCCCACCAAGGAGGACCGCCATCTTTTCTTCCAGCTCTTCTTTCGTCATCAAAAACCGATCCTCTGTGGGTCGCTGAATCGTATACCCAAGAGCGCCGATGCCACGAGGAATGATTGAGACTTTATGAACTGGGTCCGCTTTCGGAAAATAAGCGGCGACCAAGGCATGACCCATTTCATGATACGCGACCACTTTTCGCTCGAATGGATTAAGGACGCGGTTCTTTTTTTCAAGTCCAGCGATCAAGCGCTCAACAGCCACGGTGAAGTCGTCGAACTCCACTTCGGAAGCATTTCTTCGTGTCGCTACGAGTGCAGCTTCATTGATGAGATTTGCGAGATCCGCGCCCGTAAATCCTGGGGTAAGTGCTGCGATCTTCTCCAAATTTAAGCCATTCTGTGTTTTTACTTTTTTAAGATGCACCTCAAGAATTTGGATTCGACCTTTCTTATCGGGGCGATCCACGAGGATCTGACGATCAAAGCGGCCGGCTCGGAGAAGTGCTGGATCAAGAATTTCAGGACGGTTTGTAGCACCCAAGAGAACAATCCCTTGAGTGCCATCAAAGCCATCAAGCTCGACTAGGAGCTGATTGAGGGTTTGTTCTTTTTCATCGTGACCTCCTGCAAAGCCTGACTGATTGCGAGCCTTGCCTAGAGCATCGAGCTCATCGATGAAGATGATACAAGGCGCTTGTTTGCGAGCCTGCTCAAAAAGATCACGCACACGAGCAGCACCGACCCCGACGAACATCTCTACGAAGTCAGAGCCCGATATTGAGTAAAATGGCACGTGAGCCTCACCGGCAACGGCTTTTGCCAAAAGTGTTTTGCCAGTTCCCGGAGGACCTACAAGAAGAACGCCTTTGGGCATCTTAGCCCCGAGGCGTCCATATGATTTCGGGTCCTTCAAGAAACTTACGATCTCTTTGAGCTCATCCTCGGCCTCATCAATTCCAGCCACATCGTTGAAGGTTATCTTGGTATCCTGCTCGACATAGACTTTTGCTTTACTTTTACCAATCGACATGAGGCTTCCACCGGGGCCGCCACGTTCCGCCATCTTCTTCATGATGAAAATCCAAAGCGCAAAAAACACGACCGCAGGAACGATCCAGGAGAGAATCGTTGAGAGCCAGTTACTCTCAACGACGCGGCTGAACTTAACGTTGTGTTGTGATAATACTTGCGCGAGATCCGACTCCACGCGAGCGGATACGACATTTTGTCGACCATCAATCGGCTCCTTGAGTTTTGCATGAATAGAATTGTCGCGGATATGCACTTCTTCGATTTTCTGATTTTTTAGTAGATCAAGGAATTCATTGTAGGCAACGGGTTTGATTCCGCTGTAGCTAACCCAAGCTTCGTGAATTAGAAAAACCGCCCAAATGGCAAAGATCCAATAGAAGACATTAAACTGCGTCTTATTAACCTTTGATTTCATCTCTGCATCTTCCTTCTTTATGCCGCTATGCCGGAAAGCAAAGCGGTTTCAGATTCTCGAAGGTCATCAGAGTAAGCAAAAAAGGGGCATTGGTAAATTAGATAAAAGAACTATTCTGAAGTGCTTAAAGCAATTCACGGATCACGAAAGCTTAAGATTTTAAAGGGTCGGCAGTCATATCGGACTTTTTCTTAGCACCCCATTCATCGACCAGCGTGCGTTGCCACAACCGTACCCCTCTTGTATAAGCTGCACGGCCCAGGAGATGGGCTGCAACCGGTGCAGTGACAAACAAAAAAAGAAGAGCGACGCCAGATTTGATGAAGTTCGTGAGCGAAGGTTCGTTTGCAACAGGAGCCATGAGAAGTAGCGCTGCGCCTAGTGTTCCTGCTTTAGAAATCGCTGCCATTCGAGTAAAAAAGTCAGGAAACTTTATCGCACCGAGGGACGCAAGTAGAAGGAAAATGCTCCCTGCCAAAAGCAGCATCGATAAAAGAAGGTTAAAGTCATTCTGCACTGTCGTTCTCCCTGTTTTTTAGAAGAAGTGCTGCGAAACCTGCAGTTCCAACAAAGCTCACTAGGCAAACGAGGATCGCGATATCGAAAAGGACGCTGAGGCCAAACAGAACTGAGAGAGCTGCACAAAAACCAATAGTGATGACAGTCAATAGCTCAAACGCCGCAATCCTATCAGCAATATGCGGCCCACGAACGAATCGATAGCTTGAAAGAATAAGGGAGGCGGCAATGATGGCTAAAGAGAGCTCAATTAAAATATTCATTTCTGTCAGCTCCTTTCGTTGCCGAAAGCTCTTCTCACACGTTGGTGGAAGCCCAAATGAAGATCATTGACCGTCTGTTCTGGCGATTTTGTATGCAGGACGTGAATATAGAGAAGCCGCTTGTTGTTCGATAGCTCTAGGCTCAACGTTCCGGGTGTTAAAGTGATCATTGAAGAGAGAGTGTAAATGGCAAAATTAGAATCTAGTTCAATTGGAAGGGCGATGATCGCAGGAGTGATGGAGCGGTTTGGTACAAACAGGAGTCTTGCAACCTGTAGATTTGCAGCAATCAGTTGCATAAAGAAATAGCAGAAGAGGTCTAGTGTGTAACCAATGCGCTTGATGATTTGATTTGCTTTCATTGGCTGCTTTCCCCAGGTGATCCAATGACACTCTCGATTGTATGGACTGGGTTAAGCAGCCTTTCAGCTGCTCTTTGAGACAAAGACAGAAAAGGTTTCGGAAAGAGGCCCAAGGTCAAAATCCATAGACAGAAAATAGCCAGCGGGAGCCCCATCGACCAGCTTTCGAGCCGACCCATCATCCGAGGCTTCGCAAGTTTTTCGTTAGTTTTTTGAAAAGCTTCGCTCCAGATTTTGCTCATGGAGAAGAGGGTCAAAAGACCTACAAGAAGAATGAACAATGCTGAGATGTAGGCTTCAAGTGCAAGTGCTTCGCGCAAGATCAAAAGCTTTGCCCAAAATCCTGAGAGCGGCGGAATACCTGCGAGCGATAACGCCGGGAGTGCAAACCCAACTATTAAAAGCCCTCGTCCACTTTGGTAACCGAGGTCCTGAAGCTTAGAGCTGCCATACTTTTTCTCAACCCAACCCGCGAACAAAAACAAGCTCGACTTCACGAACATGTGATGGACCATGTAGAAGATTGTCGCTGCCACGGCGTTCACTGTTCCAAATGACACAGCTAAAGTCATGTAACCCACCTGGGAAACGCAGTGATAGCTAAGGACTTGTCTTAAGCCCTTCGAGCTTGCGGCACCCAGAACGCCGATCAACATGGTGATGAGACTTAAACCGGTCAAAAGCGGCATGAGCGTTGACGAATCGCCACTTAAGCCAGTTGAAACAAAACGCAAGAGGCAATAGGTTCCGATTTTCGTCAGAAGCCCTGCAAAGAGCGAGAGAGCTGAGATCCCTGCAACAGGATAAGCTGCTGGCAACCACTGCGCAAAAGGGATAACTCCCGCTTTAAGCGTGAAAGCGACAAATAACAGAGTCGCAACGGTCTGAACTGTACTTGGGAGAACGCCTTGCTCTTTCAGACGTAAAAGGTCGGCAAAATTTAAAGTGCCTGTGCTGTTATAGAGAAAGCCCAAAGCAGAAAGAAAGAGCGCCGACCCGAAGAGATTGATTATGACATAAATGATCGACCCAGACAGTGCTCGGCGATCAGTGGAGCTTGCCATTAGCGCAAAGGAGCTCAGCAAAAGAACTTCGAACCAGACATAGAGATTGAAGAGATCGTTTGTTGAAAACGCGCCGCAAATGCCAACCATCAAAAAGTGCAGCAAAAAATGAAAGCCTGATCTGTTCTCACGCTCGTCATTGGCACCCAGAGAGTACAGGTGGACTCCAAATGCCAAGAAACTTGAGATCCACAGCATGATCGCAGACAGTTCATCGACGAAGAAGCTGATCCCAAAAGGCGCCCTCCATCCACCCATTTGCAGAGCGAGTGCGCCGTTCTGATAGACGCAAACGGCTATGTAGCTCACTAACATAAGGTGAAGCGCGCTCAAAGAAACAGAAAGGTACCTTGCACTCGGGCGCTTACCAACTGCAGCAATAATGAGGGCTGACGCGAGTGAGAAGACAAGGGGCGCAACTGCTATCATTGTGACCCGTCTTCAAAATCTTGCGGGTCCATTGATCCGCACTCTTGTGAGTAAAGCCTTACGAGGACAAGTAAGAACGCCTGCATAGCAAAACCGATAACGATTGCTGTAAGAATGAGGGCTTGTGGGAGTGGATCAATGGCCACTGGACTTAAGGTCATCTCATCAGGACGCATGATCGAGACAGAGCCTAATTTCCATCCGTTCACGACAAAGATCGTAAGGTTAATGGCGGCCCCAATGAGGCCAATACCAATGATGACCTTAAGAGCATTTCGTCTTAAGAGCAGAAAAATCCCGCAGGCGAATATGATGGAGACAATGGCGCAGATGAAAACCATCAGATCTTCTCCTCTTGAATGAGTGGAAGAAGAACTGAAGTCACCATGCCGATCACGACCAAATAGACGCCGAAATCGAAGATCACCGGCGTTCCAATTTTTCCAATGACCGGAACAGTGAACCAAACCCCTTTCAAGAAATCTGCGCCTAATGGAGCTCCGATAAAAGCATTGGCAGCGGCAATAGCAAGACCGATCAAAATGACGGAGTGGGGTTTAGCTTCAAGTCTTCCAAGCCTCAAACCAACTCTTCGGGTCTCAGCAAACTCTTTAAGTACAAAGGCGCAGGAGGCAACCAAACCCCCGATAAATCCACCACCTGGTAAGTGGTGACCACGCCAGAAAATAATGAGCGAAAGGATCAGGAGAATTGGCGAAGCCAGAGTCAACGATACTTTGAGAAAAAGTGAATCCTTCACGACTTTCCTTCTCCTTCCCGGTAACGTGATAAGAGGCCAAAGATCGCTAGCCCCGCAATGGCTAGCACCGTGATCTCACCAAGGGTGTCGAGTGCTCGGAAGTCGACCAAAATGACATTCACGACGTTTCGTCCGAACCCTTCACTCAAAGCTCGCTCGGAAAAGAACGGCGTCAGCCTTGAGCTCGCCTGATTCTGAACAGCCATGAGAAGCGTGACGAACAAGATAGAGCCGAGGGAAGCAGCAATGAATGCATCAGATGCAACTGTTCGTCGATTCGACTTTCTGGCAAATGCAGGTAAAGCCCTTAGGCACGCTAGGAACAAGAGAAGACTTAAACTTTCGACTGCTACTTGAGTCATAGCAAGATCGGCAGCACCCGAAACCGCAAAGAAAACAGCCGTCGCATAACCGACAAGTGAAAGACCAATGATTGCTTGTAAGGCTGACGTAGCCCAAATGCAAAGTCCAAGGCCAATCAAGCAAGTCATCGCTATCGCAATTAAAGCACAGTACCAAATGAGCGACGTGGCACCCGGAACTTCGAAGAATTGTCTATCAAACAAGACCATTAGAAAAGAGTTGCCCAGGCTCTGTATAACTTCGAAGCTCGTACTGCCCCAAATCACACCGAGTGAAATGAACAATGTCAGAAGATACAATCTTAACGACCCTGGCTGCGTTAACTTCGTTAAGCGGCCTGCCAGTACTAAGAATTTCTCCCAGCAAGTCTGAAAGTAGTAAGCGCCTTGCATGTTCTGCAGACGATAAAGACCTTCGCGCCCAAGCTTAGCGACATTTAAATCACGGCTCCTGCCTGCGACCCATAAGAAGCCCATATAGAATGCTGAAATCAAGGGAACCGGAACCCACTTCAAGAGGGATGAATCTTGAGTTGGTACTAGGTTCTTAAGTTCCACAAGCTCGGGAATGCTTTTCATTGGCCAAACTAGAGCTCCAAAAAGGCCAACTATCACGAAGGCAAAAATAGGTAATGTAAGGAGAGGTCTAGGTGTATGGAAACTCGGTGGAGACTGATTCGAAAGACTTGGACCAAACACTCCAAATAGGAATCGAATTGGCATCAATGTTAGAAGAAGAAAAATGGATTCAAAAAACAAATCTGGAACCGCACCAGTCGCAGAGCTTTTAAGCGCGCTCTTCGCAAACCATAATGGCGTTCCGGGCAAGGCTGTCGCGGCAAAAAACAGACCGGTTGCAATCAACAAGAGAGTCTTGCTCTTAATTCCTAGTCCAACAACAGGGCTCAGATGCTTTTCGTGGGAGACATGAGTAAGTGTCCCAGCGAAAATAAAAAAACCCGCTTTGTAGAATCCGTGTGAGATCACGAGCCCAAAGAGTATCGGCGCTAGCCGCTCGGTTAAAACTGGGTTTCCTGCAGCAAGACCCTGGATAAAGAACATGAGCCCCAGCATCGAGACTGTTGTGCCGGCAAGAACAGACTTCATCTTGTCGTGCAGTAAAGAGAGAAAAGTACCCCACAAAAACGTTATTCCGCCGCAAATCAGAAGCGATTGACTCCAGATTGGCACAGATCCAAAAAGAGGCCAAAAACGATAACTTAAATAGACTCCCGCTTTGACCATCGTTGCTGAGTGAAGATAAGCACTGACTGGCGCTGGAGCCGTCATTGCGGCTGGGAGCCAAAAGTGAAAAGGAAATTGAGCAGATTTGCTAAAGACACCGATCAGAATGCAAACCACCGCGAGCGTAAGCCTCGGGTCGTTTGTGATCAAATCGCTCTGGCTCATCCAAGACTGTATGCTCCAACTTTCCGTAATCAGGTGAAGGACAGTGAATCCTGCCAAGAGAAAGAGTCCACCAAAGGATGTAATAAGTAGCGCCGTGAGAGCGCCTTTTCGGATATTGGGATCTCGTGGTTCAAATGCGATCAAAATATAAGAAACGATGCTTGTGATTTCCCAGCCAAGAAAAAGGATGATCGCATCATCTGCAGAGACAAGAAGCGCCATGGCAGCAGCAAACAAGGTCATTAACGAATAGAATTTTATCTTTGCACGTCGTGTTTCAAGGTAGCCCCAAGCATAGACAAAAAGCACAGCACCGATTCCCAGGATCATGATCAGAAAAAGGCGGCTCCAGGAATCAGAGTAGAGGCTAAAATTGAGAGCTAAGTCGGGAGGGCCATTCATTAGGCGGCGGCTCTTTTGCGTAATGATCGGGTTACAAACACAAAGAGCGTAATGAGGGTAAGTGGCAACACAAACCAAATCATGGCATCAGTGAACGTACCGATCATCGGATGATTGGTCGCCGTCATCACGAGAAAAGCAGTGTAGGCAACGTAGTAGCCCAAAAACACAAAGCCTTCCCATCGTGCAATGAGGTGCCCAGTAAAGAAAATCGGTAAACATGCGACAGCTACTGCTGTCATAACCGGAATATCGAAGTGGAGAACTCCAGTTGATACGGGAAGTCCCTGGCCTGACATCAAGCCTGATACGCCGCCGACAGCAAGAATGTTGAAGATATTGCTGCCAACTACGTTTCCTACGGCGATGTCTCGTTCACCCTTAAGCGTCGCCATGATTGAAGTGGCAACTTCGGGAAGAGAAGTGCCTGCTGCCACAATCGTTAAACCTACAACAACTTCGCTAATCCCGAGATGGCTAGCAATAGTGATCGCAGCATCGACGAGCAAACGACTTCCAAACACAAGTAGCCCGAGGCCAAGAGCGATCCAAAAAACAGAACTTCCGAGACTTCGCTTCCGGGCTTGGTCAGCATCTTTCTTCTCTTCTAAAGAAGAACTAGTAATCTCTTTTCGGGCAAGATGAATAAGGAACAAGGTGTAACTGATGAGACCGATTAGGAGTGCTGTCGACTCCCAAATTTCAATCCTTCCATTTTGAGCGAAGAGCAGCATAAGAAGCGAAACACCGATCATGATCGGAACATCGAGGCGAATTAGTTGCTTTGATACGATCAATGGACTTATGAGGGCGGAGGCCCCAAGAATGAAAAGCACGTTGAAAATGTTGCTGCCGACAATGTTTCCGATGGCTAAGTCAACTTGACCAGTTGATGCGGCTTTCACACTCACTGCCATTTCGGGTGCGCTTGTCCCGTATGCGACCACGGTAAGTCCCACGACAAGAGGAGTAAGACCGGCTCGCAAAGCTAGCGCTGAGGCGCCCAGGACTAGGCGCTGGGCACCGACGACCAGTAGGCCCAGTCCGACTAAAAGATAGATAATCTGCCCCGCCATAGGTACCTCTTTCCTTAATCCAAATTCGATGGAACATACTCGCACACCTGCGCAAAGTAAAGGAAGCGCTTGGCCGAATTCATAATATTTTCGAAGACTTGGCGAACCTGATCCCGGTCGGCAGCAAGCGAGGCGCGGAGGTGTTGCCAGACTGAAGTGGAACGCCGCCGTCAATCTGTCGCCTCATGTCGTGCTATCTCAATCCGACAGGTATCCCTTCTTTATCAAAAGCCAGGTTGTCGCAGCTACGGATAGGATCATCAAACCAATCGCAACAAAAAAGAGCACTGGCTCCGAAAACGGAATGAAGTCGAAGTTCATTCCCCAAAAGGATGCCCAAAATGTAAGAGGGACCGCGACACTCGCAAGAGTGGAAAGCTTCATTATTTGCTTATTCGTGCGATTGGCTTGCAAACCCCAGAACAATTCGATCGTCGCGCCGATCTGCGATCTGTACAGCGCGAGGCTCCGGTAAATACGTTCGCAGTGGTCATGCAGATCCCGCAGTTTCCAGTTCAGATCATCGGTAGGCTTACAAAGGTTTTGAAGTTGTTTTGCGACCGACGCGAGATGCCCAATGGAATAGTCGATCTGATTCAACTGCTTTTTTACGAGTAGCAGATCTTGCGGATTAAAATTCTTCTTAAAGACAGCTTGCTCAAAGTCATCAATCTGACCAAACAAAACTCGCATTTCCTGCCAGGTAATATCCGTCGCTCGGTCAAGGGCGCTGTAGAGCAAGCGCCATACGTCTTTATAGTTATTTGAAACCTTAAGGTACTCGGCCCAAGATTCACAAGAAGGCGGAGGATCGTGCGGAACGACTACTAAGTGATCAGGAAAAATCAGAAATTGAATCTCATAGATTTTTCCGCCAGCGAGCATGAACCAAACGAGTAGCTGGTGATTCTCGAAGTCGTCGAGCTTTGGCCGCTGGTCTCGCTGGTAGCAGTCTTCGAGGGCTAGTTGATGCACCTTAAGCTCGGCTGCTAGCTTGGACAGCCCAGCGGTGTCGGTACTATAAATTTCAGACCACTTGATCATCTGCGCACTCTTGGTGTCCCGGCCTGCTTAGCCTTGATCGTGGCATAGTAGAGCCGCATTGAGCCGTACCCCACGGTACTGGCAACGATTGACAGCGCAAGACAACCCACAAGATACGCTAGCCCCAGCTGCCCAGGAGAATCCATTAAGCTCCTCCATTCAAAATTTTGAACGGAGTGGTTCGCGATTGTCGAGCCGGGCAAGATCAGATCGCCTAGCCAGAGCGAAAACACACTCAGAGGCAAGGTGGTGAAAGGGTTTGTGACCAAGGTTCCAAACATCGCAGCAATTTTATTCGCGTTAAATAGTCCGGCTAGCAAAAAAGCTAAAACAATTTGAAACCCGAGCGAGGGAAGAAACCCCACGAAAAGCCCCAGTCCCACCCCGCGCGAAAGCGCTTCAGGTTCGCTCGATGCGCGGGTCAAGTATCTTTTCATAACTTTCCACTTAGGTTTTTTAACCATAGCGGACCCCTCCTCGCGCTACCCGAGCCAAGACCGGTTGGGATCGAAGTTTTGCGATTCGGTCATCCAAATCGGGATGGGTAGAAAACAGCTTCAAGAAGCCTACAGCCTTTCCTGAAATCTTGAGGGACGCGATTGCGGGCTGATCGTCGCTTTGAGGAAGCTGCTGATTTGCTTTTAGCCTTTGTAGCGCCGACACCATGTTGCCCGTGCTTGAGAGCGAGGCTCCGCCACTATCGGCTCGGTATTCTCGGCGTCTAGAGAAGGCCGAGACGACAATCATGCCCAAGATACCAAGAGCGATCTCTAACGCGATCACTATTCCGAATTGAACAAACGGCCTTTTCTCTTCCGCCACAAACTGACTTGCGAAAAAGCCAATCACCCGGGCTAGGAACATGACAAACACGTTCACAACCCCTTGAACGAGGGTCATCGTAACCATGTCGCCATTTGCGATGTGGGCCACCTCGTGAGCAAGAACCCCGTCGATTTCTTGCTCATTCATGTTTCTCAACAAACCGGTCGAGACGGCGACCAAAGAGCGGTTTCTGGTAGGCCCCGTGGCGAACGCATTTAGGTCATCCGCTTCATAGTAGCCAACCTCGGGCATTTTCTCGATGCCCGCTTTCCTGGCAAACCCGTGGACCTTTCGTACCAAAGCTGCCAGCTCACGGTCAGTGGTGCGGGGGTCGATTACTTTGACCCCCATCATCCATTTAGCCATGACTTTCGAGAGCGCGAGCGAAATAAAAGCGCCACCAAAGCCCCAAACTAAGCAGAAAATCAGTAACGACTGATAATTAATCCCCTTAGCATCCAGGTAGGGTTGGATACCGAAAACGGACATCACTATCGAAAGAGTCGCGATGATTAGAATATTTGTTGCGACAAACAAAAAGACCCGTTTAGCGATTTTCATTTCAAGAACCTCCTCTGAATTCTAACTTTGGATAGAAACATTTTTTTAAACACCAGATCCCATCAGTCGAAAATCTCTTCCAAGAACGATTTTTTCCTCTTGTGAGGTTTTTGATAATAGTCTGGCTGCGAATGATTTCGAGAGTTGTCCTGTCTAAAGGAACTCTCCTCATCTCGTGATTTCTCTAGAATCTTATCGAGCTCTCCCCGGTCAAGCCAAATACCTCGGCACTCGGGGCAGTGGTCAATTTCGATGCCTTTTCTCTCGGCTATTATTAGGTTGTGCTCTTTACAGTTTGGGCATTTCATTTTTAATTCTCCTTCGTAATTAATTAATCGTTATCGTTCTATTTTAAGTCTGCTTTCGGGATAATGAGCTTTTGCTTTCTGCGGTCGATGATGATGGAAAGCACTATCGAGCTACCGATCAGAGAGGCGATGATTCCTAAAGACCAGCCAATCGGAAATTTGCCTCCGAAGGATTCGTTGAGCCACACCATCTTAAGTCCCACGAATACCAACACCGATGCCAACCCGTATTTGATGTAGGCAAAGCGGTCCATCACTCCCGCGAGCATGAAGTACATCGAGCGGAGTCCAAGAATAGCGAAGATGTTCGACGTGAATACAATCAACGGCTCTTTGGTAAGGGCAAAGATCGCCGGGACCGAATCAACCGCGAAGATGATGTCACTGAGTTCAAGGAAAATTAGAGCCAAGAAAAGCGGAGTCACATAGGTAAGACCGTTCTTTTTGATGAAGAACTTCTGGCCTTCGATATGAGGATGAACTCGAAATATTTTCTTAAGCTGTCTGACTATGAAGTTGTTCTCCAAGTTTTGCGGCTTGGTGCCGGCAAAGAACATCTTGAAGCCCGTGAGGATCAAGAGGCCGCCGAAGAACAGAACAACCCACTGGTACTGCATGAGCACCGAGCCCATAGCGATAAAGATGGCTCTAAATACCAGGGCACCTAAGATTCCCCAGAATAGGACTCGGTGCTGATACATCTTCGGAATACCGAAGTAGGCAAACACAACGGCGAAGACGAAAATGTTGTCGATGGCCAAGGACTTCTCAACGACAAAGCCCGTTAAAAATTCGAGGGCCGTGGTCTTGGCTTGTGCATCGGGATCAAAATTTGGAAGTGATGTGTATCGTTCGTGCGTTGAGAATCGATGCTGCGCATAGAGGTAGAACAGGTAGTTAAAGACAAAAGCCATTCCGATCCAAACGGCTGTCCAAATGGATGCTTCCTTAAAACCGACTTCGTGGGCTTTTTTATGAAATACTCCAAGGTCTAGCGCCAGAACAATTAGAACGAAAGCAATAAACCCAGCGTAGAACCACCAGTAGTCATAAAATGGAAACAGTATCATTCTAAAAATCTCCTTTAATTCTTCCTCCTAAATATCGACCGATTCCTTATATCTTTCAAATCTATAATTGTATTGAACAGCATATTTTAATGCGATACAAGAAAGACGGAGGTTTAGCAATGAGTCCATGGATCAATTACCATCATCTGTTTTATTTCAAGACGATTGCCGAAGAAGGAACAGTTTCAAAGGCTGCGGAGAAGCTGCGTGTTGGGCAGCCAACGCTATCGGCCCAGCTCAAGCAATTTGAAGACACGCTCGGGGTTCAGCTATTTGAAAGACATCACAAGAAGCTTGTCCTCACAGAACAAGGCAAAGTCGCACTCGACTACTCGAAAAACATTTTTCGCATGGGATCTGAAATGTATGAGGTGCTTCACGATCGACTGAGGCCTTTAAAGCCATCTTTGCATTTGGGAGCACTCGACTCTGTTCCCAAGCAAATTGTCCTTCAGCTGGTAAAGCACGCCTTCCGTATATCTCCCTGCCAGATCACTCTCTCAGAGGGAAAGTCAGATGAGCTTTTAAGGGAACTCATCGCGCATCGCATGGACTTAATGGTCACGAATTTCTTGCCTACCGGTATTGATTCAAAGGGACTCTCGCCAAAGTCGATAACCAAGAAGAACGTCGCCTTTTACGGTGCTCCGAAATACAAAACGCTCCGCAAGGGCTTTCCCAAATCGATATCTGGCGAGCCGATGATCCTTCCCACCTATGACAGTAGGCTCAGGCAAGACCTTGACCATTGGGCCAAACTTCACAAAATAGAATTGAATGTCATAACGGAGAGCCAGGACATCTCAGTGAAAAAGTTAATGGCTATAAATGAGATGGGCTTGATCCCAACGGCGACTCATACAGTGACGGGCCAGGTGCTGCGGGGGGAACTGGTCGAGATAGGCCAGCTCCAAGGTGTCCATGAAGAGCTCTTTTTAGTGACTGCGCAGAGGAAAATGGCGAATCCAATCGCAGCTAAACTCATGGATTCATTCGTCGTATAACAAATAACACTGCAAGTAAGCGCTTTTATCCATTTTAACAATCCAGCAATCTTCCGTAAAGTTGTTCATGTGGGGCCGGAAGCTCTACATACAAACTAACTGGAGGATACTAAAATGCTGACTTCAAAACAGACGACCCTAAAGCCCCTACTTGAATCGAAGGATGGAGTTCACTTGACGATTTATCTCGTCAATCGAGGAGATCTAGTGAGCTTGAAATCTCAACTTCGCAACGCAATCGGCGAGTCCTACGAGTGGCTCAATTCGGCCATGACCGTAGAAGAGCGAAAGAAATTTCTGGAGCCACTCGACTCGCTTCTTCTCGACGCCAGAATCTTTAAGCAGATGAAAGGCAATATCGGCCTATTTAGGAATAAAGACTCGTTCAGAGTGCTGAATGTTCCTGTCGAAGTCGAATATAGTTGCCAAGTAGCAACGAGCTTTCATGTGAAACCGCTCCTTCGCTGGCTGCAAACGGATAGAGAATTTCTTCTTTTAGGTTTGGAAGAAGATTCGGCTCATCTCTACTTGGGATGCCAGAACTCGTTCAAACTGGTCGATAGTATTTTGTTTCCAGAGTTCTTTAAAGGAAAAGATGCTTTGGGCGGATACCTGAGCCTGAAGGAGGCACGCCGTAACAAGGTCAAGCAAGAGGAAACCTACGCCTGGCTTAATGAGTGGATCACGCAGCTCACGAAGAATTCGAAGCCTAAGCTTTTTGTGGCGGGTGAGAAGTCTAAGGTTGAGGGTTTCAATAGAAATCTAAAGTATCCGCAAGCCGTAAAAACGGCAGTGGCGAATTCTTTTGGTAAACACAACTTGAATGAGCTGTGCGCGAGCATCAGGAAGTTGCTGAAGGAAGAGTCGAAGCGGGCGCTTGATAAAGCACTACTGGAGTTTAGATTTGCTGAAGACGATAACCGAACGAGAAACAATATTTTTCAGATCACGAAGGCTGTCGTCCAAGGCCGAGTGCGAAAGCTCATCGTCACGGATGAGATGAGTATTTTCGGTAAAATCGATACCAAATCGGGAGGGCTCGCCATTCACCCTTACGATCTAGACCATGAGGACGATGATATTCTCGATGACTTGGCACAGATGGTCTTGAGTCAAGGTGGTGAAGTAGTGGTGGCCAAAAGAGATGAGATTCCGAAAGGCCGCCCGATTTTGGCCATTTTGGATGATGAGGGACAGGAACTGGAAGTAACAATGAGACTTCATCAATATGAAGTTCTTCAAGAGAGGTTCGGATGAAAAAACTAATACTTTTAGAAATACTGCGGAAGCTCAAAGCGAAGCCCCATCTCATGCGAAAGGTGAAGATTTTCGCCGCGATTGGGATCGTCGGATTCTTAGTAACTTCAGGGCTTGTGATCTGGGCGGGCGTCTCGGCATTTAGTTATGTCGCGACCAAAGCGAATGAGGTGATCCAGTCGCCTCAAACGTCGGCTCAGGTAGAAAACTTAAGGACGGAGGTCAAAGAGTTCTCGGGCCTTAAGGCGCTTAGTTGCTGGGGCAAAGCACAAAGCCTGATTGCGGTTGAGCCGTGGCTGGCGCGACCCGCCCTGGAGAACTTGAGCAACCTGAAGGTGGCGTGTCTCGAAGTAAAACCTGTTTGCGAAGGCCATCAGTGCTCGCAAATGAAACAACTCATGAACACAGCAAAAAAAGGGAGTGCTATATGATTCAGATTAAGTTCAAAAACCTTGAGAAGTCAGAATTGGCTCGTGAGGCTGTCAACGACCGAGTTGAAGCCTTAATGGATAAATTTCCTGACTTGAACGAAAGCAAGGTTCAGGTCACTTTGGAAATGGAAAACTCTCCGCTTCAAGCAGGCCCAGACTTCTTTAGGGTAAAGCTTCATGTCGCTCGCGGACGGTATGATGGCATCACCGTAGAGAAAGCTGACTCAAGTCTTTATGTCGCGTTGGCTGAAGTAGTCGATCATATGCTTGAGAAGCTGAATCGTTTTGGCGACAGAAGCCGGGTGAAGGAGAGAACCAGAGCTAGGCAGATTGCGCGAGAGGCGGAGCGGAATTTGGAGATGGAAGAGCAAAAAATTGGATGAGTCATTTAGCTAGCTTCGATCTAATTATTCTTTTTTTCATCCTAGGCGCGTTTGCTTCTTGGATTAGATCAGATTTGGAGGTGCCAGATTCAGTTTCTAAGTTCCTTTCCATTTTTCTGCTTCTTAGCCTCGGTTTAAAGGGCGGACACGAAGTCAGAGTTGCTGAGAATCTTTTCGGCTTTTTCCCGACCCTCTCAATAGGCCTAATTTCGTGTTTCGCCCTGCCCGTAATTCTATTTCTCGCTCTTAAGAATCGGCTTGGAATAGCTAACGCTTCAGCGCTCTCAGCATCTTATGGCTCGGTAAGCGCCGTCACCTTCATCACTGCGCAAGGTATTCTCGAAAACGAAGGCATCAGCTTCAGCGGGTATATGGTAGCCGTCATGGCGTTGATGGAAATCCCTGCGATTTTGATTGGCGTTTTCCTTTATCAGAGGTTTTCCAGCGCCTCTCGCCTTGGCAACCGCTCGCTCTTAAAATCAATTCTTTCAACGAAGTCTGTCGTCCTCCTCCTCGGTGGCTTTGCTATCGGAATTTCCATGAACGAGGGTTCATGGGGTGGAATTGCGCCTGTAGTGCAGGGCTGCTTTAAGGGAGTGCTTGCGTTTTTCTTGCTCGATCTTGGACTTGTCGCCCAAAGGCAACTCAAGGAAGCATGGAAGTCAAAATTGACTGCTGTTCCGGTCGCAGTTTTTTCACCTCTGTTTTTTGGCAGCATCGCTTTACTCGCGGGCTACTTATTCGGGCTTCCTCAAGGAGACCAAATTTTGCTAGCTGTTCTTGTGGGAAGTGCATCGTATATTGCCGCTCCCGCCGCGATTCGATCCTCCATCCCCGAAGCAAACCCGAGTTTGTACCTCGCACTTCCCCTAGCGCTGACTTTTCCGATGAATTTGATCATTGGGATTCCGCTATATATCGAACTGAGCGCGATAATTGCTACACGATGATATTAAGCGGTGCGGGGTATCCGCTTTAATCTTAGCGGATCTAGGCTCCAATCTGACCACAGAAAGTCCTCAAAGAAGTTGGAGCAAATCTGATCCGCGAGTTATCGACTGGAGACCTAATTGTCGAATGCGCGTAATGAACGATAATGATGGGGCGTCAATTCTAAAATTAAGTCCACTCGTCCGGACGCTGGTATCCAAGCCTTAGCTGGAACGAGCCAAACCCGAAGCATGTATTATGAATTATAACCAACTTAATCTCACATCGCGACTCCATGAAAAATGCTCGACCATGACGTATCTTCCGAAGGACGGAACTCCCATTATCTACGATTTCAAGATCGTTTGAATCCTTTTGGTCCCCGAGCCGACCTCCTTCATGGGCCTAACGGCTTGCGGGCAAAAGGAGGTCGTTCATGGACCAAAACTCAAACTACATAACGATCGAGATGAACCTTCGTCTTCAGATGAAGGACTATCGAATCGTGCTGGGAATGAAGCGGACTTGGATCATTGCGCTCATTGTTGGATTCATTCAGCTCATCGCCTGGGTGATCAAAGGCCATTCATAAGAATGGCGTGCCCACGGATGGGCTTTATTTGCTACTTTTCGATGTAAGGAATGATCGCGTTCCAGGAGCTGAGAATTCACTGCCCGGCGCATTAAATTTCTCCAGGTAGTGCAGACTATTTTTTCTCGCCGGGAATTTTCGAAGCTCACACACCGAGTTCATCGATAGGGTGTGTTTCCACCAATGGTGTAGTTTAACCGTAAATAGCCCTTGATGGGAACTGCGCCATGCCTTGATGCAGACGCTCGCAATCTGTAATCTTGAAGAACTGGATTAAAGGGGGCTGTTTTACTGACAAGGAAGCGCTGCCCAAACGCGTTCTAGTAATTGAACACGATGATGACGTTAAATTCCTAATCCGAGAAAGCTTTCGGCTCTCGACAGGTTATGCCGTGGTCACTGTGAGCTACTTACGAGAAGCTGTTTCTTTCCTCCGCACAATTAGATTCGCGCTGATTATTTCTGAGTATCACACACCCGAAAGGGCTAGGGCGCTGTTTGAAATTCTCAGAGGAATGAACCTGGATACGCCGATCGTCTTCTTCGCGAGCGACGATGTTCCCAACTACGAATTTCGGGACATTGAGTATGACTATACGACGGTCGCAAGGCCCCACGCGAAAGAGCTCCTAAAAATCGCTCATGAAATCTTGGGCTAAACCTTACAAGCGCAAGCCAAAGGTGAGAAGATGTAACTACGACGAAGGCAGATTGCATGAAGGCTGGATACCTTTCTCATTCATTATCTAACGTGCAGTCACTCTTCTAGGAATTCACACGGCCTGGCCTTTAAGGCCTTGCTCAAAATGGCAACTGTCTCAAGTTTTACGTTTGGGCAATTGGAGCCTTCAAGTTGCTGAACGTATCGAACACTTATACCTAACTTTTCAGCCAACTGTTCTTGAGTCAGCTTTCCACGCTTTCTCAGCCTTTTTAGGTTTTTCGAAAACTGTTTTCTTATCTGCGTCAAGAATACCCCGCATCTGTAAGTTCGTCGTAGTTACAGCTACAGGTATTGATTTTGCTGGACGTTTGGCGTACTTGAACACGATGCTACAGCTTCGGGTCTCTTTTGGGCTCTGCTGAAAAAGGGGGCACATTGAAGACCGTGAAGAGACAGCGATTTCCGTTTAAGCAATCACCCAAATCTAAAAAGCCAATGTCGCTAGAGCAGATAGAGGAAGGGCTGGTAAAGAGTATCCTTAGCGGAACTTTGGCGTTGCACATATTGAGAAGCTCTAGAAAACCAACCTCAAAATTAGTCAGAGAACTCCTGGATATCGATGTCGAAGTGGGGCGTTTTGTTGGACAGGCGTTGCAGATGCACGCCGAACATATAAAGGTCGCGATTCCAAACGGCGCGCTGGCCAGCGCACTTTCATTCATTCCAATTCCTTCCGGAGAGCCGGTTGAAAAAATAGCGAAGTTACCTTCGGGGCGCGAGTACGTTCCGACGTCGAAAGCTAAAAGTGGCCCGAAACTTAGAAAACAAAACCGAAAACGCACGCACGCGTAGCACTCTCCAGCTTTTCGTAGCCGCTCCAGAAAATTGGAGTTCGCCAACCTCCTGTGATTGCGCCGGAATCGCAATTTCAGTTCCAACTTTTTGGAGAATACTTACCTAGGTTGAAATCATCGGCTCCAGATTTAGAATCTGATTTGCATTTGCATTCAGTAAGTTAGCTGCGTCGCTGCGTGCCCAGCAGAACTGGCACTTCTGTTGAAATGTAATCCTTTAAGAGCGCGTGAAACGTGATCGCGTTCAAGAAATCAAACAACAGAAGGGATCTAGAATATATGAAAAGCATTTATTTCATCGCGCTGGCATTTGCGACAGCGCTGAGTGCTTGTGCCGAAAGTAAAGATTCGGCGAGGGACCAGGGCTTCGTCACATCTCAAGAGAACGGCGGAAATCGCGAGTCGCGAACCCCGGCATCGGCATTCGACTACCAGAGGATTGTCTACACTACCGATGGATCGTGCGCAGCGGGCAATGTGTACTTTCGATACCTCAGCGTTCAAGACGTCAACCTTGGGAATGACATTCTGGCAGAAGCGGATGTCCTGATTCACGCAAACAACCGATACGAGGTTGAATATAAGGAAAAATACGTCACCGATTACACCGCGAGCGGATACCGATACAAACGGCAAAGGGTGCGCAACTTTGAGGGTGCGGTGAAACAAGTAAACGGCAAGCTTGTGCTTGACGACCTCATGGAAATCGAAGCTCAGGAGGTCGATGGCAAAGTGATCGCTTCAGTGTTCTATCAGAAGAACATCGTGACTGAAGGGCTAAAAAACGTGGCAGCTAAAGCCGTAAACGTCTGGTCAACGGCTGGCATCCAGAGTCATCGGGAAGTCTGCCCGGATGAGGAAAACACTCTTGGCGTTTTTTCGAGCTTCCGTGCGCGTGAAAGTCGAACTTCGATTGCGCTTAAAGGATTTTCGACAAACGAGGCTGTGATTGCAGGGCAAGTTGTTCTTAGCGGCCTAGAGCTCATCGTTCATGCGGACGGCAACTATCACCTGCTCGCAAAGGCGCGTCTCGCGAACGGTAGCAGTGGATCGGAGCGTCCATACATCATTGAATCCGGCATCTGGGATCGAGAGGGCTCCATGCTCAAGCTCTATTACGGAAGGGTTCGCATGGCGCAACCGGGATCAGTTGAGTTGAAATTCACGCGCGACTTGACGCTCTTTGATGATGTGAACCAAAGGAGCTATCAGCTTGTGTTGACCGGCAAGGCAGTTAAGCTGGTTTTTGGACCGAGCGCGTTTAGCATGGATGATCTGATGGACACCTATCGATGAAGGCAATCACGAACGGATTCGGGAATACCATTTTTGCTTCGAGCGACCTCCAGGAGACCAAGCGGCTCCTGGAGGTTGCTGTTTTACCGGGAGCTGACCATGAGGGCGCTGAGCTTAGCGGCGCGGATCTTCGAGATGCCGCACTAAGTGGTGGTAAATTCAGGGGCGCGAACTTTTGCGAAGCTGATCTCCGCGGGGCCGACTTGAGTTTTGCTGATGTTCGCGGAGCCAGCTTTGTTGGAGCGAAAATTAACGCTGCAACAAGGCTTAAGGGTTTTCTCTTTGACGGAGGAGAACTCGAAGGTGTCTGTGTGAGATGAGCCACGCAAGGTACAGAGCCTAGCCAATCAAGATGCCTAGGCATCGCTTCCACTAAGCATATCTCGCTAAAACCTATATCTCTTGGGTGGGCACTTTTTGCGCCCAGGCGAGAATTCGCTATGAATATATTTTACGATTCCGCCCACTAGATCAACACCTCCAAGAACTTGGAGGCTGCTGAAATTTGAGGCATCGGCTTGATTTTTCAGGAGATCTTCCATTTCGCTTAGATTGAGCCTACGAACTTTTGGAAGAAGGCAGGCCCTTTGAAAATAAACAAATTGTCTATTATATCCAGGCGTTGGCGGAACCTTCCCAAATCGCACCTCCAACTTTTTGGAGGTATCGCACTCTGGATTTCGAGCTCTTCCCATCGAATTATCGCTTACTGGGTTCAGGGACCTTAAATTTCGGATGTTTAGCACTACCTGGGGAATTGGCTCCATGTTTGCTATTAGTTCTTTCCAACGAACGTAAGCGCAAGGAATGTCGATGAAATCCTTAATTTTAGCAGTAGACAACGATCCCCTGGTTCTCCGGTCCCTGAACCTCGTTTTCCAGGATGCAAGCATCGAAGTGGATACGGCGACGAGCGGCTACCAGGCAATCGCTCTCTTCAAGGAGAATCCCGACAAGTATCCAATCGTACTTCTCGATTACGACATGAAGAATAAAAACGGCGAAGGCATGAATGGCGACGAGGTTGCGACTGAACTTAAGCGCATCAGGGAGTCCGTGCGAATCGTAATGCTGTCGGGAATGTCGGACGCCCCCGAGGTTGTAAAGGCATGTTTGGCCGCCGGCGCGGAAAAGTTTATTTGTAAGAGCAGCGAGCCCGAGCACCTCCTCACGACAGTTAGCTCAATGATTTTCGAAGGAGAAGATGCGGATTCAGAGGAATCGGAAGAAGACCGCCGTTCAAAGATTTCTCGCGTACTCAAGATGGTTGGCCATTCGCGTGAACTAGCGAAGGTCGCTGACCTTATTTCGAAGTTTACTGATTACGACGAACCAGTGCTGATCTTGGGCGAATCTGGTGTCGGCAAGGAAGGGATTGCTAGAGCGGTTCACGAAAATTCCAAGCGTGCAGGTAAAAACTTTGTCGCGATCAACTGCGCAGCATTTGGCAGGGATGTTTTAGAGAGCGAACTCTTTGGACACGAGCGAGGTTCATTTACTGGCGCACTAAACAAAAAAATCGGTCTCTTTGAGCAAGCGAATGGCGGCACGATCTTTCTTGATGAAATCGGTGACATGCCGCTTGAGCTCCAAGTGAAGCTCCTACGCGCCTTGCAGGAGAAGACAATTCAGCCGGTCGGAGGCGTCCCCAAAAAGATTGATTTCCGAATTGTAGCGGCCACTCACTGCAACATTAAAGCGTTAGCCGAGCAGAACAAGTTCCGCCAGGACCTGTACTTCCGGCTCAAATATTTGACCGTTGACGTTCCTCCGCTTCGGGAGCGCCCGGAGGACATCGAGCCACTGGTGCGCCATTTCTTATCCCAAATGGACACGAAAACCGGAAAGCGGAAGACAATTTCAGATAGCGCCATGCGAAGGCTCAAAAGCTACTGCTGGCCTGGAAACGTGCGCGATTTAGAGGCTGTCGTAAAAAAGGCTCACGCTTTGGTGGAGAAGCGGATCACGCCTCAGGACTTGGAGAATGAACTCTCCGAGTCCGCAATCTCAAGCGTGGACACGATCCTGGCTCGCGGAGAAATCATGTCCCACAAAGACTTCGTTCGGAAAGTGGAAGATGAAGAGCGAAAGCTCCTCAATCGCGCGATGGAATTGAGTGGAAATGTAAAGAGCGCGGCAGCCGCTCTACTCGGGCTTAATCATAACACAATGAACTACCGGAGAGAGCTTCTTGGCATTGGTGAGAAGAAAGCACCTCTAGCAAAATCAACCACGAACTGATTTCAAAAAAAGAACAGCGTTACTAACAGAAAGTAAGGAGAAAAGAGAATGAAGATTAAGAATATTGTCAGTGTCTTGTCAGCGTTGCTTGTCGGCCAGAGTGCATTTGCACAAATTCAGGTTGATGGGAGAACGATGGAGCGCGGTGTTTACTACGGACTGGGCGAAGAACTCGCGCGTCGTCTGAATCTTGACGTTGAAGCCATCAAGGCAAAGGCGGAACTTCAACCGGGAGAAAATCTGGTTGTGAAAGTTGACGAGAAGAGCAACGAGCTCAATATCGCGATTTTCGACAATGCTCAGTTCGCTTCCGCTCGCATCGACATCATGCAATAGGTGTCGAAGTGAATCTGAAAGACCTTGGCTTAAAGACGATTGAATCTGGTGGATGGATGTTCGATGAACTGTCCCCCCGGTTTCGTTCGGCGCTCATGCGCCGAATTGGTGATGCCCAGGACGGGCTTGCCATCGCTCTTGAGCGAAGGCCTTTAATGGAATTAACCCTGCGTGCCTACGGTCCTGAGATAGCTCGCTCTTGGCAGGGCTTTGACGTGAATTCAAAGTTTCTAACTCCTTCTAAGGAGACAGATCAATTTGAAGTCTCAGGCAGGATCGCAAATAAAGTCTCTGAAGAAGGAAGACCCGCCAGCTTTACGAGCGAAGACATTAGCCTCATTGTAAAGGCTGAAAGGTTTCTCGCTGAAGTCGCGCCAACGACGTTCGCGTTGAAAGATCGCTGGGTGAACTCGTACATGAAGCTTGAGAACGTGGGCTTTCGGTCCGGGTCACATCCTCATGCGTTTGGCTGCATCTTCTTTGGCGAACGCATCAGAGAATTTACGGTTCAGGAAGTCGCAATTTCGATGGTTCACGAAATGGCTCACCAGGAACTTTTTCTTTTCAATCTCCTTGATCGGCTTGTGGAAGCTGAGGCTGATTTTAAGCTCGTGCATGCCCCATTCCAGGGAACGGTACGCCCCACCATCGGGCGACTGCATTCGCTCTATGCGCTTTCTAGAATGGTAGAATTTGAGAAACAGGCCGGGTTCAGTTCGGATCGACATGCGGATATGCTTTTCGCAACAGCGGATACATTCGAGCCTGCCGATCTAACTGAATATGGAACGAGCCTTGTGAACGCCGTCGTCAGGCGCACAAAGCTCAACAGAGAATTAAGAAATGCGGTCAATTTATGAAAAAGCTATTTTCGCCGGCCCTAACGGCCCTGATCTTTACTGGAGTAATTATGTCTAATGCAGCAATCGCCGAAAATGCGGTCCCAAAGTTCGGATACGTGCCGGTCACGTTCCCTCGGGACGTGGCACTCGTGAATCAATTCGCCGAGCATGTTGTCTTGGGCCAGATTCTGGAGCCGCTCGTAGACGCGGATAGGTTTGGTAGCATGACAAGAGGTATTGCTGAGAGCTGGAGTGTTTCGCCGGACGGGAAAACACTCTCGTTTAAAATTGGGGATGGTCAGCATTTTTCAAATGGTAAAGCCGTTGGCGCAAAGGACGTAAAGTACAGCATTGACCGCCACCTTCACGAAAAGACGCAATCGAGTAACTTCGTCCGTGCCATAAAGGAAGTCAGGGTAAAGAGCCCGTCAGAAATTGAAATCCTCCTCTCGGAGCCGAATGTTTCTATTCTAAAAGCCCTCACACGCGATCACCTGGGTATCGTGCCCTATGGCTGGAAATATGATTCTACTTCGGATGAGCCAATCATTGGCTCAGGTCCTTACCGCCTCAAACGAAAGAATGCTAAGTGGTACTTGGTGAAGAATGAGCGCTATGCGAAGGCCGGAAGCATTCCGATTCCCGAGTGGGAGATCGTGTTCTATAAGAACGAAGCCCTCGATTTGCCTGAGGGTGTACTGCCCGATTATGTGCCAGTTGCAACTCAATCGGTACTTGATGAATTGAACACCGCCGCATCCAAACGGCAAATTTCTCTAGATACGCAGGAGCAACTGAGCTTTGCACAGACTTCGCTTTGGTGGTATCCGCACGGAAGCCACTACCGTTCGCAGGAAATCAAATCCAGAGCCATGACCTTCTTGACTGAGCTGGTAGAAAAGAAAACTCAAGAAAAGAAACTTCAGCGCGCAACCGGCCTTGTGCCCGTTGGAATTGCCGGATTCTTACCAGAGCCTATTAAGTTCAACCCGAAAAAGCAGGACGTATCCGGGCCAAAGACGAAGCTCACCTTAGCTGGTCTTGGCAACGCATTCGCGTTCCTTTTTGAAGGTGAAACGGCAAAAAAACTCGCCGCTAAATACGGCTTTGAGTTGGAGTTCTATACGTTCACTCCTTCAGAGCTTGGAACGATAAAGAATCGTAAGCCTGACGTGTTAATGGCGAGCTGGGCCGGTGGGTTCAATGACCCCGAGGGGTTCTTGCCGCTTTTGAACCAGGTCCTAGGAGTAGATTTCGTAGAGTACCTGGAAAACCTCCGGCCGCTCTATCAATCGGCCCGCGTGGAGCAAGATTGGACAAAGCGAAGTGAGCTTTTCCGAGAGTTCAATCAGAAAATGGTTCTCGAAAAGCGTATGGTTCCAGGATGGAAGCTGGTGACCTACTCCGTTGCAAAGCGCGGTCTTGCTGAAGATAAAGTTGGGTTTCGTTACACTCCACGGCTCATTAATGTGAAACGAACCAACTAACGGTGACTTGTGAGTAAGATTTCGACCCGGCTAACCTTCAACCAATTTTTCGGCGCGATTATTCTAGCCGTGATCGTGATCTATTCAGGCGTAGCTACGACGGTTCAAATCTTTCGCGAGTTTAATGAAACGAAGAGAGCTCGCGAAGATTATCAAAGAGTCGTTTCTAATCTCTTAATTAAGTCGCTTCAGGCTCCGCTCGTCCAGGGAAGCTTCGTCGAGGCTAAGATCCGCGCAAATTCCAGCTTCGATATTCCCCAGGTCGCTTGCGTAGAGATTTCCACTAAAGATCGACCAATCGCGACTTGCGAAAGTCCAGTACTAGCTTCAGGTGAGATGTTCGAGGTCCGAGAGAAAGTATATTTTGATGAAGCGAAGACCCAACTTGCTGGTGATGTGCGAATCGTTTTCAATAACTCTGACATCTACCAATCTGTACAATCGAAAATTATCGCGGCCATTGCTTTAAACTTACTATTGGCTTTAGTCGTTCTCGCGGTGCTCGTCTATGCGGGACGCATTCTCATGGGCCAACTCCGCTCGATTCTTAACGAGTCTTCGAGCGGAAGAGGGCTCTCTCCAGAATCCAATAAGCGGCTTGTAATTTCAGAGTTCGATTACCTCCGAAATCAGATGGCGATGCACATGGCGGCAGCGCGAGTGAATGCAGAGACCAGAGCGGCCGGCGAGATTGCAAGACAAGTAAAACATGACATTCGTTCACCGCTAGCGGCGCTAAATATGCTTGTTAAATCTATCGTTACAATCGGCGAAGACCGGCGCGCCGAGCTTTTCGGGGCCATCCAGAGAATTAATGATATTGCAAATGACCTAACCCAAAAGAGAGCTCCGGCCCTTGAAGGTGTTCTGCACGTAATCGACGGTATTCCGGGACACAAACCCGAGAATGTCGTTGAGTTAGTCGGCGAGCTCGTCGCGGAAAAAGAGCTTCAGTTTAAGGAAAAGAGCGACGTGCTCTTTGACGTAAGCGTAGACATAGACGGCGGCAACGTCTTTGCGAAAGTATGCGCGACTAAACTCAAGCGGGCTCTTTCCAACGTACTTGATAACTCGGTTGAGGCGATCAGCGGAAGCGGCTGCGTTTCCGTAAAGGTAAAGCAGACGAATGACTCGATTCTCGTTTGTGTTGTGGACACCGGGAAAGGCATCGCACCAGCCCTGCTCTCGAAACTTGGTCAAAAGGGCATGACATTCGATAAGGCTGGCGGCACGGGCTTAGGCCTGTACTACGCTAATAAGGCAGTCAACGAGTTCAAGGGAACGCTAACGGTGAACTCTGACGGGATTAGCGGTACGTCAGTCGTGTTTGAAATTCCCAAGTGCGCTGCTCCTTCAAGCTATCTAGCAGCCCAGCTTATTTGAACCTTCGCACGCTATAGCGCTCTCTGCTCCCTAAAAGATTAGTGAGAAACAGCCTGCCTTTGGGAGCTCTCCAGCTTTTTGCAGACGCTACCGAATTCTGTAGCCCTATAACTAAACGAAACCACTAGATTCTCTCTAGGTCACTTCCAGAAAGTTGGAGATTGCGTCCGATCTGCGCGTTGGGTGTAGATTTCAGCCATCCGACGATCCTCTGACAATTCAACAACTTGGATTTGATTCATGGACGAGCCGAGATTCGGCACGACCCGTGAAATAGATATTAGTGAGGACGACGAATAATTCGTCAACCCTCACTAGAGGAGACATCAAATGGAAAAGGTAATCGCGCTCTCAACGTGGAGCCTGAGCTGGCCTCCACCTGAATTTGAAAAAGCAAAGCGCATGATCGCTGCGTGTTTACGCTTCGTGAAGGCTTGCGCGCATGGCGCTTGGGTTTTGATGTTCGTCGCTCCTCCTGGGCAGGAGCGAATTGAAGAAGCACGCGTTCGCGCACGTCAACATTTCATGCATTTCTAATGGAGGAAAAATGGATACGCCAAAACTTAGTATCGTACCGATCCAACTCAAACCCGAAGAGAAGCGAATTCTGGCGAAACTGCGCGAGGAGTTCAGGCGGTGGTACGGCCGCCTATCAGTCAATGAGCTGGTCTCTAACAAACGGCTTGTAGCAGAAATTGAAGCGATTGAGCGAATGCTGAGTCCCTTACCGAGAGGCGCTGTATGAATCCGAAGCAAATCGAGGAGAGAATCTTGAAAGCATTTGAGTTGGTATCAGGCCACGAAAAACGTCGGCGTCCACTGCTTCCAAGAATTGAGCTCAAGATACTGATGCTTCTTCAGGCCATGAGATCAAAGGCAGCGCCTGCGGGCTAACTAAAGAAAGGAAATCTATGTCAATCAAGGAGAAACTGGCGACTTTTCAAGACTCGGACATTTTTGAGGAGGCCGCACGCAGAATTCAAGTTCTCATCGAGAAGACGATGGGCAAGAAATTTACGTTCGGTGAAGCGGTGTTCGTATTTCATAACGGACAATTTCATCGGATCGATTGCAAGCCTTCACTTCGAGCGTACTTGAAGGCTAACAGAATTGAAGCGCACGTCTAACTTAGGGGAAGTGATGACAGAAACAAAATCTGAAGTTTCGCTCGGTACGGCGGTCCTCATGTTAGGAGCATTTGCTCTCGCATGGATTGCCGTACGGAACAAGGAGCTAGGAAGGGCTTCTTCGATTGCGCTAGAGGCGGCATACAACAAGAACTGGTCGTTCTTCGCAGTTGTTTGTCCTCTTGCGATTTTGAATGTTCTTTGGCTTGGGGGGCTAGTCGCTCGAAGGATCGGACTCCTGGGCCAGGGAGCGAGACTTCGTACCCTTAACGGAGCGATTAGTAAGGAGCCATTCTGGTCTAATCTCTCCTTAGCCGGATTTATGGTGGGGCTCTGTTTGGCTATTGCCGGTGCCTCCCTCTATCCGAGCTTGAGGCTCCCAGAGCCGATTGACTCCTATTGGTTAGCTTGGACGGCGGCACTTGCTCAACCCGCGATCTTTCTCATGCTGGCGTTTGGGAGGTCGAAGCGGCTGGTTTCGTACCTCAAAGTGCGTGGAGCGATTGCGAGAGTCTTGCCAAAGTTCCCGGAGATTCAAAATGGAATCGTGCTTGGCTCGATGTTCGAGGGCGAAAAGGAAAGAGATCCGGAATGGGCGGCCCTCGGGCAAAGGGCGCTAAACGGTGCAATCCTTATCACTGGCTCTATCGGCTGCGGAAAAACGCAAGGAGCTGTGCTTCCGTATTTTAGACAGATTCTTGAGAGTTTTTCACCCCTCCCGGCGGTGATGGCAATTGATCCAAAGCGCACGTTCATTTCCGCGGCTGTCGCGATTTGCAAGAAACTTGGGCTTGGAGATCAGATACGAATTATTTCGCTCGAAGGCGAAGAGACCTTCAATCCCGTATTCGTTGAGAACATTCTGGAGAAATCCCAGTTCCTCGATGTTGCAGAAATGCTTCGGGCTGCGGCCATCAACTTTAGCGGCAAGTCATCGGATTCTCCGTTCTGGGAACTCAGTGCCTTTAATCTCTTAAAAAATGCGGTCATCTACTGTGCGGCTGCGAACGGATATTTTACTTTGACCGACCTTTACGAAGCGCTCGTTAAGGCGACGAATGAACCCCTCGCCGATGAACTACGCGGAGCACTTGCATCCAAGAAATTCAGTGCTGAGGAAAGATTTAATATTGAATGTGCTATCCGGTACTTTGATGACGAATACCGTCAGCTCGACAACCGCGTGAGAACCGGAATTCTCGCGACTTCGACTGCGTTTCTGAACCAGTTTCAAGATTTTCGCGCAGCGAAGGTCTTTTGCCCTTCACGCGATGGACGAACTATCCTCTCAATGGCAGATGCGATCGACCAGGGGCAAATCATTTTTCTCGACATTGAAAGCCCAGCGCTCGCCCGCGCGATGGGAACAATTCTTAAACTTCACTACGAGAAAGCGACCCTCGACAGACTCGCAAGTAGGGAAAGAAACTGTGAGCGCGTAGCCCTTTTAATTTGCGACGAGTATCAGGACATCGTGACTTGCGGTGGCGGCAACTCGCTTGGCGACGAACGGTATCTCGCAAAGTGCCGGGAAGCGAACGCCATTTTCATTGCCGCAAGCCAAAGTATTACTTCGATCATGAACAGTGTCGGAAAGGAGCGAGCGGCCAAGGAGCTCGTTCAAAACTTCCGAACGCGGATTGCGTGTCATTCCTCGGATTCCGAGACAATCAAGAACATGCAAGAACTCGTCGGTCAGCGCGACATTGAGCGGGTCTCTCATACGCTATCGGAGACCTCGCATAGCCCTACCCGAAATCTTGTTCTCGGCGGCTTTGATTCACCTAACGCAAACCTGAGCGAGTCCGTAAGTATTTCGAATCAAAAGGAGTTCGAGGTTACGGGTCGGGAGTTTTCGCGGCTTAAATCTTTCGAGGCGCTTTCACTCGTTTTCGACGGCAGCGAAACAAAGTTCTTAAAACTCTATTTGAAGCCCGAATTTCTAAAATCCAAGCGCACCTCGCACGAGGACGTGCTTGCAATGGTCAAAGCTCCATTCTTAGCCAAGCCAAAGAGGTCGGCGGTAGCGCTTGGTTCAGCCCTTCTGCTTATGGCCTTGCCGCTCAAGAGCTTTGCATTTCCCAGCGTCTGCGAGATCGTAAAGCAGCCGCAGTTTCAGGCGTGCTTGGAGTGGAAAGTAACCCCGGCCGTATGCGGAGTTCCTCCTCATCCTTGCGCCAGAATCAGCTACTACGTGCCGCAGTCATTCATCGAAACGACTGTTGTCGCCGGTCTCTCTCACTTCATGGATTATCCCGGAGCTGCCTTTCAACTGGCGGCGATCCCGAAAACTCCATTTGGGACTGTTGATGATGAGGAGGCGCAGGCCTTCCACGCCCGAAGCATTGCCGTACCACTCGCAAATGTGATCTTGGCTGGCCTTCCGTGCGGAGGTACACGGGCACCGAAATTCTGCTTTGATGCGATGAGCGAGCACTTTGGAAGTCACTGGAATACTGGAAGCGGCGATCTTCTTCAGCCATCATTCCTTGCTTGGAAGCTAAGCCCCAAGGCGTGCCTTTTAAAAGGAGCCATTGCGGCAGTGTCACCGCTCACTTCGAGCGATTCACCGATGTGTAGCACGCCAATCCCACCGAAGGTGGCGTTTCCTCCGTCAGCTCTCCCGGTGTGTACGCCGTGGGGGGTCACGTTTCCCCGATACGGAACAGTCGATGGCCCATCAGAAGTCATTGGCTCGCTTTTAGTAGCTGAGCGAATTAAGAGCCTCGCCGTTGAGGTTTTGCGCTCGATGCCCGCTACTCCTGGTGAGAAGTGGCAGATGATTTCGCCGAATTCCAGCCAGTGCTTTCGCGAGTTCGAGCATATCCCGATGCTCGAAGGACCAAAGCTTGTGAATAACCGCGAACGGATGATTGGAAAGGACCTTCAGGGAAATTTGTTTGCGACATGGAAACAGGTGAGCTGCCTCAAAGAGTGGGCTGAAGTGCCTTTTTACTTTGCCCAGATCGCCATTTTGCAAGCTGCCTGTCAGGGGGCCAAGTGAGAGGCAGGGTCGAAAAGATTGATGGCCTCTCGATTCAGAGGCACTTAAGCGCGGAAGAGAAACTCCAAGGGAATGGTCCCTTTGCGGCACTCATACGTGACACGGTTGATAACGCGATTAAGGCTTGCGCGAGCGACATTCATTTTGAGCCGGTCACTGAGGGCATTGTGATTCGCCTGAGAATCGGCGGCGTCCTCGAAGTGTTTCATAGCTCGAAGGACTATCAGCTTAAAAGCCTGTCGCCCGCGACTCTAAGAAAAAGTTTTTTCTTAGAGCTAAAGAGAGTTATGAACCTCTCGCTCGGTCAATTTGGCGTGGCACAGGACTCGCGCATTACATTTGAAAAACGTCGGATTGAAGCGAGGGTCAACCTTATCCCCACAATTTACGGGGAAAAGATCGTTCTTCGCCTTTTCTTTAAGGACCGAAATTTCGATTTGAGACGTGCGGGATACTCAGAGGAAGCGCTCACGGACATCAGGTCCGCCATTCGCAAAAACAGCGGTCTCGTCATCATTAGTGGTGAAACCGGAAGTGGTAAGACGACAACACTTTACTCGATCTTAAATGAGCTGGATCGGAGCTCACTTAACATTTCTTCCCTCGAAGATCCAGTGGAGCATGTATTTGAAGGTGTGACGCACACTCAAGTTAATTCAAGATTTGGCTTTGGCGAGGGCCTACGTGCGCTTCTTCGGCAAGACCCTGATGTGATCTTAGTTGGGGAAATTCGAGATGCGGAAACTGCAAAGCTCGTAAACCGCGCAGCTCAGACCGGGCACCTTGTATTCACGACTGTTCACACGAACCGAGCGCTAAGTATTCCGGGAGTGTTCGAGTTCTATGGGGTGAAAGCACAAGAAGTCGTCCCGAATATACTTTTAGGGGCGAACCAGAGGCTACTGCCACGGCTTTGTCCAAAATGCCGCCAGTTCAACCCGGAAAGTGGCCTGTGGCTCGGCAATGACACGGGATGCAGCCACTGTCGCAGCGGATTCTTAAGAGAGCGTAAGGTTGTGTTTGAGTATTTTCTGAATTTGGAATCCGGAACAGAGCCAAAACTTAAGCGCTCTATTGAACAAGAGGTCATGAGTCATGCAAAAGAAGGAGTCATTGATGAGAGAGAAGTACAAGATCATTGCGATCTACCTGACGGCTGGGCTACTCGCGAAGCTGGCTCATGCTGAGGTGAAATATTTCGGCGAAGGCATCAACTATTGGCCTGACTCGGTAAAGTAGCGCCGGCTCCGTCCCAAGGACGCGCTGGCAATAAACTAGAGGAATCGAAAGAAGAGCCAAAGTCCAAAGAGGCGTTCGACTGGAAGAAGCATCTCGACGAGAAGAACGACGAGTTTTTTCGCGAGGGTGACTACATTCCTCCTGCGCCGTTTATGGAAGTGGCTCGCAATCCATCCGACTCGAACATCAAACTGTGGATTGCGTATCTCGACAAAAAGAATCGATTGGCTGAGCGGCTAAAATCCCGCATCGCTGAGTTTTCTACTTCCGCGAAAGCACCAGAGCAGAACCGGCTCGCTCAAGATCGCGTTCGCGAGATTGAGCGAAGCCAAAGCTCGTTTGATCCGGCGCGATTTCGCGTCCGAATGTATTTTGATTCAAAGTGCCCGCACTGCATGAGGATGCTTGTCACTCTTAAAGAGCTGCAAGAAATGGGGGTCTTGGTTGAAGCCCTACAAATCGACCGCGACCGATCCGAACAAGCAAGATTTCCGCTGGCGACCGCTTTTGCTGATCCTGCTGATGTGAAAAAGCAAGGCATTCAGAGCGTGCCCTTCACCCTAGTCGCGGACCTCAAGAACAAAACGGTTCTCACGCCAATCTCAGGCTTCAAGACCGTCAATGAAATGAAAGGGGTGCTCTCTATGTTTTCAAAGGCTTCTAACTAAGGAGGAAAAAATGGTTCTAGCAAACATTGTTTTTGGTGCGTATGAGGCGGCGCGAGCGCTGGCTTACTCAGGCCTTGAGTGGCTGGAAGAGAATCGACAAGACGTTTTCTTTTACGGGCTCGTCTTCGGCTTGCTTCTACTCTACTGCACGACCGGCTTTGCACAGGTGAGGATTCCGGGCAGCGATGAATCGGCCAAGTTAAAGGCCGCAGGGACTCTTCTAATGTTGATGGATACCGCGCTCTTCGTATGGCTCGCCCGAATTTTTGCCGGGCTCTGCGTCTTGAGCGCAGGCTGGCTAATCAAGGAGCAAAAATTTGGCCCCGCCGTGGTTTGCGTACTAGGTGCTCTCGTCATCGGGACATCGCCGATGTGGGTGCAGAACATTTTTGAGATTGGCGGCGGTGGCGGGGTCTTTAAGTAAGGGAGGAACAAATGGTTGAGTATAAATCCGTAGCCCGCACTCACGGGGTGAACATTTCGCAGACGCTCGACTCTCCGATTCGCTTCATGGATACGTGGGAATTGAGCGACGTGATGATGGCGCTTGCCTCGATCCTGGTTTTTGGAGTCATTTTCTACTCCTGGTGGACGATGCTGCTGGCACTTTTATGGTGTCTCGTGATCGCGCCAAAGATCAAGGATACCCACAATCGAGGCATCCTCCTCCATTATCCGTATCGAAAATTCGGGATGAAGCTCATTGGCTTGGTCAATCCGGGCAAGACCAAAATCTACTCCGACTAGAAAGGATTAAGTATGAAATCGAAGAGCAAAGAAAAGTCTGAAAATGAAAGAGAGGAATTCTATGAACACAAACCCAAGCGCGAACTTAAGGCCAGTCTTTCAAAGGATGGGCGGTATTGGATTTTCAAAGATGTCACAACTCACATCGTTTCTCGCGAGTATTTGGAAAAGATCGAAAAAAGCGTTCGAGAAGAAAGTTCTGAATCTCGCAATCGAGATGAAACGCTGGGGGCAGGAAATGCTAAAGGCAATTGATAAGGGGGTGATCGCGGCCGAACTCTCTAGACCCCCTGCCGGAGTTTACGGCGACATCGACCTTCGCGTAATCCCAAAGTACGTGAGTTATCGGGCGGCTCTCCTAAGGGAAAAAGTTGGAATGCAGTTTCTACTTGGGCTCATCGGTTTCTTGTGGCTTGCCACGTTCTTGATTCAAAGCAATCGACTCGATTACTGGCAAACGAGGTTTCGGGAAAAGGAATTTATCCTCGTTCCCTCGAACATCGTCGGACACACACCGGCTGTTCCGCAAGACGTACCAAAGAGCTATGTCGGGAACGCTGCGACTTTCTTTGTGGAGCTGCTAGGAAACACCACTCCGAGCGACATTGAGGAACATTACGAGCGCTTCGGGAGTTACATGAGCCCGGAGCTAAGGGGTAAATTTCTCTCCGAAACGGCCAGGTGGCGAGCGACAGCGAAGGCTGAAGGGATTTATGAGCAGGTCGAGATCACTCAAAAATCATGGGAGCCTGATGGTAAGGGCGGATTTGATGTCACCTTTCAGATCCGCCGAGATCGAAGGGTAAGCGGCGAGTTCATGGGATCTACACCCGAGATCATCAAAATGAAGCTACAACTTGTGCCCCCGAGCCAAGAACGCGAGTGGATTTTTGAGATCAAGGAATTTTCTCGCAGACCCGCAAACATTCACGGTTGAGATAAGGAGATACCAGATATGAAGTTTCTAATAATGGTTTTAAGTTTCATGTGCGCGAGCCCAGCTCTGGCGCGCACCGTAATGTACGGAAAATCTGCCGTCGTTGTTTCTATCCCCTACGGGAAAGAGACGCTCTTTCGTTTCGATCAACAGGTTCGCACCGTGTCTTCCGTCTCGGGATTTATGGTAAAGCCCGCTAATCCAGAGACACCAGATTACACGACGCTATCAGTGATGCCGCGAATGCCAAACTCCGAAGCTCTCATCGCGGTTGTTCTGGAAGACGACGCAGTTCTAAAAGTTCGCCTTAAGACAACAGCCGCCGAAGCCAAAGACTTAGCTGACCCCATCGTTGAGTTTAAGGAAAAGGAGGTCATTGGCCTAGCCGATGTGAATGGCGAAAGTGCGCATGCGACCGAGCTGGAGCTAATGAAAAGCATGATCCAAGACGATTTTATCGCGGGCTTTGACCGAAGGGAGTTAGATCGCCCGATTGATACATCTCAGAAAGGTATCTCGGCAAGACTCGTGCGTCAGTACGAAGGCGAGGCACTCCACGGCTATGTTTTTAAAGTGACGAATCAAATGGAGTTCAGTTCCGTCACGCTCAATCTTCGGCTGTTAAAACTTGGAAAGCCTAGTCTCGCAATTCTCTCGCAAGCCGACTCTCTCATCCTGCGTGGGAAGGCCAAGGGTAAGAACGAGACAATGCTTAGGATCGTAGCGAAATCAAGCGCGAGGTATTCGGACGTGCGGATTCCTGTAGGTGTAAGAAAAACGACTAACCCTGAGGTGAAGCAATGACGGCCATTCTTAATCGCTTTGAGCAACTCACCTTAGATCAAAAGAGGTACGTCGGGCTCACTATAGTCGCGTTGATCCTGCTCTTCGTTTATGCCTTAAGCCGCGTTGCGGATTCTCCTCAGATCGTGATTGAAGAGGCGAAGCCTAACGATTTTAAGAGCGGGAGCCTCACAACCGACGAAACCCCTGAATTTTATCGCCGTAAGGATGAGCTGGTGCGAAAGCAAAATGAGGCCATTTTGGCTGCCCAAAAGTCCTTAGAGGAAAAAGTGACTGAGCTAGGCAATCGGATGGAGCAAGGTAAGCCGGTTGCGTCTTCAACTGATGTAGCCAAGGTTGAGACCGGCCAAGCGCCCCCTCCTGATCCGGTGATGGGAGAAGCTGGAAAAAAGATGATTCGACGCGGACAGAACCAGTCGAAAATCAGCTTCCCCTCGGTTACGCAAGCGGCAGTCTAGCGAAGCATCCCGCCTGGAGCGGACCCAAAGCCGTCAAGCGCAGCGGAAAGAGCGTTGTCTCCTTCCCTGTGCAAAGGAATGCGCCACCTAAAGGCCCCGTGATTCCTTCGGGAAGCTTCGTCCGTGCAAAGCTCGTTAACGGCGTGCAAACGCCCGAGGGGAAGATTCTTCCGACTCTCCTGGTATTGGACTACGCTTTCCAGTCGCCAAATAATTCGCGCATGAACCTGACGGGCTGTTTTGCACTCGCAAAAACGCAAGCCTCTCTCTCCACTGAGCGGCTAGAGTTTCAGGTTTATAAGATGAGCTGCGTCTCTAAGCGCGGCGAGATGTTCGAGCGTGAGCTCAACGGCTTTGTCGTCGATAACCAGGACAACAACTTTGCCGTAAAAGGCACCGTTAATTCTCACCAAGGTCGTGTCGCCGCTCTTGCGTTCCTCAACTCCGTGATCCAGGGAGCAGGAGAAATCATCGAGCGCAAAGGAAAGAACATCGGCGGTGGCAATCCCGACAACGCCAATGCTGACATTGTTCTTCAGCAGAGTGCCACCACGGCGTCGTCGAAAGTCGTCGATTGGTACTTGAGCCAAGCCACGAGCACGCTTGCGCCAACCATAAGCGTTCCGAGTGGCAAGGACGTATGGATCGTGTTGAACGACTCCGTTGAAGTCCCTGACCACTACTTCCCGAAAACCCTTAATCAAAGGAGTAAAGCGAATGTTCCGAACGATATGCTTAATCATCTTCTCAAGTAGCCTCGTTTCCTGCGCCTCGCAGCCCGGCTTAAAGATTCTCGAAGAGCGATCGGATTACTTGAACGACTTGAAAGTGCTCGATCTCAATGGAACCGAGGCAAGTCTTCCGCGCCGTAAGGGTGAGCTCGCGCTCGCCTGGCGGCACGAAACCCAGCTCCCGAGTGGCGACTACTTTTGGGGCGGCTGGGTCTCGATTGCCGTGGGCAGACACTCGCTCGTGATCGAGAAACAAAAGTAAGACCGAGCGACAAGTACCGGACACATCAACTAAGGAGAATGAAAATGGAAAATATCCTAGACGAGTATCTCTATCGAAGGAAAGCCTTCACGAAGGCATTATTCGAGAGGCCCGAGAGCGTAAGCCAGTTCTTCATTTACGACGAGTATCTGGAAGGCCCCGGCGTCTATGTGAACAAGGACGGCTCATTTGGGGCTATTTTCGATGTTCAGCTTGTGGAGCATGAACCTCTTGGCTGCGACGAAATCCTAGAAGTCATTGCAGGAACGGCGCCGTGGTTCAAGGTGCCAGAAAACTGTGTGCTCCAGGTGATCCACGAACAGTCCGCGGTATCACCGCGCGACCGGGTTTGGGAGGAAATGCAGAAGCATTTTCCTACCCCCGCCAAACTCTCAAAAGAGATTCTTTCGGAGCGTATTGCGCATTTTAAGCGCCTCTGCCTGACGGATTCCGAAATGCGGCCGCTCCGGAGAAAAACCTACCTTTGTGTCAGGTACTTTCCGCGACCTCAGACGAGAAAGAAAATTCGGCTCCTGGATTCAAGGGGCGAAAAATTCCTCTTTGAGCAAGTGAAGGAAGCGACCGAAGACTTGCGCGAATTCGTTGAAGTGATTGAGACGCTCAAAACGGCTTCCGGTGTGGATCTTCGCAATGTCGCGCCCGATGCGCTCCTCGAATCTCTTCGCCGGTTCTTGAACCCTAAAGAGTTCTACGCACGCGATTTTATGCCCTACAACTCGAACGAATCCATTTCAAAGCAGACGGTGTTTAATTCGCCGAGACTCTCACATGCAAGTTTCGAGCGTGAGGGAGTAAAATCTCGCACGATTGTTCTCAAAATGTGTCCGAAAAGATCGACCCCTGGGGCCGTTGCAGGCTTTCTTGCGCTTCAGTTTCCGTTTCGTATCTCCATGAACTTTAGTTTTCCGAGCCCCCGCAAGGTCAACCGGATGCTCGATTTAAAGAGCTTTTTCCTCGAAAGAACACCTAACCAGGGATCGGCTCGTCAAAAAGCTGATCTCGAAGCAGTTCAGAGAAAGATCGCGCATGGAAGCCGCTGCGTACATATGACTTTTTCAATTGTCGTTGAAGGCGAAACGGATGACGAACTCAATCGGCGCACAAGAGAGCTAATCCACGTCTTTCAGAACGATCTTGGGTGCGAAGTGATCGTGGACGAGGACATTGGTTTTGCTTTGTGCCTGAATTCATTGCCGCTCATGTATAGCCCCGAGAGCGATTTTTCTTCGCAGCGGTTCATCAAAATCATGGATTCGGATGTTCTGAACTTTATGCCGATCTTTGACTCGTTTACGGGGGTGAATGAGCCCCTCCAGCTCTTTCTTTCGAGAGAAGGCAACCTAGTTCCGTTTTCTTTCACGGATAATGAGCGACCGAGCCAGCACTCTGTGGTCTTGGGCGACACGGGCGGCGGGAAATCAGAGTTCATTCTGGATGTCGTCCAAGCCTATAAGCGGCGTTATCCCGATCCGCTCATCTTCTATATCGAAAAACGCGCGTCCTCGAAAGGGCTCTGCAAGGCGTTTGGTGGCGAAGTGACGGTCTTTCATCCGAATGAGGAAATTCCATTTACTCCGTTTCGTGGCCATTTCGACGACGAGAAAGTAAACGTGCTTTCGCTCATCATTCTGACCGCGATCAAGCTCACTAATCCCAAGTTCGATTCCGAAACCGAGCACTCGTCTATCATTACGCAGGCTCTGAAGGACGCCTATCGAAGAAAGTGCGAGCAAGTGGGATTGACCTACGAGAACCGTACTATTCAGGAGTCCGGTTCAAAGGATGAGTCTGTCATAACAATGGACGACGTTGTAGCCGCTATTGGCGATCTCCACGACAACGAGAGCTTTAAGTCGCTCTCCTCGAAGATTGATGAGGTTGTCCAAAAGCTTCGCGAATTTTCAGGTGATGGAAAATACGCGCAGTATTTTCGTGGCACCTTGAAAACATCAAAAGACGGTGCGTGCTCGTTTTACGTTTACGACCTTGATCCATTGGATTCTGACCCCGTACTCAAAGCGATTATGACGTTGAGCGTATTTGAGGAGATCAAGCGACTCATCGCTTTGCCCGAGAACCGGGGACGCGGCGGACTGATCGTATTCGAGGAAATGGGTCAGCTTGGAGCCAACAATCCTACGGCTGCTCAATACGTGGTGGACTTCGCCGAGACGATTCGAAAGCTAAAGTTCTGGCTGATTGGTATTGCGCCAAGTCCCAAGAATTTCTTTACGACCGATGCGGGACGCGCCCTTTGGGCTGCCGCCGACAATTTCTTTTTCTTCAACATGAAGCCCGACAACGTGGAGTACGTGCGGAAAAATTCGGAAGTTCTCACGGGGCCTCCGGGTGACATTGTAAAGAGCCTGGCGACCATTCCCGGAAAGTACGCGGAAATCTTTTACACCGATAAGGTCGGGAAAAAGCGCGGGGCTTTTCGGTTCGTACAAACGCGAGCGCTCAGTAACTTCAGCGAACAACCGCAGACACCAATTTCGAAAGGAGATGCTCGATGAAGAGTCTCATTCTACTTGTCCTTTTTCCTGTCCTGGTAAATGCGACCGATCAGGATCGCTATGAGTTTGGCGTGAGCTCCAATGATTATTTCTATAAGGAGCGAGGGGGAAAGCCCGATTTGGTCTTTGACGAGTACCGCAAAATTGAACTTGGCGTAGACCTCTCCTCGGGCGTTGACTGCGGGAGGCTCGACGTAAAGGGAACGCTAAAGTCTTCCATCGACAAAGTGTTAGATCCAAGCCTCTTCGGCTCGGCTCTCGACAGCATCGCAAGCGGAGCGCCACTGCTCACGATCTGCTATTTCAGCCCGACCTGGTGTGCTCTAGCAAAGCATTTCCGCGTGAACGCGCAATCCATGTCGCAGCTTCGATTCGATCAGTGCGCGGTTATGGACAAGTACGTCGATTCGCGAGTTGAGGATTACTACAGCGAGCGGCAAAGCTGCCTCCACAGGGAACTTGAGCGTACTGGCGGAAATCACGAAGAAGCTGTGTCTCGCTGCGGGGGCTCTGGCCTCTATAACAAAGACATCGCCAATTGGGCTGGTGAAAAGTACGGCGGTAAAGTTCGCACGAATAAGCTCATAGAGTCCTCTGCGAAGTGGGCCGGCTTTGATAGCCCGAGCTCGCGCAAAGCCGTTGATCTTGTAAAAGCATTCGTGGGCGAAATAACTGTTTCTAGCGGAAAGATCAGCGTGGAGTATGGTCATCGCCAAGTGGCGCTCTCTCCGACCGAACACTTGGCGGGCATCAAGAAACAAACGCTTGAACGCCTATGCGGTGATCTCGTCGGAAGCCTGAAACACCGAAAGCCCTACGAGGTTTTCGATCAGGTCACACCTGAGAATCTCAAAGCCATCACAGATTCGGATACGCAATACATCGACCAACAGACTGTCTATTCGCTTATGCGCCTGTCCGGGGACCGCAGGGGCCTGTATTGCGAAAGGTTGGCGGCGGCTATCGCGCAATCGAAGTTCTCTGAGGATGCGACCCGGTCACTCCAAATTCTGACGGAACTGAGCCAAAACCCGAACCTGCCCCTCAACCGCCGAAACGAACTTCAAGACAAACGCCGAGCCTTCAAAGAGGCCGTCGAAATGACAGTGGATATGCAGCGGGAGCAATCGAGCCCGATTAACCAGATCACGGCGCAAATCAACCAGGAAGGCCGACTGGCTGAAGAGACATCAACCGCTCGGGCTGTGAGCATCGAGGGCTCTGAGGTCAATCTCGGACTCTTAAAGGGTGCCTACAACGATTGCGGGGACCGGGCCAATTGCAAAAGAAACGAGAGGAGATAGCTATGCATGTTGAAGGTGAACTCAAGAAAAATGACTGCGACAGATACGAGTTTCGAGACATCGTTCTGACCTCAGGCTCCGTGGTTGAAATTCGCGTCGGCGGCCACTGGATTCTTGGCCGAGTGGAATGCGTGCATCAATCGGAGCCTCCATTCTTTGGGACCTACTTTTGGTTCAGCTCCAAAGACAAAGTTCCAGTGCAACTGCGGGTGGGACTGAAGGCTCGTCTCCCTCATTACTAAAAAGGGGTAAACCATGTTTTCAAACACCGCATACGAAGCGCTCTACCGTTACCTGGGACTGGTTTTCCATTCCGGTTCGGTAAGCCTCCTTACAAGCGAGCCCTTTTTTAAGGGCTTGGTTCTCCTTATTTTCGGGGCGCTGTTTCTGTTCACCGCCTGGCAGATCGCTTCCCGGCACATTTTTGGGAACTTCGTTCAGCGCCACAACGTGCCGCTATCAAAGTTCGTGAAGATCGCCTTCTGCCTGGTTCTTGGAACCTCTCTGCTCAAGGTGGGCAGCAAGGCCGGGATTGAGGACTTCGCGGGCGATTCCTGGTCGCAAAACGGCTATGTGAAGGGCCGTCTAAACGACGTGCAAGACCAATACGAAGTGAGCTTCGTATTCGACATCTTAAGCCGCTCGGCTGAGGGCATGGCGAAGTACCTGACATTCGCAGGTGATTACATCTTCGGCGGCGGCAAGGACTCTTACCTCAAAAGCCCCTTCACCTATGCCAAGGCGATCATGATCGCAGGCGCCGCAACCATTGACGATGAAAAGCTTCGCTCAATGGCAAGCTCCTACACGACGAACTGCCTCCAGCGGGTTCTGCCGGACGTTTCCGAGTTTGATGAGAAAGCAAGTCGCCTCGACAAATTCTTTAAGCGCGACGTATTCGTGGACGCCCAGCTTGGCAAGATCACACTTTCCAATGGCGAGGGCGGTAACATCTATACTTGTCGAGACCTAAAGAACGAGCTGAGAGAAGGTCTTTACGCGCACGCCGACTCAAAGGGTCTCTTCGTGCCGCACGAATTGGAAACCTGGCAGGCCGACGTGTCTCGAAATGCCGAAGTCTCCGCCATGCTCGTGAACCACTACCGAAACGAGCGAGAATCTTTCTTAGGAATACAGCGAGGATCTCACGCTCCTGGTACGGCAGGAACAGCGTTCCAGGGCTTGAGCCGCATCTTTAGTTGGGATGGATTCCTTACGATCTTCAGCTTAGGGAAAGCGACGAACGTCCACGGTGCATCGGAAGCCGCCGCCCGCGCTAAAGAATTCAGTGAACTCCTCACGCGCGCTCCGCACCTGAAAGGAATCTTGATGATGTTTCTCATTGGTCTCTTTCCTTGGCTGATCTTTTTTGTGGTCTACGGGAAGTGGCAGGTATTGATCTGGTGGTTCTGGGCATACTTCTCCGTCTGCCTTTGGACTCCAATCTGGACCATCATGTACCACATTATGAACAACATCGCTGTCGCGGGAGATTCCCTCGAAAGCTTTGCGCCGCTCTCAGACGGCATTTCCCTTTATTCCTCTCAAGTGGTCATGGACCGAATCTATTATCTCTACTCGGTCTTTTCGATGGCGCAAATCGTGGTTCCCGTTTTCACAACCGGCCTGGCGCTCTATCTCGTGCGCCCGATGCTCTCAGGCTACAAAGAAGAAACAAAGCCAGAGTTTATCGACAGCGGCCTTTCGGCCGCTTCGACTGGCGTTGGGCTTGCGAGCGGCATGCCCCAGATTGGGGTGGCAAATGCCGCGAAGTAAGCACAATGCCACCCGTATTCCGGGTTTTCCCCGGGGGACTGGGGGCGAAGCCCCCAGCAAGAGATCGGAGGCCGAAGGCCCGAAGCCCGAAGGGTCCGATCTGAGGTCATATGTGACCTCTACCTTGCCCGCACCCCAGCTCTTAAACGAATCCCAAAAAAACAAACAAACCAAAGGAAAAACCATGCAAACAAAAACCCCAAAAAACCACCGCACCCTAAAACAAACCGTCACCGCCGCTATCGCCATCACTCTCATTGGTTGTTCCACGACAAAGCACCGCGACGAGCGCCTAACGAGCAACCTGGAAAAACAAAACGCCGTCATTGATGCAGCCGTATCAGATCGTCAAAGCGAAGAAGTAAAAGCGGAACTGGAAAAAAGCGAACTGTTGAAGGAAGCCGAAGCGCGGCTCGTAAACGCCCTGGCCGCTCTGAGAAACGCGAACGAAACGGTCATTTCAAAGATGAAACCCGAAGCAAAGAACGAGTGCCGACATGAACAAACCAAAGGAGAAGACGATGAACAATGAAAAAGACGTTACCGAAGCAACAAAAGACCTAGCGAAAGACACGAAACAGCTCGCTAAGGAAACTTTGGAAAGGGAAATCGACGAAGAAGGAATCGTAAAAGTCGCTAAGGCGATTTTTGTAGGCTTCTTCGAAGCCGTTAAAAAAGCGTTCTAGCGAAACAACCATTACGAACGAACAAAGAGGAGCAATATGGAAAACCAAGACTCTAAGCCACAGCGAAAGAAAATTCCTGGCATCTACGTGCAACTAACCGCCGAGGAAATGAAGCAGGTTGAAAATCTCTGCATTTCCTACGGCGAAAAAGTGCAAAAGCTTTTTCGCAGACTCATCTTTGGCGTGGAGCTTCCGAAAGTCGTGCTCCACCCGGAGGGCTCACGCGATCTGCTCACAGCCATTAACCGTATCGGAAATAACATCAACCAAATCGCGAGGCGCGTAAACGAAGGCGCCGCTCGCGGTTGGTATCACGAGTTTGAGCGGGCCGCGAATGAGCTGACCGACATCCGTAACCTACTCAGGAAGCATCTTGGCTATTGTTAAACAATTAGGACCGAGGCGAATGGTTGAAAAGAATGATCGCGCAAACGCGAAGACATATGAAGCGTACCTGGAAAAAGGTCGGCTCGACGGCATTGCTGCCCATTACGAAGGTTGCTCCCAAAATTGGGCAACCGATTTCGAGCTCACGGCTTCTTCCTGGCACGATCTTCAAAACAACGTAGCGATCGAATACGTGCAGTCCTGGAATCCAGAAGAGAGCAAACGAATGGGAGCGGAGAAGCTTATGGAGATTGGAGTTGAGACAGCTCGCGAGCTTTATCCAGGGCATCAGTTTACGGTTGTTCCGCAAGTGTCAGACGGTGGCAACTATCACAATCATATCCTGATTTGTGCGGTTTCCGCTGAAAGCGGAAAGCGAATCAGTAGCACGCACGACGAGCGCTCACGCATGAACCGAGCGACTGACAAGCGCTGCCTAGAGCTGGGCTTGAGTGTGCCTGAGCGCGGCGAATCCAAACTTAAAGAACGGCTCGGCACGGATGCTAGAAAAATACAGCGAAAGCGCGGAATCACGCCGATTGAGCTTCAGATAATGAAAGCAGCCGATGCCGCCCGCACGTTTGCAATTGATCTCGATGATTTTATCGAAACACTCGGGAGCATGGGCATTCGGGTGGAAGATAAAGGCAAAGTCCTTTCCTACTTCCACCCAAACCGCCAAAAGCCGATTCGCGACAGACGAATTGGCACCAACTACAGTAAGGAGGGCTTGAATGAACGATTTGAGTTCAATCGAAAGGTGTATGAGCAAAGACCAGAGCTGCGAGCGCTCCTTTCAGATAGAATCGGCACTCTCTACGATGGCGCGGGAAATCTCGTGGGAGATGCAAGCCAATTTCCATTTGCTCCGGGAGGACATCAGCGCTTTGAAAAGCGCAATTCTCCAGAGAAAGGTGAAATCGCTCGCCAAGGCCGAGATCGCGGCACTGATTCTATTGATCTTGCTCCTTATCGGGGCTTTCTCGCTCGGCATATTGATGCGACCCGCTCATTAAGCATCGTTGATTACTGTAACAAGAACCGGATCGGGCTTGATCCAAACGCCGACGGATCATTTAGGCTTAAAGGCCGCGACCATATTCTTATTCGCGGGACCACCTGGGAGAGCACAAAAGAAAAGAAAGGCGCGCGCGTCGGCGGCCAAGGTGGGCTTTTGGAGTTCGTCCAAAACCACCGCGACGTGACCGTAATGGGAGCGCTGAGCGAGGTGACCGGCAACAAAAGTTTTCTTCTACTGGATGAATACTTCGGTAAGCCTGAAAGCAACTACCGGGTCTTTCATGTGCCAAAGGCAAAGATTGCGCCTGAGAAAACGGCACTCGAAAAGCTCAACCACTTTGCCAAAGCTTTTGGCAAAAGCACGGCCTGGTCGAGAGCAATTTTAAATTCCAAACGCGTCGAGGTGACAACCGAGGGCGTGATTCGCTTTCTTTTCGGAAAAAATGAGGGCGCAGTGGAACACAAGCAAGACAAAAGCGGAAAATGGTTTAAGAAGACACTTGGTGTGCTTCGCGGGGGAATGATTTTTCAGGAAGGATCAAGCCCTACGGCTCACGTCTTCCGCGATCCCTTCTCCTTCATGGAAGAGACCGGTGGGCGCGGCAAGATGGCCTTTGGTTCGAGCGCGAGCCTCTTGGTTTTGGGCGACGATAAGGACCAGTCGCTTGATTTCTTTTTGGCCGCAAACCCGCACGTCAAAAAGGTGGAGTTCATTGGTTTTGGCCCGCAGGAACGCCCCATTGAGCGGCACCTGCTGCTTTCACGGAAGGATTTGAGTTTTGAATTTATGCAATCTGGGGGCGGCTCCAGAGGAAGGGGGAAAGGCATCGACATCGAAATCAAAATTTAGCGTTTAGGAAGTTAAAGGGCGCGGACAAACCAGCCCTGTCAAAAGCCTTAAAACTAACGACAGGGAGAAAACATGGAAACCCAAAGCAAAGAACAAAAGCCCAAGGCCAAAACGGATGTTTCGGCCATCCGCATTGATATGAGCACGCAAAAACTCGTTTCGAGTCTGCTTGCCAAGGCCAATCGAAAATCTCACGGGCGAAAAGTCAAAGCCAGCCAGCTCGTACAGCTCGCACTTTCAAAACTCGATGACGCAGATATTCGCCAGCTCCAGGAGCGAAGCCTCTCCAATGCTGATCGCATGGAGATGAAGTTCCGCGAGTATTGCAAACGAAATCACGGTGCAACTCGCGATGAATTCTTAGGCCAACTTCTCGAAGGGAAAAGTGACATTTTGGAGAAGCAAAATGTGACGAATCCCGAGAGCGAAAAACGCGCATAACGCTCGCAGAAATCGGAGCGAAAAATCCGTTTTGAATTGAATTTTGAGAGGAGTTTGTTATGGTGAATTCTATAGGAATTGTTTGCCCGAGTTGCGGGCAACAACCCGAGCTCTTTGACAAGTTAATATGGCTATCTACGAAGGAAGCCGCTACGTACTTAAGGATTTCGATTGGAAGCCTCAAGAACCGAATTTACAAGGGAGAAATCTTCCCGAAGAAGTTCGGCAAGCTCAATCGATTTCTGAAGAAAGACCTGGATCGTCTTGTTGGTGTCTCCAACGAAGGGAGATAACAATGGCGATTAATTGGTATGAAGAAAATGGTCGTAAGAAATGTCTGATTACGGTCAATGTACGAAGCAAGATAGACCCCACGGTTAGAAAGCAGAAGAAACAGCGCTTTGATGTCATCGACGATGAGATGACCGAAGCTAAGGCGATTCGCGAAGAAGCAAAACTTCAGCGCGAAGCCGATAGGCTGGTTTATGAAACTGAAAGCTTGGGGATGTCTTGGCGGCGGTTACTGGATTTTTATGCAGCTGAAGGCGTTAGGGCATTAAAGCAAGGCACCTGGTCGCAGAGAGAACCCTGCTTTAAGGATTCTATCTCTAGCCTGAACAGGTTTACGGCGGAATGGGTGGAGTTACGGGCGGCAGAAATTGCTCCCGTTAACGTCACCAGACTCCTGCATAAACTCGAAGGCCAGGGGTTCGCTGGTTCCACGGTGGTTCGGCTCTTAGGGGATGTGAGGAAGGTTTTTGATCTAGCACTTTTACACGAGATCAAGGGCGTGACTCGAAACCCAACGACCGGCATTTCGATCAAGAGTCGGCGCAGAAAGCGCGATGAAATCTTGAGCCGAGATGAGATCAGAAAGCTTCTCGTTTACGCGAAAATGTATGAGCCGCAGTGGTACTTTATTTGGTCCTTTGCGGTTTATACGGGCTTACGAAACGGCGAGCTTTTTGCGCTAAAGTGGTCCGACCTCGATATGGATGAAAACTGTCCTCTGATCCGCGCACAGCGCTCCTATAACAAACGGACGCGCGAGTACAAGGAGACGAAGACGGGAGAATCGAGAGAAATCCCGATTTGCCAGCCGCTCCTCGAAGTCATTCAGGAGCTAAAGCGCTGGCATCTCCATGAAGTCACCAGGACGAGCAAAGAGCAATCCGAGTTTGTCCTGCCGAGGCCGGGGCTTTGGCAAAACGGCTATCAAGCGAAGGTCTTAAGAGAGTTTTGCAAGGAGATCGGAATTTCGACGATTTGCTTTCACTCTCTTCGGGCGTGCTTCGCCACTGAACTTTTAAGGCGCGGCGTGCCGCAAATTAAGGTTCAAGCCGTTGGCGGTTGGTCGGACATGAAGTCGATGACCCATTATGTGCGGCTGTCTGGAATTAACGTAAAAGGCGTTACAGACGCTTTGGATTTCTCCTCTCCTGAGATGCAGATCAATCCAAACCGCGAGATGATGAAGGTTGTTGGCGAGCATTACCGGCCGACGAGCGAGGAAATGGCGAATGTTGAGCCCTTAAGGACCCGAAAGCTTCAGAACGTATGAGAGTCTTATTGACTGAAAGGATGCACGGGGGCAAATTGGCTTCCGGTGGCTACCAGGGGCTACAACCCCTTGAAGTTACTGGGGGTCGTCCCCCGCAACCATTCTTTACAATGTACGAATCAAAAACCTTCGCCTTATGGGCTGCGAAGCTCTTTAAATTGCTCGGAATTGCGTTCCCGGTCGTCTCTGATGGATCTCGCGCTGATTCGGGCGACTCGGCGTCGTGATAATAAAGATCAAGCCGCTCCCGTTGCAAAATCACGTTATGTATCACGGATCGAAGAAGGGCTTTTTGCCAAGCTGGGGGCGCCTTTGCCCAAGCTCGCTGGAGCGTTGCGAGATTGGCTTGGATGGCGCCTCGATGTGCTTTGGCATCGGCTTTTTCGTTCAATGTCGCATCCACCTCGCGCAAAATATTGGTATCGTCAGTCCGTTGGCGCTTTAATTCCTTCAATTGTTCAGCATAAAGGTCGGCCAATTCCATATGGCTTTGATCAATTTGGATTTGAATCAGGCGTTTAATGTTTTGGTCTGCCTTAAGAATATTCCGCTCAAGCAAACGCCTGCGGTCAGCCAGAATTTTTAGAGAGTCTTTTTGGATGCCTTCGATATTCTTTTGAATCCCATCCATATATCCATGGCGATTCACCACATTCAACAAGTGATTGATCACGGTCTCTTCAAGTTTATCGGCAGGAACGTTTTTAAAGTCACAAGTAACCGGCTTACCCTCAATTGGTCTATGGACATAATATCGGAATTCTTTGTTACGGCCTCGTGGCGTCGAGCCCACTAAGGGTCGTCCGCATTGGCCGCATGTTAAAAGTCCAGTGAGCACGAATGTGCGATCTTTCATCCCCTCACGGCGTTCTCTGGCGTGAGAGCGGTTCCGGTCGAGCATTGCTTGAGCTGAATAAAATGTCCCTTGCTCAACTATCGGTGGCCACGCAGCCTTCACAATTTGGTATTGCTCATGGAGCTTTAGGTCGGCCGGCTCTTTTCCCTTGTTGCATTTGTTCACTTCGCGCAGTCCAACGTAATGGTGGTTTCTTAAAAGACTTCCAAGCGATTGAGTGTTCCAGGCACAGTTAGAACTACCAATTTCGTCTGAAGGCTGGGTTGGAATTCGCAAACGCCTTAATTCTTTGGCAGCTCTATAAAGAGTCCCTTCCCTCAAAAACGTGTCAAAGATTGTATTAACAAAACCAACTTCGTCAGGATTGATTTCAAATTTGGACTTGTTTTCTGGATTAACTTTGAAGCCCAAGGTTGGCGAGCCACCGTTTCTTAAGCCACGCATAGCACGTGCGTGGAAATTAAGGGTCACGCGTTCCGAAATCTGCCGGCGTTCAAATTGAGCCAAGTTAATCATATTAAAGAGCATCATTTCGCCAACGGCAGTGGTCGTGTCGAATTGATCTTTAATCGAGAGGAATTTAACGTTTAGCTCTTTGAATAGATCGAGGAGCGCACAAAAATCCCGGATATTCCGCGAGAGCCGGGAGAGGTCAGCCACTAATACCATATTTATTCGGCCTCGCTTTAGGTCACGCAGTAGTCTTTGAAATTCAGGCCGCTTAGTATTTTCGGCGCTATAGCCGTCATCAACGTAAGAATCCAAAACCATCCCCCAATCGGGGGACTGTTTGGACTTGATTTCCACCGACCTGAGACCCAATTTAGGTCCGAGAGTTTTGTGAGTCCTCCCGCGTCTTTC
>CAYVRZ010000031.1:0-49580 GCA_964453895.1 uncultured Pseudobdellovibrionaceae bacterium | reverse complement strand
CGGCCGGAGTTGGCGCCATTGACTTTGGGGCCGGCGATGGCGGCGTGGCTCAATCACTATGCGTCTTTGGCGCAGTGGACTCGGTGGCCTTCGTGGTTTGCGTTGCTCGGGATTTTTTTTCTGCACACGGCGGCGTTTTTATTTAACGATTTTCAAGATCACATGCGCGGGGTGGATCGGGTGAATCGCCGGCGCGGATCGCAGGTGATTCAAAATGGCTGGGTGACGGCCGTGCAAATGCGCCAATGGGCGTGGGTCAACGCGGGGCTGGCCGTGCTTTTTGGCATTCCGGCATTTTTCAATGCGCCGGCCGAGTTATTGGTCATTTGCATTTTGGCGGCCTTGGCGTTGGCGGCGATTTCGCAGAGTTGGGGTCGGCGCTGGGGGCTTTGCGACTTTGCGATGTTTATGTTGTTTGGGCCCTTATTGACCTGTGGCGTGGCGCTGGCGAGTTTTGCTAAATTTAACGAAGCCGATATTTATTTAGGCGTTGCTCTAGGTGCGCTCACGCTGTGGGTGATTCACGTGCGGCAAATCGAATTCTTGTTTCGCTCTAAGCCTGAAATGTTTCGCACCATGCTTGGCTTTTTGCCGTTCGAGAGGGCGCGCCTGTTGGTGATGTTTGAGGCGTATTTGGTTTTGCTTTTGCAACTTGGGGTTTCGGTCTGGTTGCGCCTGCCCATGGTTTTTGTTGTATTCACTTTGGCGGTGGGCTGGCCGATGCTGTTGACCGTGCAGAGGATTCAGCGGGCAACGTCGCCGCTGGCCTCATCGCTTGCGGGAATTTCTCGGTGGGCGTTGGCGTCGCACATCGCATGGACGCTTTGGTGGCTGGCCGGTTTGGGTTCGATATGGGTGTAAAGCTGGTCAATCAAGAGGGCGTTGTGGGATTGGCCTTTGCCGATGAGAAAAAAGGCAAACCCTACTTTGTCGATTTTTTAACCCCAACCTGGAAGCGGAACTTTAAAGACGGGCTTCCCCGCAATCATATTTTTAGGCGCGCACTCGGTGCCGCCACCGACAAACCTTTGATCTGCGATGCCACGGCCGGCTTTGGTGGAGATGCCATGCTGGCTTTGTGTTTGGGCTGCGAAGTGGTGGCGCTTGAAAAATCGAGCGTCGTTGCGCAAGTCTTGCGCGACGGAATTGATCGGGCCCGGCGCGAAGACTTGAACATGAAGAAAATTTTCGCGCGATTAAAATTGATTGAAGGCGATTCGGTGGCTGTGCTTGGTGAGTTGGCGCCGAAGCCGGATGTCGTCTATTTAGACCCCATGTTTGATAAGCCAAAAAAGAAAGCCAAAAGCCCGAAGGCCATGCAGATGCTGCAAGAGCTTTTGGGAGAGCCGCCCACGGCCGAAGATGAGTTGAAATTGTTCGAAGCCGCCTGGAAAGTTTGCGTGCGAAGAGTGGTGATTAAGCGGCCGATTAAAGCTCGAGCGCTTAAAGCGGGGCCGACACACTCATATAAAGGACAGAGCGTTCGCTACGATGTGTACGTTAAAAGTTGATCACTGTGTCTCAACTTGAGACAGCCCTGTCACAAAATTTGCTCAGAACTTTTACAGTCGCAAAACTTGTTAACAGGTAAATCATTGAAATTTATAAATAATTATGGAATTTCATTTCGATATGCCTCACAATAGGGCTAAGCAGTCACGAGAGGAATCGAAATGAAAAACCTAATTTTAGCACTGGCCGTAGTAATGGCCGCGCCAGCATCAGCAGGAAGTCAGCAAGTGAACGTGTCGGGAACACCGTTCGAAGGATCGAATGTGACATTTAACGAAAATGAATTCGGCCCTCAGTTGGATGGCCTTACATTTTCGGTGAACGGCAAAGAAGCCGTCGGAATCTTTTTTGGCGGTCGCAAAAAACAATGGTGCGCCGTAATTAAAGACGCCAAAGAAGGCACCAGTCTCGATTGTGGATTTTTAAATAAAGGCGGCGAAATTTCGGTGTGGCCCTCGGCCAAGCCAGAAAAGAAAGCCATCGCCACATTGTCGGATCGCACTTTAAAAATTCATTGGGCTGATCATCCGCGCCAAATCGTGCTGAAGGGCTCGATTGAAGTCGATGCCGCGAGCCGCGTTGCCACGGCCAAGCTTGAAGTCAACCTTTGGGAAGCCGACAAGTCGATCGCAAGCGCATCGCACACCGTGGGCGGAATATACATCTCGTCCAGCGCGCAAATTAGACGCGACATCGGACAGACAACGAAGATTCGCAATCCGGCCAAAACGAACTAGGACTTCAATGTAAAACGTCAGTCGCCGTGCGCGAAGGCGGCGGCGGCGCTGCCTCGAGCTCTAGCCAGGCCTGTTGCAATTCGCTGGGCGCGTGAGTGCGCTCGACAAAAGAGAAATATCTTTTCAAATCCGACATGGCCTCTTTAACAAAGCCCAGTTTCTGGCGCAGAAGCGCGCGCTGACCGAGCACCGAAGTATTGGTGTCGTCGATCTGCAATAACAAATCATAAACCACATGCAGCTGCGGCAGATTTTGCGACGACTCAAATGCGGTTTTCAGCAGCTCGAGATATTGAATCATCAACTGCTTGGCACTCCACACTTCGAGGTTCGAAGACGAGCGGTTTAAAACTTGAATCAGCTCTTGGTCGGTGAGGGCGCGGCCTTCGTTGTACAAATCTAAGTAAATGGTTTTGCCACTGCGAACCCACTTTAACAAAAAGTGGTGTTTGGCTTGGATCAACGCCAGCGGCAAATCCAAAACCTGCGCCAAATGCAGCATTAAGAACACCACCGGCAACGGGTGGCCGCGGCGGTCATCGAGTACATTTTTAATCAACAGGTCTTTATCGAGAATTTCTTGAATGCGGTTTGAAGTGATATGAAAGCCTTTGTCCTCGAAAATTAATTTGCGAAGAGTTTCCCACCGTTCGGCTTCGTTTTGCGTTTCGCAGGCTTTAAGAACTTCGTAGCCAAGAAATTGAATGTTGCGAAAGCAGGTCTCGACATTTTCTTTCGGCCACAAAATGGAATTGATCCCGATGCAAAGAGGCACCATGGAGCCGAAGTCTTCGTTGCGGAGAAGCTTAAGTTCTAACACCAGCTTTTCCCAAGTGAATCGGGTCTCAAATGTCATACAGGGTCAGTTAAACCATTCTCTGAAAATACTTCAAGAATCTGTGAACTTTTCTTAAGCACTGCGTCGCGTCTTTGACATAACACGTCGACCCCCTGACCATTGAGAAATGTCGAGCCCGACACAAGATAAACTTGCAGCCCGAATCGTCGAGTTGGAACTGGAGCTCAAGGAGCGCCAGAGCGACTTGAAACGCTTTCGTGACGAGCTTTCTAAGGCCAACACGCGCCTTGAGGGTTTGGTCGCGCGTCTCGAAACCGAGCTTAAATTAGCCCATGTGATTCAGAAGGTCTTGGTCCCAACGGAGTTTCCCCACATCAACGGCTTCGAATTCTCCACTAAATTTGTCCCGAGCCATATTTCAGGTGGCGACTATTTCGATATTTTCGAACATGAGGACCGATTTCGTTTTGGCGTAATCTTGTCGAGCTCTTCCGGCCACACAATGTCGGCCTTGCTCTTGAGCGTCTTACTGCGAATGACCGGGCAGCTTGAGGCTCGCCGTGGCTCAGAGCCCCATCAGGTCTTGAAGGAAATGTCGGACCAGTTGAGCGAGAACCTCGCAGAGAATGATCAGGCCGACATGTTTTATGCTCTGATCGATCGCCGCAATTTCGATATGAGATTTGTGAAAGCCGGGCAGATGGTCGCTCTTCACCATAGTTTTGTGACGGGTGAGGTGCAGAGCCTAGACTCAGGGCTAGGTCCGATGGGTAGAGCGTTTGCTTCACCGGCGCAGAGTGGCTCCCTGCTGCTGAATCCGCGCGATCGTGTGGTGCTTTGCACTCGAGGCGTCATTGATGCGCAGAATGCTGCGGGTGAAAATTACGGCGTGGAGCGCGTGACTCGCAGTTTCTTAAGCGCCCCTAAGAGGGGAGTGCATGAGCTGCGCAATCATATTTTGTACGAGGTGCAGAAATTCTCCGGCCATTCCGAGCCGACCCGCGACCAGACCATCGTGGTTCTCGAAGTGAAAGATAAAGTGATCAAGCTTGCGAAGAGCTAGCTAATCCCATAGACGAAATGGCGGCTTTTCGCTACCATCAGGGTTCGTATTCTCCTCCGAAAGGATTCCCCTATGGCAGCACCAGTGGACGTTTACGCAGGCGCGATTGATAAAGGACTCGAGGGAGTGGTGGCTTGCACCACCGGAATCTCCTCGATCGTCGGCGCGACTCTCTGTTACCGCGGATATGTGATCGAAGATCTCGCCGCCCATTCGACATTTGAAGAGACCGCATTTTTGTTGTGGGAAGATCGGCTGCCGAAAGCGGGCGAACTCGACAAATTTAAAAAAGAGCTCGGCGAAAATATGTCTCTGAGCACCGAGCAATTGAATGTGTTGAAAACATTGCCGACCAAGGGTGTGCACCCGATGGCCTGGTTGCGCTCGGCGGTTTCGATGTTGGCGCATTGGGATCCGGACGCGAATAGCTCAGACCCGGCGGCGCAAAAGCGCGTGGCCATGCGGTTGACGGCGAAGATGGGCCCGTTGGTCACTCTTTTCGATCGCCATCGCAACGGAAAAGATTTTGTAAAGCCGAAGCCCGACAAAGGCTTGGGTTGGAATTTTCTGTACATGCTCAAGGGCGAAGAGCCCGATGCGCAAATGGCGAAGGACTTTGATACGTGCTTGGTATTGCATGCCGATCATGAGTTGAATTGTTCGGCGTTCGCTTCGCGCGTTACCGCCTCTTCGCTCAGCGATATTTACTCGGCCAATGTTTCGGCCATCTCAGCTCTTAAGGGGCCGCTGCACGGCGGAGCCAACGAGCAAGTGATGCTGATGCTTAAAGAGATCGGCGATATGAAGGCTGCGAAAGTTTGGATTAAAGACGCTCTCTCGGGCAAGAAAAAGGTCATGGGCTTTGGTCATCGCGTTTATAAAAACGGGGATCCGCGCGCCAAAATTCTCTCGCAGTTGAGCGAACGCCTTACCGCGGCGACGGGGCAACCGCATTGGTATCAAATGTCGAAAGAGATCGACGATGTGATGCAAAAAGAAAAAGGTTTACTGCCGAATGTGGATTTTTATTCGGCGACGGTTTACTACGCCATGGGCATCCCGATCGATATTTATACGCCGATTTTCGCGGTCTCACGCGTGGCCGGATGGCTCGCGCATATCTTTGAGCAGTATTCGAAGAATCGGATCTATCGGCCGCGTGGTCAGTGGACCGGTAAAGAGGGGCTTACGTGGACCCCTCCCGAGAAGCGCTAGTATTGTTTAATTGAAAAGGTAGCCCGTGCTGGGCATTGAGGTTGCGGCGCCGTTGGCCGTCAATCCGCTCCAAATAATCATTTTATCACTCAGCCAGGCGGCCGCATGATCGGTGCGCGCGCTCATTGCGCCCGCTGGTCCCGCAAACAATCGCCACGTGTTGGTTGCCGGATCAAATGCCCCGGCGTCGTTTAGAGGCGTGACGTTGAGGGAGCCTGAGATAAATGTCGAGCTCCCGCCAAACGCAATCATTTCTCGGCCATTCCAAACCAACGAGTTCCCGCATCGGGCCGAAGGCGGCCCCGCCGCGTTGATTGTACTCCAAAGATTAGTCGCCGGATCAAATTGGTAAAGCACGTTGCTGACATGAGCTGCGGAACAGCCGCCGAAGATTAGAATTTTGCTCCCGGTGTAAATTGCATTGAGCCTTTCTGTGGCAGGCGGGGCGCCGGTGAGGCTGATCGCACTCCAAGTCTGCGTGGCCATATCGTAAACGTAGCCGTCATTTCGCGAGCCGAAGCCCGAGCCGACCTCTTCATAGTACCCCCCAAAGACAAAAATCTTTCCATTCATATAGGCCATGGCATGAAGGGCTCGTGTGGGGATCGTATTTGTTTGCGGGAACGGGGCCCAGGTGTTGGTGGCCGGATCGTAAATCGCGCCAGTATTTGTTGAGCCAACGCCAACGGCAACGCCGCCGAAGACGATGATTTTCGAACCTGTATATACAGCTCTGGCCCCGTAGCGCGGCTCTAAGCTTCCCGTGGTATTGACCGGCGTCCAAGTGCCAGTGGCGTTATCGAAAATGGTGCCCTCGGCAATAACAGGGTTCCGACTTCCGAATACAAAGAGCTTATTGCCGAAAGCCGCGTAGGCGTGGGTCCAGCGGCCCGCGATCGTGTTCGTTTGGGGGAGACTTGCGAATGCACCTTGAACTGCGGGAATCGGCGCGGGCATAGGCGCCGGTCCTGGGGCGGGACCTGGTCCGGGCTGCGAAGCTGGTGCGGGTGATTGCGTTGAATTTGAACTCTGATTGGCAGCGCCTAAGCCACCGGAGCAATTTTGATTGAGCACTAAAATCATACCGGTGGCGACAGCCAATCCGATCACTTTGAATTGCATTTTCATCTCAGGCCTCCAAAAACCAGTCATCGACCCTGTATCATTCTATTCTATTCTGGTGGCCTATCTACAAAACGTGACAAATTTGGAAAGAATCGACTCATATTAGTTGAGAAACTTGTCTTAAATTGAGACGCGCTTGCCCACCATTTCGACAAATTCGCTTTGATTCAATAGACCTTCGCCCTGTACCGACAAGTTACCTGTGTGGGGGTAATTAGCCATGCAACGTGTCCTGTTAAGTTGTAAATCTATAGACGATGCGCGGTTCTTAAAGAACTACATCGAAAGCGAACTCCCTTACGAGGTCATGCTGGCCTTTGGGCAGAACGATATCAATGCCGCGATAAAGGCTAAGAACATTCATTTGTTGATGCTGCAAACGGGGAATTTGGCCAAACAAGATATTCAGTACGCGTTGCAACTGCGCGAAAACGGCTTCAATTATCCGATGATGATGATCACCGACGCTCTTGGCGACCTGCGCGTGGATGAACTTTCTGAAAAACACAGAATCTACTTTTTAGAGCGCCCGTTTGAATTGCGCTCTTTTAAAGGGTTAGCGCGCAAACTTATGGTGTCGAAGGCGGTGCCGCAACAGGTGTTCCGCCGTTACCGCACCAATATTACAGCGACGATTGAGACCTTTATCAGTGGTGAAAAATACGACACTCACATGTTTAACTTATCGCGGGGTGGAGCTTACTTTGAGCTCACCAAAAAACCCGTGGTCGGCGTTGGCGATTTGCTGCGCCTAAAAGTGCATGTGGCCGAAAAAGAAAAGGACCATCACATCCACGGCCGTATCGTGTGGACCACTCACAAAGGCCACGCCGCCGGCGGCTATGGCGTCGGCGTAAAATTCATGAAATCCACCGACATCTACCGAAACCTCCTCGACAAAGTCTAAAGGTACCCTAAAGGTACCTGGTTCTATTTTCGGAAGCTGTGCGCTATACCTAGAGCATGACACTATTTTCAATTGATGAACGCGAACATTTTCTGTCGATCCGATTCTCGGCCGCCGACTCCGCAAATGCCTTTAGCTTAAAGGCAGCTCGCGAGCTGAGTGCTTTAGTCAAAGAATTCAAATCTTGGCGTAAGCCCATTGTTGTCGGTAGCGCTCACCCAAGAATCTTTTGTTCCGGTGGAAACTTAACTGAGTATAAAAAGCTAGGAACCAAGGCCGAAGGTCTAAAAGTTAATCGCGAAATTGCAAAATCGTTAGATGGGTTTGGCGCTTGGTCCGTGGTCAAGATCGCAGTCGTGAACGGAGATGTTCTAGGTGGAGGAATGGAATGGCTCGCGAGGTTTGATTTTCGCTGGAGCTCACCCCAGGCGGTATTTGCCTTTTGGCAGCGTCGCATCGGACTCTCCCCCGGTTGGGGTGGTGGCGCCTGGTGGTCCGCCAAAATAGGCGAGGATAATTTGAGGAAACTTCTCGTCGCCGCCGCGCCTCTTACGGCCACCGAGGCGTTGCGCGAAAACTTAATTGATCGAATCTTACCCCAGTGGCAAATCGAGTCCGAGCTTCGGACATGGACCAAAGATCTAGGCTGCAAATCTTCCCAGGTCGCAAATAATTGGTCGGCAAAGAAAGAACAGAAAATATTTTCAAGTCTTTGGCTGGAAAAAGAACATTTGGAAGTCTTAAGACGCTGGAAATAGCGCACAGCTTCCGAAAAAAGAACCAGGTACCTTTAGATTAGGCCATTTCGACGAGTTCGCGGATGGCTTTGCGGATTCCGGTGAAAACTTGGTGGGGTTTGGCATTTCCGAACATGTAGGCTGGTGTGCTGATAATCCGGTGATCGCGGTCGGTGACGAAGTCGTCGACTTCGCATTCTTCGAGCAAGGCGCCGGTTTTCGCAATTTCGGCGGAAGTGATCTTGTCGTTTCGGCCGAGGGTGACTGTGATTTTGTTCTGACCGAGCACGCGAGCCACCAGCGCGGGCGCTATGCAAATCGCGGCGATGGGCTTTTGCGAGGAGTAAAATTCGCGAATCACGCGTTCCACATCCGGATGCACCTCGCATTTAGCGCCGGTCTGGGCCCAAGAACACAAATGAACCGCAGCGCCGAACCCACCGGGAAACACCAAGCCGTCAAACTCGCTGGCCTGCAAATCTTTAATATCGACCACTTCGCCTCGAGCGATGCGCCCGGCTTCAACCAATGTGTTGCGGGTTTCGCCCGTCCGCTCAAGCGACCCGGCCAATGGATCCAGAACCGAAAACTCCAGGTTGGGAGAAAATATTTTATAGTGCGCGCCCGTTTCAGAAAGCGCGATCAAAGTACTAACGGCTTCAGTAATTTCGGTGCCATCTTTATGCCCGCACCCGGCCAGAACCACGGCAATTTTCTTCATGGCCGCAGTAAATAGCGCGGCAAATTAAAAATGTCTACTTCTGAAAGTCTTCGAGATTGGCGCAATCGCGAACAAAGATGGTGCGGCCAGCAACGTTGGCCTGAAAACTCACGCAATTGGTTATAAGGAGGCCCGTGAACTGATCCACGTCCTTACCAAAGGGAAGATAGGGAGTTACGGTGCTAAAAGTGAGATCCACGGCCAGCTTCCTAAAGTCGGTGTCGCTGTACCAATCCACGATGTCGTACTGCACGTGAGTGACCGGAAGCCTACACGAGGGCACGCCGCCACAACCGGGCCGAGATTTAACTAGAGCGGGGACGTCGATTTGAGTCGGAGTTTGCCGCAAGCGATGGTAGGTGCGCTTGATCGGCTTGGCCATAACAGAGGCTCGCCCCGAGGGCGTTTGCGCGAGAAGGGCTTTGGCCACGGAGGCGCCGATGGCTAAGGTCAGCGCGCTTTCTTTTTCAACGGTTTCATAGGTGCCATCAACGAGCTTAGTGGATTGGACGATGCGCAGGGTGTACGTCACTTCGCCCGCGGCGACGTCTTCGGTCTTCTTTATGACTTCTACCTTACCTGCTCCCAGAGACTCGACAAATTCTTGCGTTTCAAGGCGACGGGTGACGGAGTAGGTGATGTACTGTCCGACCGCAGGATTGAGAGTGGCGCCATGAACGGCTTTGCTTAAAGCGAGGTCCAATTCCTCTTCAGAAACTTGGGGCCCGAGGTCGGCCGGCTCCTCTTTCGCCTTAATACATCCCAACAAAACAAGCGTCAGAATCAAAGGCAAAGCCAACGCCAAAATAAAATGCAGTCCGCGCCACATCCAAACGCTCCTCATGTTGTCGGTCATACGGAATCCCAGCCCCAGATCCACATGGCGATGGGAAATACCTTCTCGAAGGCGGCCGCAGTGGCCGGATCGAAGGCCTTTAGGTCAGAAGCCTTAAGCGGCCCAAATATCAAACGGACTAAATCGGACTCGATATCCGTGCGAAAAATCTCTTCTTTGTAGCCAAGGTAATATTGGCCGTCGCGCGGCTCAAGCACCACATCTTCAACGCCCATGGCGCGCACGAATTTTTTAATCTTAAGTAAAAAGTTGGGCGGGTTGAGAATCTTAATCATGCCGAGAATTCCGTTGTGCTCTTTCGCGCCCGCCAGTTGCAATTGTCGAATCAGATTGGCGGAGTGGGGAGGCGCGATCAGCGTGAGCGGCCGCCGCTCTTGTGAAGTGGCGAACTTGATCAACGGCAGGAGTTTAGAAACTCCGCCGCCCCATTCGTGAATATAGCCATCGAGGTCGGCGCCTTTGCCCTCAACCGCGTAGGCCTGCAACACATTGTTCGCATCCCAAGCCGTAAAAACCCGTGAGTTGGGGATATTTAAAAATTTGCGAATGTCGTCGACAGTTCGCACGCTGCCCGCGGTGTGTTGCGAGTACATGCGTAAAATGGCCTCGGGGTCGACCCGGTTCGACTGGATAAAGCGCAAATCAGGCGCCTCGGGCGCTTTAAAATTTTGCGGAATGGTCAGAGAAACTTCGGTGCCTGCCAACTCGAAACCGATCTTGCGGTAAAAGTCGAACAGGTTGGTCCAAAGAATGGCAAACTCGCAGCCGTGGTCCTTGGCGGCCTTTAGGCAATCTTCCAAAACCTGTTTAGAGAATCCCTGATTGCGGTGCGAAGGATTGGTGACCACACTGCCAATGGCCGCGGCCTTAAACAGGCCGGCCGGCGTTTTGAGAATGAGCGGCTTCATTACGGCGGCCGACAAGAACGTATCGTTGTCCTTGATCACGCGCACGTTGTTTAAATTTTCTCCATGGATGGCGAGGGGATATTCATCGGCGATGGACCAACCTTGTTGCGGCCTGAGGTGGGCCGACAAAAAGCGGATCAGATCTCCCAGTTCGTGTCCATGTACGGGGCGTGGTCCTTCCATGCTTATCATTGTAATCCCGCGAGGGTTTATTCAGAGTCGAGAAAGAGAATTCTCGACATCGGTCGGGCATGAGAATAAACCTGGCGCATGCGTGAAAATAGCGTCCAGCGTAAAGCCCGGACTTTAGACATAATTGCTAAACTGAAGCGATATTATCCAGATGCGCATTGCGCGCTCGATCACACCAATCCGTTGGAGCTCCTGACAGCGACCATCCTGTCGGCGCAATGCACGGATGAGAGAGTGAATATCGTCACCAAAAATCTGTTTAAGAATTTTCGCAAAGCGCGAGATTACGCCGACGCTAAACTTCCCGACTTAGAGAAAATCATAAAATCCACGGGATTTTTTCGCGCTAAGGCCAAAAGCCTAAAGGGTATGGGGCAAAAATTAGTGGGCGATCATGGTGGGGAGGTGCCGAGGGAAATGGAAGCGTTGATTCAACTTCCCGGTGTCGGCCGAAAAACCGCCAATGTGGTGCTCGGCAACGCTTTTCACATTGCTTCGGGCGTGGTGGTCGATACCCATGTGAAGCGCCTTAGCTTTCGCCTGGGTCTCACGAGCGAAGAGGACCCCGTGGCCGTTGAGCAAGATCTGCAAAAGTTGGTTCCCAAGGACGATTGGATTCAGTTTTCCCATTGGTTGATCACGCATGGGCGGCAGGTTTGTAAAGCTCGCAGGCCCGCCTGTGAGCGTTGTTTTCTAGAAGGTGATTGTCCAAAACGCGGCGTTAAGGGATGATGAGGACCTATGTTAGTCGCCTACCTAGAAAGTATTAAATACGTCGGTCATATGGTGCCAGTCGCCATCTTGCGCATATATTTGGGCTGGTGTTTTTTGGTTACGGCCTGGATGCGCTATCAGGGCGATTATTTAACGCAGCCGCGGATCGTTTCAAATATCACCGAGAACGCGGCGGCCAGCGCGCCCGACTGGTACAAAGATTTTCTCGATTCCGTGGTTGTGCCCAATTGGCAGATGTTCGCCTACTGCGTGGTGTATTTTGGATTTTTAGTGGGCATTAGCTTTATTTTAGGTTTTTTCGTTCGCCCGGTGGCGTTGTTGGCCGCGATAGTCACATTAAATTTTGTTTACAATAGCAGCCCTGAGGTGGTGGAGCTCCACAAGCTGCACTTGGTTTTATTTTTAGTGTTCGCGTGGCTCGGAGCCGGTCGGTGCTTTGGCCTCGATTATTTTTTCTATAAACGCGACCGCGGTCTTTGGTGGTAGTATGCGGTCACGCGTAGTCATTTTTCTTGTACTCGGCGTAAGCGCCGTTTTTGGTCTGCTCTTTATGCGCGAGCTGATTCGCAACAAAGGGCTGGACCGCGAGCAGTTTGTCGAAAAAAAGATGCGCTTGCTGACCTACTCTACGTTTGTCACCGCGACCGGGCCAGGGCCCGAATTGATCCAAAAATTCCAAGCCGCTTGCAAGTGTAAGGTCGACGTGACCACGGTGAGTGATGCAGGGATTTTACTGGAGCGCTTGAAAATTGGCCTGGGTGGCGCGCACTTTGATGTGGTGGTGGGCTTAGATCAACTGATGCTCGATCAAGCGAGAAAAGACTTTGCCTGGAGGGAGCTCGACACCGAGGGCACCAATTGGCGGCCAGAGATTGAAGCCTTCGCTAAGAGCGCTGAGTTCGTGCCCCTGGATTGGAGTCCTCTCACGTTCGTGTACCGAAAGTCGGACTTGCCCGTGCCGGAGAAATTCGCTGAGCTTCTTGAACCGCAATATCGAAAGCAAATTTTGTTGCAAGACCCGCGGGCCAGCTCCCCCGGGCTGCAGTTTTACAATTGGACGCGCACTCTCAACGGCGCAAAAAATCCAGAATTTCTTAAGGACCTAAAGGCCAATGTGCAATCCATATCGCCGAGTTGGGCCTTTGCCTACGGTCAGTTTAAAAAGGAACAGGGCCGCTTTGTTTTCTCCTATCTCACTTCTCTCGCGTTTCACTGGGGCACCGAGAATGATCGCAAATATCAAGTCTTAAGTTTCCCCGAGGGGCACCCGGTGCAGGTTGAGTATGTTGCAGTTCCGGCGCAGTGCCGGCAATGCGAGTTGGCCGTGCAGTTTGTGGATATGCTCTTGCAGCCCGAAAATCAGCGCGTGATTATGCAGAAGAATTTTATGCTTCCAGTTTTGATGGGCGTTGAAAAAGACTCGATCTACTCTGAACTGCCGGAGCTCAAAACCATCCAGATTGAATCGGGAAAGGATCTGCGTGACTGGGACCAGGTCTTTTCGCGCTGAAGAATACGGTCGCCTGACGATTCGTATTGGCCTGTGCCTCTTTCTCGTTGCGCCATTTTTTATTTGGCTGGCCAAGATTCCGACGTGGGATTGGCGCTCGTTGTCGGCGGCCGTTGATCCGCTGATGAATTCTCTGTGGCAAGCGGGCTTAAGTACAATTGCAACCATGGCGTTTGGATTTTTTCTTTTTCGGTCGCTACAAAATTGGTCGGACCCGCGCGGCTACCGATTTGTCGAAGCCGTTTTGCTCGTGCCGAATTTGGTGCCACCTCTGTTTATCGCTTTGGGCTTGCTCAGCTGGACCGCCGTAATTGGCCCTTTTCCCTTTGGCATGGGCGCTGTGATCGTGGCTCATGTTTTAATGAACTCGGGGTTAGTCGCAATTTCACTCGATCGCCTTTTTAAAATGAAAGTGGGCGGGGTGAGTGAGGCGGCATGGGTCATGGGAGTGCGGCCCATGAACTTTTTTTGGCGAATGGCGTGGCCGCTGCTGCGCGGAGATGTGGCGTCTCTCTCCCTGTTTATCTTTGCCATGGGATTTACCAGCTTTTCTCTGCCCTTGCTGCTCAGCGGAGAGCGCATTGTCACTTTAGAAATTGCGATTTTCGACACCATCCGGAGCGATGGCCATTGGGACAAAGCCGTTTTATTGGCGGGCCTGCAGACCACGTTTTTATTTTTGTTAGCCACGATCTTGCCCCGGCCTCTGTGGTCGCGATCCGTCTCGCGTCTGGCGATCCCATATATGGGCCTTCCGCTCCTAAAGTATCTCGCTTTGGTTCCGGTCTTCGCGCTCTTGGCCGGCTGGGGCGTGGGAACCTTTGCCGGTCTGGGGAGTGGGATTGAGCCGGATCTATTTTCGCCGATCGTTGAAGGCGTGGTAACGACGACGGCGATTGGTTTGACCGTGGGACTTTTTCATATGCTGCTTTTTATGCTTACGGCTTACGCCTCTCCCAACGAACAATTGAGCCGATTTCTAAACGGCTATTTGGCGCCCAGCGCGGCCGTTACGGGTTTTGGGCTTTTGCTTTTGCCGGTTGAAAGTGAAGTGGGCCGGCTCGCGCTTTTGGTTTTGGCGTTGACGATGATTTCGTTTCCGCTGCTGTATCGTTGGTTGGTGCACTCGGCATTGCTTGCTCTGCGCCGCCAAATTGGGGTGGCCCGCTCGCTCGGCGCGAGTTGGCTGATGATTTTACTTGAGGTGGTGTGGCCGCAGGCCGCGCGGAGTGTGCTTCGGGCGAGTGGCCTTGCGGCGCTGTGGGCGAGCGGTGATTTTGCACTTTCAGGAATTTTGCTCGGCGATGAAGTGACTTTACCCGTTTTGATCAACGGCCTGTTAAGCAGTTATCGCTATGACACCGCTCAGATTCTTTTATTCCCGTTGCTGGCCATCGGACTTGTTCTCTATGTTCTCTTTGCAGGAGCCGCCCGCCATGTCGCTCGTTGAGGGTTTGATAAAACACTATGATGGATTTACGGTCGAGATTCCCCGCTGGGAGATTTCGGATCAGGGCGTAACGGCACTGTGGGGTCCTTCGGGCTCAGGCAAAACGTCGGTCTTTAGATTGTTGATCGGATTGGAGCCGTGTGCAGGTTTGCGTTGGACGTTTAAGGGAGTGGACCTGGCCGCGCTGCCGGTGCCGGCTCGTGAACTGGGTGTGCTGTTTCAAAGTCTGGAACTGTTTCCGCATATGACGGCCGAAGAGAATATTTTGTTTGCGGCTCGCGCACGGCGAGTTTCTGCGGCGCAAACTGAGGCGCGCTTAAAAGAGCTGACTGGTGAATTGCGAATGGGTTCATATTTAGATCGAAAGGCCCACTTGCTCAGTGGCGGTGAAGCTCAGCGCGTAGCTTTGGCCCGAGCGGTGATTGCCAGCCCGCGATTTTTGTTTTTAGATGAACCATTTTCTTCGCTCGATGCCGAGTTAAAGAGCGAGGCCCGTGCCTCGGTCAAACGCGTGATTGAGCATTATAAAATTCCAACTCTGCTCATCACCCATGATCCGGCCGACCTCGATGCGCTGGCTCAGACGGTGGTCAAGATCGCGGCTGGGCGACTGGTTTAATTAATCGAAGGAGATTTGTACCGCGAATGTCGGGAAGCTGCTCAAGCTTAAGTTGCGAAGGAAGCACCTTCGGAATCTCGCGGACCAGCACAAAAGCCGACCCAGAAGGCTTTAAAGAGTGCGCAACCGCCTCGAACAGTGAGTCTGGATCTGAATCTAAAAAAAATCGACAGCGATTTTTAAACTCGGACGGCGAGAGCTTGCCTGAGCCTTCGGTAAAAAACGGTGGATTGCACAAAATCAGATCGTAGGCATTGGCGAATTCGGGTTGCAGCAATCGCTCATAGTTCAAATTAAAAAAGTGCAAATCGCAGAGCACTTCACCGAGGCGGCCGCGATTTTCTAAAAAGTGATCCCAGTAGACGCCCTGCACATCTAAAAAATCAAAGCGCGAAGGCATCGCTAGACCGGCTTCGCGGAGATGAAACAAAAAATCCATTCCGATAATTCCGCTGCCCGAGCAGAGATCTAAGACCCGCCAGCCGCGCAAATTCTCACTGCGTAAAATTTCAAAAACCCGGCGGGCTAAAAAAACCGAGTCATGGGAAAAGCGATAGTCTTCAGGTTGCGAATAGCGCAGCGTAAAGTGGGGATTTACCGAAGTCATTTCTTACGAGCAAAAAACAAGCGGCAAGGCGGCATATTTAAAGGCTCGTCCTCATGGGTGACGTCGGTGAAGACTTCGTGCACTTGCGCCAAAAAGTCCTGCGCGGCGGGAGTCCACAGTACATGCATAGCCAAGAACGTGCAGAAAACGCCACCCGGCTCTAAGTTGTCATGCGCTTGTTTCACGATGCTGGTGCGGATCTCTTTGGTCAGCAGAGACCACGGCAAGGTTGAAACCACGGTGCCCACACGGCGGCCATTTAAGCGATTGGTCAGGTTCTCAGCCGACTCGTTGTAAATTTCTAGGTCTGGATACGTCTCGTGCAAATATTTATACAGGTCGGAGTTCAACTCGAAACCCATATACGCCGGCGGAAATCCCAACTTGGGCAAGAGATGCAAAGTGATTGCGCCCGCGCCGACACCGAATTCTACGACCATCAGTCCGGGCTTGAGATGAATGTGTTTCGCAAACCTTCGGCCGACTTTGGGGCCGGTCTCGAACATGGTCGACAGCTGCAACGGACTCTTTAAAGCGGCTTTGAGAAAATGAAAAAAGCCCGACATTAGCGCGCCAACGGCTTGGGCCAAACTTTTTTGCGTTTGGCGAGGGGGATAAAGCTGTTTTCAGCCGCGGTTTGCGCGCACGTCTCTAAATCTTCAAGGCTCAAGCCGATGATTTCGTGGGCGATGCGATACTCTCGATTCAAATTGGTGTTAAAAATTCCGGGGTCGTCGGTGTTGATGGTGACGGCCACGCCAAAGTCAAAAAGCTGCTTCAACGGATGATCTTTCAAATTTGGTACCGCATTGGTCAGCATATTGCTGGTCGGGCATAGTTCTAAAACAATGCCGCGGTCGCGGATGATTTTCATCACGTTCTCGTCGCGGTAAATTTGCACGCCGTGGCCGATGCGGACCGCGCCCAAAACTTCAACCGCATCCATAACCCACTTCGGCGCCTTCGGGTGCGGCGCCTCGCCGCTATGAATGGTGATGCCCAGGCCGGCCTTCTTCGCGGCTAAAAAATAAGGCGCGAATGGCTTTGAGTCGAAGCCTTCTTCGTTGTCGGCCAAGTCCACACCGACAAAGGTGTCTTTATTGGCCATTACAAAATCAAAAACTTTAACGGAATCCTTCACTGGCAAAATCCGCTGGATAATGCAAATCAAGCCGACGGCGATGGGATAGGTCTCCTCGGCGCGCTTAATCCCGCGGACAATCGCCTCATGAATTTGCGCATAAGACATTTTGTGGCCCATCTCGATAAAGGTGGGTGCGTAACGCAACTCCAAAATGCGAATGCCTTCGTTCTTGTAGGCATCTTCACAAACTTCAAAACTGATCCGCTCTAAAATCTCTGGCGAGGCCAACAATTTTTGCGTATCGAGGAATTTGTTTAAAACAGAGCCCAAATCTTTCATCGGCTCCAGAATCATAAAGCGATCCTGAAATTCCCGTTGCGATTTGAGTTGAATCCCGAATTGGGGTGCGAGCTCCCAAATTGTATCCGGCCTGAGACAGAGCTCCAGGTGGCGGTGCAATTCGGCCTTGATGATTTTATCCACGGTTGACATAGCCTAGAATAGAATTTTCGACATAACGCGCTCAAGGGGATTCTGTTGACGCGAAGTCTAAAGGGGCATTAGAACCGGCCCATGAACGAAAAGCTAACGCCCATCGAACGACCATCCCTCTTGGCCGATACTCCCGCTCAACCGCCACTGTTTCCAGTACAGGTTAAAACAACCGCTGGTGAGACCATTTCAGTCGCTGATCCGAGGGCCACACGCGCTATGGTGGCTTTGATGGATATGAACGCGGTCCTTGGCGGAGCCGCCAGTCACTGGGGCGGTCCGTCGGCCTTTGCGGAACTGATGTCGGCTACGCACGGAATTATGTTCAGCGAAGCGCAAAAGGCTAAAAAGCCATGGCACGCGCTGTACAATTTTGTAAATGACGGCGGCCACTGCGAAAACGGCCTGTACGCTCTGAAAGCCAATTACAAGTACGGTACTTTAACCATAGAGGAACTAAAAAAGTTCCGCTCCATTGAGAGCCGGTTGACCGGTCATGGAGAATCGCACCTATTTCCTGAAGGAGTGCTGCTGAGCAATGGCCCCTTGGGTTCGGCGTTTCCGCAGGCGCAGGGTTTGGCTTTTGCTGACGCTCTGGCCGATCGAAAGCGGGTCACGATCGCCGCGATCACCGACGGCGCCTGTATGGAGGGCGAAGCCCGCGAAGCGATGGCGGCCATCCCTGGATTCGCCGCTGCGGGAAAAATGGCGCCGTTTGTATTGATCATCAGTGACAACAACACAGGACTGAGCGGCCGCCTCGACGAAGAGTCGTACGCCATGGCGCCTACGTTTGAAGCCCTGGGCGCACTTGGGTGGGAAGTTTTTGATCTTTATGACGGTCACGACCTACAGCATTGCATGGAGATGATTGAGGCTGGAATTCAAGCGGCCCGCGAAAATCCGCGCAGGCCGGTGGCCATTCATGCCCGCACGGTTAAAGGCTTCGGTGTTAAGAAAACGGCCGACTCGGCGAGCGGTGGCCACGGCTTTCCTCTAAAAGCCGCGACGGAACTGAAAGCTTTTTTAACTGAGATTTATGACAACCAAGATGTGCCAAAAGTTTTTCTCGATTGGGCGGCCGAGCTTGAAAAGACGCCCGCCGGCCCCGCGCAACCCGGCAAAAAGGTTCAAGCCGGGGTTAGTGCGGCTCTGATCAAAAAGCGGCAAGAGGGCTTGCCGGTTATTTCGCTGTCGTCCGATCTGCCGGGCTCGACCGGCGTGGCGGAGTTTCAAAAAGCTTTTCCTGGTAGCAAGCAAGATATGGGCGTGTGCGAGAGCAATATGGTCTCAACCGCGGCCGGATTGTCGAAACTGGGATTTATTCCCGTCGTCGACACCTTTGCACAGTTTGGTGTAACCAAAGGGGCCTTGCCTTTGACTATGGCGGCGCTGTCGCAAGCTCCGGTGATCGGGATTTTTTCTCACGTCGGCTTTCAAGATGCGGCCGACGGAGCCTCACACCAGGGATTAACTTATTTTTCGAAAACCTGCGCGATCCCGCACACGCGGGTCTTTGCGTTGACCTGTAGTGAAGAGGCCGAGGCGTTGGTCTCGCAAGCGGTGGATGATTTTGCCGGCAAGATGAAAAGCGGAAAGACCCCCGACTCTTACATTTTCTTTTTGGGTCGTGAGAATTTTCCGACGAACTATGGCGTGAAATCTTTTAAATTGGGTGAAGCGCAGGTGGTGCGCGATGCGGCCCAGCCAAAAGTGGTTATTGCCGCGGCCGGCGCCTTGCTCGGGCAGGCTTTAGAGGCCGCGCAGGAGTTGGCAGCGAAGGGTGTTGAAAGCGTGGTGATCAATCCATCGAGCATCAACGCTCCCGATATAAAAACGTTCAAAAAATATCTCGACCTGTGCGGCGGCCGCTTGGTGACCGTTGAAGATCATCAGTTGATTGGCGGAATGGGAGCGATTCTTTCGCATGCGCTTTTGCAGGCCGGGGTTTCTTTGCGCATTCGTTCCTTGGCCGTGCATGGGGAATTTGGCCAGTCGGCGTACAACGCGATCGAACTTTACCGTAAGCACGGGTTAGATTCGACCGCGATTGTAAAAGCGGCGCGTGAACTGATCTAGTGTTGCGCGCTTACAAAATTAAACTTGGATGTATTTTGTCGCAGCTCCACAAAACGAGTTGTAAAGACCAAGTTCGGTGCCTCGACGCCAATACTGATATTCCCCGAAGCGATCTCGGCAAATGAATAGTAGCCTTGCGAGTCCGTAGTCGCAGCTAAGCTCGCCGCGGTACCGGTGAGTGTGAGTTGAAAGGACACCAGTGTACCCGTATCGCCGCCCACCAAGTCCGAAACTTCCACCGACCACAGTCCTTGCCCTGATTTTCCCTTGAACACATCCAGCGACTGCACCGGCGCCGTTGCCGTCGGAAAAACCGTATCGAGATTGCGCCCGCTTTTATTGCGGTCGATCAACATCACTTTTGTTCCGTCGGGGTGAACGAGGCTGACTCGCAAATCGTCCACATAGGAGTGCGTGATCTTGATCGCAAACGCGAGATTCTCGATGGGACCCGCTTGCGTGATTTCAAAACCTTCAGTGATCCCGGCCGCGTTGTTGTCGGGAATCGTGGCGTTCGGGTTGTACAGCGGCGTTTGCACGCTCACATCGCGCAAGACGGAGACCGTGGCTCCAGGCACCGGCGCAAAATCGTTGCCTTCGACCACTCGGCCCGCAAGCGACCAATATCCTTGCGGTGTGTTTACGGTGGCCACGGGGCTTGGTGGCGTGGCGCCACCGGCATCAAAGGCCAAAACGCGATAGTAGTAACGGGTGTTATCGGGCAGGCCGACGTCGTCAAACGATGTCACATCCGGCCCAGTCTGCGTAACCAGAAAAAAGTTGGTCGTGTCGGTCTTTCGTTCGATACGAAAGCCCGACTCGCCCACGGTGTTGTCGTTCCATGTGATGCGAACACTCGACGGCGAGGTGGCCGTGGCGACCACATTGCTGGGAGTTCCGGGAATGGGCGGCCGCGATTTCGCAAAGGCCCAAGTCGGCGTGATACTCAAAGCTACCGCAAATCCTAAGAACAGCGCTTTCATTTGAATCCTCCATGAATTTCAAAATGTGAAACTCAATGGTGGAGAAATATAATTAGGCTGTCACGGTGGCCCGAACACATTTTGTTCTGGAGCGAACAGTCGTTTATGATTTTTTGTCTTTGTGATCGTCGTCAATGCGCTTGGCGGAGTCGGTGACGTCGATGTCGCCTTCGCCCTTTAAGCCTTTTTTGAACCCGCGAATGCTTTCACCGATGCTTTTGCTGAGTCCGGGTAGGCGGCTTGGACCAAAGAACAGGAGAATGATCGCGAGTAGGACCAACAAATGCCAAATTGATAATCCCATTACGACCTCGCTTCCGCGTTCCTGTTATTGCGCCGCCGCCGGGGGCGTCGGCGTTTCTGCCGCACTCGTTCTACTGGATTCTCGATGCGCATGTTTGCAAACTTCTCAGTCCAATAGAATAAGTCATCACATGATAAACAATGATCAATCTCGGCGAAGCGAAGAGCAAGGGGAAAAGCGTCGTTTGTAACCAGCGCCCGTTGGCGCCGTTCGCCTCGACGTTGAAACTCCTTACGTCTAGCCAGCAGCGGCTCGACATGAAGGGCTTTAAGCGCCAAAGCCTGCTCGTATTTGAACATGCCCAATTCGTCGCGCATCCAATTCTGAAACTTTTGATTGTCAAATATTCCGCGCGAGCGTTGTCCCTCGGCGGGGTCGGTCTGCAGCACGGTGCGAACATAGGCATGAACCAACTGACCGAACAATTCCAACGGATTCTCGGCCTTAGCGATTTGCCGCATTCTTAAGAAAAACTCTTCGCACAATTCACCATCGATCAACTCGGCCAGGGTGGGTGATAAAAATTTGAGGACACCCAAATCGTGCGCTTCGCGAAAAGCGAGCTCGGGATTTTTAAGGCGAAGAAGTTTTAAAATCTCCTCACGCCGGCGCGGCAAGACGGTTGTGGGCAGAGTGTGCGCCGTCTCTTCCATGGCCTTGCGCAAGTCGGGGTCCAGGGCAAAGTGGATCATGTGCTTGAGTCGAAGCGCTCGCAAAATCCGGATGGGGTCTTCGATCAGGCGTTTACGTGGATCGCCGATCATTCGCACCCAACCGTGCTCGAGATCGGGAAGCCCTTCGGCGTAGTCGATCAATTTGTCGGCAATAGGGTCATAAAATAATCCGTTGATCGTAAAATCGCGGCGGAGGGCATCTTCTTCAGCGGTGCCAAACACGTTGTCGCCGGCCGGCAGGGGTGCGCGAGCGCGGGCCGAGGGCGGTGCGGCTTCTTCACCATCGGAGTCTTCGCTGTCTTCGGCAATGGCATCGGCGGCCGCTTCGGCACTGGCTTCCGCATCGGCCGCAGCGCGCTCCTCCGCTGAAACTTCACGCCGGAACGTGGCGACTTCGAAATGAATGTCGTCGCGACGGACCAGCACCAGGCGAAATCTTTTTCCGATCACGTAGGCGCGGTGGATTATGCGCTTCACTTCATCGGGTTTCGCGGTGGTGGCGATATCAAAGTCTTTGGGATGGATGCCGAGCAACAGGTCGCGAACGCATCCGCCCACTAAATATGTGGTAAAGCCACTTTTCTGCAGCGCCCGCACAATTCCGATGGCGTGTGGATCTATCCAGTCTTGATGCAAGTGGGGCTTTTGGGTAACGTTCATCCTGGCTCTTTAAATAAATGATATGCGATATCTAGATAACTTCTATCATCAGATAACAGGGAATCCGGCCGGACACAAACTCGTGTTTTTACATGGCCTTATGGGTTCGACCAGCAATTGGCGGACGATCGCCAAGGCCTTTGAAGATCGGTACCATGTCCTCGCCTTTGATCAGCGCGGGCATGGGCGAAGCTTTCAGCCGAAGAGTGGATTTCATCCTCGCGACTTTGCCTCCGACCTGAACAAAATTCTGGATGATCTGGGCTGGCAAGACGCAATTGTGGTCGGTCACTCGATGGGGGGCCGTAACGCCATCGAATTTGCCCTCCATTTTGCGCATCGAGTCAAGGCGTTGGTGATCGAAGATATAGGCCCAGAGGCCAACTCTCGCGCCATGGGCCGGATCGAAAAGCTTCTGGCGCTGGTGCCGACTCCGTTTGCGACTCGAGAGGCCGCTCGTCGATTTTTTGAAGACGAGTATCCAGAGATGATCTCTTTTTACCCCAAGGCCCGAGTGGTGGCGAAGTTTCTGCTGGCCAACATCGACCAGCGTAAGGACGGAAAGTTCGACTGGCGATTTAGCAAAGACGCCGTTTTAGGGGCGATGCGAGAGGGCAGAAATGAAGACCGCTGGGATGCCCTGCGCAACTTACGAGGGCCGGTCTTGATTGTTCGCGGGGCTGAGTCCGACGACCTGACCCCAGAAATTTTTGCTCGAATGAAGGTGGCGTTGCCTAGGGCGGTCGCCGTAGAAATCGCCGGGGCCGGACATTGGGTGCATTTCGACCAGCCCGAGGAGTTTATCCGTGTCCTTAAGGAGTTCTTTTTGACTTGCGGATTCGACTCCGTATACTAGGGACAAATTAAGATTTTGACATTGTGAGTTATTAACCGTGAAGTTTTCTGAAATTCAGCTGCATCCAGTCCTGCAGGCAAATCTAGATCAAATTGGCTTTGTCGAGTGTACCAAAATTCAAGATCAAGCGATTCCGTGGGTTCGCAAAGGCAAAGACCTTTCGGGGCTCGCGCAAACGGGAACCGGCAAGACCGGCGCCTTTTTGATTCCGATCATTGATCGAATTTTGAAATCGACCAAACCAGAGACCGCCATCGCCGATTCGGAGACCGAAGCGTTTCCCGAATGGAAGAAGCGTCAGTATGTTTTGGTTTTGGTTCCCACTCGCGAATTGGCCGAGCAAGTTCAAGAGAATGCCGAAAAGTTTTTAGCCAACACCGGGATGTCTTCGGTCGCCGTTTATGGCGGCACGTCTTACGACAAACAGACTGCGGCGATGAAGGCCGGCGTTGAGTTTGTGATCGCGACTCCGGGTCGTTTGATCGACTTATATAAAGAGCACATTGTTGATTTGGGTTTAATCCGCGCCATTGTTTTTGATGAAGCCGATCGCATGTTCGATATGGGCTTTAAAGACGACATGAAGTTTGTGTTGAAGCGCGTGCCGAAAGATCGGCAGTTCTTGGTCTTTAGCGCGACTTTAAATTTTGACGTGTTAAATACCGCTTATGAATTTGGTGCCGATCCGGTTGAGATTAATATTTCTCGCGATCAGGCCAAAGCGGAGAACGTGAAAGATAATATTCTTCACGTCGGGCAAGATGAGAAGCCGGCTTATTTGTTGTCTTTGCTGAAAAAACACAATCCGCGCCAGACGATTATTTTTTCGAATTTTAAGCACAACGTTGAGCGCATCTCTAAATTTTTGAATGCGAACGGGATTCCGGCTGTCGGAATTTCTTCGCTGCTGACCCAAGCTCAGCGCAATAAAGTGATGGAGCAGTTCAAGGCCGAGAACGATCGCAACATTATGGTCGCGACGGATTTAGCGGCGCGTGGTCTGGATATTCTCGGCGTCGACATGGTGATGAACTATGATCTGCCCGATGATCCCGAAAATTACGTGCACCGGATTGGCCGCACGGGCCGCGCGGGCGCGACGGGAACCGCATTGAGTTTGGTTTCGGATCGCGATGTGGACGCTCTTCAGCGAGTCGAAGAATATTTAAAACACAAAGTTGAAGCTCTGTGGCTCGATGAGCCTGAGATTATTAAAGACTTCAAACCGTTTCCGCGCGATGAGGGCCGCTTTGGTAAAGGCCCTTCGTTCCGCGATCGCCCGAGTGGCGGCGGCGGTGGCGACCGAGGTCCACGGCGTGAAGGCCGCGGCGGTGGTGGCGGCGGAAGACACGGAGGCGGCGGAGGTCGTCACGGTGGTGGCGGCGGCGGACGCGGGCGTGGGCCTGACCGCGGCGGTGGACCGGATCGTGATCGCGGTGGAAGACACGGCGGCGGCGGTGGAAGACCGCGCCATGATCGCGGACCGCGAGACGAGCGCGATCAGCAGCGGGATCAACAACATCAAATGCATGTTCAACAAGAGGGCGGCGCTCAGCCGGGCGCTCCGCGCGAAGGCGGTGCTCGTGAGGGCGCGCCCCGCGAAGGGCAACATCAACATCGCGATCGTCATCGCGGACGCCATCAAGGCGGCGGTCACGGTCAGCGGCGCGATGGTCCGCGTGAAGGCGGCCGTGAAGGCCAGCAAGCTCGCGACGGGCAACCGCGCCAACAAGGCCGTGGTCGTCACGGCGGTGGCGGCGGCCGACATGGTGGTGGCGGAAGACACGGAGGCGGCGGAGGCCGTCATGGTGGCGGTCGACACGGCGGCGGCGGCGTTCATCGTCCGCAGCAGGGCGCACCGATGTCTGCATCTGGTGGCAGCTCGCAAGCGGGAATCGGCGCCAAGGTCACCGGCTTTTTCAAAAAGCTTTTCGGAAAAGATTCTTAAGTAAGGATCCTGTTTAGCCGATGAAAGTTACCCAAGTTGATCCGGAATCAGTAGAGCCGATTTGCCCTCACTGTGAAGCTCCAATTAGTGAAATTTTGGCTATGAAAATTGGCGAGAAAGGGCTTTTAAGCTTCTTCATTCGGCATACCATTTACCTTTGTCCCAACTGTAAAAAAATACTAAGTCTCGATCAAAAGACTGGCACGACTTAGTGACCTGGCTGTGGAAACAATTTTCTGAATTATCGGCCGAGCAACTTTACCAAGCCATTCAGCTTCGCGAGCAAGTTTTTGTCGTCGAGCAAAAATGTGTTTATTTAGATTGCGACGATCATGACCAGTCCGCGTGGCATTTGCTTGGTTTCCAAGATGCCAAGCTAGTCGCCTACCTCAGAGCATTTGGTCCCGCCGGTTACAAGTACCCGGAAGCGTCATTCGGTCGCGTCGTGACCAGCCCAGTGGCTCGGGGAACGGGCCTTGGAAAGCAATTAACAAGTATGGGAATCGAGAAAATTCAAGCGACGTTTTCATGCCACGCCATTCGGATCTCGGCACAATCCTACCTACAGAAATTTTACGCAGGTTTTGGCTTTCAGGTTATCGGAGATGAATATCTCGAGGACAATATTCCGCATGTAGAAATGCTGCTTCCTTAAGATCGATGACCAGACTAGATTGGCGCCTTTGGGGGGGCGGTCTATGAAGGCTATTTTCGCGCTTATCTTTTTACTCTGCATATCCTGCACAAAAAGTGCAAAAAACGAAGAACAAACAAAGACCGATGAAGTCTCCGTTAAGGTCACATCGACGCCGATTCTAGAGGGCACGAAGATTGAGAGTATCTACGAGATCATTGACGGTGGTTGCCGAATTGCTTGGCAAACTTTGGCCGAGAAAGAAAAGCCGAAGGTTCAAATATCGAATCGCTCTAAGTGCGATTTAGCATTTGATCGGGCCGCAGGCCTCCACGCCAAGGTTCTCGACCGACTCCTTAAAGATTATCCGGCCAATGCAATCGGCAGCATCCATACCGGTGGGTTAAATTTTTTGCAGCCCGATGGGAGCTGGAATTCACCAGTGGCTAAAGCGGCGGCGGAGTCGGCCGATTACCAGGACTATCGGCGAAAGTACCCCAAACACAGCACAGGCAAATCTGTGAACCAGATTTTTTTGGAGCTGATGAAGCAGACGCGCGCGCACCAGCCCTTTAGGGAGCTGCTGGCACAACGTCAGCTGTTTTTCGACGTAGAACATGTGGAAAAAGTATTTCAGTTCAAGAACGACAAAGGTGAAACCGTAATCCACGACGCCGCAATCTTTTGGTGGCGGGCGGAGAATAATGGAGGGAACAAATGAAAATTTTTTGGTGTCTTGTTTTTGCATGTGCGCTGGTTGGTCCCAATATTTCTTATGCGAGAGACATTAAGCTGCTTGAACTGGATACGCCGTTTGGCCGGTCGAAGCTCTATGTGCCCAATGACGGCAAAGTTCATAGCGGAATTGTGATGTTGCATGGGAGCGAAGGGGGGTCTCTTCCCTACGCTAATCTTGAAGCGCAATTTTTAGCTACTCATGGTTACGCCGTGCTGGCGTTCTGTTGGTACAACTGTGGAAAAAATCCGATCACAGCGCCTTTTAATCCACTAGAAAATGTTGAAGTTCGAAAAACGATCGACGCCGTTCGATGGCTTAAGAATTCGCAATATGTTCAAGGCGGAAAGGTGGCCCTTCTGGGCTGGTCGCGCGGAGGAGAGCAGGCCATGTTGCTTGGCTCCATTCCTGATTCTATAAATTTGCTCGACGCCATTGCCGTGCATACGCCATCGGACACGGTGGTTAGCGGTTTTTCTTGGGCGGGTTTAGATCGACGCTGCTGGATTTGTACTTCGCTGGATCTGGCGTGCTTCAAGTCCTCAAATGACCCGGGGAAGTGGGATTGGCCCAATATCAGATGGAATCTTTCTTGCGGACCTCGACCTAAATTGCCGCACGAGACTCAATCTTGGCTTCTCGATGGTGTTGCCTTTGAAATTAATAGAGCCATTGAAATCGAAAAGTTCGGTAAACCGGTTTTTGTTACAGTGGGCGACAAAGACGAACTTTGGGACTACATGAAATCGGTCCGTATCAAGGACCGACTTGAGAAATTCGGCAAACCCGTCGAGCTGCATGTGTTCCCCGGCGAGTATCATAACTTCTCAAATGCGAATGAGAATAAGCGGCACCAGCTTTTGCTTAATTTTTTGGATCGGGTTCTTTGAGGCTCAGCGCGCAGCTTCAGTCCACTGAAAAGTCTTAATAATCGAATTGCAGTCCTGGACGGTCTTCGAGAAGGAATCTTTGCCGTCGCGGCAGGTGAGGATCACTGCCATTTTTTCTTTCATAAATAAAACTTGGCGCAGCTGCTTTTTGGTTTCGCGGCTGACGATGTCGAGCAGGAAGGCCGATTGATCGTTGATCTTTATGTTTTTCGCGGTCAGTACGTCGAAGCCGAATCGCGTGTAATCTTGCATCCAGCGTTTGACATAGGATTTCAGCCCTTGTTGGCGCTTGAGATTGTCGACGCGGACGGTGAGGGCCGGTTGTTGGCCGCCGCCGGTTTGCACGGGTGATTTGTATATGGTCACTAATGACGGAATGGTTTTGGGCGCTTCGCTTTGCACCCAGGCGGTGCCGCCGCCATCCATGGTAAAGCCTTTAGGATGGAAAAATTGTCCGGACTTTTCAGAGATAATTTGCGAGCTGCTAGTTCCGGGCATCGGCGCGGCTAACGCGTACCGAAAAGGTACCTGGTACCCGAAAAGCAAAATTGACGCGAACTGAAAAGGTACGGCGTACCTCATGAACTTCATGCTTAAAGGATAGACATTAGTCTTCTTTCGAACAAGGTCCAGTTGGCGGAACAAAGGGAAGATTCACAATTCTGGACCTCTCGCCCTTCACCATAGTGTACGTAAGCGTTTTCATGTCGGGCGTGAACACCGGATAACGCCTATCGGCTGAATCCGAGCCCACCATCATATAAGGACATTTGCTTTCGGTATCGTAGACCCAAATTTCAAAATTGCCGCCGATCGCATTGAGCTGCGACCACACCAGATAGCGGTTATCGGGCGACAAGACGAGATCACTTTTACTGACCTGGTGTTCGGCATTCACTTCGGTGGTCGCCTCTTTGGGCCGTTTGATTTTGAGCTTGGCGATTTTAAAATCCAGGTCCCATTCAATCCATGCCGTGGTCTTACGGTCGGGCGACGACACATAATTGGTCGGGTTTACGCCGAGGCCGCCGAGCACTTGCGTGCCTTTGGTTCTGTGATTGATCAACGCAATTGAAGCGCGGTTTTTGATAATTCGCGTGAACATCAGCTGCTTGCCATCGGCGGTGAATTTGGCTTCGCCGTCGAAGCCGTGCCGCTCGGTGAGCCGGGTGATCTCTAACCCGTTGATGGCGTGCATGTAAACTTCGGTGGGTTGTTGATATTCGGCGGGTAAGTTGGTCTCGGCAATGGCCGGGTTGAGCAGCGGGGAATTTTCTTTCAGTTCATCGGTCGTGCTGGAGTAAACAATCAGCGGCTCGGTCGGATGGTAGCGTGGGAGAAATGTGCTGCCGTTTTGATAGGTGAGTCGGCGTTCGGTGCCAGTGCCGAGAATTTTTTCGTAAATTTGCGGCTGCGAATGGTTGGGGCGCTTCCAGCTGACAAATAACATTTTACTGCCGTCGGCCGAATAGGAGGCTTGGCCGTTTTCACCGTCTTTAACGACGGTTTCTTCGTCGCTGGTCGACGCCACCGGTGCGATCGCTGACACGGTGACTTTTTTGCTGGCGCAGGCGCCGAGGCTGAAGCTGAGGAGTGTCGCCGTCAAAGCGAGTGGCCAGAGCAAGGGCTTTGTGCACAAGGGACGTTGGAACATGCTGCTCAATCTCCCGGAGTGGAACCCAACGATATTCATTCTCTTTAACCATAGGATTGTTCGGCTTGAGCGTCACGAAAATATCGAAATGCGTGATGCTGTGCCGGTAGTGAAACCGAGCGGGCGGCGCCTGGACTTTTTTGCCCGTGCCCGGCAACAGCCACTGGCCTTTTAAAAACGGCAGCGCTTGATTTTTCATCAGGCACAGACGTCCGTTTCGCATCTGGACTTCCGCCTCCCACGACCAAATTTCTTTGGCCTTGCGGGGTCGGGCCAACGGGATTTTTTGCATAAGATTTTTTTTATTAGCTCGGCATTGTTTTATAAGCGGACACAGGGGGCACGAGGGAGACCGCGGCGTGCACACCGTCCGGCCCAACTCCATCAGAGCTTGATTCATCTCGTGGCTGGGTTGGTCTTGAGTCCAACCGTCGGCGAGGGCTTGAATTTTTTCGCGAATGGGATTCTTCCACCATTCCCAGGTTTCGCCTTTCAGCCGAGAGAAAACCCGAATCACATTGCCGTCGACCACGCCGACTTTTTGCCCAAAGGCGATGCTCGCCACTGCGCGGGCGGTGTAGGGGCCAAAGCCAGGGAGCTCGATCAGTTCCTGATAGGTTTGCGGAAACTTTTTGCGTTGATGGAGCGCAATGGCCGCTTTGTGCAGGTTGCGTGCGCGCGAGTAATAGCCAAGGCCCGCCCAGGCGGCGAGGACTTCGGACTCTTTGGCTTCAGCCAGAGACTTTAGGGTCGGAAATTTGGCCGTGAATTTTGCAAAATAAGGGATCACTGCGGTGGTTGTGGTTTGTTGCAGCATGGTTTCGGACAACCAAACGCGATAGGGGTCGCGGTCGGCGCGCCACGGGAGCTCGCGTTTATTGGCGCGGAACCATTGCAGCAATTGCTGGGGGCCGGAATCTTCAGAATTCATCGGTGGGTCGACGCTAGCATGGCTTGTTTGACCCCGCAAATGCGATTACAATTTGAGCGTATGTGGATGTTGTTGTTTGTTGCGATGCAGGTGCTGGCCGCTCCTCCCGCCGCTAGAAAATTTAAAACCGACTGCGGTGCTCGCGAGTTGGCGCGCCAGGATTGTCGGTTGATGGCCGACACTTATAATTTGCGGTTGTTAAAAGACACGGTGGCATGGAACGACGGAACTTGGCGCACAGTCGACGATATGCCTTTACGGGGCGAGGGCGTGCAGTGGGAAAGGGCTTCGTTTAATTTTATTAACGGCTGGCCGATTTTGCAGTTGTGGATTTGGGATGCGGGAGTCGGTGAGGCCAAGGTGCAATCGCTCCATTGGTATGTTGCCGACGCAGCTAAGAGGCAGTTTACGATATTGGCGTCAGGTGTGGTGCGAAAGCGTCGCGTGAAGCCGTTGCCGGTGGAAGAGCCGGCCCCGGACAGCGGCGGGAAGCCAAAACCGCCAGCCAAACCTCAGCTGGTTTATGACGCCATGGAGCCGCATGCGCTGAAGCCGCTGAAAAACGGCGGGCTGGAGTGGACTTTGAAAAATGAGAAAAAGCTGATCGAAAGGGTGGGCAATGGAATTTAAACCGATGAGCGGGCGAGAGTTTCCGCGCTTTTCAGGGGTGAAGACGTTTTTCCGTTTGCCGCTCGCCTCTCTGCAAGACGGCTTTGATGTGGGCATCACGGGTGTGCCATTTGATGGCGGAGTTTCTTATCGGCCGGGAGCGCGCTTTGCGCCGACGAAAGTTCGCGAGATGAGTTCACTTGGCCGAGCCTATCATTGGGGTCGCGGTGTGGACGTATTTGCGAAGTTGAAAGTGGCCGATATCGGCGATTGTCCGACGGTGCCGATCGATTTGAAGCAGACCTACGAGAAAATCGAAAAATATTTTACGGCTTTGTTGGCTGCGAAAAAACGTTTTATCGCGGTGGGCGGAGATCACTCGACCACATTGCCGATTTTGCGTGCAGTGAAGAGGTTCGTCGGCGAGCCGGTCAATCTAATTCACTTCGATGCGCATCTGGATACGTATCCGGCGGCGTGGGGGCAAGAGTACCATCACGGCGCTTTTGCTCGTCATGCGGTGGATGAGGGGTTGGTTAAGGCGTCAGGGATGGTGCAGATTGGATTGCGTGGGCCATTGGCGGGCGGCGCCGATCTGGATTTTGTGAGGAAAAATAAAATCACAACGGTGACGGTGGACGAACTCCGCGAGCAGGGTTTGAGCGCCGTCGTTAAGAAATTTCCGAAGTTTGCCGGACCCACCTACATCACCTACGATATCGATTGTTTGGATCCGGCTTTTGCGCCGGGCACCGGCACGCCCGTGCCGGGTGGGCTAACGACGTATGAAGTTCAACAAATTTTTCGCGCGTTGAAGGTCGAGCATTTAATCGGCGCCGACGTGGTTGAGTTGTGTCCGCCGTTTGATCCTTCTGAGATCAGTGCTCTGGCCGCGGTGGATGCGGTGTTCGAAATCCTGTGCCATTTCTAGTCGCTTTTATTTTACTGGCGCCGTTGTTGCCTCTGTTGGCGCACTTTCCGCAGTCGCCCGACGGTGCCGAGATGGTGAGCGTTGCGGTGAATGGCGGCGTTTTGCATCCGTCGGGGATTCCGCTACAGGCGTGGATTAATTATTTTCTAGTGCAGGTTCTGCCGTTTGCTGAGCCTGGATATATTTTAAGTTTTGTTTCGTGGCTGGGCGGCTTTGGCACGGTGGTGTTCTTGTTGCTGTTGCTGCGGCGTCTGCATGTGGGGCCGTGGGCGGCGGCGTTTGCGGTGGCGGCGTTGGTTTATTCGCCAGTATTTGCGTTGATGAGCATCACTCCCGAAAAATACACCTGGCTGACGTTCACGCAGATGTTCTTCGTTTATGTGCTGGCGCGGGTGATTTTAGATCGCGATAGTTCGGGGCGGACTTTGTGTCTTCTTGGAATGGCGCTGGGTTTGGCGTTTGCGCAGCATTCGGCCAATGTGATTTTGCTGCCGCCGTTTTTATACGTGATCGGGCGCTCGGTGCTGACTGCGGAGAATCGTTTTGTAGCCTTGCGATGGGGCGCTTTGGCGTTGGCCGTAGCCGGAGTTGTGAGCGGTGGGTTGTACGCAAGTTTGTTGTGGCAGCGTGCGCTGGTCGCGTGGCCGGATTGGGGCCAGCTTGAGACGTTGGCTGACGTTTGGAATCATGTTGTGCGCCAAGATTACGGATACGTCCAGCTGTATCACAACTCGGCGCCAGGGGAGAATTCGATCTCGGCACCGGCGTTGTTGTTTAAAGGTTTGTTTGGCTGGCATATGGCATTTTTGTTTGTGCCGTTGGGAATGTGGGCGGCGTTTCGCGATTGGGGCTCGCGTGCGGTGATGGGGTATTTGTGGATGATTCTCCTGCCCGGACTGGCGGTGTTGGCGTCGACCAAAATGCCGAGCGGGGATTTGAATACGGTGATGGGGTATCAGGAGCGGTATCCGATTTTATTGTTGCCGCTTTTGACGGTGTTTTGGGCTTGGGGATGGAAGTACGTTCTTGAGCGTCTGCGCAATCACGAGCGAATGATCTTGGGCGTGGCCGGTGCATTGATGGCGGTGCATGTGGGTCGCAGTTTGAATATGCACAGGGTGACCGACAATAACATTGTTGAAATTTACCGCGCGCAGGCCGCGAGAGAGTTGGATCCCTATGGTGTGTTTTGGACGGGGAGCGATTTCACGGCGTTTTATGGGATTCCGCCTGCGTCGTCTTCCTCATCAGCGGCGCCGATTCGCTATCCGTTAAAGGCACTGATTGGTATGGATTGGTACCGCGAGAAAACTCTTCCGCAAATGGCGCCGGCGCTTGCGCGAATTCTCCAGGGGCCAAACCCTCCCGGTTCGCTCGACGATTTGGTCCGCAAGGCTTTGAATGAAGGTTTTAAAATTACGCTGACGGAGCCGACGAGATTTTTGCAGAACGCGGATTTGATGGCGATGGCCGAGCAAACGGGTGTGCTGTGGAACTTTAGCTCGGGCAACAATTCGCTTTATACCAGGTCGATTTTGGAAAATTCGGTGAGCCTATGTGGCCTGTTTCCTAAGGTGTGGCACGGGTTGCCTGCGGAAGGCCTTTGGTTTGTGCGCGAGTATTTGGACAGTTTCAAATTTGCGTTCTTGAGCGCCGGCGATTTTTTTCAGTCGACCATGAATCTGGAAGGCGCGGCCGCAGCCCGTTCGGTGGCGGAAGTTTTGGTGCCTGGCCGGAGGCCGGATGAGTGGGTTGCGAAGTGCGATGCCTACCTCAAGATCGCTAGGTCTAAATAAACGCATGTGGGAGGGCTTGGGAATTTGACGCAGAACTTTCTCACATGAGAAAAGTTTGCGTCATTTTTCTGGGCCGGAGCAAATAGGAGCGCGGCTCATCGCCGCGATCTAACCGCCAACCATCGCTACAGCTTTCGCCTGCGCCTGCGCCAGATTTGTGCGCGAAGGCACCGCGCCCTGCGCGAAATCCGGCCGTCCGCCGCCCTTACCGCCCAACGCCGACGCCACTTCATTTAAAATCTTTCCAGCATTTAGCTTTCCGGCCAACGACTTGCTCACGCTCACAATCAACGGATGCGACCCATCGCCCTGACCAACCAGCACGATCACGGCATCCTTCAACTTGTCTTGCAGACGATCCGACAAATCCGACAACACCTTGCGGTCATCCATCGGAATGTCCGCAAACACCAAGCGGCCCGCAACACCATTGGCGCTGAACGAATGCGCGCCGCCAGCTAAAGACTCCACATCTACATTTTTGCCTTTGAGCGCCTGAACTTCGCGTTGCAAAACTTTGACCCGCTCTTGCGACTGCTGCACCCACTCAGGAACCGAGATCCCCGCGTTGCCGCCCGAGACTTCGGCTAAAATACTCGTGGAGCCAATGGCTTGACGACCTCGTTCGGCCTCGCGCGTGCCTGCGATTAAATAATTCAAGGCGCGGTCGCCGGTGATGGCCTCGATCCGGCGAACTCCAGAACTCACGCCGCCTTCAGAGATCACCTTAAACAATCGAATTTGCGACAGCGACGACACATGCGTGCCCCCGCAAAGTTCCATGGAGAATTCGCCCATCTGAACCACGCGCACTTCATCGCCATACTTTTCACCAAACAACGCCAGCGCGCCACGCTCGATGGCCTGTTTATGAGTCATCACATCATCTTTAACAACGGCGCCTTTGCCGACCTCGTTGTTCACAAAATTTTCGATCTGCTCAATTTCCAACTGGGTCATCGGTTGATTGTGAGTGAAGTCAAAACGCAGCCGCTCCGGCTCGACCAACGAGCCCGCCTGCTGCACATGCGCACCCAACACGCGCCGCAAAGCCGAATGCAGCAAATGCGTGGCCGAGTGATTGTTGGCCGTCGACTGCCGATCTCGCGCATTGACCACCAACTGCAACGGGTCGCCCACCTTTAAAACACCGTCCGTGATTTTCACGTGATGCAAGAACACACCGTTCATCTTGGTGCAATCCACAACCTCAGCCTCACCCGCAGGTGAGCGAATCACCCCACGGTCGCCCACCTGGCCGCCGCCCTCGGCGTAAAAGCAGGTCTTATCGCAAACCAAGACACCGGTTTGATCGGCACGGAGTTCGGTCGCTTCGCGACTGCCGTCACTCAATGCGAGCAACTGCGCGTCCTTTTCTTCGGTGGATTTATAGCCCACAAACCGGGTCTCTCCCGAAGCCTTTAAAATTTTCTGCGTGAAGGTCACCATAAAGGCCTGATCGCCCGTCATGGCCTTGCCCTTCCACGAGGCGCGCGCTTTTTCTTTAGCGGCCTCTAAGTGCTGGGTAAAGCCAAGCTCATCAACCTTAAAACCTTTTTCGCCAGCCATAATCCGCGTTAAGTCGGGCGGGAATCCGTACGTATCATACAGCTTAAACAAAACTTCGCCGCTGACCGTGCCCGCGTTCTTCAGCTTCGACAATTCTTGTGCCAAAACATGAGTGCCCTGATCTAACGTCACTAAGAAACGTTTTTCTTCGTCGACCACAGTCCGCTGCACCAAACTCTTTTGTTGCTCGAGCTCTTTAAAGTAAGAGCCCATTTTCCGAATCACCGCATCCACAACTGCGGGCAGCAAAGAATCTTGCTCCGACAACTGGCGGCCATAGCGAATTCCCCGGCGCATAATCCGGCGCAAAACGTATCCGCGGCCTTCGTTCGACGGCAGTACGCCATCGGCGATCAAAAACGCCGAAGCCCGCGCATGATCTGCCAACACCCGCAGCGCCACATCCATTGGCTCTTTGCCGCTCCCATAGGTGTAGCCCGAAATCTTGGAGGCCACCGCAATCAAATCCTGAAACAAATCCGTGTCGTAATTGTTCACCTTGCCCTGCATGATTTTAGTCATACGCTCAAGGCCCATTCCGGTGTCGACCGACGGCTTGGGCAAATTCACACGCCCGCCTTTGCCGTCTTCTTCAAACTGCATAAACACCAGATTCCAAAATTCCATAAAGCGGTCGCCGGGGCCGCCCATCACGTTGTCTTTGGCAGAGCCGGGAGTGTCTTCGCCCAGATCATAAAAAATCTCGGAGCAAGGCCCGCACGGGCCCGAATCGCCCATGCGCCAGAAATTGTCTTCGTCAAAACGAAAAATGCGATCCTTCGGCACGCCTTCTTGTTTGTGCCAAATGTCGGCGGCCTCATCGTCGTCTTTATAGACCGAGACGTAGAGCTTCTTTTTATCGAGACCAAAATCGCGAGTAATTAACTCCCACGCAAAATGAATGGCGTCTTTTTTAAAATAATCGCCAAAAGAAAAATTACCCAGCATTTCAAAAAACGTATGATGCCGATAGGTGTAGCCGACGTTGTCCAAATCGTTGTGCTTACCACCGGCGCGCACGCACTTTTGCGTCGAGGTCGCCCGCTTGTAATCGCGCTGCTCCAAACCCACAAAAACATTTTTAAACTGGTTCATCCCTGCGTTGGTAAACAGCAAAGTCGGATCGCCGTCGGGAATCAAACGCGAACTCTCCACGGCCTTGTGGCCGTTCTTCACAAAATAATCGATAAATGTCTGGCGGACTTTTTCACTCTTCATTGTTTAACACCTTACGAATCCAGCGGTCTTCAAAACCGCGATTTCTTAAAAATCGAAATGCCTTGGCCTTATCTTCAAAACTCAATTTCTCTTCGCCGAACTTGCGCACCAACAACTCGCGGGCCTTGGCCAGCTCATCGTCGCCTGTTAATCCTACCACGGGCAACCGGCGCCGACGCAACTGCGCCTCGATGTAGCGCCGGCTTTTATTTTTGCGCGCCAAAACTCCCACCAGTCGCTCAGCCAGCAGATTTTCATCCGATAGCCAACCATAGGTTTCGGCTTTGGCCATAGCGAGATCTATGATCTGACTGTCAAACCGTCGCGCTAATTTTTGTCGGAGTTCATGTTGGGAGTGATCGCGCAAAGCCAGGTAGCGGGCTATCGAGTCGGTGGCCCGTAAAACTTCAGTTTTGGTCTCCTGTGCTTCCACTTTTCTTCCGCTTTAGCTTTCTGATTTCAGTGGGCACAATGATTTCGACTTCGGTGATATTGTGCCACTTATCATCCACCTTTTTGTCATAGGTGCCGCCATCTGACCATTTTTTTCCGTCCATAGCGGTGAAACCTTCGTACTTGATGCGGAACTCTTCGGGGCGGGTGCACTGCAGCAGGGCTTCTTCGTAGGAGATCAGGTCGCGGTGGAGCAAATCAAATAGGCTCTGATCGAAGGATTGCATGCCGTACGCGGCGGCCCCTTCTTCAATGGCCTGGTGAATGTCGCTGGTGAGCTTCGGATCTTCGATGAGCTCGCGCACCCGCGGGGTATTGATCATCACCTCACAGGCCGGAACCATACCATTGCCGTCTTTTTTGCGCGCCAAGCGTTGTGAAACTACGGCTTTTAAAACAGCCGACAACTGCATGCGCACCTGTTGTTGTTGTCCGGACTCGAAGGCGGCGAGAATCCGGTTTACGGTTTCAACGGCATCGAGGGTGTGCAGAGTCGACAACACCAAATGGCCGGTTTCTGCGGCCAACAGGGCGGCTTCGATGGTTTCGCGGTCGCGCATTTCGCCAATCAAAATCACATCGGGATCTTGACGAAGGCCGGCTCGCAGGGCGGTGTGAAAGTTGTCCGAGTCAATTCCGACCTCGCGTTGAGTGATCAAAGATTTGCGATCGCGGATCAAAAATTCTATCGGGTCTTCGATGGTTAGAATGTGCTTGTTTTCGCGCCGGTTGATGTCGTCGAGGATCGCGGCGATGGTCGAAGACTTTCCGGAGCCGGCCACGCCGGTCACCAAAATCAGTCCACGCTCATACTCCGCGATGCGCGGCATGATCGTTGGCAAATTCAGCTCTTCAAACGAGGGAACTTTATAGGGAATATTGCGAATCACCATGCGAATGGTGCCACGTTGACGAAAGATGCTTAGACGAAAACGCCCAAGTCCTGACACGCCAAAACCCAAATCAATCTCGCGTTGTTTGTGAAACTGCTCGCGCTGTTTGTCGTCCATCACCGAGTAGGCCATGCCCTCAATTTGCTCGGCGGTCAGCGGCGGAGTATTGCCCGACAGTGGCCTCAGGGCCCCGTGACGGCGGATCACCGGCATTACGCCGGCTTTCAAGTGCACGTCGGTGGCGCCTTTGAGTAGGGCCTGGCGGAGCAATTCCTCGAGAGTCATAGGCTTTTCTAATCGGATTATTTAGACGCAGGCTTTACGTTAGGGCCTGGCTGAAAGTCGGGTCGTGGATGAAACTGGTCTCTATCGTGGCTCGCTTGCGCTTGCGCGCGTGCTAGTTACTGGCGGCCATCGAGTTGGAATATTCTTCGGCGCAAGCGGCGGTTTCGGTGTCTTCGTCTTTTGAGCAATCAAAGGCCGACACGGACCATTCGGGTTTGCAAAAAAGGCGCTGGACCTTTAAATCGGAGATCATTTCTTCCACGGTGGATTGGCTTTTCTCTTTGGTGCAAAGGCTTAAGCCGGTGGCGTAGGATTTGCCGTTTTTGGAGCAAGTGAACGTGGTGACGGCGGCGCCTTCAGTGACCCATTTCGAACACAAGGTGAGTTCCATTTCGGATTCGGAGGCGGCTTGAGCGCGACTCAGAAAAGACATCTGCGCGATTGCGAATACTCCGATGAGAAGTGCCAAGCGGATCATACATACCCCCGTGATACAGCTGTAGATTGCAGGCGGCGTGCCCGAGGAGCGAGTGTTTGCGCGGTTTGGGCGGTCACTGGGGTGTCAGTTCCCTAGCGGTGTCGAGGAGTTAGAGACTCAAAGTGAGCTTTGTCTCAAATTGGGACGGGGTTTGGGGGCGTCGGGGAGCCTCGCAAATCAATGGTTCGCTAGCCGATTCTCTAGGCCGTAGAAAAAAGCTGTCGCAATTCACGAAGACTGCGAGTTTCTTTACGGTCGATATGCCCCTGAGCTTCCAACTCATTCAGTTTTACATACTCAAGCGCCGACCGAAACGCGAGCTTCCAGCTACGGATAATCCGGGTGAACGGCCTATACAGCCAAAAGCCATTTTTTGCATTGGCGCCGGCCCGCTGAGCAATGCGCCCCGTAAGCTCACGAATAAACGCCGCCCACAAATGCAATTTCTTGATCTGAATAACCATGTGCAAATGATTTCCCACATTCGCCGATTGATAGATGCGTACGCCGTACTTTTCGGCGGTCTTGCGAATGATTTCTTCAACGGGGCCGAACGTGCGAGGAAGGCGCAGAACACTCTTGCGAGCCCGCAAAACCAAATGCACCGGCAACTTAGAATCCAGCGGGCGCTTGCCCTTCGGATTCCCCTTTAAGAGCGACCCGCCAAATTTGTCGCCCGGCCGTTTAAGTCCTTTTCCAGTCAAAGACAGTTGCATGGGGATAGGCATACCCCCATCGCTCCATTTGGACAAGAGCAAAATAAAGAAATGGCGGGAATGCCGAGCCAAGGCGAAGCCTTTCGCGATAGCCGATGATTCAGCGGAGCTAGAGGCACAACGCCAATCCGAAGCCTCTTCGGACAAATCCCGCCCGCGTGCCGCGAATGCGCGCCCGCCGACCCCGCTCGCGCGTCGTACCCAAAGCCCAATCCGTGCCGCCGCCTCTCCGGGCCAACGACCCGCAACCGCCTCCAACCCCGCACGCCACCCCGCTTGCCGCCCCCAAACCGCCGTGGTAGCTTTCAAAGCTTGAAAACTGCAAAAATCCTTCAACTCAATCGCGTCCTTGCCACCTGGTTCGGCTGCGGCCTTTCGCCCAAGGCGCCGGGCACGGTTGGGACTCTCGGCGCGATTCCGCTGTTTGTCGTACTGTCGCCGCTCGATCCGCTTCATTACATGGCCTTCGTGCTGACCTTTTCGATCATCGCCATTTTCGTGGCCAATATTTACGAGGTCGGCAGTGATCACGATGCGCCGTCATTCGTAATGGACGAAGTGGCCGGTTTTTTAGTCACCATGACTTGGGTGCCGTGCACGCCGTTGGCCATTGCCGCAGGATTCGTCGCCTTTCGCTTTTTCGACATCTTGAAGCCCTTCCCGATCAACTACCTCGACCGCAAGATCAAAGGCGGTGTGGGCACCGTGGCCGACGATTTAGTAGCTGGAATTTTCGCCAACGTTGTGCTGCAGTTGCTTCTGCAAAATGGAGTGGCTTTATGACACCTGAAGTCGTCGAACGCGTGCGAATGCTCGAAAAAATTTGTAAGTCGCGAGGCTGGACGGTCGGCCTGGCCGAAAGCTGTACGGGCGGTCTGCTCAGCAGTTGGATCTGCAGTCAGTCCGGAGTCTCGAGCTTTTTTGTCGGCTCGGTGGTGAGTTACGCCCGCGAGGTCAAGGAGCGTTATCTGTCTGTGCCATCACGTTTGATTAAGACGCATGGAGAAGTCAGCTTGCCGGTGGCAGAGGCCATGGCGGCCGGACTTCGGACGCAGCTGGACTGCCATTGGACCGTGAGCATTACGGGCATCGCCGGTCCGACCGGCGGATCCAAAGAGAAGCCGGTGGGCTTTGTCTGCTTTGCGGTCGTGGGCCCCGGCGTTGAAGAGAGCTGCCACAAGCAATTTCCGGCCGCAGCCGGCCGCGAAGACATCCAGCGCCAAGCCGCTCTTTTTGCTTTCGATTTTCTCCTAAATGCGATGAGATAAGCCGAAGTTGGGGAGTGAGATCTGGGTCATCTTGGAGGCTTTGGGAAAAGTCCTCCACAAGGAGAAAAAATGGCAATTCATAACGACAATTCACCGAAGCCTGTAAGCAGCGGTGACAAAGGCAAAGCTCTCGAGCTGGCGATCGCTTCGATCGAAAAGCAGTTCGGCAAGGGCTCCATCATGAAGCTCGGTGGCGACAGAAATTTATATGAGAATGTGCAAACATTTTCGACCGGCGCTCTGAGTTTAGATATCGCACTCGGCATTGGCGGTCTGCCGAAAGGCCGTATTGTTGAAGTTTACGGACCAGAAAGTTCTGGTAAAACCACTCTCGCTCTTAGCACCGTTGCTCAGGCGCAAAAAGCCGGCGGCAGCGTTGCGTATGTCGATGCGGAACATGCATTGGATGTGAGCTACGCGCGCAAACTCGGCGTAAAAGTCGACGACATGCTGATCTCGCAACCCGATACGGGCGAGCAGGCGCTTGAGATCGTTGAAACTCTCGTGCGCTCAGGCGCGATCGACGTATTGGTCGTAGATTCTGTGGCGGCTTTAACTCCGCGGGCAGAAATCGAAGGCGAAATGGGCGACAGCCATATGGGTTTGCAAGCCCGTTTGATGTCGCAAGCGTTGCGCAAACTGACGGCGGCGATTTCGCGTTCACACACCCTGGTGATTTTTATTAACCAGATCCGTATGAAAATCGGCGTGATGTTCGGCAACCCCGAAACCACCACTGGTGGAAACGCGTTGAAGTTCTACGCTTCGATCCGCTTGGATGTTCGCCGTATCGGCGCCATTCAAAATGGCGAAGAAGTGGTGGGTAACCGCACGGCTGTAAAAGTTGTGAAGAACAAAATGGCTCCGCCGTTCGCCAAAGTTGAATTCGACTTGATGTACGGTGAAGGCATTTCGGCCGAAGGCGATGTGCTCGATATCGGCGTGAAGAAAGAAATGATCGAAAAGTCCGGCGCTTGGTACTCCATTAAAGGAGAACGCATGGGCCAGGGCCGCGATCAGGCGAAGCAGTTCTTAAAAGAGCATCCCGAGATGATGAAGAGCCTGCGTGAGCAGATTCTGGCCGCCTACGGCATTGGTCAAAAAGGCGCGGCTGTGAAATCCGCTGCGGTAGATGATCTGATTCTAAAGTCGGAGGAGCTTAAAGAAGAAACGGGAATCACTAAGCCGACGGACGTAAAGCCCGCCGCTAAGTTTGAGACCAAGCCGGCGACCGCGAATAAACCCGCGCCCGCACAGGCCGCGGCTCCGAGTAAAAATCCGCCGCCCAAAGCTGCGGACAAAAAGCCGGTTCACGCTGCTAAAAAATAGGGCGTAAACGCGCTAGACAACATTTGTAAGAAAAAAAGGCTGGGCATGTCCCGGCCTTTTTTGTTTAAATTTCCCCACAACATTTCAATCGGGGGAACCTCATGTCCAAATATCTCATGCTCCTACTCGCCACCACCGCGCTCTCGCTCTCAGCCTGTGGCAAAGACAGTTCAAAAAATAAAGGCACGCCAAACAATGCGCGCGGTTTAGATAAAGGGAGCTTCCCCAACGTGCCGCAGTCCCCGATGGGTCAATGGCGGGCCCCCGACGAAGTCGACAATGGCGTCTTTTTTAAGACCAACTTTTATGTGAATCAAAATTCAGTGGGCGTTGAGATTGTCTGCAGCCGGGGCCCGGATGCGGTCACCATAGGTCTTGCGGTTCGTGGTCGCGTGAATGAAGCCGCGCGCACCATTGAAGTGTTAGAGACGGGCACCGCCAAAGCGAAAAATGGAAATTTGGAGTGCACGGCCAGTTTGAATCCGATGAAGTTCAACTACTTTGTAACCAACAATTCGATGCAATTGTCGGTGGACAACAAGGGCCGGATGGACCTTGTTCGGATTCAATAATTAATTGTTAGTAAAAATGTTGTCCGTCCAGTTGCCTTCGCTACCACGGCGGGGCGGGCAACCTCGGTCATTGATCACAACACAGTCTTCTGAACGGTTGTCGATCTTTACAGTCAAAACCAAAGTTCCTTTTTCACCGCCGGGAATTTCGTAGTCGATCAAGTTTTGGCCGCGCTTAACTAACATAGCGTTGCTCGACGGCGAAATCGAAACGGCAAAACGGAATTCACCGTTGCGGCCAGTGACCTGCTGGGCGCGTAGGCTGGGCGTATCACAGGTGGTGCGGTTGAAAATCATCATTCCGGTGGCATTGGATTGTGGACGCAGGCGAACCAATTGGCTGGTGCTCAGGCCCAAATCTTCCCACTGTTTCGAGTAAACAACGCCTTCGCAGTTCTTGCGCCAAACCATTTGGCGGCCGCTTTTAAAGACAATGGTTTTACGTTGAATGGCGCGGCGGGGGTCGAGACTGCCATCTTGGCTGGTGGGGCAACCGAGTTGCGGGGGCCGTTCATCGGAGATGGGCGGGAGTGCGGGCTGATCGGTCGGTGTATTGACAATCGGATTCACCGGTCGGGTCGCGGTCGGTTGGCTCGGAACCACGGGGCCGGCAACAGAAGTCGGCGCGGGGCCTGAATTCTGTGGACCTTTGCTGGTGAATTTGGCTCGGCATCCGATGCTAGCCAATGAAAGAAAGACAATTCCTGTGACAATCTTCGGCCCGTTCATTGCGATATCCTCGTGTTAAATCGACTCCCGTACTTGGGAGGCGTTGTTTCACGAGGCTATATCGCAAGCCGCGGGCCAAACTATTGAACGACAAAAGTGCGCGAGGGGGCGCAAGTGCCTTCATACATAGATGATTGGGCCGCGAGGTTGAGCGCGAGGGGTAGGCTCAACACGTTGGGGCTTGAGCCTTGCTCGTAGGTGGAGAGGCTGACGAGGGCTGGGTCGACGCCGGTGTAGGTGGCGCAGTGATATCCGCGGATATGGACAGAGCGAATGGCCGCGACGTTGCCAATAAACTCCCAGCGCACGGGCTCGTAACTTGAAACTACGATATCAACTGAGTTCGCAGCAAGGCCGGCGTCTACGCTGACCCGCTGGTAGGTTATGTGGCGATTGTAGAAGTCGTGGGTTGCTGAAGAGGCGTTGTAAATCGCGAACTCGTAGCGGTTGCCGCTGCTTACGATATTGGTGCTAAACACGGCCTGTTGCATTGGAGTCGCGGAGCAATCTCCGCCGCTGTCTGGGATCGGCGATGGGTATTCTGGGTAGGAGCACGATGGGTTGTACTCGTTGACATAGACTTCGCCATCATAGGTGAGCTGACTATTTTGAAAATCGTGATTCACTTGACCCGGCTCGAGTTGAATAAATGGATTGAGCGTTTCGCAGTTTTCGCGCGTAAGAAAAAATTCGCCATCGGCATTGAAGACAATCGCCGATTCAATATCGGTCGGGCACGCGCCGTTGGGATTTTTAAACTTATAGGTTTTGCCGGAATAGCTATCGCCATTGCCGCTGGATTGCACCCATCCCGGGGGAATTTGTGACGACTTGTGGTTGGTCTTGACTGTGCAGGCTGTGGCGCAGGCCGCAGCGGCGGTGAGGGTAAGCCAAGTTTTAAATCTGTAGATAGGCAGTCTCATTTTGAAGTCCCAACCTCTGCACTTAGGTTCCCATGTCCGCGCTGGATATCGCAGTGACAAAAGCGAGCAGAGACGCCTCATTTTGAGAATCAGTCTGGTTAATTCCTGCGAGAAAGAAAATAATCGATGAATGGAATATGGAGCCTGGTTAAAAAAAGCTGACTTAGACCTTCGCGAAGGCCGCGGGAGCCAGATCGCTGAAAAGCTGCAACCCCTAAAACGAGAGGCGATCCCACGCCGGTGGCGCGCACCAGTGGCGCGGATCTGCTGGCGGGCCGGCCTTTTTGCCGAGGGATTGAAGATTTTGACCCCGATTATATACCCGGTGCACAAAGGCGAGGCGCCCGCCACCGAAAAAGAGATCGCCGAGTACGCGGTTCTACTTTTAAAAAACGGCTCCACCCGAGAGGCCTCGCGCTGGTTTGATCAATTGCCTTTGGGCACGGACAGTGAAGTCTATCTATTTAAAGCTTTTTGCCAAATGGCGGAGTGGAACTACGTGCCGGCGGCAGCGAACCTACAGCTTTATTTGGAATCGAGTCCGAGCGAGTATCAAAGCTTAGTCGCCAGCGTAAATATGGCCGCGTGTCTCGTGGCCTCGGCCGAATATGATGCGGCCTTAGAACTTTTAAATAAAAATATTGCGGCCGCTCAACAGCAAGCCGCGCATCGCCTGTTGGGAAATTCGCTCGAGCTGCGCGCGCAGGTGCGAATTTATCGGGGCGAATGGAGTGAGGCGCGCGAAGATTTAGAGTCCAGTTCCAGCTTGCTGCTGCAAGATCGCAGCAACGACTTGCTTTACGTCAAAAAGTGGCAGGCGATTCTTACGGCAATGCAAACCGGGTCTCTTGAAGCCGTGGACTCGGTTCGCATTGAGGCCCGCAAACGCATGCACTGGGAGAGTTTGCGCGATCTAGATCGATTTCGGCTGCGGGCCAAATTTGATCCGGCGCTATTTGACTATTTGTTGTTTGGAACTCCGTTTAGTCCCTTTCGCGAGCGCGTGTTGCGCGAGTTGAATCGGCCAGCTCCTGAGAAAACCTATCGTTGGGGTGCGGCCGAAGGGCCGGTGATTCACGTCGCCACAGGCGAAATTACCGGCGATGTGGATCGCGGTGGCGGCATGGAGCGGCAGGTTTTAAATGTGCTGGTGGCCTTGAGCCGCGATTTTTACCGTCCCGCTCGCGTGGGTGAGCTGTTCAGCGCGCTGTGCCCCGATCAGCACTTCGATATTTTTACCTCGCACAATCGCATAGCAAAAATCTTAAGCCGGGCCCGGCAAGAATTTCGCCAATTGGATTTGCCGATCACGATAGAGAATCAAAATGGCGCCCACCGCCTGGTTATGACCGGTCCGGTGTCGCTGCTCCTGCAATATGACCGTGGCACGGGTGCCGACGTCGTGCTCGAGAAATTGCGGCGCACTTTCGAACATCGGCGATTCTCAGCGCATGAAGCGTGTTCAGCTTTGACTTTGTCGCGGCAGAGATTTCAGCGCTGGTTTAAGAACGCCGAATCGGCGCAGAAGGTTGAGAAATTCCCCTGTGGCGCGCTGACTGAGTATCGGTTGAAGGCGGGGTAGGGCCGCTAAATTGCAGACTTGCGCTCTCGGCTCAAAAAATATGCCGGAGATCGACGTATGCGCAAATGTATTGGATTTGTAGGGATCGGAGTGACAGAACTGGGCGTCGTGGGTGCCTTTTTGGGAACTTTGGCCTTTGCGTCTCCGACGGTTTACGCTCAGGAGACGGGTGCTTCTCGATACTCCAGCCAATTGGTCGAATCTCGCTCGAGGGCAATGCCGAGTTCTTGGGGTCTCTCGGTCACCGGTGGATTTGGAATTTCACCTTTGCACTCTTCGGGCTCAAATCTAGGCGACAATCTCGCGCGGACCAAGGCCCACGATAACCCTGGATCCATGGGCGGGGTGTCGCTGAGCTATGGTTCACGAAGCTTTGCGATCGAAACGGGAGTTTATTATTTAAACCTTCCGATGACCGTAGAGACGACTGAGGTCGGTAATCCCAATCAGAGTTATAAAATTAAATTGGCCAACTCGTATGTCGGTGTTCCCTTGGTGATCAAATACAATTACCTAGAATCATCTCGGCAAATATTCTCAGTTAAGACCGGAGTTTTGAGCGCGTTTAGCAACAGGAACAGTTTGCTTCGCCTAGATAACGAGAGCGGCAAAAATTTAAATGAAGTCACAATCAAGAATCAGGATCTTATGCTTTTGGTAGGATTCGGCGGCTCGGCTCCATTTTTTGGAAAGGCTTCACTCATTTTAGATATGAGTTACTTAAAGAGTATAAGCCCGGTGGCAAGCACGGGTGCGGTCAATCAGGCTGTGCTGTTTAGTGCGGGACTTCTCTTTTTCTTGTGAAGAGCTTTTGGGCTTATTATTCCTTATCGTCTTCTGATTTCTTTGCACGCTCGGACAGACGCTTGAGGAGATCTTCATATGACGGTCCAGATAAAACCCGAGAACAGTCTTTCGGATAAAAATTTACGACATTCTCTCCAAATATTCCTGCGGTTAACAGGTCTAGAAATTCACGGCTATTCAGAGGTATGTCCTCAAACACTTTGAGATTTGCTTGGTTCTTAAAATATTCAACTTGGGGAGCCAGTGACGATAATTCTTGAGGGATGCTTTCTATAAGATTGTCCCAGTAGGCACCGGCGGGAGCGAAAAAACCTCTAAAGAAGAACCACTGATTGAACAGAGCGGCGCGATTAGCGGAGGAGAGTTGATCTGAATTCGGTGGGTTCACAAACAAAATCTTCAGATATGGCATACGGAGGATCCGTCCTTCCGGGGATATCCAAACTCGCCATGCATCCAGCAATTTTAAGGCGTCGTAGACCATTACAGCCGACGCATCGTTTTTGAAATTTTGAGCATCCCAGATAAGTGTGATTGGACGCGAGCTGCCCGTAGCTAATGAGGCAATCGTATCAATGTTTGAAATATCGGTGACTTGAACCAGATTTTTGTTCGTTGGCGCACCACTAGACGAGTAAGAAATAAATACGCAAATTGCGAGTGCTATTCGATTATATACCATAGGTCTTGAGCTAAGCATTTAACGTGCCGTCTTCAATCGATGCACATCTGAATTTGCCCGACCCGGGCCGGGCCGAGCTGAACACACCCAGGTTTGTGATCAACAGGCCAACGATTTCTCGACCGTACATTGATTCGCAATCAAGTGTTTTAGAGTGAGCCCTTAAATCGTCGCCTTCGAAGAGCAATCAGCAACGAAATCGAACCTAGCGCAGCGCCCATGATATGGATGTTCGCTTGATGCACAAGTTGGCGACGGAAATCCATAGGTGGATCCATCGGATAAGTAATGAGCGAGACGAGAATCGCGCTAACCATTAAGACACTAGCCATCGAACACTCTTTCCAGCCCCTCAACATTGCAAGCGATATGGTCAAAGCTGGGATCCATACGAGAAAGAAGTAGAAATTGAAAGTTGGCCCAATCGACCCAGCTACGAGCTTAAATAGCAGAGGTGCAGACCCGAAAAAGAGGAATGAAAGAACCAAAAATGAGTCACTGTCTTTGACTTTATTGATTGAAGTCATAATTGATTAGAGAAGAAGAAGTCTAACCTGTCAAATACCGGATGATTAATGGCCACTCCTTAAAGTAAGGTCACCATCATAAGTGACATAAACGTGGGTCATTCGCTTAGGGTCGATTGGAATCGTAAATTTCTGACTCCGAGTCTCATGCGCATGTTCGTTGCAATTCTTGTTATTGGCCGCCACGTAAATATGGATAATTCGAACTTCCTTTCCGGCATAGACTTTCTCTGAAACAAAGTCTTTTACCGAAATCGGCTCTACGTGCTCCTTGCAGTAGGAATTGATCGAGAATTCGTACCAGTGTGGGGACTTGGGATAATTCTCCTGGTAGCTGAGAATGTGATTGCTTGCGGTGGCCGCTGCAAGTTCAGCTCGGAAGAGGGCAATAACCAAAAATGTCACTTTTTTCATAAAACTAGTTTTCCAATTTCTAAAAATGCGATCAACAACTAAATGTCAGCCGCCCGCTGGCCGATCCAAATAGCGCTGCATTTTAGTCAGGCCTAAACTTTCGATTGCCGCCCTCTGGTTGCTGGGTCGGCATAGGAGCCGAAGGTTTTTGGACTCATCGGAGCCACCCAAAGCCTTTGGCTGAATATGGTCAATCTGAAGTGCGTGAGTCGAGCCGCAGTTTTGGCACTGGCTGCCAGCTCGCTTCCACACCTGTCGGCGCTCGGCTGCGGTGATGCGACGTTTAATGTCCGGCGCGGGTGATTTTGAAGATACCCCTGTTTTTCGTACCACCATTTTCTTCGCTTTCTCGACCGGATCTAGTTTTTGAATGGCCATATCGCAAAGCAAGTTGATGGCCTCCGCCATGTTCAGATTGGGATGTGTATGCGCGAGCAGCCCTTTAATCTTGCCTAGCTTCTGCTGCAACTCATCGCTGGCGATAAATTTGATTTCGACATGCGTCTCGGTCACCGCGCGAATGCGTTCGCCTGATAAGGGCGCGGGCTCCGAAGAATGAGCGATGATCACTTTCTCAGCCTCCCGCTTAGACTTGTTCTCGATCTTGGATAAGAACTCTAATTTTTCATCTTTGCTAAAGCCGCCATCACCCGTCCTGGCTGACATTTTGCTTTCTTGCCGAAACAAACTCTGCGCCATACTTAGATTAGTAAGCGTCAACGAGCCATCGGCGATCTTAGATTCTATCTCGGGCAATTCCTTTAAGAGCCGCATTGCTGAAATCCGGCGCGCCGCTTGATCTTCGGCATAGCCCAATTTTTTAGTAGCGTAGTCAAAAATAGATTTGTACCCAAGCTGAGAAAACAACCGCCGCCGTTCGATCTCCTTTAAATGATGCAAAACTTCGCCGAGCAACTCGCGTTCACGCCGCACTAAATTTTGTGTTCGCTCGAGCAGCACTTGATCCGAGATATTTTTGAGATTCATTTTAACCCTCCCTTGAATGCGTCCGCTGGATTCATATCACGGGTTTCAAAACTAACAATTTTGCAGATCTCTAAAATTTGAATGAGCATTAAAATGACTCTTCAAAATATGTTTAAACTCGACACGGCCGTATTTGGGGGGCATGCGAGATTGCCAGACCAAGCTTGGTGATAAAATCGAAAATAAGGCTCAAGGCTAACGGTGGGGCCGGCAAAACAACGTCAAATATTATTTAGATTTGTGTGCCGCAGAAAACGTAACTTAGCCCGAACGGCGGCACGATCGCTTGCGGAACCCGAGTCACCCGATTTTTAAATAAAAACAAGAAGCGCCATGGTCGCCATGACATTCAAATTAACTAAACTTGAACTCTGATCAACCCGAATTCAAATCTAAATCAACCCGTGCAGCGCCTTAACCGCAGCATCGCGCTGATCAGGCCGAACAAACAAAGTCACCGAATGCGGCGACATTATATATTTCTCAGCCGAGATCTGTTGCGTGGTGAGAATCTGCAGCGCTCGGTGAGGCAAATCGGTCGACATGCTCCCGTAGCAGGTCATGGTCACGGAGCTCAACGTATCGCGCAGTTTGCTTAAGCCTTTGGCTTTGTCTACGGTTCGCATCAGCGCATCTAAAGATTCGCCGTCGCCGGTGATCATTAAGCGCGCGCCGCCGTTTTCATAGGCCGATGCTAAAATTTGTGGCCAAGCCAGTGAATTTTGTTTGAGGTGCAGTGAGAATTTCTCGTAGCCTTGATTCAAATCCACGGCCTCGATCGCAATGTGCTCCACTCGCGCTTGCGAGTTGACCGATAGAACTTTTCCCTCTTCCATACCTTGGACCTCTTTAAAAATTTGCGTGCTGTCGGTGTTGCGGCCCCAGCGCCGAATCACCAGCGGAATATTTTGGCTTAGTGCCATCTCAACGCAGCGAAAATGTAAAACCTTGGCGCCCCAAAAACACATTTCTCCAAGCGAAGCAAAATCCAGTTTCGCAATGGGCCGTGAATCGCTGACCATCCGCGGATCCGCCGTGCACACGCCGTCGACCTCTTTAATAATCTCGCAGCGTGATGCCTTCAACGCTGCCGCCATGGCGACCGCCGTCGTGTCGGAGCCGCCGCGGCCGAGTGTGGTGATTTCTTTAGTCGAAGGATTTACGCCTTGAAACCCGGCCAGCACTACGACTTTG
>CAYVRZ010000030.1:0-50745 GCA_964453895.1 uncultured Pseudobdellovibrionaceae bacterium | reverse complement strand
GCTCGCTATGAGTGCATGTAGTAAAAGCACCGAGCGAACGAGCTCAACGCAAAACGACGCCACTGGAAAAGGCAACGGCGGCAACCGCTTGGCGATTTCTGAGGCCGACGTGAAGGAAATCTTCACCACGCTTAAGCCAAAGCTCAGTTTAGTGTTTGAAGGCTTAAGCTACCTGGCCCTAGCCGAGAAAAATTCACCGCGTGCCACCGATTTGGCGACAATGCCCAGCTTGCACAAAACATTGTTAACCATGATCGACAACGGCAAAGGCGGCTCCATGTTTCAAGATCTGGCAACGCCAGACAACTTGGCTTTACAAAAGCTTCCGTGCCGCGACTTTCTAGGCAAGCCCAATGCCGCCGCCGCCGTCTTGCTTGAAGTGGGCGGAAAAATTTGCTTTTCGACCGATGAAATTCGTAAAGCTTCGATCCGCAATCTAGACAAAGCGGCTGAGATCTTTGTTATCGCATTGGCCGCGCACGAGTTCACCCATCACTTTATTTCGACCGGAGACCATGCAAGCGACGAAAAGGCCGCCCGAGAGGTTCAAGAATTTCTCGAACAACAGCTCGGGAAAGCTCTTGAGATTGAAAGCAAGGGCCTTGTGTCGGTGGATGATTCTGCCTATATCAAGCGTTTTCATGAAAGCTCGCTCGACATTTATAACGGATCGGGAGGGCACTAACATGAAAAAGTTTATCCTTCTTTTGATTGCGACTCTGGCCTTTGCCGCCTGTGAGCAAAAATCCAAAGAAAAGACGATCTACGTGGGCAAAGAAGAAAAATCCGAGCCGGAGCAATCGCGCGCGGAAGATAGCAGCGTGAAAAAGGTTCGGGCTGAAAAGCTTGTGGCTGCGGCCGAGCAACTTTTCTCGCATGTAGGCTTTATGTATGCCGATGAAATTTTAGACAAAGCTCTGAAGGCCGATCCATCGAATCGCAAAGCGCGCTTTTACAAAGCGTTTCTAGCGCCGGCCATGAAGCTTCGCGGACTCAACAGCCGTATGAAGACTTTAGATCGAACGGGCGTTGTGCAAAAAAATTACGAGTATCTCGAACAAATCGGCGGTGGCTTGAAGGAATTTTTTAATCAGGCTGCGGCCCCGTTTAACTCAGAGGCCGATGCGCAGAAACTTCTGCTTGAAGTTTATCAAGAGCAGGAAAAGCTAAATGCCTTTATCAAAGACAATAAAACCTGGGTCACCCGTTTGACCGTGCCCTTCGCCCAAGATCAACCCGAAGCATACAATTTTGAGAATGGGGCCACCGGGAGTCAGATGATTCGCAATTGCGTCGTCACAAAAATTTCCAAGGACACGTATCGCGTTTCCCCCTGCCCCTACATCAATATGTTGAGTCTTCGCACCAACCGGGGAGACTGGGAGGCCATCCAGCAATCGGCCAATGCGAGCCGAGTCTTTGCGACTTTTGCGTTGTCTTATGACCCCACAGGTCTACTCGATCTAGCCCACGGCAAGTTTGAAACCGACAAGCAGCGCGCGGAGAAGGCCAATCAGCTGCAGAATCTCGGCAAGCTCCTGAGCCCAAACTACCTAGCCAAAGGCATCGAACACGCAACCGAGGTGCATGCAGGCATGAAGTGGATTCTTGAGAATCAGAATGTCGCGTGTAACAAGGCTAGTAACCCTGAGCACGTTTTTCGCGATGGTGTTTGTACCTCGAGGGACGTTGAGTTCGGACCATATGCATATATAAAAGTGGCTGATGCGAATGAGAACCTCAGTCAGTCTCTCAGTGCCGAGGGCGGTGTTCTCCGCCTCTCCAAACCCCACATCAGCGGATTAAATGGTCAGGCGATTCACACTTTGAATTTCAATGCGTTGGCACTTTTTAAACGCCCGGTGGCCAATTTGAAATCACTCGTGCCAAACAAGTTTGACTCGTGCGGAGCTGGAACGGACCTCGCTGATCCTACGTTTGGTGGCATGTTTAAAGACGGCAATGCCAACCACTTCTGGTTTGGTAAAAGAGCAGATTGCACTCTGCCGACTGGAAATCCGTAATGCGAATCATGCCGCTGATATTTTTCTTATTGAGTCTAGATTTGGCGGCGGCATTGCCGGCCGCCAAAAAGGCTAAGCTCACAAGCTGCAATCCTTCGTTTTGCAGCGTGCTTGAAAGCGAAAATATCGAGCGCTCTAATTTACAACCCCGAATCATGGCTTTTGGTGAAGCTACTTTAGAAATAACCGACAGCAAAAATCCTATGAAACCCGTTCGAGTTATTAAAGCGGGCGATGGATACTACGATTTATCAGATCAAATGATCGTGCTGCGCGACCTGCGCGATTCGAAAAAAAGAGAACTGATTTACGATTTAAAAACCAATTCTCTAACTTACTTTTAAAATTTTAAACTAATGAGTCGTATCGTTGCCGCTGAGAGCGTTTAAGCGGGCCTGCGCGCGCTCCAGCTTGCGCCGGAACGTGGTGACTTGGTCGGGCTCGATGTACGCCGAATTCGCGAGCTGCTCTTGCGCCTGGCGCATAGCTGTTTCAGCCCGTGCGCGGTCAATTTCGCTCGGAGTTTCTGCAGTCTCAGCCAAAACAGTCACGCCATTCTTGTGAACTTCGCAGTATCCCCAGCTGACCACCACAGATTCGAAGCTGCTCGAACCCTTGAGTCGATACCTCAAAACGCCAGCCGACAACGTTGTAATCAACGACGCATGCCCCGGTAAAATATCCAGCTGACCACCATGACCAGGAACCACGACTTCATCAATTTCTGAGTCGTGGACCAATCTCTTTTCCGGCGTGACCAAATTCAAAGTAAACACTCAAACTCCTATGACGCGAACCGAAAAGGTACCTGGTACCTCTAGACCGCCAATTTTTTCGCTTTCTCGAGGACTTCTTCGATGGTTCCGACCATGTAGAACGCTTGTTCGGGAACCGAATCGTGTTTGCCGTCGAGAATTTCGCGGAACCCGCGAACCGTATCTTTAATATCCACATACTTACCGGCCATACCGGTAAACTGCTCGGCCACGAACATCGGTTGCGACAAGAAACGCTCGGCTTTACGAGCGCGCGTCACGACCATTTTGTCTTCCTCAGACAATTCGTCCATACCCAAGATCGCGATGATGTCTTGCAGTTCGCGGTAACGCTGCAACAGCGCCTGTACATCACGCGCGGTTTTGTAGTGCTCTTCGCCCACAATTTGCGGATCCAAAATACGCGATGTCGAGTTCAACGGATGCACGGCCGGGAAAATCGCTTTCGCAGCGATATCACGATCCAAGTTGGTCGTCGCATCCAAGTGAGTGAATGTCGTTGCCGGAGCGGGATCCGTATAGTCATCCGCCGGAACGTAAACCGCTTGCACGGATGTGATCGACCCTTTTTTGGTCGATGTAATCCGCTCTTGCATGTTCCCCATCTCAGTTCCAAGAGTCGGCTGATAGCCCACCGCTGAGGGAATACGACCAAGAAGTGCGGACACTTCAGCTCCCGCCTGCGTGAAGCGGAAGATGTTATCTACGAAGAACAAAACGTCTTGGCCTTCGGTATCGCGAAAGAACTCGGCCATCGTTAAGCCAGTCAATGCCACACGAGCGCGGGCTCCGGGCGGCTCATTCATCTGACCGAACACAAGAGCGGTCTTAGAGATCACGCCCGACTCGGTCATTTCCATAAACAAATCGTTTCCTTCACGAGAACGTTCGCCCACACCGGCAAACACAGAGTAACCGCCGTGCTCGGTCGCGATGTTGCGGATAAGTTCCTGAATCAAAACCGTCTTGCCCACGCCGGCGCCGCCGAACAAGCCGATCTTTCCGCCTTTAGCGTACGGAGCGAGCAAATCCACAACTTTAATTCCGGTCATCAACATTTCAGCTTGCGTCGATTGATCTTCAAACTTAGGGGCCGCGCGGTGAATGCTCCAGTTTTCTTTAGCTACAACTTTTGGGCGCTCGTCGATCGGCTCACCGATCACGTTGAGCATGCGACCAAGAACCTCTTTGCCCACCGGAGTTTTAATGGTGTCACCGGTGTTCATGACTTTATCGCCGCGAACCACGCCGTCGGTGGCGTCCATAGCGATCGTACGAACAACTCGGTCGCCCAAGTGCTGAGCCACTTCCAAAGTCAGATTGTTTTCGTCGTTGCCCAAAGTTTTATTGGTCATTTTCAACGCGTTGAAAATTTCGGGCATATCGCCTTCGGGAAACTCCACGTCGATCACAGGACCCATCACTTGTCTGACAAAACCATTTTGTAATTGCATATCTCTCTATCTCCTATTTAACCCTTCGGGTTAGCCTTTCAACGCTTCCGCACCGCTGGTGATTTCAATCAACTCAGTGGTGATGGAGGCTTGACGAAGTTTATTGTAAGTCAAAGTCATAGAACGGATCATTTCACCGGCGTTTTTCGTGGCGCTTTCCATGGCGGCCATACGGGCCCCATGTTCAGCGGCGACGCTTTCACACATCGCCCGGTAAACTTGTACGGAAAAGTGCCGACGCAACAAATCGTCGATAATCAACTCAGGCGCCGGCTCGAAAATCATATCTTTCGGAGCGCCCATCGTCTCGTCGCTCACTTGCACCTTCGAAATATCCACGGGCAAAAGCTGTTCGCAAGTGACGATCTGCTGAATGGCTGATTTAAATTCGTTGTAAATCAAAAACACCGAATCATACCCACCGCTGGTGAACGACTCAATCAAACGGCCGGCGACATTCGACGCCATCGTAAAGCAGATTTCACGAGCTAAATTTTGAATATTGTCGATGCCGGTGATCTTGCGGCTTTTAAAGAAGTCCGCCCCTTTGCGGCCGATAAACAAAAAGTCCAGCTGCGGATACTTCTCTTTATTCTCCTGCCAAAACTTATACGCAAATCGATTGATGTTGTTGTTAAACCCACCGGCCAAACCACGATCCGAGGTCAGCACCACGAGCAAAACTTTTTTCGGCTCGTGATTATAGCTGAGCAGCGGATGCTCAATGCGCTGAGTGGCCGCCACATCGGCGATCACTTGCACCATTTGTTTGGCGTAAGGGCGCAAATTCTGAATGTTCATCTGCGCCCGACGCAGCTTCGCCGCCGAGACCATTTTCATGGCCCGCGTGATCTGCTGGGTGTTCTTTACGCTCTGGATCCGATTACGGATATCCTTTAAATTCGGCATAGCCTCTAGTCTTTTCCCTTACTTTTTCTGCGTGGGTTTAAAGACGGCTTTGAATTCTTCCAAAGCGCCCTTCAGTTCGCGTTTTGTATCGTCGTCGAGTTGTTTCTTCTCGCGAATATTGCTCAAAATGCGACCAAACTTCGCGTCCAAAAACTCAACAAGTTCTTTTTCAAAGCGGCGAACGTCGCTCTCTGGAATCCAATCCAAATATCCGTTCGTAGCGGCCCAGATAGTGGCGACCTGTTTTTCAACGGTGTAGGGCGAGTATTGCGACTGCTTCAACATCTCCACCAGTCGACGGCCGCGCGCGAGCTGTGCTTGCGTGGCTTTATCGAGGTCGGAGGCGAACGCGGCGAAAGCCTCAAGTTCGCGAAACTGAGCGAGCTCAAGCTTCAAAGTTCCAGCCACTTGCTTCATCGCTTTAATTTGAGCGTTACCACCCACCCGAGATACGGATTTACCCACGTCAACCGCGGGACGAATTCCTTTATAGAACAAACCGCTCTCGAGAAAAATCTGACCGTCGGTGATCGAGATCACGTTGGTCGGAATGTACGCCGAAATATCTCCGGCTTGAGTTTCGATGATCGGCAGGGCGGTTAAAGAGCCGGCGCCCATTTTGTCAGACATTTTAGCGGCGCGCTCAAGCAAACGGCTGTGGAGATAAAACACGTCGCCCGGATAGGCTTCGCGGCCAGGAGGGCGGCGGAGCAACAGCGACAACTGACGATAAGCTTGGGCCTGTTTTGTTAAATCGTCGTAAATAATTAAAGCATGGCGGCCAGTATCGCGAAAATATTCGGCCATGGTGCAGCCGGAGTAGGGCGCGAGGAACTGGAGCGGCGCCGGATCTGAGGCGGTCGCGGCGATGACCGTTGTGTATTCCATGGCACCCGCGTTGCGCAGTTTCTCAACCACCTGTGCGACGGTCGATTTTTTCTGACCGATGGCCACATAGAAGCACTGAACGTTTTGACCCTTTTGATTGATGATCGTGTCGAGTGCGATGGCGGTCTTACCAGTTTGACGATCGCCAATGATCAACTCACGCTGACCGCGGCCGATCGGGATCATGGAGTCGATGGCTTTGATTACGGTTTGCATCGGCTCATGCACGGACTTACGAGCCAAAATTCCGGGGGCTTTGATTTCGACCATGCGCGAATGCTTGGTTTCGATCGGTCCGCGGCCATCAATGGGGCGGCCCAACACGTCGACCACGCGGCCGAGAAGAGCTTCACCCACGGGCACCTGCACGATGCGCTTGGTGCGCTTAACCGAATCGCCCTCACGAATGTCGCGGTCATCACCGAAGATCACCACACCCACCGAGTCCGTCTCGAGGTTCAATACCATTCCGAAAATTTGATTGGGAAACTCGACGAGCTCACCAGCCATAACTTTTTCGAGGCCGTACACCCGAGCCACACCGTCACCCACCGCAAGCACGCTTCCGGTCTCGGAGACTTCGATCGTCTTGTTGTAGTTTTTAATTTGTTCTTTAAGAACCCGACTAATCTCGTCGGCGCGAATGGTAGTTTCCATGTTAATGGGCGCTCCTAGTTAATTGCTCGTTAATTCTCATCAAATGCGATTGCAGGGAGTCATCGAAGGTGAAGCTGCCGACCTCGGCAACCAATCCGCCCACGAGACTGGGATCTTCTTTGTAAGTCAGGATCACCTGTTTTTTGGTGGCCTTACTGACCAGTTGTTCAATTCGCTTGCGCTCATCCGGAGCGAGCGCGGTGGCTGACCGCACAACCCCACGAGTGACCCCATGAGATTCGTCGGCGATGGTTTGAAAGGCGCCGATGACGTCAGAAAAAATCGGCAGGCGATTTTTGCGGGCCAAGACCAGCAGAAAGTTCTTCAATACATCGTGCAACTTTACTTTGGCGGTGAGCGCGGCCACGGCTTTTTCTTTATCGCTCGGGCGAATCACCGGCGAATGAATAAACTCTGTAATTTCTTTTTCTAAATCAAAGGCATCTTCAACAACTCGCATCTGTGCGAAGATTTCTTCCTGCGCGTTGGCTTCTTTCGCGAGGTTGTATAGCGCTCGGGCATAACGGGTGGCCAAGATTGTATTCTTCATCCGCCCACCACCTGAATTTTTTCTGCGAACTCAGCTTGCAGCTTTTTCTGCTCAGTGGAGCCAAGTTTCTTTAAATCTTCCCGAGTATCGGCCAAAGCTTTTTGTAAAAGGTCGCGGCGCAATTCGGCTTTGGCTTTCTCAACTTCAACCTTCGCTGTACGTTCGGCTTCGGCCTCAAGTCGCGCGGCCAATGTTTTTGCCTCTTGAATCATACGGCCGCGAAGTTCTTCGGCTTCAATCTTGGCCTGTTTCAAGCCTTGATCGGCAGAGGCCTCGAGTCGGTCCAGCCGCTCCTTGATGCTTTGTTTTCCACGCTCGGCCTCTAAACGAGCCGCTTCCGCGCGCGAAACCAGCTGCTGATACTCCTGGGCGCGACCGGCAAATAAAGCCTTCACCGATTTGCGCATCACGAACGTTAAAAAGCCAACCAACATAAGAAGGTTAAAGGCCTGCGCAAAAATATTGCCCCACGGGATCGCGTGGGGATCTCCGTGTGCACCACCAGCAGCAAAAGCCGCCGGCAAAAGTAGGGTCAAAATAAAAATCATGTGGTCAGATCCTTGCCGATGAGTTTCTGCACAATCAGTTTGCTTACGCCGGGAATCTCTTTTGAGAGCAGGGTCCTTGCGCCGTCGACTTCTATCTGGATTTTTTTGCGGTTCTCATCGGTCAGCGTTTTGGCTCGCGCGCGGGCGTCGGTCACCAAACGGTCGTGCTCTTTAACTGTCTCTGTACGAGCTTGATCATAAATCGCGCGAAATTTATCGTTTGAGGCCTGTGCTTTCGCCGCGAACTGCTCTTCGAGTTCTTTGGTTTCTGCCATAAACTTTTCGGCCAACTCAGATTGTCCGACCGTGGCCTCTTTGCGTTTGTTGAAGGCCTGAAAGTAAGGCTCAAACAGCACATACTTCAGTACCAAGAAGACGGCGATAAAAATGCCAAGCTGAAAGAAGAGAGTCTGGTTGACTCCGAGGGAAGTTAATAAACCCATTAAAACCTGAGTCCTTAAGCGTTTAAGCGTTGTTGAATTCGAGATGTATATATCTGTGGAAAGCGGTGCTGTAAATTAATTCTTCGGCATATATGAGGCGCCTTCGAACAATACGCCTTCATCGATCCGCAAAGATGGGGTGGTTACCGTCCCCTGAAAGATGGCTGGTGGATGCATGATCACCCGTCGACGCGCAAAGATATTTCCTTTTACCGCCCCCGAGATGATCACGGTTTCAGCCTCAATTTGGGCCTCAACATGTGCGCCTGGATTAATTACAAGTGTGTCGTTGGTAAAGATCTCGCCGCGAAAGTGGCCGCCGATCCGAACTGTCCCCTCAAAGGTGAGCCGACCATCAAACGATGCGCCCTTTTCGAGAAGAGCGGTCACTGAATTTTCAGCCTCTACTTGCGCCATGAATCCCTAAGTGTATCAGCAATTTGATTCAATTCTTCGTCCGAGTAAAAATGAATCGTGATCTTGCCCTTACCATTATCATAATCCAGGCCGACTTTCGAGCCGACCAATTTCTGCAGCTCCTCGCCCAGGTCCGCGGCAGCTTTCGCACGAGCACTGAGAGATTTCGATTCGGCCGCCTCAGGAGCATCTTTGGCCTTAGCGATAAGCTTTTCTAGGGCGCGAACGCTTAAGCTTTCACCTTTGGCTTTGTTTGCGATCTTGATTTGAAAGTCAGAGTCAGAAACCCCAAGTAAGACCTTGGCCTGGCCGAGAGAGATCTCACCGCGTGACACCATCTGTCGAACACCGGGCTGAAGTTGTAGGAGACGAAGCACATTGGCGACGGTCGCCCGCTCTTTTCCAACCTTCTGCGCCAAGTCATTCTGCGTGAGGTTATACTTTTTTATAAGGAACTCATAGGCTTCCGCCTCTTCAACGGGATTTAAGTTTTCTCGTTGAATGTTCTCGATCAACGCCAACTCCAAAACTTCGCGATCTTCGGTGTCTTTTAGAACGGCGGGAACCTCTTTTAGTCCGGCGAGTTGGGCCGCACGCCACCGGCGTTCACCGGCGATAATTTCAAATTCACCGTCCGCCTGTTTGCGAACAAGAATCGGCTGAATAATGCCCTTCTCTCGAATGGAGTTTGCCAATTCGTCGAGCGGGCCTTTTTCAAAATTTTGTCGCGGTTGCTTCGGGTTTGGATTTAATTTTTCGATCGGTATCTGCCAGATGCGCGCGTGATCTGGAATTGTCGGAGCCGCCGCAATCACTGGTGCCGGAGCTGGCGTTTGCACAACGGGGGCCGATTCAATAAAGCCTTCTTTAATTGCTGGTTCCGCCTTCGCTTCAATTTTTTGCGTCAGCGCTTCAACGGCCTTACTGCCACCGGGCGCGGTCTTCGAAAACGCACCTTCGTCGGTGGAGCCAAGAAGGCTGCCCAGTCCGCGACCCAAACCTTTGGCTTGCTTAGTTGCTGATTTTTGCGGGGTGGTATTTTCAGACATGCATTTCTCCGTCGGTATTTCCATCTACATGGTGCTCAGTGGTGATTGTCTCGTTGGCGATCACCGCGGGGTCGGGCGCAATTGTGGTTCCGTAAACTCTATGGTCGAGCTCTTGCGCAAGTTCGCGATATTTTTTTGCACCAATAGATTTTGAATCGTACTGAAAGATGGTTTGGCTGTGACTCGGGGCCTCGCTCAACCGAACATTGCGCGGAATGATGGCTTGAAAAACTTTGTCTCCGAAGTGGGACTGGATTTCAGAAACGACCTGATGTGAAAGATTGTTACGCGCATCAAACATAGTCAGTACGATGCCCTCTATTCTTAGGTCCGGATTCAGACTTTTCTTAATCAGGCCGGCCGTATTTAACAATTGCGACAGGCCTTCGAGAGCATAGTACTCGCACTGAAGCGGGACCAAAAAAGTTTCGGCGGCAGAAAGCGAGTTCACGGTCAAAAGTCCTAAGCTCGGCGGACAATCAATTAATATATAAGGATAGCGATCCGCAATTTGGGCAAGAGCACCTTTTAGGCGATATTCTCGCTGAGGCATATCCACCAACTCAATCTCAGCCCCCACAAGATCGGGATTCGCAGGCACAATGTCGAGGTTAGTCACCTGAGTACTCTGAATAGCCTCGTGGATAGGCTTCTCACCAATCAAAACTTGATAGATATTGTTCTCTTGATTCTCATATCTCTTGACGCCAAGCCCACTTGACGCGTTGCCCTGTGGGTCCATGTCTACGATGAGTACTCGCTTATTCAGCTCTGTAAGCGCCGCGGCAAGATTGACCGAGGTCGTGGTTTTGCCTACTCCGCCCTTTTGATTAGCCACACAGATTATTCGCGCCATGACTTCCCCGATGTTTGACCTAAATGTTGAGCCTAACTCTGCCGATTGTTCCATGAGGAACTGGGGAGAGTCCAGCAGAATGAGTCGTTTTTTCATTGTATGCAGCATTGCTTTCATAGCCATTCTTTCGCTCACAGCTTGTGAAAAGGAAGATCCTAATCCCGAGCTTCGCGATCCCATTTGGCAGGATTTGTCGAAACGTGCCGCCGACTATGAAAAGCAGCGCGATGAAAGCAAGGCTAAGCTTGCAGGCCTAAGAGAGCGGCTTGAAAAGGTCGAACCCAACTCTATGGATCTAAAAGATGTTCGCCGAGATATGGCAAAGACAGAAAAGGCGCTGCTCGGGCAGGAACAACTTGCTCGCTACTATAAAATTCGAGCCGATCGGCGAAAGGTTGTTGATAAAATCACTGCGAGAGAGGCCCGCGCCTCGAATAAAGAGTGGCCTGACAAGGCTGAGTATTCTGACTATCTAGTGAATAGTCGGCTTAGAGAGACAAGTATGAACTGGAATGCGCGAGTACCCAAGCTTCAAGATAGACTAGTCAGAAAGCCCGCGAAGGCTGAGAAGGCCCCTGAGGGTGGCGGACACTAGTTTTTTTGCGTTGTTCCACGTGGAACTAAGAAATTTTCGTTGTACATACGACCGCTCGGCGACCCTGACTAACTGGGAGTGAATACTCACCAACCAGTTCGGGACTCCAAGCCGAAATCAGCTGCGAAGGAATGTCGGCAATCTCGCGGGACCAGCTCGGGCCCTTTAAATGGTAGAACTTGCCACCTTTAGTGAAAATCCGATTGCAGGCGAGAATGGTCTTCGCAATTGTTGCGAAGCCACGCGAAAGACCAATTCCCAAATCCGCGGCCTTTAAAGATTCCAATCTGACATTCATGACCTTTACATGTGGAAGTTTTAAAACATGGATCGCATGTTTTAAAAACTCACACTTGCGTGAGTCACTCTCAACCAAGTTGATCTCAACCATCGGATTCAAAATGCCCAAAATAATTCCGGGCAAGCCATTCCCAGAGCCAACATCATAAACAGGTGCAGTAAGGCCTGTAGCTCCGATCAATTGGCAGGCCGACAGGCAGTCGGCAAAGTGAATTTCATCGGCCTCTCGCTCCGTAGTGCGCGCGACTAGATTCAGCCGAAGGTTAAATTTAATCAGCTCACTATGAAAGAGCTTAAGCATTTCATGGAGTTGGGGATCCAGATCGGGAAACCACTCCTTAAGTCGCCATAGTGCGTTATTGGGATCTTGATCAGGGGTGGCCGCCGCCGGCTTTTTAACCGGGAGTGGGCCAGTAACCTTAGAAGAGGGAAATCGAGAACTCAAACTGGCAACTCCTTAGATGACATTCGTCCCTTTAGAAAAACCAAAAGTGCTTGGACCGCGGAAGGGTTCACGCCGCTAATTCTTTGGGCCTGGCCCAAAGAGCGAGGCTTGATTTGACTGAGCTTTTCAATTTCTTCTCGAGAAAGCCCCCGCACCAAAGCATACTCTAGATCGGAAGGAATGCGCATTTCCTCGAGTTTACGGGCCTGCTCTACCATCTCATTCTGACGCTTAATGTATCCCGCGTACTTTACGTGTATCTCTACGGGACCGTACACATCTTCTATGTCTGGAACATCCACTCCGAAACGCTTCAAATCTAGACAATTAATTTCGTCGCGGCGAAGCAAGTCTCCGGCTTTAAAAGGCTTACTCAGAACTGGAGAGCCCAAATCACGAAGCGTGTTTTGCGTGACTTCATTTGGGTAAATGTCTTTTGAGTCGATTTCCGACAACAGCTTCGCTCGCTGTGACAAAATGCTCTCTAAAACTGCGAACTGATCCTCGGAGAGCAAACCCACGTCGTGCGCAACCTGAGCTAAACGCTCAATAGTATTATCTTCTCTTAAAACAAGTCTAAACTCCGCCCGAGAAGTCATCATTCGATAGGGCTCACGAGTGCCCTTTGAAACCAGGTCATCAACCATAACTCCCATGTACGCCTGGTCGCGACCGAGTATAAATTCGGATTTTTGCAGAATCTTAAGCGCAGCATTTGCGCCCGCCAAAAGTCCTTGAGCGGCCGCCTCTTCGTATCCGCTGGTCCCATTGATTTGGCCGGCCAGGTATAATCCGGCAACACTTTTTGTTTCGAGGGTGTGGTGAATTTGGGTCGGCTCAATAAAGTCGTATTCGACCGCATAGCCCGGCTTCAGCATTTTTACATTTTCGAGTCCGGGAATCGTGCGAAGAAACTCGTATTGAACATCTTCAGGAAGCGAAGTTGAAATCCCCTGAAGATAGATTGAGTTTGTTTTAAGTCCCTCGGGCTCAAGAAAAGTCTGGTGCCGATCTTTATCGGCAAAGCGCGTCACCTTGTCCTCAATACTCGGACAATAGCGCGGCCCGATCCCTTCAATAATTCCAAGAAACATGGGTGATTTATCTAGGTTACGACGGATGATATCGTGAGTCTGTTCATTGGTGTATCCAAGATAGCAGGCAATCTGAGGTAGCTGCGGCGCTTTGGGACTCGCAAAAGAAAATGGGACAAACTTCTCATCACCCCACTGCGGCGTCGTTTTTGACCAGTCGATCGAATCGCGATCGAGGCGAGCTGGCGTTCCAGTCTTTAGCCGCGTAACACGAAAGCCGTACTCTTTAAGTTGATCCGAAATCCCATAGGTCGCCTTGTCGCCTACGCGTCCACCGGCAATTTGCTTAAGACCAAGGTGCATAACCGCATTCATAAATGTGCCCGTTGTAATCACAACCGCCAGCGCATCAAAACGAAGACCCTCTTCGGTCACAATTCCGCGGCAAACATTGTTCTCAATAATTAAACTCTTCACCTCGGATTGGTGAACCGTAATTCCCGGAGTGCCAGAAATCTTTTGACCCATCTGTTCGCAGTACAGATCTTTGTCGCATTGTGAACGTGAGCCGCGAACCGCCGGACCTTTGCGCGCGTTTAATCTTTTAAACTGAATGCAAGTCGCGTCGGCAACAAAGCCCATTGCGCCGCCAAGTACATCGATCTCGCGAACCATATGGCCTTTACCCAGACCGCCAATTGAGGGATTGCAGCTCATGTACCCAATTCGATTCAAATTGGTAGTGACCACTAATGTTTTTAGTCCAAGGCGGGCCGACGCAAGCGCGGCCTCTATCCCGGCGTGGCCTGCTCCTACAACTATGACGTCAAAGCGGCTCACTTACTTCCCCAAACAAAATTCGCCGAAGACCCGGTCCATGACCTGATCGTCGTAGGTTAATCCCAATATTTCGTAAACGGCCTGCAGACCCGTTTGCAACTCGAGCGCGATTAAATCAGGGCTTTCGCCATTCGCGATCATCGGCAGCGCCGCCTCTAAGCTTTGCCGCAAAATTTCGAGGCCCTGAAAATGCCGTGCATGACACAAAATCGTCGAGTCTTCTGAAAGCTCATTGCGAACGTGGCTAGACAAAATTTCTCTAAGCTCCGGCAGGCCATTTTTTGAAAGCGCGCTCACCGAAACTTGTGGAGCGCCGTTCTCGCTCCATCGGTACGAGGAATTTAAGTCGGACTTATTCACAATAACCACAGACTTATCCCACGGAATTTTTTCAAAAAAAGCTCGATCTTCGTCGTTCACGGGTTCCGCAGCGTCGACGAGATAAAAAACCAAATCCACCGCACTGAGACGTTCGAGCGCGCGCTCCACGCCGATTTTCTCGACTTGATCATCACTGACCCGCAGGCCGGCACTGTCGACCAGGGTTACCCGCACGCCATTGATCTCGAGTTCGGCCTCAACAAAGTCGCGCGTTGTTCCCGCCGTGGCGGTGACGATGGCTTTGTCGTCGTCAATCAAAGCATTCAAAAGGCTCGATTTACCCACATTCGGCCGACCGACAAGCAAGACCTGAAATCCGCTGCGGATAATTCGGCCCTTTTTATGTGAAGCCAAAAGCGCCACGGTCTCGCCATGGAGCCTCTTGGCCCGCTCAACAAGAGCCGAATTCGTGGCAATCTCTATATCTTCTGAGGCAAAATCAATATTGGCTTCGAGGTGAGCCAATATCCAAGTGAGTTGCTCGCAAAGTTCTCGCAGTCTTTTCGACAAGTCGCCTTTCAACTGTCGCAACGCCAACCCGCTGGCCCGCTTCGAGCGGCTCTCGATCAATGCCAAAACGCTCTCGGCTTGAACTAAGTCCATGCGGCCGTTCATAAAGGCGCGGTAGGTGAACTCGCCTCGCTCCGCCGGACGCGCGCCAGCCAAGACCAAATTGCGAAGTATTTGGTTAACGACCGCTTCTGAGCCATGGCACGAAATTTCGAAGGCCGTCTCACCCGTAAAACTTCGACCTGATAAAAATGACGAAACCAGGACCTCATCCAAGGGTTCCTGGTTCTCAACATCTTTCAAGACGCCGTAATATATTTTGTGAGACTCCAAATTTTCGGGGAGAAAGGCAGCGATTCTGCGGATTATTTCTGCTGCCTTAGGTCCACTGATCCTGACAACTGAGATGGCTCCCAAACCGTGCGCTGTCGCCAGCGCACATATGGTGTCTTTATCTCTCAAAGACCTCATCGCTTCTATTGCCTATATTGTCGTTGTCATCGCTGATGCCGGCGCCGCCGACTTCACTGGTGGGATAAATTTTTATTTTCTTAAAATGACCTTCACCGATCGAGCGGCTTTTCACGCGACCGTCTTCCGCCAAATATTGGTGAATCACTTTGCGATCCTTCGGAGGCAAAGCGCGAAAGTAAACGGACTTGCCCTTTTCAAGAGCTATGCCCTTGAGCTTTTCCGCCAGCTGAATCAAGGCTTCGTTGGCTTCCTCGCGGAAGTTCGAGCAGTCCAGATTCACATTCAATGTCGATTCCGGATTCTGATGTTGAATCGCGCGACGCACATACAATTGAAGAGCGTCGAGCAATTGACCCTCTTTCGTGGTCAACATTTCTTCGTCGTCGCCAAAGATGTCGACGTGCAAGGTGCCATCGGCCAGAGTTTTCATTTCGAAGCTTAGATCAAAACGCCCAAGCTCGATGATCTGGTCCAATATACCGCCAACCAGCGCTTCCGGACCTTCCTCTTTTTTCTCTTTTTTCCCGAACAGTTTTCCGAACAATCCCGTCATGTCCTCTCCTATTTTACCAGGCTGGGAATTTTGACTCCCGAGCCATCCCTCATAAAGTACAGTTGTTGAAGTACACTAAAAATGGCGCCCACCCACATATAAAGAGTCAAACCGCTGGGTAAGCCGACCATAAAAAACGTGAAAATAAGCGGCATCATCAACATGATCTTCGCCTGCGCCGGATCCATTGTGTTCGGCGTTATTTTCTGTTGAATAAACATAGTTACACCCATTAACACGGGCAAGATGTAAAACGGGTCCTTAAGTGAAAGATCATGAATCCAGAGGCCAAAGTCAGCCTGATACAGCTCAATGCTGTTCCCGAGGACCTGGTATAGTGCAATAAATATAGGGAATTGGAGGAATACTGGGAGGCAGCCCCCCAAGGGATTCACTTTATTTTCTTTCATAAGAGCCATGATCTCTTGTTGCTGCTTGGCCTGGTCGTCTTTGTAGCGCTCTCTTAACGCCTGAATTTGCGGCTGAATGACCTGCATCGCCTTCATGGACTTGTACGAGTACACGTTGAACGGCAAGACCATAAAGCGCACGCAAATCGTCAGCAGAATAATGGCCACGCCCCAGTTGCCGCAAAAGGCAAAAAACCACTTCAACATGGCTAAAATCTGGCGGCCAATCCAATTGAACCAGCCAAAATCCACCACTTTAGCCAAATCTTCGCTGACCGACATCAACAGCGAGTGGGATTTTGGGCCGACAAAGGCCAGATAGTCTAAAGAAAATGCCGCGCCCTTATTCAGTACGGAGTACTGCAGGAGCAGTGATGCCGCTTTACTCTTATGATCCACGTGGCCCTTGGCCTCTGGCAGAATCGCAGACTTATCAACCACGGCCTGAGTGAAATACTGCGAACCCAGAGATGCCACTTTAACTCGGCTCCATGAGCTCTGCTTGTCTTCTTTGTCGATGATCAGGCGTTCATCCGTTTCCGCAGTTTCGACAAAAAATTCCTGACGCTCGAATAGAGGCATAAAAAAGCTGGCCTCCCCCATGGGGTCGACCTCTTCACTTAGGGCGGTCGTTAGTCCCACGAAGCGGTCATCTTCGCCCGTCACATTCACCTTAAATTGAATCGCGTATTTTTCGGTGTCGATCTCCATCGACTTGGCGATTTCTAAATTGCCGACGTTGGCCCGACCAATGAAGTGCTTTTCGTTCACCTTCTCAATTTTAAAATGAAGCGGCTCATTGCGCCCCAACAGCCGGGTCTCAAGCGACAGCGACAACGTGTCTGGATTGCCAAAATTAATGACCTCGCCCTTACGGTCCTTAAATTTATTCAGTTTTACGTTCTTTAAGCCCATACCAAACGATGAAATCTCGAATGTCAGATTGTCGCTCACAAAAGCAATTCGCTTTTCGGGCTGATCGGCACTGAGCGCCGTCGGGTCCGACGGAGCAGTGGCCTTACTCGCTTCCGCTGTTACAACTTTTTTTGTGTCGCCGGTGGCGGCAGCCTTGTCCACATTGTCCACCGGGTTCTCAACAGGAGCTGGCTTTTTTCCCGACATGGCCTCTGGATATTTCTTCGCCATGTAGGTTTGCCAGCCAACAAACGTGATCATGACAATGACAATGGCCATTATGGTTTTAGGGTCGAAGAAATTTTGCGGTTCATTGTTGTTCAAAGGGATTTTCCTCCGAAGGTGGAACTTGGCGGCGCCGGCACCGGATCGTAACCGAACGGGCCTAGCGGATGACATTTTAAAAGTCGTTTAAGAGTGAGCCAAAAAGCGAAAATCGGAGAATGGGTTTTAAAAGCTTGTTCGGCGTAATGCGAACAGGTGGGTTGAAATCGGCAAACGCCGCCCACCAATCCAGAAAAGGTGGATCTATAGATGGCGATTAAAAATAAGGCCACGGAACGCAAAAGCTTACTGCAGCTGGCGTTGAAGCTTTGCGACCATTTTCTCCATAGCGACATCAAAATCCTTATGCTCCAGATCCCGGTAAAAACCCAGTTCCTTCCGCTTCAAAATCACGTTCATATCCAGGCCAACAGCGCCTGGTCCCGCCCACTTTCTTAAAAATTCCCGGCCCCATCGCTTTAACCGATTGCGCTGCACTGAGGAACCAATATGACCGGGGATCGTCCATCCGCAGCGAATGCCACTCGAGTCCCCTTGGCGCCAATTCAGCAAAAGCCAAGAGTTCACATGAATGATATTTCCGCGTTGTTTGAGGGCTAGAAAATCGGCACGGCGGGTAAGGGAACCGAGCCGCGACTTATTTGCCACCTGTTTTCACGACCAGACGTTTGCGGCCTTTAGCACGGCGGCGGGACAATACTTTGCGACCATTTTTAGACGCCATACGGGAACGAAATCCGTGGGTTTTTTTACGCCGACGACGGCTCGGCTGGTAAGTACGCTTTGGCATTACATTGACTCCGAATTAGTTAACGACCTGACGCGCCAATAAAGCACACTGCTATTTTTCGAGTCAAAGTAAAAAGGGCCCAAGGATTTCCAGATGTTGACCGCTTTGCGTAAATCGTGAGCACCAACCCGTCGGAGTGGTCATCACACCTAGACCTCTCAAATCATTGAAAGTTTTTTTCACCAGTGCTACCTCTTCAACCTCTTATCCACAAAAAATCAGGTGGGGGCACCTTGGGCGAATTCTCAAGCCAAGAATTCTGGCATCAGATCAAGTCGAGCTTGAAAGCTAAGAATCAGAATAACAAACCACTGCAAATGTGGTTCGAACCGACCAATTTGGTGGGGGTCGAAGACCGTACTTCCGGACGTTGCTTTGTCTTGGGAGTTCCCACAGAGTTGCACAAATTTTGGATCTCGCAAAACCTTCTTGAGCGAATTTGTTCGGAGATTTCAGCTATATACCAGAACCCCTTTCAAATAGAACTGACCGTGACAGGACAAAGTCCCCAGCAGCAGGCCGTGATGGAGATCGAAGGTCGCGCGGTCACCGAAGCCATTAACGGCACAACCGAAATCGACACCGGCGTTTCTGGATCTACTCTTGGTTCTCACCGCGACATGCTGAACTCCGACTATACATTCTCCACTTTTGTCGTCGGACGAAATAACGAATTCGCCCATGCCGCCTCTTTTAGCATTGCCGAGAATCCCGGTAAGGGCGGTTACAATCCTCTATTTATTTGCGGACCGACGGGAATGGGTAAAACTCATTTGCTGAATGCGGTCGGGAATCATATTCGGGTTTACTTCCCGCATTTGCGCATTTTGTACGTCTCGGCCGAGCGATTCTTAAACGAATGCATTTCGAGTATCCGCCGCAGTGAAATGGACCGCTTTCGCCTTCGGTATCGCGATAAATGCGACGTCCTGCTGATGGATGACATTCAGATTTTAGGACGTGGCGAAGCTGTGCAGGAAGAGTTCTTCCATACATTAAACGACTTCTTCGAAAAAGATCAGCAGGTGATCGTCGCCTCCGACCGAATGCCTAAAGATATTAAGGGTCTTGAGGATCGGATCCGCACGCGCCTTGAATGGGGTTTGATCGCCGATATTCAAATGCCAGATATCGAAACGCGGGTGGCCATCCTTAAATATAAGGCGGAGCGAAGAAATATTAACCTGAGTAACGAGGTCACGGGTCATGTCGCTCGAATATCAAAGCGATCGATTCGTGAACTTGAGGGCAACTTAAACAAGATAAAAATGTTTTCTGAATTGCAGGGTCTACCGATCGACATGGATCTCGCCAAACGGGTGCTGTCGACCCATGACGACGTCGCCACAATTACGATCGATGACATTCAAAAATTGGCCGCCGATCACTACAAAGTTCGGGTCCCAGATTTGAAATCCAAAACACGGACCAAGCCTCTTGTAACGGCTCGTCAGGTGGCTATGTATTTGGTTAAAAAACACCTCGATAAGTCGCTCGTCGACATCGGCAGAGCGTTCGGTGGGAAGGATCACACCACGGTGATGAACGCCTTGCGTCGCATCGAGGATCAACTGAACAAAGATTCGGAAATTAAGCGTGATATCGAAGAATTAGAGGGCCGTATCCACAATATCACAGGGGTGTGAATGGGGACAGTGGATAACCGTGTGGACAAGTTTCGGGATAACTTTGGGGATACGACTTACGCACAAAATCCGACCCCATACCCCGCACTTATCCAGGGTGGTACTCCACAGGGAAAGTTAAGAATTTCCGGTAGGTTGAATGAAAAAGTGGGAAATCTACAGACCTACGGCTATTACTAGATATTTATTAATAAAAAGAAGGTAGCTTAGGACCTCAAATTTGGGAGGAAATGAAAATGAAGCTCTCGGTCGAAAAAAAGGATCTCTTAAACGTGATCGCCCGAGCCCAAAACATCGTTGAGAAACGAAACACCATGCCGATCTTGGTGAACGTTTTGTTGGAAGCAAAAGGGGAAGGTCTCCGAGCTTTCGCAACGGATTTGGAAGTCAGTCTTACGGATGAAATCAAAGCCACGGTCAAGGCCGGAGGCAAAGTCGCCGTCAACGCGAAAAGCCTTTTTGAAATCATCAAAGAATTGCCTGAAGGAAAAATTGAGCTCGAGCGAAAAGACAACAACTGGTTAAAGATCACGCAAAACCGCGCGGTTTTTAATATGGTGGGTATCTCGCCCGAAGAGTATCCGGTCTTTCCAACGTTCACGACGCAAGAGTTTGTTCGAATGGACGGCCAGGTTTTTGCCGAGATGATCGAGAAGACGATCTACTCCGTCTCGACCGACGAAACTCGTTATCACTTAAACGGAGTTTATCTCGAAGTGCGGCCGGATCGGGACTCGGCCACGTACCGAATGGTTGCCACCGATGGCCATCGCTTATCTTTGATCGACCGAAAAATTACTGGAGCATCGCCCAAGTCAGCGCAAGGCGTGATTGTTCCGCGCAAAGGCCTTCACGAAATCAGAAAACTTCTGGAGTCTGTGGAAGACTCTGTGGAAGTCGCGATTGAAGGGGCGCAATTGGTTGTGCGCAACGGAACCACTTTGCTGATGGTGCGATTGATCGAAGGTAAATATCCCAATTATCAACAGCTTATTCCACAAAATCTGAAAGAACATTTTCTCGTGCAAAGAGAATCCCTCCTCTCTTCGTTGAAACGCGTGTCGCTGCTTTCGAATAGCAAATCGAAGGGCGTTACGTTCTCACTCAGCGGCGGCAAGATGGAGATCACCTCGAACAATCCAGAACTGGGTGACGCGAAAGAAGAAATCGAAGTCGAATACAAAGGCAAAGAAATCAAAATCGGATTCAATGCCCGGTACGTTCTTGATGTCCTTTCTAGCATGCAAGATGACATTGTCCGTGTAGAGCTGAATGATCAGCTTTCTCCGGGCTTATTGCGTCCGCATGATGACGGCAGCTACACGTGTGTGGTGATGCCGATGAGGATTTAGGCCGTCTGAGATTCTTAAAGCTTAAACTTCATCGCTTTCGTAATTACCGGAAGTTGGATTTGGAGTTTCCACCTGGCGTCGTCGTGTTTCACGGCGCCAACGGACAAGGTAAAACCAATTTAATCGAAGCCCTGCACTTTCTATTGCGGGGTGAAAGTTTTCGCCCGGCCACCTTTGACAGTCTGGCCAGTCACGACGAAAGCAAATCCCACGGACAAGTGCGTATCGAGGGCCGAATTGCGCAAAGGGATCTCAATCACGATGTGAAATTGGATTTTGTGGATGGGAAAAAGTCGGCACAATGGAACAGCAATCGGGTTCCGTCGGGGACTTTAGCCCGACAATTTCCTGTGGTTCTCTTTTCGCCCGAAAGTTTATCGGCCATCAAAAGTGGTCCCGAGCAACGTCGCGCGTTGCTTGATGACATGATTGTGACCCATTCGGCCAGCAGCGTTAAAATTTTGCGCGACTTCCGACGTGCCCTTAAGACACGCAATCGGGTGCTAAAGGATATCCGCGATGGTTCGACGCCTAAAACTCAAGCGATTCGCGTTTTGGAGAGTTTGGATCCGGTTTATTTGCCGATCGCCAGTGAGCTGACTTTCAATCGTTTGGAAGCGCTGCGCGACATCCATTTTGATTTTCAGCACGCTGCCCGTAGTGTTTTGCAGAATTTAAATGTGGATATAGCGGTGGAATACTTTATTTCATCGCAAAAAGCGGAGTCATGGAGTCGTTCCGACATACTTTCTGCAATGCACAAACGTGCTCTCGAATTACGCAATAGCGAGATTCAGGCCGGCACTTCTTTAGTGGGTCCGCACAAGCACGACATTCGCTTCCTATTTACTGGAAAAGATTCACGCTTTTTTTGTTCGCAGGGGCAGCAAAGAGCCCTAATTTTATCTTTCAAAATGGCGCAAATATTATATCATTACAAAGCTCATCAGGTTTACCCGTTATTGCTGTTGGATGATGTCTTGTCGGAACTCGATCCGATTCGACGTTCGAGCCTGGTGAGTTTTTTGAAAGACATTCCGGCGCAGATATTTTTAACCACAACGGATTTGTCTTTCTCCATGGATTTCGGCGATCGCCGGTTGAGCTTGTTCCGCATCGAAGACGGAACTGTTCAAGCCGAGTGATCCTCAGGCATGGCAACAACACAGAGGTCAGGATAGTCAGTGCAGGAAAATCAAAAGGCCTACGATGCATCATCGATTCAAGTTCTAGAAGGCCTTGAAGCCGTTCGTAAACGTCCAGGTATGTATATCGGCGACACAACCGCGCGCGGATATCATCACCTCGTCTATGAAATCGTGGATAACTCGGTGGATGAAGCATTGGCCGGGTTTTGCAAAAACATCGGCATCACAATTCATGCTGATGATTCGCTGACCGTTGAGGACGACGGCCGCGGAATCCCCGTGGGTTCTCATAAAGGTGGAAAATCAGCTCTCGAGATCGTAATGACCGTTCTTCACGCCGGCGGAAAATTTGGTGGCGACGGCTCCGGGTACAAAGTTTCCGGTGGCTTGCACGGAGTGGGCGCCTCCGTAGTGAATGCGCTCTCTGGTAAATGCCAAGTTGTCGTTCGTCGTGAAGGGTTTGTTTGGAAGCAGACTTACGAAAAAGGTATTCCGCAAGGTTCGATAAAAAAAGAAGGCGAGACCGATAAAACCGGCACCACCGTCACTTTCAAACCGGACCGCGAAATTTTCAAAGATGAAACGATAAAGTTTGATTTCAATATTTTGGCCAGTCGATTTCGCGAACTGGCTTTTTTGAATGCCGGATTGCGGATCACGCTGAATGACGAGCGCACCGGTCAAAAACAAGAATTTCAGTTTTCGGATGGGATCGTGCAGTTTGTTTCGCATATGAACGAAACAAAAAAGGCGGCGCATCCCCAGGTGATTTTTTTCAAAGGCGCCAAAGACGACGTCGATGTCGAAATCGCCATGCAGTGGAACGATTCATACTCCGAGTCGATTTATACCTATTGCAACAACATCAATACTCCAGAGGGCGGCACTCACTTGGTGGGATTCCGCACGGCGCTCACCCGCTCGGCCAACACCTACGCCACTGAGAAAAATTTAATTAAAGATTTAGAAGCGAATCTCGAAGGCGAAGATATCCGCGAGGGTCTTGCGGCCGTGATCAGTGTAAAAGTGAGAGAGCCTCAGTTCGAAGGGCAAACCAAATCCAAACTCGGCAATGCTGAAGTAAAGGGAATTGTCGAAGCCCTGGTAAATGAAAAAATGGCCGACTGGTTTGACCGCAATCCGGCGTTGGCCAAAACGATCATTACCAAGTGTGTCGAGGCGGCCCGCGCCCGTCTCGCCGCTCGTAAAGCCCGCGACCTCGCTCGTCGCAAAACCGCTCTCGATAGCGGCTCGCTGCCGGGAAAAATGGCCGATTGCCAAGAGCGCGATCCGGCCAAATGCGAACTTTACTTGGTTGAGGGAGATAGCGCCGGTGGATCGGCGAAGCAGGCTCGCGATCGGCGCACTCAGGCCGTGCTGCCTTTGCGCGGTAAAATTTTAAACGTTGAAAAAGCCCGCTTCGATAAAATGCTCGGCAACGAAGAAATAAAAATGATGGTGGCGGCGCTTGGTACGGGCATCGGCCGCGAAAACGTGAATACCGAAAAAATTCGCTATCACAAGATTATCATCATGACCGATGCGGATGTGGATGGTTCGCACATTCGCACGCTGCTTTTGACATTTTTCTATCGGCAACTGCCCGAGGTGGTTGAAAAGGGCTATGTTTACATCGCCCAGCCACCGCTCTATCGCGTAAAGAAGGGCAACTCAGAAAAATATCTTAAAGACGAAAAAATGCTGACCCAGCATTTGATGGATTTGAGTTTGTCGAAAGTAAAAATCAGCAGCTTGAAAGCGGGCACTTCAGAGGCCGAGCTTAAGAAATTTATTTTAAACATTCATAAATACGATCTACTGCTCAAGACACTCGCGCATCGTTACGATCGCGAAGTGATTATTTACTTACTCAAGCAGCCCAAAAATCTCGGAGAGATTTTAAAATCAAAGGCCGACGTCGAAAAAACGTTTGAAGGCTTTAAAAAGTGGACCCAGTCGAGCCCACTTTCCGGCATTACCGACAGCCAGCTCACGGTCGAGGCCAATAGTGAGTTCGGCGATTTTGCGTTTACGATCAAGACCACAAAATTCGGCTATATGCAGAATTCCATTTTCAACCGACAGATGGCCGACTCATCGGAATGGGAAGAGCTGCGGGCTTTGTGGGTTAGTTTCTCAAACTTGGTTCCGCTACCCGTCACCACAACAGTCGATGGCGAAGAACCGGTTGAGTTTAAAGATTACACAGAATTTTATAACTTCGTGATGGAGCTAGGTAAAAAAGGGATTTACGTCCAACGCTACAAGGGTCTGGGTGAAATGAATCCAGAACAATTGTGGTCGACCACTTTAAATCCTGAGAACCGCAACCTTTTGCGCGTCACAATCGCCGATGCGATGGCGGCCGACGAAACCTTCAGCATCTTGATGGGTGAGCAGGTTGAGCCGCGGCGTAAATTTATTCACGACAACGCTCTGTTGGCTAAAGAGCTGGATGTATAACCATGGATGAAATTTCAAGAGTTTCTGATCGCGACATCAACACCGAAATGCGGGAGGCCTATCTCCAGTATTCCATGAGTGTGATTGTCGGCCGCGCCTTGCCCGACGTACGCGACGGGCTAAAGCCCGTGCATCGCCGGGTGCTGTTCGCCATGAACGATCTCGGCAATACGCACGACAAGCCTTACAAAAAATCGGCCCGTATTGTCGGTGACGTGATCGGTAAATACCACCCTCACGGTGATATGGCGGTTTACGATACGATGGTTCGAATGGCGCAGGATTTTTCGTTGCGCTATCCGCTGATTGACGGTCAAGGAAACTTCGGCTCGATCGACGGCGATTCTCCAGCGGCTCCACGATACACGGAAGTTCGTATGACCGAGCTTGCCGAAGAGCTCCTTCTCGACATCGACAAAGACACGGTTCCGTTTGGCTGGAACTATGACGATTCGCTTTTAATTCCCTTGGTGCTGCCGGCTAAGTTTCCCAATTTATTGGTGAACGGTAGCGCTGGAATCGCCGTTGGGATGGCGACCAACATCCCACCGCACAATATGGGCGAAGTGGTCGATGGCTGTATAGCGCTGATCAAAAATCCTAATTTGCCGATCGAAGAATTGATTCGCATGATTCCCGGGCCAGATTTTCCGACCGCGGGCGTGATCGCCGGCGCTGCAGGAATTATTTCGGCCTACAAAACCGGCCGTGGAATTATCACCATCAAAGCGGTTGCTGAAATTGTTCCTAAAAAAGACCGCGAAGAAATTATTGTTAGCGAAATTCCCTACCAGGTGAACAAAGCGAAGCTGATTGAAAGCATTGCGGATCTGGTGCGCGACAAAAAAATCGAAGGCATTTCAGATATTCGTGATGAATCGTCGCGCGAAGGTATGCGCATCGTGATTCAGCTTAAGCGCGCTGAGAATGCTCAGGTGGTATTGAACCGCCTGTACAAATTCACGCAGCTGCAAATGAGCTTTGGAATCATCATGCTCGCGCTCGACAATCGCAACCAGCCGGTGGTGTTCAACCTCAAGCAAATGCTCGAGGCGTTTGTCGCGCATCGCAAAGACGTGGTTACCCGCCGATGTATTTTCGATTTGAAAAAAGCCGAAGCGCGCGCCCACATCTTAGAGGGCTTGAAAAAGGCGCTCGATCAGATCGACGCGGTGATCGCCACGATTCGCGCGGCGAAGGAGGCCGAAGCGGCCCGGATCGGTTTGATGAGCCAGTTTGCTTTTTCTGAGAAACAGGCGCAGGCCATTCTCGATATGCGTCTTCAGCGCCTCACCGGACTTGAGCGGCAGAAAATTCTCGATGAGTTGGCTGAGGTTTCAAAAACAATCGCTTGGCTTAAACAGGTGCTTAGCAGTGTCGACGAAATCTATAAAATTATTGTGGCGGAACTCGAAGACGTCAAAAAACGTTACAATGATCCACGTCGTACAAAAATCGAGCGCTCAAACGAAGAGTTGCAGATCGAAGATTTGATCGCCCGAGAAGACATGGTTATCTCGATGACCTACTCGGGCTACATCAAACGTATTGCCATCGACGAGTATCGGCTGCAAAAGCGCGGCGGCAAAGGCCTGAAGGGCGCCGAGCAGCGCGAAGAGGACTACGTCTCGCGCTTGTTCTCGGCCAATACGCACACCATGTTATTGTCGTTCTCTGACCGCGGAAAATTGTATTGGACCAAGGTGCACGAATTGCCGCAGGGTTCGCGCACAAGCAAAGGCAAAGCGATCAACAATGTCGTGCAATTGTCTTCGGGCGAAAGCGTTCGAGCTATTTTGCCGGTCGAAGAATTTAAGCCTGAAAATTACATCGTGATGCTGACCGAAAAAGGCATTATCAAAAAAACCTCCTTAGAGGCCTTCTCAAGGCCACGACCGAGCGGTTTGATTGCGTTGACCATTGAACTTGAAGACAATTTGATTGAAGCCAAAATCTCAACCGGCAAAGACGATATTTTTATCGTCACTAAAGAAGGCATGTCGATTCGCTTTGACGAAGAAGACGTGCGCGCCATGGGCCGGGCTGCCCGCGGAGTGAAAGGCGTAAATCTCGCCAAGGACGATAAAGTCGTCGGCATGGAAGTCATTTCTAAAGACAGCAAAGAGACGATTTTGATTGTCACTGAAAACGGCTTTGGCAAACGCACGAGCATGGAAGAGTACCGCCTGCAAAATCGCGGGGGCATGGGGCTGATCACACAAAAGACTACGGACAAAGCGGGCTTTGTGGTTTCGGCGAGATTGGTGACCGACAAGCATCAGATTCTGCTGACCACAAACAACGGCCAGGCCATTCGGATGCGCTGCTCGGATATTTCGGTGATCAGCCGCAATACCCAAGGTGTTAAGCTGATGAACCTCAAAGAGGACGAATTTATCACGAGCGTGGCTTTACTCGAAGATGAAGGCGATGACGCTGAAACAGCAACGCCCGCGGAGAACGGTCCATCCGGAACGGCGTGAGACTTTTGTTCGTTTGCGCTTTCTCTGTAACCTTTCTCAGTGGCTGCACGCTGAGTTTTGATTGGTTTCATCGCATCCGGGCGCGCGAATTGATCCGCGCCGGAGATTACCCCAAAGCTCTAGAGATTTTGCGCGAGGTGCGCGATCGCAATTTGGATAACCAAAAATCGGTCGAGGTCTCGCGGTTGGGTGCGCGGGTCGCGCAGATCGACGCTAAAGACTACATTCTGGCGATTGAGTTTTACCGGCATTTGGTGATGCGTTCCGAAAACGTGGCTGAGAGAAAAAACGCTCAGCGATTGATCGCACAACTTTACTTTGAAAATCTACAGGATTACAGCCAGGCCGTTTTGGAGTACGAGAAAATCTTGAAACTCACTCTTCCGCCCGAAGAAGCCTTTCGCTACCGCTTAAATTTGGCCAAAGCTCATTTTCAACTGAACAGCCTGGAGCAAGCAGACAACGAAATCGACACCCTGTTGGCCATGAAAAAATTGGATGCGGATCAGATTTTTGACGCCAAAATGTTGAAAGCCAACATACAAGTGGCGGTCAAAAATTTGGTTGCCGCTGCCGAAACGTGGAGCCAAGTCTTACAAGAATTTCCAGAACGATCCAAACGCGAAAAAGTCGCTTTGAATTTAGTGGTCTGCTATGAAGAGCAGAAAGAGTTCGGAAAAGCGATTGAGGTGCTCGAAAAAATGAAGGCCGACTACCCCAATCCCGACTTTCTTGATGTTCGGATCGCTCGCCTCAAGGAACGAAAGATCAACCTGCCCGGCGCCCAAGGTCTTAGACGATGAAGAACGGAATGGTTTTTTTAGGAATGGGCTTTGAAATGGTGGGGATCGCCGTTGGCGGCTTTTACGCGGGCAAATACATCGACCAGTATATGGGTTGGGAAGGTAAAGCCTCTGGATACCTGGTCATCGTATTGATGATTGGTTGGTTTATTCACTTTTTTTACCTTATTCAGAAGATGCAAAAAGACATTGAGGACGATGACCAAGGCAGCCCAAAATCTTAAAACGATACTTTTAACCCAAACTGCGCTTGGTGGGGTGATCGCCGCCGGGGTCTACTACCAGTGGGGCTTTCAGCATGGCGCATCATTCGCCTTTGGGGTCGCCTTGGTCATGGCCAATTCTCTTCTCCTGATCTGGATTTGGGGCCGATTCCTAGCTAAAAAATCGTTTGCTCTGACAAGTGTGATCATTGTAGGTAAGTACACGGTATTGCTAGGTGCCATTTTAATTCTCGCTCAAGCTACATGGTTTCATGTTCTTGGTGTCGGCCTCGGAATGGCAGCTTTTATTATGTCCACCTTATTTCAGGTGGCGCTCATGAAATGGGAGTAACTCCAACTTGGCTCAGGCGCATTTCAATTGGTTGCAACTTGTTCCCGGAGTGACCCATGACAACTTACATGTGGCCACCGCCGCCGCTGTCGGAACCACGATCGTCGTTGGCGCCGTAGCCGGACGATTGGCTCTTGGTTCGGGCGCAAAGGCAATCAGTCCCGCGCCAACCTTTGGGCTCAAAGGCATATTCGAAATGCTCACAGAATTTATTGTGAGCTTGGCCGACATGGTGATTGGCGAGGATCACGGCCGCAAGTTTGTACCCATGTTCGCTGCTGTATTTTTATTCGTGTGGATCAACAATTTAACGGGTTTGATTCCCGGAATGACCCCCGCGACGGACAACCTCAATACAACCTTCGCTCTTGGACTTTTTATTTTCGCGACCTACAACTTTTACGGCATTAAAGAACACGGAATCTCCTACATTAAGCAGTTTGCCGGCCCCGTAAAGGTGATGATTCCGCTTATGTTTATGATTGAACTGACCTCGCACTTGGTTCGCCCGCTGACATTGGGTCTTCGTCTTTACGGAAATATTTTGGCCGACCATACGGTCGTCGGTGTGTTCGTAAGCATGTTTGAAAATATTTGGTTCCTTCCGGTTCCAGCAATTTTTTATGGTATGGGGATCTTCGTCTCAACGATGCAGGCATTCGTTCTAACGTTGTTGTCGATGATTTACGTATCGTTGGCCATATCTCACGATCACTAGAGGAGAAAAGTTCATGAGAAAAGCAGTACTTGTTTTGTTAGCTATGTTCACAACCTTGCCCGCGTTCGCACAAGAAGCGGCACAAGCAGCCAGCAGCGGTTCTGGTCTTGGAGCTCTCGGCTTAGGACTGATGGTTGGACTGGGCGCCTTTGGTGCGACCATGGGCCAAGGTCGAGTCGGTGCCTCGGCGATGGAAGGTATCGCGCGCAACCCGCAAGCTCAAAAGAGCATGTTCGTGCCGATGATGATCGGTTTGGCTCTGATCGAGTCATTGTTCATTTTGACCTGGCTGATCGTCGTGGTCGGTTGGATCAAGATCTAAGCAAAAATTTTCAGTCTAAATCGACATAACCCGATAAGAACTCTGAACAATTTGGAGTTCTTTTCGGATGTCAGAAGATTCGGGTAAGCCCGCACAAGCAAATCAAGACATCGACCTCGATAATATTGAGGTCGAAATTCTGATCATTTGCAAAAATGCGAATCAACTCAATCAGGCCGGTGGATTTCTCACCCGCCGAGGTTGGCCCACCACGGTCATCACCGACTTAACAAAAGCTATTGAGCACCTGGCCGACAAAAAGCCCGACTTCGTTTTGGTTAGCTTCAGTCATCCGTCGCCGAGGATTACAAAGCTCCCCGACCTGATCACGCAGACTTTCAATCTGACTTGTTTGGGCTTTGTAGAAACTTCTGACGCCCAAAGCACGGCTAAGCTCAACAACGTAAAACTCCGCTACAAGATCAATGGTCAAGCCAGCGGCCCGAGCATTCACCGGACGATTCGCAAAATTTTGGCCGAAAAATTTAACATCAAATCCGAAGAAAGATCGTCGAGCGCTGAACGCGAGGCCCGAGAAAAAGAGGGCAGCGCGATTGTGAAAGTGAAAGGCGGCAATACGGCCGCCAACGGACCCGGCGTAATTATGCAAAAGTCTTCAGCCAATGCGACCAAAGACAAAGGCGCGCAAATGGTTAAGGGTTCGGCATCTTTAAAGATGCTCGAGACCCAAGAGGGCGCTCCAATGATCGGCATTTCGGACTACAGCGACTCGAATGCCCAAGGCAGCGCGATCGACGGCAATTTGCCAGAGCTGACCGAAGCTGATTCTGAAATGGTTCCCATGGGAGTAGAAAATCAACGGCCTAAGGGTCAGCGCAAAAGCTTGAAAGATCTCGCCGGCGACAATCAAGTTGTGTCTGAAAGCGCCGGAAACATGCTCGTTGGTAAAAGTCTCGAAGATAAAAAAGCAAAATTAAAGTCGATGCTCGCTGAGGTGGGCGACTCTTCTGAGCCAACTAACGGACATGAATCTGAGACCTCCGAAGGCTCAGGGTTTTCATTGGCCGAAGCCGAGGCAAAGGCGGCTCGAGAAGCTGCGGAAAAAGCGGCCGAAAAAGCCGCAAGAAATTCGCTGGATCGAGATTCACGAAATGGCTCAAAACAAGCTCCGCTGATGCAGTACGATGAGACCAGCCCCGACAAGAGCGTACCGAGTTTAACCGAAGCCCAATTGAAGCAGGCGCACGCTAAAGCGGAAAGTGAAAAGCAAGTCGAAGCGGAGCGAAAGCTCGCCCAAGAAAAAGCCAAACAAGAAAAGATCGCCAAAGAGAAAGAAGAGGCCGAACTGATCGCGAAAGATCCAGTTCGGGCGGCGCAAAGTCTTATGCAAAAGGCTGTCGAGGCCGCTATGGCGAGATACTGCAAAAATCCTCCTGACGCAGAACCAAAGCCGCTTGAGGAGATCACGTACGTTGGAGTTTTTCCGATCGAGTCTGAATCCCTGCCGGGATATTTGCTCGTGGTATGGCAGGCGCCGGATTTAAGTTCACGAGAGGCCTTTCTGCGCGATTGCGAAACCGAAATCCGCGCGGCGTTTGGTTCCATGAATGTAGCGGGCAAAATTGGCACCGGATTTTGGACTCAGCTGCCAGCGGTTGAATTTGTCGCTTGGGCCGATAATAAGGCGAATTTTAACTTTATAACCGCGCACCAAAAACGCGAGGTTGGTGTCGCCTTCTTTAAAACATCGGGGCCAATCCCCAAGGCGCAACCCGCTCACGCCGGGATGTACGCGGTGAAAGTTAAAGATATGTCCACCGATGTCGCCGTGAACTTTAAAACCTACATCTACTTAAAAAATAATAAAAAGCATTTTATGTATCTTCGCAACGGTCGCAAATTGCAGCCGGAGCAAAAGAAACGGTTATTAGAAAATCAGGTCGGTGAGGTTCTGCTAAAGAGCGTCGATCTCGAAAACCTACGCCAATATCTGGCATCGGGCTATCTGAGCGGGCTGATCATCGAATTCAATGTCTCTATAACATCGGCGTCACAATCGACTCGAAAGACTTCCTAATCCGCTCGAGACCTTGCTCCGACGTGGATTCAAAACGCAAAACCAAAACCGGCTGAGTGTTAGAGGCCCGCGCCAGCGCCCACCCGTCGGCAAAGCTCACGCGAATGCCGTCGATCAAGTTGACCGCGTACTCAGTGGATGGCCGCGAAAACGCATCTTTGAGTTTGGTCACGATACTGTGCTTTTTTTCTTCCGTGGTGTCGATACGGATTTCGGGAGTGCAAAACGAAGGTGGGAGCTTTTCGAGCAGCTCAGATATAGTGCGGCCGGATTTGGCCAAGATTTCAACGACTCGCAGGCCGGCGTAAAGTGCATCGTCATAGCCGTAGTTTCGATCGGCAAAAAATATGTGGCCGCTGAGCTCGCCACCAAAAGGCGATTTCTCCACCTTAACTTTTTCTTTTATTAGCGAGTGGCCCGTTTTCCACATGATGGGTTTGCCACCGTTTTGTCGTACAAACTCATACATCCGGTCGGAGCACTTCACGTCGCCAATGATCTTGGCGCCTTTGTGTTCTTTTAAGATATCTTGCGCGATAAATGACATCATTTCGTCGCCTAGGACAAATCGGCCGTTGTTGTCGATCAGGCCAATCCGATCGGCGTCGCCATCAAAACCAATCCCAACCTTCGCTTTGTGATTTTTGACTTCGGCTTTAAGGGCGGTCAAATTTTCTTCGACCGTCGGGTCCGGATGATGGTTCGGAAAAGTTCCGTCGGGTTTTTCAAAAAGGATCTTGGGTTTTAGGCCCACACCTTCATAGAGGCGACGAGCGATACAGCCCCCGGCGCCGTTGCCGCAATCTAAAACTACGGGCGTATCGGCCATTGTGCCGAATTCTTTTTTGTAGCGCTCCACATAAGGCGTTAAAATATCAATTTTCTCTTCGCTGCCCGGGCCGGTGACAAAATCTTTACCGAGTATGATTTTTTCGAGTTGTTTTATTTCGTCGCCAAAGATCGTCGATTTGGCAAAAGAAATTTTAAAGCCATTGTAGTCGGGCGGATTGTGGCTGCCGGTGACCATAATCCCGCCTTGAACATTTTCAACCGTGAACGTGGAGAAATAGCTGATTGGCGAGGTAACAAGGCCGAGGTGAATCACGTGCGCGCCCGATTGCTTAAACCCTTCGGCAAGGCTGGCGGTAATCTCAGGCGATGAAAGCCGGGCATCATGACCTAACGTGAGGCGCGGATTTTTGATCCCGGTGCGGCCACGGACGTAAGCCACAAAGGCCTTGCCCAACTCCAAAGCAAAGGCGCGGTCAAAGTCGGCGCCGTAGACGCCGCGTATATCGTACTCGCGAAAGATAACCGGATTCATTTTCATAACGAAGACTCCCTGTACAATTTGAGCGCCGTGAGGATGGCATCTTTCATCGATCCGTGGTCGGCTTTGTTTTTTCCGAACAGATCTTTGCCGGTCCCGTGGTCGACGCTGGTTCTTACAAACGGCAATCCTAAAGTTAAATGAACGCCCGAAGAAAATCCATGGACCATCTTAAATGGGATTAAGCCCTGATCATGATAGAGGCTAATATAGGTAGAAAACAAAGGCCAATTTTTCGGCAAAAAGGCCGCGTCCGGAACCAGTGGGCCGACGACGCGAAGCCCTCGGGCCCGAGCATCTTCAACTAAGCCGCGCATCCAACCCTCTTCGGAGCCAATGAGGCCATCTTCTCCGGCGTGGGGATTTATCCCAACCAACGCTATCGGAAGAGACCGCTTCGCCTTAGGCAGTGCGCGGGTAAATATTTTGGCGGCGCTGAGCACCTTAGCCAACCGATTTAAGTTGAGCCCCTTGAGGGCCTCAGCAAGAGGTTGGTGCCCAGTCCCCAGAACAACATTAAATTTTTTGCCGATAAACGCCATAAAGAGATCACTCTGCCCACTGATTCGCTGCAAGATCTCTGTATGCCCGATATCTTTTAGTCCGGACTCGATAATTGAAGATTTAGAAAGGGGCGCGGTCACCAAGGCCTGAACAGATCCTTTCATACAGGCCTTAGCGGATTCTTCTACCCACCCGGCCGGGGGAGCCGCGCTTAGAACTTCAATCACAGTTTTCGCATCAAACGTCTGGTTCAAGGCCTCGTTGAGCGAGAGAACCGGGCATGATTTAAATCGAGTGATGCGAGGCTTGGGCCGTTGAATCGAACGATGGCGAAACACGACAAATTGCACACCGCTTTTGGGACCGATCGAATTCAGCGCCTTAACGGTGACTTCCCAGCCGATTCCGTCGACGTCGCCGGTCGTAATGGCTACGCGGATTTGTTTAGAAGCCGTTGATCTTGATGAACGATTCATCACGCCTCTGAGTCAACCATAGGCGGAACTGGCGCTTGAAAGCGTCGGCATAAAGCACGCGGCGAATATCTTCTCGCTGTTCATCGAGCTGGGGGTCAGAAATCAGTGTCCGCTTAGTGACTTTGATTAAGTGAAAACCCGCCGGAGTTTTTATAATCGGCGAAACTTCGCCGGGACCGAGCTTACGTACGGCCTCGTCGATTTCTTTGCTCATTTCGCCGGCCTTAAATGTGCCCAGCAAACCACCCTTAGTGAAGTTGGGGTCCTCGCTGAATTGTTCGGCCAATTTATCAAAAGCTTGTCCGCCGCGCAGCTTGTCTTCGACCGCCTTCGCGCGAGTCAAAGCTCCGTCGTCACCGCCCGTCTTGGCTGAAAACACGATATGCGCGAGAGTGTATTCGAAAATTTGTGCCCCTGATGGACCCTTTTTCGAAAGATAGTAGGAGCTGATGTCTTCATCGGAGATGCGAATTTTGTTGGTGACCTCGCGTTCGATCAACGCTTGGCGCTCGAGACTGGTCTTAATAAAATCTTGATACTGAGCCATCCCGACACCCTTCGCTTTTAAGGCGTCCGTAAGTGCCTGCCGAGAGATATTGTTATTCTTTGCGATCGTCCGGATCTCTTGTTCAACCCGTTCAATCGTAACCTCGAGATTTTTGCGCTTTACTTCAGAATCCAAGAGCTTCTCATCGATCAGGTGATTGAGTAAGGCGTTGCGATCGCGTTGCAAAGATTGAGTGTCGCTCAGTTTCAACAAAGCATCATCCACCAGGCCGCTGCCACCGAGACGTTTTTTGAACTTGTCCATATCGGACATCGTGATGATCTGCTCATTCACAATGGCCACAATCTTATCCACAGGCTTGGCCTGGGCGCCGTTCGTAAAAACAAAAATGGCAATAGCGATAAAAGCGATGTTCGGCAATTTCACTGTGACTTAGTCTCCACTTTGAGAGCGTCAATAAAAGCTTGATCCTTAAATACCCGGGATTTACGCACCCGCTCTTCTAGCCAAGCAAGATAGAGGGATTGCTTCTTTTTTTCCATTAAAATGCGTTTAATCTCATCTTTAACCTCGTTAAAAGCCTGATTCCGAGCGGGTTTGCGGCCAGCCACCTCAAAAATGTGAAAGCCGAACGAACTTTTGACTACCGGACTGCGTTGGCCCTGCTTCATTCGGAATGCGGATTCAAACACGTCCGTTAGGCCCTTTTCGACCCAGCCCACCATTCCACCCTGGGGACCTTCGGGCGAGATCGAATATTTTTTAGCAAGGTCGCCCATTTTCTTGCCTTGCTTCAGTTCGGCTTCGATGGATTTGGCGTCACTCTCCGTGGCGACCAAGACTTGCCTAATCTGCGCGGTCTCACGAACGGCAAAGTCCTCACTGTGTTCGCGGAAGTAGGTCTGCATATCGGCGTCGGTCGGAGCCGGAGAGTCGGCGATCACTTTTTGCGATACCAATTTCTGTAGCAGCGTATCTTGTAGGCGCTTCTTCCAGTCGCTAAACGCGATTCCCTGTTCGGCCAACGCTTGTTGAAAAGCCAAATCATCGGGGTAGCTGTTCTGCACGCTTTTGATCTCAGCATCTAAATCTTCAGCTTTTACGATAACGCCATTTTCTTTGGCCCACTCTTCGCTAATCGTCTGTACGATAAACTCTTCGACAATCCGGGCTTTGACCAGGGCCAAGTATTTTGGTTCTTTCGCAGACAACGCATCTTGATCGCGCAGACGGTAGGCCAGCTCTTGCGCGAAAGCTTCCGCCGTGAGTTGGTGTCCGTCGATGTCGACGACGACCTTCTTTTTTAGGGAAGTGGGCGAAAACGTGCAGCCGCAAAGGGTAAAGAAAACAAGAGCGGCGCACGTGCGCGCAATTATTTTGTAATCGATCTCAGCGCCTCTTTGTTCACGTTAACTTTATACGACTTTTTAACACGCGCAAAATAGTCATCAAAAATACGGGCGCGCTTGTCATCATAAAGAGCGGCGCGAATTTGGTGCTTGTCGGCTAAGTCGAAATTGCGGCGCTCGAGCAATTTAATTATATGAAAGCCGAACTTCGTCTCGATCAATCCTCGCACTTCGTTGGTGCTCATTTTCATGGCGGCGTCATAGATCACCGGCGAAAGCGTAACACGGGATTGAAAACCGATGTCACCGCCCACCTCTTTGGTGGCCATGTCGTCGCTGTAAAGTTTTACAAAGTCTTCAAAGGGACGTTTCGCTTTTTTAATCTCGGCAAGAAACTCATTGGCCCGCTTGCGGGTGATTTCACGCTCCTCATTTGAAGCATTTTCTTTGAGCTCGATCAAAATGTGCGAAAGCCGAAGCTCGGGGTTTTTTTGGTAGAAATCGCGCATTTCTTTCTCAGAAATTTTAATATCGCCAACTCGGCCGCCGATTTGCTTTTCTAAGAGTGCGTTGTAGAGCACCTGTTTGAAGCGCTCCTTCACCAGTGGATCGTCTTGCAGCTTCATCTTTTCGGCCTCTTGCACACCGATCTCAAAACGCACCATGTCCTCAAGAAACTGCTCCGGAGTCGGCGGATTCATCGCCTGTCTTTTGATCTCATCAAGGCGGCGTTTAAAATCTTGTGTGGAGACTTTGTTGTTGCCCACGGTCACCAAAGTTGTCTCGGTCGCGCCCCAGGCCTGGAATCCAACAAACAGCACGAGTGCAAGTAACGAAACCTTCATCACGTCCCCACTTTCAAAGAGTCTTCGAGCCTTTAGATGTTAGGTGCTCGGCGGCGGTAACGCAAGCCCTGGAGATTTCATCGGCCAAGCGCAGAGCCATCTTCTCGTCCTTGGCCGACTGATCTTTTGTAATGACGGGCCATGGCTCGCCAAAATAAACCACGACTCGCGAAAACGGTTTTGGCAGCGTCGCTTTATTCCACGATTTCTGAAACACAATTTCTCGCGACGCAGCCGAGCCCATGGCGACAATGCGAGCCTGTGCCAGGCGTGACAATTCAAAGACTCCGGGTTTCACCACATGCAATGGGCCCTTGGGGCCATCTACAGCCATTGAGGCCCGGTAGCCATTGGACATGAGTCGAATAAGCCCTTTCAGAGCGCCGATTCCCCCGCGTGTGCTTGATCCGCGGCTGGTGGCGCCGCCGAATCTGCGGACGGTAAAATCCATAAGTTCGCCATCTTTGCTCGTTGAGGTCATGGTGGCGATTCGATAGGTGCGTATAAGAGAAACGATCGCAAGCTCGGTGCCATGCCAATGGGCGAATACAATTTTCTCGCCGTCGGCGAGCGCTTTTTTCAGGCCGGGGGATTCAATCACATGGAGTCGCCACGTTCCGAACCACAGCCGGTAAAAAATCCAGATCAGCCATGGCAGAACGTGGGTGCGAAACATCGCTTACCGGTGGAGAGCCTTCTTAAACTCTTCGGTAATCTTGGGCACGATTTCGAACAAATCTCCAACGAGGCCGTACGTTGCCTTTTGAAAAATCGGTGCGTCGGCGTCTTTGTTAATCGCGACGATCACTTTGCTCCCGCTCATTCCCGCCAAATGCTGAATGGCGCCCGAAATTCCCGCGGCCACATACAGGCTCGGGGCCACGGTTTTGCCGGTTTGCCCAACTTGCATACTGTGTGGAACCCAGCCGGCATCGGCCACCGCGCGCGAAGCTCCGACAGTGGCGCCAATCACATTGGCAAGGTCCTCGAGAATTTTAAAATTTTCTCCGCTTTGCATTCCGCGACCGCCAGAAACAATTACGTTGGCCTCAGTTAAATCAATTTTTGTCGATGCGCCTTTGACCACGTCTTTGCTTTTAATTTTTCCACCACCCGCGGGCGCAGAAAAATCTTTGTTGGTCGAGGTTGCCGAGGTGTCGGGAGTTCCGACCGGCAACTGATTGGCGCGCATCAACACAAACTTCACAGGACTATTTACAAACTCAACCTCCGCCGTGCACTTACCCGCATAAAGTGGGCGGCGGGCTTTGATTTCGGTCGCCGTGAGTTGCAGCGTGGTGCAATCACTGGCCACTCCAGAGTCGAGCCTTGCGGCCACGCGTGGAAAAAGATCACGCGCTGTACTGCTGCTGGTCGCAAGGACCACGTCGGCCCCCGACTCTTTGATCATCACGGTTAAAGTTTCTGAGTACGTGTCAGGATTGTAAGCGTTGAGCTCGCTCGAGTCGGCGATAAATACGGTCTTGGCTCCGTATTGCGCCGCTTTTGCCGCGAGACCTTTTACGTTGGCGCCAATCAATCCAGCAATCACTTCGCGACCAGACGCCTTAGCGGCGGTCAACAGCTCCAGGCTGCCCTTTTTCAAATCCTGAGTTCCTTCTACAAACACAAAAACTTTAGACATATTCCCCTCACAATACCTTTGCTTCATCCATGACTAATCGGACCAGTTCTTTGGCTTGCGTCGCGGCGTCACCGGTGAGCATCTTCACTTTTGGTTTTTCGGGCGGCAACTGAAAATCTTTGAGGCGAACTTTGAGTTGCGTGGCCTGCACGCCGACATCAGCGAGCGTCAACTCTTTGAGCGGTTTCTTTTTCGCTTTCATAATGCCAGGCAGACTTGCGTATCGGGGCGTGTTCAAGCCTTTGTTGGCGGCAATAACGCAAGGGCCGTTAATTTCAAAAATCTCGCGCGCGCCGCCCTCGACTTCGCGCTCGGCCACCGTAGGCGAACCAGCCGTGAGTTTGGTCACCATAGTGGCATGCGGGACAGATAAATTTTCAGCCAGAATTTGTGGCACACTGGCGGCGTTGTCGTCGATGGCGAGCTTGCCGGTTAGAATCATATCAAAGGCGCCCTCTTTTTTTATCGCCTCACCAAGGGCCTTGGCGGTGATAAACGGGTCTAAATGATCGGCACTATCAATTACAATGCCATCATCGGCGCCCATGGCCATGGCGGTTCGCAGCGCTTCTGTGACGCGGGCCTTCGGGCCCACTGTGATCACGGTCACCGAACCCGCGCCTTTGGCTTCTTTCAACTTTAGCGCCTCTTCGACCGCATATTCATCGTAGGGATTCATCACCCACTTTACGCCGGTCTCTTCGATTCCGGATTTGTCGGCTTTGACCTGAATTCGAGTTTCGGTGTCGGGCACCTGTTTGATACAGACAAAAATCTTCATTTGACCCCTCTTAAGTACGCTAGACCTTTGTGTTTCTGTGAGGTAATTTGTTGAAAGTCAAATAATAGTAGGCAGGCATCTGGTGAATACAACTGAAATGCAAACCTCGCATTGTTGCGGGTGGGTGGCGTCAACGCTCGGACGCAAAGAGATTATCGGAATAACGGGGCTTGGCCTTTGTGGCTTTTTGCTCACGCATATGGCGGCCAATCTGCTCATCATGTTTAGCCCGCAGATGTACAACGAGTACTCTCACGCGCTAATTTCAAATCCGCTCATTTACGTGGCTGAGGCCGGCCTGCTGGCGTTATTTTTTGCGCATTTAGCCACCGCCAGCCTGATTTCAATTTCAAATATGAAGGCGCGCGGATCTCAGTACGTGGTGCGCCCCAACGGCGACAAAGGCACCTCTTTGGTTCGTCGAACTTTGTGGGCACAGGGCCTTTTGATTTTGGTGTTTCTGATCTTGCACCTAAATACGTTTAAGTTCGGCACGATCTATACGGTGAATTATGGTCAGGGAGAGATTCGCGATTTGCACAAGCTGGTGATCGAGGTGTTTCAGCAGCCCGGATATATCGCCTGGTATTTGGTGGCATTGGTGGTTTTGCTTTTTCACTTAAGCCACGGTTTTGCGTCGAGCTTGCAGACCCTGGGGGTTCACCATCCGCGTTACCAACGCGGGATTCAAGTCGCGGGTTGGGGTTATACTTTAATTGTTAGTTTAGGTTTTATTGTGCAACCGCTTTACGTGTTTTTTCTTCATAGAGGGTAATCATGGCTGAATTGTCGCCAAAATTAGACGCCAAATCGCCGACGGGACCCATCGAGACGCGTTGGGAGCGGCACAAGTTTCAGATGAAGCTGGTCAACCCGGCGAACAAACGCAAACACACCGTTATTGTCGTAGGTACGGGCCTCGCGGGCGCCTCTGCGGCTTCTAGCCTGGGCGAACTGGGTTATCATGTGAAGGCTTTTTGCATTCACGACTCTCCTCGACGGGCGCACTCGATCGCCGCTCAAGGCGGCATTAACGCCGCCAAAAATTATTCCAACGACGGCGACTCGGTTTACCGATTGTTTTATGACACTGTTAAAGGCGGAGACTTTCGCTCGCGCGAGAGCAACGTGTATCGCCTTGCGGATGTGTCGCGCGCGATTATTGATCATTGCGTGGCCTTGGGCGTACCTTTTGCTCGCGAGTACGGCGGCCTTCTCGACAATCGCTCCTTTGGCGGATCGCAAGTTTCGCGCACCTTCTATGCTCGCGGGCAGACGGGGCAACAGCTTTTGCTCGGCGCCTACGCATCCATGAACCGGCAAATTCAGCGCAAAAATGTCGAGATGTATCCGCGTCGAGAAATGTTGGATCTTGTGTTGGTGAATGGAGTCGCGCGCGGGATTACGGTGCGCAATCTGACCACCGGTGAAATCGAATCGCATACAGCCGACGCCGTTCTGCTTTGTACGGGCGGCTACGGAAACGCTTACTTTTTATCGACCAATGCGATGAATTCTAATGTAACGGCTTCATGGCGCTGCCATCGCAAGGGCGCATTTTTCGGCAATCCGTGCTTTACGCAAATTCACCCCACATGCATCCCGCGCTCGGGCGAATATCAATCTAAGTTGACGTTGATGTCTGAATCTTTGCGCAATGACGGGCGGGTTTGGGTGCCCAAAAACAAAGGCGACAAGCGCAAACCCCAGGAGATTCCTGAATCCGAGCGCGACTACTATCTTGAGCGGATCTACCCAAGTTTCGGCAATCTAGTGCCCCGAGATGTGGCCTCTCGCCAGGCCAAATTTCGCGTCGACGAGGGCCGCGGAGTCGGACCGACGGGCGAAGCGGTCTATCTCGACTTTGCCGACGCGATCAAACGCGTGGGCAAATCGGGCATCGAAGAAAAATACGGAAATCTTTTCGACATTTATCACAAGATTACCAGCGACAATCCCTACGAATTGCCCATGCGGATTTATCCCGCCGTTCACTACACCATGGGCGGCCTTTGGGTGGATTACAATTTGATGAGCACGATTCCTGGTCTGCATGTGCTGGGCGAGGCCAATTTTTCTGATCACGGTGCCAATCGTCTGGGCGCCTCGGCGCTGATGCAGGGCTTGGCTGACGGCTACTTTGTTATCCCCTATACGCTGGGGCATTATATTGCCTCGAACCCGCTGCCGAAAATCGACAGCAACCACGATGCCTTTAAAGCGAGCCGCGAAGAGGTGAGCTTGCGTCTGAATAAAATGTTGTCGATCAAGGGCACGCACACAGTCGATGATCTTCACCGACAACTGGGCAATGTGATGTGGCAGTATGTTGGAATGTCGCGAAACGCGGCGGGCTTGAAAACGGCTGTAGAGAAAATCAAAGCCTTGCGCAAAACATTTTGGACCGACGTTCGTGTGACGGGCGAGCGCAATTTTAAAAATAGTGAGCTTGAGAAAGCGGGCCGCGTGGCCGACTTTATGGAGCTGGGTGAGTTAATGGCCACCGACGCTCTTTTAAGAGAAGAATCTTGCGGCGGGCACTTTCGCGAAGAGTTTCAGACACCCGACAACGAGGCCCTTCGTGACGATGATAAATTTCAACATGTCACGGCCTGGGATTATGCGGGCGGTGGCGGCGACGATCCCTCGTGGAAAGCCTATAAAGAACCGCTGCAGTTCGAGTACGTTAAACCATCACAAAGAAGCTACAAATGAACTTGAAACTCAAAATCTGGCGCCAGGCGGGCCCGCAGGCCAAGGGCCACCTTATGGACTTCGAGGCGAAAAATTTAAGCCCCGATATGTCGTTTTTAGAACTGATGGACGTGGTCAACGAAGAGTTGGTTCGAACTGGCAAAGAGCCGGTTGAGTTTGATCACGATTGTCGCGAAGGCATCTGTGGATCGTGTTCGATGGTGATCAACGGTAACCCCCATGGCGCCGACAAAGCGACCACCACCTGCGAACTCTATTTGCGTCGGTTCAAAGATGGCGACACCGTGGTGGTTGAGCCCTTTCGCGCAAGAGCTTTTCCGGTGGTGAAAGATTTGGTTGTCGACCGCTCGGCATTTGATCGCATTCAACATGCGGGTGGATTTATTACCGCCAATACGGGAGCCGCGCCCGACGCCAACGCGATTCCGGTACCAAAGAGTAATGCCGACCGTTCGTTCGCAGCCGCGGCCTGCATCGGCTGCGGCGCTTGCGTGGCGGCGTGCAAGAACGCTTCAGCCTCGCTATTTGTCGCCGCAAAAATCACTCACCTGGGTTTGTTGCCACAGGGTCAGGCCGAGCGTGATGACCGCGCCTTGAAAATGATTGCGCAAATGGACGCGGAGGGTTTTGGGGGCTGTACCAATACCGGAGCTTGCTCGGCCGCATGCCCGAAAGAAATTTCGCTCGAGACGATTGCGCAAATGAACCGCGATTTTATGAAGGCCTCATTTAGGCACCGGTGAGCGCGAGGTGGGGGTGATTCAATATTTGCTCTCCACGACGATTTTCGTATCCGTTGCCGCACAAACATTGAATCCGGCGCTCAAACTCGCGCCAAAGAACCCGGCCCTTGAGGGCAAAGTTGGCGTCGTCCGGATTTATAAATCCCCCAACACGGAAGTTCATCTTAAATCCACGCCTCTTCCCGACGAAGCCGCCGCCAAGCGCGCTCTTGAAGTTGGCTTTGGTCTTATTCGCGGACTCTATGAGCCAAAAAAAAATCCTTATGCAGGTGAAGTTACGGCGCTGGTGAAATGCGACAAAAAATTTGCCCCAGCTGAGTTCAAGTTAAAATGTCCTGCGCAAACTACACAGGCTATCGCCGGCGGAGTGGGTGATCGTCATGCGTTTGGTATGTGCACAGAGAAAGACATTCGTGAAATCGGCGTTTTTTTTGCTTGTTATGATCCTTTAAAAAAAGAGCTCGTTGAAGTTCGATTGTTCGTGCCCTACGAGAGCGGCAGATCTTGGAAGACTCAACTCCAGGGCGCCAAAAAACTGGCCGCGGAGCTGTTCGATTGAGAGCGATATTGTGGGCCGCGCTCTCTGTGGCCGCGATTTTTGGATCAGGTCTATATCTTTACACTCGGAGCCAGAACAAGGCGGCGCAAAATTTTGCAAAGCCAAATATATTGGTGATTAGCACCTGCTCGCTTCGGCACGATGCGGTGGCGGATATGCCACGGGTGAATGAATTTTTTGGGCAAGGTTCATATATCTTTAGCAATGCTTTCAACGGTCTGGGCTGGACAGCGCTATTCTCGGTAACGGCTCCCGAAATTCGCCGCCGGTTTTTTGGTGAAGTGGGCTACGAGGCCGCGGGCCAGTTGATCAAAGATCAAATGTACTTGGTCCCGCCGCGGAACTCATGGAAGACGGGACACACCCGCGAGCAAAAGCAGCAGGGATTGACCGAACCCGACAGCAACTTTGAAAAAAACTATCGTGAAAGCCTTGAGTTTTTGCTGAGCAACCTTAGCCAAAAAAGAATGCTGCCGTATTTTATTGTGGCCCAGATCAAGTATGCCCACTTTCCATTGGTCGATCGCTACAACAGCGACTCCGGCTGGGATCAATTCCTCTCTCCCGAAGAGAAAAAGCGTGTTCAGACGTATCTCGCCAATCCAAAAAGGTACGCGGCCAAACTGCCTTTTTTACTAATGCTGACCAATGACAGTAAAACGTTGCGCGCCCATCCTCAGGTCGACAAGGCCATAGCGGATGAGGTTCGCCAGGGTGGCCACGACAGCGCTTTTTTAGGGCTGCTCAATACGCCAAAGTTTTTGCTCGATTGGCAAAGCTCACCCGATTACGAAATCGATCTCACAATTCTTAAAAAAATCTATCGGGCCAACGTGATCTATATGGATAAAATCGTCGGCGAGCTTTTGCAGCGCCTAAACGATACGGGCGGCCTCGATAACACGGTTGTGATCTTTGCCGGTGATCACGGAGAAGTGCATATGGAGCGCGGGCATCTGACTCACGGCACGTCGTGGTTTGATCCGGCTCTTCGGATTCCCTTGATGGTGCGTTTCCCCGGGCAAGGTCGATCGGTAACCCTGACCGATCAAACCAACTTTTTCACCGTGACAAAAATCATTACCGGAATCGCCGAAGGCAAAATAAACCAAATGAACTTTAGCGAGCGCCTAAAAGAAATTGCCGACCCGGTGGTGATCGGCCGCGACTGCGCCAACACCTGGCGCGCCATTAGATACGACAACAAATGGAAATATGCGGTTGATAACTCGAGCGGCGAAGGCTGGCTTTACGACCTTACAAAAGATCCGCAGGAAACCGTAAATCTGATTGGCGAAAAGCCCGGCGTCGTTGCCGAGCTCGAGGCGCTCTACTGGAAGAGACTTCCTCGGCTTTCCAACCAAATGGTGAACACCTGCGCGCCATGGCCGGGGCCAAAAGCCCTCCGCGAAGATAATTAGTTGGAGGGCGGTGGGCGTGGTGGCGGTGAACGCGGGGTTGGTGGCGGGATCGGTATCCGGCCGCGCGGCTTGTTGAAACAAATGGGTGTGCATGCGCACATCGGCCAGGACCGGGCGCCGAAGCTACCCGCCGGCGGATCGTAGTCGAAACCTAATAGGTGAAAGAGCCTAACGCATCCATCATCGGGATGCATGTTAATTACCGCCGGACAGCCTTGCACGCAATACCCCCCGGCCTGAAATTCAGGGGGGACGGGGACTACATCGGTAACGCCCGCGCAGACGTTGTCGCACCGAACGGTGCCAGCGTTGATCATCGCCTCGCAAGTACCGTTTTCGGGGTCATAGGTTCCACCCATTTGCTCGCAAAGATTCTGCATGGAAGTATCGCGAATATAACAGAACTCAATCGTTCGAGTGGTGCGGTCGACCACGGCCGTGTAGGGCAGCACTCGTCGCATAGCCGCGCCCCCCGGGGGCGTCGCAACAATCTCTATTTCTCCGGCGTAGGTGTCGTAGGTGGCCCCATCTCTGCGTATAGATCCGCGGCCGACTTGCCGGGTTCTCTCGCGAAAGCGGATCGACGTGATTACGACGCCTCCGGAAAGCATAGAGAGTGAACTGCCCACCGTGGTCGAAATAACTGGCGTTGCGCCCACCGTGGCGTCGGCATTTTGAGCGAAAATGTTTTCGATGTCGACTTCGTTGCCACCGGGCGGTGGCCCCGGCGGGTTGTCTTGCACATTATAAACAATTTTGTCGCCCGAAGTGGCGCCCCGCAGGGCAAAGTGGCATTGGTCGGGGCTGCCCAGTACCGCCGCCACCGTTCGAACTGTTCCCTCGAGAGCGTCGGCCACGTTCCCTCGGACCATGACCTTGGTTACGTTGTCGATCAACGACATAATCATAACCGCAACGATCCCACCTAGCGCCGTGACCACCATAACAGAAACTAGCGAATAGCCGGCCTTAGACACTCTCACACCTAGTTGCCTCCGCTGGTGCCGACGGATGTTCCGGGCCCTGGCGTAGCCACCGGGCCGCTGGGCGATGTGGGCCCGGGGCCGCTCGGTGTTGCGACCGAACCGCCAATGTTGGAAGTTCCCGTGCGGCAGACTTTTTGGCAGCGGCAAATTGGTTTAGAATTTATATCTGGGCCATCAATACTAAAGCCAGCGACGTAATAAACGTTGTCACATTGCAACCCCTCAGACAACGGAGGGTCTGCCGGACAGTCGTTGCCCGCAGGCGGCGGGCCCTCAGCCCTGAGCAACGTAAGACAATCGGATTCGGTTTCTGAGAGAATGCCCTGGCAAGTGCCACCCTGATAGGTGCCGCCCAGCTGTTCGCATAAGAACTCAACCGACGAATCTTGATAGCAGCGATGCACAACATCCCCTGTCGGGTGAACAACCACGTTGTACGGGATTGTCCGCCGCTTCATACCGGGGCCGCCCCGAATATCAATTACAATTTCCGCAGCGTAAGTCCGCATATTTACGCCCTCTAATGCTATTTGCCCTCGCCCATTCCCTTGGTTTCGCTCGCGCAGCGCAATATTTTGCACCGTGTACCCTGGTCCGATTGTGCCACCACGACTAAGTACAATCGTGGCGCCGGCCTCACCATCCGATCTTTGCAAATAAATTCGATTTATGGGGGCCTCGGTGGGCGGAGTCGCTGGCGGATCGTTCGGAAGGAACGGAACTTTTTGGACCGGCGAGTTTAAGCGAAGCGCGTTGTCGCATAGGTCTCTATTGGCCACGATGCCTTGAATTGTGCGCATAGCAGCCTCGATATTATCGACGGCGGTGTTGCGCGCGATGGTGGTAGAAACAATATCGACAATAAATAGGATGGCCACCAGCATAACGCTGGCGATGGCCGTGGCCATTAGAACCGTAACAATTGAATATCCCGCACTCCGATTCACGAAAGCTCCCGAAAATTATCTTAGGGCACACCTGTCCAGGTGCAGACCTTCATACAATTGCATTGCATACGCATGCCCGGCTCAACAGTAGATGGGAAATATACCGTAGTCCACTTGAGTCCCGAAGCTGCGACGCATGTGTTTTCTGGAAAAGACTGGCAGACCGACGGTCGGTTGGGCTCAACCCCACACAGACCAAACATCGAATCACAAACCCCTTCGACCTGATTGAAGGTGCCCCCAAGTTGGGAACAAATCAAAGCCGGGGATTCGCGGGTGTAGCACGCGGCGATAGAGCGGGCCGGAATGGGCGGAACCGCAAGTGGATCGCCCGTTCGGTCCACAATGATCTGCAATGGGAAGCCGCGCTTTTTCAAATCGCCGCCGAGCACCATTTTTTCGTTAAAGTCTATATCCACTTCAAGTTCGCCGGTCAGCTTGTGATAGCGATCGGTCGCACCTCGGTATCTGGCCATCAATTGGTTGCCGTTGATGTCATTGCGAAATCGAAACGTCATTCCGCGAATCACCATATTGTGCAGTCGGGCATTGGCGGCGTCGCAGTCGGGTGAAGGATCTGGGTCCGGTATCCCATCGCCATTTCCATCGGCAACACCGGCGCAGTAGATCGGATTTCCGGGGTTGACGTTGGCGGCAACCGCGTTCGTCAAATATATCCGCGGGATCGGCACATCTGTCTTAGGCACCGGCGGCGCGGCCGGCGGCGCGGAAAAGTAATCGGGGAATATAATGGCCTGACCCTCATTGGCACCGGCCCCTTGCCGCAAGGCGTAGGCGCAGAGGTCACGATTGTTTAAAATCTGATTGATATAGAGGAGAACGCCCTCAACATCGTTGACCATACGCGAACGGTGAACCTTGGCGTTCATGTTAGACAAGACCGCGATGGTCACCATCACGCTTATGCCGACGAAAACTGCCGCGCCCATGGCTAATGTCAGCGCGTCTCCTTTTTGGTTTCTAAGCATTGCGATCTTTCCTGCTAACGCATCCAATTATTAGGCTCGTTTGTATCCTGGTCTGTCAAAATTAAAATATAGACGGACACGCGCACAATATTTATCGTTTGTAGGTAACGCCAATTCACCTAATGAGGATGGATTCTATGAAAATGAGACGGATGTTTAGTTTTGTTGTTCTTGCGATCACTGCCGCCACGGCTCAGTCCATCTGGGCAGCGGGTAAGTTGGGCAAAGCGGAGGCGAAGTCGATTCGTTTGTGCATGCCGCGTGGCCATGAGGATCTGCTAAATATGGCGCTGCTTGTTGCGCGCGACAAAGGCCTGTTTAAAAAGAATGGGGTCGACGCCAAGATTGAACTGATCCGCTACGTAAATAAAAATCCTGAAGGTGATGCCGGATATGTAATGACGACGGCCGGCCCGGTTCTTCCGTTCAACACCGAAGATTGGGAAATCACAAAAATGATGCGCGGAAAACAGCGGGATTGTGACGTTGCCGTAAGTCCGGCGGCGGGAATTTTGGCCGCCGAGAACACCGACATTTCGGAATACAAACCCTTATATATGACGGCTTATGGAACCGACTATGACACTCACCTTGTGGTCAATTCAGATTCGGACATCAAAACCGCGGCCGACCTAAAGGGAAAAGTCGTGCGCATTGGGCAGGTTCCCACCCACATCGCGCTCTACAATTATTTAAAGAAGCACAACGTAGAGATGAGCAACGTAACCCTTCGATTTAAATTGGCCTCGAACTTTGCGTCCGAAAGTTTGGCCAATGGCAGCATCGATGCGGCCATGACCTACGTTCCGACCATGCCGATGATGCTGGCCAGCGGTAAAGTTCGTGTGCTCGAGCAAAATATCATCTCGAAGTATGTGATGCCTCGTACCCCGAACGCGATATTGTTCACCAGCAAGAAATTTGCCGACGAGAACCCGGCGCTAATGAAACGCTTTAGGGCTGCGGTCGCAGAAACTATGGTTTACATCAATAAAAACCCTGCGGCGGTATTGCAGGCCGCAACCGGCTTCTTTGAGCATAAATTCGGCGACACTTGGAAAGGCTGGAAAGCGGATCCAACGCAGATCGAACGAGCCACGGCCTTTATGGGTAAACTGACTTTGCAGGATTTTGACGACGCCACCGAAGCGCAAGTCATGCAAAAGCAACTGAACGACTATCAGACTCTTCTCACGTCGATGGGCTACCTGACCAAAAAGGTCGACGTGTCGCCCTGGTTCGCTGCGACCACCAAACAAGCGGCTTTGTAAGAAAATTCACCCAGTGGGTGCTGAACGATTCGTCAGCACCCCTAGGGATAGGGATCTAGACCTAAGACCTAACCACCCATAGCGAGTTATGAACATCAACCCACAGAGTTATCCACATTTTTGGGCTTAAAATCTACGCATACCTAGACCTTAGTCTGGAATTCGGTGGTTCACTAACCTCCCGCTGAGCGGCATTTGGTCCGATTCGAAAGGCCTCGACCGGGGCCCATCATGACAAACTTCAACGACAATCCCCGCGATGCCGAAGAGTCCTTATAAATAGGAGAGTGCATGCGTCCGATTGGAGAAATTCTTAAAGGTTTGGGATTTAACAAAGAGGCGCCCTTAAACACTCAAAAGGCCTTTTTTCGCCACCTAGTTCAGCACGCCGAAACAGTCCGCATACAAAATTCTCGAGTCGAAAATAAAACTTTAGAGATCGAAAAACAGACGCTGACAGAAAGTTCGACGCAGCTGTCATTCGATGCGAATATTCTTGGTTTGATCGCAAAATAAATTGCAGCGCAAAAAAATCTGCTGGTACCATTTTGGAACTATCGGGAGAAATTCCGGTTTGTTCGAAAAAATTAATTTGCTCAATGATGAGCGGAGGACCAGATGATTCAGGGACGATTCATAGGGGTGGTTGCGGCCCTTATTGCAGGATTCACAGTCAGCGCGTACGCCAAAGAATTTCCCGCGGTACCTGGCGAATACGTTGTTAAGTTAAAAAACACATCAATGATTATGAACACGGCGGCGGTGAAATCACTGCTTGGCGGGCCCGTGCGCGTGATCAACGGTAGCGAGCGACTGTTCGTTGCTCAACGTCCAGTGATCGAGAACCGAGATTATGCTTTGCAGACTCTCAGTTCCAGCGCCGCGGTTGAGTATGTCGAACCTAACTTTATATATAAAGTTGTTGGCGCCACCGGAGCCACAACTCTTCCGAACGATGCCGAGCTCGGAAAGCTTTGGGGCCTGATCAATAATGGCCAAACCGTTGATGGTGATATGGGTCCCGTGATTGGCCGAGCCGGCGTCGACATCGACGCCACTAAGGCATGGCAGATCGAAACCGGTTCAAGCGATGTGCTGGTTGCGGTGATTGATACCGGCGTCAAATGGGATCACCCAGATCTTGTGGACAACATCTACAGCAACACCGCCGAAGTAAATGGACAGCCCGGTGTCGACGACGACATGAACGGATTTGTCGATGATATCCACGGCTGGGATTTTTCGGCCAACGATGCCAACCCGATGGATGTGTACGGACACGGAACGCATGTCAGCGGAACGATTGGCGCGAGCGGTAACAACACACAGGGCATTACCGGAGTGGCGTGGAAGGTCAAAATTCTCCCCATTCGTTTCTTAGGTGATGACGGAAGTGGATCTCTGGAGAACGCGATTAAGTCCATCGATTACGCCACCAAAATGGGCGCTAAATTGATGAACAACTCCTGGGGCGGTGGCGGATTTTCGCAAGCCTTGCTTGAGTCGATTCAGCGCGCGCAACAAGCCGACATTTTGTTCTTGGCCGCGGCCGGTAACAGCTCGGCCGACACCGATGCAAATCCGGAGTATCCGGCCAGCTATCAGGTCGACAACATAGTATCGGTCGCCGCCATTGATCCGAGCGGTGCCATGGCTGACTTCTCAAACTACGGCAAAACTTCCGTTCATATCGCGGCTCCCGGAGCCAATGTGTACAGCTACACCATGCGTGGACTGGAAAGCTGGTCAGGAACTTCTATGGCATGCCCGCATGTGGCTGGTGTTGCCGTACTCTTGCTGACTCAAGATATGACGCAAACTTACGACGTGATCAAAAACCGCCTGCTCACCTCGGCTCGCCCGCTCCCGTCTTTGCGCGGCCGCGTAGCGACCGGATTGGTAAACGCTTATTTTGCGCTGACCAATCAAATCGCTCCGCTGGATCCCGACGATCCTTTCAACTGGCAAAAAACCACTGAGTCGGTCTCCACCGCGCATCCGTATCCAGACCGAGCCCGATTCACCCATACACTGTCGGTTCCCGG
>CAYVRZ010000029.1:0-51562 GCA_964453895.1 uncultured Pseudobdellovibrionaceae bacterium | reverse complement strand
AATAAACCGTGCACGCCACAGTGTGTCCCGAGTGGGAGAACAAAATCCCAGCCGGGCCGCGATTTCTGCAGCATCCAAACGTTTTGAAACAGGTAGTCAGCTACAAAATGTTTAACTTGGTAGATAACCAGGAGATATAAAAGAAGTTCAACGTTGACCGTCATTAAGCCCCATAAGCCGCATAGTAATGCCTGTTGACTGGCTAATATCTTATTATAATCTCAAGCGATTCTCTTACCTCAACAAAAAACAGGAACGACCACGACCTAAATCGATGAAGAATTCACCGCCCCCAGAGAACCCGCTTCTCAACATCCTCATCAATATCCTCCTGCCGGTCGTGATTTTGAACAAGGCGAGCAATTACCTTGATCCCAAGCTCACTTTGCTCATTGCCCTGGCCTTTCCACTTGCCTACGGGATTCAAGATTACATTCGCCGTAAGCACAAAAATTATGTTTCGCTGTTAGGGATTCTCAACATCCTTCTAACGGGCGGCCTCGCTTTGATGAAGCTGCAAGGGATTTGGTTTGCCGTTAAAGAGGCCAGCTTACCTCTCGCGTTGGGCCTTATGGTGCTGGTTTCGTATTGGACAAAAAACCCCGCCGCAAAAATGATCTTCTGCAATCCGCAGGTGATGAACCTGGAGTTGATCGAGGAGCGTTTGCAGTTCTTTAACCGAAACGGCGATTTTTTGGCTCTGCTTAAGCGCACAACCCTGTGGTTGTCGCTGTCATTTTTAATCTCAGCGATTTTAAATTTTGTAATTGCCTATCGAATCTTCGTCGACATTGACTCTGGTCTCGACTCGCTGGCTCGCGAGCAAATTTTAAATGAGCAGATCGCGCGAATGACGTGGATGGGATTTGCCATGATCGCGGCGCCGCTAATGATCTTTTCGGCGATTCTTGTGATGCTGTTCTTGCGTCGCGTGTCGGCTCTCACCGACACGCCAGTAAACAATCTTTTACGAAGTTAGCGGATTAGAACCAGAGAATAAAATTGCCACCGAAGGTCGAATGATTTTCGAGGCTCTTGGCAAATCCGCCCAGTCCCCGTTGGTAGTAAAAATCAAACCCGAACATATCGCTAAAGGTCAGATTCACACCGAGATCCAAGAGCGGAATCAACTTGGTTACATCTTGGTCGACACCCGGATCGGGCTTATATGAGTCGGCGATATTCAGCGCAAACGTCATCCCGCCGAACAGACCGAACATTTCATTAAAGTTGTACTGCACGTTGGCGGGAATATCGAGATAGTCGAGCTGAACTTTTGTTTTAAATCCCGAATTGGTCGCATCAATGTGGCGCTGACTAAAAATCAAACCGCTGCGGAATTTAAACTTATCGGCCATTTCCATTCCGATCAGCATCCCGGCTTTAAAGTTCAATTTTCCGTCGATCGACGTGCCCGTCGCGTCGGTGTCGGCCGTCGTTTGATGAAAGCCCAGCGTTGCGCCAAATTCTTGCGCCAATGCCGGAGCGCTAAACGCAGCCATGGAAACGAGTATTAAAATGTATTTAATCATAAATGAATCCTCCCTTAGGATCGGAGGATCATATCTTAGTGGTCCTCGAGATCAAACTCTTTTAGCTCAGGGATCTTGCGACCCTTTTTAACCAATTGTTCCGCGGCCCGCCGTTGCTGCACTTCGCAAATACGCCGGGCTTCCATATCCTTATCCCGTTCCTTCTGCGCCTTTTCCCACTCCACGCGCAGCGCCTCTTCCTTGGCATGGTCTTTTTTCTCCCGTTTATACTCTTGAGCGGCGCGCTTCAATTCGAGAGCATGCTTTTCACGCAAAGCCTTGACCTCACCGATGCCGCTGGCCAGCCGTGCTTCACGCTCCTCTTTAGCTTGCTGATAGCGGAAAAAGTCGTCATAGCGCTCATTGATGTAATCAATGCGCTTTTGCGCCAGTGGATCACTCAAATCGCAGGTCGCGGCCGAGGCGATGGTGACCGCGGAGGGCCCGATCAGCAGGAGAATAATTGTTAAAGCCCATTCACGCATCTCCTTGATCTTAGCTGACTCTCTGCTAAAACGGCACTGGCCAACCACGACTTAAGTCTTTCTGAAAGGCATTTAATGGAGTTTTTAACCGAGCTTGGATTATTCACCGGTAAAGTCGGAATCGTAGTCTTCGCGGTTGCGGTAATTTTAATCTTGTTCTTTGGCCTATTGGCCCGGGCCCGCAGCAGTAAACCCCTCTTAGATGTCGAAAACCTGAACAACAAATACGACCGTTTGGCTAGAGCGCTAAAAAATCGCGTACTCACGGGCAAGGCCTTGAAGCTCGAGCAAAAGCTAGACAAGAAAAAAGCCAAGCTTGAGGCCAAAGAGTCCTCGGACGAAAAAAAGCGAGTTTATGTTTTGGAGTTTGCCGGCGATATTCGCGCCTCGCATGTCGAGAATTTGCGTGAAGAAGTCACAGCCATCCTCACCATCGCCCGCACGGGTACAGACGAAGTGGTGGTCAAGGTGGAGAGCCCCGGCGGAATGGCTCACGCATATGGCCTCGCGGCCACCCAGTTGATGCGGATTCGAGACGCAGGCCTTACATTAACAATTTGCGTAGACAAAGTCGCAGCCAGCGGTGGCTACATGATGGCCTGCACGGCGCACCGCATTCTCGCCGCCCCCTTTGCGATCCTCGGCTCGATTGGCGTGGTCGCGCAGATCCCCAACTTCAATCGCCTCTTAAAAAAACATGACGTCGATTTTCAAGAAGTCACGGCCGGCGAATTCAAACGCACTCTCACCATGTTTGGCGAAATCACCGAGAAAGGGAAAAAGAAGTTTCAAGAGGAAATCGAAGATGTTCATCACTTGTTCAAAGCCTTTGTAAAAGAAAATCGACCCAATCTCGATCTCGATAAAGTCGCCACAGGCGAACATTGGTTTGGACGACGCGCGATCGAACTGGGCTTGGTGGATGAGTTGATCAGCAGTGATGATTATTTATTTAAACAACGAGAAACCGCACAAATTTACAAGATCGAACTTCATGGCCGCAAAAAGTGGTCAGAAAAGCTGGCTGAAAATATGGCTCGTTTAACGCGAGATACGGTAGAAAATCTGTTGCAGCCGAAGCATTAACAAACCAGCGCAACAAGCTCGCTCACTAAACGAGGTCTCTACGCCACCCGGAGCAATCAGCAATTCTCCAGGTACCACTCAGCGACGCTTCGAAGGCGTCGACCAGAGAGCCATGCCGATCCTAACCTTTAGCCCGCCCGTCACCCGAACCGCCACTTGTTCGCCAGTCTTCGACCCGGCCCGCGATTCGTCCCACCACCCGCGTCGGTCGGCGCCCCCCCGGCCGCCACTCGCCCCACTACCCGTCAGCAAACACCAACCGCAGATCTTTCAGCGTCTTAGTTTCTTTACGCGAAATAAATCCCTCAGCCTCAAGCCGATTTAGGCCGACATACTCGCGCGCGATTTTAAAGGCCTTATTCCACCCCCGCACAATGCGAGTGAACGGCCTTTGCTTCCAAAATTTGCGGCGACTTTTTTGAGGGCCCTTTAGACCCTGCGCCACCTGTGCAACTCGGCCACACAATTCACGAATAAACGCAGCCCACAGCCGCAGGCTCTTCACCCGGAGTAATATATGGAGGTGATTCCCCACGTTGGCGTAGCTGTAGATGCGCACGCCATACTTGCGGGCTATACGCGCCACCGCGGCATTGACAGGTCCAAAGGACCTAACACCCCTCATTACATTCAACTCCGACCTCAGCACCAGATGGATCGGCCACTTCGAATCCAGCGGCCGCTTGGTTTTGGCGTGGCTGTTTTTAAGCAAACTTCCACCAAAGCAGTCGCCGGGCTTAGCGAAGCCCGCAGCCTCAAAGCCCAACTGAACACCCACCTGTCGCAAAGATTTCGCGCGCATGCCTCGTTTCATAGGCATGAGATTTACCCATCGCTACCAAAAAGTCAAGAAAATGCTCTTCTCACCAGCGACAACGTCGCGACGGCAGCGCATCGGCGGCTCAAATTTGCCCTCCAGATGGTCCCACATTTTGTAAATTTCGATAAATAAGCTGTCAGGAAGGGAAGGGTAAATTTAACGTCCATGAAACCGGTCCATACATCGTCAACTGCTGCGCTCTTAGCTGTGGTCAGGACGCCCCTAAGCGCTTGTGAATCGGAAGCTGGAAGAATGATTTTAAAGGCATGAGCGCGTTGGCTGATGCGAGTGAGAATTCCTCAAACAGAGTTTTCCGACCAGGAAGAATCCCGTGCTGTGCTCGAGTTCGCGCCCCGCTCCAGCACACGCTCTCAGCCCAAGCGCCCGCAGCTCAGTCCAGCCCCAGCCGCCATCCGCCGCCCCATCCGCCAGCCGCCAGCCACCGCCACTCCCGCTACCGCGCGCCGGTCGCTGGCGATTCGTCCATGGTCAAAAAGCCCTTTTGGGCGCGAATGGTAAAGTTGCGGGTGCGGCCATCGGCCACCCCATTTAAGAGCGCAACCAGCTCCTGCTCGCGCTGCCAGTTGCCACGACCCCGCCACACTCGGCCACTCAAAGAATCAACGGCGGTGAACGATTGAATCTCTCCGCCGGATTTTTTTACTTCCAACTTCGCGCGAATGTCCTTCCATCGAATCGGCTCGCCATTCAAATCTAGGTGTGGCTTGGCCTGCGGGTAATACCTCCACTGCGGTCCCATTTCCAATTGGCTCAATCGGGCATCGAGTTGAAACACTCCCGGCTGATACTTTGAGTTCGCCACCACAGTATCACTGGCCCATCCCGGCCCCTGGATCCGCGGAGACTCCATCACGCCCTTCCACTCGCTCAGCTCACCATTTTGAAAGTGCCCCGAGCCGGTCAACTTCAAAGCCGTCCAAGTTCCACCCGTCAGCAGCAGCTGGATGCCCGGGCTGAATGCAATATTCTCGATGTTGACGTTAAATGTGCCATTCTTCCAATCGTCATTAAAAGCCGCCTCAACGACGCCCTTAAATTCTCCCTCGGGCATTTCGACATGATCCACCTTGGCGGCCACCAAGCCCTCCACACGATGGGCCACGGTGCGCATACGGCGCAATTGCTGTTTGCCTCTCACGCTTTGGTTGGAAAACACGACTTCGGCTCCGTCGAGATGACCATCCAAACTCCACGAATTTTTATTTAAATATTCGAACTGTCCTGACCACACGCCGAGTCGATTGATCACCGCCGGCAGAATCTGTTTATTAAAAGCCTCCACCAGGGGCTGCACCTGCAGATTCTGCACTTTGAGTTGGACCGGTATTTTCAAGCTGTCCGCCTGCAGAGGATAAAAATCCGCTTTCTCTAACTGCACACCGCCGTAAGCGCCTTCCATCCGACACGCGCGAACTCGAACCGGCATCTCGTCCGGCTTGGCCATAGAACCTTCCCAATTGGCGGAGCAGCTCAGCCAGGCCGTTTTTATTTGCACTTCATTCTCAATAAACCCAGTCAGATAAAGCTCGTTGAGCAATTCTTTAATTGGAAACTGCCCGATTTCGACGGTGCTCATCGCTGCCTGCGTGCTGGAATCCCAACTGCCCTTCCACAGCACCCGGCCTTCTTTAAATTCTGACGTCACTTGAAATTGCAGCACTGAGCCCTCGCCATGGGCCTCGATATCGAGAATATGATTGAGCGATCCGAAGGGAAGGCTCTTCTGCACATCCACCAATGCATGACCAAACAGATCGGGAGAGAAATCAAATTCAGCGCTGCGGACTTGCACCTTCCACGTCGGTTCGTGTTCGAAGGTCACTGAAAAATCAATGAGTTCCACCGCGCCAATATTCTTACCCACTTTCCGCCAGTCGAACTGCGGCGGATTCCAGTAGGGCTTTTGCGGCTCGGGCAAAGTGGGCTGCGGCGCGATGGATTTAACCACCGGTGCGGGCGAAGGCGGCGATGCTAAGACAGTCGCCGCGGGTTCAGGGCACGTTTTGTAATGCAAATGCGCGCGCCCAGAAATCAATTCCACATTGCCAAGGCGAATATGACCACCGCGGAGGCTCCACAAGCTGATCGGCAAAATAACAGTCGGCGCGTTGAGCTCAATGCCCAACTTTCCGCAAGCTTCATGTTTGAAACTTAAATCCGAAATTTTTAAACCCAAGCCCGGCCAAATTCCACGGGAGAGAAGAACTTCTGTTGAGCCGATTTTGATTTCTTGAGTGGGAAAACGCTGGCGCAATTCTGTGAGAATGCGCTGATGGACGCGATCGGAACCGAGGAGAGTCCGCACGGCGCCACCGATAAAGGTCGCGAGGATCAAACCAAATACGAATAAGGCAAAGCCGTGGGACGAGACCTCAAGATTGGATTTGCCGCGGAGAATTCTCAAGCTGCGCCTCAACCGCGCATGCGCGGCTATTTGAAGTAAAAGTTAAGGACCTCAAATTCCTTTTCGCCTTTTGGGCTGCGGAACTCAATGACATCGCCCTTTTTCTTGCCGATCAATGAGCGGGCGATGGGCGAGAATACCGAAACTTTGCCCATTTTAACATCAGACTCGTCTTCACCGACGATCTGGTATTTCACCTTTTCATCGTTATCTAGGTCTTGCAACTCCACCGTGGCGCCGAAAATAATTTTACTCGACTGAAGTGTTGCGATGTCCACGACCTCAGCATTGGCTAGCTTACCTTGAATATCGGCGATCCGGCCCTCGATCATGGCCTGGCGGTCTTTGGCCGCGTCGTAGTCGGCATTCTCAGAAAGATCACCATGGCCACGGGCCTCTTCGATAGCTTTGATTACAGAGGGCCGGTCGTAGGTCACCAACTGCTTCAATTCCATCTCAAGTTTGGCTTTCCCTGCTAAAGTCATAGGCTGACGGTCACTCATTCTCATCTCCTCGAAACCGAAAAAAAACGAAGGCTGTCATCATAGGTAAATATATGACGCAGTCAACCAAAACATTTCACTGAAGCTATAATGATTGGGCGCCGATACAATGAAGTTAACATATGGGAACCCCAAGCCTTTCAGCCCTTAATGTGGATTCGCTGGTGCGCCGGATAAAAGCGGCGGAGAGCATTCTTTTGTCCACGCACAAACAATGCGACGGCGACGGCCTGGGCGCGCTTCTATCCCTTTACCACGGCCTGAGAAAGACCGGCAAAAAGGTGCGCGTAATGATGGTGGATGCCGTTCCTAAAAAGTACCACTTTCTCGAACCCGAAAAGCATGTCGAAATCTTTGAACGTCCGCACTCTCCTATTTTGCCCACGGACTTGGTTTTGATTTTCGACACCAACGATCGCCGCCTGGTGGAACCGCTTTTTAGCGCACTGCTCACCAATTGCCGTGACGTTTTATTTGTCGATCACCACCCGGTTTTGAATCAAGGCCCCGAGCCCACCGCCGGCTCCTACATCGAGACGCGGGCTGCCAGCACGGGAGAAATTTCATATTTTATTTTGAAAGGCTTGGGAATTCGCTTCGACGAGAAGATCGCCGAGGCGCTTTACACCAGCATTTGTTTTGATACCCAGCTGTTTAAATTCGTAAAAAATTCGGTGAACTCACACTTGATCGCCGCTGAACTGCTTCTTCACATCAAGCACGCCGAAGAAATTCACCGGCACTTGTTCTCGACCCACACGATCAACAAGGTTGGATATCTAGCCAAAGTCCTCGGTCAAATCGAGTTTCATGGCAATGGCCGGCTCGCGGTTTTAAAGCTGCACGCCAAAGATATGCAAGACCACTCCATGGATATGGACGACTCGCGCGATTTGATTGATATGATTATGAACGTAAACTCGTTGCAAGCTGCGGCCGTATTCCGTGAGGATGCGAAAAATGAGTACAAGCTTTCTCTGCGCAGCAAGGGGCGAATTGAAGTCTTAGGGATCGCCGAAAGCTTTCATGGTGGCGGCCATATGTTTGCCGCCGGAGCTTACATTCGTGGAACCTACGCCGATATCAAAGGCAAAGTGGTACAAATGATTCTTCACCGTCTCGATTCATCTGATGGCACGACCGGGCAAAAAAGATAAGGCGCAACGACTGATTTGTTTGTGCAATTCGATCTCCCAAGCGGAGATCGAGGCCGCCATTGATCGGGGCTGCACAACTTTGGGCAAGCTTTTTGATGCCACCACGGCGGGAGTCGGGGCCTGCGGCGGAAGTTGCCAGCCCCTGCTGCGCAAGATGCTAGACTCCCATCCCCGCCCCTCGTCTCGTCGTGATCCGCGCAAAAGATGACGTTCTAAACGCCGCCGCGTAGGATTATGTACAGGGGGAAATCCTTTGTACCGCCGGTTTTTAATCATTTTTCTAGTTTATTCCCTGCCGTCTCATGCGCAGTTTATCTCCACAGAAGTAAACATAAATCAAAATGACGACAGCGTGATTGCGCCGCCCGTTCTGCGCCGGCTGCAAAAACTCGAAGACGCGGTCCGCGCGCTCGAGAGCGCGCCCGCGCCGACTGCGCCCGCGCCCGCAGAGGCGGTCTCACAACGAGAACCCGCGCAGCCACAAGCGGAGCCACCGGCATCAACGCAACTCCCACAAGGCGCGACATCGATCACTCGCCCAACTCCCACCTTCGCCCCGTTCGCGCTCACCTTCTCTTTGCCTCCGCGAGATGAGTCCGAAGGTCCCGCGCCCTGGCGGCCCGTGAGTCCAGAGCAAACCTTTACCGGTTTGGGTCCGGCGGCTTCAAGAATCTATTTCAGCGGCAAAGATCGTGTCGCCATGGGCATGACCGCCGACGTCCTCAGTTTTTCTGAACGCCGCGGGCTCGATAGCAGCGGCAACCCCAACGTCGATCGCCTCAACGTCGCCGGTTTAGCTCCGGTGATCGCCGTGCATTTGCACAAACGTGTCGTCTTCAATTCCCAGCTTCTCTTTGAAAACGGCGGTGCCGAAAGCAGCAACACCGTGACGCTGCAAAAAGGTCAGGCGATCGTATTGCAAGCCTACGTCGACTGGTTCGAGAGTGAAAAAAGGAACTTCGGCGTCCGCATCGGGCATCAGTTGGTTCCGATCGGGACCGTCAACACCACTCAAGAGGCGATCACCTACTTTGGCGTGCTCAAGCCCGAGATCGAGCGCGAGCTGATACCATCGACCTGGCACGAAAATGGAATTTCATTTTGGGTGCGCCGACCGCAGGCCGAATTTCAGATCGGCGTCTTTAACTCTCTAAACGCCACCGGTTTAAGAGGCGATTCGTTTCTCGCGGGCGGCCGCTCGCACGGGCAAAATGCGCCGGCGCAAGACCTTATGGGTACCGCCAGAGTTCGAATCCAAGGATCATTCGCTGAGCTGGGCGGCTCCATCGCCCTGGGCCAGACCGCCCAGCGCAATGTGGCCTACCGCCATGGGACCTTTGGCGTCGGAGAAATGCATTTGCGGCTTAAGCCGGCCCGCTATATCGAATTATTTCTGCAAACCGCCCAGGGCCAGATTGTGGATGCGGACTCAATTTCGGTCGTGAATTCGACGGTGATGGGAGAGCGGGCGCGCGGAGCCTCGGGCCACCTCGCCCTGCAAGTTTGGCGAACACCCCAACAGAGCTTATGGCTGTTCGCTCGCCATTCTCGATACGACTTGCACGACCGCGTGCCCGAGGGATTTGCCCGCGACGAGAGCCTAAATAAAACCACCACCACGATTGGCGCGAGCTTTTTTCCGTTACCGAACTGGGTGGTGAAGGCCGACTTCGCGATGCACAAGAGCTCCGCGCAAGATGAAGAAGACGAGTTTAATATTGGAACTGGTTTAAGCTTCTAGGTCTTTAGCGGAAATTCACAAATAAATTCAGATCCCAAACCGGGCGAACTTTTCACATACACCTCTCCCCCGTGGCGCTGCACGATGTGCTTGACCAGGGAGAGTCCGATGCCTGTGCCGCCCGTGGCCCGCGACCGGGCCTCGTCAATCCGATAAAACCGTTCAAAAAGGCGGGCCTGATGTTTTTGCGCGATGCCCGGCCCATCATCCTTCACATGCAGCTCCACCCGGTCGAGACCGGGTTTGCGCCAGTACACTTCTATGTTTTTGCCTTCAGGGACATAGCGAACCGCATTCTCAAGTAAATTGCGCAATACTTGCTCAAGGCGTTTTGCATCCGCCAACATTTCTTCAAACTCGTAATGCAAGTGGACTTTGTGAGTGCTGGCATTGATCTGTTTCAAAACCGCCTCGGTGATGTCTTGCACGTTAACAGACTCGAGCTTGAGTTCCTTGCCAGACTCGAGTGACGAAAGATCTAACAAATCGTCGACCAAATTTTTTAGCCGCGTTACATTTTGACTGACGATCTGCAAAAATTCTTTGGCCTGATCAAGACGGCCACGCTCGACATCGGTGGCCAGCGTTTGTAAATATCCGTTCACTGTTGTGAGCGGCGTCCTCAACTCATGCGACACATTACCAACAAATTCGATACGTATTCGCTCAGCCGCCTTAAGCTCGGTGATATCGTGAAAGATGCCGACCACGCCGTAAATCTCTTGATTGTGTTTCTTTGCCAAAGGCGCGATTGACAGCTGAAAATCGCGCGGAGCCTTATTCTCTCCGACTTCCTCCTGCACTTCTCGGCGCATGGGCTTGCCTGATTTCATCACTTCGTCATAGGCCGCCAAAATATCTGGCGAGCGCAGAAGCTCGCTGATCGTGCCTTCTCCCGGATTCCCTTTAGGCGAAAATAAATAGGCGAACTGCGGATTATAAAACATCACTCGCCGCTCACCATCGATGGCAAGAACCGCTTCCGCCGCCGCCGACATAATCGTTCGCATTTCAGTTTTCTCGCGCGACAGACGAATCGTCTTGGTGCGAAGGTCTCGACCCAAGCGGTTCAGCGCCCGCTCCATTTCATACCATTCACCGGGCTCATCAAACGCCATGGCCTCGGGATCGACTTCGTCGTCCTCAAATGGAAACTCGCGCATGCGCCGGGTTTTCTCAATAATGCGCCCGAGGGGCAGAAGCAGGCGCCGCGCGGTCCATAACGACACCGGAACCAACGTTAAGAACGCCAGTGCCAACGCGAAAAGAACCGACGCCCGGTCGCCGGGCATAAAAAACGCCAGCACGGCGCTTAAGACCAAATACAAGACGCCCGCGAATATCACCTGCTGCGTGACGAACCACCGGAACAACCGCCACGGAAAAAACATCCAACTTTTCATACTTAATTTTGCTGAGGAAGATAACGCACGCGGTAGCCGACCCCACGAATCGTCTCAATCATATCGCCGTAAGGCCCTAACTTTTTTCGCAAGCCAAACACATGCGTGTCCACAGTCCGACCAACCACGTTCACGTTTTCGCCTTGAATCTCGCCAATTAAAGCCTCGCGAGATAAAACTTTTCCTTGATTGGACAACAGGGTCTCGAGGAGACGGAATTCCGAGCGCGTTAAATCCAACTTTTGCTTATGCAATGTCACTTCATAGGTCTGTGTGTCCATAACCAGATCCCCCAAAGACAGGAAGCTCGGCGCAGAAGCTGGCGCGGCAGACCGCGATTGCAGCCAATCCTGCCGACGCAGCAAAGCGTTTACGCGAGCCATAAGCACCAATGTATCAAAGGGTTTGTTTACGTAATCATCGGCACCGGCGTCCAGTCCGGTGGCCACATGCTCGGGCTCGGTCTTAGCGGTAACAAAAAGAACCGGAGTGGTGGTTACCATCCCCCGTTTTCGCAGCCAACGACACAACTCGAGTCCGCTGAGGGAGGGAAGCATCCAATCGAAGATAATTAAATCGTAGCCACTCGTGGTGAGAATCTGACGGGCCTGCTCGCCATCGCCCAATTCATCAACATCAAAACCTTCACGGCGCAAGTGCATGACGATCAACTGGCGAATTTCAAACTCATCTTCCACCACTAAAACGCGCTTGCGCGTTTCTGTTTTCATGGCGGCGTTGGCGTTAAGAGTTGACGGAGTGAGAGTGACCATGACGTACGTCGTTTCCTGTAGCGAGATAAATGACTTCCTCAGCGATATTGGTCGCATGGTCGGCCATTCTCTCGAGGTTCTTGGCGATCATTATAAACGTCAGGCCGATCTCAACCTGATCTTCGCCTTGTTTCATTTTCAGCTTCATGTCCTTGATCAAAGAGTCTTTAAGCGCATCAATCTGATCGTCAAACTCCAAAACCTTTTGCGACAACTCGATATCGCGCCGTGAAAACGCATCCAGCACCCACTGCACCATCTGTCGCACTCCGGTAATCATTTGATGAATTTCCGGCGGCAACTGGCTGTTGGGCCACAAACCATGAAAATCGCGCACGCCGTGCACAATGTTAACGGATTGATCACCCATACGCTCCAGATCGGTGTTGATTTTGGTGATGGCAATAACCAACCGCAAGTCTTTCGCCACCGGCGCTTGTTTGGCCAAAACTGTGATCGCCGCTTCATCGATTAAAATTTGTAAGTCGTTGATGCGAGACTCATGGCGGTGAACTTCTTCAACCGCCTTGCGGTCCTCACCCATAATGGCCTTGCAAGCGTTATCTAGCGCCTTTTCCACGCACCCGCCCATTTGCAGTGCGAGATCTTTAAGGCCTTGCAGCTCAGAATCGATGTGACGGACCATTGAATTCCCCCCCGGGTTGTCACCTTCATTGTAGAGCGAAAAAGACGGGGAATTGAAATCTTTTTTGCCAGAATCATCCATGAGCAACCTTTATCAGCCTGGAGCGGCAAAAGGCAATGGGATGGCTGTCATTTTTTGGTTAGTTTCGCCTATTTAAAGAGCGGCTTAAAGGTTGGGATATACCAGCGAATTTCCGCTCGGACCGAGTCCCACTCCAGTTCCAACCAGGCCCCCTTCTTAAAGCTCTGAGGGACACCCACCAGCTGCTGAGCCGCAAGCGGCAACCAATCCCCATGACTGCACAAGACCGTAAGCAGAACCTTAGATTCCATCCATTCCCTCAGAAAACCCTGAATTCGGGCCTCAAACGCCTTCAGATTCTCCCTCGCGCTCTGCTCATCGAGACTCGGATGAACATCGACCGCACGGTCCATCGACTTGGCAATGGGCTGAAGAGTCTCTATACAGCGAAGTTTAGGACTTGATACCAACCACAGGCCTTTACCCAATTCATCCTTTGAAAATCGTTCAGAGAAGAACTTTTTTAGAGCCTTCGCTTGTTCGCGGCCCTTCTCATCCAGGCCGTTATCGACCTCCCGCTTGCTATTGTCGCGGTGGGCGTGGCGGACAAGCACCAAGGTTTTTTGCATGACTGTTGTCTCCTGTGCTAAAGGATGACCCATGACTCGCTTAAGCGTCAATGTGAACAAGCTCGCCACCCTTCGCAATTCCCGCGGCAAGAACCGTCCGGATGTGACCGAGTTCGCGCGCAAGATTTTGGAATTGGGCGTGGCGGGTATCACCGTTCACCCTCGTCCAGATGGTCGGCATATTCGGGCCGCGGACGTGGCCGAAATCCACGGCCTCATCACCTCATGGAATAGCAAACCCGAATTGACCGAAAAAGCCGAATTCAATGTCGAGGGATTTCCCTCCGCAGAATATTTGGATCTAGTTCGTCGATACATTCCCCACCAAGCCACTCTCGTGCCGGATCCGCCCGACGCCCTTACGTCAAACGCCGGCTGGGACCTGGAACGCCACGAAGAATTTCTAACGCCGACCGTCCGTGGGCTTAAGAAACTGGGCATCCGCGTTTCTCTTTTTGTAGATCCATTCACGCTTTCGCCCGCGCAGGAGCGCGCGCTCGAGCGCATCGCGCCGGATCGCATTGAGCTTTACACCGAAAAATTTGCCGATGCCTTTACCACCGATCACCGCGCTACAATTACCGCGCGCTATCGAATCGCGGCCGCTATAGCCCGAAACCACGGAATCGGGGTCAATGCTGGGCATGATCTAAGCCAAGAGAACTTGGCGTATTTGGTGAGCGAAATTCCTTGGATCGAAGAAGTCTCTATTGGCCATGCGCTCTTTTGCGAAGCCCTCGAGAAGGGCCTCGCTGTTACAATCCGAAACTACTTGAACATTCTTGACCTCAATATCTCACCATTGACGCCTATGCATGATTCATATTTACACTCTCCACGCGCTTAAAGATAATTTTGTATATGTGCTGGCCCAAGGCGGTGACTGCGCCGTGATCGATCCGGGCGACGCTGTGCCGGTCAGAAAATTTCTCGATCACAAACGGCTGAATCTTAAATATATATTGTGTACGCACCACCACTCCGATCACACGGCGGGAGTGCTTGGCTTGGCCCGCGAGAGCAAGCCCGAAGTATGGGCCTCCGCCATTGATGAAGATCGAATCTCGGGGGTCACGCGCGCTGTCGGCGAAAAGGACCAGCTCACGCTCTTTGATGAAGAAATCCGCATTTTAGAAATTCCCGGCCACACCAGAGGCCAAATTGCCTTTTATCTGCCCAAGAGCGGCGCGCTTTTCCCCGGCGACACGTTGTTCTCGGCGGGATGTGGCCGCCTTTTTGAGGGCACGGCCGAGCAAATGTATGAGTCGATGCAAAAGATCAAACGTCTGCCTGCCCATACGCAAATTTATTTCGGTCATGAGTACACCTTGCGCAACCTCGAGTTTTTAAAGCATCAACTGCCGTCGATTCCCGAAGATGTCTTCGAATACGAGCAGCGCTGCAAACGAAAGCTGCACGACGGCGAACCCACATCGCCCACGTCGTTGGCTCAAGAACTTAAAATCAATCCATTTATCTACAGCAAAGACGCCGCCGAGTTTCGCCAGTGGCGGGACGCGCGAGACATTTGGTAGCCACGCTCCCTCGCGTTTCAAAAAATGCTCAGAGACCTTTTGGCGGCGGGTACTTAACGCGGTTCTTTTCCATTTTTTCGCTCATACATTTCGCGAGATCGAATTTGTAGAGTTGGGCGAAACGCAAAATAAAATAGAGTGAGTCGGCCAATTCGTCGGCCATCTTTACGCGGCTCTCTGAGCTTTGCATCATTTCCGCCAGCTCGCGCTCGCGTACGAAGCGAAAAATTTCGAGCAGCTCACTGGCCTCGGTGACCAACCCGATCGCCAAGTCTTTGGGCGAATGATACGGGTCCCAGCGTCGCTCCTCGCAAAAATCCTGGACCATTTTCTTTAGCTCTTCAAAAGTCGTGGTTTTGTCGTCTTTGCCCATGACCTCGGTCTAGCATTTGCCCTGGGCGATCGTCCAGTCCTTCACGTCAAGTCTCACTCGTATATCTAAATAATCCGAAAAGATGGATGGAGGATTTATGAAACGCAATGCTCGGCGACTACTTTTGGCTCTGGTCATTTCGGCATCTTGCTTCGCGGCCACAGAGGTTCTTTATCATTCCAAATCGCACTTAGACCGCGGCGACCAAAAGATGGTGGCAAAAATTGGCGAGACCAGTAACGAAGTTCAACGCAAACCTGCGAAACGGGTCATCTGGGAAAGCATCACTAAGAACGAAGAGCTGTACGCTGGAGAAGCCATTCGAACTTCAGCCAACGCCGAGGCGCAAATTCTTGTTACCAAAAACGGCACGCAAATCCGTTTGGAACCCGATTCGGTGATCGTGCTCGAAGAAAACGACAAGGGCCTCAGCCTTGATTTTTTACAGGGAAATATGCAAGTGGTGGGCGGCGTAAACGCTGGAGATAATCTCACCGTTAAGACGGGTGGCGGCGAGATTAAGCTTGGCGACTCGGCCGATATGGCCCTGAGCAAAGACAAGAATGGGCAAGTAAATTTAGAAATGTTTAAAGGGCAAGCCGAGCTTCAACAGGGAGCTCAAAAAGTCGCAATCGACAAAAACAATGCCGCCGCCTTCACCGAAAAGGGTTTAAGCGTTTCCAAAGATCTCCTCCAGGTTCTCACGCCAAAGGCTGGCGATTCCGTACTGCTCAACCTGGCGCGCGGAGAAAAGGTCGAAGTCTCGTGGCCGGAACTCCCGGCCGGCTACACCGTCACACTTGAAACGGGCCAAAAGCGCAATCAGATGGGCCGCATAAACTCTGTTCCAGGTGAAACTAAGAAAGTCGCCTTCGCCGCCCGCGAGGGAAAACAGTTCCTGCGGCTAACGGCGACGTCGCCCGATACGAACTTGCCGAAGCTGGCCTCGGTCATCGTACCTTTTACCGTCGAGCCGAAAACGCCGCCCTCATTGCTCGAACCGCAACCCAAATCCGCACAGCTCAAACGCGACGCCAATGAACCGGTCACTTTCAAATGGCTGAATCGCCACGCCTACACCTCGCAAATTTTTGAGATTTCCAAAGATCCCTCGTTCAAAGCACCCGACGTGCGTGAAACTCTCGGCGGCGATGAAACCTCGTTCCTCGCGCCGTTGACCGATGGCACTTTTTATTGGCGAGTCACCGGCTACCTGTCGGTGAACAACAAGCAAGAGGGATTGTCGAGCCCCGCGTGGTCGTTCAATGTGATCTCGAATTGGCAGATTAAACCGCCGACGCTTATCTTTCCCGCCCATCAGCAGCGCCTGAGCTTTATCGAAGTTCAGCGCACGCTCGGCGTCAGTTTGAAGTGGCAGGCGCCGCAAGGAGTGAAGCGCTTTCACGTGATCGCGGAGAAAAAAGACGATAAAGGCGCGATGAAGACAATGCTCGACAAAATGGTCGAGATCCCCACAGCCAAATTGCTTGATCTCACCCCGGGCACTTATGTTTGGAAGGTCGCGAGCGTCGACCCCAAAGACGACAGCGAGAAAATGTCAGAGGTTGCCGAATTTGTAATCGACGAACTGCCCCCTCTCGAATGGGCCGACACGCACCCCAACAACGAGTACGAGTTTAGCACCCTTACACCAACGTTGCGCGCCCAATGGAAAGCACTCACTATTGCACCGGCCTCGTACCGCTACCGAGTCGTCGCCGAGGGGCAGAATATTCAAGACGGCAAATGGCAAACCACCAAGCAAAACATGTTCGATATTCCATTGCCAGCGGAGGGCCGCTACCTCGCCTCGGTCGAGGCGGTCAACGCCAAGAATGAGGCCATCGCCGCCAGCGACACCAGGCTTTTTATGATCAAAGCCAAGCCTCTGCTGCCCGCACCAAAGTGGGCCGAAAACTCTCCAGATGTTTTTAAGTCCGACAACAAAGGCAATCTCAGCTTCGGCTGGGAAGAGGTGGAAGGCGCTAAAGATTATTTGCTGATTCTTGAGAACGAAGACGGCAAAGTCATCGAACAAAAGAAGGTGCAAAGAGCCGCGGCCTCGCTCAATCGCCTCAAGCCCGGCGAGTACCAGGTGAAACTCAAAGCGGTCGACACTCACCAGCGACCCGGCGCCAGCGCAGAAACTAAAAAACTAACCGTGCCGAACTTAAGCAACATTCGCGCACCAAAAATTAAATCCATGAAAGTGAAGTAGGAACAAAGCAGCTTGATTCGCATCTTCGTGCTCTTCATTCTAACACTCACCGTGGGCGGCATTGTCGCCTCGACGGCGAGCTTTGCGGCGGAGCCCAAAGTCCGGCGCAATGTGGAGATAGAGTTCGAGACCGTGGAGGGAGCGACCCTTTACGAAGTGCAGGTCGTGCGCAAAGACGACCGATCCAAGAAACAATTGCGCTTCAAAACCAAAGAGCCGCTGTGGCAGGCCAACATCAAGCCCGGCGTCTACGAAATGCAAGTGCGCGCCTACGACGATCGCGACGTGCCCGGCGATTGGTCGCCACCCGTGGATCTGCAGGTGCGCCTCCCCGCCATTATCGTGAAGGAACCCGCTCCTCAAGCCACCGTACAGGCCAAAGATCACAAGGAGCACGATGTAAAGCTCGAATGGGAGCCGATCCCCGGAGCGCAAAGTTACAAAGTGATTCTCAAAGGCGAGAACGACGCCTTTAAAATCGAAAAAGAAGTCACCCAGCCGCGCCTTGAAACCACGGTTCCGAGCGGCCACGAGGTCTCATGGAATGTCGCCGCGATCGATGATCGAGGCGAGGAAGGCGAGCAGAGTTCAGAACCATACAAATTTCAACTTATGGGCCCGCCGATCGAAAAACCCAAAATCAATAAGCCCATATCGAAATTCGTGCGCGACGTCGAATGGCAAGCACCCGACTATGCCAAGTACTACTCGTACAACTTGACCTACTACAACACCAAGAAAAAGGCCTGGGAGCCAGTGGCGGCCAAGGCCGATGCGAAAGAAAACAAACTCAAAATGGATGTGACCAAACCCTCGGGAACCTACCGGTTGAAGGTGCAGGCCCATGGCGAACATCGCAACCCCTCGGCCCCTGGCCAACTCGATTTTTACATGCAAGGCGGCTTTAAAGACGAAAAAGAATTCGACAATGCCATCTTACGCGACTCCATTGCCAAGCCCACCAATTTCTATTTTATCGCCAGTTATTTGCTGAGCGAAATCACCTACACATCGGCCAATTACGATGCCAACTCCAGGCCTTCGTTCGAAGCCATCGGGGGAACGGGCCGCCTCGGCGCCGGCTATCAGGCACCGCGCTCACTCTGGGGCGGCTTTATGATCATCGATTATTCCGGATTTGTGATTCAAGGGCAGACGTTTAGATTTGCCTCTGCCGAAGTTCACGCCACCCGCAAACTTGAGTTTGGCCAAGGCGGCTTACTTCTTTTCGGCACCGGAATTTTTTCTAAAGAATTGCCCATCGTGACCGGAACATCGCTCGACGGCTTCGATGGCGTCGGCAAAGTGCGCAGCAACGGAGCTCATGCCGGATTTAGTTACTGGTTTCCGCTCAGCGATCGCTTTGGCGTTCAAGCCAATGCCCGAGGTTATTACACGCTGATGGGCTCAACGGCGAATGGCGCCGCAACTCAAGGCGCGCTCTCTTTACAATATGGTCTGTTGGGCAGCTATCGGCTAAGCCGTTCATGGATGGGTTACGCGGGCTACGCCTATCGCCGCGACGAAGCCGCATTCGAAACCAAGCCTGACCCCGTGACCAGCTATGCGCAGCCTGGCCAAATCAATACGATTACAATCGAAGGCCACTATTTAAATTTAGTACTGGAGTGGAGCTTTTAATCATGAAAATCCAAGACGGGCTAAAGATCAGCGAGGCCCTTAAGGTTTTTCATGGCCAAGAGCGCCTGGGCGACGAGGCCTATAAGCAGCCGGTGAATTATGCGAATTTTGTTGTGGTTAAAGTTCCTTACCCGAATCTAAAACAGCGCAGAGAATTGGTTCACCTTCACGACATCAATCATATTCTTACCGGCTACGACACCTCATGGGTTGGCGAGGGTGAAGTCGCCGCTTGGGAGTTAGCCTCCGGATTTCCCGGTCGAGCCTGGGTCGGATACCTCTACGCGCCTTTTAGCTTGGTCATTGGGTTCTTTTTTGGTCCATCACGAATTGTTAGAGCCTTTCGCCGCGGTTTGAGAGAGAAAAACTCTTGCCACGCGCCGCTGTCCAAAGAGGAACTCTTTAACAGCACGGTCGGCGAATTGAAAAAGGTCCTCGGAATCGGCTAGTCGCCGACCTGTTGATACGGCGAAGGATAAATGTATTCCACATTTACAACCGTATCGGGCGAAACGCACACTGTCGTCGCCGCGTCCGTAGCTAGGCCGCCATCCACATTTCGATACACATGACTACAGCCCGTCTGGCCGATCTGGGCCGCCGAACAGAGCACTCCCTCGCCGCCACTTTGGTAGCCCAAACAAGATCCATTGATATTTATCGACGCCGTCTTATGAACACAAGAGCGCACCGAACACGTGGCCGCATATCCCGCGATCGCACCATTAAATTGCCCGTCATTGCATCGTCGCAACTGCGCGCCGCACGTGGCGGGACAAGCGACACTCGCCGACGTGAAAACTGAAATTTCCACTCCATGGGGAATCACTTGTCCCCACGGCGTCGTACAGGACGCAAACACAGTGGGCGCATTGGGATCAAAGTAAACAACAGGGACTTGCACTTGCCGGCCGCCGGCATCGGTCACTTCGATCAACGATGAGCCCACGGTGTTTGAAGTGACCACTCCCGTCAGCGGATGGACCGACGCCGAGCCATTGATCAGTCTAAAACTGTACGGTTGAATTCCCTCAGACACTTCGATGCTGAACGACGAGCCAATTGGTTTCGAAGCGGGGATGTTGACCTTAAGTCCGGTCTTCTTTCCCGTGTAGGGCGTGCCATTGCCCGCCATATTCAGATGCCCTTCGCCAGCAACGCCATTTTTCGCGCTGAATTTTCCGCCACAGGCTTGAAAAAGGCCGAGTAGCGCTGCGGCCGTTACAGTTGCCGCTAAGGAATATTTTCTCATTTTGGCACCCTACCGACCTTAAGACTAAACCAGATGCCACAATTGATGAAGGGTGGTTCTCAAAATGAGACAACTTAGAAGAAGACTATCCGGCAACCTTTACTTTATCGTCTTTGCCCGGCTCATAGTCCGAGAATTCGGTTTGCACGGTGACGGGATTCTTTTGCTCATCATAATAGCCGCGCACCTTATATAGTAAGAGCGGTTCGCTCTTGCCTTTGACTTCAACGCTCCCCGCCTGCTCGAGCAAAAACTCCTCACGCACATGGGCCGCGAGGTCTTCGCTCAACAACAAATCCGTGCCGAACGCTTTCGTAGAAGCTTCGATTCGCGAGGACTGGTTCACCGTATCACCGATCACCGTGTACTCCATGCGCTCCGACGATCCGATGGTTCCCGAAATCGCCTCTCCGCGATGCATTCCCATTCCAATTTTAATCGGCACTTGCCCGCGCGAGCCGCGAATTTGATTGAGCTGAGCCAAAGATTGGCGCATCTCGATGCAGGCCTTGACCGCGTTGTGCGAGTCTCGGTCATTGGACGTCGGCGCCCCCCAAACGGCCATAATGGCGTCGCCAATGAATTTATCCACGACTCCGCCATGCTTATTGATGATACCCACCATGATCTGAAAATACTCATTGAGCATTTCAACAACCTGTTCGGGACTATGGCCTTCCGAAAATTCTGTAAAACCACGAATATCAGAGAAAAATACGGTCACGGTCTTTTTGCTACCGCCCAGTTGCAGGTCGCCCTTCAATAAGTCTTCGGTAACGCTCGAGCCGTGAAACTTACTAAACATATTTTTAACTTTATCGCGTTCAACAAGACCCTCGATCATGTGATTGAACGCTTCGCCCAGGCTTTCCACTTCATCCCGCGATCCAGACTTGGCGCGCACCCCGAAGTTGCCCTTGGCGACTTCGTTGGTCAGCTCGGCCAATGATTCAATCGGCGCGGTCAACAACAGAGAGAAGGCAAAAATCAAGAACAGCGCGATCGATACCATTCGGCCCGACAGCCGAAAGGCATCCCGCTTCACGGCTAAAACACCTTCCAAAATCACCGAATCGGGAACCACGGCAATCGCGGTCACACCGAGCCCCGTGCGAGCAAAGGCGCCCGTAAACGCTTCTTTGGTTTGCTTATCTGTATAGCGGTTGTCGCCCAACTTAAAATCCGATGACAGCGCTGTTCGCACGATCGGCAGATCCTTGACCGACTCACCCTTCAAAAGACGCGCTTCGTCCGGATGCGATAAAAGACGGCCTTCGTCATCCACTAGAAACAAAGTCCGTTCGCTGCTGCCAGAGAAAATCTTTTGCAATTTATCGAGCCGGATTTCGGCCAGCACGATGTGTGTCACATTGCCAAAAGCGTCTTTCGCCAGCGGGAAGCCCACGGTAAAAAGCGGCGCGCCGCCTTCGATCCAAGAGTTTCGCACTTCAATATAGCCCTCTTTACCCGCGAATAACGCCTCGGGCTGAATGAGCTGTTTGGATTTTTGCGTGGCTCTAAGCACATCGATAAACGAACGATCGAGTTTATATTGCTTAAGGTAAACTTCGTTCACCACTCGAAGCGGCTCGGCCGTCGAGTTTTTGGAGAGAACTTCCACCGACACTAAATCCGGATCACGACGGAACGTTAGATCTAAAGACCGCTCACGTTCTTCAACACCACCAACATCTTTTAACAGCAAGGAGCCGACGACTTTCGCCTTTTCAATTGAAGACACGAGCAAGCCTTCCACTTCATTGGCCAGTGACCGCGCTTGAGCGCGGTTGGCATCTTGCTCACGACCAATTGAAAAGTCCGCGAATCCATCGGCGCTCACGACCGTGATCAAGGCTGCGGCCGAAGCGAGCAGAAGCACGGTGATCGATATTAACTTAAAAGCAATCGGAACGCGGAAGCGCTTTTTCATACAGTTCTTTTCGGAATCTCCAATAATTCAGATAACTTGTTTTTAAAACTTGAGGCTTTGGTCGAGGTCCTGGCTCTAGACCAAAGAATTGACCTAACGGGCGCTGAAAGGAGACAATGCTAACTTGTGAACAAGCCCGCAGTTTCTTCGATCTTCTTGCTCCCCGTCATTGCCCTTGTGGTGATCTGGTCGCTGCTTTTTGCCTCGACGTTGGCCTCGAAGCCTGCCGAAAATTCCGCAGCCATTCAGCAACACACCCCAGAACAAATCCTAGGTCATGTTCGCTCGCTAAAGCGGCCGGTGGTTTTACTCAATTTTTGGGCCTCGTGGTGTGAGCCCTGTAAGGAAGAACTCCCCGCACTCAAACTTCTCGAAGAAAAACTCTCAGCGAGCGGGCTCGAAGTGATCTTAATTTCCATCGACGACCCGAGCGAAATTCCGGAAGCGGAATCCTTTTTGAAGGACAATAATATTTCCTTCAAATCGTTCTTTAAGGGCGGACAGTCTCTTAAGTTTGTTTCGCAAATTTATCCGCAGTGGAGTGGAGCCGTCCCCGCGACCGTGCTTTTGGATCGCGATCTCAAAGTGCTCGACGCGTGGGAAGGCGACACCACTCTTGAGGAGTTTGAAGAGCGAGTGACTCCATTTCTCCGAGGTAAAACGTGAAAAATCCTTCAAGCAGTAAGGCCCGATCACTCCCGCCGCAAAAGCGGACAAAACCACATCCACCGATTGAGTGGGATCGCTCTATTTTTGACAAATCATATGTATTATCAAGGCTTTGGGCATGGATGTCGCGCATTCAGCTGTCGCCCCGGGTGAAGATTCCCATTCCGCGCTTTCTCGCCACTCGAGACCCATAAAAACATTGGCAAGCCCTCTTATGTTGGCTATACAGATCAGTTCCGGAGGCCATTATGGCGAAGAAAAAAGGCAAAGTTCGAATTATCACACTGGAATGCACGGAAGCTCGTAAAGAAGGCAAACCGCCTTCACGTTATACGACGAAAAAGAACTTCCAAACTCATCCGGAACGCATGGAGAAGAAGAAGTACAATCCTTCCCTCCGTCGTCACACGGTTCACAAAGAAATTAAGTAATATTTCCGTCGATGCTTAAGACATCATTAAAATGGTTTCTGATCATAGCCGGCATCGCAATTGTCGGTTTTGCCGTATACGGCTTCGCTCTCTACTTGAAGAGCAAAGATTCATACCGGATATCCTCAGACAGCATGGCGCCGGGTTTGATTAAAGGTGATGTCATCCGCGTCGATCCAGACGCGTATCGAACCAAAAAGCCCGCACAGGGAGAAATTGTCGCCTTCAAGTCTCCCGATGATCCGCAGCAAATTATGATTTTTCGAGTGGTCGCCACCCCGGGTGATCGCGTGATCTTCCCCAAAGGTCGTCTTTTTGTGAATGAACAGCCCATTCAAGCTCGCCCGATCGCCAAAGATGCCTCACGCGAGGTTTTTGAGGAGACCATGGGAAGCCGCGCTTTTCAGGTCGTCTATTTGGCCAACTCACCGGGAATTTTCGAGTCCGCTGCGCTCATGGGTGAGAGTGACTATTTTGTGGCCGGCGACAACCGTGACGCGGCCAAAGACAGCCGCTATTTCGGCCCCATTCGCCCGGAACACATTTTAGGGCGAGTTACAAAAATTGAAGATTCCCTAGATAAAGCAAAAATTGGGCGCGAACTCTAGACGGTCCCGTCTATTTTGAGCAATTTAAAACGTACTTAAAGTCTTACACTTCTCAAAATGACGAGATACCGCTGACGAATAAAAAAGTCCCTGAGGGATTTTTGTGAATTGGTCCCCCAGGGACAAAAACGCTAGCGCTACGACGTTCATCACAGCAGCTGCCTTTTTATATCAAGTCCGAAGACCAACCTTTGCAGTTGCTCTCTAGACTGTTCGGGCATGATTCGACTCTCAGCCCGGGCGTGAACAATGGCTTCTTGATTCCAGTGCTCTTCGGCATGGGCCTTGAGAGTTTCTTCTCTCTCAGGCGGCTCCATGGCCAATGTTGGCTCTAAGGCCAATACATGTTTGGACATAAAAAACTCCTCTCGGACACACGTCCGAAAAATGCCAAGACCCACCACGGGTATTGGAAAAATTAAAAACAAAACTGAAATTCAGTCCTCGTGGACCGAACTGGAAACTATTTAATTGTAAAGATTGATACGGCTATTTAACCGTGACCGGAGAGACCGGGGTAAGCCCAATCATTCCGCAATCGCGCTGGAACGATGCCTTTTTTAGAATTGTACTAGTCATGTGCTTACCCCCTTTCATAGGAATAAATAGAAGTTATCAGCAGTGACTCATTACCGCAATAGAAATTACATTTTCCTTCGTGTTTTTGTTGACGCCAGCTCACTTCGGTCGGCACATCTCTGATCATGCACGATTTTTGGGACCGAGTTGGAATCTCCACTTCTATATTATGCATTGTCCATTGTCTGTTCACGCCGGTGATCATTATCTTCGCGCCTTTCGTCGGTGCCACTTTGGATTCGGAGTGGATTCATCCGTTGATTGTCACCATCGCGATCCCCGTTGCAGTTTGGGCTTTGTGGAATGGCTACAAACATCATCGCCATATAAGCACAGTTTACTTAGGCGTCGCTGGCGTGGCCTGCATCGGCGCCGCGATGATTTTTGGGCAAGATCACAACGCGACTGAAATTGTATTGATGACGGCTGCGGGACTATTGCTTTCAAGCGCCCACTATTTAAATTTGCGCGCCTGTAAACATAAACATTAGATTGCGGATTTAATTTCTAGCTCCGCGACGACCGCGGCATGATCACTCATCTTGCGCCAAGGAAGTCCGTACAGAACTCTGTGCTCTCGCACCTCAAGGCCGCGAATATAAACCCGATCCAGCGACAAAAAAGGCTTCCACGATGGAAACGTGGCCGAATGCTCGCCGTTCTTGATCACTCCACATTCCATAAGCCCAGCTTCTCCGAACAACGGCTCCGAAAACTTTCTCTGCCAGTCATTAAAATCTCCCGCTACGATCAGCGGACTCTGGGCCGGTACATTTTGCCGAACACGCTCGATCAAGGATGTGAGTTGCTGCTTGCGGCCCCTCTCCAATAAATCCAAATGCAAGCAAACCAAATGCAACGGATGGCCTGAATTTTCGGGGTGAATTTCAGCGTGAAGCAAACCGCGCTTTTCGAGACTGTTCGTAGAAACGTTGATGTTTTCATAAGCCCCAAACGGAAACTTACTTAAAATCGCATTGCCGTGGTGGCCCTCTGAGTAAATCGCGTTCTTGCCGTAGGCAAAGTGGGGCCAAATTTCATCGGCAAGAAACTCGAACTGCGCTCCCAACTCCGGGCCTTTGACATGATCGGGATGAACTCCCATCACCTCTTGCAAGAACACCACATCCGCATCCACATCGCGAATGGCCGCCCGCAATTCTTGCAGAACGTACTGCCGACTGTAAAAGCAGAATCCCTTGTGCATGTTGTAGGTCAAAATTCTAAGGCGCATCTCAAGGGTTATCTTAAAAACAAAAAGAGGGCCGGTTAAGCCCTCTTTTTAAAATTTATAAGATAAAAGTCCTAGTTCGCCAACTGCAGCAGCGGGGGCGCCATGGTCGAGGCGCGCTCGACCGCCGCTTCCGCATTTACAATGCCGGCGCCATACTCATTGTTGGTATTGGGACCCAAGGGAGTGGCGGTGGCCTTCAGCAGATCACGAACCTGAGCAGGATTGAGATTGGGATTGGTCGCGCGAATCAAGGCGGCGACTCCGGCTACGTGCGGAGACGCCATCGAAGTGCCTTGAAAGCTTGCATAATCACTCGGGTCGATCGACAGCGAGAAGGCGATCGACTGACCCTGAGCGAGAAGAGCTTTAGCTTCTTCACCCAACGTCTGCTCAATCATCGCGGCCGGGATTGCGGCCTCGGATCCATCTTCAGTTAAAGTCCCTTGAATCAGACCGGGCGCATTGTTGAATATCACCGCGGCCACGGCGCCCTTGGCGAGTACGTTGGCCACTTTCTCTTTGAACGCGATTTCGCCGCGCGAGATCAAGGCCACTTTACCTCTGAGATCCAGATTCTTCACATCGTCGACTTTACCCAAGCCCGCGAAGACCACATTCGATTGTACGGTGCCGAGAGGCGAACCCACGAAGGGAAGCGCTTTAACCTCGCTCATACCTTTACCGAAGTCAGCCTTAACCACGGCGGCGCGGCCCGTACCACGAGGAACTGCCGAAATCACATCTACACCGGGTGCAACCACATCCAGCTCTGGCCCCCATTGCGAAAACTGTGCTTTCACATTGGTGATGTCGGTCGCGCCAACAGCCGTGAGGGTGGGGACAGCGGCGGGAAAAGAAACTCGTCCTGTGCCATCGTTTCCGCTGGCCGCGGCGATAAAGACTCCAGCGGCTTCTGCTGCGCGAATGGCCTGCATTTCACCTTCAGAGATAAATGATCCACCGAGCGACATATTTACTACGTGGACTTTTTCGGCCACGGCCCAGTTGATGCCCCCGGCAATCGCCGCCGAGCTACAACCGATCGCGCCACACACTTTGCCCATCAATAATTTAGCTTTCGGTGCTACGCCGACCAAGCTTCCGCCGACGCCGTCAGCGAGAATGGTGCCGGCGACATGCGTCCCGTGTCCAATTGTGTCTGAGAAATCCGCGGCCGAACCGCCCGCAAAGTTTTTACCTTTTTCAAGACGGCTGATCATAGAGGGGTGGTCTTTGTCTAAGCCCGTGTCGAGAACCATGACTCGGACATTCTCTCCTTTATTAGACTTGGCCCAAGCGGCTTGCGCTTTAACCGCGCCAATCCCCCACGGGGTGTCCATTTTCACTCGCGGATTTTGCGGCTTTTTTGGGTTTTTTGCCTGTTCAACTGAGTTGGCGTCCCAGGTTGCCAACGGGCGTGGGAGCGGGTGAAAAATCTCTTTCTCAACCAGCGCGACCGCCGGGTGACGGCGCAGAGACTCAATGGCCTTTTCGTCATTGCTCTCAACGATCAACAGCTGAACATGTTCAAGTGCTTCATTCACCGAAGCGTTGGTATTGAAGAGGCGCATCGGCGCAACATCGGCACCGAAATTCGAGAAGCCTTGTGCGGCCTTCATATTTTGCACCACGGTCTGGAATGTGTTCGCAGACTTAAAGCGAACAAGATATTTGCTCGTCTCTGCGTGAGCTCCGAGTGACAGCAGCGATATTAGAATCACGCTCCATATGTTAGTCATCCGTTGATTCATCTTTCCCCTCCGTGTTCTTCCATGTTTGAGATCTCTAGCCACTCCAGTGGCTTTCCTAGACCTCGGTCTTGGATGACGATTAAATCATGGGCTGAAAAGTTTGCAATTTATTTGGTTCCACAATGGAACCCGATTACAGAAAATTGTTAAATTACTGTTATTACTCGATTAAAAATCTGTAAGACTCCATGCGCAACCAGTCATTTATAGAAACTATTACAATTTTTGGCGGTGGAATGAAGCCCAACTTTTAAGCATATAAGGCTTTGGAGATGACAGAAAAAAGCCGCCCGAACGGCGGCTCTAGAAAATAAATACGCTAAAGACGATTAGACTTTTTCAATCGTGATCGTAAATTCGCCAACCTTAGCGGTGGGCTCATCGGCCAACGGGAGAAAATCTACGATTACGCTCGCCCGTTGCGCTTGCGGCACATCTTTAAGAATTAGATCTTCATCATTGAGCGGATCATTCTTAAAATACATCTGGGTGATTAAATCTTTATAACCCCGCTTGGCGACTCGAACATGAATATGCGGTGGCCGGTTCCAATCACTGGTGGCCGGATAGGCCCCGGGCTTAATCGTCTTGAAGGTGAACTTGCCGTCAGCATCCGTAAACGTCTCGCCCCAATATTTGAAATTCGGATCGAGCGGAGCCGGATTGGGATCTCGATCATTGTTGTACCTGCCCGAGGCGCAAGCCTGCCAAATCTCAACATTGACATCCTTTACCGCCCGACAATTTAAGTCGCGCACGACTCCATGGATATAAATGACTTCGCCCAACGCCACGGCCGTCGCCCCGGCGACTCGGGTCAGGTCGTTGTCCGCTTCAAACTGGCTCGCCCCGGGATAAAATGGTCCCGGCGTCTGAGCCGGTGTCTTATCGCAGACCTCAGCCGCGACCAATTTTTGTCCTACCGCCGCCGCCCCAAGGCCGGCTAAGCCCTTTAAAAAAGATCTACGTGGATTCATGTGCCCCTCCGTCAAAAGTTACATTGAATAGAGCAATAATTGATCCATAGGTAAAATATGATATCTGCATCTGAGCTATAGGGAGAAACTATGCTGCCCTCATCCTCCGACCTCAGCTACTTTATGACCATCGCCCAAGCCGGAAGTTTTTCGGCCGCCGCCAGTCGACTCGGGATAGCCCAGCCCTCGCTTTCTCTGGCCGTACAGCGGCTTGAAGGCAACCTGGGAACTTCGCTGTTCGTGCGCTCGCGCCAGGGCGTGGTCCTGACCAAGGCCGGCGAAAGATTGTTTGCCGACAGCCGGGACTTGCTCCAACGGTGGGAAAGTTTGCGTGCCGATGCTCTTAGCACCACCAACGAAATCCGCGGCTGCATGAAGTTGGGTGTCCACCCATCGGTCGCCATTTACTCTTTGCCACTTTTTTTACCCAAACTTTTAAAAGAAAATCCCGATCTCGAGATTATGCTCGTGCACGATCTCTCCCGTGCCATCACGCAAAAAGTCATCGCGTGCGAGGTCGACGTCGGGATTGTCGTTAATCCCGTGCCGCATGGGGATCTGGTGATCAAGCCGCTCGCCAAAGATGAAGTCACTCTCTGGCAAATGGCCAATCTAAAAAACGAAGACGTGCTCATTTGCGAACCGAGCCTACTGCAGACGCAAGAAATCTTGCGCAAACTGGCTAAGCAAAGTCGCAAATTCAAACGGACCATCGAGTGTTCGAATCTCGAAGTGATTGTGCGAATGGCGCAAACTGGAGTTGGGGCCGCCATACTTCCCGCGCGGGTGGCGCAGGCGCAGAACCAAAAACTCAATCCCGTGATTGGCGCTCCGAAATTTCACGATGAAATCGCGCTGATCTATCGAACAGAACAGCGCTCGGTAAAGTCACTGCAAGCACTGTCGTTGGCTATTCAAGAGGGCTTTCGTCTTTGATCTAGTCGCGCCGATGGGCCATCCCGATCGCGGCTTGATCGGTGGGAAATAACACAAGCTCTTGCACATTCACGTGGGGCGGACGCTCCACACACCAGGTGATGGTCTCAGCAACATCCCGAGCGCTCAGCGCCTGCATACCTTTATAGACGGCCTTCGCGCGTTCTTTACTCCCCAGACGCACCTGTGAAAATTCCGTCTCGACCATGCCCGGTTCAATATTGGTCACTCGAATGGGAGTACCCAGAAGATCCATACGCAGACCTTCGGTCAACGCCCGCACCGCGAATTTAGTCGCGCAATAAACCGCGCCACTCGGATAGGTCCAGCGCCCCGCCACCGAACCAAGGTTCACAATATGACCACGCCCGCGCTCCATCATCGGCGGCAAAAAAGCGCGGGTCATATACAACAGACCTTTAATATTGGTGTCGATCATTACATCCCAATCATCGGGATCTGCGGCAAAAGTCTTGTCGACACCCTTGGCCAGGCCTGCGTTGTTCAGCAAGAGCGTGATTTCCTTTTTACCGTGCTCGGTAAAAAGGCGATCCACATCGCCACGCACGCGCACGTCGATGCAATCCATTTCAACTTTGATTTTATATTGTTTGCGAAGCCGGTCTGAAATTTCCTTAAGGCGATCTTCCCGCCGCGCCGTCAAAAGCAGGTCCCATTTTTTTTCAGCCAAAGCTTCTGCAGTGGCGGCGCCAATGCCCGAACTGGCTCCGGTGATCAGTGCCCAGGCCATTCTTAATCCGCCTCGAATGAACGGAACGGCTCCGGCAAAAGGTCTCTGAGTTGAACCTCACGCTGAATTCCTTCTTCATTGCCCAGATAAATTGGCAACTTGTCGCCACAAAACTCGGCGAGAACCTGCAGACATAGAGCGCACGGAACGGTGGCTTTTTCTTCGCCGGTGACGACCACTAAAAACTCAGGTTTGATCTTTCCATGCTCAGCCACGGCTCTAAAAATAGCGACGCGCTCAGCGCAAATGGTAGCCCCAAAACTGGCGTTTTCGATGTTGGTTCCGGTGATTGGAGCATCGACTCCTTTGAGCTTTAAAGCCGCTCCCACTTTAAAATCAGAATACGGAGAATATGAGTGAGTCCGAGTCTTTAACGCTGCCTTCAGGGCCGCTTCCACCGTTTTTTGCGACTTCATAGGCCCGGTTATACCCGTTGCAACTCGGATTCACATGTACTATCCATAGCTGACGCAAAGCCGCAGGGGATCATTTGTGGAGCTCACGACCGACAAAAAATTAAATGACGTGGCCATTCAAGCCCCCGCCACCGACCTCGCCCACACCTTAGATCAAGTCGGACTCGAAAATGTTCAAACTTTGGTGTTGGTGAATGGTCAAAAGATCAAGGCCACCGCCAAAGCCGCTGTTTCCCTAAGCGACAAAAATGCCCGCGGCATTCATATGTCACGCTTGTTTAAAATTGTCTCCCAGTTGAGCCATCAAGAACTGTCTTGGGAGTGGTTGCATTCTCGGCTCGAAGAAATGCAAAAGTCGCACGCCAATTTGAGCGACGCGGTTTACTTTTCGCTCGATTTTGAGTTGCCGGTTCTACGTCCCTCCCTGGCCTCGCAAGAGAGCGGCTGGCGCTCCTATCCCGTAAGTTACGAGCTTTCCGACGTTCGGGGCGTCAAGCGAGGCACGCTTAAGGCCCAGGTGCTGTACTCGAGCACATGCCCGTGTTCCGCGGCGCTGAGCCAACAGGCCCTGCGCGACTCCTTTGCCGAAGAATTTCGTGAGGAGAGATTGTCGCGAGAGCAGATACTCAATTGGCTCTCGACTGGAGACTCCCTGGTCGCCACCCCGCATGCGCAAAGGTCCGAGGCGAAGTGCGAATTCCACTTTCAGCCGGGGCAAAAAATTGCTGAGCCGATCGAGTACATAGATCTGATGGAGCAAGCGCTCGGCACCCCGGTGCAGACCGCAGTCAAACGCGAAGACGAACAAGAGTTTGCGCGCTTAAACGCTAAAAATTTAATGTTTTGTGAAGACGCCGCTCGAAAATTAAAATCGGCGCTCTTGCAGCGCACGGAACTCAATGACTTTGCCATTGAAGTTCGTCACTTCGAAAGCCTTCACCCGCACGACGTGGTCGCGCGGGCGAGCAAAAAGTCTTAAACCTTTTTTACGAATGTCGCGCAAGAAAACTCGGCCCACACGTACTGCGGCTTAGTTTGCAGCAGTGTGCACTTGGCCACTTTTTTGCCCTTATGCGTGGTCTCCGATTTGTCTTGGTTATAGAACATGCACTCCGAACAAAGACCCTTCACTTCGGGAGGGCAGAGCTTGTTCGGCTTCTTTTTAGGATCGCAATAATTGGCGATTGTGGTTGGCTGACCTTCTTTAAGTACGTCGGCATCAGTAATGCCGGGTTTTTTGTCGGCGGCCGGGACTTTAAGGGCTCCCAATCCCAATGCAACCGCGCTCATAGTTAAAAACTGACGTCTTTTCATGCTGAACTCCTCGTTGATCAAAGGCTGATAGTTAAATGAAATCCACTTGATAAGTCACGGCTCTCAGCACCTTGCATGCCGCATCGACGAATATAGAATTTTTGCACTATATACGAGTACTTACTGCTATGCGCAATGGTTGTGCTATAAGCCCCCAACATGAATGCACTTATCATAAAACTGATGGCCGTGGGCCTGACGGTCTCACAAGTCTTTACAAGGCCGCCCGAACAGGTTCGCACTCAGTTCAATCCGCAGACCGACCAAGCTGTCGTCGCTCAACTTTTAAAAGATGGCTGCGGTTTTATGATGAAGCAGTTTCAGGCGGAGAAGCTCGACGTCGAGCCACTTTTGCTCCTGATGATCGAAAACGCCCGCAAGGCGAAAGAGCGCACGGCCGCAGAGCCCGCGGCACCCGTGATTCGCGAGGAAGGGGATCTCTCCGCGGATGCACCACCGCGCGTGGCCAGCTTTACCGAGCAAATTGCCCGCGACATCGACATCGAGATGGTTCTTACACTCTACAAGTCATTTTGCAAAAACGAGCAGGTCGACTTGTCAAAAATCAAATTCGACGAAGTGATCAACTACTACAACAAAGAAATGAGTAACCTTCCGGACGTCAATCAGCTCCGAGGGTATAAGTTGCCCGAATCCACCATCGTCCTCGACCGCAACGGTGCCCGGTTTTCAGAAATCTATGGCCAAGGCAATCGTCGAACCCATGTTCCTCTCGCACAAATTCCCGAAGTCGTACGCCGAGCCTTTGTGGCCGCTGAAGACAAAGATTTTTTTAAGCACAAGGGTCTCGATCCCGCGGGCGTGGCCCGCGCCATGGTTTCAAGCCTAATGGGCACCGGCCGCCCTCAGGGCGGGTCGACCATCACCCAGCAAATTGTTAAAAATTTGCTCCTCAACGACGATCTAACCTTTGAGCGCAAAATGCGCGAGATGGTTTTGGCCCAGCGCCTAGAGAAAGTTTTGAAGAAAGATGAAATTCTCGAACTCTACCTGAATATGATTTTTCTCGGACGCTCCAGTTGGGGCGTTGAAATGGCGGCAAAAAGCTATTTTGGCAAGTCGATCAAAGATGTAACCCCCACCGAAGGCGCCCTGCTCGCTGGTCTCACCAAGGGTCCGAATTTCTACAATCCGGAACGCAACCGTGAGCGCGCGCAAGACCGCCGGCAATACGTTTTGTTTCGCATGAAAGAAGACGGCTACATCAATGACGATATTTTTAAAACCGCCACTGAGGCGCCCATTCAACTGACAGCCTTTGAGGGGCCCGCTAAACGCGGTGGCTACTACTTTTTAGATCTGATTAACCGCGACGCTAAAGACACCGCCAAAATCGAACTCCATAAGAAGTCCTACATAGTTCGCTCGACCATTCATACCGAATTGCAAAAGTTAACTGAAAAGGCTTTGCAGGACGGCTTGGCCGACTACGAAGCCCAATCCGGGCGAGGAAAATGGGTCGGGCCTCAGGGCAGTATCGCCGAAGATTTGCGCAGTGAGGGAGCCACTTGGCAGGACACTTTGCCCAAAGTGAAAGCCGAGCTCTATGATGTTCAATGGCCGCTCGCCGTGGTGCTCGACACGCGTCGCGAGAATCCGAAAGCTGGTCTCGCCGATGGTCGGATAGTTCCACTTAGAGTTGGCCCGAACATTTTGCGTCGGCTTAAGAAATATGATCTGGTTTTTGTAACCGTCTCTGAAAATCGAAAAAATACCGTGGCGACTCTCCGACTGCCGCCCACTGTTCAAGGCGCGATTGTGGTGCTCGAGAACAAAACCGGCCGCGTTCTCAGCATGGCCGGCGGATTCTCATATGCGGCCTCGCAATTTAACCGGGCCTACGATGCTGCCCGCCAGCCCGGCTCAACGCTCAAGCCGTTTATCTATTTGTCGGCGCTGAATCTGGGATTCCAGCCGAATACTCTGATCCCTGACACTCCGGTGAACTTGCCGCCAATCGAACGCGGGGGCAAATATTGGTCTCCCAAAAATTATGACGGCGGTTCGCGCGGGTTGGTCACCATGCGCCGGGCCGTTGAACAATCGCTAAATCTACCCACCGCGCGAATTATGTCGGAATTGGGTCGCACGCCGACAGAAGGCTTAGATTACATCCGCGGAGTAACGCAAGAATTGGGCATTTATCGCAATGCCACTCGCTACTACCCGATTGTGCTCGGCGCTCAACCCGCACGCCTGATTGATATGGCTGTGGCTTACGCCACCGTTGCCAATGATGGACTGAAACCGCAGGTTCACTTTATCGACACCATCGAGGAAAATGGTCGAGCGGTATACCAACGGCCCAGATTCAACCCGCAACCCACTCCCTCGGTCGATCGCGTTTCGTATTATCAGCTGCGACGAATTCTCGAGGGCACTTTACTGCGAGGAACGGCGACCAAGCTCAAAGACTTGGCGGGACTTGTGGCCGGTAAGACCGGAACCAGCAACGACGAAAACGACGCCTGGTTTGTCGGATTCACCAACGACATCGTGGTTGCCGTTTGGGTCGGCTACGACAATCGAAATGTGCGAGCCAACCTGGGCGATCGATTTACCGGCGGGCGATTGGCGCTTCCCATCGCGGAAAAAGTCTTACGCGCGTCCTTTGAGCTCTATCGTCAGCCCGAGCCCCTGGGTCCGCCGCCCGCTGAAATCGCCAATTTGATCGCTGAGTATCCGGTGGACTTAGCCACCGGAGAATTTGGCCAAGGCAACTTTCGCGAAGTGTTTCGCCGCGACCAAGGTGGGCGCAATATTGTAAACTCCCACCGGCAAATTCTGCGGGGAGGAGAAACCATGCTCGGCTTCTCTCACCAACGTGGCGAAGAAGACGACATGCGAGCCATACCGGGATGGGGGCCTGGCGAAGATCGACTCCCGCCCGGCTATTATCGACAACAACCCCCGCCCGGCTACTACCAACCCGGCGTCGAAGACCAATATGAACTTTGGCGGCGTCGCCAACGGCAAGTGGACCCCTATTATCGCTTTCCCAATTACCGTCCGTACGGAGGACAATAATGCAACTCAAGACAATTTTTTATTTTTTGCTCGCCTGTTTTTTTGGCCTCAATGTTCACGCTGAAGTGAAGATTGAAAACCAAAAGGTGGTGCCCTACGCAACTTGGGGGCAACAGTTTCCGGTGGAAAAAGAGCTGTTAAATATTTTTCCGACATTCACTCCGCCCACAGTAACTTTTATGAGATACGGCGTGGAGAAATCGCGCCTCGAAGAGTACCACACCTATATCGTGCAACTGCGCAAAACCATCAACAAGAGTGCGGCCCAATTGCCACTCGCCGATTTAGTAAAACTCGACACCATCAAAAAAATGACTGCAGAAATTCAGCACAAACAGATCGGACAAAACGAAGTCGTGCCCCTTCTGGCGGGCCGCGCGCCGATCAATAACTTTAAATGGTGCAACGGTTGGGTTGAGACCTTCGGGCTGCCGCAAAAAGAAAAAAATCTAACCCATATGATCAATCCGGCGCGCCCATGGTGCGCGGCCAATGGCCGCACCATTTGCGTGGAGTCTTGCTACAACTTTAGTCTCGCATGGAAGGCCGCCGTCGCGGCTCACAATCAGTTTTTCCGCTCGGACGAACCCAAAGACTTCGGTCTCGCCATGCAGTCGGAGATCCGCTACTTCGTCTCCGAGGCCGAGTACGGCAACCGAACGCCCCTCTCGCAGCTGACGAAAATCAATACGCCCGTGCGCGGCGTGATTGAGCAGAGTATTTTTTATTACAACATGGTCTTTACCTGGGGAAAAGTCGTCGCCGTTTTTCAAGAGCATCCGACCAATTCACAGCAATCTATAATGACCGCCTACGTTGTGTTTAATTTGCGCAGCAAATATTGGAACCACAAGTACAAACAGGTGCGCCAAGTTCTGCAAGGGGAATCGAAAGGTCAGGACGGCTTACCTGGCGTAAATACGGATACGGGAATCTCGGCCGGGATCCCGGTGTTCTCCAAAGAAGTCGGCGCTTGGCTCGCCAACACGCTCGAAAAATAAATTAGTTATCGTGAGCCGAGGGATCAAAAAAATCTTTCGGCAAAATAATACTGCGCTCTTCAAAACGCTTTACAAAAGTTGGCGGCTGCCCGGTGCCTTTTAGACGGCCGCGGCCCTTTTGGCCATCGAGCTTAAACAGCGATAAGCGCGTGATCGTGTCGTTCTCCATTCCGACGACTTCCATAATCTCTTCGACCTGGCGTTTGCCATCGGCGTTTTTCTTGACCTGAACCACGAGGTCCACCGCATCGACAATCTGCCGCCGTAGGGATTTTAATGGAATGTCGACGCCGCTATGAAAGATAATTAAAGTTTCGAGTTTGGTCAGAGCATCGCCCGTGGAATTTGCGTGCAGCGTGGTCATGCTGCCCTCATGGCCCGAATTCATGGCCTGCATCATCTCTACGGCCTCGTTCGAGCGGCATTCCCCGACCACGATTCGGTCGGGCCGCATGCGCAAGCTGCTGACCAAGCAATCTTTCATGGCCGCACCCTTGCCCTCAGCGCCTCGCACAGAGACTAGGCGAACCCAGTTGGGGTGCGACATCTGAATTTCAGGAATATCCTCAACTGTAATCACGCGCTCGTGCAGTGGAACTTTCGAACAGAGTGCATTTAAAAGAGTGGTCTTTCCCGCGCCGGTCGAGCCTGAAATAATAATATTCATCCGGGCTAGAACGCAGGCTTCTAAAAATCGCGCACTTTTGCTGGTCAACAAGCCCGAACTGATTAACTTCTCAAGACCTCGGTAAACGGCAGAAAACTTCCGAATGGTCAGAGTCGATGCATAAGGCGACAGCGGAGGCCGGGTGATATGAAACCGCGAGCCGTCAGGCAATATTCCGTCAAAGTCTAAGCCATTGGCCGTATTGGCCGTCTTCAACTTACCGATTTGATCCAGCAAAGCCTCGAACTGGGCCTCCGATTGAAAGGGCGAACTGGCGAGCTCCATGCGCCCCTCTCGCTCCACAAAGAACTGATCATGACGGTTGAACATCAACTCATTGACGGTGGGTTCAGACAAATAAGGCCGGAGTATCTGTAACGGATCCATATCTTATTTACGCATGGCCTTAAGGCTATCGTCCACAGAGATTATTCAGATAGAACATTCGCATGCCAGTACTTGTCATTCATGGCGGCGCCGGTTCCAAAGTTTTAAAGGCCCGCGATAAATCCGTTTATATGAACTCCTTGGCCCGTGTGCTTCGCGAGGTCTATCCACTTTTGCAACGGGGCGGCTTGAGCGTTGAGGCCGTAACCCGCGCCGTGGTCTTACTCGAGAATGATCCCCTCTATAACGCCGGGCTCGGCTCCAAAATCCAAAGCGACGGGCAAATTCGCATGAGCGCGTCCGTTATGGATGGCGGGGCCAGGCGATTTGGCGGCTGCGTAAATGTTGAGGGCGTAAAAAATCCCGTTTTGCTGGCGCGGGCACTTATGCGCGAGCGAGATCGCGTACTCGGCGGCCGGGGCGCAAAAAACTTTGCCAAAAATTTAGGGCTTAAGTTCGCATCGCCGTTCACGCCGCACCAGCTGCGCAACTATCGGCGACGAAAAACCGGGAAAAGTGGAACTGTGGGCGCCGTCGCCCTCGACGCCGACGGAATCTTAAGTGCCGCCACATCCACGGGTGGCCGCGGCTTCGAGTATCCCCATCGTGTTTCCGACTCGCCCACCGTTGCAGGCAACTTTGCCAACCGCTTCGCCGCTGTAAGTGCCACTGGCACTGGCGAAGAGATCGTGGAAAACGGGACAGCTGCGGCGATTTGCGCTTACATCGAAGCCGGGTGGAGTCTCAGTCGCGCGGTTTCGCATGTCTTAAAGAAATCGCGTAAACAGGGCGGCGAGTTTGGGCTGATTTCGGTCGACCGTAAGGGCCGAGTCTCGGCAAAAAGCAATACGCCTCTTCTGCTCTGGGGCATGGCCGACGGTAAATCAATGTCCGTTTTAGGGGGAAAAATATGAAAGACATTTCTACGCAAGCCGTGCATGCCGGTGAAATATTACCGCGCATCCATGGCGCCGTTAGCATGCCGGTGTTTCAATCCGCCAATTTTGAATTTGAAAATGAATCCGACTATGTCGACATTAAATATGCGCGACTCAACAACACGCCCAATCACACCGCACTACATGCCAAGCTAGCGGCCCTCGAAAACGGTGAGGCCGCGCTGGCGCTTGGGAGCGGGATGGCCGCGATCAGCAGCACATTTTTGGCATTGCTGTCTCAGGGTGATCACATTGTTGCGCAAAAAACTTTATATGGCGGAACCTTTTCGCTGCTGATGCAAGATCTCAGTCGCTTCGGCATCACCTGTGATTTTGCCGAGGACGAAAATTGGGCGGCTAAGGTTAAGAGCAATACCCGTATGCTTTATGTCGAGGCGATGTCGAATCCTTTGCTCGAAGTTCCCGAGTTCTCGAGCGCACTTAAGTTCGCCCGTGAGCATCAGTTGCTGGCGGTGATCGACAACACCTTTGCGTCTCCGGTCAATTTCAAGCCGCTCGACATTGGATTTGACCTATCCATTCACAGCGCGACCAAGTATTTAAACGGCCACTCCGATGTGATCGCGGGATGCGTGATTGGCAAAAAGACTTTAATTCAAAAAATCAATCACACCGCCGCCCACTTGGGTGGAACGTTAGATCCACACGCCTGCTCCCTGCTCCATAGAGGTATAAAAACGCTCGGTGTGCGAGTCGAAAGACAAAACCGAACGGCGCAAGTGTTGGCTGAACACCTCACCCGTCACGAAAAAATCGCCGCCGTTAATTATCCCGGACTGGAAGGGCACTCCTCGTTCGCCAGGGCTAAAAAATATTTTGCCGGGTTTGGTGGAATGATGAGTTTCGAGCTCAAAGATCCTCGCGGTGTAGACTCATTTTTGGCGAAACTGAAAATTCCAATCTTGGCTGCAAGCTTAGGCGGTGTGGAATCTCTCGTCATTCAGCCGGCGCGATCTTCCCACTTAAGCCTGGGCCCCGAAGAGCGACGCAAAGTTGGGATCAGCGATGGACTAATCCGCTGGTCGACGGGTTTGGAGAGCGCTGAAGATCTTGTTCGGGATCTGGATCAGGCACTCGCGCAGAGTTAACCAGCGAGTTGACATAAACCAGTGGCGCCATTCGATAGCGAAATGGACTAAACGCCGGCCGTTCTCCATTGAAGTTCAGCCGGCGAAATTGAAAGTCTAAGAAGAGCTGCGCGAGTTTTTGGCAAGACTCGATAGAGCCAGGGTTGCAGACCTGACGAGCCCGGGTCAGCGTGGAGCCTGGCGCAATCTCACTTTGTATCTGAATACTTTCGCCGCCGCCGAGCTCTTCCCGAAGTCTCTCGACATCGCGCTCGCGCCCGCCCACTTGCAGAATATCGAGAACGACATCTCCACCCGGACCCGCAAACTCAAAGCGCTGGTTCATGCGGTAGAGATTGCTAAGGACGAGGGCCGGCGACATGTTTATGGAAGCATTGCGAGTCCGGTCGAAACGAACTCGGGCATCAACCGAGGGGAACTCCACGCGCACCGAATAAATCACAAAGGCCTCTTCACCCACCGTCTCAACAAAATGGGTGCCGCAATACCGCTCGAGGCCGGGCCAGCCTTCCTTGGCCAAAATTTCCTTAGCTTTGGGCGTCCATTCGGTCCGGACCACGGAGACGGGCCTGGGGGCAAGCACCATCGGGACAAACAAAAATTGGACCACGTTCTCAGGAGGCTCCGTCGCCAAATTATCGCGGTAGTAGCTTGCGGCCAGACTAGAGGGGGAATGGAGCCACTCCTGCTCGACCAGTCCGCGCAATTTAATTCGGGCGTCGCGAACGTTTTCAGCTCTAAAATTGATTGCGATGCCATTGGTGGGAGGTCCGGTTCGCTCGGTTTGCACGTGGTGAAGGCAGCGCTCCGCCGGTTCAAAAGCGATTCGCTTTCGCTTCTCTCCCACCGTGACTCTCACGCCATCAGCGATGGCCGGTTGGTAGCCCAGCATAAATCCTTCGACCTGAATAAACTCGTCTGCCGACGCGCGAATTTGGATTAGCGAAAATACGATTGCGGCAATAAAAAGATAATTGCTACTCATGGTTGCACCCTTTACGTGGGTTTGAAATAGAGCAAACTCCGTTCCCAGGGCGGGCCCCACTTCGCCCCGATCGCGGCTTATGAGTGAGAGGAATTTTTGGACAATGGCGTCCTAAAATGGATCTCGGCTGTTATATTTACAGCAACTCTATTTAATGCGGCAGGCCATGTTGTAACCGTGCCTTTCATCACAATTTTTTCGAGGGGATTTCGATGCGCCGTCTTATTGTTCCGACTCTGCTCGCTGGCATTTTACTAGCTCAATCCAGCATCGCCGAAACAACCTGCGAGAGTCGCTTAACTTTTATCAACCCGACTTTGCAGCTTTTTACTGATGAGCAAATAGATCACACCACATACATTCGCCAGTTGGAGGCCTCGATCGATCGCCAGACTCGATCCAGCAATCAACCTCTCCGCCCCACACAAATCCGCGGCTCGGTAAAATTCGAGACCGCGCTGTTCTTTTTGGCGGGTGGAAAATCCGAACAATTGGTGGGACTGATTCGAACTCCCGCGAATAATTTGGACTCCGCTTACCATGACCTTATCGAACTCGCGAAACGGATCGAGCCATTACACAAAACCGATGTCTTCGCGTTGACGGACGAACAAGCGCGCCAACTGGTTGAACTCGAAGTCCAGTTTATGGTCGCAAGTCAGCAATTTGGAGAAGATTATGGCTTTGTAAAAAACATGATCGAACTCTTGCAATCGGTGGCCGCGGGCCAAGGCGTGCCGGCCATGGCCCTGTTTCCCACACACACATTCACCAGCGAACAAAAACCTCGCGTCGTGCTCGACCTAACCACGCCCAGAGCCAAAGAGGCCGCGGCGAGAACATTAAACATAATCAAATCCAACGGGCTGCCCGAGGTACAAAAAATCCGCGAAATGTTTCTCAACAACAAGTACGCTTTGCGCGCCAAATTAGAGCGCGATGAGGCCGAACTCAAATCCATGAACCGCATTTGGCGCAAGGCCGCCAATGCCGTGGCCCAAGCGCTAATGACCACGACCGAGAAAATCCCGTACTTGCCCGAGAAAGTGCGCGTTCTTCTTATGCGGGCCGCCGGGATGCAAGTGAAGCAGTTTATGTTCAACTTTTACTTAGGCCGCATCCAAGACATCATCAGCGTCACTCGGGTGCGCACGGACGACGGAAAAATTGCCCTCCTCAATGACGAGCCAATGATCAGCGAACAAATTCTTGAGCTCAATGAGGCCGCAGCGAGCGGGATCGGCGAAGATTTGTTGATCACCTTCGCACGGCTTCCCTATCACCGCGAATCGTGGCTAAATTTATTAACCGAAGTTGAAAAACGGGCGAAGGTCGATGGCCCCGCAGGCCAAGAGGCTAAGCATCTGCTCGCACGAATGACCGCAGCCCGCGATGCCGCCCGAAAGCTCGGCGACGTTCCTTATGTGCACGAACCCGCGAAAGGCCAAGAGCTGCAACTGTTGGTCGCGCAAGGCGCCTACCTGTTGATTACCGAAGAGGCGACCCGCCATTGGCTGTGGCCGTTTCTGCAAAATTTCTTACAGTGATTAAAAGTTCATTCTCAAGCCGGCCGCAAAACTGCGACCAGGGAGCGGAGCCACGTCTCTTAAAATAGAGACATGATTGCGGCCCTCGGCATCAAAAATATTATTCACCCGGGCAAAAACAGATGAGCGCAATTTTTCTCCGCCCAAAGATTTCTCAGCGCCTAAGTTGACGAACATATAATCGCCCGTCGCCCGCTCATTCGGCGCGGTGTCGGTCTGCGCCTCAGTGCGCTGCACTTCAAAATCCCAAATCCATTGGTCGGTCTTGTAATGCAAGGCCACGGTCTCGCGCAGCGGAGTCACGCGTGGCAGGTTGTCTCCGGTCGTTCGTTGGATTCCCTTTAGCCAATCGACCTTTAGCTCAAATTCGAGCAACCCCTTGCTTATCAGATGGGTAATGTTGTGCCGATACTCGAGTTCGGCGCCATAAAATCGGGCGTCAGCCGCACCAAAGGCATACTCGGGCAAATTGTCCGGCGCCGGGCCGGTGCCACCAGTGGCGGCAAGAAAAATGTAGTCCTCATAGTCTTGTAGAAATACACCTAAGCTGCCCTGACCCATCGGGCCTTTGTGCCGCACGGCCAACTCAACCGCCTTGCTCTTTTCTTTGTCTAGGGTGGCAAGACCGCGTTCAAAAATTCCAGTGGCCACATGCGGGCCGCCCGCAAACAGCTCCTGATAATTGGGCGCGCGCTCAGTGTAAGACGTGTTCAAAACCAGAGCGTAGCCGCGCCCAAGCTCTTGCAAAAATCCAAGAGCCAGACTCGCGCTATCAAATTTCTTAGTCTCAGGAGCCGGAAAAGCCGGGTCACTCAACGATTCAACAACCACACCCTCCCAACGGCCGCCAAAGGACGGGCGAAATGAACCCTCTAACTTCTCTTCAAAGAAAAAGATCGATTGCATTTCATTTTTAGTGGGCGGCAGAAATTTTTCATCACCCTCGGCAGAGAAATCAAAAATCGTTGCCTGCAACCCTACGACGCCACCAAAACCCCAATGCGGTTTGTGGCGCATTTCCAACCGGCCCTCGCCGCCATTATTCTTAAACACTGTTCCGAGCTGGCCACGCTCCATCTCATCGTGCTTGTACCAGCCCTTGGACAACTGTAAACGCACCGTTTGGAAGCCTAAAAACTCTTTGAGTTCGCCCGCAAGTTCAGCCCGCTGCTGCTGCAAATTGATCTTTACAAATTCTTCAACCAGGGTTCCGTACGACGACTCGTAGTTGGCAAAAGACCCGCCGATAAATCCTCGCGCGCCAATGTAAGAGACCCCGATCGCCTCGTTGCCCGAGCGGTTAAAACTATTGTTCACCCGTCGATCCTCGGAATACCTATAGTCGTCGGCCGCGCGGGCCGCCCCATCGGCATGAATCGCCCACTTCGAGCCGAGGCCAGTTTTAAGCGCGACGGCGCCCCCTCGGCCCATGTCGGTGGAAGAAAATTTACCTTCAGCCTTGCCCGAAAAACTTTCTGGCATTTTTTCTGGAATCCGATTGAGGGTCATGTTGACCACGCCGCCCACGGCCTGACTGCCGTACAAAAGCGCGCCGGGTCCGCGAATAATTTCAATTTTCTCAATCACCAACGGATCCACGGCCACCGCATGATCCTGGCTCGCGCCGGAAGCGTCCAACAATCCCGTTCCATCTTGCAGCACGCGAATTCGCTCGCCCTCTTGCCCGCGAATCACCGGGCGGCTCGCGGCGGGCCCAAAAGACGTGGCCGCCACCCCGGTCTCGCGCGAGAGCGACTCACCTAAGCTCGCCTGCTTTTTACGTTGCAGTCTCTGGCCCGAAAGCTCCGACACCGTTGGTACCGCGTCTAAGGAAGATTTTGGTGCGCCATAGACGTTGATGGTGGGCACTTCAACTGCCGTTTGCGCCCATCCAATGCTGATGGCAAAAATAAAAATCGTGGTCATTGCTGGCCCTCCAGGCGAAATAGAATCGGAATGTGCAGGTGCAAAGGAGCCTCTATCACTGGCGGCAATGGAGGGAAAGACAAGATGTCGTGAACTGTTTTTAATGCCGCATTGTCTAGGCGCTGAAACGGAGACGGGTCCTCAATATGCGCCTCTAAAATCTTGCCGTCGGCGTCTATACTTACGCCGATCAAGACGCGGCCCTCCTCTTCACGATCCAAAGACTCCCTAGGGTAAGTTTTTCGCCGGTTGATCAGGTCAAGAACGGCCTGGATGTAGGCGTCGGTCTCTCGAGCCCGAGCCTCGGGGTCGCCCGCCGGTTGATCGGGCCTTGGCAGTGCGGCCGGTGATGGAAGGACCGACGGCTTGATCGTCGCCCGGGGCCGAAAGTGGGGCACCGAACTGTCATGCCGTGCCGTCTCGATAAAGTCGATGGAGATGATCCCTTTTTTAGGGATAGTTTGAGTGCGAACAAAGTAGATCAGAGTCAAAACCAGTGAAGCGTGTGCGACGACACTCAGAAATAGCGCTATAGGGATTCGTTTTTTGCGAGCTTTTTTGCGGGCCATGAACCCGCAGATGTACTATCGCGCGTGCCGTTTTTCCAGCGCCTCTGCCAACTGATTCAGCGCATCCCTTAGATCCAGCAAATCGTCGCCCTGACGTAGGGTTAGGCGAGCCTTGTAATCACCGCTCATCAAGGTCTGCAAATAGCGTTTTATAGAGACCACTGGACCATAAATTTTGTGGCTGAGACGAATGGACAGCGCCAAACTCGAAATGATGGTCAGTGCCGCAAGGATCATCGCCATCACCAAAGCCGAATTGAGAGATTTATGAATCGCCTCAATAACCTCGGGGTCAAGCCGATAGGCAATACCCAGGGTTGATATGGTTTGATTGATCTGAAAAATTAAAACCCCGACAAACAATGCCAAGGTTAGGCATGAGCCGATCACCAGCACAAAGGAGTAGCGCAGCTGTTGCTTGGGACTAACCAGTACGTTTTTGACTGACCTGCGATTCTGACCTTCTTCTTTTTCTTCGCTCATACGTCCCCCTACCCTCTTAAGGGGACCGCCTAACCTTCGAATTGTCAATATGATGCGCCGGGAAAGGTGACAGTTTTTTAAAAATTCGGATTTAGATCCATTCCAACCGATAAATTCTCATGCAGCCGCAGTTCGACACGCCACAAATTCCTCCGGAACTCTCCGGGCTTAAGACGCATAAGATGCGACGCAAATGGTTTTCGCGTGAGCTGGCGGCCTATGCCATTTTATCCGCCGGCCTGGTGGTCGGGTCCCTGCAAATTTTCAAGCCCAGCGCACCTCCGCCCCCCATCCCCATAGCCAAACCGGCTAAATCTCAAAATGAAAAAGTGCGCAAACCCGCCTCTCTGGTGCAGCGGGAATTTCGCCTGCAGCATGCTAAACAACTTCTTGGCAAGTACTATCGCATGAGCGTGGTTCGCAGTGGCGAAAAGATCAAAAAGGTAAACGGGAAGATTTACGCCTTCACTCGAGAGCGCCTGCCCAAGAAACATCGCAAGCGCTACAAGCAGGTGGCCCAAGCTATAATCGACGAAAGCCACAAGAACGAATTCGACCCAGTTTTTTTGATCTCGGTGATTTTGGGCGAGAGCAGCTTCGACCCCGATCGCCGGGGCGCCTTGGATGAAGTTGGCCTGATGCAACTCAGACCCAAGACCGGAGAATGGATCGCAAAAAAATATGGCCTGCCCTGGCACGGCGAAAAAACACTTCTCGATCCGATCCAAAATATCCGGATAGGCGCGGCTTACCTGCATTACTTAAGAGAGAAGTTTGACGACCATGCACAACTCTACCTAGCCGCCTACAACATGGGTCAAAGAAACGTAAACGAGGCCTTAGATCGAAAAATATGGCCCAAAGATTACCCGATTCACGTTATGCGCCGTTATCTCGACTTCTACTCCGCGCTCGACCTAGAATCGGGCGGGCAAAAGCTTTAGCTCAGTCTTTACAAGGGATCGTGGCCGTCGTCGTCCATAAACCATTTAGGCAATAGTTCACCGGTCCGCACGCCGGCGAGGGCAACCACTTCACAACTCCGTCAAAGGCAAACACCGGCTGAGCCATCTTTCCACTCACAGCCATCGTCCCCTCTGGGGCCGCAACGATATTTGCGGCCCCTCCGGCGCGCATTTGATCGGGAGAATTGTCGGCCCGGCACCGCTTACCCGTATTGGCAAAGCCCGAGTCCTCACTGCTCACACAGGCGATCACATGCCCGTTCGCATCGGTCGTGATTTTCACAAGGGCCACCATATGCTCCTTGGCCGTGGCCGCAACTTTAAGTTTCAATCGGCCCTGAAAGCCCCGCTTCTCCTCGAACGGTCCGAGATCGACGAGATTCGCAAGACTGAGATCTTCGACGGTTACATTTTCTTTGGTCAGCTGGACCCCGGCCTGAATGCGAACCCCCTGATGAAGGAGCGTGACCGGTATGACCCCATCCGGGTCGGTCAATGGGGTTAAATCCAGTGGCTGCCCCGATGCAAAAAGCTTTAGGCAACCGTCCATGCTCGACAGCTCCCGTTTCAAATCGCGCAATAGTGAATTTGAATTTTGTAGGGAACCGACACGCTTATCAATCCCCGCGATGTATGCCTTAAAGCCGAGATAGCCGGCCACAATAAGCGCCAAAAATAGAATCGCCAGAAGTGATTTCACACTTAAAAGCGTAGCCCATTTTCTACCGGGCGACGACGACTAAATTTCGTCCCGATTGTCGATCGCTTTGGGGCGAAGTAAAAGCTGGCCGGTTTGACCTTCAAATACAGAGAACACAATTCGATCGCCGGTGCCTGCAAAGAACTCGACCTTTTCTGCCCGTTCAATTCTCAGGCGGGTTTGCGTCTGCTCTGGGACAACAAAGACAAAACCACCTTGAGTATCGGGGACGGCGTGCAAATCCAAAATTCCATATTTCGGACTGCGCAGTCCGCGCAACACGACGGGCTGACTGGGTTGTTTCGCCTCGGGAAAACGGTCGACGCTTGCATCCGGTCTGTTTATGCTGATTTCTTGCTGGGTGGGGGTATTGACAATTTTAGGGGTCATCACATGCTGATACGTCGACAAGGCGGCCACGGTGATAACGGCGCCGAGGGCCACCCGCTTAGTCCGGTCAATAATAAAGTGCACCACGTTTTCGAGCTTTAAAGATCTTCCCAAGCGCTCAAGCGCAGCCGCACTGCCCACGCGATCTAAGGTTTCTAATGAGCGCGGCTGGCCCCGAAGATGCGTCTGGTACTCGTAAAAATCGAGAAAGAATTTTTTGTAAGCCGCTGTCTCTTGACTGGTGATGCGACTTTTAAAGGGCAGAATGGTTCCGTCCACTTCGAGACTTAAGACTTCATCGGCTTCTCGGCGCGACGCCTGCCAAAGTAAATCATCAAAGCCGGGTTTAACGGGAATTTCAAAACCCATGTCGTTGTAAATTCGGATGCGATCGAGTACGCCCTGCCGCCCCTCATTCATTCGGTTGACTTGTTTATAGCGAAACTGAACGCGCAGCCTTTGGCCCGCTCGCGTGGTCACCGGAAAAGCCACTTCGATATCGCCTTTGGCGAGAAGGTCGTTTTTCTTCGGCGCCGAATCTAAGTTGCCGGTGCCTTTAATCAGCCAATACTTGGTTCCTTGATCGATCAGAGTACGATCTACATATTGATCGCGGATTTCTTGGTCGATCATGCGGGCGATCGCAAACTTACCGCTGCCTTTTCGATACACGGGCACATGTTCACGATCGAGACCAGAGCGGAGGGATGTGTAAATCGCGGAGCCGTTTTGTTTTTCGCTGACCGGTGACTTAAGCTCGGCAAAGGTCTCATCCGGACCGCTTTGAAAGAGCGGCGTCTCGCCCAAATAGTTCTGCATTCGGCTCGATGAAATTTGCGCGGCCGAGTAAATTCTCACATTGCGATCGGCGGTAAACTGAAATTCGTTTCTGTCGACCATGGCGCGATACGAAGAACGTTCATACTGCACGGCAAATGAGGGCTGCAGAAACTTGGCGTCCTTAGCGAGCAACAAGCCAAGGGCCTGAAACATAGACTCCACATGCGCCGGGTTATTGAGAGGTCGGCCGGCGGAGGAAGGCAGGCCCAATGTTTCGTTCTTTAGGGCAAATAACGCCGAGTTCAAGTCAGGGTCGCGGCCATCGAGCGCCTTAATTCGATCGGCAATTTCATCCGAGATCATTATGCGCGGCTTAAAAACAGTGTCTTCGTGAGACAAAAAGGCGTCGGTCCCGGGTCCGTTGGCGACGGTGATCTTAAGTTCGAGAGCCGTTAAGTTGCCCATTACACTGCGATGTTCACTCGGATCGACCGATGGCGCCGCTGGCGCTTCGAAGTATTTTCTAAATCTGGGTTTAACCACGAATGCCGAGTTGCTTTTCGGGAGATTAAATACGAAATGCTTTCCGTATTCAGTGATCGTAACAAATCGCTTTCCCGCCGGGGGATTGTCGCGCAGCTGCCAGCGAAGAGGCTGAGAAAGCTTAGAGCGCGCCGCAAACGCCTGGGATTGAGTTTCAGATAAAAATTGGTTCAGTCTCGCCTGCGGAACTACGGCCTTCTCTTCCACCCGCAGCGCCGTCGGCGACGAGGGGTCCGCGTGGTTGCTTAAAGTTTGAATCAACTCCTCGCCACTGCCGCCATTCTTGCGCGAATTGACATCGACTTCAGAATTGAAACGAGCCGCGATGTGCCCATCCGAAAAGAAGTCGATCGAAACGCGGCCGATTGTGGAGTTGGTGACTTTCGCTCCATTGGGATTCACACTTTTCGGATTGGTGCCGAGCAAACCTCGCACGCAAACCGCCTCGACCGGCAGCTCTGCCCAGGCGAGGCCGTTGGCGATCACAAGTGTAGCAAATACGAAATGCCTTAGACGCATATTAGCTACCTTTGCTCCCCGGCATATTCTTGCAAAACCCCGGTGAAAGCCGCAAACCATTCGGCTATGACTTTCTTATCTTCGGGTTGAAGGATTGAGTTGTCTAAGATGGCCTGCATTCGCTCTTGGTTCGCGAGAATGTGTTTCACCGCGGGCAAGGTATTGGAGCGATTGGCTTGTGATAGAGAATTCTTAAACTGCTGCGCGCGAGCGGCGATCGGGGAATGCCCAGTGTACTCGGAATATATGGAGAGAAGATCAAAGTCATAGGGGCCAAAGTATCGCTCGTTTGTTGCCTTATTAAACAAAACATTCACATTGTGGCCGTATTCACTATAGTCCGTGTTTGTTAAAAACGAGTTGATCAACCGAAGCTGCGCATAGGAGATCGCATTGCGCGGAATCTCAGGCTGATCGGGCTGGCGTTTAGGAACTTTGCTCGCAAGACCACAGCGTTTCGCCAACGAGGTGGGCGGTTCACGGAAGAAGGCCAGTTTCGGTTTTCCGTAATAGGATTTTCCATCGATGTTTAGGTAATTGATTCTAGCCAATCGCGTTCGCTCTACCGCGAACCGAGTGGTCGATAGCAGTTCATAAATGTAATATTCAGAGAGCAACCGCGAGTCCTGTGCGGCCTCTGTGGATCCGCTAATCGCGTTCCACGTGGCGCTTCCGCAATGGCTAACCACTTTTACGTCATCGCCCAATTTGGCAAATATATTGCCTTTCTGGCTGCTACCCTTTTTCTGTTCTTCCGTCAAAGTCTCGCGCTCGAAGGCCTTGTAATAATCGACAATATAGTTGGGCGAGTCAGCTTTGATTCCGTTATCCGCGAGCCACTGCTCCAACTTCCCTTCTATGTCTTGATCGAGAAACTTAATTCGAAAGGGTTTAGCTTCGCAGTTGCTTCCGCGAGATTTACCGCGATGACTCAGCAACACCGGCAGATAGTTCATTTCCTGGCCCGCCTGCTTAACGCCAAGAACTGCCTTAAGATCTCGTGCCGGCCCACCCGCATCTTCGGGCTTCTTATTTAAGGTCGACTGAACCGTCATCATAACGACTTCAAGCGCATCATTTGAATCTACTTTTTGATATAAAGGCGACTTAGGTGCATCACAGCGTTCGTGCTCGTTGATTTGAGCGAATGCCGTAGCAAAGTGGGCGCATAAGATAGTCACGGCTAGCCGTTGAATGATGGTCACGATCGGACTCCTAAATTCATTGGGTTATCCGACTATGTACAATTTACAGGCCATTCAAATGGCATTTAAAACTACGTGGTTTCAATAGCTTATACGTACCGTTAAGCCCATACGGGGCCTTTCTGCGGCCAAAAAAGGCACCAGTATAAGGCTTAGAAACCGAATTTTTCGATTAGGCTCGCCACGGATTTTACGTGATCCGGAATATTCGTATTGGTCTCAACCGCCTGTTGGGGTTCGACCTCAATCGGATTGGGCTCGGCCAACACCGGCTCCCAGCGGTCGACAATGGCATACTGCGCGCGGGCCTTTTTCTCGACGGACTGTAAAATACGCTTTCCGTCTTTTTGAATCACAAACTGGTAGGCAAAAGTTTTTTGGTGATTCAACCACACTCGCGTTTGGTACGTTAATTCGCTGTTCAAATTCATCGTCACATGGCGAACTTCACCCAGATGATTGGTGATCAAAACATAAAGCTCTTCACCCTCATAAAGGCCAATCTGACCCAGCTCAATTTGCGTCCCGATCGAGTCGCCCGAAAGCTTGGTGGAGTCGACAAAGAGCGGATTCGATTTCGCCATTACCAAAGCTCCTTAGCCAAGGATGTGTACGCTTTCGCCGCCATGCAGTTGGGGGCGTGCTTTCGCACCGGGCGATGCCGATGATGAGCCTCTTCGACCGCGATATTATCGGGAATGTAATTGGAGTAAACGCGGAGTTTGTAGACTTCTTCAACCTGCTTGATCACTTCGCGAACAATTTTGCGATCGCGAAAGCGCGTAATCACCACTCCGCGCACGCCCACCCGATAGCCCAACCCCGTACGGATATTTCGCAAAGTATCGAGTATGAGCTCGATCCCTTTTAGCGAAAAGTACTCCGGGCAAATGGGGATGATAATGTCGTCGGACGCCATAAGCGCGTTGACCGTCATTAGCCCAAGTGAGGGAGAGCAATCAAACAAGATGGAATCGTATTTTTTAAGAATCGGGTCGATCTTGCGGCGTAAAATCGTCTCGCGGCCAAAGTGAGCGGCCAGCTGAATATCAATCCCGCTCAACAAAATCTCGGCCGGAATCACATCGATTTCGAATTCGTCAGAGTGAACAATGGTCTCTTCGATCTGGCATTGCCCCATAACCACATCGAAAATTGTCTTTTCAAAATCGCGGTCACCGAAAATGGCTTTGGTCGCCGATGATTGCGGATCGAGATCGACCAGCAAAATCTTTTTGCCCATCTGCGCCCAACTCGACGCCACATTGAGGGACGTTGTGGTTTTGGCCACTCCGCCTTTTTGATTGATTACCGATACGACGGCCATAGTTCACTCTCCTCAATCTGTGCTCCATCATAAAAAATATAAGGCCCGCGTCGCAAAACGATTCGCGTAGATGGCTCAGGACCAGACTTTGGTCGAGCTATTTAAAGGCGCGCTAGAGAACGCCTTCGGTAAATTTCTGCACCAGGCTATCGAGGGCATTTTGCCAGCCGTTCTTCTGCCCATCGGCCTGACCATCGCTTACAAATTCATTTTGCGTGACGACGACTTCAGTCTCATGTCCGTCGGGATTAAACTCCACGGTGACCGTGGTCTCAAATTGCAGCGGATCATGCCACTCATGGGTGAATACGATTTTCTTGTGCTCTTCGATCTCAATGTAAACGCCGGAGACGGTAAACTCCTCATCAAGTATAATTTGGGTCGCCCGGTAGCGCCCGCCCACGCGAAAATCAATCTCCAGGTCCGCGGGGCGAATGCCCTCGCCACAGAACCACTTCATGGCCAGCTCCGGATTGGTCCATGCCAAGTAAACTCTCTCAACTGACGCTGGAACTTGCGCGGCGACTTGGATCATTCGTGTATTCATTTTTACCTCTTAGGTAGCATTCTGCCTTCGAGTTTCCGACCTGAGACCCAATTTAGGTCCGAGAGTTTTGTGAGTCCTCCCGCGTCTTTC
>CAYVRZ010000028.1:0-55171 GCA_964453895.1 uncultured Pseudobdellovibrionaceae bacterium | reverse complement strand
GCGAGGAAAAAAGTCTCAGCTTTAAAATGCTCGGCTTCACGTTCGAGACGACACCCGACTTTCTATGGGCGGCACCTGCGACGAGTCGAGTTTGAGTAACAATTGCGAGCGTGATAATGTTGAAGCTGTTCTTACCCCAAGAAAGGACGCTCAATGCGCTCTCCCTCCAAAACTATGACCCTTTGGGCCCTGTTAATCGTACTCGCCGTTTTATTTTTTCAGATGTACGAAAAGCAGGCCAACCAGATCGTTCGCGATTTTAACTACAACAAATTTCTCCTGGCCATCGATCAGAGCCACGTTGAAAAGGACTCGATCACATTTGATAAAACAAATAGCGAGATCGAAGGTCAGCTGACCGAAGCTGGACAAAAAATTTACGGCGGCAAACAATTTAAAATTCGCGGCAACACCGATGATCAAGGCTTTCAATTGTTGCGCGATAAGGGCATCACGCCCAACTACGTGAGCACCGACAATTCGTTTATGGCCAGTGTTCTGTTGAACTGGCTGCCGCTGATTATCATCATCGCCATGTTTATGTTTTTTATGCGGCAGATTCAGGTCGGCGGTGGCAAGGCGATGGCCTTCGGCAAGAGTCGCGCCCGTCTTCTCACCGAAAATAAAAATCGGGTGACGTTTAAAGATGTGGCCGGCGTCGAAGAGGCAAAGCAAGAACTGCGTGAGATTGTCGAGTTTTTGAAAGATCCGAAAAAATTCACCAAACTGGGCGGCCGCATTCCTAAAGGCGTTCTACTCGTTGGGCATCCGGGCACAGGTAAAACCCTGCTTGCGCGCGCCGTGGCCGGTGAAGCGAATGTTCCCTTCTTCACCATTTCAGGATCGGACTTTGTTGAAATGTTCGTTGGTGTCGGAGCTTCGCGGGTGCGCGACCTTTTTGAACAGGGCAAGAAAAACGCACCCTGCTTGATTTTTATCGATGAGATCGATGCGGTCGGACGCCATCGTGGCGCCGGCATGGGCGGCGGGCATGATGAGCGCGAACAGACGTTGAACCAATTGCTCGTTGAGATGGATGGCTTTGAGTCGAATGACGGCGTGATTTTAATCGCCGCCACCAACCGGCCCGACGTACTCGACCCTGCGTTGCTTCGTCCGGGTCGCTTTGACCGCCGGGTCGTGGTGAATAAGCCCGACCTCAAAGGCCGCGAAGAGATCTTGAAGGTGCACACGCGCAAGACTCCGCTCGCCGTCGACGTGGATTTAGAGAAAATCGGTCGAGGCACGCCGGGATTTTCGGGCGCGGATTTAGAAAATTTGGTGAACGAGGCGGCGCTTCAGGCTGCGCGTGACAACAAGGCCCGAATCGAAATGGAAGATTTTGAAAAGGCCAAAGATAAAGTCATTATGGGATCGGAACGAAAATCCATGGTGATCAGCGACAAAGACAAACGCCTGACCGCCTATCATGAAGCCGGGCACGCCATTGTCGGTCGCTCACTTCCGAACTTGGACCCGATTCACAAGGTGACAATCATTCCGCGCGGGATGGCGTTGGGGCTTACGCAAACGTTGCCCGAAGAAGACACTCTAAATCTCTCAATTAGCAAAGCGACCAATATGATCGCCTTCTTGTTCGGTGGTCGTGCGGCGGAAGAAATTATTTTTAAAGACTTCACCACAGGTGCTGGCAACGATATTGAACGGGCCACCGATTTGGCGCGCCGAATGGTGTGTGAGTGGGGCATGAGTGAAAAGCTCGGGCCCCTCGCTTACGAAAAACGCGAAGGACCTGTGTTCTTAGGCATGCAGGGCTCGCAAAGCCGCGATTATTCTGAATCTAAGGCGCAAGAGATTGATGGCGAAGTCTTTCGTTTGGTAAACGACGGGCACAAACAGGCCGTTAAAATATTGAGCGACAACATTCAGGCTCTGCACAATATGGCCGGTGCGCTGTTGGAGTACGAAACCATCGACTCCGATGAAGTGAATCTGTTGGTTCAAGGCGGCACGCTCGACGATCTTAAAAAGCTTCGTGACAATAAGAAGGAACAGCTGGAACGCGATCGCACCCAGGTGCGTGAGGCGCAAGAAAAGCACGACAAAGAACAGCTGCGAGCTAAGAAGGCGGCCGGCGGTGGCAATGATCCGATGGGACAGCCGGGACCTGTGACAGCCTAGCGGAAGAGACAACGGATGCTTAGCACCATGCTCAACAACTGGACGGGGTTAATCGCGCAACTGCGTGTGCTCGACTTTGTGGATTTGGCGTTGGTGTGGCTGGTCGTTTACCGCGTTCTTTTATTAATTAAAAAATCCGGCGCCGTACAGATTCTCAGCGGCCTTGGCATTCTCGCCATCGCCTATATGGTCTCGATTTGGTTTGAGTTGATTACGTTCAATTATATTTTGGAGAAATTTTTCTCCAATTTATTCGTGATCGTGGTGATTTTGTTCCAAGGTGAGATTCGGCGGGCGCTGGCGCAAATCGGCAGCAACCCATTTTTAAGCGGTCAGCGCGCGGTTGAAGAAACGTATATGATCGAAGAACTCGCCAAGGGCATGGTGGCCTGCGCGCAACGTGGCTTTGGCGCTTTGATTGTGCTCGAGCGCGAGATTTCGCTCGATTACTTTATTGAAGAGGGGCGCCCGCTCAACGCGGAAGTCTCAAGCGAACTTATTCAGTCGATTTTTCATCCGAGCAGTCCGCTGCATGACGGTGCGGTGTTGATTCGGAGTGGGCGAATTGTTTCGGCCGGCTGCTTTCTGCCGCTCAGTAAGAATTCGGCGCTGGATCGCAATTTGGGAACCCGTCATCGTGCGGCGATCGGGCTGACTGAAGAGACCGACGCCTACGTATTTGTGATTAGCGAAGAAAATCGATCGGTCGGAATGGCGCACTCAGGGATTTTGCAAGTCGATGTCGACCATTTAGAAATTCGGCAAACTCTCTATGAACTCTTCGGCCTGTCGAAGAGCTTTGAACGGGTTCACGCATGAAGATTCGGGTCACCGACAACATGAGCTACAAGTTTGTCGCCCTCGGCGTGGCGCTGGTCTTGTGGATGTCGATGCTGGGTCGCAAAGACTCGACCCTGGTGAAAGAGTTTGAACTGCAAGTTTTGCTGGGCCCCAATATCGAGATGGACACCAAGATTCCCGCGATTGTAAAAGTCGAGGTCGCCGGGCCCCGCGTAGCTCTTAAAAAAATCAATCAAATGAATCCGCTATTCACCATCGACCTCACATCGGCTCGCCCCGGACGGCAGGTGGTTGAGCTCAGCCGCGATGGTTTGAATCTGCCCATCGGCGCCAAGGTCTTATCTTTGGAGCCGAAGGAATTTACGGTGGTGCTGCGTGAAGCTCCGCCGGCAACTGGAGATAAGTGATGGCTCGAAAATTATTTGGCACGGACGGAATCCGCGGCACCGCAAATCAATTCCCGATGACTCCCGATATCGCGTTGAAAGTCGGTCAGGCGCTGGGCTATTTGCTGCGCAAGCAGTCGTCGCGTAAAGGCGATAGTCGAATGGTGTTGATTGGCAAAGACACGCGCCTCAGTGGTTACATGGTGGAGCAAGCCATGGCGGCGGGGCTCAACTCGATGGGTGTGGGCGTGCAATTGACGGGTCCGCTGCCGACCCCGGGCATTGGATTTTTGGCGCGCAATATGCGCGTGGATGCCGGTATTATTATTTCGGCCTCACACAATCCGTATCATGACAATGGGATTAAAATTTTCGGCGCCGACGGTTTTAAAATTCCCGATAGTATGGAGCGCGAAATTGAGCGCTTGGTCGACGACGAAGATATGAGCCGCTGGCTGCCTGGTGGCGATGCCCTTGGTCGCACCCGCCGGATCGACGACGCCGCCGGCCGCTATATTGTGTATGCAAAAAACGCCTTTCCGTTGAATATGTCTCTCGAATGGATGCGCGTCGTGCTCGTTTGCGCCAATGGCGCGTGCTATAATGTTGCGCGCGCCGTGTTTTTTGATCTGGGCGCCGATTTGGTCGTGATCAATGATGAGCCGAATGGATTTAATATCAACGACAAAGCGGGAGCGCTCTACCCCGAAAAAATGTGCGAGGCCGTGCTAAAGTACCGCGCCGATGTGGGGATTAGTTTGGATGGCGACGCCGACCGCGTAATCATGGTCGATGAACTGGGACAGATTGTGAATGGCGATCACATCTTGGCGATTTGCGCGATTCATATGAGTAAGCGCAAAGCCCTGCCGCAAAATACGATCGTGGCGACGCAAATGAGCAACGTCGGGCTCGACCAAGCGATGAAGAGAAACGGCATCTACGTGGTGCGCACCGATGTCGGTGATAAAAATGTGGTCGATGCCATGCGAAAGCAGAACTATTCGCTCGGCGGTGAGCAAAGCGGGCATATCATCCACCTTGAGTATTCGACCACCGGTGATGGCTGTGTGGCGGCTTTGAATGTTCTTGCCGTAATGAAGGGTGAGGGCAAGCGGCTTAGTGAATTGAAAGACACTATGGAAGATGTGCCGCAGGTTTTGATCAACACCCGCGTGGCCAAGCGCAAAGATTTAGACACCCTCCCCAATTATAAAAAGCTGATCGAGAGCGCCGAGGCGCAACTCAAGGGCGAGGGCCGCATTTTTGTGCGCTTCTCGGGCACGGAGCCTTTGATCCGAGTCTTGGTTGAGGGCCGCGACAAGCAGCAGATTGCCCGTCTGGCCGAAGAAATTTCTAAATATCTTCAATCCGAATTGAGCTAGCTCATGCGTTTAGTGACCACCGAGCAAGCGGCGCAAATCGATGAAATGTCGCAGACCGTTTACGGCTTGAGCGCCGACATCTTAATGGAGTCGGCTGGAGCCTTGGCTGCGCGCGAAATTGATTTGTCTTTTTTGCCAGAGCTCACCAAGGGCGCGGTGGCCGTAGTTTGTGGTCCGGGCAACAATGGCGGTGATGCTCTGGTGGCGGCGTGCCACCTGCACTCGGCCGGGCATCGCGACTTGAATGTTTTTTTAATCGCGCCGAAGGATTCGCAATCGCCGTTATTTCGCACGCAACTGAAGCGGGCGGAGCTTCAAGGTCTACGTTTGGTGGATCTACTTGAAATTCCCGAGCGGGTGGAGCAAATCAAGTCGGCATCGCTGGTGATCGACGGCATTTTCGGCATCGGGCTTAAGCGCAAAGTGGGCGAGCCCTATGTAAAAGTGATTGAGACCATGAACGCCGCCAAGGCGCCTAAGGTTTCGATCGATACGCCTTCGGGCCTTAATGGCAATACCGGGCAAGTCGAGGGCGCCGCGGTTCGGGCGGCAATGACGGTGACTTTTGGTCTCGCGAAGACCGGATTTTTTGTCTGTGAAGGGCCGGCGCATGTCGGTAAGTTGCGTACGCTACCCATTGGCTTTCCATTTGAAGCTTTGCGCGGGATTGCAACAACACATTTTTTATTTACTGAGCGGCTGGCGCGGCGATACCTGCCGACGCGAAAAGAAACGTCTAATAAGTCCGATCATGGCCATTTGTTGGTGGTGGCGGGGAGTCCGGGCTATTGGGGGGCGGGGATCTTGGCCAGCTCGAGCGCCTATCGCATGGGTGCGGGCTATGTGACTTGGGCGTCGTCTGAATCTCCGATGGAATCGCTGAAAGAAATCCCTGAGGTACTGACCGCCAATATCAATGACGACAAATTGTGGCGAGGTAAACTCTCGGCCGTGGCGATTGGCCCCGGTTTAGGCACTGGGTTAGAGACCGCGCAGATTATTGAAAAATTAAAAAAACTCGATCACATCCCGGTGGTGGTTGATGCGGATGCGATCACGGCGTGCGTGGAACACAATTTGTTCCCGTTGCCATCGCATTGGGTGATCACGCCGCATGCGGGAGAGTTGGCGCGAATCTTAAAAATCAACGCGCAAGATATTGAGCGCGACCGTTTTAAAGCGGTCTTTGCCGGCTTTGAAAAAACCAAGTGCCATGTCCTGCTCAAGGGCTATCGTTCGCTCGTGGCTTATGGCACGCGTTGCATGGTGGTTCATGCGGGGAACTCGGCGCTCGCGAAAGCCGGGACGGGTGATGTGTTGACTGGAATGATTGGCGGATTGCTTGCGCAGGGGATGGATACGCCGCAGGCCGCGGCCACCGCCGCTTACCTGCATGGCCGATTGGCCGACGAGTGGATTCGCAATGGCCAAGATAAGTCGTCTTTGACCGCGAGTGATTTAAAGGCCCTGTTGCCGCAAGTGGTTTCGCGATTGCGAATGGGCGGGAGTTTGTTCTAGTGCCGTCGGTGACGGTTAAATCTCTTAAAGAAGCTGAAAAATGGGCCAAAGACTTGGCGCTCACGTTCAAGCGCCCCTGCGTGGTGTTGCTCGACGGCGACCTTGGCGCCGGCAAGACCCAGTTTGTGCGCTGGTTTGTAGAAGCGCTGGGCGGCAGTGAAGCGTCGTCGCCGACTTTCGCCATACATCAAACGTATCGGCTTAAAGATGCGTCGATCGACCACCTAGACTTGTACCGCCTCGAAGGGGTGCAAGATTTAGAGAGCACTGGATTTTGGGATTTGCTTAAGCAAGATTACCCGTTAATTTTTGTGGAATGGGCGGGACGCCTGCCGTCGAATGTGTGGCCCAAGCACTGGCAGGTGGTCAGTCTTGAAATCTTTAAAGAATCACAGCCTGAAGCGCGTCGAATCGAGAAAAGTTAAAGCTCGCGGACACGGCATTTTTTGTAAAATTTAAGGCGGACCCGCCACCGTTTGACAATCCCACCGCAACATTAAAAGCTCGCCAAAGGTTTGAATTTTGGGGGGGAGACCAAGATGAAAATTGAAGGGGGAGAAGTGCCTTCGGGCGCGGTGCGCAGCTATGACATCTGCGTAATCGGCTCGGGAGCTGCCGGAATCACGATTGCGCGAGAGCTGCGGAATTCGAAACTCACCGTCGCCCTTCTTGAGGGCGGACATTTGGAGTGGAGTGAAGACTCGCAAGACAGCTACGCCGCCAGCACGGTCACGTCGCAACCATCGACGGTGCTCGATAAAGACTTTCCGTCGTGGTCGCGGCTTAGGCATTTTGGCGGGAGCACAAATCACTGGGGCGGCTGGTGCCGGCCTCTCGATGAAGTGGACTTTCAAAAACGTTCATGGGTCCCGGGCTCAGGCTGGCCCATCACGCGCAAAGATATTCACGACTATTATAAAAAAGCCGCTGACTACGTACAAATGCAAAGCTTTGATTTGGACGCCGAGACAAACATGCCCGGTCAAAATGGAGTGGCGACCCGTGAATTTCACTATAGTCCTCCAACTCGCTTTGGCGACACGTACCGCGACGATCTTTTTCTCGCGCCGAATATTGACGTTATTCTAAATGCCAACGTGATCCGTTTCGACACGACGGAGTCGGGTCAAGTGGAGCAAGTCGCGATAAAAAATGCCAAGACCGATTTCACCGTTCGAGCGAAGTTTTTCGTTCTCGCGTGCGGAGGACTTGAGAATCCGCGACTGCTGCTCAACTCGGATCATCAGCGGCGTGAGGGTTTGGGCAATGGCACCGGAATGGTGGGGCGTTGCTTTATGGAGCACCCCCACGCCACGATCGGCCTCATGGTCAATGTCGAAGACAAAGCTTGGCATCTGCCGTTTACGGCCACAAAAGACAACGACCCGATGAGAATTTTTGCGACCACCGCCGAATTTCAAGAAAAAAACCAGCTAATGAACTTCTCCTGCCAATTGTCCGAGCGCAAAGTCGTTCACGTGGACCCACAGGACGCTCTGACCTTCACCAATTTTACCTATAGCAAGGCTCAGGCGGTGAGCTTTTTAAATTTGTACACGCGCTCAGAAATGTGGCCGGATCCGAACAACCGAGTCACCCTCGCCCCGGATCGCGATCAACTTGGCCTTCGCCGTCTGAACTTGACTGTGAACTTTGGCCCAGAGGATTTGCGGAGTGTGGTTCAGTCGACCGAAGCTGTGATTCGCGCTCTCTCAGCCATGGGCCTGGGCCGGGGTCAGATTTCGCTCGAGCGCGACGATCTGTGGAGCACCGATCTCGGGCCGGCATGTCATCACATGGGCACCACGCGAATGTCCGACCATCCACGCGATGGCGTGGTCGACCGCAATTGCAAAGTTCACGAACTAAAAAATACGTTTATCGCCGGATCCAGCGTTTTCGCCACCGGCGGTTATGCCAATCCGACGCTAACGATTGTCGCTTTGGCGCTGAGGCTGGCTGATCACCTACGCGTTGAGGCTGGAGGTGCCGCATGAATTCGAGATCGCTCAATCGTCGAGAGTTTTTAGCCATCACCGCGGTACTTATAGAGACTGCTTGTCTGGGATGGCCCGTCGCCGCAGCGGCCGACAATGGCGTGCCGACGCCGGTCGACCTCTCGCTTTTATCTAAGAAAATCGGCGAGAATTACTTGTCGATTTACCCGATGGAGAAAGATCTGCCTCGTTTAAAACAAACATTGCACTTTACCGCCAGCGCCAATGCCCAGCAGATCAAAGCGCAATTGCGCGATGACATTCATGCGGATTTTGCCGCGTCCCGAACTTTTCGTTTTGCGGGCTGGGTCTTTAGTCGGACCGAGGGTCGATTGGCTGCGTATAATTATTTGACGAATTAGGCGGCGGCGGACGAGGCCCAAGCCGGGGCCATGACTTCTAGAAGTTTAGCGGCGCTCTCTTCGGCCTTGCGAAGCATATCGAGCTTTTGCATAGGTTCATCGCCGATGCAGACCAGTACGCCCACAAGCGCGGATTCGTTTTTGATTGGAATCGCGGTCACACAAGCGGGTAGATCTTTGACTTTCAGTTCGTTAAAGAAGCTTCGGTGAGCGGGAGAATCAACCAGGTATCCGTGATACGGAAGATTGGTCTTGTGTAAAATTCTAAAGAAGGTCGGAAAGGCCAAGTCCACGGCGATATTTTTTCCGCCGTTGTTGGGCTTCATCGTGGCATCCCATTTGTAGAGTTTGGCTTTGCCGTCTTCGCATTTCATTAGAAAGCAGTTTTGATAAAGGCCTTTAAGTTGCGTGAAGGTCTCGTCAATAATTTCATTTTGCTCTTCAGGCGTAAATTTTGTAGCCGAGGCGGCGCCCGCTTTTTTTGGCGTCGGCTTGGGGGTGCCCGTGGGCGGTTTCACATGCGGCTTAGGTTGCTCAGCGGGAACGGGCGGAGTCGGGGCGCGGGGCTCTTCGGGCTCGGGCGGTAGCGCGCTGAGTTTGCTCAGGTCGAGATTGGTGTGCATCATCGAGCCTTCATTATCGATGTCGACGTCTATCTCAGCAACGACGGAAGCCTCTTCAGAGGGAAGCGCAGGAATTTTGTGAGCGACCTTCTCGGGTGCGGGCGGAGCCGGCTTCGCCGGTTCTTCTTCAACTTGGCCCGAGTAAAGCTCGTCTTTGTTCGGCTCCATTTTTTTGAACATGTTGTCGGGATCTAAATCGTCGAGCGATAGTTTGAACGGTTTCACTTGCGTCGAGATCTGCGACGTCTCCATCCCGATCGGCATGGACGGGGCGCTAATTACGGACTCTTCTTTTACACCTTCGCCTTTTGGTGCCATAAACTTGTACCAGGCTTCCTTGAGCATAAGGGCATCCGCGAGGACGCAGCGAAAGTTGGGTTCGGCAAAATCCGCCGGGGGCTCGACACAGGCAACGAGGGTGACATTTTCCCATTGCTCAACCGGAAAGAACCATGGCGTCCACTCCACCGAAGTGGTGGCTTCTTTGTGCAGCTTCAATGCGGTTTCGGTGCTGAAGGCGCCCTCAAAATAAGCCCGCTTGACGACCGGGATTTGAAAGTGATGGCTGGCCCATTCCAGGTATTTATCAACGGGGATATGACCCTCTTGCAGGCACCATACGAGCAAGGGGACGCCGTCTGGCGCTAAGGCGCTCCATTCACTGAGCTTTTCCGGATTAATCTGCAGGGCTTCCACCCAATTTTGAGCGTTCAACATTCCCAAATTCTTGTCGGAAAATCAGGGCTTGGCCTTAATGAAGCCATCTTGTAACTGGACCTTCGGCATGCTACAGATGCGTTGTGTTAAGAACCATTTATCTAGACCATAACGCAACAGCCCCCCTACATCCGGACCTGGCGTCCAAAGTGGCGGCGTGGCTCTCGGATTGGGGCAACCCCAGCTCCATTCATTGGGCTGGACGTGGACCAAAGGCCCTGCTGCGCGACGCGCGTTATAATATTGCCCGTTTGGTTGGCAGCGAGCCCCTTGAACTTGTTTTTACCAGTGGTGGATCAGAAGCGAACAATTTGGCGATCAAGGGTGCCTTGCCCGAGCGTCCCGTCGGAGGTCGCGATCAAATTTTAATATCGTCGGTCGAGCATCCGAGCGTACGTAAAACCGCCGAGTTTATGGTGTCGCGTGGATATCGCGTCGAAATAGTCCCGGTGAATCGCGAAGGCGAAATGGATGTGGATCGGTTTGACGATCTGCTGAGCGAGAAGACCGCACTGGTCTCAATAATGTTGGCCAACAACGAAACTGGCCACTTGTTCCCCGTCGCCCGCTTGGCGGAACAGGCAAAATTGAAGGGCGCGCTGGTTCATTGCGACGCTGTTCAGGCCTTGGGCAAAATTCCTGTAAACGTAAAAAGCTTAGGCGTGGATATGGCCACCTTTTCGGGTCACAAGTTCTATGCTTTGAAGGGCTGCGGAGTTTTGTTCGCGCGCAAGGGTGTGAACTTGGCCTCGCAAATTCACGGCGGTGGTCAGGAGCGGGGACGCCGCGCCGGAACCGAAAATGCGTTGGCCGTCGCCGCGCTTGGTTTTATGTGTTCACAGGCCGACAAAATATTCTCTGAAGCGTTACGCCTGCGGCAGCTGCGCGATCATTTAGAAGCGAGAATCCTCGGCGAGATCACCGGTGTGCAAATCACCGGTGGCGCTGGAGTGCGTTTGCCGAACACGTCGAATTTGACCTTAAGCGGAGTTGACGGCGAAACACTTCTGATGAATTTGGACGTGCATGGATTCGCGGTCAGTACCGGCGCTGCGTGTAGCTCTGGCAATCCGGAGCCGTCGCCCGTGTTATTGGCGATGGGGTTAACCCGAGCCGAGGCGCAGACGTCTTTGCGTCTGAGTTTGGGTTGGGGCAATACACAGGCCGATATCGATCAGTTTGTCGAAACTTTAAAAATCACGGTCGCGCGACTGCGCGGATTTCAGCACGGAGCGGATTTTAGCTATGGGCTATAACTTCGGTGAAAGTAAAAAAGGTCGAGTTCTGGTCGCTATGAGTGGCGGCGTTGACTCGTCCGTGGCGGCGGCGCTGCTGGTGGAACAGGGTTATGACGTGATCGGCGCCACCATGCAAGTTTGGGATTACTCCACCGGCAACTGCGACATTCAAGAGGGCAATGGAACCTGTTGTTCGTCGACGGATGTGGATGACGCTCGGAGTGTCGCGGACCGCTTGGGAATTCCGTTTTACGTGATCAATTGTGAGGCCAAATTTCAGGCCTATGTGATCGACGACTTTGTTGGATCGTATTTGGAAGGGCGCACTCCGATCCCGTGCGCGAACTGCAATACGTATTTGAAATTTGATCACCTGCTGCAGAAAATGAAGGAGTTGAACTGCGATTACCTGGCCACCGGCCATTACGCGCGAATGGAGAATGCCGACGGCCAGTTTAAGTTGATTTCTTCGACCGACGACTGGAAAGATCAAACCTACTTTCTGTTCACATTACAGCCCGAGATTTTGCGCTACATTTTGTTTCCGGTCGGGCATTTGACCAAACCCGAAGTTCGTAAAATCGCCGAAGAAAAAGATTTGGTGGTGGCAAAGAAAAAAGACTCCACTGGAATTTGTTTTATCGGGCCCGGCGGCTATGCCGAGTTTATCGCTGAACGAGTCGCCAAAGATCTCTTGAAGCCCGGAAAGCTCAGGCATTTTCCGGATGGCGCTGTGCTCGGCGAGCACGACGGCATTCACAATTTCACCTATGGCCAACGCAAGGGCCTCGGGGTCGCCACGGGCACGCCATTATATGTAGTGAAGATTGACGGCGCGACTCACGACGTATGGCTCGGCGAAGAAGAGCATCTTTATTCTTCGACGTTAACGGTGAAGAACACCAATTGGCTCGACTCGGTGAAAGAGGGCGAACAATATTCGGTAAAAATTCGCTTTCAACATAAAGGGGCGCCCGCGCGGGTCAAGTCGGTGCGGGGGCGCGATGTCGAGCTCGAGTTTATTGAGCCGCAACGGGCGATCACCCCCGGTCAGGCGGCGGTGTTTTATCGCGAAAAGCAGTTGGTCGGCGGCGGCTGGATTTTATGACCCCGATCCAATTTCAGATTCATACCTTCGGGTGCAAGGTGAACACCTACGACTCCGGCTTGCTGCAATCACGTTTGCATAAAGATGGCTTTCAAGCCGTAGACAGCAATCCCAAAGTGCATGTTCTGAACACGTGCGCGGTCACCAAAGAGGCCACGCGAGAGGCGGTCAAAACCGCGCGTCGGCTAAAGATCAAAAACCCCGATTCACTGGTCGTCGTCACCGGTTGCGCCGCACAGGTCGATACCGACGAATTTACGCACGTGCCTGGCGTTGATCTGGTTGTGGCCAACTCCCATAAGGGTCAGCTGGAACAGTTGATTCGAAAATATTATTCGGGTGAGCTGCGCGAGCGAATTTTCAAATCGAACATTTTTAAAAAAGAAGATTTGGAGGCGGGTGGCGGAGTTGAACTCGGGCACACGCGCTCGTTTTTAAAGATCCAAGACGGCTGCAATTCATTTTGCACGTTTTGCGTGATTCCATTTGCTCGCGGCAAAAGCCGAAGCCTGACGGTGGCTGAAATTTGTGCGCGCATTGATGAGCTGGTGGCCAGCGGTGTTAAAGAAGTTGTTTTGACCGGCGTACACATTGCCGATTATCGCGATGGCGAGAATGTTTTAGACGATTTGGTTGAGCAGATTTTATTGCGAACAAAAATTCTTCGTTTGCGCCTTTCGAGCTTGGAACCCTTGGAAGTCAGCGACCGGCTGCTCGCGATGTATGCCGCGGAGCCGCGTCTGTGTCGCCACTTTCATATGAGCATTCAAAGTGCCAATTCGAAAGTGCTGCGCGAAATGAAGCGGCAGTACAGCGCAGAGGCTGTGGAGTCGTCGTTGACCGCAATCGCGGAACGCGTGCCGGGCGCATTTGTCGGCATGGATGTGATCGCTGGTTTTCCGGGCGAGAGCGACGATGAATTTTTAGATTCATTTGAGCGGCTGAAACGTCTCCCGTGGACACAGCTTCACGTCTTTCCCTACTCCGAGCGACCGGGCACTTTCGCCGCGCGCCGCAAGGACTTGGTTGAAAACACCGCCATACAAAAGCGGGCCCTAATGCTGCGCGAACTTTCGTTGGATCGCTTTGATTCGTCGCTGCGCGCCCAGGTCGGACAAACCAAGCAGGCTTTGGCCTTACGCTCCGGAAGGTTGATCACGCGCGATTTTTGGAATGTCGAATTGCCGCCCGGTGAGTTAGCGGTTGTGAATGAGGAACATCTGGTCCACATTAAAGGCATTGTGGGGAGCCGATTAACCGCGGTTCTTTAGGTTTCAAATGAATAAAATTATATTGTTCCTCTTAGCTTTGCAGTTGTGCGCCTGCGCCTCTGGTCCCACTCCGTTGAAGGACCGCGAACCCAAAAAAGAGTTGGGCTTTAGCTTTACGCCCCCGCAAACCGACGGTTGGTTTGAAGGCAAACCACCCAAAGGCCTTAAGGGCTTTGCCTATGGCAAGAAAATCGCCGGGGTCGATAGTAAAAAGCACTCCGTGGCTTTTTCAGTCCGATACGGAACGATTTCGACCGGCTTGACCAAGCCGCAAGAAATTTTGAACTTTATAAAAATTCAAAAAGAGAATCAGCTCCAAGGTTTGCGCCTCGACGTTAAAAAAGACCATTCGCGGTTTGTCACTTTTAAAGGCGCCCAATGCCTTGAGTTTGATTCGATGGCTCGAGACAAATATTTAAACCAGAACACCACCTTAACGGGGTTGTTTTGCGTACATCCCGATGATCATCGCCGCTACATTGATATCTCTTACAGTCAGCGCCACGACCTCTCGCGACCCGAGATCGATATTCGCTCTGAGGGCGATCAATTTGTCCGCGGCGTAAGTTTTTTGCCGATCTTTAAAAAGAGTCAGGCGTCGCGATAACCTCTTGACGCAGGGCCTCCGGGGCCGCTAGAACGGTCATCAGTTGGGCCCGTATGGGTCCGGGATGACCTATCAATGTTAAATGAACTCGAACAAATTATTGGCCATAGCTTCGCGAACACGGACCTTTTGCGTGTCGCCGTTACTCATCGCAGTTACCATTTCGAAAATAAAGACGCCTCGGCCGGGCACTTTGAGCGCCTCGAATTTTTAGGCGACGCCGTGCTGGACTTACTCCTGAGTGAAACTCTGATGCAGCAATATCCTGATGTGGATGAAGGCACGCTTTCGAAGTGGCGCGCCTCGCTGGTGAATGAACAAAGTCTAAGTGAAATCGCGAAAAATTTAGGCCTGGGCAAGTTTATGTTTCTGGGGCGCAGCGAGACGCAGAATCGCGACCAGGCGGCGTCACGCCCTCGGCTTTTGGCCTCTGTGTTCGAGGCCATTGTGGCCGCCGTCTATCAAGACGGTGGTTTAGAGAAAGTTCGGCAATTTATCGATCGAGAGTTTAGACCGCTGATTCTTCGGCTCGATAAAAATAATGAGTACGCCACGGATTTTAAGACTCGCCTGCAAGAGTATGCGCAAAAAAAATGGCGAACTCTGCCTGAGTATAAAATGGTCGACAGCCATGGTCCTGAGCACGCCAAGATTTTTCGTTATGAAGTCTCAATCGGCGAGCAGTCTTTAGGGCAGGGTGAAGGCAATTCTCGTAAAGCGGCCGAACAAGATGCGGCCAAGGCCGCGTTAACAAAAATAGGAGATGGGGCATGAGCTACCGCGCCGGATTTATTGGTCTGATCGGGCTCCCGAATTCGGGCAAGAGCACGATACTCAACAAACTGGTGGGAGAGAAAGTCTCTATCGTCACCGCCAAACCGCAGACGACCCGCCGACGGATGATGGGCATCGTTAACAAAGACGATATGCAGGCCATTTTTGTAGATGCGCCGGGTGTGGTTAAGGCCCATGCGGGGTTGAATTTATTTTTACGTGATGAGGCCATGGATGTGATCACTCAGAGTGACGCTCTTGTGGCGGTGTTGAATATTGATGAAGGTCGGGCCGAGAATTTAGATGAGATCATCAAATTGGCGCAAGAGAGCGGAAAGCCCTGGCTGGCCGTGATTCATAAAACCGATCTTGCCGCCCACATTCATCGTCCACAAATCCTACGCGGCCGCCTAGAGGATTTAAACGTGCCGGTGGTGCAGGGTTCATCTTTGAACGAACAAGAGAGCCAAACCCTTTGTGATTTAATTTTGGCCGGGATCCAGCCCTTGTTGCCCACGGCCGACGGCCCGCTGTATGACGACGACCTTTACACCACCAGCAACGTGCGAGACCTGTGCGCCGAGATTATTCGCGAACGTTGCTTTGAAAATCTCCACCAAGAAATTCCCTTCGGTTTGGCGGTTAAAATTATCCGTTTTGTCGAAGACGACGGCCCCATGGTGCAAATCGCGGCAGAAATAATTGTCGCCAAAGAAAATCACCAGCCCATCGTTATTGGCAAAGACGCCCAGGTTATAAAAAAGATTGGCTCGGAGTCGCGAAAAGAAATTGTCCAGTTGATCGGGCGCAAAGTGTACTTGGATTTGAAAGTCGCGACCAAAAAGAATTGGCAAAAAAACCCGCTCTTTATGAAGGATTTAGGTTATGTCGTCCATTCCTCTTAGAAGAGTCGCGTTAGTCGGACGCCCGAATGTGGGCAAGTCGACATTGTTCAACCGTCTCACCCGCTCACGCAAAGCCGTGGTTAAAGATGAGCGTGGGGTGACCCGCGACATTCAGATTGAGCCCACCGAGTGGTGGGGTAAATCGTTTGAGGTCGTCGACACGGGCGGGCTGACCGAAGACAAACAAGGATTCTCACCCTTGATCCGCGAAGCGGTGACTGAATACCTACATTCGGTCGATATGATTGTTCTCATAGTCGATGGCCGCGACGGCATCGTGCCTGAAGATAAGATCGCCTACGGCATCGCCAAGCGCAGCGGCAAACCGATGTTGATCGTGGTTAATAAATGCGACAAGACCCTGGAGGGCGAGGCCTATTTGCCCGATTTTTTCGAATTGGGCGCGGATTTGATGCCGGCGGCTTTTGAGCGCGATTACAATATAGATTCGATTGTCGAGTGGATTATCTCGAACCTCGACGCCAATCCGATCGAGGCGCGTTCTGGATTCCGCTTAGCCATCGTGGGCAAACCCAACGCGGGCAAAAGCTCGCTGGCCAATCATTTGCTGGGTGAGAAGCGAATGCTGGTTTCAGAAATCGCCGGCACAACGGTCGACGCGATCGAGGCGCAGTTTCATTACGGAGAGAAAGACTACATTCTTGTCGACACTGCAGGCCTGCGCCGAGCCGGCAAGCAGCGTGATGGCGTGGAGGTGTTGAGCACCTTTAAAACCCGCGACGCGATTCACCGGGCCGATTTAGTTTTGCTCGTAATCGACGCGACTGTTGGTCCAAGTAACCAAGATTCGCGCATTATCGAATACTGTGTGGACCGCCACAAAACCCTGATCGTGGTTGCCAATAAGATGGATGCCGCTAAAGAGCTTTATGATTCACCCAGAGAATGGTTTCGCGAGCGGGTGGAGCGGGAGTTTCACTTTTTCACGGACGTGCCGGTGGTTTTCACCAGCGCGGTGAAGGGCGCGGGAATTGATTCGCTGTTCGAGAAGATCGAGGACATCCGCGAAAAGTTGGCCACCAAAATCACGACTTCACAGCTCAATAAGTTTTTTACCGACGTCATCAAGAGGGCGCCGGCCCCCGTATACGGCACGGAGAATGTGAAGTTCTACTATTTGACCCAAACCAATCAGGCACCGCCGAGTTTTATCGCCTTCGCCAATCATCCCGACGGCGTGACGCCGGCCTATCGCCGGTTTTTAGTCAGAAAGATTCAAGAAAACTGGAATATGCGGGGCATCCCGATGCGGATTTTTATTATGAAAAAAGGCGGGGGAGATTAGCCCGTGCCGAATTCTCAGTCCGTCGTTTTCGGAACCCGCCTAGGATTTTATCTGGCCGCGATTGGCTCGGCCTTCGGGTTGGGGAATTTATGGCGCTTTCCCTACGTAGTGGCTGAGAATGGCGGCGGTGCATTTGTGCTACTTTATCTTGCGCTCGTTTTTCTTCTGGGTATGCCGATTATGATCGCCGAGCTTTCCTTAGGCAAAATCAGTAAGGGGAGTCTGTCGCCAGCTTTGAGTAAATTGATCGGTGAGCGCTACATGGTCAGCGACATTCGCGAGAAACGCGGAGAGCTTTCGCCGCTCGTCAAATGGCTGATGCGGAATTTGGGCTCCATCAGCATGTTAATCACAGTGGTCGTGCTCGCCTATTACGCTGTGATCAGCGGCTGGGTGTTGCACTTTTTTATGCAACTCGTGGTGGCGTTGTTCAATCCCGAACATTTTAAGCCTGACGGCGCGCTTTCGGTCTTACTTAAAAATGGTTGGCTCCAGTTGCTATTGACTTCAGTTCACCTTTTGACGGTGGCGGTGATTGTGGCCAAGGATCTGGAATTCGGCTTGGAGAAATGGGTGGGCTACGTGATGCCCATGTTCGGTATTTTGCTGGTGGTGCTTGCGTTTCACTCGTTGCGGCTCGAGACCGCGACCGAGGCCTTGCGCTTTTTGTTTTATCCGGACTTCTCACGCCTGACTTTATCTTCGCTCGGGCAGGCGACCGGGCACGTCTTTTTTACTTTAAGCGTTGGTTTTGGGACCATGGTTACCTTTGGCAGCTACCTGCGCGAAAAAGTTTATATTCCCATGGCTGGATTTCGCGTTTGTATGATGGATTCGATGATCTCGCTATGGGCCGGAGCGATGATTTTTCCGCTCGTGATCATTGGCGGGCAGCAGTTGGCCGGGCCCGAACTGCTTTTTCAAACGGTTCCGCGCCTTCTTGAACGGCTGCCGGGTGGCCTGTGGTTCGGAGTCGGATTCTTTTTGTGTCTCTATCTGGCGTCGCTCGGCGCCAGTATCGGATTGTTTGAGACCGTGGTCGCCAATTGGCGCGAAGTTCGGCGGGTACCCCGCGCGCGCGCCGCGACCACGATTGCGATCCTGTGCTTTGTGCTGTCGGTCGGTCCGGCGTTATCAACCAACGTTTTAAGCGGGGTTCGTATCGGCGAGCGCAATCTTTTGCAGTTTTTCGATAGCGCCTTAATCAATTGGTGCCTGCCGATCACGGCTCTGTTGATCTCTCAGGTGGTGAGTTGGACCCTGAAGCGTGAGTTGGTTGAGGCTGAATTTGTGGCCGATGATCAACCGGCAGGTCTAAAGATTTACCGGCACTGGGTCTTTATTTTGCGCTTTATCGTGACGCCGGTCGTTCTCGCCGGGCTAATTTTGCAAGTCATTTCTCTTTTTTAGACGTTTGCATTAATCTTACCCCATGCGCTTGCTTTGGATCTTTATTTTCGCAACTCCCGTCTGGGCCGCTGATCTTTCAAAGGAGCAGGCAAAGACAGCGCTGAACTCCCATGTGGTTCGGCAAATGGAAATGTGGACCCGCAACTTAAAAAGGCCCTTTCCGAAGCGCATCGGCCCGGCCTCTCCCATTCTCAACGAGTTCACGGCTCTTAGAAATATTGCGGCGGGACTTCCGGCCACCGAGGCCGCAGACTTTGGGGCGAAGTTTCGCCGGACATTTGCCAAACTGGCGCAGCGCTTGCCCCCGGGACTACAAAAAATTTTGGACGCACGGCTGGTGGGAGTATTCGCGGTTAAGGGACTTGGCTCGGCCGGTTTTACTCAGCTCGTGAGCGATAAGTCGGGCGCGGTGGTTGGCGGCTTTATTGTGATCGACATAGATATCATGAAAAAGAACGTGAACGCGTGGGCGTCGGAGAGGGAATCGGCGCAATTTCAAACGGGCGAGTACCGGGTCGCGGTTAAATTGGCTGGCGATAATTTGAATAATCCGCAGGAAACCACGGAGTCTATTTTGCTCAGGGAATTCATCTCGATCATTCGCCCATTCGTAAATATTGAACCGTTCCGAGCGTTGTCATGGACGCCTCCAGAGTTCAAGGTTCACAAAGTTGCCGGGCGGCCGACGGACCTGTTGAACGCGCGCGTGCCTGAAGCCTATGCCTGGTTGGAAAAAACCAACTTCCCCACATGGGCGGCATCGCAAAGCGTGGAGCATGATTTCGTCGAGTCCATGGCCAGTTGGGCGCGGCTTAAAAAGCTCGGTAAACCGTATAGCCTCTCGGTTTCTAAGGGCGACAAGGTCGTACAGACTTATCTTTCGTGCTGGAGTGGCGCGCGCTGCGCGGACAAAGCAAAGTTTTTTGAAACACTTTGGAAATAAAATTTAGAAATTCACGCCGATCACGCCGAGCAACGTCCAAGCATCCCCATTCGGAAATTTGCCCGTGGCCTCGCCGTTGTTGAAACGAATTTCAGTGTTTTCATTCTGAAAATTGACCAACTGGTACATGCCTTGGCCGCCAAAATACATTTTATTGCGAAGCATGGGCAATTCGATGCCGAGCCCAAGATCGAAGCCCATCGCGCCCTCGCGGCCAAAGCCGGGCAGCACGTCCCCTTGCGGATCTTGCAGCGACGTGGTGCGGTCCACGCGCGAAAAACCGGCAATAAAATACGGGTTGAACTTAGCGAGTCCCTTGGTCACGTTTTGCGTGTTCACGTAATACTTTATATCGAGTCCGAACGTCGTGATCCCCACACTTCCCTTGCCCACCAACCCCGATGGCCCCGAGACCCGAAACGTGTGGTCCGAGGTTAAAAAGCTAAATTGCAGGGCAAAGCGCAAATCAAAAAAGTAGCTCAAGTACAATCCGAAGGCCGTAGCCGGCCGGTACATGCCGCCAAGCCCCTCGGTAAAGCCCCGAAAGCCGCCCATAAAGCCCACCGTTACAAAACGGCCATTGCGAAAGAAGTTGATGTCGGCCTCTTCGTCTTGGGCTTCATCGAATTCTGAGTAATCGGCAAAGGGGTCGTAGGTGTCGTCGGCATCAAATTGGGCGACACGGACGCCGGGGAGTTTCAGCTCTTCAGCCAGGGCGAAGGTGGGCCCCAATAGAGCGAAAATGGTCAAAATTCCAGCACATCCCAAAAGCTTCATGCAGTCGCATCCCCTCACTATAAATTAAGCCATAACTCACTGCTGAGTACCAAAAGGAATCATCAGTGTATCGACCTGAGACAGGCTCTAAGTGTTGTAATCGTATCTGGGTTTTGGTAATTGATTGACCATCTACACAGGAGTCCTAGTGGCCATCGATTACAAGCAGGCCGGCGTCGACGTAGAGGCTGGCGATGCCCTCGTGGACTGGCTGAAGGCTTCGGCTCCAGCGAAGTGGCCCCACCAGGAACGTCTGGTCGAAGGGGTCGGTGGATTCGCCGCCCTCTTTCGCGCCGACTTTAAAGATATGCAAGAGCCCTGTTTGGTGAGCTGCACCGACGGAGTGGGCACCAAAGTGAAACTCGCTGTTCATTTCGAAAGTTATAAAGAAGTGGCCCAGGACCTTGTGGCCATGTGCGTTAATGACCTTGTCTGTTGTGGCGCAAAGCCCCTCTTTTTCCTCGACTACTATGCCTCGGGGCGATTGCGGCTTGAGGCCGCGAAAGACTTTTTAGGCGGCGTTCAGGCGGCCTGTATCGAGTCCAATTGCGCCCTTATTGGTGGCGAAACGGCTGAGATGCCGGGAGTCTACGAGGGCAACGATTTTGATGCCGCCGGATTCTCGGTGGGTGTGGTCGACCGCAAAGCGGCGCTCGGACCGCATCGGGTGGAAGCGGGCATGAAATTAATCGGACTTTCGAGCTCCGGCTTTCACAGCAATGGATTTTCGCTGTTAAGAAAAGTCTTCGCCGCCGATTTAGACCGATGGAAAAATGAATTGCTTAAGCCCACCGCGCTTTATGTAAAGGTGGTCGAGGCCGCACAGAAAAAGAGCGGACTTCACGCTGTAGCGCATATTACCGGCAGCGGAATGGACAACTTGCCTCGCGTTCTGCCCGAAAACACATTCGCCAGCGTTAAAGCTTGGCCCGTGCCGGCGCCCTTTTTAGAAGTGAAAAAACGCAGTGGCATGAGTTGGCTGCAAATGTTGAAGACGTTGAATTGTGGCATCGGCATGGTGTGGGTGGTGTCGCCCGCGGCCGTGGACGGTTTGAAAACCGTGATTGTTGAAAATGGTTTTCGCGCTTTTGAGTTGGGCACAGTCGAAGCTGGCCATAGGCCAGACGGATGGGAACTGGCCGACCCGAATTGGGAAGGGTTGGATCTATGAGCGCGTGGGCCGTAAATTTGGTAACGGCCTTCGGGCGCGGCGAAGCCCTGGCGCTCGCTCTCATCGACAAAGGTTTTGAAGTTCAGGTTTACGATCTCACCGAAGGTTTTCCGTTTGAGTATCGCCGCGGGACGGGGCCCTTCCCGATTCCTCAGCAGGCCTATTTGGGAACACATACACAGTTTTTTGAAGAAGCCCGAGCGCTTCCGCGCGGACTGGTGATGTGGTTGGACCGGGGGCCGGTGGAGTTTTCGGGCCCCATGGCGCATTTTTTTGTTGAGCATGATGAAGCGTTTCGTGTGGCCGTGCAAAATCAGAATTCGGCCGACTTTAAGACCGATTGGATGCGGAGATTTTTGCGCCACTTTGTTTCGGCCTTTCATCACGAGCCTTGGATTGCGGACGACGGGCAGATCTTTCCGGTCGCGAAACCTTTGGTGCTCATGCCGAGGGCCAAAGAGGTCGCCGTTATGGGCTTTGACCGATTGCAGGGGAAGGCCAATTACATTCGCTGTCAAAAGCTGATCGATGTGCAAATTGAATCGTCGCGCTTGACCGAATTGGAAGTCGAGGCCGGCAAGCCCGTCGCCGTGCGCGCTCCCCAATGGGTGTGGTGCTTGTCATCGAGTGAGACCGAGTTTTTAAACGCCACGGTGGCCGAAGCTTTGTTTTCACGCGATGTGCGCCGACCTGAGTGGCAGTGGCTTTCGCTGCCGGGGCATTGTGAGCGCGGGCCTTGGAGCGATGGTTTTCCGAAGTATAGTGTCTCGGTCGCCGACATTCATCTGCCGTGGGTGTATTCGAACATGTTTGTTCTTGAATGGCGCGATAAAGACAAATTTGATATTTGGCTCAAAGCTCCCGCCGAATCCGTGCGCGATGTGACCCGCCGAACGGCGTGGGCCGCCGATATCGACAAATTTTTAAATCAGAGAATGAGCTTGGGCAAATGGAAGCTCGATCCCATGACCTTTGGGATTTGCCCGCACTCGCCCGTATTCCCGGCGGCGATGAAGGAATGGAAAGAGCCGGGATGGCGCAATTGGGATTGGATCGCGCCGGAAACCACGGCTCGTCTCGATTTTGGTGCGCGGTTTGAACGTGAAGTGCAAAGCTTTCAGCGCCTAACCACTTGGCGCAATGACATGCAGAAAAAACAAGGAGCCCGCGGTGATCAAGCGCTACACGCGCCCTGAAATGGGTGATTTATGGACTTCGGAAGCGCGCTTTCAGTGTCTGCTCGAAGTGGAGACCGCCGTGGCAAAAGCCCAGGCTTCACTTAAGATTATTCCTGAGAAGGCGTTTAAAGATATTAAAAGTAAGGGCAAGTTTTCGGTTTCACGCATTGATGAAATCGAAAAGACCACAAAACACGATGTGATCGCGTTTGTCTCGTGCGTGGCGGAGTCTGTGGGCGAGAACGGCCGCTATATTCACTACGGAATGACGTCGTCGGATGTTTTGGATACAGCTTTGAGCGTTCAAGTAAAAAAAGCCGGACGAGTTTTACTTAAGGGTTTTGATCGGGTCGATGCGGCGCTGGCCGAAAAAGTTAAAAAGCACGCCCACACTCTGTGCGCGGGTCGCACCCACGGCATGCATGCCGAAGTGACTACGTTTGGCTTTAAGATGGCCGGCCACATGACTGAGTTTCGCCGCATGCGTGAGCGCTTCGAGCGCGCGATTGAGCAGATGGCGATTGTAAAACTCAGCGGCGCTGTCGGCACCTATGGCACGCAGCCTCCCGAAGTGGAGGCCTTGGTCGGAGATGAGTTGGGCTTGGTGCCGGAGAGCGTGGCCACGCAGGTGATTCCGCGTGATCGTCATGCCGAGATGATTTGGTCGCTAGCTATGACCGGGGCCGCGATCGAGCGCCTGTGCGTGGAGCTGCGCCACTTGCAGCGCACTGAAGTGGGCGAAGTGACAGAGAGCTTTAGCAAGGGGCAAAAAGGATCGAGCGCCATGCCTCACAAAAAAAATCCGATCAGCGCTGAAAACTTAACGGGAATCGCTCGCCTGTTGCGGGGCAATGCAGGCGCCGCTTTAGAGAATGTGGCCCTTTGGCATGAGCGGGATATTTCTCACTCATCCGTCGAGCGGGTGATATTTCCCGATACGTTTGTCGTCGCTGACTATGCTCTTCATCGTTTGGCCGATTTGATTGAAGGGTTATTCGTGGATGTGGAGCGCATGCAGAGAAATATGGAGCTCTCGCAGGGCGTGTTGTTTTCAAGTCAGGTGCTGCTGGCGATGATCGACGGCGGTTTGTCGCGCGAAGAGGCGTACAAGATCGTGCAGCGTGTGTCGCACAGCCTGGAGCACGACGACTCTCTTGCCGTGAGACTGCTCGAAGACAAAGAGGCGCGTAAATATTTGGATAAAGATGTCTTAAAAGAGATTTTCTCCGGCGTGCGGCAGAAGAAGCGCATCGACGGCGTATTGGATAAGTTTATTGTTAAAGGAAGGACAAAAGTACGTGATGGAAAAAGTGAAGGGCGAGCTTCTGTACGAGGGAAAAGCTAAGAAAATGTTCGCCGTCGCAGGCCGCGACGACGTTGTTTGGGTTGAGTACAAAGATTCGTTAACGGCTTTCAATGCCCAGAAAAAATCCAGTTTTGGTGGTAAGGGCGCGATCAACGCGCAAATCACGTCGCTGCTCTATCGAAAATTAAAGAGCTTTGGCATACACACCCATTTTATTGAGGACGTCAGCCAGTTTGAGATGATTTGCAGCAAGGTGACGATCATTCCGCTTGAGGTGGTGACACGCAACAAGCTGGCCGGTTCAACGGCTAAAAAACTGGGCAAAGAAGAAGGCACTCCTCTTAAGGCTCCTTTGGTTGAGTTTTATTACAAAGACGATGCCCTTGGTGATCCGTTTTTAAGCGATGACCAGGCTTTGATGTTGAACACGGTCCATTCACGGGCTGAGTTGGATGAACTTAGGACCAATGCTTTAAAAATAAATAAAGTGTTGCAGGAGATATTCCATACAGCGGGTCTTGAGTTGATCGATTTTAAATTGGAGTTTGGCCGCGATGGTCGGGGAGCCTTGCTGTTGGCCGATGAAATTTCTCCCGACACCTGCCGCCTTTGGGATCGCAAGACGGGCGAGAAATTAGATAAAGACCGGTTTCGCCGGGATTTGGGTCGAGTGGAAGAGAGTTACCAAGAGGTTTTAGAGCGCTTAAAAGGAGCGGGCTTATGAAAATTGGCGTAAAGATTCTGCCGAAGAACGAGGTTTTAGACACGCAAGGGCGCGCCGTCGAGGGCACGCTTAAGGCCCATAAGCGAGAAGTTGGCCAGTGCCGAGTTGGGAAGTATGTGCAACTCGATATCGGTGAAACCGACGAAGCGCGGGCTTTGGCCAAGGCCAAAGAGATCACCGAGTTTGTGTTATATAATCCGTTGATCGAAACCTACGAGCTGGAAGTGGTGAAGCGGTGAAGAGTCGGGTCGGAAAGCGCATCGGCGTGGTTCGATTTTTAGGCACCAACTGCGATCGCGATGTGTGGCAGGCGATTGAGGCGGTGGGCTTAACTCCCGAGTGGCTTTGGTATGAGGACCAGTTTGATATTTCGGGTTTTGCGGCTTATGTGGTGCCTGGCGGATTTTCGTATGGCGATTATTTGCGCTGTGGAGCACTGGCTGCGAAAGCGCCGGTTATGAAATCGGTGAGTGAGGCGGCCGCGAAAGGCTATCCCGTTTTAGGAATTTGCAATGGCTTTCAAATTTTGTGCGAAAGTCAGTTGCTGCCCGGAGCTTTGGTGCGCAATGAGAAACGAAAATTTATTGATGCTTGGGTTAATTTGAGTCCGCAGACGCAGACCAAGTGGAATTCGCAAGCGCGTGCCGTGATCCGCTTGCCGATTGCCCATGGCGAGGGCCGTTACTATGCCGAAAAGAGTGAGCTTAAAGCTCTTTGGGATCAGGAGCAGGTGTGGATGACCTATACGCAAAATCCCAACGGCGCTTTAGACGATATCGCCGGCGTCTGCAATAAAGCCAAAAACGTTTGTGGGCTGATGCCGCATCCAGAACGCGCGATGGCCGACTGGATGGGCGGCGCCGATGGCCGTGTCATTATGGAGAGCGTGCTTGGATAATTTAGCTGAAAAATTAAAAAAATACCGATTGTCGAACGATGAGTACACGCGAATCGAGAAGGTCCTCGGCCGAGCCCCTCAAGGGGTGGAGTGGGCCCTGTTCTCGGCGCTCTGGAGCGAGCATTGCTCGTACAAGAGTTCGCGAGTCCACCTTAAAAAATTCGCTTTTAAATCTCCACGGGTCTTGCAGGCCATGGGCGAGAACGCCGGTGTGATTGATCTTGGTCAGGGCGAAAAAGTCGCCTTTAAAATGGAAAGCCACAATCACCCCAGTTTTATCGAGCCCTATCAGGGCGCGGCCACCGGTGTCGGTGGAATTCTTCGCGATATTTTCACCATGGGCGCGCGGCCCATTGCTTTGGCCAACTATCTTTGTTTTGGCGAGCCCACGGCCCCGCGTATGCCCGCCATTGTTGAGGGAGTCGTGGCGGGGATCTCGGGTTATGGCAATTGCGTCGGCGTCCCCACGATCACGGGGCAGACCGAGTTCCATTCGAGCTACAACAACAATGTTTTGGTGAACGCGTTGGCGGTGGGATTGTTTTGCGAAGGTGATCCCGTGGTTACCTCCAATGCCAAGGGCAATGGCAACTATGTGGTTTATGTCGGCGCTAAAACCGGCCGCGACGGCGTCCATGGCGCGAGCATGGCCAGTGAATCATTTGCCGCCGATAGCGAGAGTAAACGGCCGACCATTCAGATCGGCGATCCCTTTTTAGAAAAGCTTTTGATTGAAAGCTGCCTCGAAGTCATGAAGGCCGATCTTGTGGTGGCCATTCAAGATATGGGAGCAGCGGGGTTAACGTCGTCGTCGTTTGAAATGGCGGCGAAAGGTGGTGTTGGCTTTAAACTCCATTTAGACCGCGTTCCGCTGCGAGACACCTCGGTGGGCCCGGAAGAAATTCTTCTGTCTGAGAGTCAGGAGCGAATGCTTTTGATTTGCGAGCCCAGCAAATTTGAAGCGGTAAAGAAAGTGTTTCATCGCTGGGGTCTCGATGCCTCGGTGCTCGGTGAAGTCTACGCCGGCCCCGAAGTGGAGCTTTACTGGAAGGGCGATTTGATTTGTAAAATGGATCCCAAGGTATTGACGGACAATGCGCCGATGTATGAACGGCCCTATAAAAAGTGGACGGCAAAAAACGAAAAGCCCAATATCTCCGGCAAAGACTTGAAACTCGAAGACGTATTGCAGTCGATCGACGGCACTTCGCGCCGGTGGATTTATCAACAATACGATCAACGCGTGGGTGCCAAGACAGCGCGGGATTGTGAAGATTCAGTGGCCGTTCAGCGCTTGCCCTCGGGTCGGGGCTTTGGTTTGGTGCTCGGGTGCCGCCCGCATGTCATGCGCGTGGACGCGAAACTGGGCGGATACGATGCCGGTTTTTATCCGGCCTTAGAGTTGGCGGCGAAGGGCTTTCAGCCGCTCGCGATGACGGATTGTTTGAACTTTGGCAATCCGGAAAAAGAAGAAATTATGAGCGAATTCGTGGCGGCGGTCGAAGCTTTGGCCGAAACAGCTCGGGTTCTGGATGCCCCCGTGATCAGCGGCAATGTCAGCTTTTACAATGAAACGTTAAATAAAAATATCACCTCGACACCGGCCACGGGATTGGTGGGGTTGCGCGATTCGATCGACCATATTCCACGCAGCCAGTTTGTGAACAAAGGCGATCACATTTACCTGTGGCGATTGCCCATGGTGGAGTTGATTGGCGATCAAATGGGTCGAGTTGGGCAGTTTAAAGGATCCATAGATGCGGCAAAGGCCGGGCGATGGATTGAAGCTGTTCGCAAGACTATTTTTGATTTAGGCGGCGCGGTCACCGCGACTCGGGTCAATGGCAAATTCGGTCTTGGCTATGCACTGGCCAGAATGTGCACCGATAAATTGGGGGCCACTATTGATCTTGAGACCGGCGGATTGTCGATGGAGCGACTGTATGAAGTTCTAATTACGGGGCCCGAGTCCATTGGCGAGACGTTGCGGGCGGCCGCATCGACATCGGGTTCGGAAGTTGCTAGATTAGGCACAGTCACCGAAGGCCCTTTAGAGATCGGCTCTCACACTTGGACACTTAAAGATCTGCAACAAGCCTATCGCGACGGATGGAGAATAAACTTTGCACAGTTGGCGTGAAGAATGCGCGGTTTTTGGAGCCTGGGGCGACCCGGAGGCAGGTCGTATGACCTATTTGGGTCTCTATGCCATGCAACACCGCGGGCAAGAGGGATCTGGAATCGTTTCTTTAAATGAAGGCCAACACATCGTTCATAAAGGCGAAGGTTTGGTTGGCGACGTTTTTAAAGAGCACGATTTAATTCGCTTGGTGGGTAGCGCGGCCGTAGGCCACAACCGCTATTCGACGACGGGCTCAAGTCAGCTGCACAATGTGCAACCGTTATCGGCGCATCTGCTCAATGGTCCGGTGGCGCTCGCGCACAACGGCAATATCGTAAATTCTGATCAACTTCGCAATGAGCTAAAAAAAGACGGCGCGATTTTTCAAGGCACCAACGACACCGAATGCCTGCTGCATATGCTGGCGCGGCTGCGATCATCAGATATGATCGTGTGTTTAAAAGAAGCCTTGCCTCGATTGGTGGGTGCCTATTCATTTGTTTTGATGACCCACGACCGGCTGATCGCGGCCCGTGACCCTTATGGCTTTAGGCCGCTGGTGTTGGGGCGAAGACCACTTGGCGATGGGTCATCGAGCTGGGTCGTCGCGAGCGAGACTTGCGCGTTTGACTTGATCGGCGCGAAGTTTGTGCGCGAGATTGAACCGGGCGAAATTGTTTGGATCGACAATCAAGGTGAGCATCGCGAAAAAATTCCGTCCGAGCCCAAGCGGCTCGCCAAATGCGTATTTGAGCACGTCTATTTCGCTCGTCCCGATAGTCAGGTGTTTGGTTTGAGCGTGTATGAGTCGCGCAAGCGCATGGGTGAAATCCTCGCGCAAGAGGGCAACGTCGACGCCGATATCGTTGTGCCGGTTCCCGATAGCGGCGTGCCTGCGGCGATCGGCTACTCGCGCGCCAGTGGGATTCCGTTTGAGCTGGGGATTATTCGCAATCACTATATCGGGCGAACATTTATTCAGCCGTCGCAAAGCATTCGCAGCTTTGGCGTAAAGATAAAACTCAATCCGCAAAGTGAAGTGCTTAAAGGCAAGCGGGTGATTGTGGTCGATGACTCTTTGGTTCGCGGCACCACCAGTCAAAAAATTATTCGTCTGGTGCGGGCGGCGGGCGCTAAAGAAGTTCACTTCCGCATTGCCTCGCCTCCCACCACCGGCCCGTGCTACTACGGCGTGGACACTCCGGGAAAGTCGCAGTTGATTGCATCGCAGCACACGCAAGAAGAAATTCGCGAGTTTATTGATGCAGATTCATTGGCCTATTTGTCCGTGGAAGGGATGATGCGCGCGGTGCGTGGCTCGGCCAAAGAATTTTGCGCGGCTTGCTTTGACGGCAACTACCCGACACCATTGCCGGATGTAGAACGCTGAGCTTAATTTAGGGGGGGAATATGGAATTTTTAGAGAAACCACGCGAGCTTCGACTGGAAATTTCAGAGGATGCGGAGCTGGCCAAAGCCATTCACAAAAATCTAGTTCAGTATGTTGAGAAGCATGTGGGCCCGAGCGCCTTTAAAGAGCTTGTGATCACCATCAATGACTCTGAGAAACGAATGATCGGTGGATTACACGGCCAAAGCAATTGGCAATGGCTGTTTGTAAAATCGGTGTTTGTGAATGAAGGCGAGCGCTACAAAGGAATCGGCACTCAGTTGTTGCACGCGGCCGAAGCTGAAGCTCGGCGCCGTGGTTGCTTCGGCGTGTGGCTCGACACCTTTAGCTTTCAGTCGCCAGATTTTTATAAAAAACAGGGTTATGAGATGTTCGGGTCCATTCCCGATTATCCATGGGGCCACAATCGGCACTTCTTTTTTAAAAAACTTCGTTCATAACTAGTGGCAAAGATCAGCAATCGCGCGCATGTAGGCGTCGTGGTTGCCGGCAAAGATCACGGTCGCTTTATCTGCGGCCAAAAGAATGCGATCGCCGGTGGAGGCCTTTACTGAAAAACAGTTTTTGCCTTTTTTCTCCAGCTGCTGGCGGGCGAAGTTTCTAGCGGCGGTTTTGGCGGCCTGTTCTGATAAATTCTTAGCGACTTGTTTAGCGATATGGCCTGCGACCTGCATTCCTGCAGCGATAAGAATTCCGACTATGGCGGGAAACGCGGTCTTTTCAACGTTACCCGTCTCGCTGCTCGGCGAACGTAACGGGCCGCCACCGACCAAAGCGCCCGCTGAGCTGGCCGCTGAAGTGGCGGCGCTCTGCGCACTAAACTCATTCCCAGGCGAGGGGCCGGGGTTCGCGAGTTCTTGGGCAAATGTGATTTGGCTGGAGACAAATAGGGCTACAATTATGAATTTAAACATGCGTGTTAGGTAAGCAACCCTCGTTCCTTTCGAGGGCAAAACTAACGTTTCTGTATCAACCAAACAATAGACACGCCATCGAATTGTGGACAATCGGCCGCTGCGAGGGGCGATTTAAAGTGTCTCAAAATGGCACAGTGGCTGCTCTATACCCTTGTTATGCGAATGTTATTTGCGGGCCTGGTGATGGCCCTAGCGCCGAGCTTGGCCTTCGGGCAAAGCGGCGGCGCCCGAGAGATCACTATAGATGGACGCACTTTAAGCTGCGGCAACGCGCGAATTGTGCAGGATCGAAACCTAGATAATTTGGGAATGGCCGTTCCAGATCGCCGCTTGATCATTATCAATCCGGCACTCCAACAAAATATGTCGGCCGAATTGAAATGGTTTATTTTTTATCACGAATGCGGCCACGTTGAAGGTCACCTGAACGAAATCAAAGCCGACGAGTACGCGGTTGCGCGGGCCACTGCAGAAGGTTGGCTAACGGCCGATGTTTTAAATCAAATTTGCAGATCTTGGGGGCCCATGGATGCTCCGGCAGGTCCCTTTCATCCAGCGCCGCGCGTGCGGTGTCGTGCGGTCTTAGCTTCCGCGGATCGACATCGGCCGTCGCCCACGGTTGGGACTATGGTCACCCAAGGGCCGACTCCCCCGACGGCTCCAAGACGAGATCTCGCGGCGGTCCCGCGTCCGCCAACCCCCTCTGGGGGCTCAACTTTTATGATGGATGATGATGTTGTAGCGAATCGTTAGGTCACAATTGTGAGTGGATATTCAATCCCGAATCCGCGCACGAGCAATTTGTCGCCCGACTTCAGTTCGCCCACGCCCTCCGGAGTCCCGGTAAATAGCAAATCTCCGTCGCACAGGGGAAACCATTTTTCCACTTCTTTAAGAAGCGGCTCCGGCTTCCAGCGCATATCTCGGCCCACGCCCTCTTGGCGAATGTTGCCATTTATTGTGAGTGAAAACGGCTGTGACATAACTTCTTCCATTGAGGTGAGCACGCGCCAGGGGCCGAGGATCGTGGAATTTTTAAAGACCTTCGCCTTTTCCCAGGGTTGGCCGGCTTTCTTCAATTTGTTCTGTAGATCGCGAATGGTGAGGTCAAGGCCGACGGTGTAGCGTGAAAATTGCCAGCCGGTGGTGGTCTTTTTAATCTCAAAGACCAACTCGACTTCATGGTGAATCTCTCCCGTTGCCGGAATGGCAATTGGTCCAGCTGCGGGGTCGCCAATCGTGCTCGGGGGTTTTAAAAAGAACAGCGGTTCTTCGTTTAAGGCGTCACCCAACTCGACCGCGTGTTTTAGATAGTTTTTGCCAACACAGATGACTTTATCCATGCCCCAGGCTTAGCATATTAGAGACGGGGGGATAAGTGAAAACCAGATCATTGCAGCCCGGCGATATCGTAGATGTGGTGGCTCCGGCCAGCCGTTGTACCCCGGCCGAACTGAAGGCGGGAATTCGATTTTTAAAGTCGATCGGCCTAGTGCCGCGAGTCCCTAAGAAATTGTTCGGAAAAAAAATGCCCTTGTTCGCCAACACCGACCGCGAGCGCTTGGATCAGCTGAAAAAGGCCGTTTACGCCCGCGATTCAAAAATGATCTGGTGTGTGCGTGGTGGCTACGGATCTTTGCGATTGATGCCGGCGGTGCGAAAGTGGAAGCGCCCCGCGCGCGCGAAAATCTTTTTAGGCTACAGCGACATCACCACTCTGCATGCGCATTTTAACCAGGCTTGGAAGTGGCCAACCATCCACGGGCCCATGCTCGAACGGGCGGGCAGTGGTCGTATGTCGGCCGGCGAAAAGCGAGCTCTGCTGTCGATGCTCTTTGGGCGCACCGATCGCGTTGAGTTTAAAAACTTAAAGCCGCTGAACAAATCGGCACGTAAAGCGCGCACCGTGCGCGGAACGTTGTGGGGTGGCAATATGGCCGTTTTGCAATCGATGCTCGGCACGCCCTCGGCGCTGAAGCCGAATGGGCATATTTTATTTTTTGAAGACATCGGCGAAGCTCCCCATCGGGTCGACCGCATGCTTTCGCAGTTCGCACAGGCCGGTTGGTTCAAGCATACAAAAGCGATTGTGTTCGGCCATTTTTTATTGAGCGATGCGAGACTTCGTCGAGATTTGTGGTCCGATGTCATTCCCCGCTTCGCGGCCTCGGTGGGCTTCCCGGTGTTTTACGGTTTGCCGGTCGGACACAACGCCAAAGTGCAGATGCCGATGCCGTTCAATACGCAGGTGGTGTTAAAGACGGGTGCACGGGCCCACTTAGTGGCTGATTCGGGAATCAGTCCGTAGATGAGAGCTTGGCGACTGTGAACTCATTCGAAAGAAAACTTTCCCAGCGAATAAAGTCTGAGATCGATAACCTGAGCGCGATCACGCCCGGGGTGGTGATTGATGTCTATGAGCGCGGACGCAGACGGGGATTGGTGCGAGCGGGAAAGACCTATAAGTATTACGATCTGGCATCTTTAACTAAAATTATTTTTACCGCGACGGCGTCGCTGCATTATTTTAGTGATCATCGGCGCGAGTTAAATCGACCGATTCGCGAAAAGTTAGAGTGGCTAAAATTGCGGGCGACACCGTTTGAACTGTTGTCGCATACGGCGGGCCTGGAGTGGTGGCTGCCGATGTATAAGCGGATATCCAAAGGGCCAATGGACCCGGTTCTGCGTTGGGCGTTGCTCGAGCGTGAGTTAGCGAGGGTAAAACCGATGCGGCGTTCGAAGGCGGTCTACTCCGATCCGGATATTTGGATGATGGGCGCGTTCTTGCGCGAGGCCAACGGATTTGAGCTCTTGGACTTGTGGGAGGAAACAGCTTCGCGCGTTGGCGTGCGTGACTTATTTTTTCATCCACGGAACAAACCTCGATATAAGCGGTCGCTCTATGCACCGACTGAGAGATGCCCGTGGCGTGGTCGCATTTTGCGCGGCGAAGTGCACGATGAGAACTGCTGGTCACTTGGGGGAGTTTCATCGCATGCGGGTCTGTTCGGCACTGTGGACGGCGTGGCGTCGTGGGGTTTGCAGTTGCGCAAGGCGTGGCTCGCGGGCGCGACTCGTGGGATTGGCGCGGGCAAATTCGGTGACCCGGCGCTGGTGCGCCACTTCACAGGGAGGCGCATCCCACGAAAAGTCGGCGATTGGGGCCTTTGTTTTATGAAGCCTTCGCGACCCATCGCCAGTTGCGGAAAATATTTTGGCGTCGATTCTTTTGGCCACACGGGTTTTACGGGGACGTCGTTTTGGTATGATCCGAAGCGCGATCTAATGGTCACGATCCTGAGCAATCGCGTGCATCCAACTCGTAAAAATGAAAAATTTTTGAGCCTGCGGCGGCAGTTGCATGATTGGGTCGTTGAGAGTTTGTGATTAGGGGTAAGGCGTACTTAGGATCGCCCGCATCGTAACTCAATATGTTCGCGGCAAAAAGTTATCTCACCCATCGCGATTTCCCCCAGTTCCCATGCCTGAAAGCCTGGCCATATGGGGCCACTGCATAACCGCTTGTGCCGTCTCGCGCGAATAGCCCATCCCTTCGAGTTGATTGATGCGAATATATTTTGTCAAAATCAGCCATGCCTTACGGCCCATCACCACCCTGCTGTAAGGCCGCAAATCCCAAAATTTAATCTCTAGTTTTTTCCACCGGCTAATACCCGTGATGGCCATGGCAATTGCAGCGGTCGTGGCGCGGATAAAGGGTTTATACCCGTAACGACTCCCCAGCTGAATATGCAGATGAAGGTGATTGCCCACATTGGCCACCGAGAGAATTTTAACGCCATACTTGAGCGCAAATCGACGTAAAATCAGCGAAATTTTTTTCGAATTTCCGCTTGTGCGAAACGACCACCGCCCCTTCGCGTGACTTGAGCGCAACACCAAATGCATAGAGTTTTTTGTATCGAGAGGCCTCGGCCCACGTCGCCCTTTGCGCTTTTTAAGCAGGTCTCCGCCGTAGGCTTTGGGTTCATTTTGGAAGAGCTTTGTCTGCACGTGAACGAAGGTATAGCGAATGACAGAAAATAGCAAAATGTTTTGATCACTGACGCCACTGCGCCGTTGACGAGTTGTAAACGGACTCAAACTTCCATGTAGAATACTTCTGTTAGGGAGAACATAAGAAGAAGGTGCGTAAATTTGAGCAAATTTGCTCACGGTCAGATAAACCGCTCTAAGGAGAGAGGCATTCGCGACAAAAGTCCGCTGACGCCGCGTTAGGTGCAGCAACGGTGCGAAAAATCCATTAGAATTTGGAGAACGGCTATAGCCGCTCCGGCCTTAGCTCCCTGATTGAAGAGCTTATGATTAATATGATTGCGACTTTATTTTACTCGGGCCTTCTTTGGGCCCAGTACGACACCAGCTGTATAAATAATGAAGGAACGTGGAAGAGAAATCTACGCGTTCAGTTGAACCAACTCAATAGTTCGAATGCCGATCGGGCCGATGATGTAAGATGGCCGCAATACTGTGCGTGTTGGGATGAAGTGAGTAAGACCATTCCCAAAGGTGATCATCGAAACGAGTTGGATGTGGTGGCCAAGTGCGTGGCCAAGGCCGGATTTAAGCCACGACAACCAGCGCCAGCGAAAATGGCTTTGACCGAGAGCCAATATTTCGCCGATCAGGAGCGGGCGTGCGTCGCCCGCCCGATGGCGGAGGTGACTAAAATAGAAGTGCTACTTAAGGTTCGCAAGGATCCGCGCGCCAATCGGGTTCGCTCGCTAGACATTGCGAAATATTGCGCCTGTTATTACAAGACATTGCGGCACGAGCTGGGTGACTCTCTGGCCGAGCGTGCAACGGCCTTCGTCGAAAAAGAGCCGTTTTCAGCGGAGCAGTTGCTGAGGGTCAATGGTGTAAAAGATAAGTCCATTGAAGTGTGCGCGGCTGAACAGCTGCCTTTTACAGGGGAGTCAGCCGAGAAAGACCCGTTTCAGGAAGTATTCTCGGGCATGGTCACCGTCGGCAAGGGGATTGGTCCGCTTGAGATCGGCATCACAAGAGAGCGTCTTACACAAATTTTAGGGCCCACCAATGTGGTCGTTCCGCGCAAGGATCACGACGAGCATAAATATGGGCCAAACCTAATGGAACTAGAGATCCAAACGGCGCCGCCGGGCCGCAGCGGCAAGGTGCAACGGATCTTTATCGATCGAACCTTTCGCGGCAAGACGAACAATGGCATTGGCATGGGTGAGACGATGGAATCTGTCGAAAAAAAGATGCTACCCGAAAAACCGGCGTTCGAAGAACGGAATGCGGGAGTTCTAGTTTATGCCAGTGGAACCCAATTCGGATTCGGCGGTTCGAGCCCCAAGACTCTAAGGAGTATTACGCTGTTCGCTCCGGGTACCCATCGCCTTCTTAAGGCCTTTGGCCGCTCCAAGTAAAGCCACCCGCGACAAAAGTCCGCTGACGGCGCGTCAAGTGCAGCAACGGCGTGCGCAATCCTCTAGACTCAAAGAATGCAAAAACCAAAACCTGGCGCACACATACACTTTATGGGAATTTGCGGAACGGCGATGGCCTCGCTAGCCGGAATTCTAAAAGACCTCGGCTTTAAAATCACCGGCAGTGACCAAAATGTCTATCCGCCGATGTCGACGCAACTTGAGAATTTAAAAATTCCGATTCAAGTGGGCTTTAAAAAAGAAAACCTAACGCCCAGACCTGATCTTGTGATCGTCGGCAATGTGATTTCAAAGTCCAATGCCGAAGCCGAGGCCCTTCTGGCCACAGATATTCCCTACACGTCGTTGCCTAAAGCTCTCGGTGAGTTTGTCATCGGTGGCAAAGAGTCATTTGTAATCGCCGGCACCCACGGTAAAACCACGACCACATCCATCCTCGCATGGGTGGCCGATCAATTGGGCATGCAGCCGGGGTTTTTGATCGGCGGAATTCCGCTGAATTACGGACTTAGCTTTCGCGCGCCCAAAGCCAATACGTTTGTGATCGAAGGCGATGAGTACGACACGGCCTTTTTTGATAAAGTACCAAAATTTATTCACTATAGGCCAAAGCACGTGATTCTGACGTCCGTGGAGTTTGATCATGCCGACATTTACCGAGATCTCGATCACGTGAAGTCGGCTTTTAAAATGCTTCTCGAGCTGATTCCCGCCGATGGAACTTTGATCTATCACGCTGCGGATAAAAATATTCAAAGCCTGCTGCCGTTCTGCAAAGCCAAAAAGAAATTCGGTTACGGCGAGAACGCGGGCGATTTTCAAATCGCTGAGCGAGAGGTTGTTCACGGGCGCAATCAGTTCACTGTAACAAAAGGCAGTGAGCGCATTGGCGATCTGGCTTTAAAAATATTCGGCGAGCACAATTCGCTGAATGCTCTCTCGGTGTATGCCATGGCCGAGGCCTTGAATTGGCCACGCCCTAAAGTTCTTCAAGCGCTCGCCGACTTTCAAGGTGTTAAGCGGCGCCAAGAACTTCTCGGTGAGGTGAAGGGGATCACCGTGATTGAGGACTTCGCTCACCATCCGACGGCGGTCGACCTTACGCTGGAGTGCATGCGCGAGAGATTTCCTGGTCAGCGGGTGATCGCCGTGTTTGAGCCACGGTCGGCCACGTCTCGCCGCAAAGTTTTTCAAGAGGAGTACGCGCGGGCATTTGCCAAAGCCGACGCCGTTTTTATGGCCCAGCCTTTTGACCAGAGCAAAATTAATGAAAATGACCGCTTCTCGACCGACGAACTTCTCGCGGGCTTACGTAAAAAAGGCAAGCATGCCGAGACGGCGACGGACGTGAATGGGTTGGTGAGTAAGATGCGCGATTACGCCCGGCCTAAAGACGTGATTTTAATTATGTCGAACGGCGGCTTCGATGGTATCTACCAGAAACTGCTAAGCCAATTGGGATAGTCGTCCGATGAGAAGTAGATGCTTTCACTTAAGAAAACCGCAACTGAGTCTCCGCTGCAAAGTGTCCTCGACGCACTTGATTCTGTAATCCTGGGTAAACCCGAGCAAGTTCGCTTGTCGCTCGCCTGTGTGCTGGCGCGCGGGCATTTGCTGGTGGAAGATGTGCCGGGCGTTGGCAAAACCACCCTGGTGCGAAGTCTCGCGCGAGTGTTGGGTCTCGAGACCAACCGTGTGCAGTTCACGAACGATCTATTGCCGGCCGACATTCTGGGCACGGCGATTTTTGACCCGAACAACAAATCATTTCAATTTCATCCGGGCCCCATTTTTACCAACGTACTGATTGCCGATGAACTCAATCGGGGTACGCCGCGAACTCAGAGCGCCTTTTTGCAAGCGATGGAAGAGCGTTTGATTTCGCTCGATGGCGTGACTCGCGAACTGCCGACGCCGTTCTTTGTGGTCGGTACGCAAAACCCGCGCGAGCAAATCGGCACGTATCCGTTGCCCGAGTCGCAGCTGGATCGGTTTTTGATGCGCATTCATATGGGCTTTCCGTCGCCGCAAGCGGAGATGGATCTGCTCAAAGGCAATCGGCAAAAAGAAGAAGACCTCAAGGCGATTCTGAGTCAGGCCGAGGTGCTTAAAGCTCAGGAGCAGGTGCAGAAGGTGCATTGCTCCGATTTGATTTTAAGTTTTGTACAGAGAATTTTAGTTCAGAGCCGTGGCCTGCGCGCCGATTTTTCGGGTCTTTCGCCGCGCTCCGGACTCGCCATGCTTTCGGCCGCGCGTTCGTGGGCGTATTTGGCGGGGCGCGAATTCGTGGTGCCCGAAGACGTGCAAGCCGTTGGCCCATGGGTCATCAATCACCGCATGCGCTATCCGACAGCCACCGCGTATCAAAAGTCCCGGGAGTTTATTTTTAGCCTGCCCGCGGAGTAGCCGATGCTCGAGCAACTGCGCCGCCGCATGATTCAATCCAACCGAATTTACATTATACCGAGTGGTCGGGGATTTTTATTTCTCGCGGCCATCGTGATCCTCGTGCTGACCGGCGCCACCTACAACAACAACCTGATCTTTCTGCTGGCCTTTTTTATGTTCGCCGTTTTTGTCGTCTCGATGTTGCAAACTCACTACAATATTAAAGGTGTACGTTTGCAGTTTGGATCGGCGGAGGAAGGCTTTGAGGGAGATCCCTTCACGTTGCATATGGAGCTCGTGCAAAAACGCGCTCGGCACAAGCGCAACTTAGAAATCCGCTTGGCCTCAAAAAAGTTTGTCAACGTAAGCCACAATCGTGAAGAGATCTTGCCGCAAGAAAGCGCTAAGCTTGTGCGCATTGAAGTTCGCGCTTGGCGGCGGGGCATTCATAAAATGCCTGATGTGATTTTAGAGACCTATTATCCACTGGGTATGTTTCGCGCCTGGAAGGTCTTTCGCTTCGATGCCTCTTTGGTTGTCTATCCGCGCCCCGAAGTGAAGCAGGCCCTAGTGCCGCGCAGTTATGAGTCGGGGCATGAGGATTTGGGTCTTCGAACATCCCCCGAAGGGGATTTTGGCGAGCTAAAGAATTATATTATGGGCGAGTCCTATCACCAAATCGCGTGGAAGCACTATGCCCGGACCGGCGAATTGTACAGCAAGGTGCATTGGGGTGAAGAGCACAAGCACTATGTGATCCCATGGCTGGCCAGCGGCCCCGCCGGCGCCGAGGTGGAGTCGGCGCTTCGCACGATGAGTGGCTGGATCAAAACCGCACTCGAAGAAAATGCCACATTTGAAATGGAATCACCCGCGCAGAAAATTGAGCCCTCCAAGGGCGTCGATCATGCCCGGCGCTGTTGGCGGGCCTTGGCTGAAGTGAAGGCGAGGGATGCGGCATGAACCAAAAGTTCCAGTCGTTGACATCGCCCCTGGTGCTCTTGGTTCTGCTTTGCGTGTTGCCGTCGCTGACCCTGCGTCCGCTGTGGTTTTCTATTCTAGCTCTGGTGCTCATCGCCTACCGGCTTTGGCTCAACGCCACTCATCGCCGCATGCCCCATCGCGCCCTGCAAGTGATAGTGCAGGCCACGGTCGGCATGGCGGTCTGGCAGCACTATCGATCTGTATTCGGCGATGAAGCGGCGGGGACGTGGCTGACTTTGTTGACCTGTTTAAAGTTGTTCGAGCTCCATCGTAAGCGCGACTACTTTATTACCGCGGTTTTATGTTTTTTAGTTTTGATGAGTGTGATGTTGCTCGACCAGGGCCTGCTGTTGAGTATCTACCTGATGGGCACATCCTTGGCCATTTTGGTTTTTCTCTACGCCTTAGAAGAGGAAAAATGGGATTGGGGCAAGTGGCGTAAGAACTTTGGGCGCCCCCTGGGTACCTTGTTTAAGGCGCTGCCACTCATGGCGCTTATTTTTGTTCTGTTTCCGCGGTTCTCAACCGGTTTTGGTAGCACGGGAAAGTCGACCGCCAAAACCGGCATGAGCGACAATCTTCGCCCTGGGTCCGTGTCGGCGATCATTCCTTCGGACGATCTTATATTCCGCGCCACTTTTTTGGAAGGCACGCCACTTCGTCAGCATTTGTATTGGCGGGGCGCGGTGCTGGATCATGTTCGGGGACTCGATTGGGACCGCGAACCCTCTGAACAGGTCATCCGTGCTCCGTTTCCGATCGAAGGCGAGAATCAGATTGAAATCTATCTGGAGCCCGGCTCCGACAAATTTCTTTTCTCTCTCGACAACACCCGCACAATTTCGTCGCCCAATGAACTTTGGCGCAATCGAATCTCGATGCGTGAGGGTGGCATCTTCGAATTGCCGCAGCCCTTGCAAACACGCGAGCGCTACTTTCTGCAACCGTCCGAATCTGAACTCGAAGTGACCACCGACTTTCAAAAATATCTGCAGGTCGACGAGCCGCCGAGCAAAGAAATGGCCGCCTATTTAGAGAAGTTTAAAGGTCTGGGCGAATATCAGACGGTCAGTAAGTTGATGGAGCATTTTCTCAATGGCGGTTATGTCTATTCGCTGTCGCCGCCCGAGGCCAAGTCGAGCGACGAATTCTTCTTTAAGACCAAAGAGGGATTTTGTGAGCATTTTGCTGGCACGACGGCCAAAATTCTTCGCTATTTAAAAATTCCCTCTCGGGTTGTGGTGGGATTTCAAGGCGGCAGTCCGAGCTTTCTCGAAAACTATATCAGCGTGCGGGGTCACGATGCCCATGCCTGGATTGAGTACTACCAAGCCGACGCCAAACGTTGGCGCCGTCTCGACCCCACCATGCAAGTGGCGCCGACGCGGCTGACTTTGGGGAGTCAGGGATTTGGTCAAAACGAGTGGATTCCGGCGTGGGTGCCGAGCGATTGGGCCAAGGTGTACACCAAGGGCCGCGCGTTTGTGGATGAGGTTGAAGCCGCCTGGATCAGCGCGTTGCTGCGGTTTGATTTATCTCGGCAAAAAGAACTTTTGGCCAAGCTCGGTATGGAAGAAGTTTTGTTCCGTGCCTTGCCCGTCTTTTTAATCTTGGCCGTGATCTTGATGTTGGCGCTACTTTACTTTCTCGAAGCCCAAGGTCGCGAGCCGTTGTCGCCCGAAGAGCGGCTGTACCGGCAGTTTATTCGTGTATTGAGACGATGGAAAATTACGAAAGATTATTCTGAAGGCCCGCTGACCCTTTACCGGCGGATTGAAGAAAAGAATCCGGATTTGGCCGAACATATCGAGCCCGTCCTCGGCGCCTTGATTGAGGCCAGGTTTGGTCGCGAGCCCATGACGGGAAAAGAGATCCGCCGCCTGCGCAAACAGATTCGCGCGCTCTAGTTGGCGGCCTTAATTTCGAATGCGTCGGTGTATTCCGGCGGAAACTTAAAGACTTCATTTACGCTAAAATATTTTGGATAGGGGTTTTTAGCAATTGTGGCCACTTCAGTCTGCGGCATCTTCAGCAAGATTTCCCTAGCCTTTTTGTCGCCACGTAAACCCGCCATATTGACTTTGCTATTCGCAGCCAAAAAAACTAAATGCCCCTGCACCACAACCACGTCGGCAAAAGCAAAAACCGATTTTAGGGTATTTAAAATAATTCGGCCCGTGTGGGGTTGATTGAAGGTCCACACCGTAAAGACGCCGTTGTCATTCATTTTGGCTTTTACATGCCTAAAAAAATCAGCGGTGAACAAGGGCGAGCTATGAATGATCGACGGCTCTTCCACATCGACGGCAATCACATCATACGTGCGGCTTGAATTCTCAACATACTTGTAGCCGTCGCCCACATGAATGCGGGTATTGGCGCCGAAGTTCCCGAGCAGGTTGAGATTGAAATGATTTTGCGCTTTGATCACGGTGGGATTGATCTCCACCACATCTAAATTTTGCACTTTCTCATGCACTTTAAATTGAAAGGCGGTAAAGCCACAGCCCAGGCCTACATTTAGAACCGAGGCTTTGTTATTTGGCAAATTTTTTAAGGGTCCGGAAGCCAGCAGGCGTTCGGACTTGGATCGGGCCGCATCGCACATGCCCCGCCCGTTGATATGCAGTGACGCCTGTCCAAAAGAATTGCGCGTTACTCGCACCTCACCAAACGGGGACGGCTCTGACATCAACACGTGCGACGACAAGGGTGGACTGTAACGAAATGTTTCCGCCAAGCGCGGAAACTCGGCGCCAATAAAGAGAAAAATAAACACTGCCCCTATCGCACGATAGCGCCACGTGGGCGCTGCGATTAGGGCCACGACAATCAGCATGGCACTGACCATGGCGCCGGCGAGTTGCATCCCAAAGTAAGGAATCAGTCCGAAGGCGCAAACCAAACTGCCAAGCCCCGCACCAAAGTAATCCCAGGATGTGGTGGCCCCGGTTTGCGTGCCCACTTTCAAAGTGATGCGATCATTTAAGAGAGGGAACAAAAGCCCAAGCCCGAGCGCGGGCATTAACAGAAACAGCATCGATTGCGAAACAATCGTGGCCAGATAATGGGCCGACGGATCGGGCAGGATTGTTGGAATCTTATTTTGCAGCAGCGCTCTGAGATCTGGGGCGTGGTTGATCAGCCACAAAAAGAATACGCCCACTCCGCCAAATGCTAAGGCCACGACCGTGCGAAAGTTTTTTTGAAGGTAATCTTGCCGTTGGTGAGTGAGGCGTGCCGCAACCCCAAGGCCGACCAAGAAAGCAAATAACGACAAGCCTATGGCGTGCGAGGACTGCGGCTGCGAATAAAACGCAAACTGTGTGGCCACCACCTGCACGCAAAGCGAAAAGAACCCGGTCAAAAAGGCCAATATCCAGATCATTGCTAAACGCTAAGGGGACTATCTTAATTTTGCAACCCGGCGCGACAGCGCGCCGGGTTGCAAAATTAAGATAGTCCCCTTACGGTAGCTCAGTGCAGCCAAAAATGACGCCGCTTATGCAGCAATACTGGGAAGTTAAGTCCCAGCATCCAGACAAGGTTGTCTTGTTTCGGATGGGTGACTTTTTTGAAATGTTTCACTCCGACGCCGAGACGGCCGCGCCGATTCTTAATATTGCCCTCACTCAGCGCAATAAAAAAGACAGCGAGTCGGCCAAGATGTGCGGCGTCCCTCATCATAGTATAGCCACGCCCATAGCCAAGCTTCTTGCCGCCGGCCATAAGGTCGCGATTTGCGATCAGCTCGAGGATCCCGCCACGGCAAAAGGCATTGTTAAGCGAGGCGTGACCCGTGTGCTCACTCCGGGAATGGTCTACGATCCCGACACTCTGGACGAACTCAAAGCCCACTATCTTTGCGCCTTCAGCGAAAGCAAAGTGGCGTTGGCTGACGTTTCAACGGGTGCGGCGCTGGTTTATGAAACCGAGACCAAGGCGGAGCGCGAAGAGTTGCTAGCGCTTTTGCAACCCGCCGAAATCGTAGGTGAACCGAAAAACGTCGAGCCGGTTGAACGGCTTTTGCAATACATCGAGAGCATGCAAGGCCCCGAGATTCGCGCCTCGATCGGCCCCTTTGAACTGCGCACGCGCAAATCCGGCCTTCGCATCAGCGCCACAACGTTTCAGCATTTAGAAATTTTCGACAACTCGCGCGGCGGGCGTGAGGGCACCTTATTTGAGGCGGTCAATCGCACGCAGACCAGCGCCGGAGCCCGCTTACTCAAGAGCTGGTTGCTTTCGCCGCTCAGAGATTTAAATGAGATTACCAATCGGCAGTCGGCGGTTCGAATGTGGCTCGAGCCGCATGCCCCGCTCAAGCAGTTCCGCCAAGTGCTGGCTCAGCTCGGTGATGTGGAGCGAAGAATCGGCAAGGTTCACTCCACCACGTTCAATGCTCGCGATCTGCGCGCTATCGCGCAAAGCATTTCGGCCGGACGTGAGTTGTTCGCAATTCATCCACGGCCCGACGCGATGGAGGGTTTGGCGGAATGTGTGCAACTCGGCGGCGAGATTGAATCTCTTTTGGCCGATGAGTTGCCCCATGGTGTGAAAGAGGGCGGATTGATCCGCCAGGGTGTAATTCCTGAACTCGATGAGTTGATCGCCCTCACGCAGAACATGCAAAAGCTGTTGGTCGACTTGGAGCTTCGCGAGAAGCAGCAAACCGGAATTGGTTCGCTCAAAGTCCGCTACAACAACGTGTTCGGGTTTTACATTGAGATCACAAAAACTCACGCTCACAAAGCGCCCGAGCATTATCGGCGCAAGCAAACGCTCACCAATGCCGAGCGTTTCACAACCGATGAGCTGACCGCGCTTGAAGAAAAAGTTCTTTCGGCCCAGTCGCGGCGCGAGCAAATGGAATTTGAAGTTTTCTCGGATCTGCGCAAAAAAGTAATCGGCCATGGGCCGGTGTTGCTCGGTCTCGCTAAGGTGTGGAGCCGCTGGGATGTTTTGGCGGCCTTCGCTTGGCTGGCCATCGAGCGCAAGTACGTTGAACCGCTGTTTTCGGATCGCGCTGAGCTCAATATAGAACTCGGCCGGCACCCCGTGGTCGAGCAAACGTTGGGTTCGCGGTTTGTGCCGAACACCGTGGTGCTTGAGCGCGGCGAAGCTTTGCTTCTGACCGGGCCCAATATGGCGGGAAAAAGTACGATTATGCGGCAGGTGGCATTGACGGCGATTCTCGCGCAAGCGGGGAGCTTTGTGCCGGCGGAGCGCGCGACGCTGCCTTTATTCGATCAAATATTCACGCGAATCGGTGCGAGTGATGCCCTCAATGAGGGCTTAAGTACATTTATGGTTGAGATGTCAGAGACGGCTGAGATTTTAAAGCGGGTCACCGGGTCGTCTTTGGTGATTATGGACGAAATCGGCCGGGGCACTTCGACGTATGATGGCTTAAGTCTCGCGCAAGCGATCCTTGAATACCTTCTGGGCGACAAGCGGCCCTATCTGCTGTTTGCGACGCACTACCAAGAGTTGACGTCGTTGCCGCAAATCTACCCGCAACTTAAAAATGCCCATATGACCGTTCAAGAAAAGGGCGGCGAAATTCAGTTTCTGCACACGTTGCAATCCGGAGCGGCCAACCGCTCTTACGGCATTCACGTGGCGAAACTGGCTGGGCTGCCGTCGTCCGTGACCTTGCGGGCGCAATCGCTGCTTAAAAACTTTGAGGGCGGTCGCACGGCGGGGCAGGGGCAGCAGCTCAGTTTGGGTGAATTCCTAGCTGGTGGGTCGGAGCACGATTCATCGCCCTCGCTACCTGCGGCCTTAATCGAAGAAATTAAGACTTTAAACTTAAGCCACATGACACCCATGGAAGCTTTAACTAAGCTTGTCGAATGGCAACGCGAAGTTTCCTCTTAAGCGAAGAAGTCGATCAGGGCCGAGAGCTTCTTCTCAGCGGCGCCAAATTTCCCTCGATCAAAGACAATCGGCAAAAATTTTCGCTTTGGCTTGAACAAAAACTTAAAGCCAAGCTCGAGGCCATTGGCGATTTCGCAGCACTCAAGCCTTTGCGCCTGGGTTCGTGGTCGCGTGATGAGCTTTGCCCCAAATCCGATATCGATCTGTTGTTTTTGGGCCCAGAAGAAAAAGTAAAAACATTTGTTGGAGCGGCATTTAAACAAGGCCTTAAGCTCCGTGCGCGGACACCCGAGAATAAAGACGACCTTTCCATTGGTGTCGAGCCTTTTGATATTCTCGCGCTGCAGGCCGAAGAGTCGCTGCGCCCTTTGGTGCATAAATATCGCAGAAAAATATTCTCCGCGATCCGCAAAGAGCGCGATGAGCGGCGCAAGCGCCAAGACTCAGTCAGCAGTTTTTTAGAGCCGAACCTTAAATTTGGCGCGGGTGGGTTGCGAGACATCGAGCAGGCGTTGCAATTAAAGAGCCTTTTTGCGCCGCTGTTTGCAGAGCAAGATGAGTATCCGTTCGCTGTGTTGAACGAGATCAAAGAGGAGTTTCTCTTTCTCCGCTCACTTCTCCATTTGCAAGGATCGGGCGATATTCTGACCGCGCACGATCAGTTGGAGTTTGTAAAGCTCTTGGGCGTGGATTCGCATCAGGAGTTTATGAAGCATATTCAGAGCCAACTCGAGCGCGCGAGCTTTTATGCCGATTGGGCTGTCGAAGTGATCCGGGCGGGCGGCAAAATCAAACGCGAACGCTTTCCGATCACATTGGCCCCCGCGCTACAACGGTTGAAGAATGATCCAGGAATTCTCACCCAGTTCGAACTGCGTCGACGAGTGGAAGATCTAAACCGGCCGCTCGAAGATCATGATAAGGGCCGCGCATTACTCAAAGCTTTGAGCGGCGATACGCCGGATGAGTTTCTGGTCAGCCTCTATCGCACTCGGCTTCTCGAGCTGTGGATCCCAGACTTTAAAAAATTACGCGGTTTGGTTCAACACGATCATTATCACCGGTACACGGCCGACGCGCATTTGATTCAAACGTTGCGTGAGGTCGAGAGAGCGAAATGCAAAAGCAAACAATTCGGCCCGATTGGAAAATTGAGTAAAGATCTCTCTTTGCAGGACTGGTGGGCGTTGAAGCTGACTGCGCTCTTTCACGATTTGGCCAAGGGCCGGCAGGGTGACCACTCCACCGAGGGTGCTAAATTGGTCGAGTCCTACTTTCGCAAATGGGATTACCCGGAGGCCTTGAAAGCCGATGTCCAGTGGCTGGTGGCCAATCACTTGATCCTTTCGACCGCGGCTTTTCGGCAGAATCCGCGCTCTCAAGCCACGTGGAAGCGCCTTTTTGAGCGCGGAGTCGAGGGGCGGCGACTCAATCTGCTGGCCCTTTTTACGGCCATCGATATTCGCGCCACCAACGCCGAGGCGTGGACGGATTGGAAGTCGCAACTTTTAATGGAACTTGTTCAGTCTTTGCACTCGCCCGAGGCGCGCAAGCTCCACACTCATCTGAACTACGCCAAAAAACATAAAGTGCTTCATGTCGATGAATGGGTGCTGGCCCTCGATCCCGTCGTGCTCGAGAGTTTTACTCCTAAAGTGCTCGTTGAAGATTTGCGAGAGGCGGCGCTGTCCGCAACGGACCTCGACGTGAAGGTCATCGCCAACCCGGGCAAGAAGTCGAAGTCGCAAGTTTGGGCGCGCTTTCATCGCAAAAAAGATGAGCGCGGAGTCTTCTTAGGCCTAGTCAAACGCCTCTACGGCTTCGGACTTTCTATTCAAACAGCCAGTGTTCACACTTTGCCCGGCATCGGCGTGTACGATTGGTTTTGTCTTCGCACCGACAAAACTCCTCGCCAGGTCAGCCAGTGGTTGAACCTTCCGACCGCGACCAATCCCGAAGTTCCGCAGGTGAAGTTCCAGTCTATAGACTTGATGTCGAACGACGAGAACGAATGGATTTTCAGTTTTCGCGGTCGCGATCAGCGCGGTTTGCTGGTCGCGGCGGCCGATGCGTTGAAGTCCGAAGGGCTCTCTTTACGTTGGGCGCGCGCCCATACTTGGGGTGGGCAGGTCGACGATATCTTCTCAGTCCAGCCCTTGGGTGAGGTTGAGAAGGTGCTGGAGTCGTTAAAACGCCGCTTCGTAACATAAGGCTTCACCAATAAACTCAATAGGTTCACGCGCACCGCCTTTCCGGTTAGCCTTTAGGCAGGTCCGGACGAAAATTTCCCGCTTGCGTTCAATTCGAAAATCCGTAGACTTTTATACAGGTGGTCGTGCTGGGATGGATCTTGGACGGCTGATCGTAGTCGAGGGAATATTAACCATTAAGGGGAGGGAGCAAGGATGCTCAGAGATGTCCTAATTCAAAAAGGTTTGTCGAACAGAGAAGCTGAAGTCGCTGAACTGGTGACAAAAGGACTGTCCAACAAGGAAGTTGCTAACCAGTTATTCGTAACAGAAAAGACTGTTAAGTTTCATCTGACTAACATCTATAAAAAAATGAACGTGAAGTCGCGCGCTCAGTTGATCGTGTGGTGTTTGCCTCATTTGGGTTTCGTCGAGAAGGACGAAAAGCCAGCAGCCGAAATTGGTGGCAATGCCATCAGCATGAACCAAGCACAGCCTGCGGGAACAACCAATCTCGCTCAAGGCGTGACTGGTCCGATCATCGGCCGTCGCAACGACTTCGGCAACGACGTCGGAGTCTAGAGGTACCAGGTACCTTTTCGGTTCGCGTTATATTAGCAGTTTAGAGAGAGCCCGAAAGGGCTCTTTTTTTTATACTTAGGTCAGCGGATTGCGAAAGGCTCAACCGATGTCACATCTTAAGCCCGTTCCTATGAGTCAAAGTCTAGTCACCATGACTGAGCTCGTTTTACCCAGTCACACCAACGCGCTCGACAGCATCTTCGGCGGGGTCTTGCTTTCGTGGATCGATATTGCAGCCGCGATCTCTGCCCAGCGCCACTCGCGCATGCCGGTGGTCACGGCCAGTATCGATGCGATGAATTTTGTGGCGCCGGTTTATCAAGGTTGGATCGTCAATCTGAAGGCGGCAGTAAATTTTGTCAGCAAGACCAGTATGGAAGTCGGTGTGCGGGTCGACGCCGAAAATCCGATTATGGGCAAAACCTTTCACACGGCGAGTGCCTATCTCACTTTTGTCGCGCTCGATGCCGACGGTAAGCCCGCGCCCGTACCGCCGATCAATCCCGAAACTCCCGACCAAGTCCGCCGCTTCAAAGCGGCCGAACGCCGACGTGAGTTGCGACTGCAGCATCGGAAAGAACGAAATCCGTAGCAAAAAAATAAATCCCCCTCAAACGGAAATCTGGCCGCGCTTTTGAGAGCCGCGGCCAGTGAGGAGGTCTTTCAATTATAATAAAATCACCCAACAGAAACCAAAACCTTAAACCCGTCCGCTCGAATTAACCTTGCTCTTCAGACAGCACCGGCGGGCCCAACGGGCGTTGTTGAAAACGACCGGGTCCGGGAGGCGGAACGAGTTCAACTCCAGGCTGTGGAGCCGGAGCGTGCATGCGGCGGTAGTTGTAGCAACTGCGCGCGCGATCAACCAGCTGAGTGCAGATCGAGAGAGCGTGGCTCAGACGTCGCAACTGAGACTTGTCGGTGACTTTTACGTACGCCGTGTACGGACGGCCTTGCGGCTGAACCGAAAGCATCGGGCCGATCAGTTCGAGCGAGGCATTGCCCACTTCAAACGGGGCTTGGTAACAAGAGCCGCGTGAAGACGGGGGCACGAGGGCGAGGCCGAGATGCGCATTTCTGTGCGCGAAATCGCCACCGCGACTTACGGTGCCGACATAATAACGCTCGCGATAGCCGTTGCCTTGCGTGGAAGCACGGGCCACCGAAGTGTACCGGTAAACTTCGCCTTTGGACGAAATCGACCAGGCATCCAGGCTGACTTCGCCATCCCAGCTGGCTGAAATCCCGAAGTGATTCGGGTGATTCAACACCACATCGCAAATCGCGCGATCGCCGGATGTCGAAAATCGCGTGAGCTCTTGTTGAGCTTCGGCGTTGATCCACAAGCCTGCGAAAGGCGAAGAGCCGTCGTTCTTTTTCTTATTGTTATTGGGACATGCGGTGAGAAAGCTAACTGACAATACAGCGAGCGCCACCAATTTCCATTCCTTGGAAAACATAAAGTCTACCTCCATAGCAAACTTGTTTAAATCGTACGGAGGGGAGCTATTACACGTTTTATGCCACCCTGAGTGACGGTTTACGTCACTATGGGGGTGTCATTCGTGGATAAATTTCAGGCTTGTCTAGTATAAACCGGTTGGTGTTACCGTTTCGAAGGTGCATGGGATGAGCTGTGCCAGCGAATGTAATCGATTAGAATATTCGCAGATGTTGTTTTCACCGGCAAAACGAATGGCTCAGGATAAATTCGAAAGCCTCCAAAGGAGAGTATGGGATTTGCGTCGAACCCGCGGCTTTCTGTTTCTGCACTCAGATGCTGATCGACAATTACGGGCACTGGATCATTGTCAACATACAGGTGGGCGTAGAGTTCTCCGGCCTTGCGTACAATGCGATAAATATGGAATCCGTCTGTCGTATCCATGCGATGGCTTTGGAAGCCAGCGGGTTTGGTTCCCAAGGCGGTTTCCACCCGGTCGGCCGATATAAACATCGAAACAGATCCAAGCTGATCAAGAAAAGAGATTCGAAAGCCGCGCTGTCCGTGATCGGGCAGAGCTTTTAGCCGAGCCTCGATCGTAAAGCCTCCCTGATCCACCAGGCCAAACGGTTTCCCAATTTCTATGTCCGCATGGCCATTATTTCCCGTTTGGAGCTGGATCACGCCTTGAAGTCCTGATGGCTTAAAAGAAGTGGTGGGGCCGCCAACGATGACGGATTGGCCCATTAAAAATTTAGCCTCAGGCGAGTCAACCGGCACATCGCCGAAAAATCCGTATAAAAAGCTGTTTTCATCATTTCCTACGGGTGGATCAGGCAATGCGGGCGGCGTTCGGCTCTGCAAAGACTGCAACGGATCCTCGGGCAGAATCGCGTCTCTCCGGTAACGTACGAAGTCCAAAATGTAGGACGCATTTTTGCCAGCGTCGTTCGAGTTGTCGCCCACTTGCACGTACGGGAAATTGATACCAGGCGCAGAGCCAACTTTGAATCCAGAATCGCAAGTTCCGTCATGTAACTTTTGGAACTGGGCCGGCTTGATTGCGTCTGGCGACGCATAGGCGACCACGTAAACAGAAAAAGTTTTGAACTGCGGTCCCCTCACCAAACGCAAAGTCACAAAATCGCTTGTGGTATCAAAAGCGATGTGTCCGGAATGATTGCCGTAGATTGAGCCGCTTGCAATTGTTCCAACGGAAGAAAGCGCGGTTGCGCCTGACAAAGACACACTTATCGTACAGTCGCTGCCCACGTAGTTGATAAAAAATGAGTCCGGCTGCGACTTAGCCATTAGCTTGACCCTCACTTCCAGAGTTATTCCGAAAAGGGCTCGAGTGAACGAGGGCGCGAGATACTCGTCGCGGCGAAAAAGGCTCCCGGTCTTGCCGGTCGCCAGATAGTTTCGATCCACAGTAAGCAAGCCCCGGCCGGGTGTGTTCAGTCGAAATTGATCCAAAAATACATTTTCGCCAAACAAGAGTGGATCGAACCAATCGTCGTCAATCGGGTTGTCCCACATAAAGGGACCCGGAACGTTATCTCCGGGAGTGTCGACACCATCGTAGACGACTTCCCAGAAGGGGTGCTTGGGGCGCCACACTTCATTACGCTTTGATTCCAGCTCCGCCAGGCGTTCCTCAAAAGAGCGATTTTCACCTTCGATTTGTGAAGCGTGGAAGAGGGTATTGGTGATTCTGGAAAATCCGGGCCCACAGTTCTGGAAGAATATAAAGAGAGTTGAATTTAGGAGAAAAAGAGCGAGTCCTCTCTTTTTCAATCTCTGAGTGGGGTTAGTTGTGGCCGGAATTTTCATAGTCATTGTATGCCCCTTCCAGCGTTTGTATTGAGTCTAGCTTTAGCGAGCGGCCTCAGGTTCTGATGGTTCCGACCCGGTCGGACCGCTATTCCTTGTGCGGGCCTCCTCGGCGACGATAGCTTCACAGGCTTCTAAAGCGGCAGTAGCCCAAGCTGGTACGCGATAGTCCTCGGACATTCGAAATCCGTCTGAGTAAATTCGTATGACTACGGTGCCATTTCGCACGCAGCTCACGGCGTAGCGATTTTCGCTGTCGGCGAGACTGCTAGCGGGGTTGAAGATCAAGGCAAGTGCTAATAGATGAAGAATATGTTTCATACAACTAATGCTAGCAACTAAATCCAAGTAGATGGTCTGACAGATGCGAGCTGGCACTTAACGGCGTCGAAAGGCAACTATGCTGAGATTCCAGCCCATTGGCCCGTTAAAATTGAGCACAGCCGTACGCGAAACGAAAAGGTACCTGGTACCTTAGAAAGGATATCAGGAGGCTTTTACTTCCAAGACGACTTGGCCTTGGAAGGTGCGTGCTGTGTTGCCATAGGCGTCGACGGCTTTGATTTGCACTTTCATCGGATCGCCGGCGAGAAATTCGTGATTGCCGTCGAGCACGAGGCGGGCGGCGGCGCCGGGCATCCATTCGAGTTGGCGAGGCTCGGGCATTCGCAGAGTGCGCTGGCCAGAGTACTGAAGAGTTAAATTCCAGGTTTCCGACTTAATATGATTGAGCATGATTACGGCCTTGCCGTCGGTGATCTTCACCGGGATGTCTTGCGTAACGGGCCCGCGCACGGTGAGCAAGTACTCGTCATTATAGTGGGCGCAGAGCATGCCCCGGTTGTCGATGGCCTTGATCACCACTTCGACATCTTGGCCAACGGTTTGTTGTGTGGGGATGGACCAATCGACATGCTCGGGTTCTGACGCCTTAATATTAATTTTTAGCGGCTCGGTCATTTTCAACATGGTTGAGGAGTTGGATCCGGCGAGGAGAAGTTTGACTTCTCCGGGGCGCATGGGATCGAGTTCCACTTCACCAATGCCGTTGACCATATTCACTTTGGCTCCAGCGGGAATCTCCATGGTCGGCGTCGCAGGGTGAGCGACCGGAGTGGCTATTGGAGTGGCCTGCGCGACCGGCGCGGTTGGCGCCATTGGCGCCGGCGGAGCGGGCTTTGGAGCGGGCGCGGCCGGGCTTGCCGATTTGGTCTCAACGTACTTTGTGTCGGCGAGTTTTAAAACTTCAGTGACTTTGATCGGTTCAAAAAGATGCGTCTTCAGGGGTTCTAACTTCAGCGGCTCAGAGAGCTTAATGCCTTCGGCGATATTCATCGCATGGCCGTTCATATTGTTGGCGCTCACAACTGTGGTGCCGACGGGAGTGGGAGCCGGAGCGGGCGCGGGAATCGCCGCCTGCATTTGCGCCGCTTTCGGCGGTGGCGGCATGCGCTTCATGATGTGGCCTTCTTTGACGGGCGGTGGTCCGCCGGTCGTGGTCGTCTCTTTCACGATGGGTTTTGCGGCCCACGGAAAGCGCTCAGCCAAAAGAATCCAATCTTGTTTAGCTTCATCGAAGACGTAGTCGATGGGCAAAATTTCCCCGGCGGCCCATTTCATTTTGAGCTCTTGCTCGTCAAACGGGCCTATCTGCTGATCAAGATGTGAAACTACGAACTTCATACCTAATATATCGGCACGTCCCGCCGCTTGATTAACGGTTAGATGACATCCCTAGACCAAGTGTGGGATACAGTCGGGTACCTTTCAGGAGGAGCAAAGATGCGCGTTCTTATGATCTTGTCATTGACCCTAGGACTTACGGCGTGCGGGATTCAATCCATCCCCCAGGCCGACAACAATTTTGAGGCCGCGAGCTCAGAAGTGACCAATCAATACAAACGTCGAGCGGATCTGGTTCCCAATTTGGTTGAAACTGTCAAAGCCTACGCCAAGCACGAAATGGAGACGTTACTGCAAGTGACCGAAGCGCGGGCTCAGGCCACGCAGGTGACGATCGATCCCAGCAAGGCTACGCCCGAACAAATTGCCAAATACCAACAGGCGCAAGGGCAACTCTCGCAGGCACTCGGGCGTTTGATGGTGGTTGCCGAAAAATATCCGGATCTAAAAGCCAACGAAAATTTTCGCGATCTCTCGGCCCAACTCGAAGGCACGGAGAATCGAATCACCGTAGCTCGCCAGCGTCTCATCGAGTCGATTCGCGACTTCAACAATCTCGTTACAGTTCCGCCGACCAGTTGGACCAATTCGATATTCTACAAAAAAGAGAAAAAGGCCCAATGGGATCTCGCCGAGGCTGAGAAAGCTAAGGTTCAGGAACCTCCGGCAGTTAAGTTCTAATGTTGAGCTGGCTGTTCGCGCTGTTCATTGCCGCTCCGGCTTTTGCGGAGTTCGTCGTGCCGCCTTTATCGGGTCCCGTGGTGGATCAGGCGGGGATGTTGTCGCCGCGCACTCGCGATCAGATGGATCGCTTTATTCGCTCGCTCCGCGAATCCGGTGGCTCGCAATTGCAAGTGCTTACAGTTCCCGAGCTGGCCGGCCTTTCGATTGAAGAGGCTTCGATTCGCGTCACCGATCAATGGAAGCTCGGTGGCGCTAAGCAAGATGATGGCATTTTGCTTATGGTTGCGGCCAAAGAGCGGCGCGTGCGCATTGAAGTCGGGCAGGGCCGTGAAGGCGTGCTCCCCGATGTAAAGGCCTCACGGATTATTCGCGAAGTGATCGTGCCGCGATTTCGCGAAGGCAATGCCGACTCGGCCATCACGGCCGGCGTGTTCGCCATCGTTCACTACACCGACCCAGAGTTTATGGAGCGAAGTGGGCAGGCCGCCCCTCGCGAATCGCGCGGCGTCTCGGGCAAAAAACTCGAGCTCTATATTTGGCTGTTTTTTATTCTAGTGTTTATTTTGCCATCGCTATTTTTTGGTCGCGGGCGTCGGCGGCGCAGTGGTCTTTGGGGATTACCCGTCGGCTACGGCCTCGGCCGGTCAAGCCATTGGGGTGGCGGCGGGGGCGGTGGATTCGGTGGTGGCGGCGGCTGGGGCGGCGGCGGCGGTGGATTTAGCGGTGGAGGCGCTTCAGGCGGATGGTGAGCTTACTTAAAGTCCCTCTTTCACAAGCAGAACTCGATCATCTCGGGCATGTCGTGGCCGAGCTCGAGAAAAAAACCACGGGCGAGATTCGCTTGATCATCGTTAAAAGCTCAAGCCATCACGGGCACCTCTTGCGGCAAGTGTGGTTTATGCTTTCAACCTTGGCCCTTTTCGGATTGTGGATCGAGCGTCATCTTTTAATTTGGACGGCGGATTGGTGGTTGGTGCCGGCGGTGTTTTTGCTCACCTTTTTATTGGCTTATGCCCTATCACGGCTGCCGTGGATGGCGCGGACCATGGCGCCAGTTGAGGATCTAAACCGCCAGGCTCTACTGCGGGCGGAGCTCGAATTTCATCGTGAAGGTTTGGGCGCGACCTCGGGTAAAACCGGGATTCTTCTATTTATATCGATGCTTGAACATCAGGCCGTGGTTTTGGCCGACAAAGGCATTGCCGAGCGATTAAACGAGGCCACCTGGGCCGAAGTGGTCGCCACCATGCTTGAGGGCCCAAAGAGCGGTCAATGGGCGGGGCCTTTAGAGAAGGCGTTACGCCAGTGCGGAGCCCTTTTGGCCCAGCACTTTCCCGCGCAATTGGGCGATAAAAACGAGCTGCCGAATCACGTGATTGTTAAAGAGTAAACTTATCTGATTTTCTTGCAATCCCGCTTCAACGTGGATATAAGCCCCATTCCATAAAAATTTTATCGTCCGGAGGGACATTTATGAAATCGTTGAAACTCGCGTTGGCGGGGCTCATTTTGTTTGCCAGCACGTTTGCCTATGCGCAGGACGCCGAAGAGTATGAGCGTTTGGAGCGCATTCGAACGGCAGCCTCGATCGAAGAGGCGATCGACCATATGACCCCCGATGAAATTGCGGCGGCGTTTGGAGTGCCGACGGAGCAAGAGTTTACCGAGATGCTGCAAACCGACCCGGACTTTCTCTTTCACACGGTCAGTGCGCCTTCGGTTTACATTAGCGTAAGCATTGCCCGGCAACGTCTTTCGATTTCATCTCCCGCGGGCGTATACACCACCAAAGTCAGCACGGGCCGCTCAGGTAAGCCGACCAAAACCGGCTGCTACACGCCTTATCAAATGAAGGTAAAGCACAATTCGACGATCTATGGTTCGCCAATGCCCAACGCTGTTTGGTATTACGGCCCCTATGCCATTCACGGCACTTTTGAAGAGCAAAAGCTGGGCGGTCCGGCTTCGGCCGGTTGCGTGCGCGTATCGCGCGAAGATGCTAAATATATTTTTGGCGTTGTAAAGGCCCACGGTTTAAAGAGTACGCGCGTTTGTGTTTGCCGAGGCGA
>CAYVRZ010000027.1:0-56050 GCA_964453895.1 uncultured Pseudobdellovibrionaceae bacterium | reverse complement strand
CCACTGGCCGTATAAACAACGCCGCCCGATGGTTGAATTCGGTAAAGCCCGGGAGCCAAGTTTGCAATCGTATTTGTAGATTGCAGTGCTGAATCGGGCGGAATCAGCGTCTGTTGGTTCGACGGATTAGATTGGCTCGGTTGGTTGGGTTGATTCGATGGATTGGGATGACTAAAACTTTCCGAAGTCTCTCCACATCCAGTCAAAATCGTCGCCGCTAAAATAACATGTACAAGTTTTCGCCTCATTAATGCCGCCTTGTTGTTTCTATCATCTTGCCTGATACCGTATGGCGATCCGACTCAGATTTTTGACTCGAAAATGGTCCTTGGCGTCTCATTTTGAGAATGCGATTCAGTAGAATTTTTTCGGCATAACAAATGCGCTGTTCGTTCGCTCTCTTCCGATCCAAATAGCGCTGCATTTCCTGTCGACGCTCGCCCGCAGTGATGCGACGCTTAATGTCCGGCGCGGGTGATTTTGTTTATCTGCTGGCTGTCGGATGCCGACTTATTTTAATTCAAGTTCGTGAGTCTTCCATTCGCCATGAAATATCCCGTCTTTGCCGATAGCTCCTGCAAGATAATAGGTCTGCGCAGGCGCGAGCTTAGGCTCTCGGCTGCAGGAATGAATAGCTACTTCCACCTTGATCGTAGCTCTTCTTTCAGTGCCTTTTAAAGCTTCGATAACTTTCGTTTCCGCAACAATTTTTAAAATTTTCCCGCCGTTTAAGAGGACTTCTTCGTTGTTGCTAGAAACGACTTCAACCTTGGCCACCACAGATTTCGACATTGCGTTTGCGGGGAGCTTGGCAAGAAAGGTTCTGGTTTCCATGGAAAGCCCCATGCAGGCCAACGCACTATAGCTCGGAAGTAAAATCGCGAGACTTAAAAGCAGCAAAAATCGGAATGGCATAATCGAATTTTAGTCAGTTCGGGCGGCGTCGTCCACAATCAAATGTTTTCCACCACTCCCAACTCAAGGCAACGCAGACTTTTACTTCTCAGCATCCCCAGGGACAATCCGTCGCTGAAAGCGACAAAATGTCTCGTCGACCCCTAGCCAATCCGTTTAAACACAGGCACCCACCTTGCATTTTTATAAAGTCTCATTCTGACAAGGGGTTCACCGATGCAAAAGCCAATCGACGGGGCCATGACTAAACAGCCGGTTTCTATCGGTCCGTACGTCTCGCTCAACGACGCCATGGATATTATGCGCTCGTGGGGCATGCGCCACCTGCCCGTTACCGAAAAAACCGGCGACGTGGTCGGCCTGCTGAGCGAGCGCGATGCTTGGCGCCACTTTGCTTTGCATCCGGGCGGTAAGGCTACGGTCAAAGATGCGATGGTTTCTAAACCCTATGTCGTCGCACCTGATGATCTTTTGATCGACGTGGTCAAAGCTATGGCTGAGGCGAAATATGGTTGCGCTATCGTGGCGGGCAGCAAAGGCCTTTGCGGGATTTTTACCACCACGGACGCCTTGCGAATTTTAGCGAAGCTTCTTGAGGACCCGGACTCGGGCCCCGCAAAGGTGATCAAGCTTTCGGATTATTTGGATTCTCGGCACGCGAGTTAGTCTTGCGGACGCGGAAGAAGTCCTACCGCGAGCCCTCTTTACCAAGCACTTTACCGACTCGATCCAGATATATCCAGCAGGCGTCTTTGTCGGCTTTGACGGTGGCAGCTTGAATGCGCTGTAAGATCGAACTTTCGCCAAGCGAGCCTTCGGTCAACTTACGAAAGAATGTTTCGTCGGACAATTCGGATCCAAGCTGATCAAAGTTGAGTTCCATCTTTTTCAAGATCTCGGGTAGTTCTTGGCCCAGGTTACTGCGGTACCCATCCAGCTCTTTGCGCACCTGCCTATCATATTTTTCAATATTCTCGGCGTCTAACCGCCGCTCAATTAAACGTGAAATTGCATAGCCCCGTGACTCGATCAAGGCCCTATAGAAGGAGTAAGACAAGTAGGCGTATCCATCGCGGATTCGGCCGACCTGCTTGAAAAAGGGGTGCACTGGCTTTCCGGATTTGTGCAGTTCAAGATTGCGCAGGACCCAGCGCCGCAAGAGGTCGATGTCATGGATGTGCGTAAGTTCGTGGGCGATCGCTGAAACTGAAATGTCGCGCCCGAGTCGTTGTTGCATTTTCTCAATACCCGTCGGATTAACAAATAGAAAGTGTGAGCCGCGGAACTCCTCGGAGTTGTCTTTGATGTACTTCATGCGCTGTGCGCTTCGCCGCTCATAGCTGTTGCCTTGCTCGGGCAAAATATCGTCGGCCATGTAGTAGGTTCCAAAGGCCATGTTGTCGGTATGGTTCAAAACTCCGGCCACATCGGTATCCAAAGTCCTAGCGCCGGCTGGAACCAAAACTACATAAATTTTCTGGGTGAACTCGTCATCAGAGATCGAGGCCGCGATGCGGTTCCAATGCTCGAACTTCACGCTTGCGTTTGAAAATAGATATTTGAGGGCCTTATCCAGAAACTGGAAGCCGGACTCGTGGGCGAAATCTTTGAGATTGTCCAACCGAACGACTTTAAAGGCACCGCGACCCACGTACTGCTTTTTAATTGCGCGCATCAGGTCCTGTTGAAGGGCCGAAGTCCCAACGGCGTCGCCAAGAAATTCCGTGCGTATCCCCGACGCCTGCGCGGACTGACCCCGCCCTTGTATAAGTTGGTCATACTTCTCGCGCAAATCAGCAGTTTTAATTAATCCGTAGGCGGTCATCATCTCTTGAAAGGTCGAGGTCGCGATGCCCGTGCGATCGGGATGCATGGCGACCAACTTGGTGCGAGCCGCTTTGATGTCGTCCGCGGATGCACTTGGCGAGATCCCAAGAACGTCATAGGCCGTGCGACCTGCCGAATTTCGTCCGGACGACACATCAAAAGTGCCAAATGCCGGCATAGAAATGCAAAGGACTGCCGTTAAAATGAATCTGTACAAATTTACCATTGCCTTGAACCTCTTTAGAATCGGATGACTCCTGAGGGTGCAATTAACGGTCCTGTTGGCGCCTTGGTGGCACCGGACTCTAACCCTTCTTCGTCGCCTTTAACAGATCGCCTAACGTTCCGAAACTTTTGGCTGTTGAGGGGCCGACCACGTTGTGGGTGCGCCACGTTTGATCGTCGTCGTCGGAGTTTCCGGGAAGGGCCAATGAAATTTTGCGATCGTTGAGATTGATGTTCGCTACGCGAACCTTGATGGTGTCGCCTTTACGTTTATTTTCGATTTCTTTTCCTTCGGTCGCGTCTCGCCAAGCGGAGCGCGGCAATAAGCCTGTCACGCCGACGGCGATGCGCACGAATAAGCCGAACGGTTCTTTGTGCTCCACCGTTCCATCGACCATAGACCCAACGGGCAAGGTCGACTCAAGAGTCTGCCAGGGATCATCAACTCCGCCGCCCTCTTTAAGAGAAAAACTAATTTTCAGGCGATCGCCGTCGTCTTTAACAGCCATCAATTTGACTTGCACCGTTTGACCTGGATTCACTACTTCTTGCGGGTGGTTGATGCGGCCAAAGCTCATTTCGCTAATCGGTATTAGTCCTTCGATCCCGTTCGCCATACGCACAAACGCGCCGTATTTTTCGAGACGAAAAATTTCACCGGTAAAAATATCGCCCACTTGCGATTTGGCCTGGAATTCTCCTTCGGCATGAGCGCGCTCTTGTTCTAAAATTTTTCGGCGTGAGACGACCAGATCGCGGCCTTTTTCCCACTTGGTAATTATAAACTCATATTTTCGGCCCACATAATCGGCGGGCACATCACAGCGCCAATCCATTTGCGAGATCGGGCAAAACGCACTCACTCCCTGCACCTTCACGCGAAATCCGCCTTTGACCGCTTCAGTCACCAGGCCTTCTACGGGGAGCTCCATATCAAAAGCGTCGTCTAGAGAGTCGGCCGCAACGCCGCCGCCGAGGCTGCCCAGTTCTTTAACAATGATTTCGCCCTCGCGCGCGCGAATCACGGTCACTTCAATTATGTCGCCTGTTTTCGGCTTCTCGCCGTTCGGGCCAATTAGAAAGGGCATAACCGCGTCGGTTGGAGTTCCCGTTGCGATAAACGCCTCTTGTCCGGTCACAGCCAGAACTTCGCCGCGAAAGCGATCGCCGGGCGCCAGGGATCGATTGTGAACGGCGGTCGAATTTAACAGCGCATCGAAACTATTTTGCGGCTTTTGCACGTCATCATCGCCGAACAGATCTTTTGGCTTTTTCTTGCTCATTGTGGCTCTCCCGAAGGGGGCCAATATATGCCGGAGCGCAGCTCGATCGCAATTGATAAAAGGCCGATTTGGGCACCGAACTTAGGGGCATACTTAATTTTCGCGCTCACACACCCCATCCACGAATTAGGCCGTAGGCTGTACGCGTTGCGCGCATCCGGGGACAAGTGATCAGACTTCTATCTCGGCTTCTGGGCTAAAAATCTTTTTATCGTCTGTAGTAAGGCGGTTTACTAAGGAAAATATCTTTCGCGACCCATCGCTACCTTTTCGGCCGGCGCTTTCTGACGGGCTCGTCAATGGAGCCGACGCTGCAACACGGAGATTTGAGCTCGGTCTAACTTTGCCCCGCTGGCGCGGGCTTGGCGCGTGAGGAGGGGTACGCGCAAAACTTGATCGAAACAAGTTTGTGACCTTTGGTGTGACGACTAAATCTCCCCAACGCGTACAGCCTACGGCCTAATTCGTGGATGGGTGGGTGTGGGCGTGGAACTCTTGCTTGCTGGCGGAGCCCGGGATGTAAAAGGCGCTCTGCTCTGCACCCCGAATGGCGAACTCTGTACGTACAGAGTTCGAGCCCCCCTACCGAAACGCGCCTCGGCCCCAATACGAAGCCTTGCTGCCCAGCTGCTCTTCGATACGCAGGAGCTGGTTGTATTTTGCTGTGCGCTCGCCCCTACATAACGAGCCGGTTTTGATTTGTTCGCAGGAGAAGGCGACTGCCAAGTCGGAGATTGTTACGTCTTCGGTTTCGCCGCTTCGGTGCGACATTACACAGGCGAATTTGGCGGCTTTGGCCATGGCAATGGCCTCGGCGGTTTCAGACAGTGAGCCGATTTGATTTACTTTTACTAAAATTGCGTTGGCGGCGGCGCGCGAGATGCCGTCTTTCAATCGCTTCGGATTAGTTACAAACAAATCGTCGCCGACGAGCTGCATTTTACTGCCCAAAGTTTTGGTTAAGTGAATCCAACCATTCCAATCGTCTTCAGACAAACCGTCTTCGACGGAGATCAGCGGAAAGTCTTTGGCCCAGCCAGCGTAGATCTCGGTGACTTCTTCGGCCGAGATTTTTTTGCCTTCCCACTCATACTTGCCGTCGCGTGAGTCCGCACCAGCGGACGAACCAGATGTGCGGTAAAGCTCAGTGGCCGCGACATCCAACGCCAAAAATACATCTTGCCCGGGTTTGTAGCCGGTTTTCTCGATGGCCTTCATCACAAATTCTAAAGCGCTACGGTTGGATTTTAAATTGGGCGCGAAGCCTCCCTCATCGCCAACGGCCACCGAGTGGCCTTCTTCGTCTAAAACTTTCTTTAGCGTCTGAAAAATTTCAGAGCCCGCGCGCAGTGCCTCACGAAACGAGCCACCACACACCGGTACGATCATAAATTCTTGAATGTCTAAACCGTTGTTCGCGTGCGCGCCGCCGTTAATGATGTTCATCAAAGGCACGGGCAACTTCACGGCCGAGCCGCCACCCAAAAACGAGTACAGCGGCTTGCCCTCGACCAGTGCGCCGGCTTTGGCGCAGGCTAAAGAAATTCCTAAAATCGCGTTGGCGCCGAGCCTCCCCTTGTTCTCGGTGCCGTCGAGAGCGAGCAATTTTTTATCGACCGCTTTCCAATCGCTCACATCCATTCCGCTAACTGCAGGCTTGGCGATTTCTTTGACGTTGTTCACGGCCTTCAGCACGCCCTTGCCGTGAAAGCGTTTTTTATCGCCATCACGCAGTTCAATGGCTTCGTGGGCACCGGTCGAAGCGCCGCTGGGTACGGCCGCGCGCGCGGTTAAACCCGTGTCGGTGGTCAATTCGACTTCTAAAGTGGGGTTGCCACGGGAATCTAAAATTTCACGGGCCGTGAGACCTTGAATCTTCGCCATTGAGGTATTTCCTTTTTTTAGTTCGGACTAGCGCCTAGATCTAAATCAAGATCGAGCGTTCGTTGAGCGGATTTTTCTTTTTTCGCTGGGCGCAGGCGCTGATTGAGCTCCCGCTCGAACTGAGTGAGCAGATCGGCGGTGTCTTGCGCAACTTGAGCGGATTGCTTTTTGACATAATCCCAATCGACACGCTTCATGGCTTCTTGAACTTGGCGGTCCATACGGTCTTGGCCAATCAACAAAGTCACTAGCTGCTGCGAGCGCACCAAGTAGTCACTCAACCGCATCATATGTCCGCGCGTGCGCACCACATGGGCACGAAGGCCTTGCACAAACTCGGTCTCGGTCCCCTGAATGGGCTGCGGGCTGCCCGATTCGCTTTGGCTCAGCTGCGCGCGCAGATCTTCGATCTGGCGTTGCGATTCTTCTAAAGCCTGCATTAAATTTTGCACCAACTCGGGCTTGTAGTTGGGCCCCAAGTCTTCGTCTTTAAGCAAATCGTGTTGCGACTCCGACCAAGAAATCTGAATGCGCTCTTGCTGCCATCCAACCTGGGCCTGCGAACGGCCGAGGTAACACGGCAAAACTTCAAGGGCGCTACGAATAAACTCAGTCACCAGCGGAAATTCTTGATTCGAAATTGGCAGATCAAAAGAAATTGCCTGTGCTTCACGCTTTAAATTTCCCACTGGCGGTGCGGGCGAAACGAAATAACTTAAAAAACGATGCGGCTGCAAAAATAAATCTTGCGGCTTTTGCATCATTTTAATTACTGAATCGAGAACGCCCCAAGATCGCAACGTATGACATTGATGGCCGACCAAGGTGGGCAAATGCCCTTCTTGAAAGCGCGCGCCAAACTCGCGATCGATACATGAAATGAACTTTTCAACATCTTGCGCCGGAATCCAGCAGGACGGTTCACGTAGAAATTCGGTCGGCAAGTCCGTGAGTTCAAAAACCTTTTCCGAATCCACGCCTTGCCGGTCCAGGAACACCAAAAAAGAATTGGTAATTTTGCCACTGAACAGCATCTATCAATTTGTAACTTAACCTAGACTTTGGTGCAAAAAGAGTTCCGGGCCGCACCGCGCATTGCTCAATGCTTAGGCGCAATAGCGCTACGCGGCGGCAGGTTTGTTGAACTTAGATCGAGGGAAGGGAATGGCGTTGTCCTCGATTTCACCCATGAATGTGGGAACAATCCCAGTGGGCTGTATATCTCCCTTTAATCGGCCATCGGGTTGCTTGATCAAACGGGGAATTTCGAAAATCGGCACCACATTGTAGGAGCCGTCTTCGGTAAAACCTAAAACTTCAGAAATACTGCCAAGTCGGCGCGAGCCATCGGGGTAACGCGAAATCTGCACAACCACGTCGATTGCGGCCGCGATTTGGTGGCGCAGAGCTTTTTCGCTGAGAGTGGCATCACCACCGCTGGCGAGAGCTTCGAGACGCACCAATGAATCTTCGGCGCTGTTGGCGTGGATGGTGCCCATACACCCCTTGTGACCCGTGTTCATCGCCTGAATCAACTCAAGGCCTTCACTGCCGCGCACCTCACCGACGATAATACGATCGGGGCGGAGACGGAGAGAGCTCTTTAGTAAATCACGAATGGAAACTTCACCGATACCTTGCTCATCGGCCATTTGTGTTTCGAAAAACACCACGTGCTCGTAATCGACTTTCAATTCAGATGAATCTTCGATCACGATCAAGCGCTGCCCACGGGGAATCCGGTTTGAGAGAACGGAGAGCAAGGTGGTTTTACCGGAGCCGGTGCCGCCGCTGACGAGCAAATTTTTGCCAAGCTTAATGGCGATATCTAAAAATTGCGCGGCGTCGGCCGTCATGGCGCCAAGATTGATGTAGTCTTTAAAAGTAAATTGAATCGTTGCGAACTTACGAATCGCGAGCGTGGTGCCTTTGCGCGAGCAGGGCGGGATCACCGCCGCGACCCGAAAGCCGTTGGGCAAGCGGGCGTCGAGGCGCGGCTCTTCTTCGTTGATCCGGCGGCCTACGCTTTGTGCGATGTTGTTTACGGCTGATCTGAGCGCGTCTTCGTCTTTGAACTTAGCTTCGGTTTTTTGAATTTTACCTTTGATCTCAACCCAGATTTCGTCGTGCTTATTGATCATGACCTCGGTGACGCGCTCGTCTTCGAGCAACGGCCAAATGGGCCCGAGAAAGGTCTTGATGGAATTTACGAATACCTGAATCTTATCGTTCGCCATTGCTCACACCTATTCGGCGGAAGCCGGCAGCCGCGTCGACGTGCCCTGCGCCGGGAAGACCACGAGCTTGCCTTGCGCCGAAGTTTCGGGACTGACAAATTTAAATACGCCTTCTTTTTGCGGGCGGATCACAAACGATTTGATCTTGCCGTAAAAGGTGGCGTGATGCTCAGAGAAAGAGTCGAGCACGAAGCTCACATTTTTCTCTTTGTCGTTCACGTTTACGATATGAATCTGATAGTTCATGCCTTTTTTCACGCTGATGGTGGAGGGCACAAAACCTTTGTCGGTGTTGAGCACGACGATCTCTTGCGCGATATCACTCGGCTGAAACAGCGATTCGAAAAACGACGGCGGTTGCTGCGCACCGGGAGTGCCGAGCGACGCATCGACCGGAAATTCGGCGCTGACCGAGGCCGGCTCACGCAAATCTTGTTTGCGAATGGCTTGGGTTCGGCGCGAGAAATCCACTTTCCAGTCGTCAGCAAAAACAGTGATGCACGTCGCGGCGAGCGCGAGACTAGTGAAGAGTTTCGCGCGAGTGGTAATCTGCATACTCACGGGCAACCTCCATAGCTAAATAACTCAGTGTCTGTTTGTCGAATTTTTTTAAGGACGACATCAACGCTTCCATGTCGTCTTGCGAAGTGTTGACGACGGTTAGAACTTGGAAGAATTCGTCGGCGTGTTCGTCCATCTGATCGAGAGCTTTGCTCCAATCCATTTCCAGCACGGGATCAATAACTCCCATGTGGTAAAGGGCATCGAATATGGCTTGCAGATTCCCTTGGAGATACATGCAATTAACCTCTTCTCTCTCTGTGAACTTATCGGCGAGAGTTGCGCTTTGGCTGAGGTCCAGTTCTGGCCTCTGGTGTGGTTAATTTCGTTTTGAGACAGGACTTCGGGCTAGATTTCTTTGGGAGGCGGGCCATGCCTCGGGCGCACTCCACTCGAAGTCAACCCGTTGGGTGACTTCGAATGGAGTGGCTCAAAGGGTTGATTGTACATGTACAAAATTTCGACGGATGCCATGCGCTTGAGGCCCGGGCTTAGTTAAACTCGCCCCGGCATGCCTCGGGTTTGCATATTTGAAGCTTACCTACATCTAGGGGGTTCAATGATTTACCAACTCAGTCTCGCCATAGCCGCTTTATCTGCATCTTTGGTCGCCGTTCCGGCCATGGCTCAGTCGGCGTGCAAATTTCCACAAATCAAAGTCGAATCCAAAGGCGAAGAGCGCATTTTCACCCGCTGCCGATCGGCCGATGACTGTGAAACATTCGCCGCGTTTTCTAAAAAAGATGTCGGTTCGTACATGCGATTGATCGATCAAAAAGACAATTTGATCGATACGGCTTTTACAATTGCCACGCTGCCCATTGGTGGAGTGGCTTTGACCAGCACAAAAATTGGCCGGGTATTGATTCAATATACAAATCAGTCTGTGCCAACCGCATTGCGCGGATTGATATCACTAGGAAAAACAAAAACCCCTCCACCGGCAGGCTTAATGAAAGATATCATTACCGAAACTTACGGAGCCCGCGCCGGCAATCTTTGGGCTGCCTCGGGATATATTCCACACTTTTTTGGAGGCGCCCTTTCGTTTACTGCACCCAATATCATCGAACAAGCCGGCAAAGCGACGACGCTAGCACTTTCGCCTTTTCGTGAAGGCAAAGATCCTTTAGTGACGGGTGCGGAACAAAACCAAGCCGGAACTCAGGGCGAAACCTGCGCCGACACTCAAATCGAAAAAATTCTAGATATAAAAAAGCGAGTGGAGTCGTTCGAAGAAATGGAACGCCGCCAAGCCGTTTGCGACGGTATGTCTGGCCCCCAGGCCGCGGGCTGCCGCGAAGATCTCGAGCGCTATCGCCGTGCTGAACGGCTCGCCCCCAGCCAAGAGCGAATTCGAAATATTCTTAATGGCGGCACCCGCGCGCCGGCCACACCGGCCCCGGCCGCTGTACCAGCTCCCGTCGTACCCACGCCCGTCGCCCCAAGCCCCAGCGAGTTGATCGGCGAAATCGTTCGCTAGCCTTCGAACTCTGTACGCACAGAGTTCGCCGCCCGCCTCCCCTTCTGGCACGGAAGTCGCTATAGCACCTGCTGCGATTGCGACTTAAACGCCAAAGGATCATAAAATGCGAATCAATGAGCTCAAAATGGTTACTCCCGTGAACTTATTTCTTGTACTGGCTGTGGCTTCCACGCTCGTTGCCTGCGGTAAGAAAAAGAAACCTTCGCCACCCGCGCCGTGCGGAGTGGGAGTAAATCAGGCTTGCGGTCTGCAAGTGCGAGGGCATTCGGCTTGGTCCACACAACTCACATCAACGCAGCAGGACCCGAAAACCAAACAAACAATTCCCGGCTCTGAGAAAAAAATCACCGTGACCTATGAGTTTAAAGAAGCAGCACCGAAATCCGTCTGGCGTCGAACGATGATTATTGAAGCCGCCGATGGCAACACCGCCATGTTTCAACAAGGCTTTGTTAAAACGATCAACAGCAACGAAATTCATTTCGAAATGGACCTCAGCACCTGCAACGACACCGGCCCGCACTTCGCCAACCAAGATTTTACTCTTTATTACACTCGCCATGGCAGCTCATTGCGAATCGACACCCAACCCATCGTGGCCAAACCCGTGCGCGGCATCGGCGATTTTTTTGGCAATATTATGGCCGAGTCCATTGGCCAATTGCTTCGCACGGCCCTCGAATCTGCATTTACATTTGGCAGCGCCCGAACCTATCTGACCTCGGGGCACGGCAGCTTCACGTTAGATAGCAAGAAGCCGCTCACGCAGATGGAATCTAAAAATGCGACAATCGGCTGCTTTAGTACCTTCGGAACTGGATTTGCCAAATCAGGCATCCGGCCCGAGTGGTAGCCGCGCGCGACGTCTCAAAATGAATCGTTAAAAGGCAGATTTGTCAGAGCCCTCAGAAATCGACCATTGATAAGCTATAATCAGATGTTGGAGGCTTGGGTCATGGTTGTGCTGTGGTTGTTACTTTCTTTTGGGGGCCTGTCGGCGTTCGCGCAAGATCTTCCGCCCGGATTGCTTGAGCCGTGCAAACAAAGAAATGAAAAACATGATGCCTTGGCGCAGGCGCTAAAGAGCGATGCCGAGATCCCGCAGGAGTGTAAGGCCGGTCTCGAAAATTCGGGCAAGGTCTGCAAAAAAGATCCTTCTGACGAAGGCCTCCCGGAGGCGGGAAGCGGCGGCACCAACCAGCCCGCGAAGGTCACTGCCGAAGCCGCGGGAATGGCGCGCGATAAGTATAATGAGCACAAAAAACAGTGCGACGAAGCCATCCGCCCGGCCGATCAAGCTTGCGCCGGCGCAACAGAAAAACTGAATGCAGAATGGCGAGCCGAAACCGACCCCGCGAAAAAGGAAAAGCTACTTAAGCAAATCCAGGCAACACGCGCCGCTCGAGTGGCGGCACGAAGCTTTGCAGATACTTCGAAAAAATGCTCAGAAGGCTACGCCACAATTTACGACAACACCGCTCAGCAGGCTAACTCCATCGCCGGATTGACGGGAGAGCGCCCGCCGAACAGCTTGACGGGAGATACTCTCACGGACAAAGCGGCGACGACCTTGGCTAAAGATGCGGCGAAAGAATTTCTTAAACAGGCGGTCGCTAAAGAAGCAGCCAAGCTGGTGCCCGGCGGTTCCGCCGCCTTGGAGTTGGCCGAAGGCAATCCCGGCCAGGCCGCCAAAGAAGTCGCAAAAGAGTTTATCCCTGGCAGAGTCATCAAAAAAGCCGTCGATATTGCAATCACGCCCACGCCGGTCTCAGTGTGCAGTCAACAGTTCTACGGCCCCATCGCCGCCTATCAAGCGGGCTGTGGATACAACTCTCAATCGGTGAACAATGCAATTGCGATACTTGAGAAATAAGATCGAACAGCATATCGTAATGATGGCCTCGGCGGCAACGCTGGTTTTTGTTGCCATGTTAGATCCCAATCTAGCGTACGGTCGGAGTGTGGGACTGTTTTGGTCGCTTTCCATTCTCGCTTTGATCGTCGGATCGGTTGTGTTCTGCGAGATGGTTCTGAGCCGATTCGTAAAAGATGAACTCCGTCTTTACCTCACAACCACAATCTTCTCGGCAGCGCTCGTCGTCGCTCTTTTCGCCGCGGCCGATAACGACTATGAAATTAATAAAAAAATAACCAGCGCAAAAATTGAATATTTCTGCAGCGACAACTTTAAACCAAAGACCTGCGTGCTCTTGGTCAATTCATGCCCGGAATGCGCGCTCGATATACCAAAATGGCGGCGGCAAAAAGCCGTGGCAAATCTCAAAACAGCCGCTAAACTGATCAAGTGAAAACGGTCATCGTCTTTTTAACCTTGTATACAGGCTCTGCGCACGCCGTTCTAAACGGCGTTCCGGGACCGAGCGCCCGAACGAGTGAAGAGGCCTTAGTCCGCAATCACACCGTGCGGATTCTGCGAGAGGCTGATGACGGAAAAAAAGTCGCCTTCTGCTCGGGCGCGATCAATTCGGCCAACGAAATTTTAAGCGCCGGGCACTGCTTTACGGATGAAAGAATGGCTCAGATCGGACAGGGAAAAATCTTTGTTGAAGTCTATGACCCAAAAGCCAAGCCGCCAGTTCGACAAATTCCGATTGTGGCCGGAAGAAAAGCGAATTCTCCACCCGTAGACCTTGCGCTTTTAAAAACCCGCGACCGTATGCCGCCCGAATTTTCGGTGCCGCGCGCACAAGATAAATGTGATCCACAGAGCACCGTTTACGCATCGGGTTTTGGCATTTACGACAAGTCTTACAAGTTTCCCACATTCAGCCGAATCGCAAAATTGCGGCCGATGACTTCGCGCCACCCCGGCCTTGTTGGTTTTATGCGCGGCAAAGAGATTCCCTGCTATGGCGATTCAGGCGGCCCTATTTTTTGCAAGGTCGAAGGAATTCTCTCACTGGTCTCTGTCATCTCGCATAGCCGGGATGGCCAACCGCGCAGCATCCCCCCCGATCCAAACCGCGAAGTGAGCGAAGTTTGCACGCTCGACGATCGGATTTATGGAACGGATCTCTCAAAACAAGAGGGATTAATAAATACTTGGCGCGGTGAAATGACTCCACCTGCCCTCGATGCCGAGGGCGAAGCCGCGCGATAGGAACCAACCGGTTGCTTTCTCTCGAAATAAACCAGTACGATGGATTCATGATCTATCTATTTTCGTTTCTATCCATCGCATTCGCCGGAACGGACTACTTTCCTAACTTCTATGGTGAATATGCCATCACAAATTGGACCTGCGAATCGACCCTAAAAGATTCGGGCTGCGCCGATAGCGCGCGGATTGTAATTGAGGCGTCGAACAATATCAGCACCATTTCGGTTTTTAATGCAAACGGCGTGCGGATTCGATGGAATGAGTTGATTGAAAAAGGGGATGCCAAAAGTTCAGCCGTGTTGAGGGGCGATGAGAATTCGGCGGCTTATATTGTCGAAGCCAAAGACAGCGCGGGAAAAAGATACTTTTATAATTTGCTGGAGATCCGCCGCCTCGAGAATGGGCGTTTGCAGTTTACCCATCTCAACGAGGCCAGCGCGGCTGGCCTCAACAATTCGATTAAACGTATTTTTACTTTAGAAAACTAAAGAATATTCGCCGCGAGCTCAGCCAACTCGGAGCGCTCGCCTTTAGACAGCGATACGTGCGCCGAAATCTTTTGCCCCTTAAAGCGCTCGACCGAATAGGTAAGACCGCTGTTGGACGCGTCGATGTACGGATTGTCGATCTGATAGCAATCGCCGGTCAAAACAACCTTGGTTCCCTGGCCTGCGCGCGTGACAATCGTTTTGATCTCGTGCGGGGTTAGATTTTGCGATTCATCGACAATTAAATACTGGTTGGGAATCGAGCGGCCGCGAATGTACGTGAGCGGTTCGATGTTCAACATCCCCTGATTGATCAGCTCTTGCGCACGGCCGGCGGCTTTTTTGTCGGCCCCGAGCAGAAACTCGACGTTGTCGAAAATCGGCTGCATCCACGGATTTAACTTTTGCTCCACATCACCGGGCAAATACCCAATGTCACGGCCCATAGGAAAAATCGGACGCGAAACCAATAATCGTTGAAAGCGCCCGTCATCCAAAGTTTTGTGAAGACCTGCGGCAAGAGCCAATAAAGTTTTACCGGTACCGGCTTTGCCGACCAACGAAACGAAAAGCATCTCATCATTTAACAAGGCATCAAAGGCGAACGACTGCTCCATATTGCGCGGGTGAATTCCCCACACGCTTTCGGCCGGAGAAATCAGCGGCACAATACGGCCAAGCTTTTCGTCAAAACGGCCGATGGCCGAATGGTTGGCGTTGGCTTTGTCGCGCATGATTAAATATTGGTTGGCAAAAAATTTAAAGTCCCCGCCCAACTCCAAGCCGCGGTCCTTATAAAACGAATCGATCTGACCCGGGTCTAAATCGATTTCTTTAATACCCTTATACATGTCTTCGAGATGGGTATTTTCCGGATCGTAATCCTTGGCATCGATACCGAACACATCGGCTTTAATTCGCAAGTTGATGTCTTTGGTGACCAGTTCAACTTCACATTTGGGATTTTCTTTTTTTAATATGTAGGCGGTGGCTAAAATACGGTGGTCGGGAACACTTAAGTTCAATTCTTGTGGCAGACCGGAATAATTAAAATCTGAAATCACATATACAAACGATTTCGACGTCTCAATCCCCACACCCTGAGCCAAGGAACCTTGATCTCGAAGTACGTCTACGAACCGGGAAAAATGCCGAGCATTGCGCCCGTTTTCGCCCAAATCCCGTTTAAAACGGTCGATCTCTTCGATCACCGAAAACGGGATGTAGATGTCCGAGGATTTAAATTTGTTGAGTGCCATTGCATCGAACAAGATCACGTTCGTGTCGACCACGATTTTTCGGTCGCACTTGCCAGGTATTGTCATCGGGCTCCTGCCCTCCTACTCAGATGAGATCTCAACGCAGATTCAAGGGCTTGTACATGCTCAACGCATTAGGTTGGAAACTTGGATATCGCCTTGATCGGTCTGAAGGGAGGCGCTCACCGTCTCTAAGAACTTCACAAAGTGATGAAGGGCCTCATCATTGATGGTGCCCTTTACAAAATGGGCGCCATGGCGAAAGAGGCCGTCATCGGGCATCCCGCGCAAATTTTGGATTTTGACGACAAAAGGAAAGTAAGTTTCATGATTCAAGTACACGCGCATGGCGACTTCTTCGCCCACCTTAAAATGACCGGCATCGAATTCGACATCAAAGGCCGCGCCGTCTTCAGAAATATCGAACAGAGTGACACGCAACAGACCTTTTTGTGGGATAACTGCGAAAGCCGCGATAAACTCGCTCAGCATGGTACGGCGGACTTTGCGCCGCTCAGAGAGGATCATTTCTTCACGTTTTACGGTAATGTCGATTACCGGGGCGTCGTTCTTGGATTTCTTGCCCGCCTTCTTATCGGCGTTGGCCTTGGATTTCAGCCTCCGGGTCATATCTATGACATTCTTCATCTCTTATCCCCCTGACATAGACTCTATCGGCGTGAAATTGTCTCAGCTTTAGGCACGACCCTTGACCAAGGCCCAAAATCCAGGCTCAAATACGTCTCAAAATGAGCCATAAACAGGACCTCGCTTTTTTTGGCCTTATCTTCAGTCTGATTGTCCATTTCCTGTTAGGTGTGGGCGTCGCCAATATGCCCTCGCCCAAAGCCAATATGAGCGGCCCGACCGAGATTGAATTTATAGATAAAAATAGACCCCGAATCGCCGTCCCCGTTCCTGATGCACCCGAGGAGGAGCTGGATGTCTACGCCAAGCTCAAGCGCGAGGCTGATTATTTGGCCCGGCTCACGCAAAGGGTAAAAAAAGAAACCGTGGCGCGTGAAGCGAATGTGACCAACAACACCGTTTCGCTCGAGCGCCTACGGCCGGATACCAAACCCCAGGCGGAGCGCGTAGCGGGCCGCCAGCAAGGGGAGAGGGGCGATTTGCCGGGCGGCCCCATGGGCGATGAAAAAACGGTGCGCGGTTCGGCGCTGCCCCCGGCCACATTAAATCAGCACATCCCCGGCGTGCAGCAGGGATACTTTACGATTTTGAACGCCGACACTTTTACGTACTACGCTTTTTTTAGCCGCATGAATGAGCAAGTGCGAAACCGCTGGACCGCACGCGTGCGGGCTTTTGTCAGCAACTTGAGTGAACAAGAGTTGACCCGGCTCTCGACCACCAACCGCACCACCCGCGGCGAACTTTTGCTGACCAAGACCGGCGAATTTGTCAGCGCGAAAGTGCACCTATCCGCCGGCGCCGCAGAACTCGACGAAGCTACAATCGAGGCCTTTCGTACCGCGGCCCCATTTTTAAACCCGCCCGGAGAGCTAGTCGAGTCAGATGGGCTTATCCATTTGCCTTACGCATTTACCATCTACTTTCGGCCCACCTTTGGCCCGGCCACAAACTGAATCTGGCCCGGGAGTCCGGCTGAATTTTTGCTAAAATTAAAGGGATGTTCAGGACGGTTTTTTACTTTGTAGTTTTGGCGGTTTTATCGGCCTTGCCGGTCGTGCCACAGGCGCACGCGGGCTTTATCGAACTGGGTGCTTCGGCCAATTATCGCTCGAGCGGTTACGACAAGCACAACTATATTCAAAGCCTCACCTACACCGCCTCTTTCTCGTATTATTTTTGGGAGCTGTGCGCGTGGGAACTCAACTACACCACCGGCTACTCCAAACAGTCGACCAAGGGTAGCGCGACCGACCCCATGACCACGGTCGAAGACAATATCGAAATGATCTCGATGGATTTGGTTTTATCCTTCGCCGCCCGGCAAGATCCGATCCGGCCGTACATCAAATTCGGCGGCGGGCATTTGACCAAAGAGCGGTTTCGCCAAGTGGAGGGTTTCTCTAAAGACAAAATCTCCACCCAGCGCGGCGTCGTGCCTAGCGGAGGCTTAGGGATTTCTGTTAACCTCACCAAAGAATTCAGCATCAAGTTGGGCGTCGACGCATGGACATCTCCCATGAATCAAGACCCGGTGATCGTCGATTACGCCGGTCGCGCCGGGATTTCTTGGATCTTTTAAAGTTTTCGCTGGTCGGACTCACGGCGTTTTTTAGCCTGGGCTGCCAAATTTCGTATTACATGCATAGCGCCTATCATCAGACCAAGTTGATTCAGTCGCGCAAGAGCATCTCGCAAGTTCTGAATAGCGATAAGCTGACGCCCGAGCAAAAACGCCGACTCGAACTGGTCCGTGAGGCCAAAAAGTTCTCCGAAGAAAAATTGGGTCTGAAGAAATCCTCGAACTACACCACCTTTGTGCAGCTCGATGAGCCGTATGTCACATACATCGTGCAGGCGGCCTACCCACTCGAACTCAAACCCTATTTGTGGAAGTTTCCGTTCGTGGGTGAGGTTCCGTACAAAGGTTATTTTAAGCGCGCCTACGCCGACGACGAGGCAAAAAAAATGCGCGAGAAAAGTTTTGACGTCTACACGCGCGGAGTTTCGGCCTACTCGACCCTGGGTTGGTTTCAAGACTCGGTGTTGTCGAGCATGTTGCGCTACGAGGATTATGATCTCGTTGAATTGATTATCCACGAGACTGTCCACACCACCTTGTTTATTAAAGACGCCGCTGAGTTCAACGAGCGAATGGCCACGTTTTTAGGCCGCGAAGGGATGATTTTGTTTTACCGGGAACGCGAAGGCGAAAAATCCGAAAACCTGCGGCGGGCGGAGCAAGATGCGCACGATCAAAAGCTGTTCTCGGCCTTTTTGACCCGCGAAGTGGAAGATCTTAAAAAATGGTATGAGACGGAAAAGGCCACGATGACGCCCGAGAAAAAGGCCGAGAAGTTAAAAGCTCTTCAGGCTAAATTTACCGCTGAAGTGCGCCCCAAAATGAAAACTAAAAATTATGAAGAATTTGAGAAGAAAGAATTGAACAACGCGATCTTGCTCGCGTACCGCACCTACGAATATTCTCTCGAAGATTTCGCGCGGCTGCATGAGAAAATGGGTCGCGATTTTAAAAAAACGCTCGAGTGGTTAAAAACCCTCGAGAAAGAGAAAAAGCCCGAAGAGAAATTAAAAGAATTCGCGCGCTCTTAACTCACTTCGGGCCCCCGACCCTAGGGATTTAACACCGTATCTCGGCGCAAAGCCGCAAGTGGCGTCACGGTGGCATTGGAAGAAGTGCTCGACTCTTCTTCCACCGCCAACATCACGCGTTTGCGCAAACGGTGCAAACGATTTTCTAAGGGTAAAGCAGACACAATATCGGTCCGCTTCAACAGTTTAATCAGTTCACTTTCAAAAGTTAGTAGCTCCTCTTCATCCACTTCTAGCAACTCGTCCATTAGCCATCGACCTCCATTGAGTTTGTAGCCAAATCCATCAACGAAAACTGCGCGGGCGCCGCGGTCCATGTTTTTAACATCGCGTTGCCCTCGAGTTTGGATTTTAGTTTCAAAAGAGCGTGCCGGTAGTTCGCTTTGGCCGTGTCGTAAGGACACTGCATGATATCGGCGATCTCTTTAAAACTTAAATCCTCAAAAATCCGCAAATTCAAAGCCGTGCGCTGGCGCTCGGGGAGTTTATCGACCTCGAGTTGAATCACCGACCGCACGTCCACCGCGATCAATTGGGTTTCGGCCACGCCATCCACCGCGATATCCATGCCCTCGGTGCCGAGAGTCTCGCGATTCAGTTTGCGATAGCGATTGCGTGTGGTGTTGAGCGCGATTTGATAAAGCCAGCTGCGCAGGGATGAACGGCCTTCGAAAAGATGCAGCCGGCGAAACGCTTTGATAAACGTCTCTTGCACTATATCTTCGGCCGTATCTAGATCTCGGGTCATCCTCACCACCACTTTCAACAAAAACTTTTCGTGCCGGTGCACGAGAGTTTCAAACGCGCTTTTGATTCCCTGCTTCACATCCTGTATGAGCTCAAGGTCCGACTTCATGGACGCTTTTCTCCCCCGTTAGACCAAGCCTAAGGCCCAGTCGGTTAATTAAATTCGTGGAGCCAGGAAAATTGAGAATTCTTATGTCGAATTAACAGGTTGCGATTCGTGAGGACGGGCGCTTCCTTGCCTCCACCCTTAGGGCTCACTAGAGCAAGGGCGGGGCCAAGACCGGATTTCAGCGGCGGCAATTCTACGCAGTCCCGACTCGGGGAACAGTGGCGAAACGTCACCGCTTAAAACATAGGCAGTGTCAGCGCTTCACTAGACCAGTTTTCATTTGGATACTTATTTTGCAGACCTATATCAAGAGGCGACCGACACGCGGTTGCGGCCGGTGTTCTTGGAGTTGTAGAGCGCCTTATCGGAGCGCTCGAAGATAAACTCCCAGCTTGCGTCCTTCTCGTGCTTAAAGGCGATGCCGATCGAGATGGTGACGGGCATTTTTTTGCCCTCGAAAATAAATTCATGGCCTTCAATGGTGGCGCGAATCCGTTCGGCAATCTCTTCGGCTTGGCGAGGGGGCGATCCCAGGAGTAGAAGCGCAAACTCTTCACCACCCGCACGGGCAAAGAAATCGTTGCCGCGAATCAACCGCTCGCGGATCACCTTTGAAATCTCGGCCAACACGTAGTCGCCAGCCATATGGCCGTAGGTGTCGTTGATGGCCTTAAACTTATCGATATCAAACAGCATAAGGGTAAAGGTAATGCCGAGGAGTTCGCTGCGCTTATAAAGCTCTGGGGCCTTAGCCATAAGGGCGCCGCGATTGGCGATTCCAGTCAACGCGTCGGTCAGCCCGCGGTCAAAGGTGGTGGCAGAAGCGACGGTCTCAATGGAGCCCCGCTCGAGAAATTTAAAAATAATATTGCCGACTTTGATTTGATCATTGTTGGTCAGTTTGTGCGGCATCAAAGGCTGAATCTGCCGACCGTTCACCACGGTTTTATTGGTCGACTCAAGATCAATCACAGACACATCACCGCCAGCCATAACTAACTTGCAGTGAAATTTCGAAACGCTGCGATCATCTACAAAAATGTGCGCCGTCGGCGCACGACCGATAATGCGGTCGGTGTCTTCGATCGGCCATTGGCGACCCACGCTGGCCACGGGCCCAACAAGCATCACCAACGACGGCGGCGCTTGGCCCGCTTGCGCGATACGGAGCTTGAATGTGTCGCTCTGGAGCACACTCGTTTTATCCGTTAGGTCCTTGCTGTCTTCGTCACTTCCGCCGTTCGTTCCCATTGACTATATTATGTCCCTTTTAACGCCCATCACACAACACTATTGGCGCAAGATTTTTTCAGCATGTCTTTTGCCCAGCTCGACTCCGGGCTGGTCAAAAGCATTGATATTTAAATATTCGCCCAGAAGCGCGATCGTCATCTGCCATAACATAAACGCCGCACCCACCGACTGCTCATTTAATGTATTCAATTCGACGGCGCAGTACGGGATCTTGGCGTCGGTCATGGCCTGTTCGAAAGCCTGGGCTTCGGCGCCCAAAATTCCACCCAGTGAGATTTTTTTATTATGAAACGGCATGTCCGGAAATTCTTTGGCTACAAAAGTCTCGCCAGCACCTTCAACCTCTTTCACGCGGGTGAGGATCACATGCTTGTCGGGATGCCCTTCCATCAATTGCTGCAGCAACGAATGCTGATCGCGAGGGCCAAGACAGGAGACCGGCGTGCTCACGCGGGGAGCGGGCCCACCGTCGCGGCCAATTTTTTTAGCCAAGGACTCTGACCACAATTGCATCCACCACTGACCGAATATTCTGAGAGCTTCTGAGTACGTCCAAAGCTGTGTGACCCATTCGTTACGGCCCCAACTTTGGATGATGGTCGCACTGAGTGCGGCCACTACATCGGGTCGACCCAGGGCCCAACGGGCGCCCTCACGAAATTCAAGACGACCTAAACCCATAAGGCCCGCGGGAAACATGCCCACTGGACTTAGTACCGAAAATCTTCCGCCCACATCGGTGGGCAACCACAGGCACGGCAAGTCATAGCGCTTTGCCCAGTTTTGCAGGGCGCCCTCTCCGGGGCTCGCGATAACCGTGCAGCGATCCGGCCGGATCCAACTTTTATCGACCGACGCGAGCTTTTCAATCCAAGACAGCGTTTCTAAGGTGCCGCCCGATTTACTGGCGATAACAATATGACGATCTCGCCAGTCGCCGCCCAAATCACGCAAGTGATCCCAGCGATAGCGATCTACGGCTTCGAGAAAAAAAATGTTGGCGGCCGAAGAGGCGCGAAAGCAATCGTAAATCACTTGCGTACCCAAGCTACTTCCGCCAATGCCGGCGACGAGAACTTTATCTACGCCCCGGGTCTCATCTAAACGCTTCTCAACCGACTCCCACATGGGGTCGTTGCCGATCATTTTTATAAAGCCGCTACCTGGGCCGCTGGCCACTTTCGGCCACAAATCGGTGAGGCGTTGAATAAGTTCAGGATTCTGCTGATCCCGGTGACGTAATTCGATCACAGCGCCACATCCTCTTCGATTCGGTGGTAACCGTGCCATTCCTTCAAACGGCCGCGCGGGCGCGGATTCTCGCTCTCTTCCGGATACTCGAATAGCACATAAATGAGTTTGGTGATTTTTCCGAGCGAGGCGATATCGAGCGAGGTCAGATCGGTCCACGTGCCGGTATTGAAATACTCCATGCTATCGGCGAACTGGCGATACTGGTACACATGCGAATGGCCGAAGCAAACGGTGTGCACCCGCTCATCTTGCAGCACCCGGCGAGCGGATTCACTCAGGTCCGGAAACACCGCGCTCTCGAGCATAACCCGAATAATCCGTTGAAACGGGAACATCCGGCGCGGGTCATTGCCGAAGGCCGATTTCAAAAAGTAAAAAAGCAAATTGCACAGGTTCACCACCGTGAACATAAACTCATTGGCGAGGGCCCAACGGATCATGCGATTGAAAGGGCGAATCTTATCCACGTGTGGATAGGTTTGTTTAATTTTTAAAACGAACTCCACAAAGAAGTGCGAGCCGAACGGAAGATTCAAGATCGGCTCGGGGAGATTCTTTTTTAAGAAAAACTTGCGCGGATCCAGGCGGTTTGCGGCCTCATGCATGTGTCCGTGCTCAATGTGCACACCGTCGAAAAAGTAAATAATATTTTTGAAGCGAATGGTCGTGCCGACGGTCTCATTTAAAATTTCGCGGGTCGACGGCCACAGCATGGCCTGATCATGGTTTCCGACCACGTACGTGAGCGTGTTCCCCGGCTTGGCCGCAAAGTCGCGCAGCGCTCTAAAAAATACCGGGTGGCCGGCCACAATCCGCCGTAGAATATCCACGCAGATCGGTTCGGTGATCACGGTTAAGTAGTGTCCACGATAGTCGACCTGCAAGAAATTTAAAATATCACCGTTGAGAATCAGCTCAATTTCATAGTCGGCGAATTTTCCGGTGGTGTAATAGTGCAAAAACTCGGCGAATTTCTCATCGAAGTAAAACTCTTCCATGTCATTGAGCTGACCATTGTCGAGCGTACGGCCGACGCCGAGGTGGAGGTCGCTGACTACGAGTTTGATCTTCTTCTTGCTCATCCCTGACTTTGCTCTTTCTTAAAGCGCTTTAACTCGCCACAAAAACAATATTGCGGCTTTTCCGTTTGCCGTAATACATAGCCTGATCCGCGATCTGAATCAAACCCGGTACTGTTTGCGAATGGGTTGGATAGCCCGCGAGTCCGATGCTGACCGTTAAATTCAAACTGTGACCCTCGACCAGGAACGTTTGCTGTTCGACGGCCTTGCGGATGCGCTCGGCGACAATTTTCGAATTTTCTAGGTTTGCGTTGCCCAGCACAACGATAAATTCGTCGCCCCCGTAGCGAAAGGTGTAGTCACAACTACGAACCTGCGCCCTTAAGACCTTACCGATTTCAACCAGAAGCTTTGAGCCGACCCAGTGACCGCGACCGTCATTCACCATTTTAAAGTAGTCGATGTCGAGAAACAGGAGCGAGAACTCGGTCTTTTCGCGCTTGGCCCGTTGGATCTCGTGCTCGAGGACCATGGGCAAATAGCGCTGATTGTGCAGGCCCGTGACTTCGTCGACGTAAGAGAGATTTTTCGCATCGAGGTGCTGGTAGGCGAAATGAAGATATTTGCTAGCGAGGTCCATTCCCTGTTTAAACGCGGCCAGGAGCACCACGGGATTGGCGTCTTTGGGCCGATCCAGGGTGAGGATTCCCATTAGCTTTTCGCCATAGGACACCGGATAAACGAAGCGCGGATGCGGGTCGTGCATCATGTGCGGTGAAAGACTGCCCTTCCAGGGCCGGGGGAACAGCTGATTGACCTGAGTCCACATTTGATAAAGCGACCACATGTCGCTGGCCGGCTGGCTCCACATATGATTGCCGATCACGTCGGCGGCGGCCAAAGCCCAATTCCAATTTTCCATGGAGCTGTCATGCACGCGGGCCAGACCGTGAGCCGAAATCCAGTGAACGGCGGCCGACTTCGTCTGCTCCTGACAATAGCTCAGCATTTTGGTCAGGACGTCGTCCATCTCGAGCGAGGTGAAGTCGTCGTGGGTCACTTTGCTTTCCTCTGACTTTTGGCCACTTCGTCTTCGCCTTCGAGCATGCTGAGAGCCAATCGCAGAGCTTTAACCGTTCGGCGGAGCATCTCTTGTTTGTCGTTGGTCTGACGGTTGAGTTCTTGGTTTTTTTGTCGGTAGTTGTTCAGCTCAATGCTGAGCTGGTCGATTTGCCGTTTCAGTTCGAGGATCATCTCGTCTTTACTGCGGATCAGGGCCTGGGTTTCCATCTTAATCAGTTCTAGACGGTTCTCCAGCTCCCGTTCGCGGACGCGAATTTTTTGAATGTTGGTGCTGATTCTCAGTTCGAGCTCGTCGTTTTTTCGGCGCAGCAACTCGACGTCACGGCCCATGGCATCTTTAGCGCCATTGAGAATGCTCCGCTCCTGCTCAAAGCTCGAAATGGCGTGCTTGTAATCATTTTCTCGCTTGCTGTTTTGCGCGAGCAGCTCGTCGGTGCGCCGGCGCAAAGTTTCGCCCGCGGCGCCTAGTTCTTCGTTCTGCGTGCGCAGACGTTCAATCTCGGCTTCGAGTTCGAGCAGACGCCCTTGGGCGATGCGAAGAGATTCAGACTGGGCGAGAGCGGCTTCGGTGGACGAGCTGCTCGAGGCCGCTCGCAAAGATGCGAATCGACCCACGCTGGCGCGCACTTTGTCGTCGGCCGGCGCGCTGGGTGAAGACGGCCGGTGCATGACTTGTGCAATTTTGGATTCACTTAAACGTTCGGTGTGATCGTCATCGGGGCTATCATTGGGTTTCGACACGGCGGGCACGGGCATTTTCGACGCCGCCGCTGGCGGATCGCTTTTTGGACTGACTTTGACCTCTTCTGTTTTATCGTTCAGAAGATCGTCGATGAGCTCCATCGCTAGAGCCTTGCCTTTTTTATCACCCATTACTGAGTAACTATCGGGAAATATTTGATTCTTATTGAGGAGCCGGGCCCTGATCAGGACCCTTGGCTAGTCGCGCTTTACGAGATGACCTGCTTGTACGCCTGGATGCGATTTTCAAGCTCGCCCATGGTCACTCGGCGAACACCTTCCACACCAAAGTCCTGGACGGTGAAGCTTGCAAGCATGCAGCCGTAGATGCACGCTTGCTTAAGATCTTCTCGGTTGAGAACCTTCTGATTCTTAGCCAAATAACCCAAAAATCCGCCGGCAAATGTATCACCGGCCCCGGTTGGGTCTACCACTTCCTCGACCGGATAGGCCGGCAGGATAAAGTACCGGGTCTCGGTGAAGAGAATAAATCCATACTCCCCGCGCTTGATCACCACGGCCTTTGGGCCCATTTGCATAACATCTTTGGCAGCGCGAATAGTATTGGCGCAACCGGTGAGCTCTTTTAGCTCTTGCTCGTTGATCAATAGCAAATCGATTTTTTGCATCACCTTAAGAAGCTCGGGCCGCTTGCTGCTGATCCAATAGTTCATTGTGTCGGCGGCGGTCAGTTTGGGCTTCGCGCACTGCTCGAGCACTTTAAGTTGCAAAGTGGGGTCGATGTTCGCCAAGAACACGACTTCGGAGTCTTGATATTGTTTAGGGATTGTCGGATTGAAGTTCTCAAGCACGTTTAAGTGCGTGGCGAGCGTGATCGCCTCATTCATATCGTCTTCGTATTTGCCTTCCCATGCGAAGGTGCGGCCTTTGATTTGTTGCAGTCCCGCGAGATCTACTTTTCGCTGTTCAAGGATTTGTTTGTGTTCGGCTTTGTAATCTTCACCGACCACACCCACCACTCGGACGGGAGCGAACAGCGAAGCGGCGATCGAAAAATAATTGGCCGATCCACCGAGAATATTTTTGCGTTGTCCTTTGGGCGTGGAAATCGTGTCGTAGCCAACGCTACCCACAACTAAAATTGAACTCAAAGTGAACTCCTTAGAAGGGAGCGGGAGTTTCAACCGCCTTAAGCTTGGCTGACGTAGTCAGCTGCCCGCAAGCCGCGTAGATATCCCGACCCATTGTCTTACGACGTAAAACATGGCTGCCAAGACGAATCAACTCATTTTGAAAGTCGACAATGGCTTGTTCACTGGGACGATGAAACCCGGAACCCGGGTGCTCATTAAATGGGATGATATTTATCTTGCATGGGATTTTTCTGGTCAAAGCATAGAGAGCCCGCGCGTCAGCGATGGAATCTGTGACACCCTTCAGTAAGACATACTCAAAGGTCACTTTGTCGTCGGTCTGCCGGCAATGCTCCATACAGGCCTCGAGCAAAACTTCGAGATTCCAGCGTTTGTTGATGGGCATAATTTCACTGCGCACCTGATCGTTTACGCCATTTAAGCTTACGGCCAAACGCACGCCCGCATCGGTCACTCGCGGAATTAAAGGCACGATTCCGCTAGTTGAAATTGTAATTCGTTTGCGCGAAAGGTTGTAACCCCACTCGCTTTGCATGATTTCACAGGCCTTAAAGACCGCGTCGGGATTATCGAGCGGCTCGCCCATTCCCATAAACACGATATTGGTGATTTTGCGTTCGAGCCCGAGATGCTTTTGTGCCTGCACAAACTGGCCGACAATTTCCCAAGTCTCGAGCTTGCGCTGGAGTTTTTGTTTGCCCGTGTAACAAAACTTGCAGGCCATATTGCAGCCGACTTCGCTACTCAGGCAGATGGTCATTTGCTCACGCCGCGGGATCAATACGGCTTCGACGCTCTTACCGCCACCCATATCAAAAAGCATTTTCACGGTGCCGTCGACCGAAGTGTGAACCTTGATCACTTCGGGAAGAGAAAAATCCATTAGGCTCGAAATTTCCTTACGGAAATCTTTCGAAAGATTGGTCATTTTCTCAAAATCAAAAACATGTTGGCCGTAGATCCAACGGAACAGCTGCTGGGCCCGAAAACTTTCTTTGCCAAAGCCCTTTGCGGCTTGGCCGAGGTCCGCGAGCGAAAGATCAAAAAACCGCAGTTTTTGCATAGATAGGGGCTTCTAACACAGCCCGCCACACAGCGCCAACTAGATTTTCCGCAGCTCAAAATAGACGATTAAACAAACAGTCGAAATCAGACCCACCACAAGAATCAATCCCCTCACACCTCCGAAGGACCACCCCTAACCTCTATGGTTGGAGCAACGCCTGTGCCCTATAAGATGGAGTTACATAGCCAAACGCTGTCTACACTTACGGCACTGACCAAACCCTGAGCGATTCCGTTGCCTAGGCCAAAGACCTACTTATGCCCGGCATCGATTATCTGCTCTTCTACAATGGCTCAGATGAACAGATAATTAAAAATATATGTCATTCGCCGCCCGCGAAAACCTCAAGCGAACGTTAGAATACCGACCGCACGTCAAAGCCTCGTACCGAGGGCTTTTGGTCGTTGCCGGAGTCGCGGCGGGCCTGGTCACGTTGGTCAGTTTGATGTTTTTAATCACCGGCGATTCCACCATGGCGATGATCTCGCTCTGTGGCGGATTGTTTGCCCCACTGATTCTTTTTCTTGAAGCGCATTTTTTGGCCCGCCCCCTGGCCACGGCCAAAGTGCACGTTCGCGCCGATGGCATCACTCTCGAGCGTCTGGGCCAAGTTATCGAGATTCATTTTTCTGACGTGGCGGCGGTCAAGTTTTCACATATTCCCTATGTCGGGGGTTGGTTCAGCCTGGTGCTTCAGTCGGGCAAAAGTTACCGCTTCACTGTCGTGCTCGAGCGCAGCGAATACATATTAGAAGCCATTTCCGCCGTGCGACCCGGCATTGTGCGCAGCGAAGATTTGCTGGCTTATCGGCGTACGGCCATTATGTCCGACCATTCGTGGGCCCGCGTCTATACCAAAGCAAAAAACTGGCAAGGCCTCGCACTTAAATATCTCGTTCTTCCCATACTCTTAACCGGCGTGGCCTTAGTCGTTTTGAAAGGCGATCAAGACCCGATCACGTTTGGCAGTTCGGTAAAAGTGTTTTTGCTGATTTGGGGTCTCAATCTCGGCACGGGAATGGCGCTAACTTTTGCAGTGAGCGAACTTGTCTTGGTCGTTCGCGGCAAAGATCGCTTACTTAAAAATCCCTCAGATGTTTTGCGCGATATTAATTTTGAAAAGAAGGTCGACTCGCAAGCCTTGATCGCCCATTGGATTTTCGCCTTTGTGGTTTTGGCGATTGTGATTGTGCGAATAAAAATGCTCGGTTAAAAGCCCGAGTTATTCGACCAGCAAAGCCGCGTACTCCAACAACTCTTTGCGCGAACACGGCACGCACCCAACCTTACCGACTACAACTCCCGCCGCGACATTCCCCAGCACGCAGGCTTCCGGCAATGTGAAGCCGCTTACAAAGGCCAATGCCAAGGCGGCGATGACCGTGTCACCGGCGCCAGTCACATCAAAAACTTGGCGGGCGAAAGTCGGCATATGAATGGCTTCCGTGGCGCCGATCAAAGTCATCCCCTCTTTGCCACGGGTAATAACAATGTTCTCGGCTTGAACACGCTCACGTAAGGCCTGACCCACTTCGAGAATAAAGTTGGGATTCACCCGCAGATCATCGTAATCCAATCCGCTCAACTCCACCGCCTCTTCACGATTCGGGGTGATGACATCGGCGCCGTTGTAGAACTTGGCCGGAGTGTAACGATTGGGATCGACAAAAACCTTTTTCCCCCGCGAGTGACTCTCTTTAATGATCGCTTGCAGCGCACCCTCGCTGAGCACGCCTTTGGCGTAATCCTCGATAATCACGCCGTCTGAGTCAGGCAAAAGCGAGGTCACTTTGGCCACCAACTGCTTTTCGATAGCGGCCGATAGATACTGTTTTTTCTCGTAGTCGACCCGCACTAAATGGTGCGGCCCTGACATCACCCTCAGCTTGCGGGTCGTCGGTCGGGAGGAATCGGTCACTAAGTGTTCGGGGCTTACCCCCACCGAGGCCAATTTTCCCTTAAGATCATCGGCCGCGCCATCGCGCCCGACCACCGCGACTAGGTGGGCCACTCCACCCAATGAGGCCACGTTTTGCGCCACATTGGCGGCTAAGCCTAGGCGCGAGTCCTGACTGGCGACTTCAAGGACCGGAACCGGGGCTTCTGGGCTGATTCGCCGCACATCGCCCAGTACATATTCATCGAGGCCAATATCGCCGACGACGATCAAGCGGGCTTTGGGCAAGGTTTCGATTCTTCGCGGTAAAGATTTCAGCAACGATTTGAGTTGCTCGCCTTCAATTCGGGATTCTTTCATATGTCACAACCTCTAGCACATTTGGGTGGTCTCGGGCATGGCCCCACCTGCGCACCTTACGTCATGCGTCGACAGTCGACTCCGAGAAGGAGGACCACTAGTTTGATAAATTCAGTTATTTCTTGAGCTTAGGCCCATACAAGGAGCTCACCTCGAGGTGAGCTCCCGATATAAGGAGACATGTCTATGGAAGCTCTCACGAGCGGAGCTTTGTATCAGAATACGATGAAGATCATGGAAGACGCCGGCAAGGTGATCAACCTGAGCCCGAACGTTATGGAGCGTCTTCGTTATCCGCGACGCACCTTAATGGTTTCGGTTCCGGTGAAAATGGACGACGGCCGTGTGAAAGTGTTTAGCGGTTATCGCGTGCAACACAATCAAACGTTGGGTCCATTTAAGGGTGGCATCCGCTACCACGCGCAAGTCGACTTAAGCGAAGTTGCGGCGCTGGCTTCATTGATGACCTTCAAAAATTCTCTACTCAACTTACCCTTGGGCGGCGCTAAAGGCGGCGTGCAGGTGGATCCGAATAAATTATCGAAGGCTGAGTTAGAAAATCTCACTCGACGTTTTACGTCTGAGATCGCTCCGTTTATCGGCGCCGATAAAGATATTCCAGCGCCCGACGTCGGAACCGACTCGCAGACGATGGCGTGGATGCTCGATACCTATTCTTTAGAGAGTGGTTTTTCGCAGACCGGAGTTGTGACCGGAAAACCGGTTGAGATCGGTGGCTCGTTGGGCCGCGAGGCCGCGACCGGACTCGGTGTGATTTACGCCACTGAAAAAGCTCTAGAAAAGGTCGGCAAGCGCATGTCGGATTGCACGATCGCCTTTCAAGGCTTCGGCAAAGTCGGGATGTACGGCGCCATTGAAGGTTATGCCAAGGGCGCGAAAGTGGTCGCGGTGTCGGACGTAAGCGGCGCTTTGTATAATGAGCGCGGAATTAATATCGCTGAACTTTCCCGATACGTAAAAGAGCGCAAGCTCATTAGTGACTTCCCGGACGCACAACATATTACCAACGAGGAACTGTTGTTCTTAGATGTTGATGTGTTGGCTCCCTGCGCCTTAGAGGGCGTGATTCATGCCGGCAATGCCAAAAACGTTAAGGCCAAAATCATCGTTGAAGGCGCCAATGGACCGACTACGCGCGAGGCCGATGAGATTCTTGCCGGTAAGGGCTGTGTTGTGGTGCCCGACATTCTCGCCAACGGTGGCGGTGTGGTGGTGAGCTACTTCGAATGGGTGCAAGATATCTCGTGGCTGTTTTGGACCGAGGACGAAGTGCGCAGCAAACTGCGTGAAGTGATTTACAAAGCGTTCGATAAAGTTTGGCAATTTTCTGACACGCACAAAGTGCATATGCGCTCGGCCGCGATGGCGAGTTCATTGCTCCGGTTGGAGCGCGCCATGAAGCTCAGAGGCCAGGCCTGGTGATGAAGTTGAAGCCGCAGGCGCCGACGTGGCGGCCGCCGCGGTTACGACCGTGGCTATGGTTTTCGCCCACGTTGGCCCACAAGCTTTCGACTCCTCTGCTCAATGGCCTTCATCTTTTTACGCCCACTTCGATTCCGCCGGAGTGGCGGCCCTTGGACTGGCGTGGAATTCATTTTCCAAATCGCTTGGGCATCGCCGGCGGTGTCGATAAAGACGCCCGCAACGTGCGCGCCTGGTGGTCCCTCGGCGCCGGATTTTTAGAAGTCGGCACCATCACTCCGCAACCGCAAAAGGGCAACACGCCGCCGGTGGTGGATCGCGATTTGGCCCGCGAGGCCCTATGGAACCGGTTGGGTTTTCCGTCGCAAGGTGTGAACCGAGTTAAACGGCGTTTAGAAAAACTGCCGCGCCCGCGTTTGACGCCCGTCTTCGCCAACATCGGCAAAAACGCGACAACCCCTTTAGACAAAGCTTTTGAGGATTATGTCTTGTTGTTGCAGGCGCTGCGCGGGACGGTCGACGGCTTTGTGGTGAATATTTCTTCGCCCAACACAAAGGGTTTGCGAGAATTGCTGCGGCCTGAGCGCCTTACAGAATTTTTGTCGCCGATTTTACAGTCCTTGCCGAAGGTTCACGACCCAGTTTTGCTCAAACTATCGCCCGATATGGACGACGCCGAGCTTGAGAGCGTTTTAGAAATTTCGTTGTCGCTCGGAATTGACGGCTGGATCCTGACCAACACCTCTCAGTCGATCCGCGATGATTTAAATTTTCCCAAAGAGGGAGGCGTGTCCGGCCGGCCACTGGCGGCCCGCTCGCGGGAAGTCTTGCGTAAGACGATCGAAGTTCTCGGCCCCCGCCGCGAAGGGAAACTTTTGATTTCGGTGGGTGGCATCGCCAATTCCGACGATGTGAGCGAGCGTCTACAAATGGGCGCCGACTTGGTGCAGGTGTATTCGGCTTTAATTTTTGAAGGTCCCAACTTTTTCCGGCGAGTGGCCAAATGCCAGCGGCAAAACCTAAAAGTGTAAAGTCTCGCAGCCAGTGGATTGCCGTGGTGGCCGCGCTGATGCGGCGACAGGGAAAGGTCTTGGTCGGCAAGCGGCCTGAAGGCGCGTCTTTGCCCGGGCGTTGGGAGTTTCCCGGCGGAAAAATCGAGTTGGACGAGAGTCCCGAGAACGCATTGTCGCGGGAGCTGCGTGAGGAGTTGGGCGTCGACGCCGAGGTGGGCCCGCTCAAGTTCGCGGCAACCCACACCTACGGCAAAACGGGAATTCTGTTTCTGTTCTATGAGGTCAAATACTGGAAGGGTCAGATCAAAACCCAACAACATCTCGACTTAAAATGGGTGGCGCCCAAAGAGCTGCGCGAACTCGAGCTGCCTGAGGCCAACTCAAAATTTTTAAGTAAAATCATGGACGTGCTCTAGTGGCACGGTTGGTGACCCTTGCCGATCGGGCGCCGACCGATGTTGAGTGGAAGGGCGCCGTAGTTTGGAAAACCATATTATCGTTGGCCGAAGCCCAGCACGAAGTTTTAGCGCTGACGACTCTAGATCCGAGCGCCATCGAAGTGGCGCACCCGCGACTGACCATCGTGCAGCCGGCGCCAGGGTTTGGTCTGCGTTATTTGGGCCGATGGTTGCGGGCGCTCTTGCAGTACCAGCCTGAAATTGTACATACATTTGGGCTGCGGCGGCCGGGACGATTTTCTTCGTGGCCGGCCTTGGCGCAAACTTTGATGGCGTTTCCGGGACTGCAACGGTACTCGACGGTATTTTCTGATGAAGACTATGCGCCATTCGCCAAGATCTCCGCGCCGTTCGATGCGGCCGACTTCGCGGTGGGGGGCAGCGAGAGTCCAGCGGAATTTGCAGTCGGTTCTCCCGCTCCGTTTTTAATTGTGCCCGCTCCCGTTAGCGAGTGGCAAAAGCCCATGCTCGACCTGTTATTGCTGGGTGATTATTTGGAGCACAATTCGGGCGTCGAAGCTCATATCGTGGGCGGCTGGGGGCCAGACTTCGGATTGAGCGAACGGCGCGAGGGTTGGCTTGCATTCGGACCACTCAGCCAGCGGGTGCGCATGCTGCCCGATTTTCATTTTCAAAATTTCGTCGGCTTGGCCCGCTCGAGTCGTGGATTGTGGATGCGAGCTTTGCGGGCGAACTCCTGGCGCGCTTACGTCTCTTCACATGTCGCGCAGGCTTTGCAGTTGCCGACCATCGGCTCGGTCGCGCAATTGAACTCCGGATCACCGGCGAATTTCTTATCGCGTCTTTACAGCAGCACATGAACTGATAAACTGGCGCAGATGAAAGAGTCCCTGCACATTTGCATCGTATCCGAACGCTTTCCACTGCTGAATACCAGCGGTGAGGTCGGATTTTTGTGGCCGATCGCACGCGGGCTCGTGCGGCAGGGACACAAAGTCACCGTCATTTCTTGGCGCAACAAGAGTCGTCTTGCCTTTGTCGAACAAAATGGCGTTAAGGCTTACTTTCTCGGTGAAAGCGCGGGCGCCAGCCGCGAAGGCTTTCCCGAGTTGGTGCTAAAGAAGTTTCAGCAAATTCACCGAGACACCCCCTTTCATCTCGTTCACTCTCTCGATGGCACCGGCTTCGAGGTCGCCAAGCGGCGCAAAGATCTGGGCGTCGCGGTGGTTTACGACGTCGATGCCACCCATATGGCGCAGGTTTATTCGATTCTCGGAATGTCGCAAGAAACACTGACCGGATTGATTCGCGCCAGCTTGTCCGTGGCGATCACGTTTTTAAAGACTTACTATCGGCACGATCGGCGCATCTTAAAAAACGCCGACGCCGTGATTGTCCACAGTCCCCAGCAACGGCTGATTCTAGAGCGGTACTATGCCTACCCTGATCAAAGAATTTTTATGGTCCCGTTCGGAATCGAAGTCGAGGACCTTAGCCCCCGCGAACGCAGTCAGGAGTTGATGAAAAAACTTGGGCTCCCCGCCAATTCTCAGTGCGTGGTCACGGCCAGCGACATGACTGAGCTCGGAGAAATTCGCAACATCCTCTACGCCTTTGAACGCGTGGCGATTAAAAAGCCGACGGCGCGATTGATTATCGTCGGCTTCGGACCCATGCGTAAGGAAATCGAACACGAAGTGCTTAAGCTTGCGCTCGGAAGCCGGGTGTATTTCTCCGGTGATATTCCGGCCTCGCAGATCACCGACTATATCGCCCTGGCCGATGTCTTTGTAAACCTCAGCGCCCGTAGCTCCGGGGTCGAGCAGAGCTTGCTCGAGGCGATGGCCCAGAAAAAAGTCATAGTGGGCTCGGAAGTCAGCTTTTTAGCCAATGTGGTTGAAGATGGCCTAGATGGCTTTTTGATCCGACCCGCCGACACCTTTACATTGTCCGAGCTCCTGCTTCAGGTCTTTAACGGGCAGATTTCGACGGCCGAGATCGGCGAGCATGCCCGGCAGAAAGTTTTAAATCTGTTTGATAGCGAAAAAATGCTGTCCCAAACCCTTTCTGCTTATACTCAGGCTCGGCACCGCTTTGTCACGGCGCATAGAGGGTGGTTTTCTCTTCCACGGCAACTTGGTCCTCAATAGAATATACCTAATTTCAAGCACTTGGGGCCAACAGCGCAATGACAAAAGCAGACCTGATCAATCTGATCGCAGAGAAGGCAAACATCACTCGCGTAAAAGCTGAAACGGTTGTGAACACCATTTTCGATTCGATGGTGGAAGCGCTGATGCGCAACGATCGAATTGAGATTCGCGGGTTCGGCTCATTCGTCAATCGCGACTATGAAGCGTACAAGGGCCGCAACCCCCGCACTGGCGAAGTGATTAACGTGGGTGAAAAGAAATTGCCGTTCTTTAAAGTCGGCAAAGAACTCAAAGAAGATATCAATACCGGAAAAAATTCAGGATCCGGCAAGGGCGGCTAAGACCCGGGACTCAAGAAAATAAATCCGCAGCTGAGAATAACCGCAGTTCCTTAATTTCATCAACACCTGCGCACGCCATATAAAGTCTCTCCATACCCAATGCGATTCCACCCGAAGGCGGTAGTCCACAACGCAAGGCCTGAATCAACTGTTCATCCATCGGCAAGTCACTTGTGCCCAAGTGTTTGCGCTCTACCAACTCGGCTTCCCACCTTCGCAACTGCTCATCCGGATCGTTGACTTCATTGAACGCGTTGGCAATTTCGAAACCCCGCCAATAGAATTCGAAGCGGTCGGCCCATCCGTCTTTGTCGAGTTTAGCCAACGCCGCCTGAGACGGCGGAAACCGATGAACAATCGTCGCCCCCTTCACGGCCAAAAACGGTTCGATCCGATCGATCAAAATGCGATGAAACAAATCATTGAATGAATCGCTGGGAACATTGTGAATGTTCAGCTTTACGCACAACGCGCGAAGCTCCTCCATCGTCGTTTGCGGCGTAAGACTAAACTGAAGCACATCGTGAAACAACTTAGCGAAATCGGTGCTATATATTTCTGGCGAACCACCAGTCACCCAACCCTCATCGGTCAGGGTAGAGATCAGAGCGCGCAGATCCTGCTCGACCAAAGTTAAATCGGCAAAAGCGCGGTACCATTCCAACATTAAAAATTCATTCTCGTGATGGGGCGAAAATTCACCTTTTCGAAAACAGTTTTTAATTTCGAAAATGTCGGTCCAGCCCTGACTGATGGCCTTTTTCAGATGAATCTCGGGACTCGTGGGCAAGAAGGCCGTGATCTTTAGACGACCCATATTGAGTTCGGTTTGAAACGGCTCGAGCGAAGGCTCTAGTCCAGGGCATTTAACTAAAGAAGGAGTAAATACCTCGGTGAGTCCGCGCTTGAGAAAAAATTCGCGCACCCGTTGAACAAAACTGGCGAAGCGGGCCACATGAGGCTTCGCTCTTTCTCCGTGGGCACTTGCCTGTAAACTTGGTCGAATCAGGCGGACTCCATCGCAATGGACGCCCGACTTTTCGTCGCGCACTACGTGAACGGCGATTAAATCGCCCGTATTGAGTGCCGTGAATAACTCCGCCCCGCCTTCGAGCTCTACCGAAGTCAGCGCGTCGGACAGAACAAAAGTATCGTTCACCCGATTCAGAACTCCACCCAATTCGAACGGAGTGGCCGGCGCCTCCCGGCGATATCTCTGCAATGAAAAGACCATGTTGACGCAAGTCGCTAGCACGGGCAATTTCAGGAGTCAAAGCCCCAAGGCACGGAGATTATCGAGTGCGCTGCATTTACGAGGTAAAAGTCGAAGTGGAGACCGCCATTGCCGCGGATTACGCCATTTGGCTCAAGGGGCATATCGATGAGATCGTAGTCGCCGCTGGTTTTACGAAGGCGGAACTGTTCACTCTAGAAGACCCGCCACTCGGCTATAGCGTATGGGTCACCCACTATCATGCGCTAAACCGCGCTCAAATTGATTCCTATCTCAAAACTCTCGCTCCGCGCTTTCGCACCGACGGCCTGAACCGCTTCGGAAATCGCTTTCGCGCCGAGCGAAGAATTCTCATTTTTCAATCTTAAGCCTCGCACTTGACAGAGTGGAGGGTCGGTCGCAAATTGGTGCCTTCTAGCGAAAGGAAAAAGCTATGAGCACACAAGCCAGCTGGCAGCGAATCCGTAACGAATTTCAGAGGCTAACCGACGTCGACCAATTGAAGGGCGAAGTTCATCGGATTGGCAATGAAATCCGAAAATTCGACTTTCACACCGTTCTTAGCCCGTCGGCGCAAGCCCGCGTAAAGTCTTTTGAACGTCGCTATGCGGAGCTGATGCGCACCATGCAACAGGCGCAACGCCAAGTGGACCGCGAGTTCAACAAAATACTCCGACAAGTTAAAACTCAGCGCGGAACCGTCAACAAAGTGGTTGCTCAGCAAAAAAATAAGCTGAATAGCTTACGCAAGAAACTCGCTGTCGGCGCCACTAAAATGAAAAAGAACGCCAGCAAACGGGCCACCACAAAAACGAAAACCGCTGGAACTAAGAAACGCCGCAAATAACATTCGACTAGGATTGATCAGCAGTGATTACTGAAATGAACAAGAAGGCTCCGCACAGGGAGCCTTCTTCCTTTGTAGTGAGAAAAAATATGGATTTGGATCACAGGAATTCATTTATCTCCCGGCATATTGGTCCACAACTGATTGAGCGCGATCATATGCTTAACTCTTTGGGCCTAAAATCGCTCGATGAGTTGATTGCGCTAACCGTGCCCAAAAATATCCGTTTCAACGGACAGCTCGATCTTCCGCTCGGCTTAAGCGAAGCCAAGTTCCTCGACACCGCTTGGTCGATGGCCTCAAAGAACACCGTCTACCGCTCATTCATTGGCCAAGGTTACTACGACACGCTCACTCCACCCGTGATCTTACGAAACATTCTTGAGAATCCCGGTTGGTACACGGCCTATACGCCCTATCAGGCCGAAATTTCCCAAGGTCGCATGGAGGCACTTCTCAACTTCCAAACCATGATTATTGATTTGACCGGTTTACCGATGTCGAACGCCTCGCTTCTGGACGAGGGCACTGCGGCCGCCGAGGCCATGCACTTGTGCTATGCCTCGACGAAAAACAAAACCGCGAAGAAAATCTTTGTTTCAAAAGATGTGTTTACACAAACTCTCGACGTGGTTCGCACTCGCGCTCTACCGCTCGGGCTTGAAGTTGTGGTCGGTGATGAGGCTTCGTTCGCTGGCGGTCCCGATTATTTCGCGGCCCTCCTCCAATATCCCAATGCCAAAGGTGAGGTGAAAGATATCTCTGGCGTGATCGCCGCCTGCAAAAAATCCGGGACCATGAGCATTGTCGCCTCGGACTTACTCGCGCTTTGCATTTTGAAGTCCCCGGGCGAACTCGGGGCCGACGTTGCGATTGGATCTTCGCAACGGTTTGGCGTGCCCTTCGGCTTTGGCGGACCCCACGCGGCCTTTATGTCGACGCGCGAAGAGTTCAAGCGCCTTATGCCCGGCCGAATTATCGGCGTTTCGCAAGATGCCCATGGCCAACCGGCCATGCGCCTGGCGCTGCAAACGCGCGAACAACATATTCGGCGCGAAAAAGCGACAAGCAACATTTGCACGGCGCAAGTACTACTCGCAGTCATGGCCTCGATGTACGCCGTCTACCACGGCCCCAATGGCTTGCGCGAAATCGCCACACGCGTTCAGAGTTTGTCGCGAGCCTTAGCCCTGGGTTTGCGCAAGCTTGGTTTTACCCTTCAGTCCGAAGCCATCTTTGACACGGTTCAGGTTAAACTCAGTGGCAGTGAGCGCGAAGAAATTATTGCCCGCGCTCGTGACGCCCGCATTAACCTAAATACTCTCAACCAAGACGTGATCGGCGTTTCACTCGACGAAGTGACCACCAGCGAGGAAGTCGAGATATTGTTCTCGATCTTTAAACCAAAGGCAGAATTGGCCGTCGCTGATCTGCTCAAAGACACCTCAACCGGAGTCCCCGCGAGCCTGGTTCGCACAAGCGCGTACCTTACGCACCCGGTGTTCAGCCGTTACCACTCCGAAACTGAAATGCTGCGCTATCTGCACCGGCTGCAGGCCAAAGATCTTTCGCTCACTCACTCGATGATCCCGCTCGGCTCCTGCACGATGAAACTCAACGCCACGGCCGAGATGATTCCAGTGACATGGCCCGAGTTCTGTCGCATTCACCCGTTTGCGCCAGTGAGTCAGGCCGCTGGATATCTGGAGCTGATTCGTCAGCTCGAGGGCTGGTTGGCCGAAATCACCGGCTTTGCCGGAGTCTCCCTGCAGCCCAACGCCGGTTCGCAGGGCGAGTACGCAGGCCTTCTCGTAATTCGCGAATATTTGAAGAGCAAAGATCAAGATCAGCGCAACATCTGCCTCATCCCCGCCTCCGCCCACGGCACCAACCCGGCGTCGGCGGTCATGGCAGGAATGAAGGTGGTCGTGGTGGCCTGCGATGATCAAGGCAATATTGACCTCTCTGATCTGCGCGCCAAGTGCGACACGCACAAAGACACTTTAGCCGCGCTTATGATCACCTATCCGTCGACCCACGGAGTTTTCGAAGAATCGTTTCTCGATATTTGCGAGCTGATTCATAAAAACGGCGGTCAGGTTTATATGGATGGAGCCAACATGAACGCCATGGTGGGTCTGTGCAAGCCGGGCAGCAAGGGCGTTGACGTCTCTCACCTCAATTTGCATAAAACATTTTGTATTCCCCACGGCGGCGGTGGCCCGGGCGTTGGTCCGATTGGTGTGGCTGAACATCTCAAACCATTTTTGCCGAAACATTCATTGGTGGCGGAGTCGGGACCAAAAACCGGCATTACGGCCACCACAAGCAGCCCTTGGGGAAGTGCGGGCATCTTGCCCATTTCCTGGGGCTATATCGCGATGATGGGTCGCGAGGGATTAAAGCTGGCCACCGAAACGGCGATTTTAAATGCCAACTACATCGCCAAACGCCTGAGCGCCCACTATCAAACGCTCTACAAAGGCAAAAATGGTTTTGTCGCGCACGAATGCATCATTGATGTACGGCCGTTTAAAGAGAGCGCCGGCATTACGGTCGAAGACATCGCCAAACGCCTTATGGACTACGGCTTTCACGCACCCACAATGTCTTGGCCCGTGGTCGGAACCTTAATGATCGAACCGACTGAGAGTGAGAGCAAAGAAGAGCTCGACCGCTTTGTCGATGCCATGATTCAGATCCGCAAAGAAATTGCCGAGATCGAAAAAGGCGTCGCCGATCGCGAAGACAATGTGCTTAAAAACGCCCCGCACTGCTACACCCACCTGCTGTCTGATAACTGGGAACACAAATACGGTCGCGAGAAGGCGGCCTTCCCTCTGCCCTGGGTTCGTGAACGTAAGTTCTGGGTGAGTGTTGGACGCGTGGACAACGTGTACGGTGATAAAAATCTAGTTTGCGCCTGCCCCCCGGTGGATTCTTATTAGATGAAAATACCCAAGGGTCGATCGCTCAAGGTTGCGTACACTTTGTTCGTGGTCCTTGGTCTACAGGGGGTCCATCAATTTTATATCGGCAACTATCTGCGCGGGGCCGTGATCGCGATCTCTATCCATATCCCGATATTCGCATTTGCCTATATGATGGAGAAAGCAGGCGGCGACCCCAATGTGGTTGGTCCCATGTTCGGGTTGCTACCGTTGTTCGCCATGCAAATCAGTCTGCTTATTGGGATGGGTCTTTTTATCGCGGATCTATTTACGCTCAAAAAACAGATTAAGCGGGAGCCGCCGGCTTCCTCGACAACAAATAATCCAAGTGATCATCGCTGATAAACATCACGATCCCGCGCTTGAAAATCCGGCCCGGGATGTGATTGTAAACGCCATTGACCGTGCCCAAGGTCTTTTTGCGAGTGCGAAAAAATAAACTCACATTGCGATTCTTCTCAATTAGGGTGCAAGTTCGAATATTCAATCGCTTGTGCAACCGACCGGCCGCCTTTAACTGCGCCCGCTGGGTAAAATCCCAGCCGCGAAAATGATCCAAAAAATACTTGCGACGCCGAACTTGTTCGCGCAAACGAATGTAAAATCCAAACCAGGCAAGAAGTAAGATCGCACATCCTATAAGAATCTTGCTGCCGACAAATATCCAAACAAAGTGCACACTTTCTAATTCGCGCAGCTCATAATACAAAATCATTCCCGTGCAGATCACGCCGAACAAAATGCTCAAGAACGTGCGAATCTCCTGCCAGTCCGGCAGAGGCAAGGATTCATTTAAGATCAAGCGCAGGCGCGGGTCCTCATGGCCCGGCTGACTGGCTTCGTGAACGAGAATATAGGTTAGGCCGAACAGGCTAAATACAAAGACCATCAAAGCCATAGTGAAAAAGGCAAATTCGATGAAGCTGCCTAAACTTTCCGAGGGAATATTCATCCGAGCAAAACCTGCACCCAATCCTTATGCCGTTGAGGGATTTGCTCGCGAGAAGTCATAAGCCCGTTCCGCAGTCCTCCCTCGGCGCACGGGCAGTCGTCCAGAAGTTGGGAGCCCGCCTCCAAGATCCGCTTTAGGATTTTAAACCCCTTGGCGTTGTTCTCGCGCATGGTCCGGAGAACCTCATCCAAAGTGACATGGGGCCGCGTACGGTCCCAACAATCGTAATCGGTCACAAATGAACAAGGCAGGTAAGTTAATCCCGCCTCGCGGGCGAGAGCATACTCGGGAAAATTGGTCATGCCGATAATATCGGCGTTCAAATCACGGTACGACATACTCTCAGCGTACGTCGAAAAATTAGGCCCCTCGATGCAAACATAAATCCCACCCAGGTGCGCCTTCACTTTTTCTGTCTGTGCGATCGCATACACTTTCTTGGCTGTGCCCTCGCAAACCGGCGTGGCCAACGACATATGGCCAACAAGACCGTCGCCACAGAAGGTGTGTTTGCGCACTCCTTTGGTCCGATCAATGTACTGGAGCGGGATCACCATGTCGCCCGGAGCGAACTCGGTCCGCAAGCTCCCGACGGCCGAAAAACTGGCCAAGGCTTTCGCTCCATAAAGTTTCATGGCATAAACGTTGGCCCGATAGTTCACCTCAGTGGGTAGCACTTCGTGATGCTCACCATGGCGCGAGATAAACAAGGCTTCGACACCACCAATTTTTACTTTCTTAAATCCACTTGAAGTCGGCCCAAAGGGGGTGTCCACCGGCAAGGCGGCAACCGTCTCAAAGCCATCAAACTTTTCAAAACCCGATCCGCCAATTATTCCCCACATAGCTACCTCTCAAGAAATCAAAGCGCCGTTTTTAATATCGGCCCGGTCATAGACACCGGTGTCGAGCACCCAGCCCGTAATCAAATCCATCGGAGTCACGTCAAAAGCCGGATTCCAAACGGGAGCATCTTTTGCCCCACTCGCGACGCGAACTTCTTCGGGCCGGCGCTCCTCCACGGGGATATCTCCGCCGTGGGCGCAATTTACATCCACTGTCGTACGGGGAGCCACCACATAAAATGGCAGGCCATGAAATTTGCAATTCACCGCCAATGAGTAAGTCCCGATTTTATTGGCAAAGTCGCCGTTGCGCGCAATTCGATCGGCGCCCACAAGAACGCGATCCACTTTGCCTTTTTGCATTAAAAAGGCCGCCATATTGTCGCAGATCAACGTATAGGGAACTTTATTTTTGGCGCACTCCCACGTATTCAGCCGTCCGCCTTGCAGCAGGGGTCTCGTTTCATCGACATAAACGTGGATCTTTTTACCATCGCGAACCGCTTGAATGGCGACACCTAAAGCGGTGCCGATCCCCACCGTGGCCAGGCCGCCGGTGTTGCAATGGGTGAGAAGTTGATCGCCGTCTTCAATCAAGGCCGATCCGTTTTTCGCCATCCGCTCGCACAACCTCATGTCTTCGAGGCAAATGGCTTCAGCCGCGTCAGCCACCGCCTTAAGACCGTCGGTTTTAAATGTGCGGAGAATGCGATCCATGCAGTTCATCAAATTAACGGCGGTGGGCCGCGCCTCGCGCAGCGCCCACAGCGATTTTTCAAAATCGCCGACGGGTGGGCCTTGCTCCGCCAACAATCCCAACTGTAAGCTTGCGGCGACACCGATCAAGGGCGCACCCCGAACCCGCAAAGCGCGAATATGTTCGATCATCACTTCGACCGAAGGTGACTCCAACCACATCTCACGCTGGGGAAGTTGGGTCTGATCGAGAATCCACAACCCCTTCGAGTCCATTTTGATGGCGGTAGAAGAAAACGGCGTCACAAAAGTCGCTCTCCCATTTTTCGGCGCATATCTTGAAGCACGGCCACTTCCTCTTTAGGCAAAGGCTTGGCGCCGCCCAGCTGTTCGGCCAACCACAAGATTTGTGAAGAGTGCTCAATGCGCTCCATGCCGTTTAACGCTTCTTCGAGGTCTTCTCCCCAAGTCACGGCCCCATGCCGTCCGAGAATTAAAGCGCGATGTTGCGGAAGGTATTTGTGCAAAACGGTGCCCATAGCCTCGGTGGTGGGGCGGGCATAGGGAACGAAAGGAATTCCTCCGGTGGCGAGAATCACTTCACTCATGTGCTCCGCCGGAAGTTCCTCGAGTTCAGGCCGGGCCAATGACCAGGCGATCGCATGCGGCGGATGAGCGTGAACGACGGCTTTGGCCATGCGGCACAAGCGGTATATTTCAAGATGCATTAATCTCTCGCCCGATGGTGTGCCCGAAAAAACTTCGCCCGTGGCCGAAAGAACCGCGATATCACTGGGATCAATAAATCCCTTTTGCCGACCGGTGGGCGTCATTAAGATGTAGTTGTCACCCGTCTTCGCGCTTACATTTCCGTCGGCCGCGGCCAACATATTGCGATTGTACAACCTGCGGCAGACCTCGACCATTTTTAGGCGCGTTTCAATTTCGGTCATTTCACTCCCCAATACATTTATTTCATGCCATTGTTAGAACGCCATGGACAATAGAATTATCGATATCGTGCTCGTACGCATGGATAAAATTGGCGATTTGGTGGTTTCTCTGCCGGTCGACGAGCATCCGGCGTTTGCGGGGCAACGTGTCCATTGGATAGTCACCAAAGGACTTAGTTTTATCGCCGAACAAGCGGTGCCCAAGCGCACCGTGACCGAGTTCAAACGCCGCTTTTCTCCGGCGGATTGCATTCGCTTAATCAATTGGTTTCGCCGCAACAACCCGCGAACTGTTGTTTTGTTACACACCCCCTGGTGGGTTTCGTTCGCCGCTTGGGCCGCGCGTGTGCCTGAGCGAATGGGTCGATTGAGCCAATGGCATTCATTTTTGTTTTTGAATATTCCCGTTCGCCAAAGCCGAAAAGTCAGCGACCGCCATGAGAGCGATTTTAATTTTGAACTGGTCGAGCACGGCTTTGCGCATTTGGGCTATCGCCCGACCTCAACCTTAAACATTCTCAAACAGAGCTACCTTCGCCTGCTCCCGCCCAATCCATTTGGCACCCTCGATGTGCGTGGGCTAAAGAGCAAAGGTTATCGGGTCGTGCACCCCGGCATGGGTGGATCGGCACTCAATTGGCCGCCTGAATATTTTCGCGAGCTGATCGAGCGCTTGGCCAAAGACTCAACTGTTTTGGTCACTGGCACCAAAGCCGACCACAAGTACGTGAACCAAATCGCGGCGGTTAAAGATGTTCCCAACGTAAAATGGCTGGTGGATGAGCTTAAGGTTTTTGAACTTCTCGATTTGCTGTCGCAAGCGCGCTCGGTGATTGCTCCCAGTACCGGAGTTTTGCACTTGGCGGCGGCGCTGGGCACTCCTGTCGTTGGGATTTATTCACCCCGGACCGTCGAGCATCCCCGCCGCTGGGGGCCCAAGGGATTGTACACGGCGGTGCTCGTGCCGCAGGTGGATGGCGAAGCCGCCGTCACTCCAGAAGTGATGCGCCTACTCACGGTTGACCAAGTATTTCAGTCGGTTATGGATTTAGAAAACGGGAAGAGAAAAAATGAAGTTGTCCCTTTCCCCTCGGCTTGAGGAACTATTTAGTGAAGCCCTGCAAGGACGTGAGCTGAAAGATCTCGCGGCCGACGTCGTTCGCCTTAGCGATTTTTATCTGAGTCAGCATGGCGCGCGCACTCCTTGGGGAGATCCCTATGTCTGGCGCGCCTACTGCGCTTATTTTTTGCCCTTGAACGTGGTCCGCATGCGGGCGGCGCTTGCCGAGGTTCGGCGCTTTATCGGACCTACAGAAATTAGTGAGATTTGGGATTTTGGCAGCGGGACCGGCGCGACCCACTGGGGGCTAGAACACGAAGACGCGATTCCTGTTCGACCGTTAAATTGCGTCGAGATTGATCGCGACGCCATTCGCCTGCACCAAACCTTAAGCGAGAAATTGGCCGGCCGCTGGAAACCGGAATGGAACGCCCAACGCCCCGTAAAGCCCGGCGCCCTCGGAATTTTCTCGTTTTCGTTTTTAGAAATGCAGAACAACTTGCCCAAACTCGCCGATTTCTCGCATTTGCTTTTTGTCGAGCCCTCGTTTCGCGACATCGGGCGGAGTCTGATGGAATGGCGCAAGCGACTGATGGAAACCGCCGGCTACACGCCGCTCGCGCCGTGCACTCACTCGGATGCATGTCCCCTGCTGACGCACTCGTCGCGCGACTGGTGCCACGCGCGAGTTCACTTCAACTCATCAAAAAACTGGCAAAAGCTCGAATCCCTTTTGCCGATGAAAAACCGCACGCTCACGTACTCGTATTTGCTGTTGAGCCGAGACGTTAAGACTCCCAAGTTCCGCGGAATGACTCGCGTGATCGGCGATACCTTGCAAGAAAAGGGCAAGGCTCGCCAACTGATCTGCCGGGGCCCGAACCGAGAATTCCTCGCTTGGCTGAAGCGCGATGGTGAACCGCCGTTTATTCCCCACGGCGCATTGATCACCGATCTTGGCCATTGTGAACTCAAGTCCAATGAAGTGCGCCCATTCAGCACGCCCAAATGGGAAGATTAGTCCTTCTGCCGATCAATGCCTTCCCAGCTGGCCCAAACTTCTTCCACTCGCTTGTTTAAGAATTTAATAAATTCATATTGATTCTCTCCGAGAGCGATTCCCATCACCGGATCAAACTGTCCGAGAATCTCGGCGTTGGGCGCCCGGTCTTCAAGAAAATGCTCAGGCACCGGCGGCAGCTCCAGGCTCGGGCGCTTTAAACGCTCCAGCAGCTGCATCCACAAACTCAACCAGCCGAGGATCTTTCGGCGATTGAGGGTGCCGTTGTGCAAGCGAACCTCGACGGTTTTAATTCCATCCTTATCGAGCAAATTCGTAAGATTGGCGTAAAGATAGCGACCGGGATTTTTATCGTCCTCAATGGTGTCGAAGAGAGCGCGCAGATCTCGATCTTCAGAAAAATCTTGCGCCTTGCGATCCCAAGTGAGCTCAGCCCAAGAGTCGGCATAGGGATTGCCGATGTTCAGAGCGTAGGAGTTATCTTCCGGATCAAAGTCCGTCATTCGCGACGGCGACACCAAAAGACCCAGATACGGTTCGATGCGGCCCAAGTTAATCAACAATGCTCCCAGTTCGGGCCCCGTCGGCAGCGAATAGCCAAAGTGAACATGCAACCCGGTTGAATTGTTGATGGCAAATTCTTTGGGCAACTTTTCTTTCAGTTGATCAAACAGCATTTCAAGCTCTTTGACCCCGGCCACGCCTTTAAGAACGGGCGTTACGATCTCCCAGCCACACGAGCCATCGTACATCACATTGTACTTCGAATAATCGAGCTGCATGCTGACGTGGCGGTATTTGTGCGGCCCCACCACTTTGTCGGGCCCGAGAATGTCTTTGGTCACCTTGGTTAGAGCAACAGCCATTTCTGTCCAAGCTTTTTCGCTGCCGGTGTAATGCTCGATGTCCTTGCCGGTCACACCCTTGTTGACCGTCAGCTCAATCTCGACCCCGAAACTTTGCCCGCGATTGATCGGGAGTGCGTACTGTTGTTCGCCCAGCTTGAAGATGTAATTTTCAAAACCCTCTTCGGGCTGATAATCGAACGACGGGGCGTCTTTAAACGGATAATTGGGGACCTGCTTCTTAATTTGACTGCGAAAGCGAGCCGACAAATCTGGCTCGCGGTAGTTGAGCGTTCTAAAAAATCGGCTCCCTTGAACCAAAATATCCTGGTGCTTAGGTGTCGAATCGGTGAACTCAACAATGTAGAATTTGTCCTTTTTGCCTGGGATCCGGCGCGATCCACGCCCGATCATCTGCGCGTACAAAACCGGACTCTCGGTCGGCCGCGTGAGAAATATAGTTTTTATATCTGGCACGTCTACGCCGGTGGTCATCATTTCGACATTGATCAATACGGTCACTTCGCCGCGATAAAATTTATCTTTAATCGTCTGTTGGTGCGAAAACGGCATTTGCGAATGCACAATTTCAGCCGGGATCGTCGCGTCGGCCTTGCGGATTAAATCTTTAAGAGCCCGACAGTGCTCGATGTTCACGGCAAAGATCAACGTCTTGCCCCATTTAGCTAAGTTGTCGACCAGCGTTTTAACAATCAGTTGATTGCGCTGCTCTTCTCCCGCCAGAGCCATGTAGCTGTCTTTGGTGATTTGACCGTCGCGCATTTTAAAATGCCATTCGAAACCAGTATCAACGGTTGAAGCCAGCACCGGCTCGGCCAAATATTTCGCCCGAATCAAATGCCCGAGAGAAATTTCGGGCTGAATAATCCCATCATTGTGCTGGGTCGGAGTAGCCGTAAGGCCGATGATGGGAACCTTATTGCTTTTGCATAGCCGAAAAACTTTGCCGTACATGTTGTTGGCATGCGTGCCGCTGTTGTACTTTTTAACGCCCCAATGCACCTCATCCACAACCACGGCATGCAGCTGCGGTATCCGTTTGGCAAAAAACTCTAAATTGCGGTCCACACTATGAATGCTGGTGTAGTTGATGCGACCGATCTTGGCCTTTTTTTCGCAGGTCTCGAGAAAGCGTAAAACCTCGGTATCGCCCCGAAACCGCATCGGCTTTATTTTTTTAGGGGCGCCATGGCGTTTATAAAAGTCCGCCGCCGCCTGGTAGAGCAAACGCCAGTCTTTAGACAGCCAGAGCACGTTGCGGTCCTTTTTCTTCAAGTACTCAGCCACGGCATCATTGGCAATTTTAGTTTTGCCGCCTCCGGTTGCCACCACCACCGTGGCCGAGCGCCTCTCTTCGAGAGCCTGCACCACTTTGGCGGTTAGGTCTTTTTGGTAGGGGCGCTCTTCTTGCTTCAATCTCAGCTTCTGAAAAAAGGACTTCTTTAGATTTTTGCGATAGTCGTCGTCGTCGGGAGTTTTCTTTTCAACATTATCGATACTCTCGCGCACATCCTTCGCCCGAAACTGCAAAATTTCATCGATCAGTTTTGCCTTCGGCAACGAGATTCGCACCGGATCCTCGTCGTCCAAATTGGCATTTATGTCGCGGCCCACCCGTTTGAGCAGCTCGAGGGGCATTTCGCTAAGTTGTTTTTTAAGGGCTTTGGTATTTATGGATGGCATCTTGTATGGCCTCAGCAAACCGTTTCAGGTGTTTAGGGTAAAGACACAAAAATTTTCGCAGACGATATGAAATTTCGATCTGCACGCCGCCGTCCATACATCGATTCACGATGTTTTGCGGATCCGTGCCGGGAAACTTGCCCGAAGGATTCGGCACATCCTGATCGAGCAGTTTTGTCGCCAGTAAAGAGTCGAAGATAAGATCTTTCAAAACCGCGTTCGCGCCACCCATTCCAACCCAATTGTGCTTACGCTCTTTAAAGCCATGAATCGTGATGCAAGATTTTGATCCAGCCGCCATGGCTACGGCCATCGGCTCATCGAACTGATGGCTAGAGACGTGCAGGTCGGTGAAGTTGTTTTTCTCTTTTAGACCTTCAAACAGATACAAATTGAACTCTTGTCCGGCCACAGCCCGAGTGATAACCGATGTTCCGTATTCAATTTTGCCGCCATGAATCGCCATGACCGAAAACAAAGAGCCGCGATTCTCCATTTCGATCCGGTAGTCGATATCGGCGCGCTCGTTTTGATGAAGTTCATGAAAACTCTGATAGCGATTGGCCAAATTTCCCCCGACAAGAAATTATAGGCCGACGTTCAACTTTTGCAACCAGATCTACATCGGCCGGCAGTTCCGAACCAAAATCTGCGAATGGCGCGAGGGAGCCTCAGTCCCAATTGAAATCCACATGGATTCAATCAAGCGGCGCGATCCGATGCGCTGCTCACTGTACAAAATGCCGTTTAATAGAATTTTTAGGCCTGGCGTTCTCTGCTCAATTTCATCCGGTAGCCACTCCCCGCCCAACTCCGCATAGTGGGCCGACAATTCTCCCTTGGATTGGGTGCGCGTCAATACCGTGGTGTTACCCGTATCGAGATAATAGCCGAGGTGGGATCCCGGCTTATCGCTCACATGAATCAGTCGGTCCTCACGACGAATCGCGCCGGGTGAAATCTCCACCTCATCAAACGGCGAATTTACAAAAAACACCTGCAGCGGTAGGCAAAAAGCCGCCTCAACTATGCCTTTTTGCATTCGTACCGCCTTAAGTTCAGCCCGCCCCGAAATTTCGCAGCGATTTTCGGTCTGGCGCCACTTAAAACTCCAAATATCGCCCTTTAAGCGATTGGCCTCTTGCGGATTCAACTGAATATAGCGCGAGATTGTGGTCGGAGTGGGGCGCGTTTCAATATCGCACACCGTGGATGGATATTTTTCGAGCGACTTCAACTGCGCCACCCGGGCCTGCACGAAAGCAAAATCTTTACTCGCTTGCGTGGCACAGCCGCATAAACTTAAAAAAATAATATTAAGCGTGCTGACCCTGAAACGCATTTTGCTCCTTCATATACTGAAGCATGCCTTGATACGTTTCCATTTTGTAGCTCGACCATGCGGGAGCAACCAATTCATCCCAGCGCGGCGAAAGGGCCGACAAGCGGTGAACGGCGATGTCGGATCGCAGGTGTTGTAGAAACATTGTGCAACGGCGAAAATAGTCCTCGCGCTCTTGCGGCACAAACTCGCCCCGCGCGTATTGGTCGGCCAACGGAGTGTGTTTTAATACGTGCAAATGATGAAGTTTTACGTTTTGAATCGGCAGCGCATTGCAACGTTCCGCAGTCGCAATCGCCATTGCGTCGGTCTCGCCGGGAGAGCCAAAAATCAGATGAATCCCTAAATTTACTTTCGGGCAATTTTTGGCGATCTTTTCAAGAGCATTCACCGACTGCTCGGCCGTGTGACCTCGGCGCATAAAGCGCAGAATTTCATTATCAAAAGACTGTACGCCCATTTCGACAGCCACAAACGTGCGTTCGGACATCTCGTTGCACAGATCTAAAAAAGCCTGCGAGACGCAATCCGGCCGGGTTCCGATCACCACGCCGACCACGTCGGCATAGCTCAAAGCCAGTTCAATTTGTTCACGCAGCTTTGAGACTTTAGAAAATGTCGAGGTGTAGGCTTGAAAGTAGACCAAAAATTTCTCGGCCCCACGTTTAGCTTTTAAAATATCGCGAACTTTTTCGATTTGCTGACTCAACGGTTTTTCGAGGTTTTGCGCGTAGGCGGCTGAGCCCCATTGGTCGCAAAAATTGCAGGTCTGCATTCCCCGTAAACCTTCCCGATTGGGGCACGTATCGGCCACCGCCACAGAAATTTTATAAACCTTGTGGCCAAAGCGCTCTTTGTAAAAGCGACTGATCGGGTAATAGGGAATTGAGTCAATGCTCATAGACACATCGATTAAGATGAACTAAGCCCTTTGACAACTACTGTTATGATTGAATTGCCACCCAATAGCGAAATTTTTTACACCCAAGACGGGAGCCCCACTTTAAGCCTAAAGCGGGACGACGGTTATGTCGAAAAAATGCACCACTCCGGCGGGGCCTTAAGCGAATCCCTATACATTTATAGGCAGGCGCTTTCCGAGGCTCTAACCCGCGAGTGGCCCGCCCGCGTGCTCTCGCTGGGGCTGGGCCTGGGCTACAACGAACTGATCACCATCAGTGACCTACGTAAGCGTGGCATTGACGACTTTCACATTTTTAGTTTTGAAACCGTACCCCAACTGCGCGAGGGCTTTGCCGCTTGGGCGGGTGGCGGCACCGGGGGCAAGTTGGCCTTTGTGCTCGACCAAGTTTGTAAGCAAGTGGCGGGCGCGCAAGAGATTCCCACGGCACTTTTAAAAACTTGGACGCGCGAAGCATTGGCCAAGCGAGCCCTGGAGCTCCGCACTTCGTTTCCAGAAGATAGCGAAGGGGTTGCGCAGATTTCGGTTTGCTACTACGACGCTTTTAGCAAAAAAATGAATCCCGAACTTTGGTCCGAAGACATGCTCGTTCAAACACTCAACCGACTTTTAGCCAGCCACTGCATCGTTACCACTTACGCCGCTACTGGAGCCCTCAATCGTACGCTCAAACACCTCGGCTTTTGTCTGCTCGAAAAGCCCGGCTTTAGTGGCAAGCGGGAAAGCACATTGGCGATCAGGGACGATAAACGCTAATCTAGAAGCGTGGGTGCTGTTCACATCGTGTTTATTGTGCTGAATCTGGCTGTGCCGTCATGGCTTTATTTTCGCACGTCCAATGAAAATCCAAAACTCAACTGGAGCAAGTTCGAAGACAACATGGAGCGGATCGTAGCTTCGACCGGCGACTTCGGCACTTGCAACAAAGAACAAATTGTCGACCTGTTCGTCGACCTGTGCGAGCGATCGATGGATGAATGGACCAGCGAAGACAGCGTAATCATGGAGCGCGCGGCGGCGAACATTGTCTTCACCTGTGAAGTTCGCAACGACGCGAGTTTTGTGCAGTGGCGCCTTGAGCCCTCAGAACAATACGATCTCAATTGTCATCCCGCGCGAAAACTCGCGAGCGAAAGCGCCTCCCCGGCCTTCGTGTTTGATAAGCAGGGCGAACTCACCGCCATCGAATTCTTCGCCCGCAATGGTGACCGCCAATCGATCAACACCAAAAACTGCCGGCGCAAGCTGGAGTTGGCCCTCAAGAAGCCGGCCCATACAGGCGGCTCGAATATCGCCGACAGTTTGCCGCGCCTAAAGAGCGATCCACGCGACCACGTCACCGCCAACCGGATGTGTTTTGAGTACGACGTCGCCGAAGATTGGTCGAAGCTGCGCGCACGAGCCGCACAATAAAACGTAAATTTTTTCTTTAAACGGCGAGATCCTGAAAAATCTGAGTCAGGTAGTGCTTGAGCCACTGAATGGACATCTCCAAGCACATATCGAGCTCTGCGGGATCCGCGATCGACGCCTCGGGATTGGCCTCGATGGCGCGCATCTGTTGAGAAATTTTCGTCAATCCAAGATTTGTCGCCGTGCCGGCCAGCCGGTGGGCCACGGCTTTGACCTGCGTCGCATCCTTGACCATGGCGTAACGCAACACCTGCTCGAGTTCGATACGGGCGTGAGTCTCAAACTCCTCAACGATATTGAGCAGATCCTCGCGCTCCAGCGCCGCCGCAAGTTCCCGAATCACCCCGGTGTTCAGCAGATCGGTTTCGGGGCCGGTCATTTCAGTTTTCGGAAATTTTCGGCGCGCGATCGACAAGTGCCCGTACTCGATGGCTAAGCGAATGGTTTGATGGAGGCGATCCACATAAACGGGCTTTTGAAAAAAATCGAAAGCTCCGTTGGCCCAAGCCTCACGAATCACCGACAGGTTGGAGTAGGCCGTCACGAGAATAAATGGCAGGCGCGGAAAGCCGGCGCGCACTTTAGCGAGCAGCTCGAGTCCGTTGACTCGGGGCATGTCGTAGTCAGCTATGACGAGATCTATGGTTTCACTGCGGATCACTTCGAATGCTTGCATTCCGTCTTCCGCGAGAACGACATTGTAATCGAGCTTCTCCACCAACTTGCTCAGCAGCGACAAGGAGACGCGATCGTCGTCCACGATCAAAATTGTGGGCTTAATGTCCATACCTATTTATCGACATTCCCCCTGGTCCCCTAAAGGCGCGCTAATCCTTGAAAAGCGACGGCGCCCGTTCTAGACCAAGGTATGGAGTTACTTAAGACACATATTCACGGCAAAAAGCATGTGATTTGGGATTGGAATGGGACGCTTTTGTCGGACCTCGATCATGCGGTCCAAGTGGTGAACCAACTTCTTAAAGAAGAGGGCCTTAGAACCACGACCGTGGACCATTATAAGAAAATTTTCGGCTTTCCGGTTGTCGAGTATTATAAAAAATTAGGCTTTGATACTTCGCCTAAAAAATTCGCCGAACTCTGCGATCGCTTCAATGATCTTTTTCACAATGGGCTACACGTCTGCGACCTGTGGCCGGGTATGCGTGAGCTTTTGGCAGAAGTTAAATCGCTCGGCAAAACTCAGTCGCTTCTGTCGGCGTCGGAGCATAACTTTCTTTTGCAATCGGTGAAGCAGTTTGGCGTGGAACATTTGTTTGATAACGTTGTGGGCATCGCTGACAAATTGGCCGGCAGCAAGGTTGATTTTGGTCGTAAGCTGATGAAGCAGGTGCAGGTCCCGCCCGAAGATACGATTTTGGTTGGCGACACCGATCACGACTTAGAAGTCGCCACCGCACTGGGCATAGACATTGTATTGGTCGAGCACGGGCACCAGTGCCCCACGCGCCTTCGGGCCGTCCATCACACGGTTGTTAAGGTTCTCTAAATTTTAGTGGCTGGTGAAGAGATCCGAGTCTTTGTCGCTTTCAAAAATCCGATTGATTGTGACCTCGGTCAAAGGCCGATTGCTTGTTAGCCGTCGCCCGGTGGCTACCGGGTGGCTCGGTCGCTTGGGCCTAAGGTTTTGCAGTTCCCGTTCCATTCGCCTCTCGGCCCTTTGCGCGCGCCAGAACAGAAAGACATAAAAGCCGATCGACAGAGCAAAAAACAGTGTCATCAATTCGAGCGGCGATCTCAAAGACTCCATAGGTACCCCACCCATTCAGAATAGCCGGAGAGAAGTGACAATTTCCAGCCAAGTGCCGTTTTTCGCTCGGGAATTATCATTTTGAGACAGAATAAAATTGCGAAACTAGTGTCTTAACTCTATAGTGTGCCTTTTACAAAATAGACCTGCGGCACCCATCATCTAGCAAATTCCCCTCGAGCCGAGCTATAGAGTTCCCGGTGAGTCCGGGGGGATTTAAATGAAATGGATTAACTTTGCGGTCGCGATCGTTGTTGCCCTATCAACCATCAACGCCTTCGCCAAATCCGAAGAAAAGTCTGCGGGTACAAATCGCCCGGCGTTGCAGCTGTGCGAAGCTCACCTGAATGGCAAACGCTCGCTCGCCTTTCAATACCAACCTGCCCAACCGGGTAAACCCACATTCCTCCTTCTTCCCGGTGTCAATCGCGCCACTTTACTGAGCGACCCCGCCCTGCAGGTTTTGGCGGCCGACGGGTCGGGAATCATTACCTTTAACTTTAGCGTTCAGCCACTTTCAATTGCCGAGCTTCCCGAACGTGAACGCGCCAATCTCGAGCAAGTCACTCTGCAAAGCTTGGCTCAAGAAACCTTGGCGATTGCCAAAAAAATCGAAAAAGAGCATGGGGTGCCCCTGCGCGATATGGTCCCGGTTTCCCTTTCCTACACTGGCGCGATATCCCCGTTTCTCACAGCTTTTCCCACAATCATTGATATGGTCCCGCTCACTTCGATGTCGGCCTATAGTCCGCAGCTCGATGCCTACTATCAAAATCTGAAACGGGCAGAATTGTTCAATCCCATTTTCGGGCCTGGCATTACTCGTTCGGCGCTCGACGTCGCCTACCGCAGCGAATGGGTCAAACAGGTCGACAGCATCAGCAAACAATATGATCTGCCCACCGCCCGGCGCACCGAAATGATCGAAGGCTATATGACCCTGAGCCGCGCCGTCGAAGGTTTTAGTTGGGAGAAACAAGCGCCCTCGAAAAAGGTAAAACGCATTTTTGTGCTGGCTGAAAATGAAGCCAAAGTTTTACTGGCGGATCAAATTCAAACCATTTTGAGTCTTAAGAGCAAAGGCTACGACGTCGCCACGATCTTTATAGCTGGATCCGGTCATATTATTCCGGCCGAGCAGCCGCTCGGTTATGTCGCCGCGCTTAAGGGCGTTGCCGCCGGCACCATCGCTACGGGCACGGTCAGCGTGATTGACGTCAAACGTGGCACCGCAATTACGGTCGAGGGCGAAAAGGCCGACGAATTTTTAAAGGCGATTTTGCGGAAAAAATAATGGAATCTAAGATTTGCCGAACGTGAACACTGAAGTCGTTTTGCTAATCTCAATAAAAAACCGAGTGGCCAAAACCAAGACCAAAATTGAAATTACAAACAAGATTTGCGCAAATAAAGCTGCCTCGAAGGCAAACTGCGAAACAGGGATCATCAACCCAGCGGATGAAAGCACGATCAACGCAAACGAAAGCCAACAATTCAGGCGGAAATTTCGCGACAACCTCTTTTTCATCGCCGACTCATGATCCAACTCGCGCAGCTGCATTCGGATCTGAGAGTACTTTTTGCCCGGCATCTTGTGTTGGTACTTTTCAATAAAGTGGGCCAGGTCTTCGTTCGATCGCAAGTAGACATTCATCTACGAGAACTTAGACTTCTCAACCTTCTCAATAACCTCCATCAATTCGCGCACTAGGGAGTTGAGATGTTGGGTGAAGTTGCGTTCAATCGCCTCCGCCCCGCGGACGTAAGAAAGCCCCAGCAAACCGAGCAAAGCGCCAAAAATCTGCGCTTCGCCGGCAAAAAAAGTAACTAAAGTATTTTCTGATAGCTCCCACATGACGCGAACCGAAAAGGTACCTGGTACCGCGAGCTAGCGGAACGCTGCGGTGCCGGTGATTTGTTGGCCGACCACCAGGCGGTGAATGTCTTCGGTGCCTTCGTAAGTATTCACCGTCTCTAGGTTCAACATGTGGCGGATCACCGGATATTCGTCGATGATCCCGTTGCCGCCGAGCATATCGCGGGCCTCGCGGGCCACTTCGAGAGCGATTTTGCAGTTATTCATTTTGCACAACGAAACATGATACGGCTCAAGCTTGCCAGCCTCTTTCAAACGGCCCGCTTGCAGCACCAGCAATTTGCCTTTGGTGATTTCTTGCACCATCTTCACCAACTTGGCTTGCGCCAGCTGATACGAAGACAACGGTTTGCCGTCAAAAATCGTACGTTGTTTAGAATAGTTCAAGGCCGTGTCGTAACACGCATTGGCCGCACCTAATACTCCCCATGCAATCCCATAGCGGGCCTGGGTTAAACAGCCAAGCGGAGCCTTTAGACCTTTGCCATTGGGCAAAATCGCGTCTTCAGGCACCACGCAGTCATGAAAGTGCAATTCTGAAGTGGTGCTCACGCGCAAAGAAAATTTACCCTTCATCGTCGAGGTGGTGAAACCCTTCGTGCCTTTTTCAACGATAAAGCCGCGCACTTCACCATTCAATCGGCCCCACACAATCGCCACATCGGCCACACAGCCATTGGTGATCCACATTTTGTTGCCGTTGATTTTGTAGCCGCCGCTGACCTTTTCGACCTTGGTCAGCATCCCACCTGGGTTCGAGCCCGCGTCCGGTTCGGTCAAGCCGAAGCAGCCGATCATTTCACCCTTCGCCAGTTTCGGAAGGTACTTGTTTTTTTGCTCTTCCGAACCGTAGGCGTAGATCGGATACATCACCAACGATCCCTGCACCGAACAAAAAGATCGAATGCCCGAGTCGCCCCGCTCCAGCTCCGCCATAACCAGGCCGTAGGCCACATGACCAAGCCCGGCGCACTCATAACCTTGAATGGTTGAACCCAACAGGCCCATTTCGGCAAAGCGTGGAACCAAATGCATCGGAAATTTTTCGGCCCGATTG
>CAYVRZ010000026.1:0-56106 GCA_964453895.1 uncultured Pseudobdellovibrionaceae bacterium | reverse complement strand
CAATCGGCACATCGGGAGTCATGGCCGTCATGCCGCTGCCGGTGTTGTAATGCACTCGAATCAAGCGCTCATCGCCGGGCAGTAACAAGACTCCGCCCACACAGCCCGTCACAACCGTGTTCGGTGCGCCGGGGTTAGCAAAGACTTGCCAAGTCAGATCGCCGCCACCCGAAACATAGTTGGTGACTGCAGTGCCTTCACCCAATTGCAGCGAGAAGCCGCCTTTGGTTTGCGAAAGATTTTGTGCAGTGTGAGTTTCTTCATAAAGTTTGCAAGTTGCGCCTTTGTCCCAAATTTCCAAACGAAAATCGACCGACGCACTGGTCACCGGTAGACCTGAGGGCAAAAACAATCCGCCTGAGATATTTAAAGCTTTGGGGGAATATTGTGCGAGTGTGGTCTGGGCGAAAAAAGTCATTGCGAGGAACATAGCCCCGTAAATGACACGCCGATTGTAATGCACACGTTTATCCACGCACGTCCCTTGTGTGGTTACTTACTCCTATATATCGGCGCGTGTTGGACCCAGCCCAAGACCACGTCTCAACGTGGGACGAAGATTCTCAATTTGTGATTGTGAGGCGGATGAATTGGAGAAAATTCTTAAGAGAAATTCTCAAAGTGAATCAGTTTAAGTTAATTTAATTTGATCTGGCGGCGCTTAATTCGAAGAATTTGTGAAGAGCAAGATGCGTTTATCGGTCAGCACGGCGAACTGTCCGCGCGAGTCCGAATCGCGGTCGTAAACAAAATCAAGAGCGGACTCGCCGTCATCAAGAACGAATGACAACGCCGGGCTAGTTAAACCTTCGAGCAACGCGGCCTTAACGGTCATGCGTTTGCCGTCACTCTCTTCTTGCCACGCCACCCACGGCCGATCGCCAAGACCAGAGTAAAGTCGCGCGCTTGCCGTCGGTATTACCGCCACGGGGCTTAAGACTCCACCACTCAACGAGAAAATTTCCGCGCCCTGACCTGATTCTCTGGGCAGAAGCAAAAACACTCGGCCGCTCGCATCGCGAGTGACCTGGGGCTCGCGCACATTTACGATTGGCGGAGCTTTACCCACGGGCATAATCCGAACTCGGCCCGGAACAGCGCTCAATGGCGGCTGATACGTGCGCACTCGGCCCGACGCGAAGTCGATGGCATTCAACCACGACGGCCCGCCGCCATCTAGATCCGGCTGCCAAAACAAAGCCGTCGCCCCTTGGCTGTTGAACTCGGAGGTCAGCTTAAATTCCACATGCGGCACGAGAGTGTTGGATCCGTCCAAGGCGCCCTGACAGGCCTCTAACTCTTTTTCATCCGGATTGGCGAACGCGGGAAAAGAATTCCACAGACAAAGCATGGCGATCGCGCACATTAGAATTCGAATCGGTTGAACGGGCATGGCCTAAGGCAATACAAGGATTGTGCCAGAAAGGTCAATGGAAAGAAGAGCTTAATGGGTTTTACAATTTGGCGCAGGTCCGGGCGCGGGCGTGGGCGACGGTGTTGGCGTAGGGCCTGGCGTGGGGCCAGGAGCTCCGGCCTGAAGGCGAATATCCGCGCAGGAATAATAAAGACTTGGGTTGGCCGGATTTTCTGTCATCACCTGAATCATCTGCAAAGTGCAATCGGTGCACTGCACGTTGGGCAGGGTCAACTGCGTGGAGTACTGATGGGGAAGGCCGCCGCCGTCTTGCGTGTCGACCACGGTCTGAAGCAGCTGAAAATTTTGATCATTCGCTGGTGAAAAATAAAATTCGTAGCGGCCCGGATGATTGATCGTCTCTTCCCAAGTTACAGTGATGGTTGCGCCGGGCGGATAGACGGCTGGCTGAGCCAGTCTGGGCACGCCGCCACAGGGCCCGGTTTTTATTCCGGCATCGTTGTTTCGCGGAACTAGCGCACCGGTCACTTTGATCCGTGCGTGGGCAAAAACTTTTATGCCGAAGGTGGCGACCAATACCAAAAGAAGTACGCGCAAGAACTTAGACGTCATCGCGCCTCCTCACAGGAGCGCATCGCCGAGGCTAGAGCTTCTTCCATAGAATCCCCCTCGCCTTCAAAGACCGCCATATTGCGATAGGTGTATTTGTGATGACAGCGAAATTCTTCGCGGTTGTACTCCGCGCCCGGTGCAAAAGACTCCGCAGGCTCAAAACTTCGCGCGCTGGCCGTGTTGAACTGGCGCACTTCCACATCGACGCAGATCTCGCCGGTGCTCACACACTCCTTGAGGTAGTGAGACAAGGGCTCCACATCGGGAGAGAAAACGCGGCGCTCACATGTGTAGTTGTTAAAGTCGGAACAGTTGAAGTTCGGCGCCATTTTCGCCGCGATCGCTTCGGCTTTGAACTGAGCTTTGCATTGTTGGCTGTTGGCTTCATTCTGAGTGGACTTCATTTCTTGACCACAGTTTTGAAACGGCAGAAGGGCGCAAAGCGCCAACAACGAGAAGGTAATGGGACTGCGGCGGACGAACATATGCTACCTCATCGGTAGCCTAGCCTTTAGACCTTAATGTCGTCGCATTTTGAATCATTGGCTCAACAAGAGATATCGCACAGTTGGCCTGGTGATGTTGGCGCACTCCGGGCACGCCTTCGAATTAGGTTACTATGCTCCGTACCATAACCTAGATCGACTGCGTACTCGGAGTCCTCAAGAGGCGAAAGCACCCCTGCGAGATCTTACTGGCAGACGACCGAATAGTTGGTGTCTTTCACAGATTCACTCATCGCGGCCACATCAATTTTAGTGGCTTTGTCTTTTGTCTTAATGTGAATAGTGCCGACCTTCGGCTTAGAGTCTTTCTTTATGGTCACGTCGCAAACGTCGTAACCTTTGCCTTCGCACAAACGGTCTTTGACCATATCCACACACGCTTCACAGTGCATGCCCTTAACGGTACATTTTTTTTCTTCAGCAAAGGCAAATCCGCCCAGAGACAATAACGAGACTAAAATTAATGATTTCATACGAACCTCCGCCTCAAAATATCTCCAAGCATTTTTTGAAACACAATGCGGCAACTAAAATGACGCAGACCTTTCTCACGTGAGAAAAGTTTGCGTCATTTCTACTCCGACCGCAGAGCCTCGATCACTTGCAGTTTTTCAGCTTTGACCGCGGGTCCTAATCCCGCAAGGACCCCGGTAAGCATAATGGCCACAAAGCCGATAATAAATGCCATCGGGTTAAAGACCCACTCGTACTTAAAGTTCTCTATAAAGCGGGAGCCCGCGTAGATCAGCCCCTGATAAGTCACAAAGCCAAAAAAGATCCCCACAACTCCCGCCGAGAAACACAAAAACAGCGACTCCGCAAAAAACAACTGGCGAATGGCCTCATTGCTCGCCCCCAAAGCCTTGCGCAAACCAATCTCGCGTAGCCGCTCATTCACCGAAACGAGCATCATATTCGTGATCCCCATTCCACCCACGACCAGAGTCACCGCCGCGATACAACCAAGCAGCAACGTAAATAAAGTCAAAAACCGTTTCATCTGCGCCACCAGAACCGTATTGTTCGACGAGCGAAAGCGGCCCGACTTGCCATACCGCTTTTCAAAAAACGCTTGCAGCTTTTTACCCGTCAACTCCACATCGGCCGATCCATCAACCTCAATCACCATCTCACGCAGTCCCCGCTGCCACCATCCCATCGGCAACGACAAAAAATACGTATACGGAACAGAAATCTCTAAATCGGGCCGGTAACGGCGCTCCTTCGCAAACACAGGCTTAGAAATCCCAATCACCACACAACTGAAGTTCGCCTCATCCACCGCAACAATAATCGGCTGCCCAATCGGATTTTCTCTCTGAAACAGCCGCTCCGCCACCTCAAACCCGATCACGCAGACCGAACTGTGATTGCGCACATGAAACGGCTGGATCGCCGTGCCGAGCGCGATCTCACGACGAGTGATGGCGAACGAATCCTCGTTGACTCCGGTGACGAGAATTTCGTTCTCGATGGTTCGCCCGCCGTAAATGGCCGAGTACATTCCATCGCTATAGCTCGGTGCCACGCGCACGATTTCTGGAAAAATGTCGGGCAACGGCAACAAATCGCGCTTCACGTCGAGCGCCTGAAAACGCGGGCCCGTAATATCTTTGGCCTTAATCGACCACTCCGGATAGGCATTGAACTGCAAAGTATTTATACCGAGAGTGGCGTAGGACTGAAGAATGCGCTCCTTAGTAAAAGAGCCGAGCGTGATCATCGACAACACCGAGGCCACGCCGACCACAACGCCCATCATCGTCAACAACGTCCGCATCCGATTGCGCCACAGATTCTCCAGCGCCTGCGGCAAACTCTCCCTCATTAAAGTCCAAAGCCCTAGCCGACGCAGCTTGGGCGGCGGCGGGCGCTGAACAATTTCTGCCAACGGCGACTTATCTTCGCCCTCAACCACTTGCCCATCGCGAATCCAAATCGTGCGCTGGCATTGCGCCGCCACCTCTTTGTCGTGCGTGATGATCACAACCGTCTTGCCGTCGCGATTGAGTTCGCGCAGCAGCTTAAGAATTTCTTCCGAAGATTTAGAATCGAGATTCCCTGTCGGTTCGTCGGCCAAAATCACCGGCGCATCGCGAATCAGCGCACGCGAAATCGCAACCCGCTGCTGCTGCCCGCCCGACAACTGATGCGGCCGATGACCAAGCCGGTCGCCCAGGCCGAGGCGAGTCGCGATCTGCGTCGCCCGCCCCGAAAAATCCTCGGCCGCGCCGGGTGCCTCAAGCGGATACGTGGTCGGCAGTAAAATATTGCTCAAAACATCACGCGACGTGAGCAAGTGAAATTGTTGAAAGACGAAGCCGAGCTTGCGATTGCGAAAAAAGGCCTTCTCGCGGTCGCTCAACGCGCTCACGTCTTGGCCAAGAATGCGCAAGCGCCCCGAATCGGCGGCCAACATACAGCCAAGCAGATACAACAATGTGGATTTACCCGAACCACTCGGCCCTTGAATGGCGACCATCTCGCCCTGCCAGATGGTCAAACTTAAACCCCGCAACGCGGGCACCGCATGACCTTGCAGCCGATATGAGTAATGGATATCACGCAGCTCAAATGCGGTCACGCGCCGCTCTCGAGAAGTTTCAAGAAGTCGACCTGCTCGACTTGATCGCCCTCACCTAAGCCGGCCTTAATTTCGGCCGCCATATCGGACTGACTGCCCAGTTCGATATTGCGGCGACGGCCTTTTCGATCGATCACAAAATAATCGTCGCCGTCTTTGTTGATAAACTCATGCTCCAAATACAAAACGTCAGAAAACTTTTGCGTCACGATATCAATCACCGCACTCTGACCCGAACGCAGATCCGACGGCGGATTTAGAATCTCGACCATCACCTTAAACGTCGACGACTGCGCACGCCAGCCGTCCGCATCTTCGGCCGCGAGCTCAATGCTCTGTACAACACCTTTAAGGCTCTCTTTACTGATCGCATTGACCTTGATCTCGACCTGCATTTCTTTTTTAATTCGGGCGGCGTCGGTCTCGGGAGCTTTGGCGACGACAAAATATTTTGTTAAATCGTCAATTCGGGCGATTACATCTTTGGCGTCCTTATCGGAAACGAATTCGCCTTCCATTTTTCCAACTCCGACCACCGTGCCTGAGAACGGCGCGCGAATCGGGTACACTTGCTCCGGACTCTGCAGCGAAGTCGTGATCGAGATCACCGGATCGCCTTGTCTAACTTTTTTCCCAACTGTTACGTAAACGCGATGGATATAGCCCGAATACGGCGCCATAAAAACAGTGCGCCGGGCCGGCTGCACCGTGCCCGAAACCGTAACCCGCTGAACCAAATCGCCCCGTTTCACCTTGCCGTAGCGTTGGCCCTTCTTGCCGCCTCCGCCACTGCCAAGGCCGCCAAACCCACCGACGCCGGGAATCTCGGGCTTAAAGACCGCATACGCGATTCCGGCGGCTAGGCTTATTAGAACAACGCCGATCAGACTATTTCGACTGAAGAACTTCATACAGAGTTCCCTTATGGTAGGCGTAAGTGATTTGCTGTTTTTTCAGAGAAAAATAAGTGCCCGCGAAGCGGGAGCGCGCATCGACCAGCGAATTTAGATTGGTGATTAGATCGAGGTAGGTGGCCCGGCCATTGCGGTACTCGGCCTCGAGAATATTGTAACTCTGCTGCTCAATCTTCAACAGTTCTTTGGTCATCTTCGCCGTCTCAGCAAATTCATTGAGCCGAAGGGTGACGTCGCGCAGATTCACTTCTAAATCCAATAGCGCTTGCTCATTTTTCGCCTGAACATTGCGCTCTTTGACCCGCGAAATCTCCAAATCCCGGCGGCGAATGCCCCAATCCCACAAATTGTAATTGATCGTAACCAGAGCCGACCAACCCGAGACGCGGGTGTCATAAAAGCCGCGGCCGGTATCTAAGTAGTCGGCGTACTTATCATAAATCTGACCCGTCAAATCGACCGTTGGCCAATAACTTCGTTCAATTAAGCGCGAAGCATATTCGGCCTCGCGATTTTCCATTTTAAACACGCGCGAGCGGCGGTTTTCGACACCCTTTAACTCCGGCCACGGGCCCGAGTCGATCGGCGACGTCAATGAGGCCTCTTCGGCCCCGATGCCGTTTTTGCGGAGATCCTCACGGCTGACCCCCGCCTGGGCCGCCAATTTCTCGAGAAGATTTTCTAGATCGTTGTCGCGCCGTAAGAGATCGATCTGCAACTTGCGCACTTCGGTTTCGATCCGCAGCACGTCCCGCTTGGTTTTTAGCCCCTGTTTGTACCAAGCTTCGAGCATATTGAACTGCTGGCGCAGTAAATCGCGCTTGTTGTTGGCGATCTGGCGGTCTTGCCAGTTGGACGACCAATCGTAAAACGTGTTGGCCAGCTTCAGCAACTGATCATCGCGTTCAATTTCGTACTGCAGGAGCAGTCTTTGATATTTACTCTGGGCCAACTTGTAATTGGTTATGGTCGCGCCGTTGTCATAAAGTTTTTCGGTGGCCTGCAAAGTCAGCGAGGACACGGCCGCGGTGGGTCTCGCATCCGCGTCGGGATAGCGGTCGCGAAGGCCATGTTCGGTGAGCAAGTCCACCGAGGGAAAAAACTTGGCGAACGCGGTTTTCATTTCGAGCTGCGATTGCTCTAAGGCCAACTTCGATTGCCGGATCTGCGGTGAGTTTTGTTCAGCCAATTGAATTAGGCGGATCAAGCCCGATTTAGCCGCAGGCTCAGGGGCGGTCGCGACGGCCGACCAGGACGCCGAAATTGCCACCAAGGCCCCAATAATCTGAACGAACCATCGAACGCCACGGACCAAGGCTTGGCTCCCTTCTTTTCTGTGTGTTAGCCTAGCGCAAATGACATTGAAACAGAACCGAGAAAAGCTGTCACAAGATATAGTCTATTTAATCCTGAGCGGGATTTTTATCGCCAATGCTCTTCTCGCTGAAATCATTGGGGCAAAATTGATCCAGGTCGGTCCCTTCACTCTGAGCTTGGGCGTCATTATTTGGCCCGTGGTTTTTATCACCACCGACCTGATTAACGAATATTTCGGCAAGCGCGGCGTTCGCAATTTAACTTTTTTCACCGCCATATTGGTGGTCTATGCCTTTGGCGTTTTTTTTGTCGGAATGCAAATCCCCGCGGTGTCGTTTTCTCCCGTGCAAGACGGCCCCTTCGCCACCGTCTTCGGTCAATCGCAATGGATTATCGCGGGCAGTATCGCGGCCTTTTTGGTGAGTCAGCTGGTCGATGTCTTGGTGTTTTGGGTCATCCGCGCCCGCACCAAAGGTAAATTGCTGTGGCTCCGCGCCACGGGCTCCACGGCCGTTTCACAATTGGTCGACACGTGCATCGTCGGCTTCATCGGCCTTTATCTTCCGGGACTTTTAAACATGCTCCCCGAGGGCCAGACCGCAATGACGTTTGAGCAACTGGTTTTGACCTGTCTCTCTGGTTACGCCTTTAAGCTGATTGTTGCCGTTGCTTTGACGCCGGCGATTTATGCGGGTCACTCGATTATTGATCGCGCTTTGGGTAAGAACGTTTCTAAAGATTTAATTGCCGACGCGGCCAAAAAGTCGCTGACCAAATAAGAACCGTATCAATGTGAAACAAAAGTCTTCACAGCAATTCACGGTTTTAAAATGAGAAAAGATTGTCTTCACGAATTAGGTGCGCGGAACACTTAAAGATTCTTGTTCACTCGCCAGGTATTACTTCACACCGCCGAATTTACCGGTTTACTGCGCAACTTTAACGCGATACGTTAATAGAAGGCGCCCAATTCACGTTTCTCGGTACGTAGCGACGCTTCTAGGGGAATTCAGCACACTTCTTGGGGGAAGTTACCGTGGGAAACAACAAAACAAAGACAATTCGAACCGCATTGATCATCGTTGGAATGGCGTTCACGATAAGCGCCTTTCAAAACTGCTCCGATGTCAGCTTCGATCAAGGTTCCGGCAGCGCCTCGAGCCAATCGGCTGACGGCGCGAATGGAACAATCGGGCAACCGGGCGCACCGGGCTCCGGTGACGGCGCCGACGGAAACATCGGTCAGGGCGGCGATCCAAATATTCCTCCAGGCGGAGTGGGCGGCACAGGTCCGGTCAACAACCCACCGGGCGGCGTAACACCTCCAGGTGGAACCGTTCCTCCGGGAACCCCGACGGCACCGGCTGGCGCCATTCCTAAAGTCGTCTTTATCGGTCCGCCTTGCATACGCGGTACGAATTGCTTAGTGGCCTTCGAACTCGATCAAGCCTACCCGATGGCCGTCGATTACGATTGGCAGACCAATGACACGATCTACACCACGCCGAGCACTCCCATCTACGGTCAGCCGAACGTGCACTATGTGCCGACGGGCGGACATATCACTTTCCCGCCGGGAGTGGTTCGCAAGGAAGTTTATATTCAGAACATCAATCCGTTTAACATCCCAATTTTGATTGGCGTGCGCATGCGCAACTGCGTTTACGGCGTTCCGCAAAATTGCACGGCATTCTTCCGTCCTTAATTGGAACAATGGTTCGCGATTTTTTCACAACTTAATCGCGACCTGATCGTGCAAAATGAGTTCATACCCAAGCCACGGAGGCTGATCCATGTTGGGGTGAACGGAACGGAATTGGTTAGCGCGGCACCCCCCGCGCAAATATTCTGAACGAGCCCAGACATGGATCAGACCTCTACATTTTCCTCTGTCTAAATTTGAGACAACTCACCAAACCGTTTACATAGGCGCGAATTGGCGCCAGGTGTTTGAAACCTGACCGGGAAATTGGCTCAACTCGCTCACGATTTCATTTGAGAATGGGCCGCGCGGGCACCGCTGTTGCAAATCACAGATGCATGAAACAGATTATCCGGCCTTTTCTACTTTTAGGTGTGTCTCTCGCTGTCATTCACTGTTCGAACGTAAAGTTCGATGAGAACAAAGAATCGGCGAAACAAGGTAACGTCGGCGGCGATGACGCTGGTGGAACGATCGGCCAGCCCGGCAACCCCAGCCCCACGCCCACACCGACTCCCGGCCCTGGCCCCAGCCCAACACCAGGCCCCACGCCCGGTCCGACACCCGGTCCGACTCCTGGCCCCACTCCAGGTCCGACACCCGGCCCAACACCCACTCCGACTCCAACGCCGACGCCCAATCCGAACCCCACAGAATATCCGCGCGTCAGCTTCTATGGCCCGACCTGCATCCGCGGTTCGAACTGCTTGGTGCAATTTGATCTCGATCGCGCTTACGTGAGCCGCGTCGATTTTGATTGGCGCACGAACGACACCATTTACACCACTCCGGCCACTCCAATTTGGGGTCAACCGGGAGTTCACTACGTGTCGACCAACGGACATATTCAATTCTTGCCCGGACAAACCCGCGTGCAGGTCTACGTGCAGAATATCAATCCGTACAACATCCCGATCAACATCGGCGTGATCATGTCGAACTGCAAATACGGCGGCCGCTCCGACTCCTGCCGCCAATACTTCGGGCAATAGGAAAGAAAAGGTACGCCGCGGTCGCAGCTAGCTGTACCTTTTCATTTCGCGTCAGAATGAAACCTCTGACGCGAACAGCCTCTGAAATAATCGTGAATCTCTGTCTCAATTTAAGATTGGATATGTTTCGCTCCCGAATCCATATAAAATTATGAGCATGGGTTGGAGTCGAAATTCTTCTATAGCTGCTTTAGTGGCGGCGGGCTTTGTGCTCGTTGTCGCCTTTCAAAATTGCCAGAGCAGTAAGTTCGGCTCCACATCCAAGGGACACTTAAAAAGCACCGGCAACGGCCGCACATACGATGGCAAGACCTTCGCCAATCAAGACCGCCAATGCCCCGACAACGGCGTCACCGGTCGAATTCGTCTTGAAGCCCAAGACCGTGCCGTGCTCTTGCGCGATAACTGCGCAGATCTGGTGCCGGCGATGGTATTGAATGCCGCTCAGTTCAAGCTCCTCACGGATCCTCCGCGAATTGAATATGACTCGCGAATTTTCACAATCGAAGTGGCTCCAATTACCCAACGAGCCAAAGCTCAAACCGAAACTATTTACTCAGGGAATCCCACATTTACAGCTTGGTACACGAGCCCGATTTCCGACGGCGACCTCCTCGTCTGTTCGACCCTTGTGCTAAGGCCGCGGAGTGTATCGATCGCCTCGATGACCGATACAGCAGGCAATATCTATCGACGCATCGTCGGCCCGATCTCAGGACCGCTCGCACCGGCGGGATACACTGGAGAAGTTTGGTATGTAGAGAACGCCAAAGGTGCCGGTGGCGCCGCGGTTCAAGTCGCGGCCACCTACGGCGGCGCCTTTCCGGCCAACGAAGTGCAACGCTTATCTTGCGTAGCGTATTCCGGTATCGCGCCCACCAATTCTCTAGATCAGCTCGCAATCGGAGTGGCCGACACCAATTCGATCTTAAGCTTACAGACCGGATTGACCGCCGAAGACAACGAACTTTTTCTCAGCATTTCATTTGGCTCTAGCAGCGTTGAAACCAGTCATCCGGAACTGCAGACCCTTGTCGCTTTCGAGTCCGGACCCGATCGCTACGATTTCATCTCCGCATACAAGGCCACAACCCGGAAAGCTTTCGCCACCACCACTTGGGCCGAAGCCGAAAGAGGCATGGGCGTTTTGCTCACCTTCAAAGCCAAAAACTAAATATTTTTCTTAAGTGCGTACGTCGTGTATCGGCTCTGCCCGACCTTCTCAATCACGCCGTCTTCAATACCGGCCGTCAAAAGCAACCGGGTCTTCGACGGATTGACACCCAAAATTTGCACCCAATCCTCAATATTCTTCGCCGAACCACGCGCTCCTGAGTATCGCCCGAACACAAACTCCGATTTGCTCACGGCGAGTGTACGCTTGCGGCACAGGGCCGCCACTCCGGGCGCAAACCTCACCGAGTACAAGGCGCCCCGACGCTCCAGCCGGAACGGAAGCCGATGATCACTGAGCCAATGGCGAAACCTTTGCACCAATTTGTGCACACGATTCTTTGAAGATTCGAGGTCAAAGGCACTTTGTGAGAATAGCTCCGAGGCGATTTCGCCCACTCCGAACGGCCGGTAGAAATCACGCAGTAAAAACACCAACAGGCGGTGGCAAATTTCGCCATGTTCCACACGATCTAAAAACCACGGATCTATTCTCAATTTAGGATTGGCCTCACGCCCCACCCACTTTTCATCCGCAAAGTCCATTCGCCGCTCCATGGTGGCGCGAAACGCGGGATGAGGAGTGCCATAGTAAACCCAATCCGTCCAAATTCCCTCGGGGGCGATCAACGCGCGATATAAATCCACATGCCGAAGCGTCTCCCATTCACTGTCTTTAAGGGCGAGTTGGCGCAGTTTATCGAGAGGTGCAAGATCCTTCTTGTGGACTCCAGTGGCAATGGCTGTCCATTTTTTTACAAATAAGTGGCCGTAACTGCCTTCTTCTTTAAGAAATTTCTCAGCGTCTTTCAATGCGGCTGTGGCCTCCGCCCACTGGCCTAAATTGATCAGCCACTGCGCTTGAATCTCCATGATATTCCCGAGCAAACGGGTGTATTTGCCAGCAATTAGAATTTTCCTGACGGCCGCGAACTCAGCCGCAAAACCCGAATCAGCGGCGTGGCCCAAGCAAGCCAAGCGATTCACCCGACAAATCAAGGTTTCATAGTCGCTCAACTTACCCGACGAAATGGCCTTATCATAATATGGCCGGGCCGAGGCATAATCCCATTCAAATATACATTGCGAGGCCAGGGCCGGTAGAACCCGCGGCTCCACCGACGGGTCAACCCGACTCAGCAAAGTCTGACTCTCACGACGGGCACCGACCCTCTGCAAGGCGAGCGCATACTCCACGATCTCGCGCGGGCTGGCCGGCGCGGAAGATTTTAAACCAGGATAGATTTTGCGTCTTAAAATTTGCAGGCTGTTTTCATTTAAATTGGCGCGCCGAAGAAGCGAGCAATACTGCGCGAGCAGCGGCCGGGGCACCCGGCGCGAATTGACCTTCTTCAATGCCTTCAGCGCCGCGGCCGAATCGCCAACTCGAAGGCGCTCGTCGCAAGTTTCGAAGAGATTTTTATAGTCACCGCGCACTGAACTCATCGTGAAATACATTTCAGCAATAAATCCCAGCTCCGTCTAGCGGAACGCATGCCGCTGCCCGAGCAACGGCAGTGCGACAACAAATATTCCGACCACATACACAAGTCCCAGCAACGTCAAAGCGTCGACCGTTCCGCGTGTATCTAAGATGTGCCCAATCGCGGGCCCGAAAACAATAAACAGCATGCGCATTCCCAAACTTCCGATCGAATTGGTGGTCGAGCGCATCTCGGCCGGAACTCGTGTGTTGATCGCGTCCTGAAATATCACCTGATTCAGACCGCGACACATCGGAAAGGCGAGGATAAATGCAATACCCCACCAACCCTTTGAGAAGGCCATGCCCAAGTAGCCAATCACCGGCAACACCGAAATCAGGATCACCACCTTCACCGATCCGAGACGATCTTCGATCGTGTGAGCATAGCGACTCACCGCCGCGACCATAAACGAATTCGCGGCCCACAAGTATCCGAAAGCCGCGACGGCCACACCCCGCTCCTTCCAATACGGCTGCAGAATCCAAACAGCGCAATAGGTGGCGAAGCCGTAAAAAATAAAATTAAAAATCGCGTAGGTTAACATTCGCGAATGCCCAAACAAAGCGCGCCCGATATCTTTAAAATTCTGCAGGTGTGAACCACGTGGCAAATTTTGGCCGGGAGGATCATAAAGAGACAAAGCCACAAACACCGGCACCCAAGCGACAACCGCATTGGCATACGCCGGCCAATTCAAACTGTAAGCGGCGAGGGCACCACCAATCAACGACGCCACACCCTCACCCACAGTGGCCGAGGTCACTCGGCGGCCGAGAAAGCCCGCCCGTCGCCCCTCAGTCCGCAACTTCTCAAGCGAATTGTAGAGAATCGCGACGTCGCTCCCCGACTGCAAAGCCAGGCCCAGACCTAAAATCACCTCATAAATTGCGAAGTGCAGAAAGGTTTCGCCAAACCATAAGATCTGAAACCCGATCGCCGATACAATCGCGCCGATAACCAAAGTTTTTTTGCGGCCGAAGACGTCGGCCACATAGCCGGCGGGCGCATCGAAAAGAATCAAAGCCACGCCGAAGATCCCCTGCAGAGCGAAGATCTCTTGCAGAGTCAGCCCCTTCGCCACCCAAAACGGAACAATCACCGGGATGATCACCAAAAAACATTGAAAAAAGGCGAACAGGTACACCTTGGGAATATTGCGCTGAAGTTTTTGGATTTCCTGGGCTTCCATTAATAGAGATTAATAGAAAATCATGCGAAACAAAAATCACAAATAAATTGGGCGGTTATAAGTTCGGCTCTAGATCCAAAGTGGAACTGGACTTTTCACTTCAACACCTGAAACACGCCCACCGCCAACGCATACGCCGCCACATTCATCACCAGCAACTGCCCCAAAGCAAATTTCCACGACGACATCTCTCGCCAGGTGATTCCGGTTGTCGATAAACACTGGAGCGCGATCATAAAATAAATAATTAAGGCCACCACGCTGGCGGTTGTAAACACCGGCGTGCCGTCGTTAAAGGTGGCGGTTCGCATTTTTTCTAACAACCCGGCTTGCAGAGAGTCCTCATCGCCATCGGCAATACTAAAAATCACCGCCAGTGAAGATACAAAAACCTCGCGCGCCACAAAGGCCGAGATAATCCCCAAACCCGCGCGCCAATCCAGACCCATGGGCGCGAACACCGGCTCGACCGCCTGCCCAGCCTGGCCGACCACGCTGTGTTCGAGCTGCTGAGTGGCCGATGCATCGGCGCCCTGGTAGGGCACATGCGTTCCGATCCACAACAACAACACAAAAACAAAAATCGTAGGCCCTGCTTTTTTCACGTAGGAGACCGTGCGCCGCCAAGCCTGATGAACCACGAAGCGAATCTTCGGCCGCCGGTAAAAAGGCAATTCCATCAGAAAGTGTGAGTCACCGCCCGGCTTTAAGACTAAATTTAAAATCCCCGCCGCCACCGCGCCCACCACCAGCGAGCCCAAGTAAAGCGCCGTCATCACCAACCCGGCCATCCACGACTCACCCTGTGAAAACAAAAACGTCAAAAGCAACGCATACACCGGGAGCCGGGCCGAACAGGTCATAAAGGGAATAATAAAAACCGTAATCCACCGTTCGCGGTACGATCGAATATTCCGCGTCGCCATCACCGCCGGCACCGCGCACGCGAATCCAGAAAGCAGCGGCACAAACGCGCGCCCGCTCAGACCCAACTTGTGCAGCGGTCGATCCACTATAGTCGCCGCGCGCGCCAAATAGCCTGAGTCCTCGAGCAAAATCAGCCCAAAAAACAAAATAAAGATCTGCGGCACAAAAACCATCACGGCACCCACGCCGGCCACCATGCCATTGGCTAAAAAATCGCTCAAGAGTCCGGCGCCCAGCAATCCCTGCACGCTCTCCGCGCTCGTTGAAAAAGCCGTGTCGACCATGTCCATCAGCGGGGATGCGAGCCAAAAAATTGAAGAGAACAAAGTCCCCATAATCAAAACAAACGCCAGAAGCCCCAACCACGGGTGCAGCAGCCAACGGTCCCAGGCGCGAAGATGCTCGAGCGACTCGCGCTCCGGAGTTTTATAAACAACCTGCGCGGTCCATCCTTCAGAAATTCCGACTTCGGCCTCAATGCGCTGGGCGTCCCAATGCAAGTCGGCGTTCATCGGCACCCGCTTCGGATGCCGCAACACGAGCCCCCGCGCGGCCTCAACCAAATATTTAACTCCACCACCCAGGCGCCCATCGATTTCGACCACTGGCGCTTCAACCAGCTCGCTCAATTTTTCTAAATCGAGCCTGCGGCCGCTTTGGCGAACGATATCCATCATCGTTACCGCCACCACGAACGGAATTTTTAAGGCCTGAATTTGCCGCACCAAATAGAGCTGCCGGTTGAGCTGAGTGCCATCGAGCACCACCACGCAAACTTTCACGTCATCCAGTTTGGTGAGCGCCTGCAATGTGACCTCTTCATCGCGGCCGTGCGGCTGCAAAGAATAAATCCCCGGCGTGTCTAATATGTGAAGCGAATCTCCGTAAACCGGCATCGAGCGGCCGCGGGCGCATTCAACCGTGCTGCCCGCGTAGTTCACCGTTTTGGCGCGAAGACCAGTGAGCCAATTGAACAGCGTGGTTTTGCCCGAGTTGGGAGAACCGATCAGCGCAATGGTGGAAGTTTGAATCAGCGGATCAACAGACATTTGGCCTCAGCATTGCGCAGAGCCAAAACGCTGTCATGCAACTGAACAATAAAGGCGCCATTGAAAGGCGCTCGGCCAAGAAGGCGAACTTCACAGCCGGAATGAAACCCCATTTCGCGTAAACGTCGGGTTAAACCGTCATCGCCGGTTACGTCGGCAATCCGCAGAGGCTCAAAAAATGGGGCATTGATTAGGGTCTTCACTCAATTGAAAACTATTCCTAAATGTCCAAAACCTGAAGTTATTTTTGATTTCTGTTTCAATCTGAAACCCAATTGACAGTGGAACCGGTTTTGAATGAACAAGAAGCATCAAATGATTATCAAAGCCATAACCATCGGGATCTTGGTCCTGGTGGCATCAGCCCACGCCAAATCCACCCCCCCGGCCCCCACAGGGACCCCAGATTGGGCTGAATTTAGGTACTTCTGCCAAATTCACCGCTCCGATGCGCAATCCGTGACCGTGGAGCGCCCTCCCATCGGCGAGGTTTCTTTTATTCCGGTTCGCGCACTGCAAAATCAGCAAACCGACTTCAGCTTTGTCCGGCTGATGCAGCAAATGCAAAAGGCCCTTAAGCACAAAGACGCTGAATACAGCAAAAAGCGTGGACAATGGATTTTGCCCCACGATGGTGGTCGGTCGCTCTTTGATAAAGAAACAGATTTGGTCGGCATCTTTTACCGCGGAAGAGTCTACCTCGCCGACGGCCATCATAAGGCTCTCGCAAGCATTTACATAGGTGCCGAAACCGCTCCGGTGGCAATTATCGACGATTGGTCCAAGAAGCCGCCCAGGGAATTTGCCCAAGCCATGGCCGACGCCGGTTACTCGCACTGGATCAATGTTCGCGGGCAAAGTGTAAGCCCGGTGGACTTCTGCTCCATGGTCGACAATCCAAACCTTATGCTCGCCCGTATGCTAATTCGCCGCATTGTTGCCGAAGGCTATGGCAAAAAACTGATTATCTCGGTGGGCAGCGGGTCCCAAATGCCGATCGCCTTAAAGATCAATCACGACATTCCCTTTTTAGAGCGCGAAATTGCTGATGCCTTGAGCCGCGCCGGCGTGCTGTTTGACGACACCCGCACCGACGAAGACATCGGCAAGAAGGAACGCAGAGAATATTTAGATATTCTGCGCAAAGTCGCACGCCGTCATCCCCGCCTCGGAAAAGTTTTGCTGCTCGCTAAGCCGAGCAAAGTCGAATCTCTTGACCTCGAGGCCATCCTCCGAGAACACTTGGCCCTGCCTGGATGCGAGGACAAGCTCCTGGCTAGGAGTCGCTAAGCAGTGAAATTTCAAAATATTCTCGAAGTCATCGGCCGCACGCCGTTGGTGCGGATCAACAATATCAGCAAAGACATATCCGCCAACGTCTGGGCCAAATGTGAATTTTTAAACCCCGGTGGATCAGTTAAAGACCGCATCGGCTACAATATGGTGCGCGAGGCCGAACGCACTGGCCGCATTAAGCGCGGTGACACATTGATTGAGCCGACCAGCGGCAACACGGGGATCGGGATCGCCTTGGCTGGTGCCGTCTTTGGCTACAAAGTGATTATCACGCTGCCTGAGAAAATGAGTCGCGAGAAGCAAGTTATATTGGCGGCACTCGGCGCCGAAATTATTCGCACCCCGACCGAAGCGGCTTGGGATTCGCCCGAATCGCACATTGGCGTGGCCAAAAGGCTGCAAAAAGAACTGCCGCGCGCGCATATCCTTGATCAGTACGCCAATCCCGCCAATCCCGACGCCCACTACAACGGCACGGGGCTTGAGATGCTCGAGGATCTGGGCGGCCAGGTCGATATGGTGGTGATGAGCGCTGGCACGGGCGGCACAATCACCGGGGTGGCGAGGAGACTTAAAGAGCGAAACCCGAAATGCATCGTGGTTGGAGTCGACCCGGTCGGCTCTATTCTCGCGGGCCCGGGTGAAATTAAGAGCTATTTGGTTGAAGGCATTGGCTACGATTTTATTCCCGATGTTCTCGACACCAAGCTGGTCGATGTATGGGTAAAAACGCAAGACAAAGAGTCGTTTCAAATGGCGCGGCGGTTGATTCGTGAAGAAGGCCTGCTCGTGGGTGGCTCAAGCGGTTCAACCATGTGGGGCGCGATGAAAGAAGTCGGACGCCTGAGTCGCGGGCAAAATTGCGTGGTGCTTTTGGCCGATGGTGTACGCAACTACATGACTAAATTTATCGAAGACTCTTGGATGAAAAACCACGGATTTCTGTGAGCGTGTTCAGACCGTCCGGCGGATTGGTATTTCATTGGCGAGCCCTGTTAAACGGCTGGCGCTGGCGCACCTTCCGCCGCGACGTCGCGCAGTGGCTCGACATTTGGGATTGCGAAACCGAGGAGCTTGTCATTATTGGCCCAAGCGGCGGCCATACCTTGCCCACCCAGTGGCTGCGGCGTTTTGATAAAATCACCGGCTATGATTTGGACCCACTGGCTGGTTTTTTTTTCAAGCTTCGGCACCGCCATCCGCATACGACATTTTTAAAAAAAGATATGTTCTGGCGCGACGGTCGGTTATCGCTGACGCCGATCAAACAAATGCTCGAGAGCCATCCGAAGGCGAGTATTTTATTTTGCAACGTGCTCGGCCAGGTTCTGCTCGAACATCCGGCCGATGAGAGCGACTGGTACCAATATTTAAAAGAACTTCGACAGGTGTTAAACGGCCGCTGCTGGGCCAGCTATCACGATATGTATTCGACTGAAAAAGGTTTTGCTGAGATCGACCACCTCACCAACGGACCGTGGCTCGATGGTTTGATTCAGCTCAACTTTGAGTGGCCAATGTCGCGCAAAGCTCAGTATTCGACGGGAGCCGTGTCGGTCGGGCGCGGTGGCGGCACCGGAGCCTTAAAGGGCGCGGGTTTGGGCGGCGGTGACGGGTCGGGAGCGAAAGTTTCCGACCCCACAGGTGTGCCCGGCGCTTCATTTTGAACGGCGGCGGTCTCGGTCGGCATCACGGGTGTGGCTGCGGCCGGAGTGCGGTTTTTCTTCTTCACTAATTTCGGAACCGCTGCCGACTTCGGAATCGGCTGCTTGGTCTGCTTCATGCGGGCGCGGGTTGCGGCTTCTTTGCGTTTTGCGGCCTCAAGTTGAGCGGCGTGCTCACGAGCGCGGTCGCGAGCATCTTGGGCGTTATTTTCCATTTCACGAGCCTGATCTTCAAGGCGGCTGACCTGCTCATTTTGTTTTGTGACTTGCGCTTCAAACGCGTCGGCCTTGGCCTTAGCGGCGTCGTAAGCACCTTTGTAAGAATCAATGCGTTTTTGCGTCTCTTTTTTGCGCTTCGCCGTCTCCGTCTGCACTTTCTGCAACCGGGCTGAGGACTCCTTTAACTGCTGCTGTTTGAATGCATAGTCTTTTTTCAAGTTGTCGGCCTCAACGGAGAATTTGTCGTCTTCAACCTGCAGGTCGCCGATCTTTGTGCTCATTTCAGAGAGCTTTTTCTTTTGTTCTTCGCGCAGCTGTCGCAAGGTTTCGTTTTGCGCGCGCAGCTTCTCAACCCGAGTTTGCACGGCTTTGAGACGGGCTTCGTCTTTGGCGATTTGTTTGATCGCGGCGGCGCTCTCGGCCTTGGCGACTTTTTGTTCTTTCAAAAGCTGAGCGATTTCGTTTTCGAGGACTTTAAGTTCTTTGGTGGCCGAGGCCTTGCGAGCGGCGGCTTCGGCTTTGTCTTTTGCGGCCTGACCCTTTAAAACGTTGCGCTCCTCACGCTCTTTACCGGCGCGATTGCGTTGTTCGCGAGCGCGTTCCGATGTGGCATCGGCCTCACCCATCACTTCTTCCGCCTCAACACCGAAGTCGTCATCGGCCGCGGCATAAAGTGGGGCAAAGCAGGTAAAGAAAATTAGCGCAGAGGACCAAACGCACAAGTTACGCATGAAACACTCCTGATATTCACTTATCGGCGGATTCAACCCGACTTTAAACGGTGCAAATCCATATGCAGTAATTTCCAGACCAATCCCAATTAGGAACCGCCGCGCAATGGCAAAGTCGAGCTGCGCAAAGACAAATTTTACCCAACAGTTCCCAATATTTAATGCGTCGCATTTAGATCAAAAATTGAAGTGTGCTCGATGTTTGTGCAGATGGAAATTTCACTCGCGGACTTTTGTCGAGTGCGAGAGCGAAACAGTTCAGCGGAGAAGGCCAATGATCTTGGCATCGGACTTGCTCTTATCCTGGGCTTCCCCCCCTTAGCGGCCTGGTCCCCCTCCTTACCCTCCAGGTCGCTTTTTTTTTACCCAAAGCCCCCGTAAACTAAGTGTATGCAGAGAATTCTAGGACGGACCTCTCACCTCATTGCGCTCTCGTTTGTTGTCTTACTCACAGCGCACTTTTCGCATGCGGCCCAAGGCCGCCAGCTCACAATCGTTATCGATCCCGGTCACGGCGGTCGCGACAAAGGCGCCAGTCGCAAGAATGTCTTCGAAGCCGATATTACTTTGAAAGTTGGCCAATACCTTAATGAACTTTTAAAAAAGGACCGCCAGTTCAAACCCGTGCTCTCACGGGCGAACGAGCAAGGACTTAGCCTCAATGAACGCGCGCGGATCGCCAAAAATACCAAAGCCGATTTGCTCTTGAGTATTCACGTCAACTCCAATCCCGATCCCCGCGCGCGCGGCGCCGAATTCTACTTTCAAAATCAGCTGCAGCCCGACGAAGAATCGATGTTTCTCGCGCACAAAGAAAACTCAATCGACGGCCAAAATGGCGAAGCTCCCACCTATGATTTTCTCGAGCGGCATCAACTCCCTGGCGATGTGGCTGGAATCGTGACCGACCTTTTGGATGGCGACCGTGTTTGGCGCAGCTCCACGATTGTCAAAGCTTTGCGAACCAACTGGCGCGGATTTCGAAAAGGCCGCCCCAACGGCGTTCGGCAGGCGCCGTTTTTCGTGCTCAGCCAGATGACCACGCCCTCGGCCCTTGTCGAACTCGGCTTTCTCACCAACGCCGAGGACTTTGCCGATCTCACCAATGACGATCGGCTTAAAGCCATGGCCGAAGATCTATACCGCGGTCTGAAGGCCTACAAAGAATCGATAGACAAAGCGCGCACCAACTTCTAAGACTTAAACCCATGCGTTTAGACAATCGACAACTCGACGAACTTCGCCCGATCAAAATGCAAGCCGAAGTGGTTCGCTATGCCGAAGGCAGTGTAGAAATCGCCATGGGTTACACCCGCGTGTTGTGCACAGCCTCGGTCGAAATGAACGTACCCAAATGGATGAGCGGCAGCGGGACCGGCTGGGTGTCGGCCGAATACGGCATGCTCCCGCGCTCGACCCACACACGAATCTCGCGCGACAAAGCCATGAACAGCGGCCGCACGCAAGAAATCTCGCGTTTGCTCGGCCGCTCACTGCGGGCCGCGGTCGATATGAAAGCGCTGGGCGAAAAATCAATCCAGATTGATTGCGACGTGCTTCAGGCCGACGGCGGAACCCGAACGGCGGCGATCACCGGTGGCTTTGTGGCGCTGGCCCTGGCTTTGAATTTTATGAAAAATCAGGGAACAATTTCCACCATTCCGCTCAAGCATTATGTTTCGGCTGTGAGCTTAGGGCTTTTGAACAATAATGTTTTGCTCGACCTCAACTACGACGAAGACTCGGCCTGCCAGACCGATATGAATTTTGTTATGACCAACTCGGGCGATTTTGTTGAGGTGCAAGGCACCGCCGAAGGCGGAACCTTTAGCAAAAAACAAATGGACGACATGGCGATGAAAGCTCACCAGGGCTGCAAACAACTATTTGCCAAACAAGCTGAGATCGTCGGCTCGTTTTTTCCGTTAAAACTTCTTTAGGTATATGGCGACCGAACTCTGGGTGGCGACCACTAACGCCGGAAAACTCACCGAGTTCAAAAATTTAATGGGTGCCAAGTGCGACATCCATCACGCCGGTGAATTGAGTTACTACTCAAGCCCACCCGAAACCGGAAAAACTTTTGCCGAAAATGCTCGCATCAAGGCCCGCGCGTTAAAGTCGCTCAAACAGGGCGTGTGGGTTGTGGCCGATGACAGCGGGCTTGAAGTCGAAGGTCTCGGTGGAATGCCCGGAATCCATTCCGCCCGTTATGCCGGCGACAAAGCCGGAGACCGAGAGAACGTGGCGAAACTTCTAAAAATGCTGCAAATCCGCTCACCCGGGATGCGCAAGGCCCAGTTTCGCTGTGTCTTTGTCGCCTACGATCCAGATGGCGGTGAACACACCATCGAAGGCTCGGTGCATGGACAAATTGCCACTTCTGCCCAAGGAACAAGCGGATTCGGCTATGACCCAATTTTTATCCCTGACGGCCACAGCCAAACCTTCGCCCAATTGGGTCTGGCGGTAAAAAATCAATTCTCACACCGGGCCAATGCGATTCGGGAATTAATGACCTTGATGCGCCTCTGATCCTAGGCTAATTTCACTCTCCACATGACCAGAATGAAGATTTTCTCAGGCAACTCAAACATTGAGTTCGCGCGCAAAGTCGCCGAGAGCGCCGGCGTTGAGCTGGGTCACTGCGATATTGGCCGCTTCGCCGATGGCGAAATTCAAGTCGAAATTCATGAGAGCGTGCGCGGTTGCAACGTGTTTTTGATTCAAAGCACCTGCCCGCCGGTGAACGAAAACTACATGGAATGTTTTATGATCCTCGACGCCTTAAAACGCGCGTCGGCGGCAGAAATCACTCTTGTCATGCCCTACTACGGCTACGCCCGCCAAGATCGCAAAGTCGCGCCCCGGGCTCCGATCAGCGCCAAATGTGTGGCGGAGCTGTGTGCTACGGCCGGCGCCAACCGGCTGGTCGTGGTGGATTTACATGCCTCGCAGATTCAAGGCTTTTTTAATGGTCCCGTCGATCACTTGTTCGCCATCCCCACCCTAGCCCGCGCTTGGCGCGAGGAAATGGGTTATGGGGATCAGTTTGTTTGCGTTAGCCCCGATTCAGGGGGGGTAGAAAGGGTTAGGGCCTTTGCGAAACGCATTGAGTCCTCCCTGGCAATTATTGATAAACGCCGCACCGGCCCCAATGAGGCTAAGGCCTACCATCTTATTGGCGACGTAAAAGGCAAAACGGCGGTTATTTTAGACGACATGATCGACACCGCGGGAACGCTGACCCAGGCGGTTGACAGCCTGCTTAAACATGGTGCAAAACGGGTGTTCGCTGTGGCAACCCACCCTGTATTATCCGGCCCCGCCCTCACGCGTTTGCAAGAGAGCGGAGTGGAAAAAGTTTGGGTGACTGACACGGTTCCGCTGAAAGAGGCCGCCAAAAATTCACCTAAATTCCAGGTGATCTCGGTGGCGCCAGTGGTGGCCGAGGCGATACGCCGAATCTACACATACGATTCGGTCAGTGCTTTGTTTGATAATTAAAATTAAGAAGTTTAGAAGAAAGAACCAGGAGCAAAGACAATGGCAACAACTCAAGAACTCAAAATCAACGCCGATGCCCGCGAAGCCGGAAAAAGCGTCGCACGTGGCCTTCGCAAAGGCCGCTTCGTTCCGGCCATTGTGTACGGACCCAAGACCAAACCCTTGTCCATTTCAATTCACGAAAACGATGCGGTTAAATATGCCCGCACCAGTTTTGAAAACTCCATTTTTACATTTACTTCCAAAGACTCAACGCTGAACGGCCTTAAAGTTCTGCGTAAGACTATGGATATCCACCCGGTCTCGCGCCGCCCCGTACACATCGACTTCTTCGCTCCGGATATGACGCAGAAAGTGCGCGTAAACGTAGAAGTGAAGCTGATCGGTAAAGCCCGCGGTATCGGTGAAGGTGGTCTTGTGACCATGGTTCGTCGTGATGTGGAAGTCGAATGTTTGCCGCTCGAAATTCCGTCGCACTTCGATCTCGATATTTCTGAACTCGATATCAATTCCTCCATGCACGTGTCTGACATCAAATTCCCAGAGAATTTGAAAGTGATCTCGAGCATGGACGAAACGATCGTCTCTTGCGCGGAAGTTAAAGAAGAAGTTGTTGCCGCTCCTGTGGTTGACCCGTTGGCCGCGACTGCCGAAGGTGCTGCCGCGCCCGGTGCCGCAGCTCCCGGTGCCGCTGGTGCTCCGGCAGCTCCTGGTGCAGCTCCCGCTGCTGGAGCCGCTCCCGCTGGCGAAAAGAAAAAGTAATTTTCCGGAGGCCGGATGAAGCTCATCGTTGGATTGGGCAATCCGGGCCCGAAATACAAAAATACCCGGCATAACATCGGTTTTATAATCGTCGAGAAGATCGCGGAGGTCTTCGACGATAAAATCGATTTTCGCAAAGAAGAAAAATCCGAAACACAAAAAATTCGTGTGGGCTCGGAGCAGCTGCTGCTGTGTAAGCCGCAGACATTCATGAACAAGTCCGGCGAGGCCGTGCAGGAGCTCGCCCACAAATATAAGATTCCCTTGAGCGATATTTTGGTGATCCATGACGAGGTGGACCTGCCTTTTGGCGACATTCGCTTTCAAGAAAAGCGCGGGGCCGGCGGGCACAACGGAATCAAGAGCGTTCACCAAATGTTGGGCTCAGAAGATTACGGGCGGCTGCGCTTTGGCGTGGGTAAGCCCCCCGTTTTCGTGGACGACACGGGCACTAAAACCCGCGCCACTATGGACATGGCCGACTATGTTCTGCGCGACTTCACTCGTGAAGAGTGGGGCCAATTCGCGGAGATTTTTGAAACCGTCATGGACGCCATTGAATTGTGGACAGCGCAAGGACTGCAAGCGACGGCGACCAAGTACAATCGGCCCCGCAGCGATGGCAAAGAATTGAATCAGGAGAAATAAATGGGATTGAAGTGCGGCATCGTGGGGCTTCCGAATGTGGGTAAAAGCACCCTGTTCAATGCGTTGACCTCCAATAAGGCCGAAGCGGCCAATTACCCGTTTTGCACGATTGATCCGAACGTGGGCGTGGTCACGGTCCCCGATGACCGGATGGAGAAAATTTCGAGCTATGTGAAACCCCAGTCGCAAGTGCCGACCGTGATCGAATTTGTCGATATCGCAGGCTTAGTGGCCGGAGCCTCGCAGGGCGAGGGTTTGGGCAATAAGTTTTTGTCTAACATTCGCGAGACCGATGCGATCATTCATGTGGTGCGCTGTTTTGTCGACTCGAACGTTGTGCATGTGAGCGGCGGCGTGGATCCTTTGCGCGATATTGATGTGATCAACACCGAGCTTATGCTGGCTGACCTCGACTCGGTGGAAAAGCGTTATAAAAAAATCGAGAAAGTGGCGCAGTCGATCAAAGACGCCAAGATCAGATCCGAATTCAGCATTTGCAAAAAACTTTACGACGCTTTGAAAGAGGGCAAACCGGCCCGGACCGTAGAGGTTCTTGAGGATGAAGCTTTGACGCTGAAGGAGCTGCATCTTTTAACTTCGAAGCCGGTTTTGTACGTTTGTAACGTATCTGAAGATGAATTTTTGTCGGGCAAAAGTGCCATGGCTGACCAGGTTGCCGAACGGGCCCGATCAGAAAATAACTTGGCCTTAAGTATTTGTTCGCAAATGGAAGCCGAGATTGCTCAACTGGATCCGTCAGAACGCGGCGAGTTTTTAAGCTCTATGGGAATTAAAGAGCCGGGGCTGCACCGCTTGATCCGCGAGAGTTACAAATTGCTCAACCTAATCACTTACTTTACAGCCGGAGAGAAAGAAGTCCGCGCCTGGACAGTGGTGCAAGGAACTAAGGCGCCGCAAGCCGCGGGCGTAATTCATACTGATTTTGAGCGTGGATTTATCCGCGCTGAAACCTTTCATTGCGAAGACCTTTTTCAGTTTAAGTCTGAAGCCGCCGTGAAAGAGGCCGGCAAGTATCGATCGGAAGGCAAAGACTATGTCGTCAAAGATGGCGACATTATGCTGTTCCGCTTTAACGTTTAATGTAAGTTGCAATTTCTTTAGCCTCCCCCCACGCTTTTAGATCACGATGATTCTACTTATGGGGGGATATATGTTATTTCGCATTCTAGCTTTCGCACTTAGTCTCGCCGCGTCCGCGGCGTCGGCCGAACAAAAAGTTAAAGTTGTTTATAAGGGTGCGGCCGCGCCCACGTCGTTGACGATTCAGCGAATGACCTTCGGTTTGACCGACGATCAAATCGCGAAGATTCACAGCCTCACCGCCGGGCAAATTAATTTGGGAGATATGTACTATGCCGAAGTTCCCGAAGGCGAGGCGCTGTTGATGAGCCGCCAGAGCGGATTCTCAGGAATCATCTATCCCAATGTTCCGCCGCCGATGGAGATTCAGCCATGGTCCGGCGATCCCGAGCTCAAAGGTCAATGGTGGATCAACGAACTTAAAGCCAAGGACGTATGGCCGCTGGCCACCGGAGCTGGCGTGACCGTGGCCGACTGTGATGCCGGCTACCATCATGATGAGCCAGACCTTAAAGACAACATGCTGCTCGATCACGCCTACGACCTTGCGGATAAAGAGAATCCAACGGTGGTGAACGATGGGCCGTACGCCTACCACGGCACTGCGGTCGCGGCGATTATCGCGGGCGTAAAGAATGATCTCGGCACGAACGGCATTGCCTACAACGCGAAAATCGTGCCCCTGCAAAACTACAATTACGACAACAAAGATGATCTAAACAAAGAAGAGGCAACTGCGGCTTGCATTCTGCGCGCGATCACCATCCCCGGTGTAAATGTGATTGTGCTTGAAAATCAAATGTCCAACGGCTCGTCCGAAGCCTTTGTCGGCACTCGCGAAGCCGTGCGCTTGGCCATGAAGTCGGGCATCACTGTGGTCGGCGCGGGTGGCAACTATCAGGTGGAATTGATCGAAGAAAGCAAAGACGACACGGGCTCGGTGATTGTCGGAGCGCTCGCTCGCGATGGCTCGGCCGCGTACTTCACCAATTATGGCGATCGACTGACCGTCGGTGCATTTGGCGAACAGCTGTGGACCTTATATGGACCCAATGGCGCGTTTGGTGAATTCGGCGGAACGTCGGGCGCGACTCCGCAGGTTGCCGCCACCGTGGCCATGATGAAAGAGGTAAATCCCTTTTTAACTCCGGAGCAAATGCGCGAACTTTTGATCGCTCCGCGAACTGTGACCGAGGCCAATGTTAAAGCCGGTGGTCGTTTGAATATTCCGGGTTCCGTGCAAATGGCGATCGATGCCGTTCCCGATGTGGCCGCATGGGCGGAGAAAGAATTGTTTCGCCAGCAGCTGACGCAAATTTTGCGTTAGAATTAGAAAAGGTGCCTGTCCATTTTTTGCAGGCCCTCGCGCACGAGAATTTCTTAGTCGGTGTCAAAATGTACCTGCGGCGCCGCAGGTACATTTTGACACCGGCTCATACTCGTCGTCGTGTTGGGTTGCCGAAAATGGGATGCACCTTTTTTCTAACGTCCGCGCATTTGCGGATCGAACGCATCTCGCAGACCATCGCCTAGCAAGTTGAATGCGAGCATCGCTACAAAGATCGCCACTCCGGGCGAAATCATTAAGTGCGGATAAGAAGACAAAGAACGCCAACCGTCATTGGCCAAAACGCCCCACGAAGAAAACGGCGGCTGTAAACCCAGACCTAAGAAGCTCAAGAAACTTTCATACAAAATGTTCGAAGGGATTTGAAAGGTCAGCAATACAATCACCGGGCCCATAATGTTGGGTAAAATATGCTGACTCACCTGACGAATGCCCGAAGCCCCCATCGAGCGCGCGGCCTCGACATAAGACATTTGCTTCACTTGCAAAACTTGTCCGCGCACCACACGCGCCAGCGACACCCAGCTCGTAAAAGAAAGCGCAAGGAGCATCCCGGTCATAGCCTTAAGCTCTGGATTGCCGATGATGTCGTAAGCGTCGAACACCAATTTAACCAAAATCAACAGCACGATCGAAGGGATCGAGTCTAAAATATCCACCGACCGCATCATTAGGGCATCGACCCAACCGCCGAACCAGCCCGAAAACGCGCCGTACGTGGTGCCGATAATTAAAGAAATCACCGCGGTCACGATGCCGACCGACATTGAAATTCGCGCGCCATAAATCAGCCGCGACAACATATCGCGACCCAGAGAGTCGGTGCCGAGCCAATGTTGCCCGCTGGGCGATGCCAAGACTCGGTCTAAGAACTGTTCATCAAACGGATAGGGCGCCAAGATGGGCGCGAACAAGCCAACCAGGCACACCAAAAGAATCACAATGCCCGATGCAACCGCCGATTTATTTTTCAAAAGACGCTCAAAAGCCTCGCGTTGAAGGCTTTTGCCTTGGGGTTGCTTCTTGGCGGGCGTCGGCGAGGCCACCGCGCTGGCTACGGTCGCAGTGCTCATATCATCTTCACCCGTGGATCCACAATGGCCGTCAAAATATCGGTAATCAAATTGGCGACAATCAAAAACACCGAAAACACCAGCGTCGCGCCCAAGATCAACGGGTAGTCGCGGTTCGAAACGCTCAACACCAGATGTTTTGCAACGCCGGGAATCGCGAAGATTTGCTCGATCACAAACGAACCGGTCAAAATGGCTGCAACCAGAGGACCTGAGAGCGAAAGCACGGGAATCAACGAATTGCGCAAAACATGTTTAAATAAGATGGTCTGCGCGGCCAGGCCCTTGGCTTTCGCGGTGCGGATGTAATCGCTGTGAATCACCTCTAAAACGCTGGCGCGGGTCAAACGCGCGATCACGGCGGCCGGGCGAATTCCCAAAATTACCATCGGCAACACATAATAAGTTGGTCCAGCCCAAAGTGCCGGCTCAAACCAGCCTAGCATCTTCACAAAAATCAAAATAAAAATCGGCGCCACCAAAAAACTTGGCAGCGCAATACCGCTGATGGCGAACGTCATGCAAGAGAGATCGAGCCAGGAGTTTGGCTTCCACCCGGCAAATACGCCCATGGGAATTCCGATCAGGTACGAAATAATCAAGGCATAAACTCCGAGCTGAATCGAGTTCGGCAGCGACTCGCCGATGATCGATGAAATATCACGACTCAAATATTTGTACGACTGCCCCAAATCGCCACGCACCAAACCGAAAATATAATCGGTGTACTGCTTAAAAAGGGGCGCATCCAAATTGTATTTGGCGGCCAGGTTGGCCATGATTTCAGGCGGCAGGGCTTTGTCGGAGTCAAACGGACCCCCGGGCAAAATTCGCAACAACATAAAGGTCAGAGTTGCGATAATAAAAACGGCAAACCCCGCTTCGAAAAGACGGCGAACCACGTACAAGGTCATGCCCTGTTTAAAAACATAAATCGCGGTGCCCCCGAATGAGGCGCCCAAGAAAATCCACCACAGGGCGATCGGAATTTCGTAACCAAAAAAGCTGAGAAGCACCACTGTCGCGAACAATATCGCGACAGTAGCGCCCCATAGGCGGGTGATCACTTCAGCGTCACTCCCTTTAAGGCATAATGCTCAATGGAGTTGGCCGGGAAGTTCTGCACGCGATCCGAAAGCAAAATATGACCGACCGTCGAGTAAATCGGGATCACCGGCACATCGTCTTCAGTCAAAATCTTTTGCGCCTCGGAGTACAGTTGGCGGCGCTTTTCTTTATCTAGAGTGCTCGCACCCTCGGCCACCAGTTGGTCGTACTTTTTGTTGCCCCAGCCCGTGTGGTTGTTTTCAGAATACGAAGTCATCAACTCCATAAAGGTTGAAGGATCCGGATAATCACCGAGCCATCCCATGCGGTAGATATTGGGAGTGTCGTTTTGCAGACGCTTCAAATAAACTTTCCACTCTTCATTCTCGACCTGAATCTCGATACCCAAATGCTTCTTGAGCTGGGCTTGCACATTCTCAGCGATGCGTTGGTGGTTCTCATTGGTGTTGAATGCCAATTTGATTTTAGGAAACTTGCTGCGGTCTTTGAATCCGGCGTCATCCAACATCTTGGCGGCGCTGGAGGCGTTAAATTTAGTGCCGCGATCATTTTCATAACCGAACATCCCTGTTGGAACCCAGCCCGTGAGCGGCGCATGGCCAGCGGCAAGCAGATCGGTGATTTGCTTACGATCCACGGCCATGGAGAACGCCTTACGAACTTTCAAATCATTGAACGGCGCCTTTTTCGTATTGAGCCCATAGTAGTACATGGAGATCAGCGGAATCTGGCGATAGCCCGCGAACGAGCGATACTTGGGGAGTTCTTTAAAAGGCAAGGTTCGCTGGAAGTCGAGTTTGCCGCCTTCCATTAGGTTCAGCGCGGTCGAATACTCAGTGATCATGTAGCCGAGGATATTTTTGATCTTGGCTTTTTCGCCGTAGTAGTCGTCATTGCGCTCGAGAACCATGGCCCGATCGTGGTCCCAAATTTTTAACTTGTAAGCTCCAAGAGTCACGATGTTGCCCGGCTCTGTCCATTTGTCGCCGTGCTTTTCAACCACGTCTTTACGAATCGGATAGGTCGAATGGTGACTGAGGAGTAGCGGAAAAAATCCCATCGGTTTTTCGAGCTCGACAACCAATTCACCTTTATCGTTGACCTTCACGCCGACTTTGCTGAAGTCTTTATTTTTGCCAGCGTTGTAATCTTTGGCGCCCTTCACCGGGAATAAAAAGTAAGCGTACTCAGAGGCCGTGGCCGGATTGAGCAAGCGCTCCCAACCATCCACCACATGTTGCCCGGTGAACTCGACTCCGTCGGTCCACTTAACGCCTTTGCGCAAAGTGAAGGTCCAGACGCGAGCTTTCTCAGACGGCTTCCAATCGGTGGCCAATGCCGGTGCGGAACCGAGATCCCGATCGCCCAAATTGTAGCCGACCAAGCCTTCCATAATATTCAGCTCGACGAGCGACGATGTGGTGTCCGTCGATTTGCTCCAATCGAGAGACGGCGGCTCAGTTTCTAAATTGATTCGAAGCGTGTCTTTGAGGTCGAGTCCATACTCTAAACCGGACGTATTTTTCTTGGTGCACGCGGCAGAAAATACCAAACATAAGATCAGCAATAGGTTCCGCATAATTTCATTACCTCATGAATAAAGAAGAAATCTTGCGTAGTTTTCGCTGAGTTGACGCGGTCAAGTCAAGAGGCCGTTAAACTAAAGGGAATCCCAGCTTTCGCGGGTGGACGCGCGAGTGGGAATAGGCACCCCGTGGCCCTTAGATAGAAAATCCACAATCTTCTGATCCTTCGCGTAAAGACGGCGGTAAAAAGTGTGATTTCGAACCACTTTCTTTACGTAATTGCGAGTCTCGAGGAAAGGGATGTGCTCAATAAATTCGTCGGTCTCGAGATGGCCGAAGTTGACCAGCCAACCCTCTACTCGATGCGGCCCAGCATTGTAGGCCGCAGCAGCCAAAGGGAGCGACCCTTTGAACTTTTGTTTTAGTCGGGCCAGATACTGCGAGCCGAGCCGGATATTTGTTTCCGGATCAATTAAATTCGGGGCTTCATTCTCCGGATCTCCGGCCAAACGAGCCAAGTTACGCCCGGTGTAGGGCATAATCTGAAGCAACCCTTTGGCGCCGACCGGAGAGATCACGTCGGATTTATATAAGCTTTCCGCCCGCATAATTGACCACACCCACTCATGAGTGACCCCAGCCCGATCGGCATACTTAGTCACCCACCCCTTAAAGGCCTGTGGAAAGGTCGAAGACCACAGCGGCCGCGCGCCGTCTAAACCTTGGGCCTCGCGCTCGCGGCCAAAGCTCAATTCCGCGATGGCGGCCGATCGATGATAGGAATTTATTTTCTCGTAGGCGTTGATCAGCATCCGAAGATAACTGACGTTGCGCGTGTGCTTTTCGACTTCGATCAATTCCCACCGGGCCAATTCGTGCAGCCCCAGGGCAATTAGATTGTTGGCGATATCGATGCGCGCGCGCAGCGCCGGATCTTTAAAGCTCGAAGCCTTAAGCCCTTCACTCTCACCGCCCTCTTCATTCGCTTGCGGCTTGGGCTCATCGGAATCTTGTTCGGCCAAATCTTCTTCGCTCTCGCGCGCTTCAGAGACAGGTGGGGCGGGCACGCTCGCGGCTTGGGCCGGTGGTGGGCCATCCGGCCCGGATCCCTCCATCGGCACCGCGCGGAATGAGGTCATGGTGCGAGGATGCTTCTCGGTCAGCTTACTGCGAATCGACTCCAACCGCGACTGTGCCGCCAGGCCATAGAACGAGTAGGCGTTTCGCGACGTGATTTCCTCGAAGGCCGTGCGCGCATCCTCCCACTGTTTGAGGCGAACATGCGACATCGCCGTCCAGTACCAGAGACGCTCTTGCAAACTATCCGACTGCTTGCGTTTTGACTTGTAGCTCTTGCGCACGGATTCGAACTTGGCGAGCGCGCCCTTGAAGTCACTGCGCAGATAAAGCAGCCAAGCCAAATGCCACTCGGCATCTTTGGCCAAGCCGGATTTGGGATTGGCTTTAATAAACTTTTGAAACTTCCGCGCGGCGCCGTCGTAGTCTTGGTATTGGTAGCTGATGTAGGCCGCTTGATAGAGTGCTTCGCGGCCTTTGCGCGTTTGCGGGGCCAGGGAGTGCGCCCGTTCATAGGCTCCGACTGCGGTTTGGTATTCGCCCGAGCGAGCGGCCGCTTTTCCGAGAAGCATCAAGTAGCCGCCGCTGTTTTTTTGTTGCGGGTAATAGCGAATCAAACTGTTGAGCGCATCGTCAACCGAACCCTCAGAGACAAGAAAGTTGGCGAGAATCAGATCGAGCGCCAAACGGTCTGCGGGTGAAGCCTTACCGAGCAGTTCGGTGATTTCACGATGGGCTTTTTCGGACTCGCCGGCCCACTGCAGACTGCGAATGCGATCCGTAAAATCCCCGCGCCGAGCCTTGCACGGAAGTTTTTTGCCATCGATTTCGACGGCGGACAAATCGCTGCCCCAATGGATCACCTGAAAATTGGCCGGATGATCGGCGTAAAGTTGCCGAGCCCGCCGACACACCGAGGCCGTATGATTGAGTTTTAAATCCGCCACCATCAGCCGGTACAACACTTCGGGAAAGCGGTAGGAGCGCTTCCACTTTTTTTCCAGCTTCGACAAGCGCGTGATCGTCTCAGAATATTTTTTTTGCCTTAGCGCCGTCTCGCCGAGCAGAAACTGGGCCTGATACTGCAGCTCTGTCGACGCCTGCCCGCTCAGCAGTTTTGAAAACTCAGCTTCCGCCTCTTTGTAGCGCGCGAGCTCCAAGTAAGCTTGGCCAAGAAACCAGTGTTTGTAGAGCGAAAGGTAGCCACCGAGCTCGGGAACCTTGGTGAACTCTTCGGCCGCGACGTCGAACTGTTTTTGCTGAAAGGCCGCCACGCCTTTTTTGAACGCCGCTTTTGAATCGTTGTCGGCCACGGGCGCTGGAGGATCCGGTTGCTGAGCTGGTTGCCGACCTGCCGGTGTGCGTTCACCTTTGCTGGCCGGTTGAATGGCCGAGGTCCGGCCGGACACGATGACGCAGATTAGAATGAGGGTAAAAATCTTAATGTTTCGCATGGCTCAAACGGTTTAATATTTTACGGCTTATTTTGTCTGAAATTCGAGGCCAGAGTGTGGTAGCCGTTTTATATGGCAAAAAACAAGACTGTTTTCGTGTGTCAGAATTGCGGGGCAAAACGCGCTAAGTGGGAAGGTCGGTGCAACGACTGCAACGCGTGGAACACCTTTGTCGAAGAAAAGCCCGTTTTGGAGCGTAAGGGCTGGGTGCAAAAAGGCACGCAAGCCACCCGGGCCGCCGCCATGGATGTTTATAATTTAATGGAATCTCCTAGCCTCGACTCGGCCGCGCGAGTCACGACCGGACTCAACGAGGTCGATCGCGTTCTGGGCGGAGGCCTAGTGCAGGGCAGTTACATTCTGCTCGGCGGTGATCCCGGAATCGGCAAAAGCACACTCGTGATGCAGATCGCGGGCAAGCTCGCGGGCCAAGGCAATTCGGTTTTGTACATCAGCGCGGAAGAAAGCGTTCAGCAAACCGCGCTGCGCGCGCGCCGCCTCGGGCTGTCGAATGAGCCCGTGGAACTCGCCTCAGAAAGTTCACTCGATGCGATTTTTGAAACCGCCGTTCAGAAGCTGCCGGCCGTGTTGATTGTCGACTCGATTCAAACCGTATTTACCGCCGATGTGGAGTCGGCACCAGGCTCTGTATCGCAGGTGCGCGAGTGTGCGGCACGACTTCTGACGTTGGCCAAAACCAAGGGCGTATGCGTGATCTTGATTGGCCACGTAACCAAAGATGGCTCGCTCGCGGGACCGCGCGTGCTCGAGCATATGGTCGATACGGTTTTGGCTTTTGAAGGCGACCATCATCAGCAGTTTCGCCTACTGCGGGCTTTGAAAAACCGCTTCGGCGCGACCAACGAGCTCGGCGTTTTTCAAATGGCGGGTGATGGCCTGCGTGAAGTGCCCAACCCTTCGGAGTTTTTTTTAGAAGAGCGCAAAGATTCGCGCTTCGGCTCGGCGGTTTTTGCCGCGATGGAAGGTTCGCGTCCCGTGTTGTGTGAGATTCAAGCCTTGTGCACCTCAACCCCACTCCCCTCACCGCGAAGAAATGCCATCGGCATTGATGTCAGCCGGGTGCATATGCTGGCGGCGGTTTTAGAGAAGCACACCGATTTGAGTTTCACTCATCGCGATATTTACGCCAACGTGGTGGGCGGCTTAAAAATTTCTGAGCCGGCCGTGGATTTGGCTCTAGTGGCGGCTTTGATCTCGAGCGAAGTGCAAGTCGCGCTGCCCTCACAATCGTGTTTTTTTGGCGAAGTCGGTCTGACCGGCGAAATTCGCGGCGCCTCACTCGCGGTTGAGCGGGTCAAAGAGGCCGTGAAGCTCGGCTTTAAAAAAATATTTTTACCCGCCAGCAATCAACGTTATTTAAATGAGAAAGATTTTAAGGGCGCGGAGTTTTTTTGGCTGCGCGAAGTGGCCGATCTTGAGCGGAAATTGGGTGGGAGCTCACGTCCCAAGCAGCGATCTACGCAGCCAGCGCGTCGGCGTGACCCCGAGGCCGAGTTTTAGCTACATCTTAGTCAGTGACCAAAAGTTAGAATGCCAATGGTCCGCAAACCCAACCGGTTCGCTTTGATTTGGTCTCTAATTTGCGTTCAAATATACCACTGGGGGTTGCATGCGTGTATGGGGCGTGATTTTCGCGGTCGGTTTACTTTTAATGGCATTTCAAAACTGCAATGGCGTTGGCTTTTCTGGCGGTTCGGCCGGATCTGATTCTCAAAATGGTACGCCGGCGTCTCCGCCCGCCGGGAATGGCGACGCTTTCGGCGAAGTGTTTCAAGGCCTTAAGGGCGGGCACTTCGATCTCGACACCTCAAGCCAACTTTATCCCGCGGGCGCGGGCGACACAGATCACCACGTGCATGAGTACGATGACAAATACAACGTCACATACGCGGATTTCTTTAATTTGCTGGATGCGAAATTTAAAAATATCACCGAGGCTGTACCCGCTAACGCACGCTTTACCTTAGTGATTAAAAATGCCGAGCTCTCGCAGGGCGGGATTCTAAGCCTCAATGGCCAGAAGCAATCGGTTTTAAACTTTCAGAATGCGGCCTCACAGCAGATTTATACCTTGAGTGGAGTCTCCGACACCAAATTGTCGGATCTTAAAATCGGTTTCTCACCAGATGCCATTTTGAACGGCGGCCTTATTGGAACCGAAACCGGCTGCGTGGTGAAGAACGATCCCGGCAAACTGGGCGAATACCGCAACGGCGCTCTGACCATTCAAGCCCTTGAAGTTGGTGGCGGACTGCTGTGGGAAAGCACCATCTTCTGGCATTGGGACAATGGCTGCTACAAGTAGCAATTCGTTACTAAACTTTAAACCAATCGATATTCATACAGGCCAAAAACTCCGGATTCGTATCGGGAACTTTTTTGGTCATACTGGCAACGACGTCGACCAATTCTTTTCTTAGGGCCATAAAGTCGTCGTGCGATAAGGTGCACGGCCCAGTGTAAAACAAATCATCCGGTGTGGCGGCGTTGAGCGCGGCCAGGCCTTTGATGCGCCAATTTCGGTGATGGTTATTTACAAAGCGCGATTGCGCATCGAGGTGCGTGCTTCGCACGCCCATATAAAGACCGTTCTTATCGGACTTAACCAATCCCGCGCCAGTTAAAAATTCCAAAATTTCATTTACCCGCGCGTGGCTAAGGCCGAGATGTTCAGCCAGGTCATCGGGGCCTTTGATCTTGTCGATCGAGGTCAAAAGCCGAACCGCGCTGTAAATCCAGTCGGAATAAAACACCGACTTCGCGGCCTCGTCGAGCTCCTTAAATTCGGCAACCCGGCTCTTAGCCGTATGGGCCTGGCGCTTAAGAGCGGCTAAGGCATCGCGGTGAAAGCGCTTTAAATCGTGAGTCCCCGCCTTCTCCATGGCCACCAGGCGCATAAAGTATTCGCTCTCCAAAGCAGCGAGGCCAAAAAAATTGCACAGGCGCAGGGCCTGCTCCTCAGAAAAATCGCGTTGGCCTTTAAGCACCTGGGTCACCACAACCGGATTGGCGCCGATGTGTTTGGCGATCTTCATAAACTGTCCGTGCCCACCGCGAGGCATGGCCTTCACGCGGGCGAGAACAAAGTCCTTATAGGAAGAGAAACTGTAAATTTCCATATCTAAAACAGCCATTATTCCAATACCTTACAACATACTTATCGGATTTGCTAATTTTAAACTTAAATATTAATTAAAGAGATCTAGAGAATTCTTAAGCCTTCCCTTACTCTCCGACGTGTTGATCGCCGCAACTCTCGCGGCCCCGAAAGGTGAAAATGGAAGCCCGCAAATTTGAACAAGAAAACGAAAGAGACTTACAGTGGCTACAAATCGCACACGATCTAAAATCCCCACTCACGGCGCTGGAAATCATCGCCGCCCGCTTACAAACGCTGCCCCCGGAAGAGCGCCGGCTTCTCTCCCAAGCCGTCGGTCGAATTCAGGAGATCGTGGTCCATGTACTACGTCCCGATCCGAGGGGCAGCGTTCCCGCCTTTCAAGAAAGCTGGGCGCCCGAGGACCTTCAGCCGCTGCTGCAAGAAAAGCAGCTCGAATTTCCGAATGTGCGCTTTCGATTGGAAATTGCAGCCAATGGACCGGTTTGCCAAAAGATTCCGAGGGACCGGATGACCCGAGTTCTATCTAATTTGCTCAACAACGCGGCCGAGGCCAACCACGGCACCGGCGTGGTGTTTGTGCGCGTGCAGGCCGATAAAGGCTACGCCATCGAGATTGAAGATCAGGGCCAAGGAATTCCCGCTGAAATTCGCGCTCATCTGGGCCAGCCTGGCGTTAGCGGAAAACCCTCCGCCAGCACCCGTCGCGGGTTCGGGCTTTTTTCTGCCTTTCAGTTTATCGAGCAGATGGGCGGGCAAATGGCCATTCGCGACTGCAGCCCCGAAAGCGGGACCGTGGTCCGCTTGGATTTGTCGAATGCGACTGAAAAACTTGCAGGTGCCGCCCCCTGATCTGCGAGGTCAATCTAAATAAAGTTGATTAATCTAAAGCCTTCGGTAAAACCCGTTCACCATGATTAAATTCTCTCAAATCTTCGTCGTTTTTTGCTCGGTGATCGGTCTTCTTTTCTCGGCGGGCTGCCAGCCCAAACGGAGCAAAGGCGGCGGCGGCGTAGATGGAGGTGGTGGCGGTGAGTTTGTTTATCAGTCGAAGGAAGATGTCGTTAAAGCTGTGGATGAGGTTTGGGCGCAGATTACCGTAAGGAATTTCGACAATCCGATTGGCTATGCCTGGAACTCTCTACTCCAAAAGTCAAAAATCTCAGATCTCACTCGCGAAGAGGCCCGCGCCTTTTTTATTTTAGATCGAATATTCTCAAACGGCCCCCCGTCTTGGAAAAAGGAGAATATGATCAAAGACACGGAGTACATCTGGAAGCGACCACCACACCTAGAGATGGACGGACTCTGCAGTGGCCCTCATGACAAGAAGTATTTGGCCTCGGTGACCAAGCTCGATCGTAGCGGAGAGATTTGCATCAGCGTCCATGGCCTAATGCGAACGCCGGCGGGCTCATTGCACCATGACCTAATTGGACTCTTTATCCACGAAGCTGCGCACTTAAACGGATTTGATGAGCAGGACGCCCAGCTAATTCAAAAATACATTCTCAAGAATGTGCTTAGAATTCTTCTTCTGAACGGCGATGAGGAGCGGCACTCCTACGCGCAAAATTTTTGGAAAGAAAAGACAAGGTTTTGGCCCATACTCCTACCATTGACTCATCGAGCCCCCATCGACTTGGCCTACGTAAGACGAGTTGCTAGTTTCGCCAATATATACGATCGCGAACGGATACCCGAGTTCCTTCATCGGCGCGCCGCTAGACCGGAACTCAGAGATTCATTGGACTCGCATAAAAGCCTTCTTGTCGATGACATTCGCGCTTATGCCGAGGATATCTATACGGAACTGAAAGCTGAGCGGACTGAATTGCTTCCTCGCCACCTTCGACAGGTCCGTCGACTCGCTATGAAATTATTAGAAGCCGATCGAATGTTACGTTTGTATCTGTTCCACGATAGTAGTTCGATCCCTTACCAATCGCGCGATGCCAAAGATCTAACGAACGAACAACATATGATTGATATCGCCACTGGAGAAGCACTGCTTGTCGATCCAGAAAATCAAAGAAGTTTTTTATGCCGACCGTCGAGTGAACATCCCCCCACAGATCTCCGGGAGGAAATTGAGAGGCTAGGCGACACTTATAGACTTTTTCGTTGCAACGATATTGACTTATCAACTTCGGACGATCCCCCGCCTCCCGAAGGGGATGAAAATCAACTGATCAATCCGGAGACTAGCGAACCCGCGCCACAGCCTGATGCCACTCCGAAACCTTAGCCTTTCGAGCCGCTGCCGCCAGATTTGGTTTAAACTGGCGGTCTGAGACCCAAACTTTTTTGATCTCGTTCAGATCCCTCCAGAAGCCCACGCCGAGACCCGCTAAAAATGCCGCACCCAGAACCGTAGACTCGGTTTGCACCGGCCGCTCCACGGGCACGCCTAGAAAATCGGCCTGCATCTGCATCAACAGATTATTGGCCACCGCCCCGCCATCGACGCGCACACCCGTCATTTTGCGACCCAAGTCTTTCTCCATAGCCACAAGAATGTCGACGTTTTGTAGAGTCATCGCTTCAAGAGTCGCGCGCGCCAAATGCGCCCGCGAGGAACCGCGGGTCATACCCACAATCGCGGCTCGCGCGTCGGGATCCCAATAGGGTGCGCCCAAACCCACAAAGGCCGGCACCAAGTACACCCCGTCGGTGCTCTCCACCTCAAGCGCCAATGATTCCACTTCACTGCTCTTCGAAATAAACTTCATCTCATCGCGCAGCCACTGCACGGCCGCGCCGCAAATAAAGGCGCCGCCCTCAAGGGCGTAGGTTAATTTTTTGTCGCCCTTTAATTGCCAGGCGACGGTCGTCAATAGCCCCGCTTTCGACGCCACCATTTTTGCGCCCGTGTTCATAAGCAAAAATGATCCAGTGCCGAAGGTGCACTTGGCCTGACCAACCGAGAAACAAGCTTGGCCGAACAACGCCGATTGTTGATCGCCCGCGATCCCCGCAATCGGGATTCCATCGGGGAGTCCTGTCACCCCTCGAGTCACGCCGAATTCACCGCTTGAAGGCGCGATCTCCGGCAAGATGTTCTCGGGCACATTGAAAATGCGCAGCAGCTCAGGGTCCCAGCGGCCGGTTTGAATATTCATCAATTGCGTTCGCGAGGCATTCGAAACGTCGGTCTTATGAGACCGTCCACCCGACAAACGCCAAAGTAAAAACGAATCGATCGTCCCGACCCGCAACTGGCCCGCCTTGGCCTGAGCCCGCGCCCCGGCCACATTGTCGAGCAGCCAGCGAATTTTAGATCCTGAGAAATAGGGGTCAACGACCAATCCGGTTTTCTTTTTGATCGTCTTGGCCTTGGCGCTCTTTTTTAATTTATTGCAAAACTCAGTGGTGCGGCGGCACTGCCATACGATGGCATTGTAGAGTGGCTTGCCGCTGTCTTTGTCCCACAGCACGACGGTTTCGCGCTGATTGGTGATGCCGATTCCGGCAATCTGCGAGCCTTTGACTCCAGCCTTGTTCAAGCACTTTTCAATTCCATCGGTGATGGTGCGCCAAATGGCCTCGGGGTCATGCTCCACCCAGCCCGCTTTAGGATAAATCTGCGGATGCTCGCTGTTGACGGAGGCCAGCATCTTGGCCTGCGAGTTGAGAATACATACGGTGGTTCCGGTGGTGCCCTGGTCGAGGGCTAGAATAAATTTGTCCATAATTGCTTAAGATTTTTGGTATGATCGCCGCCAATGCGCAAGTTATTTCAGATTAAACCCGAAGACATTCTCACCCATTTGCTGGGTTCGAACCGTGACACGGTTCTCTACAAAATATTGCCGCACTTTTTTCTCGAATTGATGAAGACCTATTTTCGCGTCCAGGTCGAAGGCGCAGAAAATTTGCCCTCACGGGGCCGCGCCTTGATTATTCCCAACCATTCAGGAGTTTCGGGTTTTGACGCCATGGTGCTGCACCACGAAATAACTCGAGCCTGCCGACGCTACCCGCGCGTGCTGACCCACCATCTGTGGTTTTTAACAAAAACCACTTCGATCCCCGCCCAGCGCCTGGGTTTTATCGAAGCCTCTCTCGACAATGGCATAAAATGTCTGAACAAAAATCAGTTGGTCGTGCTGTTCCCCGAGGGGGAGTACGGCAACTTTAAACCTTCCAGCCGCGCCTACCAGCTGCAGGAGTTTAAACGCGGTTTTATTCGCATGGCCTTGCTCACCGGCTCGCCGATAGTTCCCACATTGGTGATCGGTGCGGAAGAGACCCATGTAAACCTAAGCCGCTTAAAACTGACCAAATTTCTGCGCGGTGTGATTTTGCCTTTACCGCTCAATATGGTGCCTCTGCCCTCGAAATGGAAAATTATTTTTATGGAGCCGGTTCAGTACCCCTACGACGCCGCGAGCGCCGATGACCGCGAACTGGTTAAGGAGCTGGCCACCGAGCTGCAAGAAAAAATGCAAGATCGGCTGAACAAGGAATTGTCTAAACGAGATTCAATTTTTCTTTAAAGGCCGCGGCGTGTGACTTCAGCGTCGAAGTACGGCGAGAAAGCCGTGCCGAACTCGGCCACGTCGATGGCCTTAATTTTGGTAATGGCGGTGGCAAATGTATCTTGTCCCTGCAGCTGCGCCAAATGCAGCATGTAGAGGCGATCAAAGTCGTTGAGCCGAGTCGGCAGCGCCGCCTTGACGGATTTGCGAATCTCAAACCACATGGACGCATACAAAGTTCCCATCGGAAAAATTTGCCCGCTCGCTCCGCGCGAAGTGCAGGCACCGAAGGCCTGTTGAGCGGTGGTGGCCTGGTGTCTACGCAAGTCGCGCGAAAAGCCGCAATAGTCGAGTCCGCTGCTGCGATTCACCCAAGTCTCACCGAGCGTGGGATTTTCTGGAAAAATCAGCGCCACCATATAATCCGCGGCGCCGATCTGAAGCGCGCGCGAACAGCCATTGGCCGCCACGCAACAGTCTTTTTGAAAAACCGCACCGCCGGTCAATCCGCAATCCGCGTGATTGGTGTCTAAACCCAGATCATTAATTTGTCCGTTCGAGGCATGGTGAATGTTTGCCTGGCCGAGCATATGCACCGCAAAGCCCGCATCCAACGCCAGCTGATTGCCGCTCGCGTTTCTTTGCAACGTGATTTTATTCTGCGCCGGGAGCCATCCGGTCTCAGCCGCGTTCACAGCCACTTCGATCGCCTTGCCTTCGGCATAAACAACGCCGGCCACGGCCTTGAGATCTTGAATCGCCTTGTTCAACCAATAATAAGTGTGCACCTGCACGGCTTTCGCGCTCGCATCGCCTTTGAAGCGGAACTTCCATGAACCATTCAGTGCCTGCGCGCGCTCGCCCTGCTCGGCGGTAACGTTGATTGAGGCATTTTGCAAAAAGCCCGAGGCATCCAGGTTATCGATAGTCACCGCCAAACTTTGAAACGCGCCCAGCTCGGTGGTTTCACCAATCAACGATGGAAAAGCCGTCAGGCCCGATGCCGCCAATGGATTTTTTTGAAACACGCACGCGGAGGTCGTCGAATCATTTAGGCATTCACTTTCCGCGAGACTCGAGAAATCCAAAGGAATAATTTTCGCCGAGTCAAAACCCTTAGCGCAGGCCGCGAGCGTGAGAAAGCCGAGAGTCATAATAAATTTGCCCATGGTCATACTAAGTTCCCCCACCCAGGCCGCCGTCGGACACCGGATCATCTTCCAATCCATCGGTTAAGCCGCCGTCATTCGGGCGCTCAATGGCATTGAGATTCAATTGAATCGGCGTGCTGTCGATGGTGCCCTGTGCATTGGTGATTCTTAGAACGTAAGCGCCGCGATCGGTCCATTTTAGGCTGGTGAAATTTAAGGTCGCTTCGGTTTTACCTAGCAGCGGTACGCCATTAAAGAGCCATTGGTAGGTCGGCATTGGATTGGCGATCGACTGGAGCGCAAGTGTTTGCGCCTGACCCATATTCGCGGCAATCGTCGCCGGTTGAGTTACAATTCGAGGGCGAAAGAGCACATTCATCAAGACTGCGGCACTGCTTAAATTGGTAAAGCCGTTGGTGACGTTGACCTGAAAGGTTGCAAAATCGGCCGGTTGCAGACTTGCGAAATTTAAAGTGGCCGCAGTCGCGCCCGGCACGTTGACTCCGGCTTTGACCCACTGATACCGAGCCGCTGGGAACGAAGACACCACGACCGAAAGTGCTGACGCAGTTCCCTCGACCGCAGTCACCGGCACCGGTTGCGTGGTGATGCTGAGTTTGCGTGGATCTGCGGCGGCGTAAGTCGAAGCGAGGCCGACGGCGAGCGACAACAGGTTTAACGATTTGGCCTGACGACCTAGGCCATTTAAGTTGGCGTTGACTGGCGCGGAGTCGACCAGAAGGGCTTCGAGTTGGGCGGGTGTAACAGCCACATTGTTCGTGCGGAGCATGCCGAGCGCGAGGCCCGCAGCGCCCGCTACGATTGGAGTTGCCATCGAGGTGCCTTGCAAGCGCGCGTAGGCATTGTCGGCTGAAAAATAGGGAGCGAAAATCCCGGACACATTGGTGCTCTCGGCGCCCGGAGCGAAGAGCTCGACTCGCGTCGCACTAAAATTAGAAAAACTGCTGCGCACATTGCTCACGCTGTCGATCGAGCCGATAGAAAGCACACCAGCGATGCGCGCACCCATGTTGGCTGGAAACGAAGTGGAAGAGTCGAGGTTCGCATTGTTGTTGCCTGCGGCGATAATGACAGTCACGCCGGCGGCGACGGCATTGGTGATCGCGGCCGCGACAATCGGGTCCATTTCGGTGTCGGCCGCGCCGCCCGCCACAAAAGCGCCGAGACTCATATTTATAATATGCGCGCCTTGAGCGACCGCGTAATTAATCCCGTTGGCAATCGCGGCAAACGATCCATTTCCCGCCGCCGAAAGGACCTTCACGCCCATCAGCTTCACGCGACGACCCATCACGCCTGAGGCTCCAAGGCCATTGTTGTTTACCGCGCCGGTGATTCCCGCGACATGGGTGCCGTGCCCGTTGTCGTCGGTTGGATTGTTGTCATTGTTAATAAAGTCGTAGCCGAAGGTGCCCGTGGGCGAAGTCCACATATTGGCGGCCAAGTCTTGGTGAGTGAAGCGAATGCCGGTATCGACGATGGCGATGTTGATATCCATATTGACCCGCTTGTCCGATTCGTAAAACCAATCCCAAGCGTCGGCGGCCTGCAGGCGGAAGTTTTGATTGGAGCTGGCGTAAAACGGATCATTGGGAACGGCGTTGATTGAAGCCTCACCCGAATTAGTTACGCCGATTAGACAGGGATCATTTTCCGCTGCGGTTTTTAGGTCGTTGAGTGACTGATCTTCGGCCACGGTAAAATCGTAGGCCTGCAGTTCCAATTCGGCCACCGCCACCCCCTCGGCCGCGGCTGGCACCGAGACCGGGGCCTCCATCGAAGATTCCATCGCGGCGACGCAAGCGTTGTCGACCAGGGCAGTTAACTTTGCCCCTTGCGGGATAATTTCTGAATCCACAGCTTCGGCCGCCGCCGGCTGAAAGCCTTTAGCTCCAGGGGATTGTTTAAGAATTACTTTTCGTTTAGAAAAGGCGTCGCGCAGATAATCGTGACCGGGAATCACCTCGAGCTGTTGCGGAGGTGGCGCCACCGAAGACGACGTCACTGCGTTCGTGCCCGTTGTGGAATGGCACGCCGTCAATGAAATTGAAATTAAAATACTGAGCGCTTTGCTGAAAAACTGCATCCAACTTTCCCAACCCAACCGCTCGGATAAAGTTGCAATCTCGAGTCCAGCGCTTGCGCCTCAGAATGAGACACCTGCCACGTGGCCTGCCTTTGGTGCGGATTAGGGACGTCACCCTATGTCTAGGAATTAAATCTGAATAAAAAATCTACGGGCCATTATGGGTCTTGCGGCTTGAGATCGTCGGCCGTGTCTTCGCCGATTAAATTAATTAACGAGACCCACTTTCGCACGAGAAAGCCGGGATTCTCCGGATTGCGGCTGACCATGGTGGTCGTGATCAACGCCGCGATGCTGACTCCCACAACGAGCAGGAGCACATACTCGACGACAATTTGACCCCGCTGATTGGTCGGGATAAAGTTTTTAGATGACCGCAGCAAAACCATCTCCTGAATTATCGCCCCGCAAAACCCAAACCGTCATGATGATTTTTGCGGTCGCCATCGCCGCACTGATCGGCTTGGCTATTTTTAGCCTGTCCAAGCTCGGCCCCGGGGGTGCCTTAATGGGGAGCCTCAGGGACCCTGTTATCACAGATACTCTTCGGCAACCTTTACCCGCTTTTCAACATGAGGAGCTGGCGAAGGCTTTAAACAATTTAAGCGGCGATGGAAAGTGGACCCTGTTGACCTTTTGGTCAGTGACCTGCCCGCCGTGCCTCGAGGAACTCCCCTCGCTCAACGCTTTGGCGCAGAGCTGGCAAGGCCCGGCCTTTCAAATTGTAACGGTGAATTTTGACGGCGATGTTCCTGAAGATCTTGAAAACGCCAAACGCCTGATGCAAGAAAATGAAATCGTATTGCCCACGGTCTACGATAGGAACAAGGCGCTTAAGACCGCCTTTCAAGTGAACGAATACCCCAAACATTTTTTGGTCTCGCCGAGTAAAGAAGTGGTGTGGCAACAAATCGGCGCGTTCAATTGGAATTCGGCTAAAACCCGCGATCAACTGGCTAAGCTGATGGCTGTGCGGGCTCCTGAATCATCGGAAGATCCTGCAGAATAGTCCGCACTTTCAAAAAGATCTCTTCAAACTGATCATCCAGCAGCGGGCCTTTTACGCCAACCACGTGATCTTCTCCGAGACGCTCCATCACCACTTGCAGGTCCATATCTTTAGCGAACGAATTTTCGAACGACTCGAGATTCGGATAAAGCATTAAGAACACAGTCTGCCCGTGCTGCTTAAAACTTTTGCGAAACAGCGAATACTTGTCTTTGAGATATTGCTGCAACATGAAGTAAACCTTCAGCGCGACAGTCTCTTGATGTTGCGCGAAGTAGATCCGAATCGGGCCATCAAAAACGGCGGCATTGAACGCCGGCGAGTAAAAGCGCGATTGGGTCAAATGAATGACCGATTGAGCCATGGTGAAATCTCCTTATGCCTCGTGCACAGTTGTAATGACGTCCTTGTCCAACACACCGCTACAACTCCAAGAGTAGGAAAGTTTTCTTTATAAAATCAAAATCTTTTTTGGCTTTTTATGTCAGGATTTTAAAGTTTTTCACCGGCGCGATACACTTCAGCCACCGGATGGCGGCCGATCGAATAGAAAAGTTCTCGCCAAGGGCAGTCTAAAGTAATGAAATCACAAGATTTTTTGTCTGTTAGGCTGCCCACTTCAGACTCGAGCCCCAGCGCATGGGCCGCGGCCACGGTAAACCCGCTCAAAACTTCAGCAAGTTTCATTTTCATCTCCACTCGGGCCAAAACACCCACCAAACTCAAATCCTGAGTCGGACTGGTGCCGGGATTGAAATCGGTGCTGAGCGCGCAGCGAGCTCCGGCATCGAGCAAATCTCGCGCGGGCGGATAGCGCATTTTCAAGTAAAGATCCGACGCGGGCAGCAGTACGGCCGTCGTTTCGCTCGCGGCAAGCTTGGCCATGGTGCCGCCGTTGACAAAAACCACGTGATCCACCGACTGCGGATTGAACTCGAGAGCTAAGTCGGTCCCCCCAAAATCGCTGAGTTGCTCCACATGGGCCGAGATCGGGAGCTTGAGCTCTTTGGCCTTAGCAAAAAACGCACGCGCCAAATTCAAATCAAAAAAACCGGCTTCGATATAAATATCTACACGGTCGGCGAGCTTTTCGCGCGCGATACGAGGTAGATCGTGCGACAAAATCCTTTCCATGTAGGCACCCAGATCTGGAAAATCCGGAGAACGGGAGTGCGGCCCCAAGTAGGTTCGCACGATTCGCGGACCTTTAATTTTGCCCGCAACCGCTAAAATCTTTTGTTCGGTTTCAAAATTGAGTCCATAGCCGCTTTTAATTTCGAGAGTGGTCACGCCTTGGCGGACAAATCGCTCTGCGCGCTCCTCGGCCAAGACTTGCAGTTCTGCGCTCGAGGCCTGGCGGGTCGCCTTGACCGTGGAAAGAATCCCGCCGCCCTTGGCGGCGATATCTTGATAGCTTTGCCCCTGCATTCGCCACTCGAACTCTTCGCTGCGATCGCCAGCAAAGATGGTGTGCGTGTGGCACTCCACAAAACCAGGCAGCACCGTGCGCCCGCCCACCGGAATAAACTCTGCGGATTTTTCGCCACCCATGCTGTTTAATAAATCTCTTGAGAACTTTGCTGAGGGCCCGGTCCACGCCACGCGCCCATTGTGCGAAACCAGCACGGCATCTTTAACGATACTCAAGTCCGCGTCGGTAATCCGCCGTCCGCCCTTAGCAGCAGCGCCAGCCAAGGTGACCAACTCACCGATATTTTCGAATACCTTAAGAGAATTTTTCATTTTCACATCAGCCAACCTGGATCCGACCAGGCAAGTTTTTTAAACCAGATCCCATCATTTCAGTGAGTCCTAAAGACATGTATACACTTCGCGTTAGGCCTAGGGGGGTCGGATGAAAATTAAAAGTGCGATTTTAACGGTCACAGTCCTATGGACATCGATTTCGCTGGCTGCGGCTCCGCCGCCAAATTTGATGGCGAGCGCCACCTGCCCGGCCATTGGCGAAGAATTTTCGAGTCTAATCGCCAAGCTCGACGACATAAAAGCGTCGGTGCGCGAAGGTGCAAACTGCTCAAACGTGGCGCTTAAGGTGAGAGACCTCGAAGATTTGCTGGTCAGCGACCGCGAGAAGATCAAACAAATTATTGATGCCGGGCGAACGGCCCCACTCACTGCTGAGCAGACAGATACCGTGCGCAACTACGCCGAACAAGTCACCGTCAAAGTCGCGGCACTTTACGACCTCTTCACGGGCAACAATGAGTGCTTCAAAGATGACAACAAAGAATCCCGCATGGCCTCACTCGCCGGCTTTGTGGGCGAAGCTTCGCGCTTGATCGGAACTCTCTCCGGCCCTTGGGGAACTCCCATTGCCATGGCCGGCCACGTGGCCGCCGGATTTATAACCGGGATGGATAAAGTTCTCAAATCTCGCGCCGGCTACGATTTTTCGAAGCCCGCCTCATGGACAAACTATGTGCAGAACCTCTGTACCTTTCACAGCTATCGCGAGCAAATTGACCATCTCCTCGATCCACAAACTCGCATCGCTCAGCTTAAGGGGATTAAAAGTACGCTCGAATTGAACATTCAAAAAATGTCCACCACCTGCGGCGATTGTGAGCTGGTCGAACCGATGGCCACTTACATGGCGTACAACCTCGGCATTCGCAATTGGGTGAACAAAGAACTGCTGCGGGTGGAAAAAGAAAGTTCCAGTTTCTGGGCCGATGTCTCGGGCCGGCACCTTTTGTCGCAAGCGCGCAATGACTTGCAGCAATTTTTGGTGGACCGCGAAGGTCCCCGCTTTATTGGCTACCAAACGGGAATTACGGCGTCGTATTTAAAGCACATGCATTTTCAGTCCTCGGGTGAAGGCCGCGATCTTTACAATCAGATTTATCGCGCCAATCCGCAGGCCGTGACCGCCAACCTTAGCTATTATTTCTCCGGCTTTATGGAATTTTTCCGCGCCCTGGTGGTGCAACCAATTCTATGGGAAAAACTCGCCGACAATGCGGAGACCGAGGACTTAAAATATCTTTGGCAATCCTATCGCGATCGCAACCTAAGCCGCTTCCGTTCGACCGAGGCCTCGATGCAAGTGGCGCAGGGATTTTGCCAGTTCTTTAGACAGGCCGGACTCTACACTCCGCAAATTCGCGGAGCCTGCACTGCGCCCCAGGCCCGAAGCACCGCAGCCGCCCTTGCCGGGTTGGCGGACGAATTGACGGTCGCGAAAGTGATTCCGAGTGGACGAATTAACCTGAGCGTGTTCGATCCGGGCGCGTCGGGTCGCCGGGGTCCTCGCACACCGCTTGAGTCACTCGATACAATGGTGCGACAGCTGGCGCCTTAGGCGGCCTTTAGAGAGTCCATAAGGGTCATAGAGATGATTTGCGCGGCGACTTGGCCAAAGTGGTCGATATAGAACATTTCGACCGGGCTCCGCTGCTCCATCCGCAAGCTGGTCACGCCAAAAAACTTGCCGCGTAGGAAAATTGGAAACACGGCAATGGTTTCAAAATTCGTGTGCGACATTTGATCGCGCACCGGAGCCATAAGCTCCGAAGTTTTGACGTTTGGAATAATCAATACGCGCAGAGTTTTCATGACCTCGCGGATTTCGGGGTAATTGCTGAGCTGAATTGGCAGATCTTGCACATTGACGTCGTCATTGGACGCCATCACAACGCCGGTTTCTTCGTTCAGACAGCGAATAAACGAACAGCGCACCGCTTTGACTTTAAGGCTCACCATTCGCATTAGGTTGAACAAGTTTTCGGAAGGGTTGCGCACATCCATAGCCTGTTTAAGAAACAGGTTCACGAGATGCAGCTCTTTGAGCATAACTTTAGTGGCCGGATCTAGTTTGTGGTGCGCATTCGGGTCAATAATCGTCGGAGTGGCGGGCGCGCCCGCGACTGTCGAGATCACCGTGTTGACGTGCGGCGCCTGTTGAGCGCCGGTCACCACTTGCGCCGTCTTTTTAACCGTACCGAAAGCAGGGGCGACCATTTGCGCGGCGGCTTTCTCCGGGGCCGGGATTTTGGCGGCGAGTTCTGGCAAAATCACCTTGAGTGCCTGCTCAAAGGTGAACGGTTTTAGTAGGTACCCCTGCGCGCCGGCTTTGACCACCGACTCAATTCCGTTGGCCATGGCTTGCTTAGCCATAACTATGGCGCGCGGTCGGATAGTGAGCGATTTTCCATTTATAAATTTCAACAGTGAGAGCGCGTTGGTTTGTGGGATCAGCATATCGATCAAAACAAATTCGGGATGCCAAAATTCAATAATCTCTCGGGCGCTTGAAACGGAGTAACAAATGCGGGCCTCGAAGCCCTTGGAGTTCAGATAATCCGACAGCACACGTGCGAGTGTGGTGTCGTCATCGGCAATCAAAAGGCGGCGGCGCGGTTGCGATTCAACCGTTGTGGATTTGTGCACGTTCTTTAAGGAGAACTGCAATTTGCGCGGCGGCGATCTCATTCTGATACCTCAATGCCGTTTTACTCTTATAAATCTCGCCATTTTTAACGATTCTCTAAAGTAAATTACGCCCGCTTTTGCTAGATCCCAGCGACGGCTAGCCCAGGATTGTGGGTGTCTGCAATTTCGACGAAATTAAAATCTTAATGGGCAGCGGCATTTTGGGCGTAAAATTATGTTTATGAAGCAGCTTTTGATTCTCTCGCTCTTGCTCCTCACCGCCTGCAGCGAAGAAGCAAACGTACACGATGACGAAAACGGCGACGCCGGTCGCGATGGATTCGCCTGCCCGCTCGTCCTTTACATCCCCACGGTAAATATTATGGTTAACTCACTAGACCCATTGCCGCCCAATTTAGTGGTGTCGGTGGGCGGAGACGGCATCGACCTCGACGAATGTGACGAGCAAAAAACCGCGCCCCTCGGCCTGGTTAAACTCAACACCTACCGGACCAACGGCAATCTTTATGTTTCCTTCTGGCCGGGCTCCGAAGACTATCTTGCGATTTTTCCGACCTACACGGCGCCGACAAAAAACTCGGCGCGCGTGCGGATATTTTCTCGCGCCACGTGCAGTGACGAACCCACTCTCCGCTACGATTTGGGCGAGGTTTTAATCTCATGGACACAAATTTTTGCATCGCCCGACCCGCGCTGCAGCGGTGGTGGTTACTCCGGGTCGGCGTCTGTCGACGTGCAATAAAAAAAGCCGGCTTTCACCGGCTTTTCAAACGTAAAATTAGCTAAGTAACGACTACTTTTTAACTTCGAGCAATTCCACATCAAACACGAGCACAGAGAACGGCGGAATGCCGGGCTGTGGTTGTGCACCGTAAGCGAGTTCCGGCGGAATGTAGAGCTTGTACACTGAGCCTTCGGGCATCAGCTGCAATGCTTCCTGCCAGCCTTTGATAATTCCGTTCAGCGGAAACTCAGCCGGTTGACCGCGGTCGTGGCTGGAGTCGAATTTTGCGCCTGTAACCAAAGTTCCAGTGTAGTGAACTTTCACTTTGTCTTTGAGGGACGGCTTTTTGCCTTTGCCTTCCTTCATCACTTCATATTGTAAGCCCGTCGAAGTCGTCTTCACGGTGCCTTTGGCCTTATTGCGCGCTAAGAACTCTGTGCTGATCGCTTTGTTCTTTTCGGCATCGGCCATCATTTTGCTCTGAGCTTGTTGCTGAAGAGCCTCAATGGCCTTTTTCTGATCTTCCGGAGTCACTTCCGGCTTTTCGCCTTTGAGTCCTTGAGCGACGGCATAGCCGACCACTTTCGGATCCAAATCGATATTTTGAGCTTTAATATTTTGCGCGATGTTTTGACCGATCGCATAGCTCAGTTTCGCTTTGTCGTTGTTAAGGCTGGGTTTACGTTCGCAGCCCAGTTGCAACGCCAACACAGGCGCGAGACTGGCTACGAATAAATGCTGCAATTTCATGAGATGTCCTCCCGGGTTTTTAAACCAACCCCAATAGGAAAACCTGAAAGCTTACGGCTGTCTACGATTTTCTAACTTTAGTCCGGGATGCCGTGACGAATTGCACCCCGCTCACTGGCTGTTCGTTGAGCGAGTTCATAGCCTGCGTCCCAATGGCGAAACAATCCCATGGCCGGGTCGGCGGTTAAGACCCGCTCTAGGCGCCGATCCGCCTCCGCGCTCCCATCGGCCACAATCACTTGGCCTGCGTGCAACGAGTACCCAATTCCCACGCCGCCACCGTGGTGAAAGCTCACCCATGAGGCGCCGCATGCGGTATTGACCAAGGCGTTAAGAATGGGCCAGTCGGCCACCATATCGGTGCCGTCCTTCATTCCCTCCGTCTCGCGATTGGGCGAGGCCACCGAACCACAGTCGAGGTGGTCACGACCAATCACGATGGGGGCCTTTACTTTGCCCTCTTTGACCAGCCGATTGAACATCAGACCAGCCTTAGCGCGCTCACCATACTCGAGCCAGCAAATGCGAGCCGGGAGTCCTTGAAAGGCGATGCGTTTCTCCGCCATGTCCAGCCAACGTAAGAGTGAAGTCTTGTGCGGGAACAGTTCACGAATCGCCTGATCGGTAACTCGAATATCATTTGGGTCTCCGCTTAACGCTACCCAGCGAAAAGGTCCGCTCCCTAGGCAAAATAACGGCCGAATGTACTCGGGCACAAAACCCGGGATATCAAAGGCGTTGCTCACACCCACATCTTTAGCCATGGCGCGAATGTTGTTGCCGTAGTCGAAGGTGATGGCGCCGGCTTTTTGCATCAGCAACATTCCCTGAACATGCTTGGCCATGCTTTGCTTCGCCGTTCGCACCATCTCTTGGGGATTTTTTTCTCTTAAGGTGGCGGCGGCGTCGAGAGTGAATCCTTCGGGAATGTACCCGCGCAAGGGATCATGCGCGCTGGTTTGATCAGTGAGAAGATCGGGCGTAAAGCCCTTGGCGATCATCTCATGAATCACGGTCGCCATATTGCCGAGCAGGGCGACCGACTTGGCTTCGCCCTTTTCTTTGTAGATTTTTATTCTTTGAAGCGCGTCGTCCAGATTGGTGGCGACCTCGTCGACGTATTTTGTTTCAAGCCGCTTTTGAATTCGCGACGGGTCCACTTCCACCGCGAGAACACAAGCTTCAGCAAACACGCCGGCGAGGGGCTGCGCTCCACCCATTCCACCCAAACCCGCCGTGAGAATCACTTTTCCTTTTAAGGTGCCGCCAAAGTGCCGGCGCCCGGCTTCGGCAAAGGTCTCGTAGGTGCCCTGAACAATGCCCTGAGTGCCGATGTAAATCCAACTGCCCGCCGTCATTTGGCCGTACATCATAAGACCCCGGCGCTCCAAATCGTCAAAGACCTCCCAATTGGCCCAATGACCAACCAAGTTAGAATTCGCGATTAGCACTCTCGGCGCGTCAGCGTGGGTTTTTACAATCCCCACCGGCTTTCCCGATTGCACGAGTAGGGTTTCGTCGTTTTCAAGTTGAGTGAGCGCTTTTAGAATTCTCTCAAAGCTTGGCCAATCGCGGGCGGCTTTGCCGCGTCCGCCATAAACCACTAGCTCTTCGGGCCTTTCCGCCACTTGCGGGTCGAGGTTATTTTGAATCATGCGGTAGGCGGCCTCTTGCACCCAGCCCTTGCAATTGAGTTTACTTCCCGTGGGTGATTTTACGACTCGCATGTTCGACCTACCATTCCAACTCGCCCACCGTACTGGCGAGCACTTTAGTAAAACGATCCTGGCGAATTTGCTCTCGGATCGCAGCGATATCTTTGGCAAAAACACGGTCTTCTTTAGCAAACGGTGCCGCTTCGCGGATCAGTTTAAAAGTTTCTTTCACCGCGCCCGCGGGCTCAAGCGGCTTTAGCAAATCGAGCGCCTGCGCGCTTGAGAGAAATTCCATGGCCACAATATTCTCAGCGTTGCTGGTGACCTGTTGAAACTTACGGGCGGCGATTGTACCCATGCTCACGTGATCTTCTTTGTCGGCCGAAGTTGGAATGCTATCGACGCTGGCGGGATGCGAGAGAATTTTATTCTCACTCACCAACGACGCCGCCGCGACTTGCACGATCATATGTCCTGAATTCAACCCGCCGTTCGGCGCCAAAAAGGCCGGCAAGTCGCTCATCGCGGGATTAATTAATTTTTCGATTCGACATTCGCTGATGCTGGCCATGGCGCTCAACGCAATCGCAGCGAAGTCCAGGGCAAACGCGACCGGCTCGCCATGAAAATTGCCGCAGCTTAGAATTTTTCCCTCTTTAGCGAACACCAGCGGATTGTCGGTGCTGGCGTTGGCCTCAGTCTCAAGTACATTTAAGGTGTACCTTAATGCATCTTTGCCCGCACCATGAACCGCCGGGATACAACGTAGAGAATAGGCATCTTGCACCTTGGTGCAATCAACATGACTTTCAGCAATCGGCGAGGTCACACCTAAAATTTTGGCCACGTTGCGTGCAGTTTTTGCTTCCCCAGGATGCGGCCGGGTGGCGGCAATCAGTGGATCAAAGGCCTTGCGCGAACCCTTCAGCGCCTCGAGCGACAAACAACCGGCGAGATCCATCGCCCACGACAACCGCCGGGCCTCGTAAATCGCGAGAAGTCCCACCGCCGTCATAACCTGGCAGCCATTGATCAGCGACAAGCCCTCTTTGGCCTGAAGTTCGAGCGGCTTGATATTTTTCTTAAGCAGTATTTGATCGGTGGCCACGGCCTTGCCGTCTTGCCACACTTCGCCTTCGCCAATCAGTGCCAGCGCGAGGTGTGACAGCGGCGCGAGATCGCCACTCGCACCGACGCTCCCCTGTTGAGGAATGACCGGAATCACGTTGTGATTTAAAAACTCTAAGATCTTGTCGATCACGCCATCACGAATGCCGCTATGACCTCGCGCGAGCGCGTTCGCGCGCAACGCCATTATGGCGCGAGTCTGCTCGATACTGAACGGCTGCCCAATTCCAGCCGAGTGCGAGCGAATCAAATTTTTCTGCAGCTGGGTGATGTCTTGGGCCGATATTTTGACGTTGCTAAAGGCGCCAAAGCCAGTGTTTACGCCGTAGATCACTTCGCCTTGATCGAGTTGCTGCTCAATGTACGCGCGCGACTCTTTAACCTTGGCGCGGGCGTTGCCGTCGAGCTCGACTTTGGTTTCACCAAGGCTGATTTGCCAAACGTTATCTAAATTTAAATTACTACCGGTCAGTTTCATTGCTTTGATCCGTTCGTTTATCGCCGTATGGCCTTGAGTTGGGCAATTGCCGCTGGATAATCTCCCGAAAAAATAAAATTTCCCGCCACCAACACGTCCGCATCGGTGACTTGCTTCGCCGTATCGGCATTTATTCCGCCGTCGACCTCGATCAATGCCCGGTGGCCCGTGGCTGTAAGTTCCGAACGGAGAATTTTAATTTTCTCCACCTGATCGGCCATAAAAGACTGCCCGCCGAAGCCAGGCTCCACGGTCATCACCAAAATCAAATCGGTTAGTTTCAACACCGGTAGAATCTCTTCAATCCGAGTTTTCGGCCTCAAGGTGATCCCCGGCTTCATCCCCGCCCGGCGAATTTGCTTTAACACGTCGGCCAGTTTGCTTTTTTCTACGGCTTCTACATGAATTGTGAGGTAGTCGGCGCCGGCCTTGGCGAAGTCTTCAATGTACTCTTCGGGCGATTCAATCATCAGGTGCACATCGAGCGGTAGGCGCGTGGCCTTACGCAAAGATTTCACCACTGGCGCGCCGAGCGTGAGATTGGGCACAAAATGACCATCCATCACATCGACATGAATCCAATCGGCGCCCGCTTTTTCAACGGCGGCCATCTCCTGCCCAAGCTTTGCAAAGTCTGCAGACAAGATACTCGGCGCTACAATAAATGGTGGCAACTTTTGCTCCTAAATCTGAAGAGTCAGATCTAGCATTATCAACTGTCAGGCGCAAAACGCGGCTGCGTTACGCGCCGCAGCCTCGAGCACTAGCCATATCTGACCGTTGGCGACTTCAGATAGCGCGACATGCGCTCGCCCCCAAGTTTTTCTATAGCCGCGCGTTGGTTGCAAGGACGGCAGAGTAACCGGAGGTTCTCGAGGGTGGAAGGGCCGCCCATGGATTGGGGAACTATATGGTCGATCTCGAGCGCGTGAACGGACCCACAATGTGTACATTTGTGACCGGCACGGCGGTGTACCTCACGAAATATTTCGGCCTGCGAACCGGCGACGACTTTGCTTGGAACTTTCTCTTCGAGCAAGGCATCGCAAATTTTATGCAGAAGTTCGGTCAGCGTCATATAGGGGTGCGAGTGAGCATAGCGACCCTTGAGACGCAAAAGTTTCTCACGCAAGAGATCGTCGTCAATTTGATTGAATGAAAGAGTTCTCGATTTCATTTCTGGATTGATCGCGGCAACTATCGTTTGCGCCTGTCGCGACGTCTTTCCGAGTAGGTTTTCGAGCAAGCCCGACTTAGCGACTTGATCCATAGGCCGCCCGGCCTTTTTTTCCTTAGAAATTAGCCGTTGTGCGAGACCTGCATTGGTAAGACTCAGACGACCGGTGGCTATTTGTTTTTCAACCCAAGGAACATCCCGCATCAAGCGCATAGCGGAGATTCTGCGAAAAGCCTGGTCCTCCGAGTAATTTAATTCCCTAACCGCATAATCCAGTAAGGAGGCGAACTTCAACTTTGAAAACAAACGACGCCTTTCAATCTCGCGCAAGTGATGCAAGATTTCTGTCAGCACCTCCCTCTCTTGCTGTACCAATTTTTTGATTTCGTTCAGGATCGTTTGATCAGAAGTATTTCGCAAATGCACTTAGCCGCCTCCAGTTCTACTAAAAACCGGCGCCACAATACCACGAACGCAAAATCTCAAATAAATTTTTTTAATTTATATCTCAACGCAAAATCCGAGATCCGGACAAAAGATTTTCTCAGCCGGTGTCAAAATGTACCTGCGGCGCCGCAGGTACATTTTGACAC
>CAYVRZ010000025.1:17491-66567 GCA_964453895.1 uncultured Pseudobdellovibrionaceae bacterium | reverse complement strand
ACTACTTAAAGGAAATCGTGCTCGATATTCCGCCGCAGATTTGTATCACGCGCGATAACGTACAAGTGAACGTGGACGGCGTAATCTTTTACCGGGTGATCGATCCGAAAAGCGCTTCTTACGGCGTGAACTATTTCGAGAACGCGATTATTCAGTTGGCGCAAACGACCTTGCGCTCTGAAATCGGTAAAATCGATCTCGACCGCACCTTTGAGGAGCGCGATAAGATCAATAGTGCCTTGATTATTTCGATCGATAGTGCCACGCAGCCCTGGGGTGTTAAAGTCCTGCGCTACGAAATCAAATCGATCAATCCGCCCAAAGACGTTCTCGATGCGATGGAAAAGCAGATGCGCGCCGAGCGTGAGAAACGCGCCCGCATTTTGGAGTCTGAAGGCACTCGAGAGGCGCTGATCAACAATTCTGAAGGCCGTAAGCAGGAAGTGATCAAGCAGTCGGAAGCGCAAAAGCAGAAGCAGATCAACGAAGCCCTTGGTCAAGCCGAAGCGATCAACGCGATTGCTCACGCGAGCGCCAACGGGATTCGCGAAGTGGCCGCAGCCCTCAGTGAACAAGGCGGCCAAGACGCCGCGGCTTTGAAGGTGGCTGAAGAGTATATTAAGCAGTTGGGATTGATGGCGGCTCACTCGGAGATGATTATCGTCCCGAGCAACGTTTCGGACCCGACCAGCATGATTGCCACAGCCATGAGTGTGTTTGATACGATGAAGCAGCGGTCGCTCAGCCAGAAGCACTCACCGCCGCAACTGCCGTCGTAATTATTTGTTTTCTTCTAGAAGCCGAACGCGTGATTTTTCAATCCACTGTTCGGCTTCTTCTTTTAGTCCGAGCTCATTGAGCGCCTTTGCGTAGGCTCCCATGGCCGCCGCATCGTTGCCACCCGATGAAAAATAGTACTTAAAATTCTTAGCGGCATCTAGGTAGTCACCAGCCGCGACGTGCGACATGGCCAAGCGCCGAGCGGTATCTAAGGTGTACTGATTTACGCCCGCCATATTGGAAACGGGGATCTTCATTTTTGAGAATTCGTAGAGCATCACTCCGGGCACGCCGATCAAAGCAACGTAGATTCCGTAATTCATCAGCCGCTCCGGCAGACGAGACTTTTTTGAAGGAATTATCTTATAGTCAGGATATTGGTCCTTAAACGGGTCTTTAGCCATGGGTTCCTCGCGTTTGGGGTATCTTTCGAGCTAATTAGCAATGCCTGTGCCCGAAAGTGCACCCGGCATGGCGCTTGCTCAGTAACGATCCTAGGAGGCCCCATGAAGACCGTCGCCATTGTCTATCACTCCAAATACGGACAAACCGAAAAAATCTGCCACTACATACGCAATCGCCTGATCGACCAAGGGTTCGGCGTCGAAGTGCTCAACATCGACGCACCCGAAAAACCTGAACTCGAAAAGAGCGTGAGCGCAGTCATTGTCGCAGCTCCCGTTTATGCGGGCCAGTTTTCTAAGGACTTAATTCGCTGGGTGAAGAATCGGAAACCCGCCCTTATCGCGCGCGAAACGGCGTTCTTTTCGGTGAGCCTCAATTCCGCCGATCGGCGGCCTCAGGCTCGCAAAGATGATGATCGCTTGCTGCTCGAGTTTATCAAGGCCACCTCATGGTCGCCAAATTTTATCGCGAGCATCGCGGGCGCGATAAAGTACAAAGACTACTGGTGGCCCATTCGTTACGTCTTACGCCGGATCAGCCGCGACGCCGGTGGGCCGCTCGATACCTCGCAAAATTATGAGATGACGGATTGGACCGTGGTCGATGAGTTTGTCGATAGCTTTGTGAGACACGATCTTAAGAGCCGCTATTCAACATCGGTTCGCTTTACCGCCGGTCCCACCAAGGTGAGCGGGACCGAAAATTTCTCGCCCGACAAAGTCTCAAGCGCCGACACCTCAAGCGGCATCGCCCCACTGGGGCCCAATACGCCGGCCGGGAATGTAACAAATAGATGAATCTCCTTTGAACCGCCAGCCGCAAGCGCGTGCGTGTCCAAGGCCTGGGTGATTTTCACTCCCTGCTCCGAGAAATTTTCAGGAAGAGTCAGCGCAATGGCTTGCTTAAGTCGGGTTTGATTGAACACATGCGCCTTGAAGTGATTCATCACCTGCCCGTCGGGAGTCAGAGAATACGGGGCGCCCTTGGCCCGCAGTATGGTGGCAGAAAACGATGTACGGTGCGAAAGACTGGCCACCAATCCACCCCCGAGAAGCACAATTAAAATTAAATAGGCCGCCACGCGCGGGCGAAAAAATTTAGGTCTCTCGGTCGGATTCGGCAGAGAATAACCGATCAAGCCTGTCGGTTTTTTGACCTTAGTCATCATGTCATCGCACGCATCGATACACGCCGTACAGGCGATGCATTCGATCTGTAACCCATCGCGAATATCAATTCCCGTCGGACACACCCTGACGCAGGCATTACAGCTGACACAGTCGCCGCTCTTGGCGCCACGATCAAGCCCCCGTCGCGGTTCGCCCCGGGCGCGATCATAAACCACGCTCACCGAATTTTGATCCATCAGAATATTTTGAAATCGGCCGTACGGGCACATGATGATGCAGAATTGCTCACGAAACCATCCGAAGTTGAACATCAGCAGCGCTGTCACGCCCGAGATAATCAAAAAATAGGTCCAGTTGTCTTGCGGTGATCCCGTCATCATCGCCATCAGTTTTCGGCTCCCAGAAAAATAGGCGATCAAACTGTGAGCGAAAAGAGAGCTGACAACGAAGTAGGCGCCCCACTTGAGCGCGACTTTAAACAATTTCCCGGCGCTTAAGGGGGCCGTGGCGAGCTTTCGCCGCTCGAGGTAATCGCCCTCGATCCAAATCTCGATTCTACGGTAAACGCCATCAATAAAAACTGTCTGCGGGCAGGCCCACCCACACCAAACCCGGCCCCACAACGCCGTCGCTAAAATTAAACTCAGGGCGAATAACGCCAAAAAGAAAAATATAATTGGTGAGTCATGCGACAAGAACACCAAGCCAAACAACTCAAAATGCCGGTTCGGAATGTCAAACAGAACGGCTTGCGTCCCCTGAATGGTGATCCAGGGTAGGCCCAAAAAAATCACCAAAAGCACAAAATAAACTCGCGTGCGCCAGGTGCGAAATTTTCCCCGCACTTCGGCGGGAATAATTCGCAATCTCCCGCCCCGTTCATCGAGCATGCTTAGGCGACTACTGGTCGACAACCTTTTCTCCTTGCGGAGCCTTCGGGTTCGGCGGCTGGCTTCCGCGGCCGGCATAGACGAAGACCGTTACGGCCTGGATTTCTTCCGCTTTGAGTTGAGTGTCCCAATTGGGCATTCCTTTGTCGAGGACGCCTTTGCGAACGACCGCCGCGATTTCAGACAATTTGCCTTTGCCGTTGATCCAGTACTCGTCGGCCAAGTTGGGTCCGATTAAACCTTGCAGCTCTGGGCCGTGGCAGACGGCGCATTTACCCGTGTAGACCGTTTTACCAACGGCCTTTACCTCCGGTGAGTTCATCAACGCCGCGAGCGTTTCTTCTTTGTCCGAATTTTCATCCGGCTTTTGCCGACCGCGAATATCAGCGAGGTCTTGTTTGAGCTCTTGAATTTGCGTCGGCGCTCCACCGAACTCGTAGTGGATCCAATAATGAAATCCAAAGATAATGGTCGCAAAGAAAGTGACCAACCACCAAGCCGGCAGCGGATTGTCATACTCTTCGACGCCGTCGTATTGATGACCGGTGAGATACTCTTTGTCGTCGCCCATGGTTACTCCCCTTCCTCACGCAAGGGCAGCTCGGCCACCTGCTGATAATAACTCAACGATCGCACGCGAAATGTCCAAATCACGGCGCCAACGAAAAAACAAAAAAAGATCAGCATCCCCACCACAGTCAGGGGAATGTCGGTAAAAAACTTCATCCCAGCGGACAACATAGACTATTCCCCTTTCCGGCTCTTTTGCCCGAGCGATTGGAGGTAAGCGATTAAAGCCACAATCTCTTTTTTCTCGATGCCTTTTGGCGCCGCGCCCTGTGCTTCAAGCTCTTTGCCAATCAAAGCGGCCTGCTTCTCGGCCAAGATGTCGGCATTGGCCACGTCTTCATCGCTGTACGGCACGCCGAGGTAGCGCAGCACCGAGAGCCGCTTACGGAGACTTAAAAATTCGACTTTTTTGTCCGCCAGCCATGGGTAAGACGGCATAATCGACTGCTCAATAATCTCGCGCGGATTGATCATATGGCGGTAGTGCCACAGATCGGGATACTTCTTGCCGACCCGGGCGAGATCGGGACCAGTGCGCTTCGAACCCCACTGAAACGGACGATCATACATCGACTCCGCGATGGTCGACGGTTCGCCGTAACGGAGAACTTCGGCCGCGAGCGGGCGAATTTGTTGCGAGTGGCACACATAACAACCTTCGCGCACATAAATATCGCGCCCCGCGAGCTCAAGCGGCGTCACCGGCTCGGTGGCCAAATCTTTCGGCACATATTTGTGCATATTTAAGGTCGGATAAATTTCGATCACTGAGCCCACGAGAATCGCCAGCACCGTGAGTACGGTGAAGACCATGGGCATACCCTCCAAGAGGCGGTGCCCCGTATTGTTCGGCTCGACCACCCAACGCGTGTTGGTGACCGTCACCGGTGTCTCCTCCCTGACTGGGGCGGATTTGATGGTTTTGATCAGGTTGTAAACCATAATGCAAAAACCAATTATAAACAGAAGTCCGCTGATGGCCCGCACCCAGTACAAGGGAATAATGCGTGTTACAGTTTCGACAAAATCGGGATAGACCAAGCGGCCTTGAGCATCAACAGCCAGCCACATCATACCTTGAGTGAGACCAGCGGCCACCATGCTTAGGTAGTAGCCAAGCACACCCAAGAAACCGATCCAAAAATGAATGGTGGCGAGCTTGACTGAATAAAGTTCGGTCTTCCACATTCGCGGAACCAGAAAATAAAGCATCCCAAAGGTCAAAAATCCATTCCAACCAAGCGCTCCACCATGCACATGGCCAACAATCCAGTCGGTGTAGTGCCCAAGCGCGCTCACCGATTTGATCGAAAGCAAGGGTCCTTCGAATGTCGCCATTCCATAAAAAGTCACGGCCGCGGCGAAGAATTTAATAATCGGGTCGGTTCTCAGCAGGTGCCAGGCCCCGCGCAAAGTGAGAAGCCCGTTGATCATCCCGCCCCACGACGGCGCCCACAACATCAGCGAGAACACCATTCCCAGTGTCTGTGCCCATTCGGGAAGCGAGGTGTAGAGCAGATGGTGAGGGCCGGCCCAAATATAAATAAATACCAAAGCCCAAAAGTGAATGATCGACAGTCGGTACGAGTAAACCGGGCGATTGGCCGCCTTTGGTAAGTAATAGTACATCAGACCTAAAAACGGCGTGGTTAGAAAAAAGGCGACGGCGTTGTGGCCGTACCACCATTGCACCAAGGCATCTTGAATCCCGGCATAAACGGGATAACTTTGAAACATCGAAACCGGAATCTCGATGGAATTGACGATGTGGAGAAGCGCCACGGTTACGATGGTCGCGATATAAAACCAAATCGCCACGTACATGTGCCGCTCGCGGCGGCGGACCAGGGTTCCGAAAAAGTTGACCGCGAACACGACCCACACGAGGGTGATGGCGATATCGATGGGCCACTCCAGCTCCGCGTACTCTTTGGATTGAGTATAGCCAAGGGGGAGCGTAATCGCCGCCGCCACAATAATCAGTTGCCAACCCCAAAAGTGAATCCGGCTTAGAGTGTCGGAGAAAAGCCGCGTCTTCAGCAAGCGCTGAGTGGAGTGATAAATCCCTGCGAAGATCGCATTGCCGGCAAAGGCAAAGATCGCGGCGTTGGTGTGCAGCGGTCGCAATCTTCCGAACGTCAGATACTCGGAACTGAAGTTCAGCGGCCAATACGCAAGTTGGAGTGCGGCCAAAAGCCCGGCGATAAAGGCCACGCCAGCAAAAACTATTGTGGCGATTATAAATTTTTTGACAATATCGTCGTCGTAAAAAATCTGCTCGGTCTGATGTTGGCCGGTGACGGCATGTCCGCTGTTGCTCATCTGTTCCCCCTTAATCTTCGAGAATCCGGTGGCTGGGTGTTTCTGTGTCGTCAACTTGTCCTGAACTTACACTCCAAATAAACGCGGCTAAAAAGCCGCCGCCCAATAAGAGTGAAAGCGGAATCATTAAATAAAGAATGTTCAATTTCGACTCCTTGCCCAAGTGCTTAATAAAATAAATCCACTGCTCACGGGCATAAGAATCGCGGCCACGAACGGATTTACATAACCGAGCAACGCCAACGCCCCGGCCACCGAATTGTAGACCAAAGAAATAGTTAAATTCTGCCGAACGAGCCCGATGCTGTCTTTTGAAATTCGCAGCAGATCGCTCACGCCCTTAAGGCTCGACCGGGTGAGGTAAACATCCGAGCTTTTTAGCGCCGCCTCTACACCACCCGAAGTGGACACCGCCACCCGCGCGGCCAGCATCGCTAAACTGTCGTTGATGCCATCGCCGACCATCATCGCCCCTTCAGCCTCGGCCACGATGCGGGCCTTGTCATTTGGGCTGGCGGCGAAGTGCACATCGCCTTCTGAAAATCCTAAGTCCTTGGCCAAAGCTTGCACCGACTCTTTGCCATCGCCCGACAACAACACCAATCGGTAGCCCGCTTTGCGTAGGCTTGTGAGAACCTCTTTAGAATCGGGCTTGAGGCGAGCTGCAAAATTGAACTGGGCGATCGGCCGCAGGCTTTCAAAAAGGGTGCAGCCGATGGAGCCACCGGGGGAATCGCTCCGCCGCAGTTCATAGAATCGGCCGCCGATTTGGCCTGAGACGCCATCTCCCGGCACCTCTAAAAATCCCGCCACGTGCGGGAGAGGATCGGTGACATCGAAGGCCCTGCGAAAGGCGAAAGCAATTGGGTGCATCGACTGATTCTCGAGGGCTAAAACGATTTTCTGAATACGCTCGGGCGTCGGCTCAGAGTCCTCGACAAGGGTGATTTCAGCCTCAGTGAGAGTGCCGGTCTTATCAAAAAAAATGGTCTTTGTCCCATTGGCTTTTTCAAAGGCACCGGGGTCTCGAATCCACAGACCTCTTCGGCGCGCGCGGCTAAACGCCGCCGCAAACGCCAATGGAGTGCCAAAGGCCATGGCGCAGGGACAAGCCAATATAATCAGCGCGAGCGAGCGGCGGATGGCCTCCTCGTAAGACACCGGCCAGTACAGCAACAAAAATAATCCAGCAGCGACAAACACAACAGTGAGAAGAATTTGCGCCCACCGGTCGGCCAGGGTCACCGCCTGCGCTTTCGATAAATCCACGTTCGCAACTTTTTGCAGGATCTGCCCGAACTCGGTGTCGGGCAATTTTTTTCGAACGCTGAGATTGGCATGGCCTGAGCGCAGTCGCGCGCCCGCAGGCACTATGGCTCCGGGAAAAAAGATTTTTGCTTTCACTTCGCCAGAGAGCCACGCCAAACTAAAGTGAGCGGGCCGGCCCTCAAGCTGCGCGTCGGCGGGCAAGGTTTCATCGGCTTCAATGCGAATGCGATCGCCAATGGCCAATTTCGCCAGCGGAACCCAACTCCAAACCTGTTTGGCATCCACCCGACGCACGCGGCTCAGCTGAAGCGAGTCGGCGGACTCTCGCACATTAAGAAACCGCCGCTGCAAACGGCGCTGAGTGAAGCGCGCCGCGAGGATTAAAAATAAAAAGCCGCTGAGCGAATCAAAGTACAAGTCATCGCGACCTCGCAAAAGTTCGACCGTTGAGAAGATAAATCCAGCCACCGAAGCCACCGCCATCGGCAGATCGATCGAAAGGCTCCCGGCTTTTAGACTATTGAGTGCGCCCTTGTAAAAGGGCACGGCCACGTAGGTTACAACCGGCAGGTAAAGAAAAAAGCTCAGCCACGCAAACAACGAACTGAACTCCGCCGCTGCGCCAAAATATGTGGCAAAGCCAAAAGTCATTATGTTACCCGCGCAGGCAGCCGCAACCCCGAGGCGAATCAATTCTTGCCGATCGGCCCGGCGTTGCGCCTGCTCGGCCTCAGCCTCGCGTGCAAGGGGAATCGGTTCAAACCCTAAGGCAGAGATTTGCCGGGCCAATTCACTATATGTAATTCGCGCCGTATCGATTTCTGCAAAAAGAAGGCTCCGCCCCAGATCCACCCGCACCGACTTTACGCCCGGCACCTGAAGGGCCAAGCTCTCGAGTTTGCGCACGCATTTGGAACAGCTCATTCCGCCGACATAAAATCGAATACCAGTAAGACCGTCGGCATACTGGACCTGAACGGAGTCCTGATCCAAATATGAGAAATCGGTCCCCGACGACGCTTCAACTGTGTTCATGCTGTTTGAGACTGCGAGGTCGGTGCCAATTCTCTGCTGCATTTAAATTGGGTCACAATTTCCATCGACAAAAGTGCGGAGACTATTTGTCTCGAGAACTTAAGGCGTGGAGACAATGTGGCCACTTATGCAAAATGAAACTGAGACATGCAACATTTCGGGACGTCGTCGGCGATCAGTTTTAAGGCCACCGCGGCCTTATTCTGAAAGTCGCTCGCGCTATCAATTTGCGTATAATTCGGGTGCCGGCTCCAAATCTGGTGGATCTTTTCGTCGATCAACCCCGCCTCCTCGGCCGATTCAATTCGCAAAACATTCGGGTGATTGTTGTACCCCATGGCTAAAGTCGGAGTTCTTAGGTGAATCACCGTTTTATAGCGGGAAAGCTCCTTTTGTGCGGAGCTGCCGACTTGCGCCCAATAGTCGTTTTCACTCCCTGGCCAATACGCCAGGCCGTCGAGAGTTCCACGGTCGCAAATGGCTAGGCCCCAGCGCTTTTCTTCAATCACCAGCTGTTCCATTTCACGCTGAATGTGAAAAATCGCCCGCTGAGCCGCTTGCCGACCGGTGATCGTGCTCAATCGCCAAAAACCACCCGAAAATACCATGGTCGCGGCCTCAGGCAGAATAACCACATGCGGACAAAAATACTTTTTCGCCATTTCTACGATCGCGGTCTTACCAGCCCCCGGGCCACCGGTGACCACGATCAGCTCGGCGTTGTGCTCGCGCTTTTCGCACGCACACATTACCTCGCATGTGCTTGGATGAGTGGACATTCCCCCTCCAATTGATATTCTTCGGCAGGCCGTGGTACGACACAATCCCAGCCAAAGACCTTATGTAGGTGATCGGCCATGGCCTGTGGTGCCGAACCTTCTCCGTGAGTGACAAAAATTTTGCGCGGCTTCATATGGGCTTGGCCAAGCCACGCCGCAATTTCATTGAAGTCGGCATGGGCGGACAGATTTTCGATCACGCGAACTTCGGCTCGAACCGGCACATACATACCGTGAATCTTAATTTCTTCGGCGCCGTCTTGCAACGCCTGGCCCCGCGTTCCCGCCGCCTGGAATCCGCACAGCAGGATCATATTCTTCTCGTCGGGTGCGAATTTTTTTAAATGATGGAGGATTCTCCCTCCGGTGGCCATCCCGCTGGCGGAGATAATCAACATGGTTTCATCTTGTTCGTTGAGAAGTTTGGACTCCTCCGCCGAACGTACAAAATGAACCATGTCGCGAAACTCGTTGCATTGGGCTTCGCTCAGCCGGTGCAGCGATTTAAACTGACAAAAGGTTTCGGTGACCGATGCCGCGAGCGGACTGTTGAGGTACATCGGAATATCGGGAATGCGCCCCGCCTTTTTTAGATTGGCCAGCAGGTGCAGCAGAGTCTGTGCTCGCCCGACGGCGAATGAGGGGATCAAAATTACACCACGCCGTGCCGCCGCGGTATTTACGGCATCGGCCAGATCGTCCATCGGATCGGTGACCGGATGAACTCGGTCTCCGTAGGTACTCTCCACCACCAAATAATCCACGGGCGGAAGAACTTCGGGCATTCGCAGCAACGGGTCCGTCGGACGCCCGACATCCCCGGAAAAAGCAATTTTCAAGGTGCCCGCGGTGATCACCACCGAAGCCGCACCCAGAATATGGCCGGCGTAGTAGAATCGGATACGAATATTATCTCCGAGGTGGATATCTTCGTTAAACGGCTTCGGCACGAAGTATTTTAGAGAGCGTTCGGCGTCTTCTTTGGAAAAAAGCGGCAAGGCCGGATTGTGCTTAGAGATATGTTTGCGATTTAAAAATTCTGCTTCTTCCTCTTGCAGATACCCAGTATCTGGCAGAAGGGCGCGGCACAGGGCCAAAGTGCCAGCCGTGCATAAAATCTTGCCGCGAAATCCCTCTTTGATCAGCCGGGGTATATAACCGGAGTGATCAATGTGAGCATGGGTCAAAACAATCGTATCGATCGTTTTCGGGTCCACCGGAAATGGCGCCCAGTTTTTGAGCCGATTTTCTTTAAGGCCTTGAAAAAGTCCGCAATCGATCAGGATGTTGCGGCCCTCGAGACTCAAGAGGTACTTAGACCCGGTGACCGACTGCGCGGCGCCAAGAAAACGGATTTTCGCTGCGGCCATTTTAGAATACCTCGCACATCAGGCTGGTTTTTTTTTCTCTCTGAGCAAATGAGCGAGAGCCCGAAGGGCGTCGATATAAGTAAAAATTCCGGCCAGGCGGCCCTGATCCATAATCAGTACGCATCCGTACTTATCGCTTACCATTTGCGCGGCGACCTCGCCCATCGGCATATCAATCGGCGCGAAAAATGGATTCTCAGTAAGAGCTTCAGCCACTCTCATTTCTAAGGCACGTTCACCGCGAAAGTAAAGCGCCAGACTCAGGTCCCGATCCGATATAACCCCGATCAATTTACCGGCTTTGCTTACCGGCAAGTGGCGGACATGCAGCTTTCGCATGTAGTCGTTGGCCTGACTAAGGCTTTGGTCATAGCCAATCACCTTAGGCGCCAGTGTCATAAACTTACCTATGGGAACATTGTCGAGCACTTGAATCCCGCCTTTCCAGCGAAAGGATTTCAAAAAGCCCGCCAGGCCCATTAGCCCCTATTTTCGAGTTTACCATCGCCTTCGAGACAACTAGTCCCAAAGGAGTCGAAGGCCCTGCAAACATGTCTCAAATGGAACGTTGACCCATGCTTAGGCCGCATGAAATATTGGCCCCTTTCGAGCACCTAAGTGGCATGCCCTTTGTAGTCCTTGTTATTTACTAAAAAGGGTAAACACTTTCGAAAGGGAATTATGCGCACCAGCCAAAAAGTCGCCGTGGTCGATGACGATATCGAAATGGGCCGCTTGGTCTGCGACCTCTTGACGGAAGAGGGCTTTCAGGTCGCTCAGTACTCCTCGGCGCAAGAGGCCTTGGTTCGCTTTAAAAAAGAACTCCCGCAAGTTTTGATCACCGATCTAAAAATGAAAGAGATCGACGGAATGATGTTCTTGCGCAAGGTCCACGCTGATTACCCCAATGTCGTATGCATTATGATGACCGCCTTCGGCACCATTGAAACCGCTATAGAGGCCATGAAGGCAGGCGCTTACCACTACATCATCAAGCCCTTTAAGAATGATGAAATGATTCTCCTCGCGCGCAGAGCCATGGAGAAAGCCAAGCTCACCAATGAAAATAAAATTCTCAAGCAAGAGCTCAATAAGGGCTTTAGTTTAGAGTCGATCATCGGCAAGAGTGCAGCCATGCAAGAGGTTTTTCAAACCGTAAAACGGGTGGCCGCGGCCAACGCCAACGTTTTGATCAATGGCGAAAGTGGCTCGGGCAAGGAGTTGGTGGCTCGCGCGATTCATAACTCCGGACCGCGCCGAGCGAAGCGTTTTATTCCGATCAATTGCGCGGCCATCCCCGAACATCTTTTAGAGAGTGAACTGTTCGGCCATGTGAAAGGTTCTTTCACCGGCGCTATTGGCGACAAAAAAGGCTTGTTCGAAGAGGCCGACGGCGGCACCTTGTTTCTCGATGAGATCGGCGACATTAGTGTGACTCTGCAGGCCAAGCTGCTGAGAGTTTTGCAAGACAAACAAATTCGCCCGGTCGGCTCCAATGACTTACGCGATATCGACGTTCGCCTTCTTGCGGCCACGCACCGTGACCTTAAGACAATGGTGGCCGAGGGCAAATTTCGCGAGGACCTGTTTTATCGACTCAATGTTTTGCCCGTTCGCGTACCGCCGCTGCGTGAGCGGCCCGAAGATATCCCGCTTCTAGTTGAGAGTTTTATTGCCCGGTTCGCCGCGCAGAATAGCTCTCCTGCAGTTGGCGTCACGCCCGAGGCGATGGCGGCGTTGATGGCGCATCCGTGGCCGGGAAATGTGCGCGAACTCGAGAATATTATTGAGCGGGCTGTGGTTTTGTCCGGCAAAGAGCGCCTCGACGAGAAAGACGTTTTGGGCAGCGCCATTGTGCAGGCGAAAAAGAGCATGGATCAACTGTTCGAAGGCAGCCCGACTCTGGAACAGATCGAAGAAAAATATATCAAGCTTGTCCTTGGCCAAACCAACAATCAAAAAGACAAGGCCGCAAAGGTCTTAGGTATCAACCGCCGGACCCTCTATCGCAAAGAGCGCCTCTATGGCCTTGTCTCCGCCGACACTCCCGAGCCCGAGGAGGCGGAGAATGTCGGACAATGAGGGGCTGTCGGGCCTTGACCTTGCACATTTAAAATCAGCCATCGATGAAGCCGCGATCGTCGCGATCACAGACTCTAAGGGTGTAATTACCTACGTAAACAATAAGTTCTGCGCGATCTCTAAATATTCCGCGAACGAGTTGTTGGGCAAAACCCACCAAATCATCAACTCCAAATTTCACCCAAAAGAATTTTTTATTGAGATGTGGCGCACGATCACATCGGGCAAGGTTTGGGAAGGCGAGATTCGCAATCGAGCCAAAGATGGCTCACACTATTGGGTTCATACCACCATCGTGCCGTTTATGGGCGCCGATGGCCGACCTGAAAAATTTGTCGCCGTTCGCTATGAGATCACCGAACGAGTTACCGCCCAAGAGCAGCTCAAAATTCATAGCAAAAAGCTCGAAGTCTCGAATCGCGAACTTCAGGACTTTGCCTCGGTGGCCGCCCACGATTTGCAAGAGCCGCTGCGCAAAATTCAAAGCTTTTCAGACCGCCTCAAGGGTAAGGCGTCGGCCGCGCTCGGCGAGGAGGGTCTCGACTACCTCAATCGAATTTTGAGCTCCGCCCAACGTATGTCGATTTTAATTAACGATCTCTTAACCTATTCACGAGTCACCACCAAAGCTCAGCCATTTGTAAAAGTGGATCTCAATCAAACGCTGGCGCAGGTCATCTCCGACCTAGAGGCCCGCCTAGAGCAATCTCACGGCAAAATTGTAAGCGGCACGTTGCCCACCATCGACGCGGATCCAACGCAAATGCGCCAACTCCTGCAAAATCTTTTGGCCAATGCCTTAAAATTTCATAAGCCCGACGAGGCACCGATCGTGACCGTCAGCTGCAAAAATGCCGCCTTGCCTAACTCTTATTCTGGCGCGGTCGAAGTAACCGTGGCCGACAACGGAATTGGCTTTGAGCAAAAATATTTGGATCGGATTTTTACGATTTTCCAACGCCTCCACGGCCGCTTTGAGTATGAGGGCACCGGCATCGGACTCGCCGTCTGCCGAAAAATTGTCGATCGCCATGGCGGACATATCACCGCCCAATCTCAGCTCGGCCAAGGGGCTAAGTTTATTTTTACTTTGCCAGTGAAACAACCCGAAGGGGATGCCAATGACTAAACGTAAAGTGTCAATTATGATCGCGGACGACGATCCCGATGATTGCAAGTTGATTAAAGATGCGATGAGAGAAAGTTTGCTTAGCAACGAACTGATCTTCGTTAAAGACGGCGAAGAGTTGATGCGGTCTTTGATCGAGAGCGACGTCTTGCCCGGCCTGATATTGCTCGATCTCAACATGCCGAAAAAAGACGGGCGCGAGGCTTTGGCTGAAATCAAATCCAACCCGAGGCTCAAACAAATTCCCGTAGTGGTCTTAACAACATCTAAGGCCGAAGAAGATATTTACCGCTCCTACAACCTGGGCGTGAACTCGTTTATCAGCAAGCCGGTCAGCTTTAGCTCTCTGGTGGATGTAATGCGAGGGCTAGGCCGATATTGGTTTGAACTCGTTGAGCTCCCGAAAGAAAGGCCGACACGCACGCCGTGAATTTTAATAAGATCCAAGTTCTTCTTATTGACGATGACGAAGACGATTATGCGAATATCCGCGGAATCCTCAGCGAGATTCAAGGTTCGAAGTACGATCTGACTTGGAAGTCGTCATTTCACGAGGGCTTAGCGGCGTTGCAAACGGGAGCGTTCGACATCTGCTTGCTCGATTACCGGTTGGGTGAATTCACCGGCCTTGATCTGCTGCGCGAGTACAAGCGTCTCAACCTAGTAACGCCGGTTATATTTCTTACGGGGCATGGCGATTTTGATCTCGATATCTTAGCCATGCAGAGCGGGTCGGCCGACTATTTGATCAAGGGTCAAATCACCGCGCACTTGTTGGAGCGCTCGATCCGCTACTCGATGAAAAACGCCCTCGACATGAAAGATCTGGCCGAGCAACGCGAGAACTTTAAACTTCTTTTCAACTCGACCTTCGAGGGCATTGTGGTTCACCGCCAAGGAGTCGTGGCCGACGCCAACGCAGCCGCTGGCCAAATCTTTGGCCGCGATCCCCTAGAAATGGTCGACACGCGCCTGACGGACTACGTGCGCGCCGACTTTCACCCCGATTTGCTCGAACGCTTAAAGAATGATGGGCCGCCCATCGATGTAGTTGGCGTCAAAAACGATGGCAGTGAAATTTCGCTGACCCTTTCGGGCCGAACGATCGTGTTGCGCGGGCAAAAGACGTCGATCTTGGCGATTCGCGATCTGACCGAACGCCGCCAGATGGAGGCGCAAATTCTTCAGCAAGATCGCCTGGCTTCTCTCGGCTTGCTCGCCTCGAGTTTAGCCCATGAGATCGGCACCCCGCTCGGGATTATTCGTGGTCGGGCCGAAATGGTGGGCAAAAACGCCGATGAGAAATTAAAGGGCACCATGGACTTGATGACCGGTCAAATCGACCGGATCAGCAAGCTGGTTAAGTCGCTTTTGCAAATCGCACGTGGAACCCAGTCCGAGAATGCCGCCGATGTGGATGTGAACGCGGTTCTAGTCGACGTGAAAAATCTGATGAGCCATGAGCTGGAGCGCAATAACATCGCTTTTTCAGTTACGATCCCACCGGGCACGGTGGTGCGCGCGGAGGCGGGCCCTCTGGGGCAAGTGTTCTTGAATTTAATGGTCAACTCGGTTCACGCCATCGAGTCGGCGCGCGCCCAAGGGCGAAAAGCCGATCACAAAATTGAAATCACCTGCGACACCGGCGGCACAAACGCAAAAATTCAATTTAAAGATACGGGCTGCGGAATTGCTGAAAAAAATCTTCGCCAGCTTTTTAAACCGTTCTTTACCACTAAAGACATCGGCTTAGGCACTGGGCTCGGCCTCGCCACTTCTTATCGTCTCGTGCAGTCCTGGAATGGCACCCTCTCCGCCGAAAGCAAAGAGGGGCAAGGCGCTGTTTTTACTCTTTCTTTACTGCGCGCTGGGCCTGCCGTTTAACCGAATCGAGATGTTTGCGCACCGATGAGGGAACGTGCACTCCACTGCTGCCCGAATAGCCCAGAGTTATGCTCGACTCGTAGTTGCGAAAACACTTTTCGGCCAACTCCGAACGGGGAGCTTTGTCGATACAGGCCAAAAAGTACATCTCATGCAAGCTCCAAAGACCGAGTTCGCGCAAAGAGTCGTAGGACAGACCAACGATATACAACGCTTCCGCGAGATATTCGCTCGTTGGATACTTTTTGATCAAATCATGAACCACGACCGAAGCTCGGAGAAAATCCACTTCGGAGTGCCCACCGACGGGCCCGGGTTTTCTCGCATGTTCAATCAGGCCTCGTGCCGCCTCGATCATTTCTTTGTCGCTGGCGTAAGTTTTAGAAGATTCTTTTTTCCACGTGGCGATGTCCTTCAACCAAACCTTGGCGCCGTCTTTCATGTAGCTGCTTGAACCCTTTGAGCGCAGAACCGCGTTGGCCACCATTTCAGCCTTCTTAGGATCTTTCTTCACGCGAACCGCGACAGAAAGGGCCATGCGGCTCGCGCGCTCGAGGTCGAGCTGGTTGAGTAGCGGTGTGCCCGGATGATCCATTTGCTTGTTCACTTCAGCGAGGACAGCATCAAACTGCCGACTGGCCGTCATAAACTCCACGCGCTCAATCCAAGACGCACGCTTGAGCGGCTCACTGAACGCCTTTAACAGCGGGAACTCAACGCCACTTTGTGTGCGCGTGTGGCAAGCAATGCAATAAGCCACCGACGCGCGCACTGCAGATTTGGCATATTCGCTATGCCCTTCATTGATTCCCTGGTAGGCGCGCTCAAAATCTTTGCGTAGCATCGCCGCCAGGTACGGCAAAGCAGGGTCGGCATCGGGAACTTGAATCGAGTGGCCTAGGCCGTCATCGAGTTTGCGGGTGATATCGTAGACCGCCTTCACTTTTTCGCTTAAGCCTTTCGGATCTTGATCGGGCGCCGGGTAGAGATAAGGAATCGTGGCGGCCAAGGCTGCCGAAAGATCCGTCATTTTTTCCTGCAATGCCGATGATTTTGTCTGGGCCTGTAACTGCGTCACACAAACAAAAAGACAAAGAACGCCGATGGTTTTTTTCATACCGCGCCTACTGTTTTAGGCGCGTGGATAGAAGTTCGTTAAAGGCATTTAGGGCGTCGATCCAGGTGAAGATGCCGACCAATTTATGGTTATCAACGACCAGCGCACAACCATATTTATGGGCCGCCATTTCGGCGCACACGTCAGCCAAAGAAGAATCGGGCGATGCGATATAAGGATCGGGAGAATAAGCTTCTTCGACGCTCACTTTTTCTGGGTCCACATCTTTAAAGGTCTCGACCAGTTTCACATCGCGATCCGAAAGGATGCCGACCAATTTGCCACCATGTAAAACCGGTAGATGGCGAATGCGAAGTTCACTCATAATTTGACCGGCTTTGGCGAGTGATTGCTCCGAGCCGATGGTCCGGGGAACGGTGGTCATAAATTTACTGATATTCGGAATAGCTTTCATAGCGTGATGCTCCTTATGCGAGTTTTGCCCTTATATGAGCGAATGCGGTGCCAGCCGCGAACGCCGATTTAATTGCAGGCGAATTCGAAGTACGAGCCATTGTGTCCCATCCCGTAAAGGCGCCCGACAGAATGCCTCATTGCCGAAAATTCGCCAATTCCCACAATTCCGCCGAACTCCTGAACAGAATTCTAAACATTCGATTTCATGTTGATCCATCGGGCAAAAATACCTATGGACACTGCCATATACGAGCGAAAATAAAGCGTGGGAGAAAGAGGTTTTTATGCTTGGACTCAAATATCTCGCGATCGTTCTTGGAGCGGCGCTTGTTTATTCACCGAATCTTCGCGCCAATGATGCCTATGACACGATTGATGTGGATGCCGAAGAGGCACTGAACGACGGCGAAGCCGCGCAGGAAATCGTCAAGATGCAGCAAGAAGAGCTGCGCAACGAGCGTCAGGCGACACGCGATCTGGAGCGTTCAGCCCGAAGCATTAAAGCTACGGCCAAAGAACGCAAGCGCGAGGCTCAACGCCAATTGCAACGCACCGACCAACAATACCAAGATGTGCAACGAGAAAAAGCCCGCATTAATAAAGAGGTCGAGCACGCCACCAAAGAAATGGTGACCATCGAAAAGCAGCTCGAGGTCAAAAACGTCGAACTTGAAAAGGCCAAGGGCCTGTTGTCGACCGCCAAAGATCTTGCCGATGACAAAAAGTCCAAAGTAGAAAAACTTCGCAGCAAGCACAAACGGGTGACCGAGGAAATTGCCGATACCCGCAATGAGCTGACCAGCACCAAAGCCAAATACGCCAGATATCAACGTGAGTTGGTTGAAGAATCTCAGCGCTTGAATCGCATTCTCAAGGTTGCCGCTCAAGAGAAGGTCGAACTGGATCGCGAAACCAAGCGTCTCAAAGCGGAATTTCAGCGTGGCAAAGCCCGCAATGCCGCTCTCGAAGGCAAAGTGGAGCGTCAAAAGCAGTCCACCGCCACAGCCAGAGACAATCTCAAGTGGGCGACCGAGCAAAAAGCCAAGCAAAAGCAGGCGAAAGAGCTCAAAAAGCAACGTCAACTTTCAGAACGTAAGATTTCGCGCCGTTAAACTAATAAGCAATGTTAGAAACTTGAGCTTCAAGAACTAAACGTGCCGGGTACAACCCGGCATTGTTTTTGGAGTAATCCCCTATAGGTCGCAACTTTGATGGGGGATCATTTTGAGACACTTAACTCTTATTGCCTTAGCCGCAGCCGCGGTTCTTTCACAGCCGGTCCTAGCCAAAACCAAAATCGATGTGGCTTCATTCCGCAACAAAACTTCAGCGGGTCCCTGCAACGCCGTCGAGCCTTGGAAAAAAGACATCGAAGAAGCGTTTCGCATTCAGCTGACCAACGCCCTCAACAACAACGGCTTTAACGTGGTCGAGCCCGAGCTGATTCGCGGCCACGCCCGCGACTCGTTCTCGGCTGTGGAAAACGTCCACAACAAGCGAACCTTTAAAGCCGCCGCGTATTCGATTGAAGCCGCGCTTAAGACTTTTGATATTTGCGATAAAGACGCCTCGGTCGAGGTCGAAATTAAAGTCACCGATGTTCGCAGTGGCAACATCGCGCAAACCTTCTCTAGCCAAGGCAAGGCGCCCAACAAAGGCAGCGCCGTTAAGGCCGATTACAAAGGTTCAAGTTTTAGCACCGGAGTTTTTAAAGATTCACCGATCGGCCTCGCCACCCAAAAAGTGATCAGCGATATCACCGACCGGTTAAAGAAGTCGTACCCAAATCGCGAGATCGCGTCCGAAGATTACCAGATCAAAACAATTCCAAGATCCCGCTCGCGCTAGGTAGCACGGAGGCGGATGGGGAAATAGAAAAGGCCCTAGGGGCCTTTTCCAATATCAGGTCAGGTCAGGTCCCGAAAACATTCCGACGCCATTCATCTCTCTCGCGCTGCTCTCTGCGTTCGCGACGTTCACGATCGCGGCGCTGTTGCTCGGTTTCGGGCGGGCGCGGTGCTTCGATTCGCGGCGCTGGCCGCTGCTGGTTGCTGCCGCCGAGGCCGAAGATGTTTTCAAATATTCCGCCTATACCTGAGGTGAGTTCGTTGAAGAAGCCGCCTTCGGGAGTTTTACCTTCAAGAGTGTCGCGCTTGGCTTGTTCAACCATAGCCTGATCGCAGTACGGACGCGTGGGATAAGGATAGTGCCGCGCCTGTTTACCACGCTCACGCATAGGCGGTGGCGGACCAACTTCGACGTCGATCGCTCCATATTTTTTCATTTGTTTGGCGAGTGTTTCAGAAATCTCAACCTGCGGCACGGTGTAGGTTCCATCGCCATTGCTACGACGATAACGATTCACTTTAAAAGAAATCGCCGACTGGTCTAAAGTGTTCTGCCGAGCCGCTTGCACAACCCAGGTGGGCGCATTTCGCCAGCCCGGAACGCGAATGCACTCGCCAGAGACCGGCTCCGTCAAAGTTTTGCATCCATCGCCAGTGCAGCGATGAATGAATTTTCCGCCCTGAACGCGAATCGCGTTGGGCATAAGTGCTCCCTGACCTTCTTCGCCGCCAAATTGGCCGGAGCGATAGGTATTGCCGGGAAACAAAGTCGAGCGACCGCGCACTTCTTCAGGCTTACAGTCTCTGCGACCTTCGAATTCTTGGGTTTCAAACGCAGTCACAATTCTTTGCGAAATGGCCGGAGTTTCGGCGCAATAGGGAGAAACGCCACTGCCAGGCACTGGAACCTTGAGTCCACCACCCGTCGAAACCGGAAACACCAACGGCTCCGGAAAATCAGGAGAATGAACCGTCATCTCTTGCTTAACTTGATCGATAAACACTTTAAAGGGGGTGCTCTCTTTATAGGGTCGTGAGGGAACGCATGCGCGACCTGTGGGTGCGGGCACAGTGGGCGACGCGGGGCCAAGTGCCGATGGCCCAGGTGCCGCTGGCGCGGGAGTTATTGGCCGAACCGTCGTCTGCCACTGGGCCGGGGTCAGAAGAGCGTCTTCGTCGGTGATAAAGGCCGAAGAGCCACCAAGGGCGGTATCGCCACCAGGGCGGGCAAATGCCGCCGGGGTAGTTAAAACGACCAATATTAGAGACGCTTTGGTTGCCAGGGCCTGCATAGTTAAATGCTCCGGTTCAGGGTTTAACCGGTCTTATAACCACGAATTATGCCGCCCTAGCCTCCTTTATATAAGAGGCTGGGATGGGTGGCTGTTAGGTATTTGAAGGGGTGTTAAGCCTAAAAGGTCACTCGGCCGAAGGCTAAGTAGTGGGTTTGGCCGCGGCCTTGGCTTTTCCGCCTTTAGCGGCCTTTTCTTCAGGGGTAAGGCCCCACGGCGAGGTCTTAGGCCCGCCCTTGCCTTTGCCTTTTTGCGGGCCGCCGCCACGGTTCGTATTCTTTTGTGTATTGACCGGGCGCGGGTCGCTGGCGAACTCAGGGATGTAGTGCGACTCGTCCATTTTAACGCCTTTGGGTGGAGCGGTTTCGCCTTCGTTCAGCGAAACAACCAACACGCGACCGAGTTTTTCGGGATTTTGCGCGGCCACTTCCATCGCATTCATAAAATGCTTCAGCTTATCGCCTTCCATTTTAAACGCGGTGCCGATTTCGGTTTGGATTTCTTCTGGAGTTTTTCCAGCGGCGGCGAGATCGGTTTTTGTTTTAATACCTTTGGTCAGATTTACGGCCCAAAATTCTGTGATTGATTTCATACGTGCTTCCTCTCATTCGACTGCCACTTGGCAGGCGGCTTATGTTCGCCAGCCACTCGCGTGGCGGGCGCTTTATTATTCGACGGCCACTCGGTGGCAGTCGCTTTACCGGTCGTGGTCAATCGCGAGATTGATTTCCACATTTGCCGGTCTTCCGGAGTGAGCAAACACAACGCTTGCCCGGCCCGACCATTTCGGGCCGTCCGGCCAATACGATGGATATAGTCTTCCGGGACCTGCGGCAAATCATAATTGATCACATGAGCGATATTGTGGATATCGAGGCCCCGAGACGCGATGTCCGTAGCCACGAGGATTCTAAAATGGCCTTTTGAGAAGCCTTCAATCGCCATGCGGCGCTGCGCCTGAGACCGGTTGCCATGAATTCGGGCCACTTTATGGCCATAGCTCTCAAGGAAGCGGGTTAGCCGGTCGGTGCGATGTTTAGTGCGGGTAAAAATCAAAACCGAACCTTGGCGAGCTTTCAGCTCATCCATCAAAACGTCGTTCTTTTGTTTTTGAGTGGTTTCGATTGTTTTCTGCTCAATCTTCTCAATGGGCTTACTGGGTGCGCCGACCGAAACCGTTTCGGGCTTATACATAAATTCGTTGGTCAGACGTTTGATTTCGGGCGGGAAAGTGGCCGAGAACATCATGGTCTGACGCTGCTTGGGCAGTGCTTTTAGAATGGCGCGAATCTGCGGGAGAAAGCCCATATCGAGCATGCGGTCGGCTTCATCGAGCACAAGAATCGAAGTGCGGCTGAGGAGTTTTGGCTCGCGGCGCACGTGATCGCACAACCGGCCCGGCGTTGCGATAAGAATGCGCGGCCGATCGCGCAGCTCTTTAAATTGCGCCTTCATCGACATCCCGCCGATCAATAGCGACGGTTTAATATTGAAGTTATCTCCCGCCAATTTTTTGAGGAACTCATGAATCTGCATCGCCAATTCGCGGGTCGGTGCGAGAACAAGCCCATTCTGATGGGGTTGATTCATAAGACGGACGGCCATGGGAATTGAGAAAGCGGCGGTCTTACCGGTTCCCGTCTGCGCCATACCGATGACGTCGCGGCCGGCGAGGCCCACGGGAATCGCCTGAGTTTGAATCGGCGTGGGCGTGGTAAAGCTCAGTTTTTGCAAAGCTTTGGCAATAGAAGGGGGCAGTTGGAACTGGTCAAATGACGACATTTTATCTCCGGATTTGACGCAACCTAGCAGAGGGTCGCGGGCGGGGCAACCGATATTAGGGGTTTTTGGGGGCGGGTGGGTTGCACGGTGCTGTGCGGGTGGCGAGGCGGCGGCTGGCGGCCGGAGGTGATGTCGCGCGGCTGTGGGCGGACTTGCAGAGCTCGAGCTTGCTCGCTGAACACCTTGCTCGGGCCACCCTTGCCCGCCGCCATGCCATCTCCGGCCCGCGGGCTTGCGTTATGGAAGCCACCTACCCGGCCCAGTTCGAGAATATTGCACCTCCCGAATTCCGTTCGACAATCATTTCTTTTTCCGGTGATGCACTTGAATCGAAATCCAGCACGCGCGGTAAGGCATAAAAGGTAGCGGTATGTATTGACGAAGCCGGCTGCCTCCGATTAAAACTCATTCCTCATGAGACGTGAGAAGCAGTTTTCTCTTCTTAAAGATCCGCGCAAAAACACTAAGCTCTGGTGGATCGCCAAGCACTCCATGTACGGCGGATCGATGAACTATCGAAAAGTGCGTCGGCCGTTTGACTCCAAGATGCTGACCCATGTGGTGTTTAAGGCAGATTTGGGCCAGGCCCTTTGGTTTTCGAAATTTGAGAGGCTGGTGCGCGCAACTTTAACGGCGGCGGCCGCTCGCTATGGGATTCGTGTCGACGAAGTTGCCGTGAATCGCGATCACATACATGTTTTGTTCTACACAAAGTCGCGTGAGGCGCAGATTCGGTTTTTGCGTTTTTTTAGTGCGGAGCTGGGCCGTCGGTATGCGGCTCTTCGACGGCGATTGCGAATCGCCCTAAAGCCGCTTTGGGTGGCGCGCCCATTCACTCGGTTGGTCTCGTGGGGGAAGAAAAGCCTGGCCCGCGTGCGGGGATATATTCGGCGCAATCGTTGGGAGGTTTTGGGCTTCTTGGCGTATAGACCGCGCGTTCATCGACTATCGACGTTTTTGCATAAGTGGGAAGCGCAGCGTGGGTTTAGTTCGGCTTGAGGGTGCGCCATTTTGTTGAGCCAGTTCAACACAGTCCCCATAGTCCAGCCAAGCCGGTGCGGATTGATTGGTTCGGCAGCTGTGGCATCACCTACACTTGTCAATTCCGGGGAAAGTATACTTAACGACGTCGAACCGGACCCACTCGCCGCCCTGGCGCCCCGCTAAACATTCCTACTCTAATTTAGAGCAATTGCTCTCGTTGCATCCCTCTCATTTTGTGATTAGCTTTTGATTTTTAACCCGGGAGGGATCTATGAAGTTTTCGTTGTTGTTCGTAAGTTTGTTTATGAGTTTTTCGGCGATGGCAGCGCAACGGGTGGCGGAGCGCTACACCTGCACGGCCTATAACCCTCTCACCGGCTTCGCTACGATCACGTACAGCGAAAAAGGCCGAGGCAAGGCGAAGATGACCTCCATCGTCGGCGAGAAGCAGATTCGCGGCGGTCGTCTGACTTACAATACAGGAACCTTAACCAGCTTTCCCCGGGCCACCTTTTCGGTGCCGGTGAACGGATCGCCGGTTTCGGTTTATATGGATTTGACCCGCCCCCTCAAAGACGACTGTGAGGGGCAACTGTCGGAAGATATTCTCACCGGCTTCACTTACATTCCGCTCTACGGCGCGACCACCAGCTATTGGCCCTTTGTCGCACTGACCGGTAACCCGTTCTTGCCTGTGCCGTTGGGATTTATTCCGACATCTATGGTTACTTGCCGCGTGATATTTCGATAAACGCGCCTTGCGAGCGCAGCGACTGATAGCGGACATGGACCATCTGGAAGATGTCCTGACTCTTTCGGCCCAATGGATCGGCCGCCGAAGCCATTCCGAGCGTGCGGCCTAAAGCTTTGCGGCTTTCGAGCAGTTCTTGTTCCATCTGGTCGAGAGACTTCAACGGTTTTTCTTCAAAATCTTTAACCGTGGCTGAGCCGGCATTAGAGCCGATCGCCTTCTCGGCGGCCTGGCCGGCGCTGGCTGGATCGCGGCCTTGGGCAGCAGCCGCAGCTAAACGTTTTGCCGCCGCCGAGTCCTCGAGGCCTGAGCCCTGTGCCTTTGCTGGATCCTCATCGACCACATATTGTTTGTTGGCCGCACCCGCTTTCGCGGCGATGGCGTCGCGAGCGGCTTCGGCAGCGCGGAGTCCTTTCGAAACTTCGCTGGCCGAATAACCAAGTTTGGTGGCGACAGAGCCAAGCAATTTTTCGAGAGCACTGCCATCCATATTTACGTTGAACTTTCCAAACGGTGTTTGCAGCGCCATTTTATCGGCGCTAAGTTTCATGCCGTAACTGCCGAGTTTCGATTCGACCTGTTTCATATAGGGCGACGACGTTGTCGAAAGCTCTTTGAGTTTGGATTCGGAGATCATACCGTAGCGGGCGTTGGAGAACTCTCCGGACTTCGACCCCGTTTTGGCGCTATGCAAAGCCGCTCGTGCAAATTCCTTGGCCTGGTCATCGGCGAGCTTGGCGTCTTGACTGTGTTGCAGGGCCTTTGCCAACAACGCCGCATTGGGTGGAAAGCTGCGCCAAGCGGCGGCTTCATCGGCTAAAGATTGTTTGTAGAGTTGGTCGGCGATTTGGCGATTGGTCACCGCCCCTTTTGTGCCGGTTTCGTACCCATGGCGACCTGCAATCCCGATGACATCAGCGGTGTCGTTGGCGCGGGCCCAATTGGCCGCGATCATTAGCATCGCAACAAGCGCGATTTGCAGGGGCTTCGGTAGCATACCGATTCAAATTGCAAGCCTGGGGCCCTGTGAATGATTAAAAGAATGCCTCTGTGATGTAGATAACGCTCGCAAGTGTTTTCAAATAAGACATTTTGAGACACGTCTCAAAGTGAGACGCTTAAGCGCTGGCGGTCTCTTGCTTGCGAATCCACAGACGGAGAATTTGGAATTCTTTTTCGGTGTAGCCCACAAAATGCAAAAGAATTTTAAATTGCTTCGGGTCACTCTCATGAGGCGCGCATTTGATCACTCTGAGCAATGGTTCGGGCAGCCCTCGATCTTCAAAGAATGTGCTGGTCAGGCGAATCTTAGCGCCCACGGGGGCCGGAAGATCGGACCACACTTCAATGCCGACCTCAGACACCGAGCGGATTTCGGTTTTATCGCGAAAGCTGGCCGCCACTTTAACCGGAACTTCAAAGAGTCCGAGCACCGTTTTGCCTTTGGCGGCAAGGAGCGCATCGACCTTGGCGGTTAAAATCACGGGATCGACCGGCTTAACTAAATAATCGTTGGCGCCGACGCCAATTCCCCGCTCGACATCTTTTTTCTCACGCTTTCCGGTCAGAAGAACGATGGGCAGGTCGGTCCAATTGCGGTTTTTACGTATAGTCACGATCAATTCAAAGCCCGAGGGGCCGCCGGGCATCACGGCATCGGTAATAATTAAATCGACGTGCTGCTGAGCCAACTGATCAAGAGCGTCGTGCGAGTTCATCGCCTGCAAAACAGAATGCCCCTTCGCCAAAAGAATACTCTCAAGCGTGAGCAAAACACTTTTTTGATCGTCGACTATAAGTATTGTTGCCATAAATTTACTCTCATAATTAATAAAACCTGTTACGCCACTTTACGCGACTTCAGTTTAGGAAGCTCTACCTCTGCCTTGGCGATTTCGCGCCGAAGCTGTTCCATCAGTTCCATTGCCCGGTCAATCCGGTGCAGATCTTCAATTTCTTGGCACAGAGCCGCCGCACGTCGCAAGCCAAGTGCGGCGCTGGTGGATTTAAGTCCATGGGCGGCGTCGCGCAGGTCATCCAAATTTTCGTCTTTCATGGCTTTTTCCATCGCCGCCATCGAAGTCGGTGTGGACGCCAAATACTCAGTGATCAAAACCGTGGTCAAATCTTCGCCGCCGGAGCTTAAGCCGCGCAGTTTATCGAGTGCACGCGAGTCCATCCCGTTGACGTCGCGAACCATAAAGTAATTTAACACTTCAATCAGTTTATAATATTCAATCGGCTTCGAGATAAATTCATCCATCCCGATCTCCAGGCAACGGCGGCGGTCGCCGGTCGAACCTTCGGCCGAGACGGCCACGATGGGCGTGTGCTCGCCGGTCTTCAATTGCAGCTCACGAATCTTTTTGGTGGCCGTGTAGCCGTCCATCACCGGCATTCGGCAGTCCATTAGAATAAGATCAAATTTTTCGCCCTTTTCGAGCAGCGCCAGCGCTTCAACGCCGTTGGCGGCAACGTCCGACGTCAAACCAGTTTTAGATAAAAAGTGAGTGATCACCTTTTGATTCACGGGCTGATCTTCGACCACCAACACATGGCCACTCCATAAGAAAGTGCCATCGGCCGGCACTTCGGGCTGCTCGAGACGGGTGACTTCGGACAAATGCAGTTCAAACCAGAACGTGCAACCTTGCCCGAGCACGCTGTTCACGCCCATTTCGCCACCCATGAGTTTGGCCAGCTGGCTCGAGATGTAAAGGCCCAAACCGCTGCCGCCTTTTTGCACGCCCGACTCAGTTTGCCCATACTGCACAAACAGCCCCTTGATATCGGCTTCGCTCAATCCAGGACCGGTGTCTTTCACTTCGAAGCGAAAGCGATCTCCACGGCGAATACCAGAAATTTCGACCGACCCTTTTTCGGTAAACTTCATCGCGTTGCCGATCAAGTTAACAAAAATCTGCCGCACGCGACCGCCGTCGCCGTGAACCAGCCATGCATCGTCGTCGGCCGGAAGGTTCAATTTTAAATCGAGTTTCTTTTCTTTGGCCGCGAACTGAAACATATCGACAGTTTCTTTAGCCAGCATTTTCAAATCAAACTCGTAATCGTCCAAAGTCAGTTTGCCGGCCTCAATTTTTGAGTGATCGAGAATGCCGTTGATCAAACTCACCAGCGACTCGGCCGATTTTTTGACAATCGACACAAACTCCCATTGATCGCGATCGAGTTGCGTATCGAGGAGCAGCGTCGACATGCCGATGATCCCGTTCATTGGAGTACGAATCTCGTGGCTCATAGCCGCTAAAAATTCAGACTTCATGCGCGATTGGTTGATGGCTTCTTCGCGCGCTTGGCGCAGTTTAGTGATATCGCGAAGCACGGCCACGGCGCCGTGCTGAACTTTTTGCGAATCGATCAGGGGCTGAGCGCTGATGCTCACAACCATGCCCTCGGGATGCAGATCGTTCTTTACCAAAACTTCCACACCGTCGATCACTTCGCCACGACTGGCCCGCGCGAGTGGGAGGTTTTCGGACTTTAACAGCTCGCCGGTGGTCGGATCATGAAACCCAAAGCGTGCCGCCCGCTCACTGGCCTTAATGTCCATTGGCCGGTCGCCGACGATTCTTTTTGACGCCGGGTTGGCGTGGACGATCCGTCCACTCCGATCCACCACCATAAGCGCTTCGGACATGTTTGCTACGATGGAGTTCAATAGATCCTGCTGGCGCTCGATCACTTCAGCGTCTTTACGAAGAGTAAAACGACCAAGTAAGATCACACCGGTGGCTACCACTCCGCCGAGAAGGATCAAATAAATCAAGCTGCGAATTGCGATCTCGGCGGCCTCGAGTCGGATATCGAGAAGGCCCCGTTCGTGTTCATCCAGCTCGGCCACCAACGAGCGAACCTTTAACGTCAGCTGATTGCCTTCACCACTCGCGATGAACCGCAAAACTTCTTCGTGCTGACCAAGGCCTTTCATTTTAACGGCTTTCTCAAGCACTAAAATTCTTTGGCCAAGATAATCGCGCAGCCGGTCGACGCGTTCGCTCGAGTCCGGATTCTCGCGCACGAGCACCGACAACTTTTCGGCTTCCATTCGCGCGCTCTCCGCGGCCTGCCGGTAAGTCTTCAAGTACTCGGGGTTTGACGTGATGATGTAGCCACGCTGGCTCGTTTCGGCCCGCTCGAACTGCGCGAGTGTGCGCGAAATTTGATTGAGAATCTCATAGGTGTGATCAACCCAGCCGAAAGAAACTCGCGATTGAATCCCTTGATAGTAAACAACCGCACCCAACGCCAAAAACAGCGTGAGCCCGATTTCAAAAAGAGATCGCTTCAGCCAATTCATCACATATATGTATCGGTATTCTTCAGGCAAAATTGTGCCGGACAAAGGTCGGGTCTGGGTGAGGTCAAATCAGGGGTAACAGCAACGGAAAAGATTGGGTTCGCTTCGGATTCGGCGCGAGGTTCCACGGCACTGTCCGCCTATACCTGACACCGTGACATAGTTGGTGCTAAAAAACTCAGTGTTCCACTCCGGCAGCGTCGGCGCGTTGTTCATCACCCCTTGTGTGCAGGCGGCGTACCATTCGGTGTTGTTGCACAAATGCGACGTGCCGCCGGTTGAGGGTTGATGCGCGTTGCAATCGTCCAGTGCGCGGTCTTGAGTCATGGGCCCGCGTGGATTTTGCGAAATGCAGTAGGTACCAATTCTTCCCGCCGGACCAACCATGGCCCAACCGGTGGGGCAACTTTCGATAATCCGGGGCGATGAACTTTGCGCCGCGCAGGCGGCGACCGAGACGCTGCCCGCATCGGCGGAGGTGGTGATGTTTTGTGGAATCTCAATCGGGCGAATCTGAGTTCCGCCGGCCGTATCAAAATGGATTCGCCAAGTTCCAGTCCACGCCGTTGTTGGCGGGGTTCCCGCCGGGCGCAGATCCGCCAGTTCAATTCTTGAAATTTCCATTCCACCAGCGAGTTTTTGCGCGCGCATCACCAGTGCGGGGCTATTGGGGTCGCAACTTGTGGGGATCCGATCGACCTGAATCGCGGCGCTGCCCGTTGTATTGCCAGCATCAAAAGTGTGCGCCGCCAAAGAACATCCACACAAGACACCATCTGAGATCGCAATGGAAAACTGCCGGCCAACGGCCTCGGACGCGGCTTTTTGATCCATATAGCGGGCGACTTTAAACTGCTGCTCACGCATCGCCGTCCATACCATCGCGAACATGCCCGACAAGCCGACCACGATCAATACCAGTAATGTGCCCTGACCTTTTTGCGCCATCATTTTATACAACACCTAAACGGACCTGGGTCTGTGATCTGGCGATAGAAAATGCTATTGCAGTTCGCTGACCCCGCCGTGGTTAACCATTGCACTCCGTCGAAATCCGAAATCGACTCACCGGCACCACCGGCAAAACCATCGGTGAAAGCGCCGTTGATACAACCCGTAAACCATTCGTTGTGATCGCACAGATGCGCGGGGCCAAATTGCGGGTCAACATTGAAACACGCCGACTTGGCGGCAAAAAAATCGGGCGCGTTTCGGCGTGTGCGATCAATGCAATAGGTGCCGATCGCGTTGGGCGGGCCCACCATCGCCATGGAGGCAGGGCAACTCACTATAATTCCCGCGGCCACCGGGCCTTTGCAGCTGACCACTTTGACATTGGGAGCAATGGTCGGCTGTACGGTGACCACTTGTTTAAACTCCGCCGGCAAAACGGCAACTCGCTCGGCCGTCGATGCAAATGACACGCGCCAAACTCCTTCCCACTCATTGGGATTGCCGGTGGGTCGAATGTCACCGAATTCAACTCGGGCAATGCGAATATCGGGAGAGAGCTGTTGATTTTCTTCAGCGATCAACGGCGAGGTGAGCGCGCAGCCAACTCGCACCCGCCGAACATTCATCGACTTGGGCGGATCCGATGGATTGAAGTTCGAGTTGAACTCAAGAGCCGCATCATTGCTGTTGTCGACAGTTAGATCGGGATTCAACTGGCAGGCGCAATTGTCGGGGTTTGAGAATACGTGGTTCATTTGCAGCTTTATGTCGATGGTGTCGGCTTTTTGCGCCAAATAGCGAACCGAAGCATTTTGCGACGACACGAGCGAGGCCGCCAGCATGGCGACAATTCCCAGTAGACCGGCGGCCACAAGAGCTTCGAGAATTGAAAATCCCTTTTGCTGTCTTATCATTTGATACAGCACCTGTAGGCCAGCGGCGTCGCGTGGGCGACGTAGCCTGTGGGTTGGCAAGCCCCGTTATCAATGGTCGCGGCCGTGATGTTGTTGTTGTCTGGGAACCACTCACGAACACTATTCCTGAAACTCGGATCTAAATTGTTGTCGCACCCGTAAGTCCACTCATTGCGCGTGCACATATGAGGCGGGCCAAAGCCTGGGTGCAAATCATTGGCGCAGGCGGTTTTGGCACCGAGAAAAGAGGCTGGCCCCTGCTCTTGCATCTGCATACAAAATGAGGTGAAGGTGCTGGGTCCGCCGACCAGGGTATAACCGGCCGGGCAACTATTCACCAACCCGGGCGGAACCGGAGCGCGGCAGCCCCCGATTAAAGCTGCACCCGGAGTTGCGATGATCGAGCCCGGATCCGCATAAATAAATTGATGGAGTTCAACGGGAGCAATTGAAACTCCTTCTTGCACAGGTCTAAAACTCACCCGCCACTTGCCGCGCCACTGATTGGGATTTCCGGTTGGCAGCAAATCGGTAAACTCAACGCGTTCGACCACCAGGCCATCAACGGCCCGACCGTTTTCTTCAACCAAAATCTCAGACGTCGCCGCGCAGCCCTCGCGGATTCTGCGCAAATTTATAGTCCGAGGAAGAGGCGCCGCAGGCGTAGAGTCAAAAGTTAAAGCGGGGTCGTTGCTGTCATCGGTTGTTAAACTCGGATTGAGCTGGCACGAACAATTGTCGGGGTTCGACATGATCGTTACCAAACGCGACTTGAGCGAAAAAGTTTCGGATTTTTGGGTCATATATCGCATCGACCCGCTCTGGATCTGCATAAGGCTGGCGCCGCCCACGACAACAATGCCCATCACGGCGACGCCCATAATCAGCCCGACTAATGTAACCCCAGTTTGGCGCATTACCTGAAATTTTAGGTCTTAAATCCCAGGTAACGCCACCAATTTAATTGGGTTCAGTGCAGCGTGTGGTGCTGGGATAGTTAATCGCGGCCTCTTGCAGTGGCTTGCCGATTCCCAATCCCTTACCGGTGAGTTCGATATTGGCCCGGTTCATAGCCGGGTCGTATTCTTGATAGAGCGCCGTCACGTCGCCGTCGAGCCCCGATTCTAGATCGAGAATCTGAACCGGGGAGCGGCAGCTCAAGTCAAACCGGTTTAGATGCGTTTGCATCACCTTTTGCTTTTCAAACATTTTCTTGAAGTGACTTACGTTGGCACTCATGTCGTGCACGATATTCCATACTGAAGAATTGACGTTGCGCACTTGCATTAACATATCAAAGCTCAATGATACCGCGTCTCTCGAATTCACCACCGAGTTCAACTGCTCAAGCCCCGAACCCAAGATTACAAAGCGGTCTTTCGAATCGTAACTGCCGTAGGGAATCGACTTTTTGCCACCAAAGCCCACGTAGTCTTGCGCGTAATCGGCCGAGCGGCCGTAATCGCTGTTGGTCAACACCTTCAAGCCATTGGGGCCCATTTCATTGATCACAACTTGGTCTTTACGAAATTCAAACGTGGCGCACGCGCCGGAGCGATCGCAGGCCATGTAATGAACGTCGGCGTACACTTTTTTAATTTTCACTTTATGAGCGTTGGCGATGGCCTCTTTGACGTCGGCCGACATATCGAGTTGGTACTGAATCCACTGCGCTTCGTTGATCGAAGGCAACGGGCCTTTTCCGCTCGGGCCTTCGTTGTCGTAGTCCCAAAGAATTTCTACCGCCAAACCTTTTTCATTCATTCCACTTAAAGGGAACTCGCGACCGAACTGTGTGTAGGTGACACTGCCATATTTAGACGTCCACTGCGCAAGCGGGTCATTGCTAAGGCCTGGCACCAACGCGGTCTTTTCGACATTGCGCTTGTTGATTAATGCGATTCCGTGACTGAGCAACCAATCATAACTTTTGCCCATCACTTGCGTGGTCACCGCGCCGCCGCCGGCAAAAGCACTGCAGGCCGAAGCTGGAATGACTGAAACTTGTCCGGCAAAAAAAATCGCCGCTAATAGCAAATTGCGCATAAAAATCCCCCTCAGGAATGCGTAAGGGAGAATCTCACCAAATTTTTTTATGAAATGGAACCCGTATCGCTAGAAGACAACGATAGCATCTAAACCGCCACCAATTATGGTGGAGTCGGTTTCCCATTTGTCCTTGTTCGTGCCGATCGTGCCCTTGATCACGGCTTGCCGCGCGGAATAATCGCCATGCAGCTTCAAAGTAAAGCGCCGCGTGAGAAGCCAGGGCACCTCGCCGCGAAAGTAAAATTTTGAATTGCTCTCGGCGGTCAATGCTCCCGACTGCCCAGCCCCGGTTCCGTAATTGTAACCAAGGATCGGTTTAAAATAGATCTTGTCGTTAAACGGCAGCTGCGCCGCCAAGTGCACGCCGACCACGATATCATCGACCTTGCCCATTTCGAGCCGGGTCGACGTGGTGAACTTCAGCACCGGATAGGCGTCATTCATAATTGTGCCGCCAATGCAGTACTGGCGATAAAAATTGCTCGAGCTAATATGGCAGTACTCGGTGTTCAGCCCGTACTGATCGAGTGTTTCTTCAGACTCGACAATCGCATACGGAGTCACCGTGCCCGACGGAGTGGCCACCGAATATCGCGAATAGAACACGCCCAATTTCCACATTGGGGTTCCGACAAATGTGTAGTTCAAACCGTAGGCGAGGGTCGAACTGCGAAAGTTAAAATCTTGGCCGTCGTAGCCCCAAGTGGCCGCCACATTGTCAAAACCATTGATCAGATGAATTTCGTGTTTGGGGTAGCCGATGTAGGACTTAAAGCCGTCGTCGTCTTCGGTGGCCGATGCCTCAAGAATAGGCTGCGGTGTTTCGTCCCCTTTGCCTGACGGCGTGGTGTAGGTGTCCATGCCCTTGAATTTGATGGTTTCGCGGTGATCCGTATTGGTGGGCGCATCGTCGGTGCTGAACTTCAGCGGTGGCCCGGTGGGGCCGACAGCATTTTGGGTGGTCAGGTCGGCGGTACCAGGTTCGACCTTGATCGCTCCCGACGAGGCTTTGTCCATTTTATCCATCCGCTTTCGCGGCTGGGCGGCAGCGGCTATGGAAAAGAGGGCCGCTGATAACGTGATCATTCGCAATGCTGTCGAAATCATAGGTGACTCTCCCTGATAATTAACGATCACTTCAATACAAAAGGCCTGTCAACGGCAATATTATATTGAAGGTGTTGATCTGGACCATTCTTTTGCTAGACTTTGAGTATCGACACCCGGGGGAGTTCTTCTATGAAAAGGTCCATTCACTTTATCACCACAGTAATATTGGCCACGGTCGGCTCTATTGCGTCGGCGCAAACGCCGATGGAGATCTACTGCACGATCCGCTCAAGCGGCGCCAACCTAACCTGCCAAGTGTTAGGCAAAGAACGCAAGGTCATGACGGCCGAAGACATCACCAATTTTATCGACGCGGGCGAAGTGGCGGCCTACATCACTTTGAAGAGCCGCAAAGGTTTTGAGCGCAGTTATTTAATTGATGCGAAAGCCCCGCAGTACAAGCGCCTGGGCGATATTAAAAAGTCGGCCTCGATCTCTGAGATCGCCAAAGCTAAGTCGGATCTATTCAACGAAATCGAGAAAAAAGTGATCAAGATCTCCGACGAGCAAGACGGACAAAACGCCGCTGGCGAGTTGGTTCTCCCCGACTCCACTTTGACCTACGACAAATTTAAGCGCGAACAGCGCGCGATGGTGGCCGAGCTCGAAGGCTACCGCAAGAACAAAGACAAAGTGTGCACGACCACTCCGGCCTTCGAGAACATGTCGAAAGCCAATCAGCGCCTGCAGCAAACTCTGTCGAATTTGATTTACGCCTTTCAGTCGCCCGACAGCTGTATGTTCAATTACAAAGTCTTCAAAGATAAAGACGGAACCGTCGACCTTCGCCAGCTCGACACGGCTTCGGATCACTTCAAGTCGAACTGTAAGGCGACGAAGCAGTAATTTTTCGTAGACTAGGGATTGTTCTTTAGAGCCCGCGAGTTAAACCGCGGGCTTTTTGCATTTTGGGCAATACCCCTGCAAAGTTACATCGTGATTAAATCGCGAGCCTTCGGGTAAAATTTGGCTATGGGAGTTTCGCAAAAGAAAAATAGCCGGTCGATCTCAGAATGGTCGCGATCTAAGCCATCGCCCGCGAAATTTGCCAATGCCATCTGCGCCCTCACTCTACTCGCCATCGCTACGATTTACCTCCTCTGCATGTCTCCCTTTGTGGGCGCGGGCGACAGCGGCGAGCTGATCGTTACGGCGACCAAGCTCGCGACTCCTCACCCGCCCGGATACCCGCTTTACACTTTCTTCGCGCATCTTTTTACCTATCTGCCGATTTCGACGGTCGCGTGGCGGGTGGGATTATTTTCGGTCGTTTGCCAGCTGGCGGCCGCGGCGGTGTTGTTTCAGCTCTTGCGCGAGTGGCTTGGTCGCGTGTGGATCGCCTGTGCGGTGACTATGCTTTACTCGCTGTCGCCACTGGTGTGGCGCTACGCCATGGAGGCCGAAGTTTTCGCGCTCAATAATCTGTTTGCGGTGGTGCTGTTGTTCTTGCTCCATCGAACAATGTCGTTAGAGCCATGGTTCTCACGATTCTCACCAAAGCCCGCCCAAGCCGCACCAGTCTTGGCACTTGCGCTCGGCCTTGCCGCCACCAATCACCTTACCATTTTGTTGTTCGCGCTGCCTTTTACGCTATGGTTTTTATGGACCTATCGCAGTGAAATATTAAGGGCGAAACCTCTCGCACTCACTCTGCTTGCCTTCGCCGTGGGGCTCCTACCTTATTTATTTTTATTTTACCTCGGGCAAAACCGCGCGCTATACGCTTGGGGTGACTTTTCAACTTGGGATGGTTTTTTCACGCATGTGCTGCGGCGGGAGTACGGGAGCTTTTCCCTCGCCACTGGCGATAAAGAGAATGCGCACTTTTGGTCGAAGATTTTTTATTTTGCCCAGGAGATGGTGCGGAATATTTATTGGCCAGGGGTTGCGGCGATTTTATACGCGGTCTATCGGCTCGCTAGACCTGCGGGCAACGCAGAACTCACCACGCTCCCCCGCCTAGTCCTGGCCACATTTATCTCTTACGTCGTAATCTTCCACGCGCTTTCAAACTTAGATCTTTCGATTCCGCTCTACTATCACACGCAGGCCCGTATGTGGATTTTGCCACTGCTGTTGCTGTGCCTACTGATTGGGTGGGCGCTCAAATTCGGCGCGCAAAAATTTACCGGCGGCCATCGCGAAAAAATCCTCGCCACCACCGCTTTTGCAACCGTCGCCACCATGACGATTTGGAACTGGAAAATCCAAGACAAATCCAACGACCAATTCTTTCACAACGTCGGCCGCACCATGCTCGACGCAGTCGCACCCGGCGCCGTGATCTTGATGCGCGAAGACACCTATGTAAATACCCTTCGCTACTTGCAGGAAATCGACAAGCTTCGTCCCGACGTAAAAGTGATTCCGCTCGATGCCCTTTGGTGGCCGTGGATGAAGGCGCTGGTCGAAAAAAATGTTCCAGGCTTTATCGTACCGAGACAGGTTTTACGCCGCGACAACAACGAGCTGGGAGCCTTCACCGTTTTGGAGCTGCTTGAGTCCAATATTGATAAGTTTCCGATTTATATTTCGAAAGTTTATCCGGACGAGGAGCTGACTCTGCGGGCGAAATTCTGGGGATTTCCCTATGGGTTTCATTCACGAATCAAACGCCTGGGCGTTGAGTTTACGCTGGATGAGATTAAACTTGAGACTGGACCAGTTCTCACTCTGAATCTGCCCGATGTCACGACTCACCGTTTCGAGTCCTGGGAGACATTTATTCGTCTCAATTACGTTATGGTGAAGCCAACTATTGCCGAGCTGTCTATTCGGCGCGCGGCCGGGCGGTCGGATTGGCTAGCGTTTGCCGAGACCGTAAAAAAATCCGGCTCAAAATAACAAACCCGGGTTGTTGACCCGGGTTTTTTTTAAGATTTTCTAACTGCAGAAAAATTACAGCAAAATGGATTTGAGAATCCAATAAGTGCCGTCAAACACGTAAGTCGTAAAGACCCCGTTGTTCGCTGCAGTACCCAAGACATTGGCCGCCGTACTAGTTCGAATCGTGTAGCCAGGAGCAGCACATGCTGTATTGTGAGCCGAAGTTAAATTCGACGCCGCACCACCTGAAGCCGCGACGTTAAAAATAATTGTTAACTCCTGCCCAACGTACGGAGTGAGGGAGTTGTTGGTATCAAGCGCAATACACTGCAGAGTCACCGCGAAGTTACCAGTCATCGACATGCGAATTACTTCTGCACCATCCGTAACAAGCGGCGCGCCCGAGTTATAGGTTGTCGCGGCAACTAGCGCTACTGCCTTAGATGGCGCGCTACCGATATTACAGCTTGTTTGCACCCACTTTTGCAAAGTCCCATTGTAAACAAAGGACGCTGTACCATATTGGGTGAGAACACAGCCTTCACCCTGAATTTGGTTTGCTGCTGCAGAGCCTGTATTCGTTGCGATCAACATCGGCTTAGCGATGCCATTTTCGATAGTTACCATCCGACCGTCAGCCCCTCCCGTCATACCAGAGAGACTGAAGCCTTGAGTCGGACCAGCGACTCGGAAGTAGCTGCCGTCACCAATTGCCACATCATTGTTCGCGGCGTTTGCAAGTGTAACGGTCGAAACCGCGGTCGCTATGCTACGAGTCGCAGCCACAGTGACATTGCCGTCAATGGTAAGGTTACCAGTACCAACTCTTAGAGCCACTCCCAATCCATTGCCAGTGGTACCAATATTCAGAATGCCCGTGGGTTGCAAGTCGACGGTGCCGGCCGATGTAATTGTCAATCCACCCGATCCAGAGCGAACAACAGTAGCGGAGCCAGCACCAGTGTTACCAAATGTGGAAAGTCCAGTCGATGCATTACCAACAGTGATCGAACCACTCGTCGCTCCACCGCCAGCAATCAGATTGCCAGTGGCCTCAGGCGCAAGAGTGATACCGCCGCCAACGCCCGTCGTGGTGAGGTTCACCGCCGAGGCCGAAGTTCCGTTGCTGGTAATTAAAGTCGAAGAGACACCTGCGCCTGTCGTGCTGACAGTTACGGCACCTGCCGCAGCCTGTGAAGAAGTTACGAGGACAGGACCCGCACCTTGTAAAGTCGCGCCGCCAGTTGACGATGCTGAGCCGAGAGTCAAAACACCGCTCGTAGTCCCTTGATTTATAACGATATTGCCTGTTGTATTGGCCGTGATATTAACCGAACCACCGGCAGCGCCAGCGTCAATCGCGACGGCCGAAGCACCAGTTCCCGAAGAGGAAATAATGGTCTGCCCACCGGCGCCCGTGCCACCAGCGACAGTGGTCACGCCACCTGCTCCAGTATTGCCAATTGTATTCGGCAATACGGTTGCATCAAATTTTCCAGCAGCATCGAGAACCACCAGTTTACCGACATCACCAGCACCAGCTGAAGTTGTTGTATACGCGGCCGCAGCAAGACCTGCGACAGTCACCGATCCGGCGACCACGCCTTTCGCAGCTTCGCACACCATAGCGGTGGGCACTGCAGCCAAGGTCAGATCAAACTGCGGGTTGGTTCCGTCGATCGCGGTTACAGCGTAAACTCGCACCGTAACTGCGGTCGAGCCGCCCGCCACAAGGAGAGCTGCGTTTAATGTTGTGTTTGTACCCGTCGCTGAGAAGTCGGAGTTCATTCCAGTTCCCGCCGGAAGAGCCGACAAGTCGCCGCCCAATCCGCTGATCGTTCGCGAGAACAATCCGTTGGTCACCGTCACCGAGTAGGAGCGCGCCCAGAGATTGACCGAGTTTTGAAAGACGCCGAACGCCAGGGTGTAAGTCCCGTCGGTCACGGCCAAGCCGTTGGCCCTTCTCATATAACCTTGCACATTTATACTGTCGATCGTGGGGGCAGCGTGCGCGACGCTTGTCATCCCTACGGCCAGAAGCACCGGTGCTATGAGTTTAATTAAACGTCCCATTTACTGCCTCGCTGAGTTGGTTACAAAGTTAAAGCCTGTTTCTAATTCGTAATTCGAAACACCGTCGGTGGTTGTGCCCGGCACAAAGTGCACGGCACTTTCCATCGAATAATTGCTGACGCCGTCAACAACCACACCGCCCGGGTGTGCGCCGCTGACCAAAAGGCTTAGCGACGGATTCCATTCGATGGTTTGGGTAAACCCAGCGGATTGATTGCCCGCGAGATCCCAAGCGTAATAAGTAAAATCAAGAGATGCCGCCGGAACCAGAGTCACATCATGCGTCCAGTTCACTCCGGTCGGAGTGATGGTCGAAGAATAGGGACCAGTTAAGCGAACCGTGTCGGCGGATACAGTCCCGAGAATCGAAAAGATCGTGTCGGCACCGTTGTGTGTGTAGGGACTTGTGGCCGGCGTCGAAACGACCGGCACGGTCGGCGCGACGTTATCGACATGCACATCCACCGCGTCGTCGGCTCCGGTGATCACGTTGTCTGATATATCGTAGGCCACGAGGGTGATTGTTTTGTCTACGTCGAGAGGACCGGTGTAGGTTTTGCTCCAAACAAAAGAACCGTCGTTTTGGCACGAGGCGGTCTCAGAATAAAAAGGACCACCCGTTCCGCTTTCGCCAACTTTGATTTCGGCAACACCGCGGGAGCAGGTGCCTTTAATCGAAAGCGCGAGGCCTTTGATATAAAACCGGCTGGCTGATGTGATCGCTGTCCAGCTTTCGCCCTCCGAAGTCGGATAGACTTTGGTGACCAGAATGCTGCCGGATACGGTCGAGGACCCATCCGAAGAGATGGTGCCGCTCTTAGTGCACGCGATCGTTAAATATAAGGATGCCGCAAGCGCGGCGCCTAATTTAATTTTCATAACGTCCGCAATTTCCTTCTACATAAACTGCCGAGCCCGATGCGCTTTGGATTTTTACCCAACCGCTTTTGAGCACACGGCCCATAAACTTTTGACCTTCGTTAAAGAATCCGATGGGCTTCATACCTTTGTCGGGCTTCTCATACGCATTGCAAGATGAGCTTGTCACCCAGGCCTTCGTCATCGACGGAGGATCGGGGCGACCGACGTAGCCCGGTGTTGCCGTGGACGTCGGAGCGACAGGCGCAGGCGAAGTCGCTGCGACCGTGCGTGAAGTCGGCCGAATCAACGATGCGGCTTCAACGATCGTCGCGGCATCAGCGGCGGCGGCAATACCGCGTTCACGGTTCTGCAGCTTGGCCAGTTCAAAATTGGATTTGTCCTTATTAGATACGGCGCGCGACAACTCGCTGCGCGCGGTCTCAAGATTCAAAGTCGACTTCCACACTAGACCATCGGATTGATCAGCTTGTTCAACCGCTTGATCGTGAGTTTCTTTCATACGCGACACATACTCGCGGATTTTGGCGACTTCGGCATCCAAGCGGATTTGCTCCGATTCGGCGCCAATGCGCGCTCGGTGTGCGGCTTGAATCTCTTTTTCAAATTTGCTGACTTCGGCTTCGGCCTTTTTCATAGCAATGCCGCGCTCAGCTTGGGCTTTGGCGAGATCCGTTTGTGCATGTTTTAAATCGAGAGCGGCGACATCGCGGCGTTTTTTGGCCTCAGCCAATCGCTTGTTCGATTCGTCGCGCATCCGCATTTGATCGGCCGCGGCGATTTTAGCTTGCATCCACTCGGTGCGCACGCGCATTTCGTCGGCTTCCATCTCAGCCGTTTTGCTTTCGATTTCAGCGCGGGTCGCCTCGAGGCGGGCCACGTCGGCTTTAAGAGCTTGCACTTCGATCGACTTATTTATAATCGAGCGCTCGGCTCGCTTGCGCGCTTTGGAGAGTTCAGAGATCTCGGCATCAAGGCTTTTTTGTTTTTCAGCAGCTTCCCGACGCTGGCTTTCGAGCAAGGTCAGAGTTGACGCCGTAGAGGTGTCAAACTCATGCTTCTCTACGCTGAGCGCGTTTAATCGAGAATCTAAATCCGCAATCCCCACGTTCAAAACATCCAGCTCCTGCTGCGCTTTGTCTTGGCGCATTTTGAAACCTTCAATCTGATAGCGTTGATTGCTGATTTCTTTCTGCACCTGGCGCATGCGTCGCTCGTAGCGATCTTTTTCGCCCGCAGCTCTTTCTTCAAGTTCCCGCGCTTTCGTTTCCTCGGCGCCGGCGTCCTTGATGATTTGATGAAGATGAGCTTCACCACTCTGCTGCGCGTTCACTGGCTGCTGAACAGCCGTGGCGGCGAGCGCTATGAGACCAATAATGTGGGACAGTCGTTTCATAATCAGTCCTTATGCTATCTAGGTACCCAAGGTCTTATCGGTGATTTAATTAAGAATTTTCACATTTTGGCCAGACCTCGACCATATTTCCCGAACTGACACGTGATTCTAGATTTAAGACGAGTCACTCCGAGTCGAGCTCGGCGGGATTAGCCTAAGGTGTCGCATAACAGTTCAACAATATTCTCAGAATGAGCGCGTGGTCGTGTGCCTATATAAGATGTCTTTTTTCAAGATCCCGGCGCACGTCTTCAAGGCGCTGCTTCCAGTACTCGCGCATTTGTTCGCGAAGTCTCGGGCTAGGGAGCGCCTCGTGCATAAAATAAAGTATGGATTTATTCGGCTCGTTGGCAGCGATGCCCAGGTTCAAGGTGCTGGCCTTTGGCCATTCCGTATCTTGCCAGCGCAGGCGAATTCTTTCAGGCTCTTTTTGGGTGCGGATCTCGCCAAAGATACCACCCTCCACTTCAAACTGCGCCTTCGGGGTGATTTCTTGTAGAGGTGTGAGTGGTCGGAGCCAGGCGAGTTGGCCCTCTTCGGAAATTAAAAATTCCCAAAGTTTAGCGCGGGCGATGGGTAAAGTTTTGGTCGCGGTCAGCGCGTATTCCCCTTTTTGATTGCGGCCCTCAATGCGACGGCCAATGTGCATCTCATAACCCATGGCCACCGCCCCTTCCCACCACCGCCCTATTCTGAATTTTTTTAAGGTTTTGGTGATTTCAGAAAACTTCATGTGGCGGCAGCCAGCTTTGTCGAGGATGCGGATCCAATCGTCCCAGTGTTTGCCGGTGTGCTTGTGTACGGATTCGGTCGTGGTGCGGCCGAGGGTTTGGATTTTGCGGGGCGTGCGTTTGGGTTTGGGTTTGGGTTTGCGTTTGGGCGGTGTTTCCTTAACCATTCGGGGATCATAGTCATGAGCGCCGGGGCAGGTCGAGGGTAAAATGGCGTCGCGCAGGTGTGGTGAAGCCGACGAGGGCGCTGGAATTGCGGCGTCCCGCGTACGGGGGATATGTATGAACCTCGAGCGCAATCGGGGCAAAGTTACATCGGCCTTAAATTTCGCGCCAGACGCATTCCAATGTGGCGGCACGAGTGCTGCCAGCGCCGCCCCAAGTTCACCATAGCCGCTTTATATTCTCGGCCTTTGACAGAATCTTGGTCTTTTCAGATCCTTGGTTTTTTCAGATCCTCGGTTCTCTCAAACTCTCAGTCCCTCTCAGATTCTCAACTTTCTCAAATCCCCGCGTACGGGGATACGTGCTTCCACCTCGCGCCCGTGGGGCAAAGTTACATCCCCCTTAAATTTCGCGCCAAACGCACAGCCCACTCAAGCTAAGCCGACAACACAATTGCAGATGCGCCAAGCCACTCCAAAGCCCGCACGCGAATCTCACTCACCGCTCGCGCGCCTGACAAAATCAAATTTCCTTCGAGCTCGTTCAGCCGAATATAATTTTGCACTCGCGCGAAGTCGCGGCCCCAAGTTTCAACCCGCGTGTACGGCACAAACTTCCACTCCAGATCGCAAACCCGTCGCGCCAGCACGCCGGTGGTCGCGCGCACCCACGAGTTGTAGGTTCCCCGATCGGGGAACTGAAGATGTAAATGAACGTGGTCGGTATTTACGCCAATCCCAAAATTTTTGACGACGAATTTTTCGCACATCTCGTCGATCGTGCGCCGAACAATCGCCTTGTTCTCAAGAACCACATCCACTCCGGATGATTTTAAGACCAAATGAATAGGCCGGCCAAAATACAATGGGCGAGATTCTTTTCGCTTACCGCAGTTCAAGCTTCCGCCGTGTTCGAGTCGTGGTTGATCGGGGAAAAGTTTGAGCTGTTTCATTTGCGCTCCTTCGTGAATGGATTTTACGGGATTCGCGTCGTATTTATAGCACGATAGGCTCAATGTAAAAAGCAAGAACGCGCATGCATAAAATATTAAACGTATTTTATTTATTAATCGTCGCAGGTCTGTTTAAAACTAGTCGTCCGGCTAAGACGGTAACGGCCGGTTTGATCCGAAACTCGGCGGACAAAAACGAATGTCATGACTATACCACCTTTTATTTATACATGACCGGTAGGCCTTTGCCGAGGCGGGCAATTATCTACAGAACTTTGCTTCGACACCCCATCCGAAATCCTGCCGGCCGGATTGGCCGAACTTCGGACACCGCACGATTCACGAGCGCCCTCGCGAATTCACAAACTCGCAACACCAGCGACTCCGCCACCGCCCCAAACGCCCGCCACATCACCCCTTGCGAACCGCCGCAAACTCCGCTTTAATCCAAAAAGTGAAAGACCACTGGAAAGAAATCTCACTCGCGCTAATCATCATCGCCGCTACACTGTATTTGTTGCTGCAGGTGAAAGGTAAAATTCTTAGCCCATCCACCGACTTACGCGACGCACCCCAAACCCAAATCCAATCCCAACCCGCCTGCCAGCAAGAAACTTTCACCATTCACGACGACTGGCTCGCGCCAAAAATTAAACCGGGCGACAAACTCATCGCCACCACAAACTGGCGGGAGTGCGGCCTGACCCTTAAGCGCAACGCCATCGTCTTCTACAAAGTTTCCCCCGCGCACGAACCGGTCGCAAGAATCGTCGCCGCGGCTCCCGGTGACACGTTCGAACTGCAACAGCCGCCACAGAAAAATTTTTGGCACATTGAAATCAATGGCGACCTGTACATGCAACCCGAGGGCGTTCAAGGTCCAGGTTCCCCGCAAAAGCCCTACCACTTTGGGTCACATGCGCCTCCCTCTCTAAAAATTTATTTTCAGGCACACGCGGGCAAACTCGACTCAACCTCCGTCGTGCTTTTATCTGCTAGATCGCCGGGAGACCAGGACAGCGGTTCACTCGGTGTTCTCAGCACCAGTGACATCATTGCTATTGTTGATCCCCGCTAACTAAAGTCCAACGGCTGAACGTCCGGATCGGCCCGTAACTCATCAATTTCTCTCGTTCTTTTTCCGAAAAAGATACAGGGGGATTGTATGTTTAAGTACGCGTTATCACATAAACAGTTTTTTATTTATATAGCGATATTATTGATAGGTGTCGAAATTGGAATTTTATTTTCCAGTACCACTGGCTCCAACACCACATCTACATCATCATCCACGGACGCAGCTCAAAAAGATGGCTGTCGCGACCCGGCGGCGATCACGGGAGAACCGCGAGAAGAAATTCTTGGCGCGCCGGAGTTTGTCGACCCGGGTGTTCTTAAGTCGCAGGTGCAGGGTTGGATTCATGTGCGCTGGAAACCCGTCAACGGCGCGAAGTCGTACAACGTTCGCGTGTGGAATCAGGCCGGTATCGAAGTTAAAAATTTTGAAACCTTTCGCACATTCTCCTTCCTCAAACAGCTCGAGGTCGATCCGCGATTGAAAGAGACCCCCTACTCAGTCGTGGTCACACCAATTGGCGAAGACAAAACCAAAGGGAAGGACAGCCCGAAGAAAATGGCGGCCATGCTCCCCTTAAGAAACTTGGAGCCACCGACCATTAAGTCCATTCAAACAGAAATGGAAGGCGACCCGCAGGCCGAGACACCGAAAACGGAGTTATAAAATTTTACGCGACTTCTTGAATATCTTCATGACGGAACTGGTGATTCTGGCGCTTGCGTGCCAGTCGCCGGCCGCGTTTGCGCAAAATCGCAACGAAGGCCCCCGTCAGTTCGATACCGAAGTCGACGTCCCCGCGCGCAATACGATTATTGAATTTAATCCGGTGGAAGGCGCGACCAAGTATCAAGTGCAAATCCGCTCCTACAGCCGCTTTTGGGCGCACAACTACGCGTTCGAACTTCCCACCGAAGACCCAAAACTGCGCATCCGCCTTAACCCTGGCAAGTACGGCTTAAGAACTCGCGCGTTTGACGGCAATGGCTTCTACGGACCGTGGAGCCGATGGCAGCCGTTCTGGATTCACTACACCGAATCAAACGCCGTGTATCCCGCCGATGGCGCCGTGGTCAAACCGAAGAGCGGCGTTCGCGAGTTGATCAACTTCGAGTGGCCGGTCGACAAAAAAGCCCTTGGCTATTTGTTTGTATTGCGTGATGGCGATGGAAATATCATCCGCAAGGATGTCGTGCGGACGCCGTGGAATTTGATCGAAGTGGAATTGTCGTCCAAGTACTCTTGGGCTTACTTCCCACTCCATACGGCAAAGGCGTTCAAAGCCAAAGACCATGAGCTGCCGATCGAGCAAACCTACTACAGCTTCCGTGTGCAAGGGCCCGCGCCCGGAACCAAAGACATGCAAGTGACGGCGACCGCAAGTCCAAGGGCGGTCAAATACCAGTTTGAATTTTTAAAACTGGATCGCCTCGGTGAGCGAGGCAACTCAAGCGTATTTGAGTCGCCTGTCCCCGATTTCAAAATCTCCATCGCACCCGGAACTTATGAGGCCCGAGTGAGAACTTTCTTCGATGACAAATCGGTCTCGGATTGGAGTCCGCCATGGCAGTTCTTTGTGCCCTACGAAAAAGTGCGGCCCATCGCGCCGGCGGACAATGAGGAAATTGATCCGCAAGATTTTGAGCAACCGGTCAAGTTTAAATGGCATCCGCAGCTCGACGTGAATCACTACAAGCTTTACGTCTACGACACCGAAGGTAACTTTGTAAAATCCTACGAAACAGAGAAACCGGAAGTCGACGGCACTCTGGATCATGGTAAGTCCTACCGCTGGTTGGTCGTGCCCTATAGCGCCAATCAATCTGAAATCAAACCGCCCGAGATGCCCGACTACGCATCACGCGTAAAAGTAAAAACGTACATTCCGCTGTTGATGAGTTCGAGCGAAGAGCCAAGTCATATTTACGGCTGGGGCCGCTACTACACTTCGATGATCGACTACGAGGGCAGCAATTATGACTTGAACTCGAGAGTGAATCAGCCCATCTACGGCGGCACCGGCGAGGTGGCGCTCGGCTATTGGCACCGAAAGTCGCGCCTAGGCTTACTGGGCCATGTGGGCCTGAGCGGCTTCGCCATTGAAGATCGAGTTTATAACTACGCCAGCGGCGGCTTGCATGTCGGCTACCGTCACTTTATGCAAAATGGCAACCGGCTGCGTGTCTGGCTCGGGTATGCCTATCAGGAATTCCCCGAATTCCTGCGCGATCCATTTATTAAAAATTACGATTACCACCGCGTGAAAACGGCGGGCCCACAGCTCCAGGTTTCGTATATGGGAGATTTTGATAATTATCCCAAATACGGTTGGCACGTCTATGGCGTCGTTTATCAAGGTGCGAAGGGGATTGAAACGCCGAATGGGCTTGATCCCGTTCCCGAACTGAGCTTTACGCTCGGAGCCTTCGGCACGTACAAATGGACCGACGATCAAAAGTGGATGCTTGGCTACGCCTATCGCCAAGAGAACATCAGGTATAAGTCGAACGATCGCACCGGGCTCGACAACTACAGCACGACATCTGGTCATTATTTGAACTTGAGTATTGAATTTGGCTTGGCCAAACAGAAGTATAAATAGGAACATGGGAAAATGGCAGGCAGCTTTGGAAGTCTTTAAATCTATTCCCAGTTTGATTGCGGGAGCACTCATCGGTGCGGTTGGCATGGCCGTCTGGTTTCACTACTATCCGGTACACGCCAAGGCCGAGGGCGAAATCGAAGGGGAACTCCACTTAGGTCAGAGTGGTTTTATCAATCCCTTGATTGATTGTCCGCAGATGCCAGAGGGCCGTTCACCCAAAAAAGATCAGATCCAAAAATCCGTAAGTCAGAGAATCGATGAGCTGCAAAATCGCAAAGTCGCGGAGAAGGTCAGCGTTGGCTACCGCGATCTGAACAACGGCCCGGCCTTCAGCATCAATGTCGACGAGCCTTTTATGGCGGCGAGTTTACTGAAAGTTCCAATCGCCATAGCCATTCTTAAAAAATCTCTAGGCGACACCTCTCTGATGAGCCGAAAATTAATTTACGTTAAACCGAGCACACTGGATGATTGGTCGCAGGCGATTCAAATTGCCGATCCGATGGTGCCGGGCTCGAGCTACACGGTCGAAGAGCTGATACGAAGAATGTTGGTCGACTCCGACAACGAAGCCGCGGCTATGTTGCTAAACGTAGCGCCACCGCTCGAGGTGATTCAGGTTCTGCGCGAGATGGGGGTTCCCCTACTGCAGAAAAACAATGATTGGTGGATTTCGGTGGGCGAGTATGGATCGATCTTCCGCATTCTCTACAACTCAACTTTTCTCCCCGAATCCATGTCCAATTCACTTCTCAGGCTTCTCAGCCAGGCCAAGGGACCCGTCGGCTTGATTTCGGGAATAGAGTCCGGCATCACGGTTTCGCACAAATTCGGTGAGCGTAGATCCGGTGACCTGCAGCAGTTTCACGACTGCGGAATTATATATTATCCTAAACGGCCTTATTTGCTTTGCGTGATGACTCGTGGCGCGGACTTGAAGCAGCTCGAGACCGTCGTCGCCGATATTTCTAAAATCGTTTTTGAGGAAGTAAAAAAGCAAACTCGTTGAGCGTGGGACCTCGCCTTTTGCGCACTCCGGGCAAAGGTTGCAAATAGGTCACGGCACGCCTTGTCGTGACCTAGATGCAAGGTGTGCTCGGAGTGACTCAACATCGAGGGCGGGCTCGCGACTAAATATCACGGGCGTGCATTGATCGACTAACCGTCGACGTCGCCCAATTATTTATTCAGAAGCAAAGATTTGATCTCGCGGACCTGCATCTGCAGCGCGCGGTTTTCTTCTTTTAACTGATTCACTTGATCTTGCAGCGAGTTGATGCGGGCATCCGTCACGCGGGCATTGTTGTCGACCACCGAAGCCAGGGCACGCCATTGCGATTCGTTGGCTTTGCACATGCCATAGAGTTCTTTGGTCGACTGAATCAACGGCGCCACTAAGTTGCCGTACTTCACGGCCTTGTAGCCGTCGGCCTTGGTGGTGACAAGTTCTGGGAATACCTTCTCCACTTCTTGCGCGATCAAACCGATTTCGGGCGACTGATCTTTTTTCCAGTTGAAGCGGTATCCGTTCAATTGATTTATGGCTTCCAAACCTGGAGAGGGCGTGAAGTTCTCCTTCAGACGTCCGTCCGATGTATAGAAGAACGCGAGGGCGTGAACGTTGCCGGTGAATTGTCCGCTACCAGCCACATCAAGGGTGTAGGCCGGTGTGTTTCCGGCACCGACGCTCAATCGGCCTGCACTGATAATCGTATGTCCTGTGGCGTTTGGCGTAAGTGTAATGCCGCCACCTGCGCCCGTCGCAGTTATATTTACTGCGGCCGCGCTCGTACCATTGCTCGTCAGTAAAGTCGTAGCGGCGCCGCCACCGGTGGTTCTCAGAGTGAGGCCGCCGGCTGCAACACGAGTCGAGGTGATGATGGAATTCGCACCCGTACCGCCGTTCATCGCAAATGCGCCCGAGGCATTCGATGCGATGGTTACGCCGCCGCCCGCACCTGTTGCTGTGATATCGACGGCGTTAATATTTGTTCCCGTAGAAGTGATGTCCACTCCGCCCGTGCCCGACCGCACGACAGTGGTCGCGGCGCCGGTGGCATTGCCGAAGGTCGAGGTGCCTGCATTCACCGATTCGATAGTTACGGCTCCTGTGCCCTGCGCGATATCGGTGGTCGGATTTACCTGCGCAAATGAAATGGTGGTTCCATCGGTGCGGAGCAATCGATTGGCTACGGCGCCGCTGGCCCATGAAGGAACGCCAGCACTGCTGGTGACCATCGCGCCCGTGTTCGCGGTTGCAAAGGACGACCAAGTGTTCGCGGCTGAGGCGTACAAGAAATCATATTGAGTGGCGGCGCCCGTGGGGAAAGTGGCCGTTGACCAAGCCGGATCGGATGCGCCGCCGGATTGCAAGAGCTGACCGGCCGTGCCCGCGGCGAGCACGCCGATTGCGGCCGTGCCGTTGCCGAGCAACAAGCGGTTATCGGTGAGCGAAGTCGCGCCGGTACCGCCGCTGTCTACGTCTAAAGTGCCCGCAGTTACGGCTGCAAGGTTTAGATCTGTGAGGAGCGATCCATCGACAGCCGGGAGTTGCCCCGAGCCGTTGAGCTGAACAATCTGATTACTGCCGGTGCCCACATCCACGGCGAGCGTGCCCGTACCGCTAATGCTGCCGCTCACTAAGCCTGAGCCCGCGACAACAAGAGTGACCGCGCCGCCGTTGCCATCGGTTGAGCAATCCCAGCCGAGGGTGGTGTTCCATTTAAGAATTTCATCCTGCGCGCAACCATCGGCAAACGTGACATTCGCGCCGGTCGTAGAGTCCGTAATCAACAAGCGGTTCACGCCGCCGCCAGCACTCTGAATCATGGCCGTGGTAATGCGGTCGTTACGAATCGTCGCCGTCACAGAACCCGTTCCGCTCGCGGTCACATCGCCGCTTAAAGCGTTTATACCCGAGGTCGGCGCCGCAGCGGCTTCCCAAGCCGAACCGTTGTAAGTCAAAATTTGACCCGGTGTGGGAGCGGTGGTCGACAGATTTACGCCGCGAATGGAAGCTGCGTTTACAAATGTCAGAAGAGAACCATCAACGGCAGGAATTTGCGACGATCCGTTCAATTGCAAAATTTGATTGTTGCCGGTACCGACATCAATATCAATCGTGCCTGTTGCTGTGATTGAGCCGCCCGTTGTGCCGACGCCGCCTGCGACCAAGGTCACACCCGAGATCGGGG
>CAYVRZ010000025.1:0-17391 GCA_964453895.1 uncultured Pseudobdellovibrionaceae bacterium | reverse complement strand
GAGCCGCCCGTTGTGCCGACGCCGCCTGCGACCAAGGTCACACCCGAGATCGGGGCCGCAGCGGCTTCCCAAGCCGAACCGTTGTAGGTCAAAATTTGACCCGGTGTGGGAGCCGTGGTTGAAACGTTCACACCGCGGATCGTGGCGGCGTTAATAAATGTTAATAGCGAACCGTCAACCGCAGGAATCTGCGACGAGCCGTTTAACTGCAAAATCTGATTGTTGCCTGTACCGACATCGACGGCTAAGGTTCCTGTGCCCGAAATATTTCCACCCAGAAGTCCGGCGCCGCCTGAAACGAGAGTCACTGTGCCGCCCGAGCTCGTGTCAGCCGCTGCTTCCCACGCCGAGCCGTTGTATTTCAAAACCTGGCCAGGAGTCGGCGCCGTCGTCGAAAGATTTACGCCGCGGATGGAAGCTGCATTTACAAATGTTAAGAGCGAACCATCCACCGCAGGAATCTGCGACGAACCGTTGAGTTGCAAAATTTGATTGTTCCCCGTACCGACATCAATATCAATCGTGCCTGTCGCGGTGATCGTCCCGCCAGTTGTACCGACACCGCCCGCAACCAAGGTCACCACACCGGCCGCGCCCACGTCGGTTCCGCACGCCCAACCGCCCACGGCGCCGGACCACTTCAAAACTTCGCCAGGAGAGCAGTCGTCAGCAAAATCGATATTGTTGCCAGTCGCCGCATCGGTCATCAACAGACGATTCACGCCGCCGCCCGTGCTCTTGATCATGGCTGTGGTGATGCGATCGTTGCGAATGGTCGCCGCGACCGAGCCGGAACCGCTCGCCGTTACGTCGCCGCTCAATGCGGTAATTCCTGAATCGGTATCGGCGGCCGCTTCCCAAGCCGAGCCGTTGTACTTTAACACTTGGCCCGGTGTGGGTGCTGTTGTTGAGAGATTTACGCCGCGAATTGCAGCTGCATTAACAAATGTCAGAAGAGAGCCGTCGACTGCAGGGATTTGCGCAGAGCCGTTCAACTGCAGAACCTGGTTGTTGCCGGTTCCGACGTCGATACTTAATGTCATGCCGCCGGCCGAGCCACCACCGAGAAGCGGCGACGTGGTGGCGACTTCAGTGATATCGCCACCCGCATTGTTGTCCGCCGAAGCTTCCCAAGCTGAACCGTTGTATTTTAACACTTGGCCGGGCGTGGGCGCGGTCGTCGACAGATTCACGCCGCGAATTGCCGCTGCATTAACAAATGTCAGAAGAGAACCATCAACCGCGGGAATTTGCGCCGAACCGTTCAACTGCAGAACCTGATTGTTGCCGGTACCCACATCCACATTGATTGTGCCCGTACCGGTGATCGTGCCGCCGGTTGTACCTGTGCCGCCGGCCACCAGGGTCAAAGTACCGCCCGCATTGTTATCCGCCGAAGCTTCCCAAGCCGAGCCGTTATACTTTAAAACTTGGCCGGGAGTCGGCGCTGTGGTCGAAAGATTCACACCGCGAATAGTGGCCGCATTGATAAATGTCAAAAGCGAACCATCCACCGCTGGAATTTGCGCCGAACCGTTCAATTGCAAAATCTGATTGTTGCCCGTACCGACGTCGACGGCCAATGTCCCTGTGCCGGTGATATTGCCACCAAGAAGACCCGTGCTGCCAGAGACAAGAGTGACCGTGCCGCCCGCATTGTTGTCACTTGAGGCTTCCCAAGCTGAACCGTTGTATTTTAACACTTGGCCAGGTGTCGGAGCCGTGGTCGAGAGATTGACTCCACGAATCGCCGCTGCGTTTACGAATGTTAACAGCGACCCATCCACTGCAGGAATTTGCGCCGAACCGTTCAATTGCAAAATCTGATTGTTGCCAGTGCCTACATCTACATTGATCGTGCCTGTCGCGGTGATCGAGCCGCCAGTTGTACCGACACCGCCCGCAACCAAGGTCACTACACCGGCTGCGCCCACGTCGCTTCCGCACGCCCAACCGCCCACGGCGCCGGACCACTTCAATACTTCGCCCGGAGAGCAGTCGTCAGCAAAGTCGATATTGTTGCCGGTGGCTGCATCGGTCATCAGCAGACGATTCACGCCACCGCCCGTACTCTTGATCATGGCCGTGGTGATGCGATCATTGCGAATCGTCGCCGCAACCGACCCTGAACCACTCGCCGTTACGTCACCGCTCAAGGCGGTAATTCCTGAATCCGTATCCGCGGCCGCTTCCCAAGCGGAACCGTTAAACTTTAAAACTTGGCCCGGTGTGGGTGCTGTCGTCGACAGATTTACACCACGAATCCGCGCCGCATTTACAAATGTTAAGAGCGAGCCGTCGACCGCAGGAATTTGCGCCGAGCCATTGAGTTGCAGAACCTGATTGTTGCCCGTCCCCACATCAATACTTAATGTTAAACCCCCAACGATGCCGCCGCCCAACAATGGCGATGTTGTCTGCACTGCGGTCATATCGCCGCCACCGTCGGTTGCAGCCTCCCAGGCCGAACCGTTCCATGCCAAAACTTGGCCGGGAGCGGGAGCTGTGGTCGAAACATTGTTGCCGCGAATTGAGGCCGCGTTTACAAACGTCAGCAATGACCCGTCGACCGCGGGAATGCGCGAAGATCCATTCAATTGCAAAATTTGATTGGCGCCGACACCTACATCTACACTGATGGTGACATCGCCAAACAATGCACCACCTAATATTCCAGTGCCGTTGTTGATCGAGGTGATATCGCCGCCGTCATTGCTGTCGGCCGCCGCTTCCCAAGCTGAGCCATTGTACTTTAATACTTGGCCGGGAGTGGGAGCTGTCGTCGAGAGATTTACACCGCGAATTCGCGCGGCATTGATTTGTGTCAGGGCCGCGCCGTTAACAGCGGGCAGCGCCGAGGAGCCATCCAACTGAACAATCTGATTGGCGCCCACGCCCACGTCGACCGCGAGAGTGCCGGTGCCACTGATGTTGCCACCCAGTAAGCCCGCGCCCCCGCTCACCAAGGTCACAGTACCACCGGCGTTGTTATCGGCGGCCGCTTCCCAACCCGAACCGTTGTACTTTAACACCTGGCCGGGAGTCGGTGCCGTGGTCGAAAGATTCACCCCGCGCAAAGTCGCCGCATTTACAAAAGTCAAATTGCTACCATCGATCACCGGCAGACGATTCGCCGCCGCCACCTGTACGATTTGTCCGGTGGTCACGCCGGTATCAATACTTAATGTTAAACCGCCCACCGAGCCGCCACCGAGCAATGGCGACGTCGTTTGCACTTCGGTCACATCGCCGCCGGCATCGGTGGCCGGAGCCCAGGCCGACCCGTTCCACGCCAACACTTGGCCCGGAGTCGGTGCCGTCGTTGCGATATTATTGCCCCGAATCGAAACCGCATTTACAAATGTCAGTAAAGATCCGTCTACCGCCGGAATGCGCGACGATCCGTTCAATTGCAAAATCTGATTGGCGCCAACGCCCACATCGACATGGATGGTTCCCGTTGCTGTAATAGTGCCGCCGGTTGTGCCCACTCCGCCCGAGACTGAAGTCACAACGCCGGCCGCGCCCACGTCTTGGTCGCACGCCCAACCGCTTACGGCGCCGGTCCACTTCAACACATCGCCGGGAGCGCAATCGTCAGCAAAGTCAATATTGTTGCCGGTGGCCGCATCGGTCATCAACAGGCGATTTAGGCCGCCACCGGTGCTCTTGATCATGGCCGTAACGATGCGATCGTTGCGGATAGTTGCAGCCACGGATCCGGAACCCGAAGCCGTCACATCACCCGACAGCGCCGTGATTCCGGTGTCCGTGTCCGCGGACGCTTCCCACGCCGATCCGTTGTATTTCAACACCTGTCCCGGAGTTGGAGCTACGGTCGAGAGATTGATACCTCGGAGTGTGGCCGCGTTTATAAATGTCAAAAGAGAGCCGTCAACGGCAGGAATTTGTGAAGAGCCATTCAACTGCAAAATCTGGTTGGCGCCGACGCCGGTGTTGACCGACAAAGTTCCCGTGCCAGTGATATTGCCACCGAGCAGACCCGCGCCGCCGCTCACCAAAGTCACTGTACCGCCGGCATTGTTATCGGCCGCGCATAGCCACACGGTGCCGTTCCATTTTAAAGTCTCACTGGGCGAGCACGCCACATTGTTCGGAGCATAAGTTAAATATTGACCGGCGCCCGAGGCGATTTTGCCCACCGATACGCCGGCGATCTTGCCGTCGGTCACTTGTAGGTTGCCGATATCGGCGGTGGCGATGGTGCTATCTAAAATTTTAGCGGAGTCGACGGCGCCGACCGCGATGGTGGCCGCCACCGAGCCATTGCCGCTGGCCGAAACGTCGCCGGTTAACGCTGTGATGCCCGTGTCCACATCGGTCGAGGGCTCCCACTGGCCGCCGTTCCATTTTAAAATTTGGTTGGGCGTGGGCGCGACAGTTGAAAGTGTGCGAGTGCCGAGGTTGGTATCAACGTAAAGTTTAGTCGCCGCATGGGCGTCGGCCGTAGGGGCGGCCATATTGGTGATCTGCGTGCCACCCATATTGATGGCGCCCGACATGGTACCTCCACTGAGGTTCAACTTATTGGCGTCTTGCGTGTCGACATAGGTTTTTGTAGTTAAGTCGGTGGTCGCGGTCGGCACCGCATCGGCGCGCACGGTGGCGATTGGTGTGCCGGCCATATTGCGCAGCGAGAGCAAGCTGTTGGTGGTGTTGTTGTCGGTGGTCTGTACAATCAGGCCCACATTGGTCGCTGTGGGGATTTGAATCGCGTTGGTGTTGGTAAAAATATTGGCCGCGTTCTTTAACGCCACATTCGAAGACAATTGCCCGTCGGTCAAAGTTTGCGGTGCCCATGCTGAGAGCGTTGTGTTCCAAGTCAAAAGTTGACCCGCGGCGGGCGCGGTTGAGGCGATATCGCGACCCTGCATTCGAGTCACAACTAGATTTGTATAAGCACCGGTCACGTCTCCCGCGTGGACCGCATTCCCCTGAATAGCGGTGCCCGCGGTGGTGCCGTAGTCCACGTCTAAAATCGGCGCCGTGGCGGTGCCTGAGTTCGTCAATCCCGTTCCAGCCGTCACACTGGTCGTATAAGTCGACGACCCTAGGCTAATGGCGTAGGTTCCGTTCCAAAACTTAAATGTGTTCGTATCTGGATTAACCCACATGGTGCCAACGCCCGCGGCGCCCATTCCGGTGAGCGTTGTGATCAACGTCGCTTCTTGTGCATTGTTGTACTTGCCAAGGCCGACCGTGCCACCGACTTGCAGCGAACCGGTCAAAATTAAGTTTTGTGCGGCATCCAAGCGCATGGCCTCGGTCACGCCGGTGTAGAAACGCAATTCGTTTGTGGTCTCTGAGGCTTGAATCCGCGCTCTCTGCGTAGCGCCGCTTGTGAATGTGATGGTTGGCGTTCCGCCGCCGCCGGATGTAGCTCCAAGCAAAATACTCGGCGACGTTCGACGAATCTCAAAGTCGGCGACCGGCGAATCCGTGCCAATGCCGATTGTGCTGCCGGCGCCCACGCCGTAGAAGCTTCCGCTCGAAGTGATATTGCCGGCGATTGCGTTGTTCCCGCTCAGAGTGACATAGCGACCATCATGATGATGGAGTGCCGAAGCATCGCCGCCACCAGTGAGTGTGGCCAGTGCCGCTTGCGTGGCGGCGCCTGCAACTTGCAAATAACCAGCGCTGGTTTTTCCATCAAGCATGTTCGAGTTGATAGAGAATGCGCTAGCAGCGATGGTTTGCATAGTGGGTAGCGGAACGCCATCCACCACCACTTCCAATCGGCGCCACTCATTGGCCGCACCATCAAACGGCGCGGCACAAGAGTCTGTCACAATCACGTCGTTGTTGAACACGTCGGCAAAATTATTGGCGGGGCCGGTGCGATTGGCAAGACCACCGAGAATTACAGAAAAGAAACCGTAGCCGTTCGGTGTGATGACTTGAGTGTCTTCGTAAATATAGCAAATTCCGGCGGCCGGATAGATACGAAATTTGAATGTGGCCGCGGTATCCACCGGCTGGCCCGCACTGTCGGTTGCGCGGCCTTGAAAGGGTAAAAATAGCGGAACGCCGTCGCCAGCGAATGCCATCTGCGGCAGCGCAAAAGCAAAAGCCAAAATAAGAGCGAACCAACGTGGATTACGGCTCATAAGCAGAGTCCACCACGCTGGTTTGAATTTTTACCATTCCATTTGTATCCGAAAGACTTGTAAACGTGTGCTCAATCGCCGACTGGGAGCCGCGACCGTCTTCCATATCCGAGCTGCTCGACTGCACGAAGTTGAGCACCGGAGATGTGGGAGGGAGCAAAAGACGGATCGTGGCGATGGCGGTTGCGGTGTAACCGGTTTTGGTCTTCGCGCGCACGTAAACTTTTTTGCGGCTTGAGAAAAGCACGGTGACAGAGAAAGTGGCGTTGGGGCAACCGCCCGGATAGGTGATCCACGAGGCCTGGTTATCCAACGAATATTCAAGCGCGTACGAAATTGGATCGCAGGTACCAGTGAGCAGATGAGTTGTGGTGGGAGAATAAAAGGTCGCGGTGAGTTGGCCGTTAAACATCGGCGGCGCCGTTTTAATCAGCTCCTCGACCGACCCGCCTGGAGACTTGGTACAGGCCACGGTCGAAAGTATGACGTGCAAAAATAGAACGCATCCAAACAATACATGTTTGGAAACAAATCCTATAGATTGTAACGACTTACGTTCCATATAGCTATCCGTAGCTCCAATCTATATATTACCGACTTTTCGGGCTTATTGACGAATCACTGGACAGTCGGATTTAAATCTGGCCGATGGTTTAATTGCTTTATAACGCCAGAACGAATATGAATTTTTTTATATCGAAAATAGCGCGTCAGAAGTCTTGTTAAGACTTACGCACATCTAGATTTGAGACGGAAGACTGGGAATTAAATGCCGACAGAAAGCCCGACGAAAGCACCTGAGCGGCCATTGTCGAGGCTAGTGTTGGAAAGGCCTATGACCAGGCGGTAACCAAAGGAGAAGCCGAAATTGCGCGTAAACGCGAGATGCACGCCCGCCCGGCTGACGCTGGCGATGCCCATTTCGCGAGTGTGCGAGTAGCTCGTGCCAGCGGCCGTCTCGGTTTTGATCGGATCAAAAAGATCCACGTAGTTGATTTCTTGCCGAAGTGAACCGACCAACCATTCGGTAAACGGCTGCACATACGACACGAATGGCCCGCCCGCGATTTCGCGATCATGATTGGGCTGCTCACCAAAAGAATAATAGCCGTGCAGTCCAAAAGCGATTTGTTCATTCCATGCGTAACCGGCGTCGGCGCCCAGCATGTAGTGCGTACCCTGCGCGGGGTTAAAACCGATTGCCACATTTGGATCGATATAAAAATCGCCCGATGTATAGCCGAAACAGGGCGACGAGATTAAAAATATAAAAATGTATTTCATAGGCTTATGATTCTATTCAAACCATACCGAAATACAACAGACGAATCAGCCGTGAAGCACTATTGAAAGTTTACACCCGACACCCACAGATTCGCGCCGTCATCGATAAACGTATAAACCACGCCGCCTGTGACCGCTTGGCTCGCCACATAGCCGGCCGGCAATTTTACGCCCGTGCCCGCGCCATTCCACTGAATGGTGGCGCATGTTTGGTTGGTGCCGGCCATAGTCACTGTATAAGACTGGCCAGGATTTGTGCCGGTGATATTTAAAGTGCCACAAGTTCCCGACGAAGTGGTGCGCACATAGTTGGTCATAGACAAATTCACAGTGATCGACGCCAAGGCGTCGCCATCGGTATCCACACCGGCGCCACTTAAGCCCTGCCAACGGTTGTTCTCGTAACCTTCAAAACGGTTTGAGGTGGTGTTGTAGCGAATCATGCCCGAGGCCGGTGTGGCCGCGCGCTCAGAGGTGGTGCCGCGTGGAATAAGCACGGAGCTTAAGTTGCCGGTGCCGTTGAGGTCGAGAATCGCGCCAACGTTCGGCCCTGTCGTGCCGATACCGACGTTCCCGGCGCTTTCGATCCGCATGCGCTCAACTGGCAAAGTGTCGGTCGTTACATCACGAGTACCAAAGACGAGCGCGCCCTTTCCGGAACCGGCCACGCTTGTATCTTGAAATCCCATATAAGCAGGCGAGTAAGTTTCTGCGGTGTTGTAGCCAAAACCAATTAGCCGGTAGCCATTGACTGTTTGCTCAGATCCCCCGATATGAAGATATTCGTTGGCTACGTTTATAGTGGTCGAGTTTGGCCCAGTGACATGAAGTTTTGCATCCGGGGTCGAGGTGCCGATACCCACATTACCGCCGGTTGAGATCACCATACGGTCATTGGTTCCCAGCGCGGCGCCATTGCTGATCACAAAGGCGTTGGAATTGGAATCGTCGCGGCCCACCGACCAATGATAGATAGCGCCATCATAAAAGCGGAACGAGGTATCATCCGTGCCCGTCGACTTCATCGTCAAACGTGCGTAATCGCGATCGAACACATAGCCGTTGTCGTTGCCGAGACCGTCGATTTCGAGTTGGTTCACGGCGCCATTATTGCGAAGGGCGAAGCTAATAAAGCCGCCCCCCTCTTCAAACTCAATTTGTGACGGGCCATCAGCGGCGATGTTAGAAATCCGGAAAGTTGTATCCGCGCCAGCGTTGTTGGTCTCTATATGAAAGAGCGCATCGGCCGTTGTGGTTCCGATAGCCACATTGCCGGCCGTGTAGTTGATTGAGCTTGAAGCGCCATTGTTCCACTGCGAGCCGCCGCCTGAGCCTGTGGCCACCGTCGCCCACTGGTTATTGGCGTAAACTTCAAACGCCGCGAGGTTGGTGTTGTAACGGATCATTCCGTTAACACCAATGCCTGCGCGAGCGGCTGTTGTGTCGCGCGGAACGATCAAGGCCGATGCGCTGCCTGTGCCGACGACATCCAGTACAGCCTGCGGGGCATTCGACGCGATACCGATGCGGCCGCTGGAGATTGTCGTGCCGGTTCCGCTGCCGACCCCAGTTCCGAAGAGAAGATTGCCGATCGACATCTGGCCATTGCCGGTGGCAGAAGGGGCGTCAATTTCATAACCGATAAAAATATTGCCCGAACCGCTTGTGAGGTTATTCCCCGCGCTCCAGCCGAGAGCCGTGTTGTTGGCGCCGGTCGAAATATTATACAAAGCCGCGTTGCCGATCGCGGTGTTTTGAATGGCCGTGCCTCCGGCACCTATCCCCATTGCGACCGCGCCGACAGCAGTATTTCTGTAGGCGTTGCCAGAGAGGTTCGAGGCGGAATCAAAACCAATAGCCACGTTCTCATCGCCCGAAACACCAAACGGCAGGGAGTTTACACCAATCGCCGTGTTGCGATCCGCGCCGTTCGACGACCAGATCATTGCCTCATCACCGATGGCGACGTTGTCGCTGCCCGTACCTTTGTATTCCATCGCGCTCTTCCCGATACCGATGTTTCTCGAGCCGCCCGAATATCCCGCGCCAGCATTTTGGCCGATATACAATCTCGAACTCGCGCCGTAGTCGGCGATACCGTCGGTTAAGCCGTTGATATCGGTCGCACCGCCACCGCCCGCACCCATTGCCAGATCCTGCCACGAGATCGCGTACACTTCGAACTTCGAAGTGGCGGTGTTGTAGCGGATCATGCCGTTGGCCGGAGTGGCCGCGCGTTCCGCGGTTGTTCCTCGCGGGACGAGCAGACTTGAAAGATTGCCTGTGCCATTGAGGTCCAAGATCGAGCCGATGTTCGGCGAGGCAGTGCCGACACCTATGTTTCCCGCGCCTTTTATTCTCATTCTCTCAGGGGGAAGCGTGTTGGAGGTCACATCGCGCGTTCCGAATACAAGATCGCCTTTTGTCTGGCCGGCAGGGTCCATCAGTTCGTACCCCATATAGGCCGGAGAATAGGCGATGGATGTGACGTTAAGACCAAAGCCAATCATAAAGTGAGTTGAGGACTCAATACCGCCCAACGTGAGATAATTGTTTGTGGCGCTTATCGATGTCGCTGCAGATCTGGCGATATGAAGTGGTGCCATAATGTCTGTAGTTCCGATTCCCACATTTCCAGCCTCGTTGATGCGCATGCGTTCAAAACCCGCGGTGTCGTCGTCTTGATTGGTCGGCGATGTCCAGAAGGTCAGATAACCGCCCTTGTCGGTGGTGGCATGATCTTCAGATGCGTATCCGATAATCGCCGCGGAAGAATGTGTTACGTTTGCCGGAATATTGCCGTCCGATGAATCAAAACCGATTCCACCCAGCATTTCGTTTGCGACGGTCGTCGCATCCTGACGGACAAACAACTGAGTCCCACCCGTCGAGCTACCAATTTGCAGCTGCAGACTCGGGTTATCGGTGCCTATCCCAACATTCCCAGCAAAGAAGTTTTCGTCGTCGGCGCCGACTTGGTAAACACCGTATCCGGTGGTGGCGGTTGAGTTGCCGAGATAGGCGCCATAGCCGGTGGTGACCGTACCCGCGCCGCTCCAGGCGACATTCAATCCGTATGCACTAGTGACCGTGCCAGCATTGCTGGTGATTTGCGCTTTGAAAGCCGAAGACGCAGTGGTGGTACCCGATTGATTGACCAGCTGACCGCGAACGCCGATGCCCTCATCCACCGTATTTGTGCCATTGTTTTCAAATTCACCATAAACGCCAGACAACACGCCAGTTGCATTTTGATTGCCCGACTTCTGCGTAAGACCGGCCAAAGCATATCGCGTGGTTGACGACGCCGAGGTCGGCGCAAAGAACAATTCGCTGCGCGCGGTGTACCCAGGGCCGCCCGAGGTCGAAGTGTTGGTTTCAGCCACATTGAATATCGAACTGGTAGTTGTGGTGCCGATAGAAACATTGCCGCCCGACGAAATCCGCATAGCTTCTACGCCCGAAGTGCCAAAGCCAAGGACATTGGCCGCGGGTCTGAACATCCCGGTGTCGGTGTCGCCTACGAATGAGTAACCGGATACGCTGCCGGTTCCGGTAATAGCGAGAATCTGCTGAGTGGCGGTGTGGTCGCCCAGATTGTCGCCGGCGACAGATCCGGTGACTATGGTCGCCCAATTGTTATTTTGATAAACTTCAAACGCCGCAAGATTCGTGTTGTAGCGAATCATACCGTTCACACCGGTTGTAGGCCTGTTGGCCGTGGTGTCGCGCGGGACGATCAAGCTGGAGAAGTTGACGCCGGTGCCGTTCACGTCCAGGCGCGCGCCGGCGGTGGGCGAAGCCACGCCGATCCCGATCCGGGCGGGCGAGAGCAATCCGCCTGTGCCGGTGATGTCGACTCCGAAGATCGCATTGCCGATGTTCAACGTGTTGGCCGATGTGGCGCCGGCCGGAGCGTTGACGTTGTAACCAATTGCAATGTTATTGTCGCCGCTGGTGAGGTTGAGACCGGACTGATAGCCGACGAGAATGTTGTTGTCAGCCGTGGTCACATTATAGCCGGAATAGGAGCCAATAAAGACGTTGTGATTTTTGGTCGAAGCCGTGCCGTATCCTGCTCGGAAGCCCAAAACGGCGTTGTGATCACCATCGGTATTGCCCCAAAGGGCGCCGTCTCCAAAGGCGGCATTCTGGTCTGCGCCGCTGGTCACTTGGTACATTGCGGCCCCGCCGAAGATAGCATTTTGCGATCCGCTTCCCTGGCTCATTGCGGAGTATCCGGCCACGGTGTTGCCCCAGCCAGCACCGTTGTATTGCATGGCCCCCGAGCCGATCGCGACGTTGTTGCCGCCAGTGTTGTTCTCTAAGGCATTCACTCCGATGGCCACGGTGTCAATGTTGGTGTTAAGGAGCCTGGAAGCATTCTTGCCGATGGCCACGTTGCGGTCCCCGGTGGTGAGGGTGGTCAATGCACCTTCACCCAAACCGACGTTGTCCTGGCCGCCGCTCGCTATGGCAGCGCCTGCGCCCTGACCGAGGAACATATTGTCGTCCACTGTGTAGTCGGTGTAGGCATCGCTCAAACCGTTGATGTCAGTGGAGCCGCTCGATCCTGTTGCGACCGACGCCCAAGTGCCGCTGGCGTAGACTTCAAACGCTGACAAGTTGGTGTTGTAGCGAATCATACCGTTCACACCGACGCCAGCGCGAGCCGCAGTCGTGTCGCGCGGAACAATCAAGGCCGAAGCACTGCCCGTGCCGACCACATCTAACACCGACTGCGGAGCGTTCGAGGCGATACCGATGCGGCCGGCCGATACCGTTGTGCCGGTCCCGCTGATGCTTGTACCGAAGATAATATTACCAATAGACATAAAGTTGTTTGTACCGACTGCCGGAGTGTCGATATCGGCGCCAAGAATAATATTGCGACTGCCCGTGGTTGTTGTTTCGCCCGAGCCACGGCCAACGAATGTGTTATCGCTGCCGGTGGTGGATTGCGAACCGGAGCTGGTGCCGATAAATGTATTGCGATTGCGGTCGCCGCCGTTATTTCCACCGGCGAGGTGCCCTAAGGCAACGTTCTCAGTTCCTGTGCCGGCATTTTGAATTGCCGAATATCCTACAGCGGTGTTGTTATTGCCGGTAACGTGTTGGGCCGCAGACATACCGATGGCTACGTTTTGACTATTGGCTCCGCCATCGAGGGCATTCGATCCAACAGCTACGTTTCCAGAACCAGTCAACGTGTCGCCCGCTTCGTAACCTATGACGACGTTGTCGTCGGCGGTGCCTCCGCCCCAAAACGCGTTGGTACCCATGGCGATATTTCGATTTCCCGCTGAGAAGATCATCGCTTGATCGCCGATGGCAATATTGTCATTGCCCGCAGTCATATCTTGCAGAGCTGTTCGGCCGACGGCGACGTTTCGACTACCGGTGGTCATTTCGGTAGCGGCTTGATATCCCAAGACGGTGTTGCCGGTTCCGGTTGTGAGAGCGTCTAAAGTATTCCCGCCCAAGCTGAGATTGAAATCACCTGAACCGGAAGTATTGCCCGCGCTTGTGCCTAAATAGAGAGATGTGTCGGCAGAATCATAAATCGCATCCGACAAGCCATCGAGATCGGTCGCGCCGCCGGCGCCACCGCTCGCGATCATATTCTGCCAAACGCCTTCGTAGACTTCGAACTTTTGCGACGTCGTGTTGTAGCGGATCATGCCGTTCACGCCAGCAACGGCGCGCTGAGCGGTGGTTCCGCGCGGGACGAGTACGGAGCTTAAATTGCCCGTGCCATTGAGGTCGAGAACTGCGCCTGCATTGGGTGATGTGGTTCCCATGCCGACATTTCCGAGTTCGCTGATCCGCATTCTTTCAGAATATCCACCACCGACTGAGTGACCCCAGACCAAGGCGGGCGAATAGTTCGAACCACCTGCGGCGGCGACGGTGCCAAAATAGCCGAACTGATCGAGCCACCCGTCGCCGTTTGTGACCCAGTGCACTTCCAGGGCCGAAGCACCATTGGTGTTGCCCCAATTTGTAAGCTTGGACATATGCTCCGGAGTTGGCCAACCCGGATTCGATGGAGCATAGACGCTCGAGCTGTCTCTATGGACTTCGACAATCCCATTTCCCGGAAAAAAGCGAACGTCGCCGTCTGCCCATCCGCCCGCGCCCTGTCCCGTGGTGAAGGTGATGAGGCCACCTTGATTGCCAGCGCCGGCACCTGACGACTGACCAACAAATATAAGATCTTTACCTTGAGTGCTGGCCGGTGCAGTGCCACCTTGAATTTCAAAAAATCCAGTAGGATTAGTCGACCCAATTCCGATACTCCCGTTCGCGGTGACGCGGAGTCTTTCCACACCGTTTGTTGAAAGCGCTAATTGATCTGCGCCCGCGCTGTACAGACCGGTGTTTGTGTCTGTGGCAAAGGTATAGCTCGGCGTCGCGGCGGTGCCGGATGTGGCGAGAATTGCCGTTGTAGCCGTGTGGTTACCGAGATTATCGCCGGCACTCGCGCTGGTCGACATCGTTGCCCACTGATTGTTCGCGTAAACTTCAAACGCCGCGAGGTTGGTGTTGTAGCGGATCATACCGTTCGCGGCCGTGGCGGCGCGCTGAGCGGTGGTTCCGCGGGGGACGAGCATCGACGTCATATTGCCAGTGCCGAAAACATCCAACGCCACGCCGGCATTGGGGTTGGTCGTGCCAATGCCCATAACGCCGTTGCCGAGAATGCGTACGCGCTCTTCGTTGTTGGTGCCGAACATCAACGAGTGGTTGGTCAATGTGGTCAGCTGCACCCAGCTCGAGGCGCCGGCTTCATGCGCAATTAAAATCCCGTCCACACTCGGAGTGCTCATCAAGAGATTGGCGCGGTCGGCGGCGCCACCGGTGGTTTGTATGCGCGCGGTGGTGTTGCCTGTTCCAAGGATATGCAATTGATCCGAGGCAGCGTTCGTGCCTATTCCTATTAAACCATTTTCATTTATAGTTAAGGCGTCGTCTTTATTCTCGACGTTAATATAAAACATATTATCAAACTGGCCGATCCACGAATCCAAATTTCCTGAAGCGAGATTGATTAACGCATAATCGTTGGCCAGCGATTCGATGGTCATCTCCGTCGCGGGGCCCGTCTGATACAGGTGTAAAGTGCCGACGGGATTGTTGGTGCCAATCCCCACATTGCCCGAGGAGTAGTGAATCTCGTTGCCCGCCACCGTCGTCCATTGCGAGGCGCCGCCGGCACCGGTGGCCATGTTGTACCAGTTGCCGTTTTCATAAACTTCAAACTTGGCGAGATTGGTGTTGTAGCGAATCATCCCGTTCGCAGCAGCAACGGCGCGCTGAGCAGTGGTTCCGCGCGGGACGAGTACGCTGCTCAGGTTGCCCGTGCCGTTGAGGTCGAGAATTGCGCCGGCATTGGGACTATTGGTTCCGATTCCGACGAGACCCGCACCGTTTATTCTCATGCGTTCCGTGTTGTTGGTGGAAACGGTAACCGGAACTGCATTTCCAGTGGAGATATTGAGCTGGCCATTGATGTATCCACCACCATAAGTCTCCAAATAAGTATTGCCTGAGCTATCAACACCCAATGCGCCCGCGCCGCCGAGACCATCGAGAGTGAATTCGTACTTCACACCCTGAGAGCCGCCATTTCTGATGCTTACGGCCGGAAGATCGACCAGATTATTAACGCCATAAATTTCCAACAACGCATTGCTAGGGTTCGCGGTCCCGATCCCCACATTGCCGCTGTCAGCGATGCGAACCCGCTCTACGCCGTTTGTAGCCAGCGCAAGTTGATCCGCACCAGCGCTATAGAGCCCAGTGTTTATGTCGCTCGCGAACGTATAGCTCGGAGTCGCAGCCGTGCCGGTCGTGGCGAGAATTGCTGTTGTGGCGGTGTGGTTACCGAGATTGTCGCCGGCACTCGCACTGGTGGAAACTGTGGCCCACGCGGAGTTTTGATAAACTTCAAACTGCGAAATATTCGTGTTGTAACGGATCATCCCGTTCGCGGCTGTGGCGGCGCGCTCTGCAGTTGATCCGCGGGGGACGAGTACGCTGCTCAGGTTGCCCGTGCCGTTGAGATCGAGAATTGCGCCAGCGTTGGGACTATTGGTCCCGATTCCGACAAGTCCAGCGGCCGTGATGCGCAGCCTTTCGCTCGTCGTCGAGCTCGTGAACATTCGGATATCCGCCGCGCCCTGACCCGCGATCAGAGAAATTCCCGCTCCCGGACCATTGTAGGTTTCCATCACAAAGCGACCGCCGTGCGCCGCGGATCCGAGATACAGCTGACCTTCATGCGTGTTGTCCGAAATCATTGTCAAAAAGGCCGTCGAGCCGGCCCCGCCGTGGGCGTTCTGTATAGACATCCCAAACTCGCCCGCCTGATTTGTATAAACAGACAGTGGCTGCGACATGGTTCCAGTTCCAACGCCCACATTGCCATTGGTGTCGATGCGAATGCCTTCGTTGTTCGTACCGTCGAAACCGAGCCAGTTGGTGCCGAGTTGCAAGTTTGTTGTGGCAGTGTGGTTACCCAGATTATCGGCGCCCGTGCCGGTGGCCATATTGTACCAATTGCCGTTTTCGTAAACTTCGAATTTAGCGAGCGTGGTGTTGTAACGGATCATACCGTCAACGCCAGTCGTTGGGCGGTTGGCGGTTGTGGCTCTGGGTAAAACCACCGCCGAATCAAGATTTGAGGCGCCCCAAAAATCTGCGACTGCGCCAGGTGTTACTGTTGCAGTACCGATGCCTAAGAAGCCATTCGCATTCAGCTGCGGAATTTGATTGGCGCCGATACCGACGTCGACGGTTACTGTGCCGGTGGCTGTAATATTGCCGCCTAGTAAACCGCTACCCATCGCTACGAAAGTTACGCCGGCGTTGTCGACGGGAGTGAACGCTTCCCACGCCGAGCCGTTGTGGCGCAGCACTTGACCAACCGTCGGAGCCGTTGTCGAAACATTCACGCCGCGGAGATTGCTAATATTAGTCAGGTTGCTACCATCGATCACAGGCAGGCGATCACCTGCCGCGACTTCTACAATTTGTCCGGCGGTCACGCCGGTGTCGATGCTTAGGGTTTTAACTGTGGCGGGGCCTGAAACTAAGAGGCCATTTTCGCCAGTGAGCGTGACGATTCCTGTGTCCGTGTCGGTGAACGTTTGAACCACATCTGTCCACCCGCCGTTTTCAAAAATTTCCATCTTAGCGGTGTTGGTGTTGTAGCGAATCATACCGTTGACGCCCGTGGGTCGCGCCGCCTGTGCATCGCGCGGAACAATCAAAGCGCTCATTGCGCCCGAGCCATTTACATCTAATATCGAATTTGCATTGGGAGTGTTGGTGCCGACGCCCACATTCCCTGCGCCTGCGACAAACACACCTTCGGCGCCGCCGTCGCCCGATAGGAAAAATCCGTTGAGCTGAATATGTTGAGCAGCGATATGTGAGCCCATGTTATCCGCGCCAGCGCCGGGAGCACGCGCTTCCCAACGCGTTGCTGAGGCATTCCAGGTTAAGACTTGATTGTCGGCGGGAACGCCAGTTGCCACATCGTTGGATTGAATCTGGACTGCATTCACATTCGTAAGCTGTGAGCCGTTCACGGCGGGGAGCCTTGAAGTGCCATCGAGTTGTACGATTTGATTCGGCCCTGTGCCGACGTCAATAGTTAGTGTGCCGGTGCCAGTGATATTCCCACCAAGCATACCGCTACCCATCGCTACCAAAGTAACGCCCGCATTATCAACCGGAGTAAATGCTTCCCAAGCCGAACCGTTGTGGCGCAACACTTGGCCGACCGTCGGCGCGGTTGTCGAAACATTCACGCCGCGCAGATTTGCGATATTAGTCAAGTTGCTACCATCGATCACAGGGAGGCGATCTCCCGCCGCGACTTGCACAATTTGGCCAGTGGTCACACCGGTGTCGATCGAAATCGTTTTTGTAAGAGCCGGGCCGCTCACCAGAGCGCCATTGGTGCCCGAAA
>CAYVRZ010000024.1:0-68747 GCA_964453895.1 uncultured Pseudobdellovibrionaceae bacterium | reverse complement strand
CCGGGGGGAAACCAATGATTCGAAGCTTTGCTCTTATGGTGGCCGTGGTGTGCGTGGGTCAGGTGTTCGCGGCCGATCCTGGCACGTCATCAACAAGTTTGCGTAACGTAATTCAGAACAAAAAGTTCAGCGAGGACAAATCGGTCACCGACAATGAACTCAAAGCGCAGGCTGGATCGCTTTCGCGCTACTCGATGAAATTTGACCTTTCCTTCTACGGTCCGCCCGTGGGCAATCTTTCGGATTCGAGCGTTCCCAATCCCGACAACCGGCCGATCGACGATCGCACAAGTCTCGCGGGCTATGTGGGCCTTCGCTATCGGTTGAACCCGAACGCGGCCGTGAATGCGAGCACAGGTTTAAAATGGTTTACTCCCGTGCAAGCGGTGAGCGGCAAAGAGGTGGATAAAGCGCCCGGTGCGAAGAACTATGATTTCACCAATCCACAAGTCAGTTACGACCGCACGTACGCCATGGGTAAGACGCAAATGAGGACGAGTGTTAAAAGCTCATTTATTACGGCCAAATACTACACGGAGCGCGGCCAGTACGGGTCGCTCGGCATCGCTCAAGCCGCAAAGTTGCATTTGAATCGATGGGTCATGAGCATGGTGGCCGATGTGGATTTTTACGGATTCAATCGCGAATTCGAACGTCGCGATGGCCGCGTTTCGAATTACTACATCACGTTTATTCCGGGCGTGGAATATAAGCTCACCGATAAGCTGAATGTGCGAACTTCGGTCGGCTACTCGCTGTCAAATATGCGCGCAAATGGCAGCTGGTGGTTGTGGGAGCCGATTCAGCCCACGGCTCGCACAGGTTTTGGCTACGCCATCACGCGAGAAATTTACGTGAACCCATATTTAAATTATTTTTGGGAACGCCCGTCGTGGACGACGACCTCGCTCAGTTTTTCGACCGTGTTTTCGATTTTCTAAGGAGTGGGTATGAGGAATGGAATTTTTATTTTGTTGATGGCCTTCTCAGGCGGGGCCTATGCGGGTCTGGAGCCGGCGTTTAAATGCGTCAGGCCGGATTTAGAAATTAACATAGAAATGAATGTGGTCGGCTCCTATATCGCGACAATCACACACTTTGATGGTGCTGGGGGCTACGTGCGCTTTCCCTCATTGGAAGTGGCAAAGGTGACCGGCGCTCGCGGACCGGTGTTTACCGGTGAAAACTTTTACTTAGAAGTTTTTTTAGATCTTCCTCGTGAGGTCGATGGGTCGGTGCGGTCCAATTATGGCGGCGGGCCGATTCAATGTGCTGGTCCGGAACTTCTGCGATTGCCGAGCGCGGCTCAAAGCCTAGCCTTTTAAGCCCGGCAATGCATCGAGAAGGCCGTTTAAAATAAATTGCACGGCGATGGCGGCAAGGATCAAGCCCATGATCCGCGACATCACATTAATTCCAGTGTTGCCAAGAACGCGGGCCAGTCGTGAGGCCTGCAGCAAAAAGATCAATGAAATAATCATGGTCGCCGCGATGGAGACATAGATAATCGCATATTCCATCGGTTCTTTGGCCTTCTCGACCAAGATAAAAACCGAGACCATGGCGCCGGGGCCGCTCAGAAGTGGGATCCCAAGAGGAAAGATAGCAACATCTTCTTTGAGCGCGCCCTCTTCACGCTCTTCATCGGTCGAGCGGGCGCGGGATTCGCGGGCATTGATCATATCCATACCGACGATAAAAAGCAGAAAGCCCCCGGCGATCTTAAGGGCCGGAAGCGTGATGCCGAAAAACGAAAAGATAAATCCGCCCACGGCCGCGCAAACAAAAAGGACCACAGCGGCGAGAAGACAGGCGCGTTTTGCCGTGGACGTGCGCTTTTTATTTGAGTCTCGCGCGGTCATGGCTAAAAAGGGGCCGACGGCGCCCAGCGGGTTAACGATTGTAAAAATAGCTGGAAAAGCGACCAGAAAGAATTGCGACCAAGCGAACATGAATTAATTGTTCACATTTTACCGGCCGTTGTCTAGCTTGGCGGCATGTTTAGACGCATGTTTAAGTCCCGAATCGCAAAACTGATGGGTGCGCAATTGCAGACCCGTGACTTAAGCTTTTTGGAGCGGGACTTAGCGGAGCCAGAAATTGAGCTTTTACACAAGTTCACCCAAATCGACACCGCCACGCTGAACAAGGCGGGTGTTGCAAAGGCGCAGGCTCTGGTGACCTCGGTGCTTCAGGCCCTCGGCTTCGTCGTGCGGACCGTAACGGGGGACAATCGGTTCGCCGACTTGATCATTGCCGAGCGGCCCGGCAAAAATCCGAACAAATTTATCTCGCTGGTCACCCACACGGATACGGTTCTTGGTAATCACCGTCCCTTTGAGATTGATGGCAATACCGCCCGTGGCTGCGGTGTGATCGACAACAAGGGCGGGGTGGTGGTGGGGTTAAGCGCCTTGCGTAGATATTTGGCGGCTTATCCGGAGACCGAGTACTCGTTGCGGTTTATATGCTCGCCCAATGAAGAGATGGGCTCGATCGGCTTTACGCAAATGTTCCGCGAACTCGGGCGCGACTCGGTGGTGGGCTTTGGCCTTGAGCCCGCGCTCGACAACGGCTCGATCATTCACCAGCGGCGCGGCAACCGTTGGTACGATGTTACGGTCACGGGTCATGAAGCGCACTCGGGGCGCAGTTATGGCGAGCACGCCAACGCGGCCCATGATTTAGCGTCTAAGGTGTATCAGCTTTCGCAGCTGACGAATTATAAAAAACATCTCAGTGTCAACGTCGGCCATATTGTCGGCGGCAAGGATCGTCACAATATTATTTGTGGGCAGGCGTCGGTGAAGTTGGATGTGCGATTTCCTTCGATGGAGGCGCGCGATTATTTGCACAAGCGCATCGAGAAAATTCTAAGCTCCCCGGCGGACCCGAATCTGTGCGGAGAGCGTGGCACGGTCACCAAATTTGCAATCGTTGACGATTGCCCTCCGTTTTCGCTAACCCGTCGGTCGCACAACTTAGCGCATATGTATGCGGCGCTGGTGTCAAAATTAGAGGCGCGCAAAGTATTCTCGCAACCGGCAGGTGGTGCCGGTGACGTAAATTATCTAAGTACACCGGAGAATTTTATTTTAGATGGGTTGGGCCCCGTGGGTGGCGAGATGCACACCGGTGGTGAGTTTTTGCATGTCGATACATTGGCCACGCGCTCTAAGGCGCTGGCCGGAATGCTTCTGCATTTACAGACGATGAATCTTAAGGTTTAGGTCGCGGCCGGTACGGTTTTTAAAACGTACAATTGATATTCGCGCCACTGGCGCAAAGCTTCGCGAAACTCCGCTTTAGCTTGGCGCATTTGCTCTTTGATCTCTGCCACTTTCTCAGCCGAAATCGTTTTGTAGCGCTTGTACTCCTCGCGCAGATGCTCAAAGCGTTGGTAGGCGGCTTCAACGCGCACCTTTAAATTGTCGAGTTGCTCCTGCACCTGAGTTTGCCATTGCGGAGGAACTTGGTCTTTGAGGCGTTTGGCGTCCATTTGCAATTGCGCTTTTATAATTTCGGCCTGTGGAGTTGTGCGCAGGGAGTGCGCGCCGCCGACCCATTTGAAAACGACGATAATCCATTTGGTCGGGTCCCAATGGTACCAGCGAATCCCGTTGCGGTAGTCGCTCGCGAAGATATGGTGGTAGTTGTGATAGCCCTCGCCAAAGGTGGCAACCGCCATGATAAATGAATCTTTGGCTGAATTGGTGTCGGTGTAAGACTGCTTTCCCCACCAATGGCACCAGCTATTGATAAAAAATGTGGCGTGGTGAAGGGCGACGATGCGGGCAAAGCCAATAATGGCCAAGCCACCAAAGGCCGAGCCGAGCATCCAGCCGATCAGCGTGGGGAGAAGTAGGCCTATTGCAATCGCCAAAATCACATAGTGGTCATGCTGAAATTTTACGATGGGGTCGCGCTTTAGATCGCGCCCGTAGGGCTCAGCTACGGTGAGAGCGTGTTCAGTTTCGTTGAACATCATCCAACCGAAGTGGGCGTACCAAAAACCTTTTTTTATAGAGTAGGGGTCAAGGTCCGTGTCGACATAGCGATGATGCATGCGATGATCGCGGGCCCAAATCAAAATCGAGTTTTGAAAGGCCGCGGCGCCCGCCAAGGACCAAAACCATTTTAACCAAGGTCGGCATTCGTAAGCGCGATGGGCAAAGTAGCGGTGATAGCCGCCCGTAATGCTTGAGGCAGTGATGCAATAAAACACAAATGCGACGGCCCAGATCTGCCAAATAAATCCATCCACGTACAAGTGAATGGCGCCGAACAGCAGGGCGGCGATCGGGGTGAGGGTTAAGAACAAGGCTCCGACCCAATTGACGGTTTTTTTGTCGATCGGATTTTTCTCAGGATGAGACATGTACCTATCCTCCTAACCACGGATCGTTTCTACTTATCGGTTAGAAGAAGGTTAACATAGAACATTTTTACTAGCGAGATGCGGTTTGTACTTTGCGAATTTGCTGATACTCAGCATCCATAAACTGGGCAGCGGTCGAGCTGGATTTGCGCACCTCTTCGATGAGTGTTTTTGCGCGTCCGAATTTACCATTTTTGAACAACATCTTGACGTAACTATGTACAACCGGGACTTGCAAAATGTCGGGTTTTGCGTCGAGCACCAATTCAAAGTATTTAGCGGCCTCTTCACCTTGGTTTAATTCTGTCAAAGTTTTCGCGTAAGTCAGTGCGGCATCTGGATCGTCCTCGCGGTGTTGAAAGTAAATTGAGAAACTGCGCGCGGCGCGATCAAATTTACCCCGCTGAAATTGAAAATTGGCTAGACGAACATACTTGCTGTTATCGGTGCGTGCCGCCTTGAGGTATTGCTCCTCCACACATTCCCATTTTTTAAGAACGGCGCACATTTCGGATTTCTGTTCCCAGTCCGAGGGCGAGGTCATTGAGAAAACTTCTTTAACGGTAATAGGGATGATATCGAGCGCGTATTTATCCCAACTATATATCTGCAAGAGGGCGATGATGACCACGGCGCCAAGCCCGGCGGTGACGATAAATGTAGAGTTCTCCAGATCTTGATCGGCTTTGTTCACGTACCTCTCCTTGGTTGTGACCTCACTTGGTGTTCGTTAGAGCAACGCAGGTGCCGGAGCCAACTCCGCGAAAGCTGGAGACGATTCGCAAAATAGAGTGAATATTCTGGAATCCGGTGACAGTTTTCCGCACCGATATCGGATATCTCGATATCCGATATCAGATATCCGTGTAGCTCAAAGGGCTGCCGGCCCCTTGGAAGGGGCGGTGGGTTTGGCAGTGGAAAGGGGAGATGAATTATTGCAGGTGATCGCATCGCTGCGATCGCCCAATATAAAGAACGCCCGCCTCCCCTTTCACAAGGAGGCGAGCGGACAGGAGGGCCGTAAGTCCATCCTGGACTCACGGTCTGTTGGGTTGGTTCATGCGTGAGGCATCGTGCCTCGGGGTGATCGCGGAGCAAGCTGCGGGCCGCTGTGAGGTCGCTGTCGTACATTTAGACGGACCGTTTCCTAATTTCATGGTGGCTCTGATGGAGGACTTCAGGGCAAACTGGAGTTAGAGTGAATGCTTCAACCGCATGTTTAACTTTTGCTCGTTTTGGGAACATTTTTACCTATGAAAAAAATCGATGACCATTTCAGGTTTTGGCTGCCGGTATTTGTCGCTCTCTCGATGTCGTGGAGCGCTTGGGCCAACCTCGACGTAGGTGTGGGCGGCACTTTTCGATCGTACCCGTTGAGTGGCGTGGCCGAAGTGCGAGCCGGATACGGTGTCTTGCTCTATGGAACGGCTGGAACTCCGCTGTCCGGCTTTCTGCGACCCAATGTAGAAGTGAACTCGGCCGGGACCTACAACTCAGGGATGGCGCAACTGGAGTTCTTCCCGTTGGCGTTCTTAGGCGCACGGGCGGGGGCTGAGTCCATTCAGAACGATAAAGACTATACGCCTTATGATTGCGAAGCTTCGCGCTGTAAGGGGCGCTTTCACCGAACTTTTTTCGGAGCGGAGCTGTCGCTTGGGGCGGGTCCCGTGTTTGCGCGCGGGATGTGGCGGCGGGAACGGTGGTCACAGGCCAAGGAGCAGTTTGGAGATTTTGTTGAGCCGACTTCCGGATTGCTGATGCGAGGGGATGGTGAGTCGCAGTCGGTGTACTACGGTGTGGCCGGTTACAAAGTGACTGATATTTGGGCGGTGATCACCGGTGTTCGCTACGCTGAGGACGACGGCGGAGTATCGCGCATGCCGTTTGGGATGGTTCGCTATTCAAACGGCAATTTCTCGTTGGGCCTTGGGGCCGGCGAGTTCCAATCCGATCTCAAGAAAAATGACTTTACGGCTTGGGGATATTTTTCGTGGGATATTGTGCCCAGCGCGGTTCTGCTGAAATGACGCGGCTTTACTTGAGGCGCCTCAAGTAAAGGTGCGTCACAAATCCATTTACTCTCTTAGCGGCTTCCTTTAATTTAATCGCTCATGGCTGACGAAAATAAAAAACCAAGCGGTCCAACGACCGTCCTCACAGGCGTAAAACCGACCGGAATGCCCCATATCGGCAACTACTTGGGCGCGATTCGCCCGGCGCTAGAAATGGCTGCACAACCAAACACCGAGACTTGGCTATTTATCGCCGACTATCACGCGCTGACAGCAGCCGTGGACCCAAAAAAAATGCGCGAGATGACGTATGAGCTTGCCGCCACCTGGCTTGCTTGCGGGTTAGATCCGGCGCGCACGGTGTTTTACCGGCAATCGGATATTCCGGAAATTATGGAGCTGAATTGGGTGCTCTCGTGTTTTACCCCAAAGGGTTTAATGAATCGCGCGCACGCCTATAAAGCCAAGGTTCAAGAAAACCAAGAGCACGGCAAAGAGGACTTAGATTTCGGCGTCAACATGGGTTTGTATTCGTACCCGGTGCTGATGACCGCCGATATTTTAATGTTCTCCGCCGATAAAGTTCCGGTGGGCGACGATCAAACTCAGCATTTAGAAATCGCCCGCGATATCGCGCAAAAGTTTAACCGGCAATACGGCGAACTTTTAAAAGTTCCCAATGTGGTGGTGCAGGCCAAGGGCAAGAATGTGCCGGGGCTCGACGGTCGCAAAATGTCGAAGTCGTACGACAATTACATTCCGTTGTTTGAAGAGCCGGCCAAATTGCGCAAACTGGTGATGAAGATTAAGAGCGACTCGCTCCCGCCTGAAGCACCAAAGTCGACCGAGGGCTCAATTATTTTCGAATTGTATGAGTGCTTCGCGACGCCCGCACAAGTCGAAGATATGCGCGCGCAGTATGCCAAGGGCATCGGCTGGGGCTATGCTAAAGAGGCCTTGTTCAATGTGATGGACGAGGCTCTTAAAGAGAAGCGCGAAAAATATAAAACTCTGATGGCCGACAAAGCGCAGATTGATGAGTTACTTAAAAAGGGCGCGGCTCGTGCCCGTGAGAAGTCCGTTCCGTTTATGAAGCAGCTTCGCCGGGCCATGGGCATTGATAATTAAGGAGTTAGACAACCGTGCAATTTCCTCTCGCGGGAGGGAATTTCCTTGCTCTATAAGGCCGAGTCGCTAGATTCCCGTTTCCATGCGTTGGATCCATCACATTTTTCTTATTTTGTTTTTTGCTGGATTTTCAGCTGAGGCCAAGTGGTCAAATAAAGCCTGTGAAGCCTATCTTCATAGCGAGACCAGCCTCGGTGCGACCTTTGTGTCTTTGCAGAACCATGGTCAATTGATTCAGCAAATGGATCCCCGCTTAGCGATGCGCGCGCTTCTCGTCCCCAACGGGGGGCTTTGTGTTTCGACCTGCGGCGTGAACGCGATTCGCGCGGTTTATCACTATGCCACTGGTTTTGGTGGGCCGGTTCAGGCCTTTCCTGATGAATATATTCACCGGATTGTAAATCAGGTTTGGTGGCAAAACGGCCATGACGCCCGGTTTGGGCTATTTTTTAGCCAGGCGGCCGTGGCGCTGCAATCCATTGCGCTCCAGGAGCATTTAAATATGGTCGTCGCTTGGGAGCCGATCCCCTCTAGGCCCCTCACTTTAGGCACGGTGAAGCCTGCCGAAAACGAACTGGTAATGATAGCCGTCGAGACAGGCCTCAAGGACGACGGCACGCCCGCCTTTCACGCGTTTGTGGTTTCAGGAATGAACAGCGAGAGCAAATTTCTTTCGCTTTCGGATCCGTATCTTCCAAATCGAATTTTTCTGTCCGCCGCGCGCCCGGTTTTTTATAGAGGTCACTGGACAGTTCGAATTGATGTTCCCGCGCGACGTCCGACCGAATTTACAGGGACTATCGTGGATGTCTTAAGGATTTCGGTTCCGCCACTTTATTTGCCGCCATGGCAGCCAGCGTACTAGTTTTCGTGAACCACTCCGCCCAGCGCTTGGCACGCGGGAGAGAGTTTATCGATATTTTTTCGCATACATTCAACCAATGCCGTGCGCGAGTTTTTAACAGCGGCGCAATAGGTTTGCGCGTCTTTTTCGCAGGCCAGTTGCGCGCTTTGTAAGCGCGGCTTCAGGGTTACCAGATTGCGACATTCGGCCGACAATTTTTTAACATTGGCTTTAAGGCAGTCGGTGGCCGTGTCGCTCGTGGTGGTGGCGCAAAATTTCTTACGGTCGGCGGCGCAGGGGCTTTTCATGGGCTTATGAACCGGATTTTGCGCCAGTGCGCTTGCGATAAATAGCGCAATCAGTGTCGTCATTAAGCCTGCCGCGCCCGTTTATCGACGTTCAGCGCGGCTTCGCGCAAGACTTCGCTTAAAGTGGGATGGGCGTGAAACGAGCGCGCCAAATCTTCTGCGCTCCCGCCAAACTCCATGGCCACGACCGCTTCGGCAATCATGTCCGACGCCCGCGGACCTAAAATATGAACGCCGAGCAGTCGGTCGGTCTTCGCATCGGCGATCACCTTGACCATTCCGTCCGTTGAGCCCATCGCTTTGGCGCGGCCATTGGCGGTAAACATAAAAGTGCCGGTTTTGATCGCGACGCCTTTTTCTTTAAGTTGCTCTTCGGTCGCGCCCACGCTGGCCAGCTCTGGCCATGTATAGACCACGCTGGGGACGGTTTCATAATTTACGTGGCCGGCCTGGCCTGCGACAATCTCGGCCACGGCCACACCCTCTTCTTCGGCTTTGTGCGCGAGCATCGGGCCGGGGATCAAATCGCCGATGGCATAAACGTTGGCAAACTTGGTTTGCAGATGTTCATTGACCAGCACATATCCGCGTTTGTCTTTTTCGATTCCTAAAGCCTCAAGGCCCAGGCCTTCCGAATAGGGTTTGCGACCCGTGGCCACTAAGACCACGTCGCCTGTGATGGATTTATTGGATTTGTCTTTCATATCTTCAAACTGCACTTCGACACCGGACTTTGAAGCCTTAGCGCCCGTGACCTTCACTTGCAGGTTAAATTCCATGCCTTGTTTAGAAAGCACAGTCTCCATACGTTTCGTCAGTTGCGCATCCATCACCGAGCACAATCGATCGGCGTACTCGAGAACGGTGACCTTAGCACCCAGGCGCAACCACACCGAGCCGAGCTCGAGGCCAATCACGCCGCCGCCGATCACGATCAAGTGTTTGGGCACCGTGGGCAAAGACAACGCTTCGGTCGAAGAAATCACGACCCGACCGTCAAAGGGCAAAAAGGGCAGTTCATTCACCACCGAGCCCGTGGCCAGCATCACATTTTTAGCCTCAATCACTTGCTTTTTTCCGTCGGCGCCGGTGACTTCGACCTGCGTGGCCGAGAGAAGTTTGCCACGACCTGCAAAAGTAGTGATTTTATGTTTTTTAAACAAATAGGCCACGCCGCCGGTGAGATCAGTCACCACTTTGTCTTTACGAGCCATCATTTGGGCTAAATTTAATTTTAAATCGCCCACGTCGATGCCGTGATTTTTAAAATCGTGGCGCGCGAGTGAAAAGTGCTCGCTGGAGTCGAGCAACGCTTTCGAGGGGATGCAGCCCACATTTAAGCAGGTGCCGCCAAACGTTTTATCCTTTTCAACGACGGCGGTCTTCAGTCCGAGCTGAGCGGCGCGAACCGCACCCACGTAGCCGCCGGGTCCCGAACCAATCACCACGAGATCAAAAATTTCTGCCATCTAGATTTCCAAAAGTAAACGTGAGGGATCTTCAATGCACTCTTTGACCCGGACTAAGAAGCTCACACTCTCGCCGCCGTCAATAATCCGATGATCGTAGCTCAATGCCACATACATCATCGGCCGAATCACCACTTCGCCATTCATCGCGATCGGGCGCTCTTCGATTTTGTGCATGCCTAAGATTCCGCTCTGCGGAGGGTTCAAAATCGGCGTCGACATGAGCGATCCGTAAACACCACCGTTCGAAATGGTAAATGTACCGCCATTGAGATCGTCGATGGAGATCTTTCCTTCGCGCGCTTTCATGGCGTAGTTTTTGATCGTCATTTCAACTTCGGCCAATGACAAATGTTCGGCGTGTTTGAGCACGGGCACCATCAGGCCCTTCTCGGTGCCGACCGCGACGCCGATATTATAATAATTGTGATAGAGGATGTCGTTGCCTTCGATAAATGCGTTTACGCGTGGGAAAGCTTTTAAGGCCTCAATCACGGCTTTAACAAAAAAGCCCATAAAGCCGAGGCCGATGCCATATTTCTTTTCGAACTGATCTTTATATTTTTTGCGAAGAGCCATGCAGTTCGTCATGTCGATTTCGTTAAACGTCGTCAGAATTGCGGCGGTGGATTGCGCTTGCACCAAGCGCTCGGCAATGCGCCGGCGGATGGTCGACATCGGCTCGCGCACAATCTCTTCACCGAGCTGAGCTTTGCTCGAAGGTTGCTTTAAAAAACTCACAGGGGTTGCGGCTTTGGTGGCGGGAACTTGGCTCGAGGTCGTCGTCAATGCGCCACCACCGCCGGTGGAAGCACCCATTACGTCGGCCTTAGTCAATCGTCCCCCTTTACCGGTTCCAGCCACGGACTCAGGGTTAACCCCGGTTTCAGAGACCACACGGCGAACACTCGGGCTCATCGTTTCAGTTTTAAAACCAGAGGCCATCATTGCTGGTGGAGCCGTCGGCTTTGGCGGCACGCTCGGTGTCGGTGCAGCAGCCGGCGCGGCCGCAGTCTTAGCAGCTCCGCCGTTGCCCGCCTCAGCAGGGGCGCCTTTGCCCTCGCTGTCGATCTCGCCAACAATGGCGCCGACTTTGACCACATCGCCAGCTTTGTTCTTCATCGAAATCACGCCGTCCGACTCGGCCACCACTTCGACGCTGGCTTTGTCGGTTTCAAGAACCATAACCACTTCGTCGCGTTTAACGAAGTCGCCGGCCTTTTTGGTCCACTGGGCGATGGTGCCCTCGGTGATCGATTCGCCGACTGCGGGAACTTTAATTTGTACTTTCACAGCAAACTCCTATTTCTTAAAGACAGCTTCAACAATCGCGGCCTGTTCTTTTTGATGCAGGTAGGGTGAACCCACGGCGGGGCTCGCGCGTTCGGTTCGACCCGCGTACTCCACCTTAATTTTTTTACCCAACTCGCCGAGCAATTCAGTCAGTCGCGGTTGCATAAAAAACCAGGCGCCCATGTTTTTGGGTTCTTCTTGCGCCCATATCACGCGGCTTAGCTTGGGCATGCCATTTAAAAATGGCGTGAGCTGCACGCGCGGAAACGGGTAGAGCTGCTCGGTGCGAACGATCGCGATATGTCCGGAATCGGTAAAGGTTTTCTCGCGACCCTCGTCGAGATCGTAATAAAGTTTTCCGGAGCAAAGGACCAAGGTTTCGATTTTGCCGAGATCGGCCGACTTCGGATCGGCAATGCACTCCAAAAACTTGCCCTCAGACATCTCGCGAATCGGCGACACGGCCTTGGGGTGCCGGAGCAAAGATTTAGGCGACATTATGATCAAAGGTTTTCTAAAGTCGCGCTTAATCTGCCGGCGCATGGCATGGAACAAATTGGCCGGCGTGGTGAGATTGCAAACCTGCATATTGCCTTGCGCGCACAATTGCAAAAATCGTTCGAGTCGCGCACTCGAATGCTCAGGCCCCTGGCCCTCGTATCCATGTGGCAGCAGCATGACCAGGCCCGTACCGCGCATCCACTTTTCTTCACCAGAGCTTAAGAATTGATCGATGATAATTTGCGCGCCGTTGCCGAAATCGCCGAACTGCGCTTCCCAAATCGTTAAAAAAGTTGGGTCCGAGCACGAGTTTCCGTATTCAAAACCGACCACGGCCATTTCGCTGAGCGGGGAGTTGTAGACGACAAACTCGCCTTTATCGGGATTCAAGGTCGAGAGCGGACAGTATTCGCCATTGGTTTCGGTGTCGAAATAAACAGCCTGGCGGTGTGTAAACGTTCCGCGTTTACAATCCTGCCCGCTCAAACGCACCGGCGTGCCTTCAAGACACAAGGTTCCGTAGGAGAGCAATTCACCCATGGCCCAATCGAGAGTTCCGGCATCGACCATTTTTTTACGGGCTTCGATCAATTTGGCGATCTTTGGGTGCAGATGAAAGTCCGCGGGCTCGGAAGTTAAAATTTGCGCGACTTTTTGAACGTGAGCCGCCGACGCTTTGGTGTCGACCGAAAGATCAAAGTCCTCAAGTCGGCCCCGGCGGAGCCCCTTCCATTGGGCACCAAACGCATTGGGCTTGATCACCGGGCGATTTTTGCGCGTGTGATCGAGGAGCTTTTGTAGGTTATCGATTTTTTCTTTATAAAACGCTTCGGCCTCGGCCGGTTTGAATAAACCCTCGGAGGTCAGGCGTTGCATGTACTTGGTCATCAAGGTCGGGTGCTGCTTGATGATTTCGTACATTTTCGGTTGCGTGAAGGCCGGTTCATCGCCTTCGTTGTGGCCAAAGCGGCGATAGCAAATCAGATCGATCACGACGTCTTCGCCGAATTCTTGGCGAAAGCGCGTGGCCATATCCATGGCGCGCACACAGGCTTCGACGTCGTCGCCGTTCACCAACAAAATCGGCGCATTGATGGATTTGGCGCCGTCGGCGGAGTAGCGAACCGAGCGTGCGTCTTTAGGATCGGTGGTAAAGCCGACCTGGTTATCGATAATCACATGAATGGTGCCGCCCACGGTGTAGCCGGCCAGGCGCGACAGTTGCAAAGTTTCAAACACCACACCCTGACCAATAAAGGCGGCGTCGCCATGAATCAGAATCGGCACAACTTTTTTGCGCTCTTTGGTGTCGAGGCGTCGGCGTTGGCGGGCGCGGGCCATGCCCAGCACTACGGGGTCAACCACTTCGAGGTGAGACGGATTGAAGGCCAGCGAAATATGACAAGGGCCATGGGGCGTTTGTTTGTCGGTCGAATACCCTAAGTGATATTTAACGTCGCCGTCGTAATCGAAGTTTTCGAAAGCGGTGCCGTCAAACTCCGAAAAAATAACTTCGACGGCCTTGTCCATAAAATTGGCGAGCACGTTGATCCGGCCTCGGTGAGCCATGCCGATCACGATTTCTTCAACGCCGAGTTGAGTGCCCTTGGCCACGCAACGCTCAAGCATGGGAATGACGGCGTCGCCGCCTTCCACCGAAAAACGTTTGGTGCCCACGTAGCGTGTGTGAATGAATTTTTCTAAGGATTCCGTTCGCGCCAATTGGCGAAAAATTTCTTGCCGTTCTTCAGGAGCAAGGGGAAAGCTTCCGCCTTCCATTTCTTTGCGAAACCAGTCGCGCACTTCGGGTCGGCACTCGGCCACTTGGGCGGTCAGGGTTCGGCAGTAGGCATTCTCAAGAAAATTAATAATTTCTTTAAGCGGGACCGTGCCGAGCCCAAGCAAATTGCCCACGGCGAAGGGTTGCTCTAAATCGGTCGGCGTAAGGTTAAAGCGGGCGAGGTCGAAGGATGCGAGATCGGCCTTCCACATCCCAAGAGGATCTAGGTCGGCTTTAAGATGCCCATAATTGCGAAAGTGTTCGATCACATTGTAGGCCGAGAGCTCTTTTTCAGAAAAAGTTCCCGGGCTGAGGCTTGCGACCGCGCCTGGTGACGACAAATTCTGCGCGAAGGCCACTCCCTCAAAAAACATTTGCCATTGCGGATCTAGACTCTCGGGATTTTGCAGAAAAGTTTGGTACAGACCTTCGATGTATTCGGCGTTGGAATGGTTAACGGACGAGACGCGTTCCAATCTTGACTCCCACAGGTGAAATACAGGTGAAATATCGACAACCTCCTATTTATAGCAAGAAGAAGGGGGCTCGTGCACGCCGTAGACCTCTAAATGCGATGCATAAAGTGGGCGAATCCGACGAGAGTCGGTGTCAGCACCCAACGAAACTCCTATACTGGACGGATGAAATATTTGGCTTACGCATTGGTCTCGTTCACGATCGGGCTTGTCGTCGCCTTTTTCGTGATCAATTCCGGATTTTTGCAGAGCTATATCCAGAAGGAAGCCCGGGCAAAGACTGGAATTCAAGTCGTGCTCGGACCCATCCAGCTCGCGCCCAAATGGCCGCTGACCTTGACCATTGGGGCTTCGCAAATTCCCGCGCCGAATGTGAGTCTGGAGTTCAAGTCCGCACAGGTCGCGATCGCCAGTTTCTCGGCGCCCTATGATATTCGCGCGATAATTACCGAACCTAAAGTAAAGCTTAATGGTCCTCTCTCCGCGTTCTCGACCGCGCCCCAAGGACAGGGCGCGGCGGGGTCGGCAGCCAGTGATGGGAAGGGCTCGAGTGCCGGAAAGTTCCGGCTCGCGTTGCATATAATTAATGGAGAATTTCGCTCGACCGATTTGGGTGTCACCGCGCTGAACTTTGAATTTGAGCAAAAACTCTGGATGTCGCCCAAGGCGCCCGCCAAAATAAAAGCTTCGGCTCGGGTCGAAACCCAGTACCTCCCGGGCAGCTGGCCGATCTCGGTGCAAAGTGATGGCTTGGTGTTTGGGGATGACGCGGTGAAGGCTCAGTCGGTCAAGGCCACGTTCGCCGGCCTTTTGGCGTCGGTGCAGGGAACCAGTTTGCTGAGCCAGGGCCGCCATCGGTGGCTGGCCGAGGTCAAGGCGCCTGATTTGGCGGCGCTCCCTCAGCCTCCGCTCGAAATTCCCGCAAGCCACTGGCAAGGCGCTATTGAAGTTCGGGCCGAGATTATTAAGGACGGCAAAGAGGCTCAGTGGCAGGCCAGTGGGAATGCCACAGCCCAAGGAGTTAAGGCCAAAATTAAGTGGCAGAAGGACAAACTTTCTGTCGACGGCCCGGCCGCTCTCGAGATGAAAGGAAAGTTCGCCTACAAGGACCAAAAATTTACCCTGCCGGAGCTCGAGGGATCGTTGGATTTAGGTTCGGCTCAGGTGTTGGCGGGAGAAATTTTAAGTAAGCCGAATAATGTGCCACTTAGAGTGGACGCATCTCTCGCCGGTGCGGGCGACAAAATTGAGGTTAAAAAACTCGAAGCGCGCTTCTGGAATTTTTTGGCCAAGATCTCGGGTTCGGTGGGGACTCAGGCGCCCTATCCGGGCGTTTTAGCCATTGATTTGCCGAGCACTTCGTTGAAAGGGCTTGAGACTATTATTTTACCGCTAAAAAAATCGTTGGTGCAGGGTGAAGCAGCATTGCAAGCCGAATACACCGGCTCGCTGACCGACCCACTGGGATCGTTGATCTTGATCAAGCGCATGGCGCTAAAGAATTTTTCTGCCGATATTTCTTACGAGGGCGAAGGCTCGATGAAGGCGAGAGGACCTTTCTCGGCCTCCGTTGAGGCCGTTGGCCAGATTGATAAGTCGGTGCCCAAGAATTTTCAAGGCAGCGGATTTTTGCAGCTCGGGGGGTTGGCGTTGGTCGCGGGCCCCTTACGCAAAGAGCCCAAACAGGCGCTCTCGGCCAATTTTAATTTGCGAACCGAAGGCGAAGCCTTACAAATCGAACAGATGGTCGTGAAGGGGTTTCTGGGAGAAATCCGCGTCAATGGCAAAGTGAGCGACACCCCGAGAGCGAATGTTACGGATCCCCGCAAGCCGAGACTAAATTTGATTGTTGAAACCAAACCGCTCGATCTCTCAGAGTTGCGCGTGGCCATGCCGGAGTTTCGTGATGTCGTGCCTAAGGGCAGCATCGTCGGCCGATTAAATTTAAACGGTGAGATGGATTTTGCAAAGACGTGGGCTCATTGGCCGGTGGTGGTCGGCGGTGAGGTTAAAGTGAATTTGCCCGAGTATGTCGTGGCTTCGGCTCCCGCAGCGGCTGCGGCGCCGGGCGCACCGTCTGCGGCCGTTTCTGCGGATGTCTCCGGGGCTCCGCCCGCGCCAGTTTCTGTCGCGCCACCCAGCAGTGGATTTTTGCCCAAGGGAGCTTTAACTGAAAAATTGAATGTGCAAATCGCGGCCGAAATCGGCACGCTCGTTAAAGATAAACTCACCGTCAAAGGTGTGGGGGCCGCGGGGCGGATTTTGGCGGGCAGGTACAAGGGCTCGCTTCAGCTGCGCGAAATTTTTGGCGGCAAGATGATGTTCTCAGGCCTAGATGTTCCGCTGTTCGAACCGCTGCCAATGATTCAAGGCAATTTGGCCTTGGAGAATGTGATTGTGCAAGATGCGCTCGACTTTGTTAAGCCCGAGTACAAGGCCATGGCAACCGGGCGGGCTAAGGGCGCTCTAAATTTTTCGACGCTGCTTCCTTCGGATGCGCGTTTTATGGATGAGCTTAAGTCTAAGGGGCAGATTGTTCTTGAGCCCATCACCTTAAGCACGATCCGGCTGGGCGAAATTTTAAATGAATTGATTGGCAAGGTGCCGGCGTTAAAACTGCCTCCCGCGAAATTGGATCCACTCAAAGGGGTGGTTCGGATGGACTACTCGCTCTCCGCGCAGACCATGACTATGGCGCCGCTCGTAGCCGTTGAGGAAAATGCCTCGGAGCTCGAGCTCAAGGGCAAGGTCGTTATTGCATCGATGCAAGGCGATCTGGTCGGCAATTTTATGTGGGCCAACTCCGGCATAAAGGGCTGTCTCCTCGAGGGGAATGCCGATGCGAAAGGCCGTTTGGTGCTGCCCATCGCGCTCAAAGGAAATTTGCTAAAGCCGCAGTTCTCGATGGTGACGGACACGAGCAACAAACTGGCTGGGCGGGCCCTTGAGTGCGAGAAGCGAAAGTTTATCGACAAGGTTAAAGCCGACGGGGGAGAGTCTTTGAAAAAAGAAGGCGAAAAATTACTGAAAGGCATTTTGGGTAAGTAGCATGGATAAAGCCACTGAGCAGGCGGTTGAAAAGGGTTGGAATGAGATAATTTCCCAGCTGGCCGCGATTTTAGATTACAAGCTTTTTGAACTCGATGGGCATGGCGTTTCGGTGGCCAAGCTCCTGACCGGACTTTTTTTGCTATGCCTTGGTTATTTAGTATCGGGCCGAGCGTCGAGCGAGGTCGATCGGCGGTTACTGGGCCGGCTGCAAATCGATCAGTCGCTCCGCTACACGTTTCGCCGCCTGATATTTTATTTCTTCTTTTTCGTCTCGACCTTATTTACCCTTCGGGCCTTGAATGTTCCAATCACCATATTCACCGTCATCGGTGGTGCGCTGGCGGTCGGGATTGGCTTTGGTTCGCAGAATTTGGTGAATAACTTTATCAGCGGGATTTTGGTCATGGTCGAGCGCCCCATTCGGGTCGGCGATTTTATTGAAGTCGATGGCGTGTCCGGAATTGTTCAGAATATTGGGATTCGGTCGACCGAAGTTCTTGCGCCAAATAATTCGGCGATCATCGTGCCCAATACGGCCTTTATCGAGAAAAATTTAATAAATTTCACCCGCAACGGCACTGTGCTCGGCAAGGTCGTAATCGGCGTGGCCTACGGTTCTGACATCGCCTTGGTAAAGAATTTGTGTTTGCAAGCGTTGGTGGGCGTTGATGGCATCTTGACTCATCCTGAGGCCACTGTGATTTTTGCCGATTTCGGCGACAATGCCCTAATCTTCGACATCCTTTACAATATGCCGACGTCTCAATATCCGTCGCGGCGCCGGATCGAGAGCGATGTCAGGGTGAACCTTAACGCTTTGCTTGCGGCGAATAAAATATCAATTCCCTTTCCCCAGCGGGACGTGCACCTGGATGTGTCTGCCCCGCTTCCTGTTAAGGTTTTGAATTGACCTGAGGGCGGCTCTGTTTCAAAGTCTCTAAGACATGCAGACTGGGCGCACTGAATTTTATCAAGAACATTTGGATCGGGTTAGCCGTAGCTTCGCCTTCTGCATTCGCCAGCTGCCTTCGCCTTTGCGCGATTGGATTGCGCTCAGCTATTTATTATGCCGAACGCTCGACACCATTGAGGACGCGGCCTGGCCTTCGGGCGACGCGCAGCTGGCCGCATTTCGTGACTTTGACCGGGCCCTATTGCTGGAGGGGAACAATCAGGCACTCGATAAATTAACCGCAGATTTCACCGTTTCGCTTCCGGCCTCTGAGCGGCTTTTGCTGCAGGATGCGCCCGGACTGTTTGCCGACCTTCAGGCTCTGCCGGCCCCGGTGCGCGACATTATGCGCGAGTTGATTTCGGTGATGTCGGCGGGGATGCAGCATTTCACCCGCAAAAAATCAGGCGGCGATCTGCGCCTGCAGACTCTCGCTGAAGTGAATCAATATTGCTTTTTTGTGGCCGGGGTTGTGGGTGAGTTGTTAGCGAAATTGGTGGCCACGGTTGAGCCACGATTTGTGTTGTCACAGGTAAATTTGTTGCGGGCCCACCATTTTGGCTTGTTCTTGCAGAAGGTTAATCTTTTGAAGGACCAAGTTGGCGACGAAAAGTCAGGTCGGCACCTGATTCCATCGCGGGACGTGGTTGAATTGAGTTCGAGTGAGAATGCCGACTCGGCCTTAGAGTTTTTGCTCGACCTGCCCAAGGAACAAGTGGAGTTTCGGCGCTTTTGCGCGTGGTCTTTGTTTTTGGGGCTTGAGGCCTTAAATGTGGCCCGGCGGTCTGTGGTTGAACAACGGGTGATTAAGGTCGGTCGCGATCGCGCCAATGAGTTGCTGGTCGAAGTCGAAAGCGGACTCAACGACGATGGTGCCTTGCGCTCATTGTTCGGGAGCTTTCAAGAAAAATTGGGATGGGTGCGCGCCGTCGCTTCAAGTCCGATACAGCAGGAGATTCCAACTTGGTTGTTGTCGCTCTACCGGGGGCCGCTGAGCGCCGCCTCGATGAGTCAGTTGGGGATGGCTCGTTAGCCGCCCCGCAGCCTTTACCCGCTAAATTTTCTTCGAATTGACAATCGTTTTCAATTACCATAGCTCTGGATGTCTATGGAAATTGCCGTACCCGATCTTGCCAAAGGCCGAGCCCCTCTTGAACCCGAAAAGCTAATTCGCCGCGAGCCCGTTGATCCGGGAAAATTTAAGCGAATGATTCGGCAGATGGGTTTGAAAGTCACCCAGCAGCGAATGGCCATTTTACAGTCTCTGAGTGGAGGGCGGGCCCATGTGACGGCCCAAGAAGTATTTGAAACCGTGAACAGTCTGCATCCGGAAATTGGCTTCGCCACCGTGTATCGGTTCTTAAGAAAAATGGCTGAACAAAATTTGGTGACCGAAGTTCGCATGGGCGGACTGCCGGCACGGTACGAGTTAACGCCCAGGCGCCATCACGATCACTTAACCTGCGTAAGCTGTGGGCAAATCGTCGAATTTGAATGCCCGCCTATTGAGTCCTTGCAGGAACGAGTGGCAAAGGATCATAATTTTCGACTGACCCACCACGTCCTTGAGCTGTACGGTATCTGCCCGCGCTGCCAGACGGAGTAATATTTTGCCTGAGATCGACAAAAATCGCGATGGGATCCTGGTTCGGGGAGCCCGCGAGCACAATTTAAAAAACATCGACGCCTTTATCCCGCGCGACCGGATTACGGTGATCACGGGTTTAAGCGGAAGCGGCAAATCGTCGCTGGCTTTTGATACGATCTTTGCAGAAGGGCAGCGGCGCTTTATCGAAAGCTTGTCGACTTACGCCCGACAATTTTTAGATCAAATGAAAAAGCCCGAAGTCGATTCGATCGATGGACTTTCGCCGGCCGTGGCGATCGATCAAAAGTCGATCTCGACCAATCCGCGCTCGACGGTCGGGACGGTGACCGAAGTTTACGATTATTTGCGGCTGCTCTACGCGCGAGTGGGAATTCCCCATTGCCCGACCCATGGCGTGGCGCTTGAGGGGCAAACACCGCAAGAGATCGTCGACTCGATCATGGCGATGAAAAAAGGCAGCAAATTTTTGGTGATGGCGCCGGTCGTGCGCGGAAAAAAGGGCGAATTTTTAGCTGAGTTTGGCAAGTGGGCGAAAAAGGGCTTTACGCGGGCGTTGGTCGATGGGGAATGGGTTGAGCTTGATAAAGCGGTGAAGCTGGCTCGGCACAAGACCCACGATATCGATTTGTTGGTCGATCGTTTGATTGTTGAAGAAAAATTTTTGGGCCGGATCAAAGAGAGCTTGAATCTCTCTTTGGGGTTGGCGAGTGGCTTGGTGAAAATTGAATCGGTCGATGGTGGAAAAATCGATACCTACTCGATTCATCGCAGTTGCCCCGAGTGTGGACACACGGTTTCGGATTTGGAGCCTCGGCTGTTTAGCTTTAATAATCCGCGTGGCGCCTGTGAAACCTGCAACGGAATCGGCAATCTGAGTTTTCAAGAAGTCGAACACGAGGGGACGTGGACCGGGGCGCCCGGCGAGCGCCGGCAGGTTAAAACCACCTCGTATTATTTTAAGAATAAAAAATTAGATGCTGCCGGCGACGACGAAGATGAAGAAACGGTCGACGAATACGCCATCGTCTTGTGCCCGGATTGCAAGGGCACGCGCCTTAACGCGAACGCGCGTCATGTGCGCATCGGTCCGTACAACATTGCGGACGTGGCCGATTTGCCGGCCAGCGAGATTCAGGCCTGGATCTCGGGAATGGTATTGAATTCGCGGCAAAAGCAGATCGGCGAAAAAATTCTCGAGCAGATTTCTTACCGCGTGGACTATTTAAATCGCGTGGGCGCGGGGTACTTGAGTTTGTCGCGGCCGACACGGACCTTGTCGGGCGGAGAAGCGCAGCGCATTCGACTGGCGACGCAAGTGGGCTCCGGGCTCGTGGGTGTGCTTTATGTTTTGGATGAACCTTCGATTGGTTTACACCCGCGCGATCATGGCCGATTGCTTGAGATGATTCAGGAGATTCGCGATCGCGGAAATACGGTGTTGATGGTCGAGCATGATGAAGAAACCATTCGCATGGCCGATCACTTGATCGATATGGGCCCGCGGGCGGGCCGTTTGGGCGGAGAAATTTTAGCCTTTGGAGCGCCCAAAGATTTGATTCGCGATTCCACATCTTTGACGGGCCAATATCTGTCGGGGCGGATGAAGATCGCGTTGCCTAAAGAGCGGCGGGCAGGGACGGGGCAGTGGCTGAAGATCGATGGGGCGACCGGGAATAATTTAAAAAATGTTTCAATGGCTTTGCCGCTCGGGACGTTGACGGCGGTGACCGGAGTGAGTGGTTCCGGAAAATCGACTTTGATTATCGATACGCTGTACCGAATTTTGGCGAAGGAATTTAATGGCTCGTCATTAAAGCCCGCGCCCTATGCCCGAGTTTCTGGGCTAGAGCATATAGATAAGGTGATTGAAATCAATCAGCGGCCGATTGGCCGCACTCCGCGCTCCGTGCCGGCGACCTACGTGGGGCTCTTTCCGATGATTCGCGATTTGTATGCGTCGTTGCCGGAGTCGAAGATTCGCGGCTATCGGCCGGGGCATTTTAGCTTCAACGTGAAGGGCGGACGTTGCGAGGCCTGCCAAGGCGCGGGTCAGATGCGCGTGGAGATGCACTTTTTAAGCGACGTGTTCGTAAAATGCGAAACCTGCCAGGGACGCCGGTACAACCGAGAGGTACTGAATGTTCGCTATAGAGAAAAGTCTATAGCCGACATTTTGGCAATGACGGTGGAAGAAGCCTTGGAGTTTTTTGCTCATCACCGGCATATCCATCGAAAGCTTGAGACTCTGCATCGGGTGGGCCTCGACTATATGACGCTTGGGCAAAGCTCGACCACTTTAAGTGGTGGCGAAGCACAGAGGGTCAAGCTCTCGCGGGAGTTGTCGAAGCGGGATACCGGACAAACGATTTATATTCTCGATGAGCCAACGACGGGTCTACATTTTGAGGACGTGCGAAAGTTGGTGGACCTTCTCCAACAGCTGGTCGCGCAGAACAACACGGTGATTGTGATTGAGCACCATATGGACGTGGTCAAGGTGTGCGATTACGTGGTCGACCTGGGGCCTGAGGGCGGCTCGGGCGGGGGCCGTATTGTCTCGGTCGGTACGCCAGAGGCGGTTGTTAAGAGTAAGGGCAGTATTACGGGCGAATTCCTTAAACCGTATTTGTTGTAGCTGTTTCACAGTGAGACAATCTCGAGATCGCACAGCGTATTAAGGTGAGAATCGTCTAGGTTTTCGTCAAGGAACTCCCAATGTGATCCGATAATTTTAATAAGTGTGTGACGGGTGTGATTGGAGTGACAGTGGCGTGGGATGATATCCCAGATTGGTCTCTGGAAGTGGCTGAGCAGCTTCTGGCCGAGGTCAAAGAAAAAGACAGCTTTACCTTCTTCCACTGCTGCCGCGTGGGTCGGCGTTCGCGAAAGCTTGCGAAGGCTTTGGGCCTAAATGAATTCGAACAAAATGTAATTGAGTATGCCGGACTCTTTCACGATATCGGCAAGGCAAAGATTCCCAACGAAATTTTGGTTAAGCCGGGTCGCTTAGATTCTAAAGAAATCGAAGTTATGAAGTCGCATCCGGAGCTGAGTGCGGAGATGATCAAGCATTTGGTTCATGTCCCGTTCTTTCGCTTTATGATGCCGGGTGTTCGCTATCACCATGAGAAGATCGAGGGCACGGGATATCCGAACGCTTTAAAGGGCGATTCGATTCCGCTGTTCGCGCGAGTGATCGCCGTGGTCGACGCTTTTGATGCCATGACTCACGCGCGGCCGTATCGCAATCCGCTGCCTGAAGAAAAAGCGATCAAAGAGCTGAAGGATTTTTCGGGCCGTCAGTTTGATGCGAAACTGGTGAACTACTTTTTGGAATTGATTCCGCACTTAAAGCGAGAAGACGAAAAAAATGCTCACGAAGAAGAAGTCGTTGTCAGTCAGCTGATCAAAAAAGCGGCTTAGGATTTTAGCCCTTCTCGTCCATCCATTTTAAAACCTCAGGCGTATGATAGCTAAAAATTAGCGAAGCTCCGGCTCTGCGAATCGACATGAGTATTTCGAGTGTCGCGGCCTTTTCGTCAAGCCAGCGGTTTTTGGCGGCGGCTTTAACCATGGCGTACTCGCCGCTGACATTGTAGGCGGCGACGGGGACATCGGAATGGTATTTGATCTTGCTGATCACATCCAGATAGGCGAGTGCGGGCTTTACCATCAGCATGTCGGCGCCTTCATTGCGGTCGAGGCGCGCTTCGCGTAGGGCCTCTTTTACGTTGGCCGGATTCATTTGATAGGTCTTTTTGTCGCCAAACTTTGGTGCGCTATCGAGGGCGTCGCGAAAAGGGCCGTAAAACGCGCTGGCGTACTTGGCGGTGTAGCTGATGATTCCGGTATCGGTGTGTCCGGCTTCGTCGAGCGCTTCTCGGATCCAGCCGATGCGCCCGTCCATCATGTCTGAGGGGCCAACAAAATCGGCGCCGGCCGCGGCTTGAACATTGGCCTGCTGGGCAAGAACGAGCAGGCTCTCGTCGTTGAGAATTTTGCCGTCTTTGACGATGCCGTCGTGGCCGTCGCTCGAGTAGGGGTCGAGGGCCACGTCAGTGACAACGACGAGGTCTTTGAGTGAACTCTTCAGCTTTTTTACGGTTTGTGGAACGAGGCCGTCGGGATTCGCGGCCTCAGTGGCTTTCTTGTCTTTCAGTTTGTCGTCGATGGCCGGAAAGAGGGCGATGGCCTGAAGCCCGAGGTCTTGCAGGCGGCCGGCTTCCTCGATGAGGCGATCGGGTGAGAGGCGATAGCAGCCGGGCAGGGACGGGATTTCTTCGCGGAGGCCTGAGCCTGTTTTAATAAACACCGGCCATACGAGATGCTTCGGCTGAAGTTCGGTTTCTTCGACAATATTGCGGACCGATCCGGACTTTCTCAATCGGCGCGGCCGTTCAACGATCTTCATTTTTGGCTCCAGAGGTTGGTGATGTGTAGTCCGAGTTCGTCGAGCAGTTTGGTTAGGGCGATGAGGGGCAGGCCCTGGATGGCGCTGGGGTCTTCGGTTTGAATGGACTGCATAAGTGCGAGGCCGGCTTTTTCGATTTTGTAGGAGCCAGCGCAGTCGATCGGATGATCGAGCTTTACATAGGACGCGATTTCATCGTCGGAGAGGTCGCGCATGATCATGGTGGTGACATTGGTGGCGACGGATGTTTTGAGCGGGCTCACCACGGCGAGCGACGTGATTAGGCGATGAGATTTTCCCCGTAAGAGCTTGAGTTGTGAGATGGCGTTGTCGGGGGAGCCAGGTTTGTCGAGGCGCTGACCATTGACTTCGCACAATTGGTCGCTGCCGATGATGACCGCATTGTCATAGAGTGCCTGTAGGCTTTCGGCCTTTTTCAGCGCCAAATATCGGGTCAGCTCAATGAGGTCTGCCGGGCCATTTTTTTTGAGGCGATCTTCCTCCACGCGCGGCGCCTGCGTGTCGAAACGCAATCCAAAATTATCAAGTAGAGCCATGCGGTAGGGTGATTGACTCGCCAGAACCAACTTCATCCTGGAACGGTAATCAAAAAGCCAGTGTGTGTCAAAATTATCTCTTTTGACCGGATTCCCGGATCCATGACAATTTGAATCATGCCCTATGTGCACAATTTGGATCCGTTTGCGATCCAGATCACTGAGACCTTTGGAATTCGCTGGTATGGACTGGCGTACCTGGCTGGCTTTGTCCTGTGCTATTTTTCCATCGTATACATGATTCGGCGAGGCCGCTGTAAGCTGACCGAGGAGCAGCTGGCTGATTTTATCACCTACGGCGCAATCGGCGTGTTGGGCGGCGGTCGCCTTGGGTACTGTTTATTCTATTCGCCGGATCTTTTTACGTCCTTCGACGGTCAGTTTCCCTTTTGGGGCGTATTGAAGGTGCAAGAGGGTGGCATGGCCAGCCATGGTGGCATTTTTGGCGTGATGCTGGTTTGCCTTTGGTATGCCCGGCGGCTTGGGCTCTCATTTTTACATGTGTTGGATCTAACCGTTTTGGGCGCGAGCTTGGCTTTTTTCTTTGGCCGAATCGCCAATTTTATAAATGGTGAGCTTTATGGACGGGAGGCGCCGGCCACGTTGGCCTGGGCGGTTAAGTTTCCGCAGGAAATGATTCTTTGGTTGAGTCGAGAGTTTGATCGATTGCGCGGCCTTGGGCCGGTGGTGGATCAAATGAAGTCGTTTAAGTCGGGTGGTGTTGAGGTCGAGGTGAATGCTCGGCTTTGGCAGACTTGGCTCGAAAATTATGGTCCCGATCCGATGGCCCGAGTCCGTATCAGTGATCTTATTGAGAATTTAATTTATCGAATTCAGCAGGGAGATGAAGTCTTACGGCAGGCCTTGGCCCCGATCCTGACTCCCAGGCATCCGTCTCAGCTCTATCAATGCCTGCTCGAGGGTCTTTTTGTATTCCTGTTTCTGATCTGGATCTGGAGAAAGCCGCAAAAGCCCGGAGTGGTCAGTGGTTGGTTTGGCGTTTTGTATTGCGTTGCTCGCGTTATAGGCGAGCAGTTCCGCCTTCCGGACGCGCATCTCGGATTTCAGTGGCTAGGCCTCACCCGCGGGCAATGGTTAAGCATTGCCTTTATCTTTTTTGCTGTTGGATACCTGGTTCACGCTTATCGGCGTGAGGCCGAGAAAATCTAGACCGCCTTTTCAGAATTTGAATCTACGTCGACACCCCATTTTATGTTTGGATCTTTGTGCTTTCGAAAATACTTAGCAATATGGGCAATAATTTTCCCATACTCTCCGTTTGGAACAACGTGAGCTAGCACTGATTTGAGGCGATCCAGATCAGCCAATGCGTCATTGCTTATATTAATGTGAAGGCGCGTGGTGGCCAGGTCGATGGCAATTTTTTTATCTCGAATCATAGCTGGACCGATTTCTGGAAATATCGAAACTAATATTTGCTCGGCTTCAAAGCTCGATTTGCCCTGAATATTTTCAATAATCTTTGCCTTGGTTGAGACGGGAATCTTTGTGGCGGTGGCCTTTTCCTGCGCCTTAAAGGCTCTTCGAGCAGCGGCAAGCGTAGCTAGGCTGACCTCACCGGATTCGATTTTTTGGCCCAACTCTGGAATTGAGCTCAACAATCTTGCAGACTCGATTCTTCTGTAAGCCGTAGACTCCGACAGTCCATGACCCTTTGTAAGCCACTCGAACAGCGTAGGATATCCCCAAGCGAGATGGGCCTGCCGTCTTGCTATAGTGTTGATGTGATCCAACACTTCTTTGTCTATTTTTCGGCTTTGGCTGAATAGGGTTTTTAGTCTTAGATCGATTTGTTCATTCGTCATGGTCCCCAAACACTGCAATCTTGGGGACATACCTAAGCTCGATTTTATCAGCTATAGAGCGACCTAATCCGACAGATCTCGGACACCCATCCGGATGACGCAGACCTTTCTCACGTGAGAAAGGATCGCGTCATTGCCTCAAAAATCTAAAACGTCTCGTCAAAATTCACGCTGCCCGAAACACCAACCTGATAGGCCGCAACCCGGCGCTCAAAGAAGTTGGTGAGTTCCTGTGTGTCCTGCAGCTCCATAAACCCGAATGGATTTTTAACATTAAACTGATGGGGAATGCCCAGACGTTCCAAGCGCTGATCGCTAATAAACTGCAAGTACGTGCGCATATCCCGCGCGCTCAAACCGGCCACGCCCTGATCTAAAATGTCGTTGGCAAACGCCATTTCACAATCAATGGCCTCTTTAAACATCGCGATAACCATTTCTTTCATGCGGTCATCAAACAGCTCCGGCTCCTCAGCGATCGCGGTATCAATCACCTTAAAGGCAAACTCAATATGCCCACTCTCATCGCGAAAAACCCAATTTGTCCCCGTAGCCAGCCCGTTCAGCAACCCCTTGGAGCGCAAGAAATAAACGTAAGCAAAGGCCGCAAAGAAAAACAGTCCCTCAATCGTTCCAGCGAAACAGATCAGATTCAGCAAAAAGCGCCGACGATCTTCTTTGGTCGACAATTGATTCAACTCATTGATCGAATCCATCCACTTAAACGAGTATTCGGCCTTCTTCTTCAATGACGGAATATTATTGATCGCCGAAAACGCCTTCTCGCGCTCCGCCAAATCCGGAATATAAGTATCGAGCAGCGTCAGATAAAACTGCACATGCAAAGCCTCTTCGTACAGCTGCCGCGACAAATACAATCGCGCTTCGGGCGAATTGACGTGCTTATAGAGGTTCAACACCAAATTGTTCCCGACAATCGAATCACCCGTCGCGAAAAAAGCCACCAGGCGCGAAATCAAGTGCCGCTCCGCCGACGTCAATTTTCTCTGCAGGTCCACGATGTCGCTATTGAAGTCGACTTCTTCCACAGTCCACGTGTTTTTAATCGCATTGCGATACATTTCGTAAAACACCGGGTAACGCATGGGCCGCAAGGTCAGGTTGAATCCAGGTTGTAAGATCATGATGCTCTCCTCTTAGTTACTGACAAGCTTCGCACGATTCAGGATTCTCCAGCGAGCACGCCAGAGCTTCCTCGTCGCTAAATATTTTCGCAGAAGAAGCCGCTGCAGTCGCCGCCGGGGCCGCCGCCTCATCCAGTCTTCCCACCGAAGACGTCGTCGTTACTTTTGCGATCTTGGTCGCCGGTCGCGAGCGCAAATAATAAGTGGTCTTGCAACCAGCCTTCCAAGCATACATATACATCGACGAAAGTTTTCCAATCGTCGGACTCTCAATAAAAAGATTTAACGACTGCGACTGATCAATAAAGGCGCCGCGTCCAGCCGCCATATCGATCAAAGCCTTCTGCGGAACTTCCCAAACCGTCTTAAAGACAATCTTCACATCGTCCGGGATCCCTTCGATATCTTGAATCGACCCCTCGGAGGTTTTGATTCGATTGCGGATTTCTTCATTCCACATGCCGCGCTTTTTCAAAGCGTCGACCAAGTACTTATTAATTTGAATAAATTCGCCCGACAAAGTCTCGCGCTTAAATAAATTCGAAACCTGCGGTTCAATCGCCTCATAGGCACCGACAATCGAAGCAATTGTCGCGGTCGGCGCAATCGCTATCAGCAAAGAGTTGCGCAAGCCGATGGTTTTAATCTTCCGGCGCAAACGCTCCCAACGCTCCATATCTTCGGGAACCACGCCCCACATATCAAACTGCAGCACACCTTGGGCCGCGCGAGTCTCGCCAAACGCCTTATGCGGGCCATATTTCTCGGCCAATCCGCACGACGTCTTTAAGGCATGGTAGTAAATCTCTTCTTGAATCTTGCTCGACAGCGCCAAAGCCTCTGGCGCCTCAAAGGGCAAGTTCAGTTTAAAAAACACATCTTGCAGGCCCATCACTCCCAAGCCCACCGGGCGCCAGCGCTGGTTGGATGAGTCGGCCGTCGGAATCGGATAGAAATTGATGTCAATCACACGGTCGAGATATTTTACCGCGACTTCTACGGTGTGTGACAACTTCTCAAAATCAAAGGCCCCGTCCACCACATGGGCGCCGAGATTCACCGAGCCCAAGTTGCACACCGCGGTCTCATCGTTATTGGTGACTTCTAAAATCTCCGTGCACAAATTCGACAAATGAATCACGTTCTGCGGAAGCCCGGTCTGATTCGATTTTTTGTTCGAGGCATCCTTCCACGTCATCCAGCCGTTTCCGGTTTGCGCCAGAGTCTTCATCATCCGTCCGTACAGGTCTCGCGCTTTCAGCTGTCGAGAAAATTTCCCGGCGGCTTCGGCGGCCTCGTAGGCGGTCTCAAACTCTTCGCCAAACATATCGACAAACTCAGGCACCACGCGGGGGTCAAACAGTGACCACATCCCATCTTCTTCCACCCGGCGCATAAATAAATCGGGCACCCAGTTGGCTAAATTTAGATTGTGCGCTCGCGAAGCCTCGTCGCCCGTGTTCTCACGCAACTCCAAAAACTCTTCGATGTCGGCATGCCAAGTTTCTAGATAGATGCACGCCGCCCCTTTACGCTTACCGCCCTGGTTTACGGCGGCGACCGAAGAATCTAAAGTCTTAAGCCACGGCACCAAACCATTCGAGTGCCCGTTGGTGCCCTTAATTAAAGAGCCGCGCGAGCGAACCCGCGAAAACGACACGCCAATGCCGCCGGCGAATTTAGACAGCAAAGCGATATCTTTATATTTGTCGTAGATCGAAGACAAATCGTCGAGCGGTGAATCCAATAGATAGCACGACGACAACTGGGGCCGCATAGTGGCTGAGTTAAATAGCGTTGGCGACGAAGGCATATAGTCGAGCGACGAGATCAGTTCATAAAACTCTTTAGCTTCGCCAAACGACTTGGCCAGTCCGCAGGCCACGCGCAAGAAGAAGTACTGCGGAGTCTCGACCACCTGGCGGGATTGCGGATCCTTCAACAAATAGCGGTCATAAATAGTCCGCAACCCGAAATACTCAAAACGGTGCGTGCGCGAATCATCAATAATGATGTTCAGCGCTTCTTTATGTTCTTTTACAAATTTAAATTTCTCTTCGCTGACCAGGCCCTGCTTATGAGCCACGGTGATGGAGTCGTAAAAATTGCGAATATTTTGATTGGTCACTTCTTCGCCGATAAAGCGCGCCAGTAGTCGCGACGCCAGGCGAGAGTACTGCGGCTCTTCACCGATCAATAAAGCGGCTGTTTGAATACAGAGTTGATCGAGCTCTTTGGTCGAAGCGCCATCGTAAAGACCGCTAATCACTTTGGCGGCCACGCGCATCGGATCGACTTCTTTTAAGCCGGTGGAGCAGGCGATCGCCACGTTCACGATCTTATTCACATCCACCGCCTGAAGGGAGCCATCGCGCTTGCGCACGCGCATTACGATCGGGCCTTCGGATGAGCCTTCGGCTCCGCTGGTGCCGCCGTCGCGGCCTTGCGGTTGTTGTGAGTGAGAAAGCGTGTCGACGTTCTCTGTTTGTTGAATCATGCTGTTGCCCCCTGAAAATGACTTCGAGAGTATGTTATGCCCGCAAGACAGAGCGTGTCTTTTGGAAGGTGCCCGAAATCCCCCTCGTAAAACTTCGGATCCTTGGTCAAATTTTTTTGAAAGCGACTCAAAGCCAATCGGAGCGTCGTCCTTAAGCTCCTAGAAAATGATCCATCAATGGATCGGGGACCCGCTTGAGCTGCTGTCGTTCTGCCGGCCAGTCTCACGACTGAAACAAAACAACAGAATCTTAACATCTCAAACGCTATCTTCTTCGCAAGAAAACTGTCAACGGCGATGCAAGAGGACGAGTAAAGAAAATATTTTTTGACGGGAATTCGAGCACTTGGAAAGTAACAAGAGTCGCAAAACACTTTGCAAACCTCCACCAACCGCAGCCTTTTTCTTGACTGCAATTTCGTGCTTAAATTGTATGCATTGTAAAATTGAAATCGCAAGTCTGGTTCTCGAAGTCAAAGCGTTGGCGTCGTTACGAACACATCTGTCAAAAGATCAACTTCTCATGCGCTGAGACATCAAATCTTTGACAACACCCGGATCCGCAAGCGTGGATGTGTCTCCTATATTATCTAATTCGCCCGAGGCGATTTTACGCAGGATCCTCCGCATAATTTTTCCGCTTCGAGTTTTTGGCAGCGCCGGCGCCCACTGAATAAAATCGGGTTTTGCCAGCCCACCGATTTCGGTTTTCACCCATTCCGCAAGTTCTTTGCGTAAGTCCTCGGTCGGACGAACGCCGACGTTCAAAGTCACATAAGCATAAATGCCTTGCCCCTTGATATCATGGGGGAATCCCACCACAGCAGATTCTGACACAGAATTATGAGCCACCAACGCACTTTCAATCTCGGCCGTGCCCAAACGATGGCCACTCACATTCAACACGTCGTCCACGCGGCCGGTGATCCAATAGTATCCGTCAGCGTCGCGCTTGCAGCCGTCGCCCGTAAAGTACAAGCCCGGATAGGTGGAAAAGTAAGTCTGATAAAATCGCTCATGATCTTTATAGACGGTGCGCATTTGTCCGGGCCACGAGCCTTCTAAACACAAATTGCCCTCGCTCGCGCCCTCAAGGCGCACGCCTTTCTCATTGACCAAAACGGGTCGCACTCCAAACATGGGTAAGGTCGCCGAGCCAGGTTTTAATTCGGTCGCGCCGGGTAGGGGAGAGATCAAAATTCCTCCGGTCTCCGTCTGCCACCAAGTGTCCACGATCGGGCAGCGCCCGCCGCCAATCACACGATGATACCAAAGCCAGGCCTCGGGATTGATCGGCTCACCCACCGAGCCCAGTAAACGCAGTGACGTGCGTGAAGTGCGCAAAACCGGTTCGTCTCCCAGTGCCATCAAAGCTCGAATCAAAGTCGGCGCGGTGTACAAGATGTTCACCTTATATTTGTCGACAATTTCCCAAATTCGCGAAGCGGTCGGGAACGTGGGCAAACCCTCGTATAAAACCGAGGTCGCTCCGTTGCTCAAAGGACCGTACAATATATAGGAATGGCCGGTGACCCAGCCGATATCGGCCGCGCACCAGTAAATATCCTCTGGGTGGTAGTCAAAAACCAACTGATGGGTGAACGAGGCGTAGACCAGATAACCACCGGTGGTATGCAAAACGCCCTTGGGCTTGTTGGTCGATCCTGAGGTGTAAAGCAAAAACAAGGGGTCTTCGGCATCCATAACTTCGGGGCGACATTCGGTGGGTTGGCCACCGACCAAATCATGGTACCAAATATCGCGCCCTTGCGAAAAATCCACCGCTCCTCGAGTGTGTTGTACAACCACAACGTGTTTCACGCGCGGCGACTTTTTTACCGCTTCATCGGTATTCGCCTTCAAAGGAATTTTCTTTCCCCCACGCAAACCTTCGTCGGCCGTTATAACAAAATCACTTTCACAATCGTTAATACGATCCGCCAGAGAATCCGGTGAAAATCCGCCGAACACCACCGAGTGCACGGCCCCAATTCGGGCGCAGGCCAGCATGGCGTAGGCGGCCTCGGGGATCATCGGCATATAAATAGTCACCCGATCACCCTTTTTAACGCCGATCGATCTCAGACCATTGGCCAACTTGCAGACTTTTTCGAACAACACCCCATAGGTGATCGCCAGCGGTTTGTGAGTGGAGGCGTCCTCGGGTTCCCAATAGAAGGCCACGCGGTCGCGCGAGGTCTCTAAATGGCGGTCGATACAGTTGAAGGAAACGTTTAACTTTCCACCGGTAAACCACTCAATGTGCACGGGGTGCTGAAAAGTGCAGTTTTGCACAGCTCGCCACTTTTCAAACCAAGTGATCCGGCCAGCCGCTTCGCTCCAAAATTCATCGGGAGCTTCGAGGCTTCGATTATACATTTCACGATATTTGTCGCGATTGATCCAGGCCGACTTGTTCCACTCGGAAGTCACGGGAAACGACGATGCGCTCATGCTGAATATCCCCCAATACCAATTTGAACGAACCTAACTGGCTAACATGGGTTGCGCGGCGTCCTCAAGGACGTTTATAATTATGCAATGCTCGCCCGCCGAAGTTTTCCAGAATTGACGGACCTAGAATCTTTGATCGAAGGGTTTGGTTCACAAGCCCGCACGCGGGTCGTTGCCGAAGTCACTCATAAAGACAAAACCTACCCTCTGCACTGCTTAAGTATTGGCAGCACCGACCCGAAAGCGCCGTCCGTAGGCTTTTTCGCCGGAGCCCATGGTCTGGAAAAAATCGGCAGTGAAGTTGTTCTGGCGTATATGCACACGCTGCTTGAACTTTTGAAATGGGACAAGCAATCCCAGGAACGCTTAAAAAACTCGCGCCTGGTTTTTATGCCACTGGTGAATCCGGCGGGGATCGTCAATCGCACGCGATCGAACGGAAATGGTGTCGACCTTATGCGCAATTCGCCGCTGGAGGGCGAAACTTATTCGAGTGCGGTGTATCGCGGGCACCGGATCGGCCCATCATTGCCCTGGTATCGCGGAGTCGAAGGGGCTGAGATGGAGGTCGAGGTCAAGGCGGTCATCGACGTGGTTGAGAAAGAATTGCTCTCGTCAAAAATTTCTTTGGCGGTGGACGTCCACTCTGGTTTTGGCGCGAAAGATCGATTTTGGTTCCCCTATGCGCACTCGCGCCGCCCGTTTCCGTATTTGGCCGAGGCCTTTTCGTTAAAGGGCTTGCTGGATCAAACGTATCCGCATCACTTCTATGCGTTCGAGCCCATGTCGCGGCAATATACGATTCACGGTGATCCTTGGGATTATATTTTTGAAGAGAATCGCAAAAAATCCGGGCACGGATTTTTTATGCCTTTCACCTTAGAGATGGGTTCGTGGATGTGGCTGAAGAAAAATCCGCTTCAGGTTTTTTTGAAAGAAGGAATGTTTGATCCACGGCTGCCGCATCGAAGAAGCCGAATTTTGCGCCGTCACCTTAATCTTTTTGATTTTCTCCATCGAGCCGTGATGTCGCCCGACGGCTGGTTCGCACAAAGCGAAGAGGTGCGCGCCCTGAACACCAGAAAAGCGTTGGAGCTTTGGTATGAAAAGTAAAAAGCGCACGTGGATTTTACTGCGCGGACTCGGTCGCGAAAAAGGCCATTGGGGCCATTTTTACGACAGCTTTGCGAACCAATTTTCAATGGACGAAGTTCTCGCGCTCGACCTGCCCGGCGTGGGTGAGTTTCGGGGCGAAAAATCCCCGCGCGATATGACAGAAATTTTTCAGTTCGTGCGCGCTAAAGCGGTGGAGCGCACCAAAGCGCAAACCACCTTTAATCTGGTCGCCCTTTCTCTCGGCGCCATGGTCGCTCTCGAGTGGATGCGACAAAAGCCCGATGATCTTTCTGGCGCCGTTTTGATCAATCCCAGTTCACGACAATTAAGTCCGGCCACGCAGCGCATGCGCTGGCAGGTGTGGAAGACTGTTTTATCCATCTTGGCTATGCAAGCCCCTCGCGATCGCGAGAAAGCTCTGGCTGAGTTGGTGATCAATTCGGCCGCGGCTCAAGAAAAGGCGATCCCGCTGTGGGCGCGACTGGCCGTGGAGCATCCCATCCGCTACATCAATTTTTTTAATCAGCTTATGGCGGCTGGACGCTTTGCGAAGTTACCCAACCCGGGCGCGGTTCCCGTTTTAATGCTCACCGGCCTGGGCGACCGCTTGGTGGATCCGTCCTGTTCGTTTTTAATGCAGAAGAAGATGGGATGGCCCCTCGAAAAACACCCCTGGGGTGGCCACGATTTAACCTGGGACGATCCCGATTGGGTGATTCAACACATTCAGTCTTGGCTGGGTAGCGAGGATCGAATACCGTTAGGCTAATTTAGGGGGGGGAGATGAATCGCGGCGCGCTTTTGTGTTTGATGGTTTTAGCGCTGACGTTATCTTCCGCAAAGGGCCTCGCGGCTCAAGTCGCAGCCGCTTCTGTAAAAACATCTATTCAATCGCCGTCAGCCAATAAAAATATTCTCCGTGTGCAAAGCAGCCAATATTTCAGTTCCGGCGCGAACTTTTACCGCGATGGCGCCAGTTCAGAGAATTCTTCGCTCAGCTTGTTTCTCGATCGCGAGGATCGCCTATTTGCGGGATTCGCTGCGCGCACCGATCTCAAAAATGAATACAGCGCCACTGAAAATTGGAACTACCTCAATGTCTATCAACTCTATGCCCATAAACAGGTTCGCGGGGTTACACTCGCCTTCGGTCGCAAGCTAGAATCGTGGAGTCGAACCGATGACGAGTGGAAGCAGGGAGTTTTTCAGTCGCGCTACATGCAGAACAAAATGAAGGCCGAGCCGGCCGGACTGGTGGGATTTTTTGCGAACGGCCAGACCGGGCGATCCGTGGCGTGGTCGGTGGGCGTATTGCCGCTTTATGTGCCAGATATTAGCGCCCACTTTTCGACCGAGAATCATCAATTTGTAAGTCGCAATCCGTGGTTTAAGCCGCCGGCCTCTTCGGTGCCGTTCAAGGGCCAAGAGCTGCCGGTCCGTTATCGAGTGAATCAACCACCGACAAATGAGATTGTCGCAAACCCGGGGTTGATCGCCAAAGTCGAAAGCGAGTTCAAAAATTCAGGCTTTCGTGTCTCTGGCGCCTATAAGCCGGTGCCGCAACTTTTGCTCGGGTTTCCGTCGTTGAATCGGGTGATTGTGGGGGCCAATGAAGACTATCTTCATGTCGAGATCACGCCCAAGGTGATGTACCACTGGGTGGCCGCCACCGAAGGGTGGGCTCAATTGGGCCGTTGGAGCCTCGGCGCCGGGCTAACTCATGATCGCACGATTGGCGATGCGTTTGGGGCCGACTTCACTTCGCAGCGCTATTCTCCGGCATGGATTTGGTCGTTGTCTGCAACTCGAGCCTTGCAACAAGAGGGGCCGCGGGCGGCCCGGATCAAATTCGGCGCAATTAAAATTGCCGGCGGGGCCAAGCCCGACAGCGGCGAATTCGGCAGCGCCAGATCACTGTTTGAAAAACGTTTTCAGTATGATGAAGCCTATATGGCGGGGATTGTATTTCCGCTGCGCGGATGGTTCCGCCAACCGCTAGAGACGGAAGCGAAAGTTGTTTATGACCGTTTACAGAATGGTGGATCATTGAGTCTGGCGGCGGGATATTCGCCAGCGCCTGGATGGAGAATCGACGGAGAGGTCGATGTGATCGGACTCGTCAGCCCCGCGGCACAGGTGGAAAATGGATTTTTCTCAAACTATCGGGCCAACGACCGTGTCGGGGTGGGGACCAGCTATGTCTTCTAAAATTTGCCGAGTTTATGGTGGGATTGTCGTGGCGCTCTCTTTGGCTCTTGTCATGTGCGCCCGCGAGTCGGCCCCGAGCCACTCGCCCATCAATGTTCAACTAAAAAGCGACGGCCGCTGCCTGGCCGAATTTGGCAGCAATTTAAAACGATTTTTTAACGGGCAGATGACTCGACCGCAGGTGATTGAATTTTGGGATTGCACGGCTCAGGCGGTTAACGACTATCAGCGGCTCACTTCGGGCGACGCGGCCGGGGGAAAATATACGCCGCAGGCCCTGCGCCGATTTCTTTATCGGTATTTTTTCAAAACCCGGCCCTTAAGCGACACTTTACTGGCGAGCCTGATGGAAGTGAAACGCGTGTTCTTGAGCGGTTCGGTGGGCGAGATCACCCGCGAGGAGTTGCAGCGTCTTCAGGCCCTTATGGTGGAGCTGAAGTTGTTGAGTCTGGAGATTCATCCGCATGTTCTGGTGCTGTTCGGTGAGCAACGGGCCAGTGATACCGAAGTGGATTTGGCCGCGCGAAGTCTCGAGCGGGCCACTCAGCGCATCGGCCGCTGGCTCGATGTTCGCCAAGAACCCTATTCGTTTCACCAGCTGCAAACCTTCGTGGTCGAGCTAAAAAATTGGATTGGCCGCGAAGAGGGCGATGCGGCTAGACAAACCATTGAGACAATTGAGCAAGTCCTGGTTCTCCTTCCTCCGGCAAAAAAACTATTGCTCTCAGGCGATGGCGCGCGCATCGAAGGCACGAGCTGGATTGTGCTGATGAAAGCGCTCGGCCACGGTTTTCATATCTACTTGGATTTCAAGCACACCTTTCAAGACCATATGAATGCGGGCTTTATTCGGCGAACGATGCCCGAGGCTTTAGAAGAGACCGCCCTGGTTCTTGAGCAGGCGATTCGCCGGCGCGGTGGCAAGGGTCTGCCTATGAGCGAATGGCGCGAGTTGTTCGAAAAAGTTGAACAATCGAAGCTTATGCCGCCAGAATTCACCGCGGACGCGACCTACGGCGCCTTTCAATGGCTGATCGTGCGTGCACTCGGTCGCGGGGCGGGGACTGAATTTATCAATCAGGGGCATGTTCGCCGCCTTCGGCATCACCGAACTGTTTGGCATGAAGTATTGGCGCGAGTGAATGGCGAAGAATTTCGGCAAATCCCAGAAATCGTGCGCTTTGACGAGATCTTAGCTCGGTCGGCACCCATGCAGTGGGATAGCGAAGGGCGTCTCGAGCATGTGCGCCAGGGGCCCGCCACCTGGACACAAGAGAACCGCCGCCGAATGGTGTGGCCATTTGTATTTATCAATTGGTTGCGTGACGCCTATTTAAAAGACGGCCCAGTGATGAGCGAAGAGCAAATCTCGCAAGCCGTGAATGAGCTTTTGCCGATGTTTCAACGATTTGGCTGGATGCAAGACACCAAGCTCACCGTGGGAAAGCGGGTCTTGCGCGAAGCCGACTTGTTTACCGAGGCCTCTAACGGAGATTTTTCTCTAGATATGGCGGAGGCGGTCCGCTACTTGGCCTTTGTCGCCTCGGGCCTGCGAACGGCGGAGATTTGGCTGGCTGAGGCCGACCAGAAGTGTGGGAGTCGCGATGCGATTTGTGTGCGCGAAATCGCAACCTTAGCTGACTCTCGGGCCATGGAAGCTCTGCCGCAACTTCGCGCCGCGATTCTCAAACAGGGGCCTGCGAACTTTATCAATTATATGAAGAAGTCCGAAGAGACGGTGCTCGGCCAGGTGACGGTGGGTCCGATGTCGACCAAAGGCATTCTGCAAACGTTTCAACTTTTTCAGTATGTCGAAACCTTTTTAAGGATTTACGACTCCGATCAAAGCCAAAAAATCAATTTGCCGGAAGCGGTTCCGGCCTTCGACCGATACGGGCCTACACTGGCGAAATTGCTCAATGCGGGCCAAACTCCGAAAGATGAAATTTTGGCATTTTTTACATTTATGATGAAATATGGTGATACCCCCTTCTCCATGTTTGGTGGTCAGGTCTTATATAATCACTGGAAATGGCATCGAAATGATTGGGCTTTTGAGGCTGAACGCGGCACTCTAATGGGCATTCTCAATCAGCTGTCGAAGTTGTGAACAAATGAAGCGCGTTGTGAAATGAGTTCACTCGGGCCGGCTCCAAATTGAAACCACCTCCCCCAAAACGTAGAATGTCCCGTTCTTAAGCCTCGAGGAGGGCTTGAGTGATGGGGTCTTTGATACTAATCGCGGTCTTCGCCTTAGGGAGTCCATTGGCTTCGGCAGCGCCGGAGTCGGGCTTGGCGAAGTCGGCGGCTAATTTATCCCTGCGACAAAATCGCTACTTGGGCGAAGTCCAAAGTTCCACGCAGCAAGCGAACTACACTCAGTTCGCCGCCGCCTTGAACTTGGAGCCTGAGAGCCCTCGCTTTGTCTCTTACAAACTCAATGCCCTCGCGGAAGGTTCATTCGAAGCGCGCGAAGAATTTTATTTCGGGGTCCCCGAAGCTTATATAGAAAATTTCAACCGCAACTTGCGCTTTAGTGTCGGCCGCAAAAAACGCACTTGGAGCCGCCTGGACGAGCTATTCAATTTTGGCGTGTGGCAGCCGCAGCTGCGCTGGGATTACCTAGCGCCGCAGCAGCAGGGTCTTACGGGTTTGTTTATCGACTGGAATATCACCTCGAACTTTCGCATGGTCTTTTTTACCTCTCAGGTCAATGTGCCCGATCAGGGGCCGCAGTATAAACTCGAAAACGGCAGCTTCTCGTCGACCAACAGGTGGTTTCAGCAGCCGCATTTGGCGGTGAACTTGTTTGATGGAACGGCCTTCGCCTCGGGTGCGCCGCTGTATTATAAAATCGATCAGCCCTCGTACGACTCCCTGTTTTTGCAATCGAGTTTTGCACTTGGTTTTGATTTTGACGCCGACAACGGATTTTGGACGCACTTTAATGTGGCGTACAAACCCCGCAATCAAATCCACCTCGGTGTGGAGTGCACGAATTGCGGGAACGTCGGCGGACCAACGCCGCTCGAAATTACCGCCACGATTCACCCCAAAATCGTAAAGCACTTTTTGGCCACATGGGAGATGGGCTTTGATCGCGTGGATGATCGCGGATGGCTCTCCGTCACGGGTGAGTTGCCCAGTGGATCGGGTTTTCCCGGCCGCTATGAGGAAGCTCCTCTTGACGACGTGCTTATTGCCGGCGGCGCCTATCAGCATTATCTCGGAGCGTGGCTGGGCGGAATGCCGTCGTGGCTGCAGTATTCGTATTTGCGGGTCGTAGAAATTGGCTCGAAAAGTAAAGGCGGCGCTTTGCGCGAGGATCAGGTCGAATCATCGATGGACCGTTTTCCAGTTAAGAATCTGGCGGCCCTCGACTGGAAAATTCGTTTGAGTCAGAAGGCCAGCCATCGATTGCATTGGACCAACCGTTATCAATACGCGGTGGACGAAGAGGGTGGATGGTTGTCGTCGCAATTGGATTTGAATCAGGGACATGTGAGTTGGAATCTTGGGGTGGATGTATTGGGGTCGCAGGTTGATCCGGCTTCGAATCGTGCGGGTCTTTTTACCCGCTATCGTTCGAATGATCGCGTCTTCGGGGGGGTAACATATGTTTTCTAAATTCAGAGGCGCGCTCGCGGTCGTCTTTTTGCTCACGCAAGGAAGTTGTGGTCTTAAGACTGGAGAAAAAGCTCCGGAGCTGGCGCCGCCGTCATTTAACGGCCGGGGTTACTCCTGCGTCGGACAAATTCCTCAGCATCTCGAAAAATTCGCATCCGATGAATTGAACGATGGTCAAATTACCGACTTTGTTCAGTGTTTACAGAAAGCCTTCACCACATTTGTACAGCTGACCCGCGGCAAACATCAAGATTCGTATGCTCCCGAAGAAATTCGGCGCTTCTTGCAAACATTTTTTCTGCGTGAGCGGCCGATCACCGACAACCTAATGCGCGAGTTTATGGTGATCAAGCAGGTGCTGGTCGGCGGGGAGTTGACGGTTGTTACCCGTACAGAAATTGCCGATCTGATCGCCTTTCTTGAGGATGTGCGCCGTGAGGCCATCCGCATCCGACCGTTCGTCAAATTTTTAAATCCACGCTTGATCGTGAATCAAGAGCCCAACGATATCGGGCGACACTTAAGCGAAGCCAATGAGACGCTTCGCCAGTCGATTCGCGTGATCAGCCTAAGGCTTCAAGGCGGGCAGCGGGACTATTCGTTTAGTAATCTTGCAACTTTAATGACCGAGTTTCGCCTGTTCGTGCGTTGGGAAGAACATTTTAAAAATCACCAGCCCGTCGCAGCTTGGGTCGAACTGTTTAAAACCTTTAAGCGGGCCACACTGACGTCGACGTACCCCGATGGACTGCGAACCACCGAGTGGGCGCCGTTTCTGCAAACCCTCTCGCGGTGGTATTTGGCCTATATTCAGTACCGGGTGGGCGTGAAAGATCGGCCGATGCTCCAAGGAGTGGGGCTGCAAAACACAATCCATTTAGGACAGGAGCTTTTTGAGCTTGTGGGTGACGCGATTCATCGGCAGCCCAATAAAGTTCTTGAGGTTTCTCTGGTCAATGCGCTGATCGCTTCGGCTCAGGGGCTCGATTGGTTGCCGAAGAAAATTAGACCCGAATCCGTAGAGCGGTTCACCCGCGCCTTGATTGACCGGATTTTCGCTGACGACAAGGCCGTGCCGGGCCGCAATCAGGCCGATGGCATTACGTTGCCGGTGCTGACACTTATGCAATATGAGTTTTATCGCTGGGCGCAGATTCAGATGCGCTTAGATCAACGTGAGAACGTTGAACGGCGCGAGCGGCCGCCGAGCCCGGTGCCGAGTTTGCAGACGTTCTTTCTGCCGCCGCCCGACGTGCGGGCGAAATTGCGCAATGTGCGCGATGCGGACTGGGAGCACTTTCAAAAAGTTAAGACCAAGATTCGGCCGATATTTAATGAAAATAAAGATCGGGTGACTCTGGCGAATGAGGCCGATTTTGGCCGCTTGCGCCTGTCGCACGACTTTCACCAACTCTCGGCGATGAACTTGCTTCGCTCCGCCGTGGGGATGTTGTATCGCGGGTACGCGGATCTTTCAGGCCGCCAATGGGATTGGGATTCGGGCTTGAAGAGCAGTCAGCTGCAAGCCTTTTACGATGACGTGCGCGACCTCGCCGTGGATTTAGCGTTGGCGGACCCCAGAGTCTCTAACACGGGTAACCGCGCATTTATCGAGGGCAATTTATTTACTCACTCGGCCGATGGAGTCGCTTTTGATGTGAGTAAAAGCCGCCTGACATTTGTCGAAGCCATGGAGCTTTTGGCGTATATTTACTCAGGTGGGCGAACGGCCACCGATATTTACAATAAATTGGCGGGCATAAATAAACTGCGCCCGGATTTGCCTCCCCAGCCGATATGTATTCTGGGGCCAGCAGACCAAAATGGCGAGGCCACTCTCGATCGCGAATGTGTAAAACAAAAATTGCCCGACTTGATCAAAGAATATGCTGGGAACCTGCCGGGGTTAAAACAGTACCTTCACTCCGCTCCGGCGAGCGAACGGGAGATGCTGGTCAAAAATCTTCTAGATGCGGCGTTCTCGCCCAAGCACTCGCAAATTCCCTGGGTCGAGCGCAACGAGTTGTCGATTATCGCGGTGGTTTTGCACTATCTCGAGGCGGTCGTAATTCGCTTTGATGCCAATCGAAATGGCGTATTGAGCGGAGAGGAACTGCGGAGTGCGGCGCCGCTCTTCTCCGGCTTCATTCAACGCTACGCCAAAGATCATAAGCAAAAAGACCTGAGTCCGCGTCAGGCCGAGGGCGTATTTCTTTATATTTTGGCCTATAAAGCCTTTCCGACGGATTGGAATTTTATTCGGGTGACCTACCTCAGCTACGATTGGAAGTGGGAGTTTAATTTTGGTTGGGGGTTAAAGCTTCCGGTCGAGTTCAATCAAAATATTTCGCTGAGCCGATCTGAGTTGTCGTCGGTGTTTCGGGTGATCGTGGCCAAGCTCTTTGAGACGGTCACGGTGGCCGAGCAAATCCGAATGCTCAATCAGGAGGCTACTCCTGCGCCTTGTCAAAGTATTGAGGAATACGCGAACGGCGGTTGTCTGATGCCGGGTCAGCAGAACTAGACATAAAAGCCATCCGATGCTTCAATGTTCGGACATTTGAAAGCAACGGAGGTTTTGCATGTTAAAAGTCCTTTTAATTTTAGCCCTTCTATCACCCGCGGCGTGGGCGGCACCGGTCAATTACAAACTGGATGAAACCCATGCGTCCATAGTTTTTAAAGCCAATCACTTAGGCTTCTCCAATGTCTACGGAATGTTCGGAGCCGCGGCCGGTACGATCACTTGGGATGCGGCAAAACCAGAAGCATCGACATTTGAAATTAAAGTAAAGACCGACTCGCTGAACACGCTCAATGCAAAGCGGGATGAGCACTTAAAGAACAACGATTTTTTTAATGTAAAACAATATCCAGAAATCGTACTTAAAAGTAAGAGTGTTAAAAAGGCCGGCAAAGATAAGTATGACGTCAAGGCCGACCTGACCATGCATGGAGTGACCAAAACTATTTCATTTGTGTTTCATCATATGAAAACCGGTAAAGATCCGTGGGGCAATGATCGCACCGGTGGCGAGACGACCTTTAAAGTGAAGCGCACGGATTTTGGCATGACCTATATGGCGAAGCCCGGTGAGATCTCGGACGAGATCGAAATCACGGTCAGCATCGAAGGCGTGAAAATCTAATGTCACCCATCGTCGCGGCCTTAATTCGATCAGCGGCGATACCAGCGGCGGCGGTGGCTGTCGCGGTTTTATTAACCGGAAAATTTAAAGACCCATTGCGAGCGAGGTTGCACGCAATCTTTATTGCGATCGGTTTTTTTGTCGGAACGTACCTCTTGATTGGGCGGATGAACTTTCCGCCCAAAGAGTCCATCGAATCGATCGCCTACGTGGGCCTAGCCTGCGCCATTTTTGTATTGGCCTTTCCGTTTCCACGCCAGGCGCCTTATATATTTCGAGCCGTGGTGGTGTTTTTATTTGGGCTCTTGCTGCTTTGGCATATTCGCAATCAACTCGATAGCGAAGTTTTAAAGCGCAATATGATCGCCTTCTTTTGTCTTGGGCTTGGCACCTGGTCGATTTATGAGCGGCAAGCTGAAAAGGTGAATTTGCTGACTTTGATCGGTATGCCGTTAATCACCTGCACGTGTTTGAGTTTTATTTTGCTGTTCAATGCCAGCGCCTCGTTTTCGCAGCAGGTGACGGTGTTGTGCGCGATTTTAGGCGGTGTTATGGCCGTGGCCCTGGTGTGGCCGGGGCGTGTGGCCAAGGGCGCCGTCGTACCGTTTTTAACTATTCTGCCCATTTTGATAATGGCGGCCGGGCACTTTTATTTGCAGGTTAACCCTTGGACGATGGTGATGTTGTGCTTGCCCTATTTGTTCGTTTGGATTCGCGGCTGGTTGAGCTTTATTCCGGCGAACCCGATTGTTGAATTCGTGATAATGGCCACGATGGCGCTGATCCCGCTCGGGTATTTTATGTACAATGCCTACAAGCAGGCGGGCCCGCTTTATTGATGTTGAGAGTGCCTCCGAGAGGCCCTCTTGATATTGAGAGTGCCTCCGAGAGGCCCTCTCTAAGTCAACGCCAGCTTCGATACGATATCGTGACCAATCCACCAAACATTTTGTCTCGGCTTCATGGCTTCATGGAGCATGGCTTTACCGCAGGCATTGAACACCAACTCACTTAAGCGCGCGGTTAGAAGATTCTTTTCATCTTTGTGCATGCCGACAATAGCCTCAGAAGTGTTTCGCATCAGCTCCATCTGCTCGGGGCCGTTGTGCTGTGGCCAAATGTCGTATTTGCACCAGAGTTTGCCCATCAATTCAGACTTAAAGTAAGTGCCGCAGAGATTTAGAATATCATCGAGAGAATGTTCCGGCTTAAGCAGGGCTTGGCAGGTGGCCATTAAGTCGCGAGTTAAGGGGTGTTGGCCGCCTTCCTTTTTAAGGGCGCCCAGCAGCGGGTATAGAGCGATCTCGACCCCTAAGAAAATCGAGCTCGAGTTGGTAAGGATTTCGGGGGCGTTGTAGACTGAAGCCTGCACACCCTCGCGTCCGGCTTTGACCGCGATCTGCTCGAGTTCAAGCTTTGCGAAGCCTTGCAAGTAGGGGGCGTAGGACTGCCATTTGTATTGACCGTCCATTAAAATTTCAGTGCCATGATAGCCGTAAGCCACATACGACACTTGCCCACCGGACTTTTGTACCTTCTCGCGAAGCGGGGCCGAAAGGTCGATGAGGTCGGCATAACTGTTGGCGGTGACATCCGAAAAACTCATTGCACAAAATTTGCCAAGTGGGCCGTCCCAAAATTCTTTGCTCGAGGAGAACCGTTCGCCATGGCCTTTAAAAACCCGATTCATCACGGGCAAAATAATTTTTGCCCGCGGCACGCCGCCAGCCATGGTGTGAGCGAACAAAACATTTTTGCCCGCGGGAATTTGTTTTTCGATGGCCGATAAATATTCACGAGTTCGCGATCTAAAATCTTCACGTCCGCGTTTGCGCGATTCTTCGACCTGCGCCATGTCCAGTTTGGCCTGACCGGCTTCCGAAAGCTTGAGCCCGGCCAATTGGTCGACGGGAGATTTTCCCTGATTCGATTTGGCTAAGTCGAAACCGCATTCCAAGGGGATATTGACGAGCGGCTGATCTTTTTGCTTCAATTCGTCGGCGGTTAAAGCGCGCAATTGATCTTGGTCATCGCGCCGCCCGACGGTGCTGAAGATCACCTGCATCCCGGACTTGCGGGCTTGATCGATAAGGCCGTTTACATAGCCACGCGAGAACACCTCGCCAAAGACCACCAGAACGTCGCCGGGTTTATACCCGGATTCGGGGCGTACATCGCGCAAGGGCTGAAAGGTCTGCATAAACTCACTCCTATCGGTTCTCATTTTCTACTGATTGATCTATCGTCAGTCCATGCGCGTTGTGTCCTTAGTTCCCTCGTGGACGGAGACCCTCATTGAGGCGGGAGTCACGGTCGTTGGCCGGACTCGCTTTTGTATTCATCCAAAGGACCGGGTGAAAGATATTCCCGCCGTAGGCGGCACCAAAGATTGGAATTGGCCCGAAATTCAGGCACTGGGGCCGGATTTAATAGTTTTGGACCGGGAAGAAAATCCAAAATTTATGGCCGAGCAGAGCGAAATCCCGGTTGTAGACACCCATGTCCGCTCTTTAGCCGATGTGGCCCCCAATCTGAGCAAGCTTTGGCAGGCCACTCAGTGCGAAGGTTTAAAACCTCTAATTTCTCAGTGGGAGCAGGTCGCAGCGATGGAGGCCGGACGGGTGTGGGATGGAAAGTCCGATTTTCCTGGCTTGCTAGAGTGGGGAGTGAGACCGACGGAGCCCGTGAGGCAGGTCGAATACGTAATTTGGCGCAAACCCTGGATGGTCGTGAGTCGCGACACATTTATCGGCTCGGTGCTCGCCGCGGTCGGGTTTGCGCCGTATTTAAAGAGCTATCCGCAAAAGTATCCGGAGATTGATCTTGCAGGTGGGCCTGAGAAAAGTTCGACCTTACTGCTGTTTTCGAGTGAGCCCTTTCCCTTTGCTAGGATTTCTAAGACGCTCGCCCAGCTCGGCTATCCATATGCAATTGTCGACGGGGAATCGTTCAGTTGGTTTGGTTTGCGCGCGTTGCGTTTTCTGCAAGTGAGTATTCCGAGCGAAAAGTGACGAATTCTCGATCACTCAGTGAACTTGTTACATCTCTGACACAGTCTTAATAATTATTGGATTGCGCCCCACTGTGGGGATGCGTATATAGGGTCCTCATTAGAAATTTTTAAGAATTTAAGTCAGCGAATTTGGAACGGTTTTTGTAACTGGATTTGTACTTTAAACAGACAATTTGTCGGAATGGGACAGATGTGTTGGGTTCAAAAGCAGGACTGTGGCTAGCGCTAGCTGGGTTGGTGTATTCGTACTCCACCCATGGAGCCGAGCCTTCAATTTCAAGCGTCATAAGCGCGCCGTCGGTGACGGAGTCGAAGCGTCGAACGACGGGTGATTACCAGTTGGAGCTTGGCGGCGTCAGCGAGCAAGAGGGTAAAGACACGGCCGAGGGCAGTTACGTTTACTTCTCGTCCAATTTCAATTTCCAGTTAACACCTTCGTTTCGGATCAAGGTCTCGCCGTGGGCTCGGTTTTTTTCTACCCGCTCGCAAGAGCGATTTAGCGACACCAACTCCGGAAGTTTTATTTTTCTGTATGATGCCTATGGCGCGTTTGAGCCCACCCCGTGGTTGGAATTTCGCGGCGGAGTTATGTCGCAGAGCTATTTGCGCAACTCAATGCTGGTTTCAAGTTATGCGTCCTTCCCGGGGGCGCAAGCCATTTTCAAAACTCGGCTGGGCCGCCAACTTGAGAGTAAATTTATCGCCAGCCAGACCATCCCAACCTCGCATAGCGACAACGAAGATCGTCAGGCCAGTGAACCGCTTCCGCGCTTTACAACTTTGACGGGAGAGTTGGCCGGTACTCCATTTAAAAATTTCGAAATCAAAGCTGTTGGCGGCTACTTCGAGTGGGGCCAGATGCCGAGTAAAGTGGTGGCGAAAAGTCGTCTGATGGGCAATGTCGGGGTGGGCGAAATCACGCCGGGGTCAAAATTTTTGTACGAGCATAAAGGTTTTTTTGGCACGGCTGAGGCCTGCCTCTGTTATGACTCGAATGTTGGCTTTGTGGGCGAGTTTCGGCGCATTCATAATACAGAAGCTCCGGGCGATGCCGCCGATGCGCAACTTTTTGGTTTTGGGCCGCGCGTGAAGTGGACGGGGATGGAATTCAACTTCCGTTATCGCTCCTTTTTTATCGAGTCCGATGCGACCGTGGCCGGATACAATAGATCACGATTCGGGCACACCAACCGTATTGGCGACAATCTCGAAGCCAGTCTGCATTTTAAGGAGCAAAAGTTCACTTTGTTCTTTGAGATGTTCAAAGCCAAGCCGCTCAATTCGGATCCGAATCAAAAGAACTTAGAATTGTATTACTTTGGGGTGGAGACAGATAATGTATCGTTCTTCTAAGAATGCAGCATTGATTTTAGGTGCGCTCGCGTTTTTGAATGCGTGCACCAAGCCCGACAACAAGCCCGACGCGGTCAATGGCAATTCGGGCGTCGAGGGAACGGCGACATTCACTGTAAACCAGGTCACCGGCAAGGCCGTGCTGGTGAATCCGAAATCGATTTATACGAACAAAACCGACGGCGGTGGTCGGGTCAGTAGCTGGCGCGTACCGCGCGCCGTGAGCTACAGCTTTACCGCTTGTATCGAAGACCGGGCGACGAACTCGCGGGCCAAGGGCCAGACGTTCAAGGTCGAAGTTCCCGGGACAAATCTTGGAATCGCAGATGTCACGCCCACAACTCCCAGCGGGTGCTTCACGTGGATGGAAACCATTCCTTTCTCGTTCTACGTGAAAAACAGTCGCTGGGTAGTTGTGGAGCGGGATATCGTTGGCGCCGGTGTTCATACCGGGCGGCAACGAGTCCGTTTAGCTATTAATCCATGGGCGGTGGGCGATGGTGCGCGCGAGGGCGGCCGCGAATTTGAGTACTTACGCGAAAGTCGTCTCCCGGTCGAAAAGCTTGTGCCCTTTTCGCAGTTTGATGCGGCTTTGAGCGGTCAGTTGGCTGGTGACGATGAGCTGATTGCCGATGGCGTTCACGTCAAGACCATTCGCAATAGCGAGCGGAGTACCGGAACCTTTTTAAAATTTGAAATCACCGTCGAGCCCAAGGTTCGCTTTGCGGGCCAACCAGATTTGGATTCGCCGCGCTGGGAGTCGATTAAGTCGGGAGATTTTTTCGTCGTCGCGCATCTGGTGATGGATAAAGCCGGCCCGGGCTTAAATGAAAATATGATTCTCGGATCGGGCGATAGCATTGCCGTAAAACATCCGGATGCCACACGATACCCCGGAGTGGTGGTCGAGCGAAAAGTGGGAGCAGATCCAGTAAAGACTGAATATCCGGTCAACGGATTTGGCAAAGTGGTCGACGGCAAATTGGTTTTGCGCATGGACTCTTGGGTTGAGGGCCGCATGGCCCAGGGCAATTTGCGCTTGACCCTAAAGTTGATTCCTCGCGGTGTTACGGGATTAAAACCGTTTGAGGGAATTTATGAACTTGGCCATGTAAAGAGTTTGGGTTCGAGTTTTCAGGGTGATTTGGTGGAGGAATGTCGTGAAGCCAACACGGCCTGCCGAATCGCGGAGTATTTAAAGACGGCCAAAAATTTTGCTGAAGCGCGCGCCGCGGGTTTGGCGCAATTGGCCTCGCCCTACTTGTTTGAAAAAGTGCGTTTGCGCTTCGTGCAGGTTCAACCGGGCGAGACGGCCACGCAAAGAACGGTTAAGTATCAAGCCTCGACTTGCGTGGTGGATTGGTTCACTGGCGACAAGGTGATTGGCCTACCGTTTAAGGTCTCGTACGAAGATTCTTCGGAAGTCAAAGACGTCGAGACATTGGCCGATGGCTGCATCAGCTGGACTTCAAATATTTTTCACAACTACTATTTGCCCGAAAAGTTTATTGAGAAGGTCGTGACCTTCGAAAAGGGCAATGGCGTAACGGCCAAGCGCAAGTTTTATATCAACCCCTGGGATGACAAATTCACCTTCGGTTTTGACGAGGGTGATTTTCCGGAGGAGTTAAAGAACAGTAAAAAAATTGATTCGCGCTTTTTCTTGGCGGATTACGGTTACCATACGGTTAGCTTTAAATATAACATCGACTCGCTGATGGCTCTTGAGGTCCGAAAAACAGTTTTGATGGAGCTGCAGCCGCAGGTTTTGCGCTACTCAGGGATTATCAACGCACGGAAAATGACCGAGCCTCTGCGCGACGGCATTTGGCTTATGAAAGTGGCCATTCAAAAGAACTATTTAGATCCGGCCCAGGCGGGCGTGGTGATCGACAAACTGCAAGAGAATCAGGCCATGATTCGCTTGAAGTACGAAACCACCACTCAAGAGTCCATGCGCATGCATGCGCGCCTTCGCGAAATGAACATTCAGGCGCAAACCAAAGAGTACATCTCGACGCAAACCGCGTTGGTGCGGGTGACCGATGGAGTGATTATTCAGCCGGTTGAGTTGACGATGCAGGATTTGCGGATGATGCGCGTTCGTTCGAACTTTCTGGTGCAGCTTGAGGCGGTCGACGAGAGAAAACTTCAGTTCGATAATGTTTTGCGGGATGCGGTTAAAGGCCCGATTGATGACTTGATTCGCAAACGCCAAGAGTTGCGAGCGAAACGACGGGCTGAGAATATCAACGAGAGCGAAGCGGCTGTTTTGGCTCGCGAAGAGCGCGAGCAAGAAGAAACAGTCAATAATCGGATGGCCTTGGTGCGCCGCCTTTTTGACGACATCAATGCTCAGCTCAATGCCACCGGTGGCTACCGCATTGACCTGAACAGCCGGGAGTATAAGAACGATGCCGCCTTTCTCGAGCCTGTTCGGCAAAAATTGGCGGATCAGCTGCAGACCAATGACTTTACGAAATTAAAACTTCCATCGTGCCATGATGTCGACTGCAACCGCTTTCGCGAAGAGAACTCTGGCCTTGAAGCGCGAACGTTTGTTGGCCCTGTCATTTTTCTGCACAACGGATATAAAGACTCCGTGCGCGCCACGGACAATCTGGACGAAGCTCGCTGCGGCGACGTCGTTGATTATGCCGATGAAGATGAGGAAATCCTTCGCAATAAACAGCGCCAGCTGTTCAATAAAAGTGAAGGTGAGATCGCCAAGGTTCGGCAGAACAACCTTTATAACTATAGCGAATATTTCGGCTCACTCCGGCACCTGTGTCGTGCGCAAGTGGATGAGCTGATTGAACGCGAAAAATCTTTTAAAAAGCTTTATGAAAAGAGCGGTCCGGCGGTCGCTTCGGTTTACAATTTTGTCAAATCCTACAATATGGATTTTTTATCGCTGCGAGATGAAAAACCGAAGACGGTGGATATTAATGAAGAGCAAATCGTAAGGTGCAATAGCGACCTTGTGAGCTGTATGCAAGAGACCACCGATCGCTGGCTGCAGACCCGCGACGCCTTGAGCTTTATCAATACGGCGCTCAAGACGAAGTCGCCCAATCTTTGGGGACTGCAACGTTGGTTTGCCTCGAATCCGGACGATGTGGTCACGACGGAATGGGATACGGAGATCCTGCGCCGCGCTCTTTTTGAAACCGTGCCCAAGGCTAAGAATGCGTTTGATATCGTAAGCCCGCGTTCGGCCAAGTTTGCCGCCTGTTCGATCCTTATGAGCAATATTGTCGAGCAGACCCGATTGGCCGGTGGACGGACGCCGTTTATGCTGAGCTGGGAGCAGGCTCGATCCGGCTTGGTCGAACACTGTATGGGCTCATCCTACGATTCGGTCACCTTTGATCGTAAGCTTCGCGTGTTTAAAACCGGCCAGGATAAAGATCCGTATATTTTCCTCGGTGGAATGCAGCTCAATTTGAATGTCGGGCAGGGCTTCTCTGTGTCGCGCTCGCAAGGTTACAATTGGAGCGCGGGAATTGAATTGTTCGATATGATTGGGCCGCTCAAAGGTGCGGGGGTGATTTCAAAAGCTGGTTCCGACACGGCGGGTGCGCTCTTGAAGCCATTGAGTCTTAAAACCGGGTACGGGGAGTCGTTCTCAAGCTCAGATGGCACGTCGATCGCCGACTCGACTTATCTTGTGGCGCAGATTGCCGGATTTAAAGTTCGCCTCGATGAATTTGAGCGCTGTGTGAACATTCGATTGGGTTCGGATTACGCGCGCAATATCAACTATGGACTGCGCGCGGGATTAAATTCGTTTCTACATATGAATCGCCGGATTCTTGATCTCAGTCGCGGCGTGATGGTGTGTGAAGGCAAGATGAACGAACGGCCTCGGCAAGTGAAAGAGAGCTATTTTTACTTCACTCAGCACTTTACCGAGGGCGATATGCTCGATCAGGCCGATCTGTACAACCATCCGTGGTTGCTGGCGCTGCGTGGGCAACGCGACTTTGGCGTGTTCTTAAATCGGATCCGTGGGCAAGAGCCGATCACCGTCGGCAATTTTGTAAAGGGAATCTGGACTGGTCGTGAGCGCAAGCTCGATTGGCCGCTGGATCATATGTTGGCGGTCTATAAGCATGTGACACCGGCCTTTCCGGGCTTTTACACCGAGCTTCGCGAGGGTGAAACGGGTACGGAATTGCCTTTGGAGCGCAGCATGAGTCGCTACGACAATGATATCAATTGCGAAGTGACGAGTTCGGAACGTCGGGCGAATATGCCGGGCGCTCCGGTTTGTAATGCAAGATTTGCGCGCTAAGCGTGCGGCTGGCCCCCAGCCGCTCGTTGAAAATCTTTAAAATTTCTTGCGCCCGCTGTTCTTTTTGACCGCTCAGTAGCAGCTCCACGGTGCGCTTTAAGCTTGCGGCGTCGCTGCACACTTGCACGGCGGTGAACGCACCGGCCGGAATTTTTGCGAATTCAGTGGCCTCACGATTGTTCAAAAAATGCGGGCCGACCAGTGTCAGGCAACCAGCGCCGAGCGGCTCCATCACCGAATGCACGCTTCCCTTAAAACTTCCGCCGACAAAAGCGAAGTCCGCCCATTGATAAAGCTCGGCCAGCACTCCGGTTTTGTCGACCAAAAGTACGTCGGCATCGGCCCAATTTTGCTCCTCCGAGAATTTTTTAAATTTGAGATCCAGTTTCTCCAGGCGCTTCTCAAGCTCTCGGACATGAGATGGGGTCGGCTCGTGCGGAACTAAAATGCATTGCAGCCTTTTATCTTTGAGCGCGGGTGTAAGAGCTGAAAAAAGCACATCTTCATCGGCCGACCAGGTCGATCCCGCCACAAGTGTGGGGCGCGTCGGGCGAAGTTGTTGCGGCAGCGCCTTCGGGTGAGAGAGGCGATGCTCCACTTGATCGTAGCGCGTGTCTCCGCTGACGGTGACGCCCTTAACCACGCCGAGTTCACGTACGTGTTCGGCATCTTTCTCGGAGACGCACTGGATCTGTGCCATTTGCTTAAGGAGCCACGCGCGAGTTTTTCGCGCCAACCAGCCCATCAGCACCGGAGCCCTTTGGGTGTAAGAGAATAGGACAATGGGAATTTTCTTGGAGTTCGTTTGATAAATAATCTCGGGCCAAAGATCGGTGCGAGCGATGAGCAGACATTTGGGTTTATACTTGTGCAAAAAGGAGCGGCACGGCCCGGGAAGGTCGATCGGTAGGGCCAAAGAAAAATCGACGCCCGGAAAGGATTCGATAGAACTAACAAATGTGGCCGACGAGTAGGTGACCAATATCGGCTGGGTGGGGTTTTGTTTTTTGATCTCGCGAATCACGGGCTTTGCGTATTCGAATTCGCCTGAGGCGGCATGAATCCAAATCGGCTCGGTTAAAAATCCGGGTGGGTGGCGGCGGCGCAGTTTCTCAGCAAAAACAGAGCGCACTTTGCGATTGAACGGGGCGACGAGAAAAAAAGCGAAGACCATCAGTGGGGCGCCAATCAGGCGATAGAGCGCAAAGATCACGCTTTGTCCTTAGTGTGGTCGTGGTCATGCTCGCAATCGTTGTGGCAATGCTCTGCTGTGGACTCGATTTCAATGGTCACATGGCAATCGCCAAGAACTTTGGCTGTATCCCGAATGGCCACCTTGACTTTTTCCGCCGTATTTACGTCATGCAATACGGCATGCAGAGACAAAATGTGCCGAACGCCGTCGAGGCTCCAAAAATGCACATCATGGGTTTCATACACCTCGGGCAGAGATTCGACTTTATTGCGAAAGTCGCGAAGCGCGTTTGGATCCGGATTGCCTTGCAAAAACAAATTTATGGTCTGGGTCAGTGCGCGATAGACGTTCATCAAAACAAAGACCGCGATTCCGAGGGCCAAGGCGGGGTCGAGCCAGTTCCATTGGTAGGCCCAAATAAAAATACTGCCGACGAGAACCGCGACCCATCCGAGAACATCTTCGATCAAATGCCAGCGCAGCATTTTCTCATTTTGGGTGTGACCGTGCGACAGCTTCCAGGCCGAAAATCCATTCACCGCAATACCAAAAATGGCGAGAACCATCATGCCTAGGCCATGCGGCTCTCGGGCCTCGCCGCCGATCAGTGCGCTCAAGCTCTCGTAGGCGATGTAAATGGCTCCGCCACTGATCACCATGCCTGAAATAAACGCCGACAGCAGCGATAGTCGCCGCTTACCGTAGCTGAAGTGCTCGCTTGGACCTTCGGACGATTTGATTTGCAAAAAGTAGCCAAGCCCCAGGCTGATCGCGTCGCCAAAGTCGTGCAAGGCATCGGACATTACAGCCAAGCTTTGGGTGTACCAACCGCCGATCAATTCGACCGTGGCAAAGACCAAATTGAGCCAAAACGCTAAACCTATATTTTTAGCGCTGCCATCGGGGGTGTGATGGTGGTGATGGTGGTGGGGTCTGGAGCCATGGGCCATAGCGGCCATTATGGCTAGGGCATATCCTTATGGTCAATACGGCGGCGGTCCAAAAGCAATCGTTGCTGAGGTGCAATCTCATTGACGCGCAGGATGCTGTAGACCGGCACATTGAGCGGGACGCGAACGGCCGCGCCTTCGTCCCAACCAACAAAGCGCAGACCGTCGGCAAAAATAAAACCGGCACCGCCCTCGACGGCGAAAAGCTTTTCAAAATCGGCCATGGTTTTGTGACCCGTCTCTATGGCGTGGGCCATATAGAGCTGAACCGCGTGCCGAAAAAACACCGCCGCATCCGAGGGCAGCATGGCATAGCGGTGGAGGCGCTCGCGCAAGGGGGCAAGGCGTTTGTAAAGAGCGTGCTCGGGCAACACTTGATTTGCAACTTCGCTCATCCCTAAGTAGCGCAAGAACTGGTCGGCGCTCTTTACGGAGTGTGGCAGATTGTATCGATTGAGTTGTACAACATCTTCGATCGCCTCGGGCTCCCACTTGGCAAAGAACGCGAGAATATGGGCCGGATAAGAAAACTGCGGCATCACTAGGCCAAATTGATTGATGAATTGTTCTGCGGGTCGAGCAGAATCCACAGTGACCTGCGCACGAAAATAACTAATCTGGCGCGGGTAGGGTGTAGCGACATACTTGAGCCCCACGGTTTTACTGCCGCCAACAAAATTGGCGTAAAAATCGTGCGAGGGCAAAATCGGACCATGGCTTGCGGGAAGATGGGCCGTCACCGCGACCGGCACCAGGCTTGCGGCCATTTCTTCGATACGGTCTGACTCGTCTTCCGTAAGGCGAAGCGGTAGTGGTTGCGGAAGTTCAGCAAGAAGGCGTGAGAGATTGGCGCGACTAAGCTCACGAGTTTCACTTAAAACATCCACGAATGGGACTGAGTCCGTGACGGGCGGCTTAATTTTTAAAATCTCGATGCCCAGCGCGAGATAGCGCTGGTTCGGGGTGGGTTGGCCGGATTTAGTGCCGAGTCCGCTCAGCATTTGCATGCATTCGGGGGGTGTTGGTGAAACCGGATTTTTCGGAGTCCCGCTGTCGTGGGCCCAAAGAATTTGTGGAGCGAGTAAGATAAAAATAAGGATTTGTTGCATCGCAAGGAAGTGCCATGTTTGATTACAGTGGGTCAATAAAAAGATCTCTTAAGTTATTGAAAAGGCTATATGTTTTGGTCTTCCATAAGGAACTGTTTTGCGGTCGTGGCAGAATTTCAGGCCGACCTACCAAGGGCCTGTATATGACTACCCTTCGTTCCTAAATTCCCCTACCATTTTAGAGTTCGCATCAATGGAGGAATCACAATGAACAGAAAATCTTATGCAATTTTGGCAATCGCCGGCGCAATTTCGCTCGGTGGTTGTGAGTCGGCAGGTAAAAAGACGGCCTATGGGGCGGGTATCGGTGCTGCAGCGGGCGGAGTGCTCGGAGCGGTGGTCGGTCACCAAACGGGAAATCGCGGTAAGGGAGCCCTAATTGGCGCGGCCCTCGGCGCGGGTATCGGCGGCGCTGTTGGCCACCGTATGGACAAGCAAGCCAAGGAGCTTGAGAAGATTGCCGAAACCCGGCGCACGGAGCAGGGGATTGTGACAAAGCTTAAGAGCGATATTCTTTTCGATTCGGGCAAAGCGGATTTGAAAAGCACGACAAACTTGCAACAGATGTCGGCGATCTTGAAAAAGTATCCGGAGAACGTATTGACGATTAAAGGTTATACCGACTCGACCGGTTCGGCTTCGCTGAATAAGACTTTGTCTGAGCAACGGGCGATGGCTGTAAAATCTCAGTTGGCCGCCGGTGGCGTTCCGTCCGACACAATTTCTACAGTTGGAATGGGTCCTGAAAATCCAGTTGGCGACAATAAAACTCCAACCGGACGTTCGGCCAACCGCCGTGTGGAAATTGAAATCACTGTGGACGAGTCGAAGGTTCCGAAGTCCTAGAGTTTAGTGGTAAACGGCGCCGTTGTTGTAATAGGTGAGCGGATTTCCGCCGGCGCCGCCCCACACGATCATCGCATCACCAGCCCAAATGGCCGTGTGATTGGCTCTGGCTGCGGGCGCGCCCGTATTGTTCATCACCAACCAAGAATTTGAAGCTAAGTCAAAAACGCGGCCATCATTGTAGTAGCTGGTGGTGATGCCGTTCAGTAGGCCTCCCCAAACAATCATATGCAAACCGTCCCACACGGCCGAGTGTTCTTGCCGAGCGGCTGGCGTGTTGGCCGTAACCAAGAGTTGCGTAAAGACCAGAGTGTTCGGATTGAAGATAAACCCGTCTTGCGAAGTGATATTGTTGTTTACGCCACCGAACATAATCATGCTGGTGCCGGTCCACACGCTGGAGTGAGCGATGCGCTGAAGTACGGGCGCGACTCCCGATAAAGTGTCCCAGCTGACATTGGGAAAATAGTAGCCGCCGTCGGAATAGCCGGTGGGCTGAACATTGGAGAATCCGCCCCACACCAGCATGCTCGCGCCGGTGGAGACCGCGCTAAACATCGCGCGCGACGGAATCGGATTGGCCTGCGCCAGCGGAGTCGCCGCCCATGCGTTGAGCGCGGGATCGTACGAGTACGCGGTGTTGTAGAAAACAGTTCCGTTGGTTCCGCCGTAAACGATCATTCGGCCATTGATCATGACCGCGCGATGGCCGGCCCGAGCCGGTGGTGCATTCACCGTGCTAATGGCCGTCCAGGTTCCCGTTTGTGGATCGAGGGCCGCGCCGTCATTCAAATAGCCTCCGGCGTTTTGGCCGCCCCAAATAATCATGCGGGTGCCCGTCCAAACCGCGGAGTGTCCACTGCGCGCGGCGGGCGGATTGTTTGAAGTGAGCGCTATCCATTTGTTTTGCAGTCCGGGAATTGGGTTAGGATTGGGCACGGGGACCGGAGCCGGGATAGGAGTCGGCGGTGGAGTGGTGGCCACGGTCACATTGCTGTTGCTGCCGGTTTTTTTGTCGCACGAGTTAAAGGTGCTGGCCAAAAAGGGAATTAACACGGCTGCGCTGATTACGGCCGCGATCCCGAGTTTACTCTTACGCGTTTTAGGGCGAGCCATGATTACTCCTCTGGTCCACTTTACGGGCGCTCCTCTTTAAAATTTTAGATGGATATTGGGCAGTTGCAACACCGCCGTTGCATAAATGTCTCAAGTCGATACAATTTGAATGTGATTGGTCTAGTTAAGCAGTTTTTCGCAGTCTTGGTGGCCTTTTTGGTGATCGATTATCTGTGGATTGCCATTGCCGCCAACAAACTTTATTTGCAGTGGATCGGCCCGATTTCGAATCTAAAAGACGGCAAATTTGACGTTAAGCTTGCGCCCGCAGTTGGCGTTTACGTGGTGATGACGTTGGCGTTGCAATTTTTTGTATTGAAGCGAGTTGAAACTCTCGGTGAAGCCGCTTGGCAAGGCGCTTTTTTAGGCTTTGCGATCTACGCGGTTTTTGATCTGACCAACTATGCGTTGTTGAAGGACTATCCGATTCAATTTGTTATCACCGATATGGCGTGGGGCACGTTTTTAACCGGTACGGTCGCGGCGCTGGCCTTTATCGCCCGCGACGTTCTCTCTTAATGCAATTTTAAAAATGTTTTACCGCATTGACGGTCGGAACCCCTTCACCATTAAAGCTGGGCAGCAAATTCCAATTGCGGGCCTCTTTTTGGGCCTCCGCAAATTCTTGTTGGCGGCCCATACGCAGCGATGACTTTCCGATCATATAGCCGAGGGCAATTCCGAGGGGATAGTCCGACGCCCAGTGCACGCCGTTGTTGACCATAGAGAACCCGAGGGCGGAAAGGTAAACAATTTCAGTGGGGAGTAGCCACCAGTTGTGCTCGGGGTAGTTGCCGCGAGCCACGGTAAAAACCAGGGTCGCGGTCATAATGTGACCGCTCGGGATGGCGTCATATTTTGAAGTCTGCGCATCGTAAGCTTTTGTACTCGGGAAGGGGCGCCACTTTCCGCGCTCCTCAGTGCGATCACCGGGAGTTTCGCGGCCTGTGCTCCGCTTAATGGCCTGGCTGAAAATCGTAGAGATCGCCATCCCATGAATCATCTGCAGGCCGGTGTTGTAGGGGCGCACATGATCACCAAAGTAACCTGTTCCGAACATGGCGAGTGCCGTTCCGATATGTACCCATCCATCGCCGAGAAAGTAGAGCGCCGAATTGGTGTCGGAGGGCAACCGCAACAGGTCATATTGACCGGCCTTCCATACGGTTCGCGTTTTGTCGGCATTGGATAAACCCCAACGGCGCCCAGTGGCTTGCGTTCCCTCATAAAGGTCGGAGTCATAATAATAGGTGGCCCAGCTCGTAGTTAGCAAAAGGGCCCAACCGGGGATCGCATCTCTCGAGAAGGATTTTTTTAAAAAGTGCCACGTGGTATCGGGCATCTCGGTGACGACGGTCTTAAGAGGGATTTTTTGCGTATGCGGCGGCGCCGGATCCAGGCGAAAGGCATTGGCCCCAAGGGGTAAACAAAGAAGTAAAAGCAGAAGATGTTTCATCACTTTTCTCGGGTCCCATGATTTAAGTTAAATTTTTCGGAGAATGCATCGATCCGGGCGAACTGGCAAGATTTGACTGCGCCAAGTCGAGAGTGTGCCCCGCGTTGAGGTGTCTTAAATTGCCACCTAGATCCAGGCCTTGGCCGGATAGCTAAACCGCTCGTTTCCCATTAGAATAAAGCTTTATGTCGATCAATTCAGAAAAAGATTTGAGTGCCCTTCGCAAAGTTGGCCGAATCGTGGCTCGCTGTCTTCAGCATATGCAATCTAAATTAGAGCCCGGTCTCACGACGGGCGAGTTAGATGCCATTGGCGGAGAATTTCTCGCTTTGCATGGAGCGAGGTCCGCTCCGCGAATGACCTATAATTTTCCCGGCCACACGTGCATTAGCGTCAATGAAGAAGCGGCTCATGGGGTCCCGGGGTCTAGGATTGTTCGGGCCGGTGACTTGGTTAATATTGACGTGTCGGCGGAGCTGGACGGTTATTTTGCCGATACCGGTGGATCAGCCATTGTGCCGCCGGAGTCCAAACTTCAAATGCGAATTTGCGCGGCCGCCAAGCAGGCGTTGCAAAACGCAATGTACGAAGCGCGCGCCGGCGCAAAACTAAATCGCATCGGTTATGCCATTGAGGCCGAGGCCACTCGAAACGGCTTCACAGTGATTGAGAACCTCGGCAGTCATGGTGTGGGCCGCGCCCTGCATGAGGAGCCGGAGTTTATCGCAGGCTATTATGACAAGCGCGATCCGCGTGTTTTGCTCGAGAATCAAGTGATCACAATCGAGCCTTTTATTTCTTCGGGCGCGCGTGAAGTTTTTGATAAGGGTGACGGTTGGACGCTGGTCACGAAGTCAGGGACGTTTACGGCTCAATTTGAACACACGCTTGTGATCACCAAAGGCATGCCGTTAATTATGACCTTGCCCGCAGGGTAAGGGGGCGTCGGCCTTTCGCTCTCGGCCGAATCGTTTCAGACTCCATTTATCTAAGTTGTCTTTTTTCTGGGACTCATGTCATTTAGGCGACATGAAATATCTAAAATATGTTGTGGCTGGGGTTTTGCTGGCTTCTCCTCTGTGCGCATTTGCTGAGGAAAAATCTGAAGCCGAAATTTTAATGAAAGTGGCTTCGCGACAATCTCGCGAACAGCTGTTTTGCTGCATGTACCTATATGGCGGTCGTCTCACTTACTCGATGATGACGTTCCACCAGTGTCACTCTCCGCAGATCATGGGGATACTCTACCCGCAGAACTGTAGTCGCGAGCGTAGATAGAGGAGTCGTATAGGGGCGGCTGAGTTTCGAGGGCCAGGACTAGGGCATAAAATTGAATATCCCAAAGGCCTGCCGCATTCTATTTAGCACTTAGGCTCTCGGGTGCAGACATCAATCAGCGCGCGTCCGCTATCCGGCGCTAGCCTTGCGCGCTCTCATCCAACCGTCTCGCGCGAGCCACGATCGGGCCGCGCAGAGATGAGGTGGAAGGCCTCTCTCGACCGATCGCCCGAGCGATTCTAAAATCGGCCCTGCATCTCGACCGAGCAGCATGCGCCATTGGGCAAAGTACGGTGCCGATGAAAAGGCATCGATATGTTTGAGTAGACGTGCGTGCTTGGCGAAGTTTTGCAGAACGTAAGCCAAAGCATTGCGCATCTGAGTGGGATTGCGAATCACTGTGAGGTGATAGCGGCCGCTAAAAACAGAGCCGCGGCCTCCAATCAATCGCCGAATCGCCTTACCGAATCGCGATCCAAAACTTCGCATGCCGCGCCCTAGGCTCTCATTGTCGCGCGTCTCCACCAACAAATGTAGATGATCTCGCTGAATGGAATAATGCAAAATAAAGAGGCCAAACTTTTTCGCTCCCTCACCACTCGCCTTAAAAGCCGCCGCGACCTCACCGCATCGCAGGTTCCATTTTGCATCGCGGATTTTTAGAGTCAGATGAAGTGGCGTTTTAGGGTTCACCGTATCTCGCTTCATATGGCCGACCTGTCGGGTCTTATTCTTGCGGCCCGCGCCCCGCCGTTTGCCACCCCAGCCTTGTAGGACTTCGAACGAAGTCTGCGCAGCGGTTGGATTGTGTTTTGGTTTTTTCGGCATTTTGGGAAAGTAGTTTGCGTGTATGGAATTGTCAAACTTGATTCGGCAGTGGTTTTTATTTCTGAAAGGAACTGCATCGGAGCATTGCAAATAGATTTTGATGCGACGCTGGGGTTTTGCGATGCTCGTCAATTGGATTGGATTGGATTGGATTGGATTGGATTCGTATTCGATTGAAGCTCGGGCGACTTGAAACGGACTTACTGTTATCGAAAATCTGGGGGCTAATGGGGCTGCGGCTGGGCGCCGGATGGCTGGTCACTAGACATTGGGCGGTGATGGCGAGTTGCTGCCAGTGTCTGAAGATAGCGGGCCGCCATGGGCACTGCGCAGGCGAGGGTGATTAGGCAGGACCACCAGGCATAGCGAAAATCGGAGGCGACGCCGACGAAGAAGTAGCCGGCCCAATAAAGGAATCCGCTCACGAATGCGATATTTACTTCATCTTGAAAATTTCCGGCGATCTCTTGAGGCTTAAGAATCAAGCCGAGTCCAAGTGCCGCAAGAATCAAAACATAAAAGCGTAGGTCAAAAACCCAGGTCTCTTCGAGCTCTTTGAGCCATGTGACAGTCGCTTTGGCCCACGCATCGTTGCGGAATCGGGACGCGGCGGAGGGATGCCCTGGTTCCTCGAAATAAATTCGTCCCAACTGGTCGCAAAAATTCATAAAGGAGCAGAAAAACATTTTTCTGTGATGGAAGTACGCCACTGGATTATTTTTTATGGAGTCCACCCATGAATTTTTTAGGTCCTCGGGAGTTACGGCGGGCACTTGATTGAGAAATCCGGGTCGACGAAGTTGATTTTGATCGGGGTTCCAGAAGAGTGGAAATACGGTGTCCGATTGATAAACTTGAGCGAGATTTTCAAGATCGACCGGGTACAGTCGGGGAAACAGGTTTTGCCGACTTGCAACCGAGATCCCGGCGAGATCGAATGTCATTAAAACCTGCGCGGGATACCCCGACTGGGCCGTAATTGCGCTGTTTGCGAATCGGGGAAGATAAAAAAGTGTAGTCAAGGCGACGCTCAGCACAGCGGCGCGCACCAACGGCCTGGATGATATACGAAAAACCCAATACACGACAAAGGGTGCCGCCGCCAGAATTCCATTGTGGCGAATTAATGCAGCTAAAATCACGCAGAAAATGCTAGCCGCCGCCGCCAAGCGCGAGTGCCGCCAGCGCACCATTGTGCCAAACGCGAACATTAAAAACGATGCAAACAAAGCGTCCTTCCATACAAGCGCATTTACGCCCAAGGACGCGGGCCAAAGTCCCACAATCAGAGTGCAGACGGCCCCGCAAATGGGTGACGAGGGAAGAAGCGCGAAGCAAGTCCAACTGAGTCCGAACCAGAATCCGGCGTTGACAATTAAAAATATCGGCCATGATCCAGGAAGGACTTTTAGACCCCACTGCCACAGCCAAGCCATAAAGGGTGGATGCCAATCGTCGAAAACTCCACGCCGCGCTTGCTCGAGTTGCCATAATGTATCGGGATCAAGGTGACCCGGAGAGAATAGGAGAATGCTAACGGCGAGCCCGAAAAGCGCAACCAGGTGGGGAGTCAAACGCTTAAGCCGCGCGCGATTCATTTTGCACCTGGAGCTGTAGCTGGCCTGTGCGCAGCCAATTTAAACCCGTTTGATAGTAGGACGCGGCGGTTTGACCTATGTGAATTCCGCCCATTTGTATAAGCGCCAGGGCCGAGAGTTGATCCAGAAGGTGTTCGTCGACCTGTAAGGACTGTACAAAAGATTTAAAAATCGAGTGCATCGGGTGAGGATTTAAATTCATGTACAAATTGAACTTCGCTAAGTCCCACATTTTATCACCGGCCACCTCAAGGCCGCCGAAATCTTGGCGCCAATCGATCAGGTGAAACTGGCCATCATCTCCCCAAAGAATATTTTCTGGTTGCAAATCGCCATGCACTCGCGCGGGCGCGGCGTGTTTGATCAATTGGGCGAAGAGTGCATTCAGCTCGTTAAGGTCGAGCGGGGATACGGCGGCTTCAAGTTCTGGGTGGCTTGCGAAGAGCCGCGCTTGCCGCTCTAGAGATTTATTGACGTAAAAGTTTCGGCAGGCGGCGGAGAACGCGCTCGCACTGATTTGCGTCGGCCGCCAAAGATTGCGTTCAATATGCGCAAAAGTTTTGTTCCATATTTCGGGGTCGGACGTGGACGCAAGCGTTCGACCCGGTACGAAGTTGTAGGCAAAAAAGGATCCCTGATGGACAATCACGGGGGGGACTAAGTCTTTTAAAAATTCTGCGCGTTTCGACCGTTTTATGGCGATATCCGGATCGGCAAAAAACCTTAGGACTCGAGGGCCTTCAAAAAATACCAATTCACCTCGTTTAGATAAATTCGAAGAACCTCGCAAATGGACATAGGCGTCTACAGTGCCCGTATCGCGCCAATTGAGCGCTTCAGCATGAAGTGAGGGTAGGATTCCAGAAAATCCGTGCGAGATTTGTATTTCTCCGGATTGAGAAAGTTTTGTCGCGCCCTCGAGCGTTTGAAAATACTGGTTTCGATCTTTGATGTGCGCAAGACCAATAAACGGAAGCCAGTCCGGGCCTTCGACCGCCACTTTGTCGGCGATGGCCGTGACCATTCCCTGGTTGACTCGGAGGTTGCACCACTTCTCACCCGTAGTGATCGATTCGCGGGGAACTCCGACCCAGTTCTGTTTATTCTCAGGTAAGTGGTCAATCAAAGTATCTCCGCACACGATGTAGAATGGGCCCGGAAGATGATCGCGGCAGCTCCATAAAGAGAATCCCGGACCTGAATTGGGGCCGGAGATCGCATCGACATGCACGTAAGTCGCTTTGACCTCGGGATGTGCGACAGCCATATAGTCGCGAATCTGGTCGGCCTTGTGATGAAGGGCGAAGACGAATTCGGTTTGCGGATTAAATTTGGACAGAATATGACTGAGAACGGCCCTGCCGTTCAGTGGCAAAAGGGATTTATGAATCCATTCCGCGGAGTCTCCCATCCGCGAGCCTCGACCGGCCAATAGAATACAGGCCTTTTCTACCATTCTCATATATCGGAGTCTTGCCGATCGCCCAATATAGGAGGACAATCTAAATTCAGCTATGAAAAGATGTCTCTTTGTCCCGACATTCAATGTTGCGTCCACAGTCGGGCAAGTTCTCGATGAACTAGCTAAAGGTCCGGCCAAAAAGTTCGATAAAATTTTGATCATTGATAATGCGAGTCAGGATAATACGGTCGCGGTTTGCCACGAAGTGATTCAGCGCCATAGAGTTCTGAGCGAGCGCACGGAGCTTACGCAAAATCCGCGCAACTACTCGCTGGGCGGTTCAACGGTGATCGCGATTGAGAAGGCCCTGGCGATGGAGATGGACTATTTGATCAATTTGCATTCGGACGGGCAGGCTTCGGTGAACGACGTTGCGCGGTTGGCGGAGGCCTGCTTTGAAAACAACCGTCTGATCCTCGGTAGCCGTCTTGTCGAGGGAAGCGAGAATGAAGAATACGGCCGTATTCGTCTTTTAGGAAATCGATTTTTTGCCAAATGGCAAAAACTGATTTTGCGCCGAGATGTTTCTGATTTGGGGGCGTTGATGGCATTGCCGCTGATGCGGCTCGAAGGACTAAATTTTCGCTCAATCCCAACGGACATGGGCTATCAGCCGCTGTTGCTGATGCGAATGATCGCGATGAATCGCGATATGGAAATTGTTGAGCTGCCCATTTCGTGGGGAAAAGTCGAATTCTCCAACGTGAACCCGTTCGCCTACGGCCTTAGACATTTTGTGCGGCTTTTGCGCTTTAGGTTTTAAGGTCGGTTTTGGTCAGCTACTCTATATACGATACATTTTACACATCGCTTTGACCCCTATCGATGGGCCATGCTACTCGGCCTGTATGCGATTTATTTTTGCAATTCTAACGGGTCTATTTTTCTGCCTACCTGCATGGGGACATGATTGTGAGTCCCACCTTGCGGGTGTTCTCGTGCGCGGGCCTTTGCAGCTCGATGTCAAGCGTTCGGAGCTGAAATGGTCGGGCGCCGAAGAGCCGCTCCTACTGCGCCTTGCCCCGCGAGAACTGGAGGCATTGCACGCGGCGTTCTGGGCGAGTGCGGGCTTGCCAGAAAACCAAGCCGTGGATCGCCTTCAAATCAGTGCAGCTCACGCGGAACTCTATCCAGGGTCGACGCTTAAACCAGCTAATTTATTTTGGCAAATCAGTCAGATCAATCGGGATATCACCGATATTGATCCGGAGTTGACGTACAGAATTCTCAGCGGGCAATACAACGACATTCTGACTTTTTCTTGGAAGGATCGATCGATCCAAGTTCGAGAGGATGAATACACCGTCTTAAGTTTGCTTCAGAGTCAGCCCAATCGCGCCGTAAGCTACCCAGAAATTTTAGCGGCATTGGGCCGTTCGTTGCCGCAATGGGAACTGATTTCGAATCCCAAGACGCGCGTGCAAAATTTCCTTCGTGATCTGCGAAAAAACAATCCCGACTTGCCGCTTGAGCGGCTTCGGTCGGCCTATAGATGGATGGAGAGCGAGTCCACCGTTAAATTGAAATTTCGTGGCTTTACGCTCGACACGCAACTCTGTCGCCTGAGCTGGCAAGAAGGCAATGAGACCTTCGAGCTCCGCATGAAGCCCATCGAATGTGCCGTTGTAAAAGAGCGCTTCGATCGCGGCGAGGGCAAAGTTTCTTGGAGCCAAGTTTTTGCATCACCCAATGAGGAGCGATTAAAAACCGCATCCCTGATCGCGCTTCGTGTGCATTTTTCGAATGTGCGGGGCCGGGTTCGAAACCTTTCTCCTGAGGCCGCGGATAGATTCACGACCTCTTGGTGATGAGCCGCGAAACGTCATCGCCATTCACCTTTTTCTATGGTTTTGAACGCGAAGTAGGCTCAGACCAAATTTAAGTGAGGGCCGTGCTGGGTGTGGGGATTGCTCTTACTCTCATCCGTATCGGGGGGTAGCCCACCCGATCTTGGGAGTAGCCCTCCGAGGAGCTTGTATGCGAAAGATCTCACAACTTGTTATGGTCCTGGTTGCCGCGTTCTCGACTTTGTCGGCCTTTGCCAAAGGGCAGGGGAACTTAGAGCGCCCCATCGTAATTCGTATGAAGGCCACCGATTTGTATTTTCGACCGATGCGCAACTTCGAATGCACTTTAGAGAGTGCGCCCACGGGCAGCTGGTTTCTCGATCAAAAGATTACATTAAATGTCAGCGCCCGCAGTCTGCAGGATGCCGTCGAGCTCGCACTAACTCCCTACGTGAGTGAGCCCCCCAAAGACGCGAATCCGTCGCTTAAGATCGTCGTCAACGGCAAAGAACTTAAAGTCCGCGACGTCACCTGCAAGGCCGTTCAGTCCATCTAATTCGGCCGCCGACCTTTTGGCGAGCCTTTTGCTATCTTCGCTACTCAGTCCCAACATTTGGCCATTCTGAGGGGTTTTACGTGAAGATAGTTCTCGCGGTGTTTATTTTCTGGTCAGTTTCAGCTTCATCGGCTCACGCATCCAGGATTGGGGAGAGCTTTCTCGGTACGGTCGACGCCTGGTCCGAGTGGTTTGCCGAGAATCAAGAGGTCGATTCGACTCAAGTCTGCGCCCAAGTTCTGGCGCGGTATCAACACACAAATCGCAACCGTCCTTATGAGGGGGAACTCGAGACTCCCTATCCCGTCGGATTTAAGGCCGGTACAAATGTGGATGGGTTATCGTACTTTGCGCTGAGCTGTCGCCTGCGCGTCTATCGAGCCCCGTTACAAAAGCTTTTCTAAAGTTTCAGCAACTTTTTGGGTTCCGGTGGCTGAGGGATCGACCAACACGATCTTCGCATCGCAAGCAACAACTGGCGATTGGTAGTAGGTTAGAACGCCATCGACCATGATCAAAATAAACTGGACGTTCGAAAAAGTGCTGTGCAAGTGGATTACGGCTTCGCACATGTGGTTGCCTTGCAATTCAGCTAAGTCGGCAAGAAAAAGTTCCTGATGAGTTTCTAATTTTGCGAAGTTGCCCTCGCGCTGGATTTTTAAATTCAAGTCGTAGATTTGGTGAGAAAGGCTCACGCGAACCGCTTTTATGTTCGGAACCGCTTGGGTGAAACTGGGGGCATAGATATGAGCCATGCGAAGTTTCTTTAAGGCGGGGAGGGCGTTTGATTCCATTGAAAGAAATGCCAGCGCGACGCCAAAAAACGTCAGGGTCAAACTCTTAGGGAGATTTAAGTTCGGTTTCATGATGGCCACGCTCCTTACTTTTTATGAATGAGCAGAAGCTGTGCCAACAAAATCAAAAAGTTCTATGGGCCGACCACGTTTTGACATTCACCGATTTGCAGAAAAAGCGCCGAGATCTGCTCGTTGCGCTCGAGGAAGTTGGTTGAGAGCGGGTCTGGAAAGGCCGTGCAGCTCAAGTTGTCCAAAGCGGAATAGCAAGACGCTAGTTTCACGGCATCGGCTTTGAGCCCCTTTTCATCGATCAAGGTTTGCACGCCCGAAAGGTTCGCAACTGTCGCCGGCGCGCCCAAGAAGACTGAAACATCTGGCAGATTGGCCGTGAAGAATTGCGACGAACAAGAGGGAATGACTTGTCCGGTGCAGGCTTCGATTTTTGTACATAGGCGGCCCGTAATGCCGGGCATCTCCGGTCCTACGTTTCCACCCACGGGATTGCCGGCATCGGTGCCATTTACAGAGCCCGGATCTTCGATCGAGGATTCGCTCGTCTCCTGTGGCGTTGAGCGCATAAGTTGGCCGCAATTTGTAAAGGCTGCCGCAGTGATGCTGAGGGCGAGAAAAATCGCCGCGAATTTGAGCGCCGAATGTGGCATTTGCATTTCTCCATTGTACTCGAAAAAGCTGCATCTAGAACTTGTCATGTTCTTCGTGGTGTGAGTGCTAAAATAGCCGCGAGTCACCGTATCAAAACGATGCATTATCGGTCAGCGTGACTAGATGGCCTTGTTTTGCGCCACAAAAATCACCCGCGCCGGACAATGCGACGCTTAATGTCCGGCGCGGGTGATTTTTCGTTGCGGTACAGATTTTATATTTCGCGCCACGCAATTATAAATAATATTTGACGATGAGTTGTGGTTGTTACGGTCCGTCCTGCGCCTTACTTTTTATTTTTTCACGAAGCTTGGCCCGGTGGGCTTGCGAATCTCTCAAATGCAGTCGTGTTGCGATTAAATATCGCTTGAAGATGCCCTCGGGATGTTCCGGTGCATTTTTGAAATCGGCGAAATTGGTGAATTTGAAACTCATGATATGAATGCCGCGGACGCATTCAAGGGAGGGTTCAAATGAATCTCAAAAATATGTCAGATCAAGTTCTGCTCGAGCGAACAGAAAATTTGGTTGCGCGTGAGCGCGAATTGCTTGGCGAAGTTTTGCATCACTTAAAAGAGATCGAACGGCGACGTCTATTTTCTCAGCTGGGGTACAAGTCTATTTTTGACTATGCGACAAAACAATTGGGCTATGCCGAGGATCAAGCGGCGCGACGAATTTCAGCAATGCGACTTTTAAAAGAACTGCCGGAGATTGAGTCAAAGATAGCCGACGGCTCATTGACTCTCACCAATCTGAGTATGGCGCAAACTTTGTTCCGGCAAGAACGTAAAAGAGTGTCGGCCAGTATGGGCGCGGCTGGTTTTAGTAAGGGTGAAAAATTGGAATTTTTAAGCAAGATCGAGAACAAGTCGAAGCGTGAGGCGGAGAAAGTCATCATCGCACACTCTTCTGAGCCTGCGCAATTGACTGCCGAACGCATTCGAGCGGTGACCGAGACTCATGTGGAAATCAAAATTATCGCCAGCAATGAGTTGCAGGCAAAGCTTGGCAGGATCAAAGGGCTGCTCGCTCACTCACATCCTAATTTGAGTATGGCCGAGGCGATCGATTTGCTTTGTGATATGGCGATCCAGAAATTAGATCCGGCTGAGAAGGCGAAGAAAATGGTCGTACTAAAACCGAAGAGTACATCTTCAGCGCCCGCGCCGGACATTAAGCGTTGCATTACCGCACGCGAGCGTCGGCAAGTGTGGAAGCGCGCTGGTAGTCAGTGCCAAAACTGCGGATCGACTCACGCACTTCAAATTGACCATGTTCAGCCAAGAGCTTTGGGCGGCTCGGATGAGGTTGAAAACCTCAGGCTCTTATGCCGACCGTGTAACCAAAGGGCGGCGATCAATTGTTTGGGTCTGACTAAAATGGAGCGATATTTGGATCGTCTAGTGGGCGATTGATATTGGATTTTGTTCAATTTTCGTATTTCGATATTCCTTTCGGGCGAAATAGGTTACCCGATCCGGATCGGAGGAAATATGCGGCTGGTTCTCGGTTTGTTAATGTCGATTTCTTTGAATGCTTTAGCGGACACAAATTCTTTGGAATCTAACTGCTTGAACTCGCTGAGGCAGTATTATTCCTTCAATCAAGATCTCAAAGTTGGCGCTGTAGTAATCGGACCTAAGACCGAA
>CAYVRZ010000023.1:0-69763 GCA_964453895.1 uncultured Pseudobdellovibrionaceae bacterium | reverse complement strand
AACCAATGGGCGACTGTCGCCACCGGCGCAGGCGGCGGCTCGCAGTGGTCCACCGTCGCCGGTAACGAAATTCACTACTCCACCGCTAACGTAGGTATCGGCACCACCAACCCGACGCAGCTGCTCGACGTGTACAATAACGCAAACGCGGGCGTGGAACTTGCTCTAAGAAATCCGAATTCTGGCGCAAATGCGGCCGTAGGCCTTAATTTGTACACCGACGACGGCAATGTAGGCTGGTTGGCGGCCGGGTCTTCAGTTTATTCCCCGTCCACCCTGCGCAATCGAATGACACTTCAGTCAGCCAATACCGCCAACGGCATAAATTTAATCTCAGATGGAACTAGCGGAGACATTCGAATCTACACGAACGGCAACACCAACGAACGAATGAGAATCGACAGCCAAGGACGCGTCGGAATCGGCGCAACGCCCAATGTCGGCGCGATTCTGGAACTCAACGGCACGGGCAATGTTTCGAGCATGATTGTCCCGCGCGGCACAACCGCTCAGCGCGCGGTTACTCCCGCCAACGGCATGATCCGCTACAATACAAACACGACCGCGTTCGAAGTTTACGCCGGAAGCTGGCAGACCATGGCCACAAGCTCCTCGGGCGACAACCTCGGCAACCACACCGCCACCAGCGCGATTCTCGCGGTCACCGGTACGGCTGCGACTCCGAGCTACACATTCGCCAACGACCCCAACACCGGACTCTTCAGCGCTGGCGTGGATCGCCTGGCCTTTGTCACCAACGGTGTTGAGAGAATGCGCGTCGCCAACAATGGACGCGTGGGGATTGGAACACTCACGCCAGCATCCGAGCTTCATGTTCGGGGCACCCTAACGCTCCAAGAAGCTGGGCAATCCGCGTCGACCTATATCTCCACATTTTCGGCAGGGGTAGGTAGCGGTTTGATAAATTTCGAAGCCAGCGGAACAAATGGAGTGATTGCAGAATTCAGAGACTGCTGCAACGGCGTCTTTTCTATTGGCGAAACCGGTGTTCCAAGTACGTTTGGCTATGGTTTAAACATCCTTGGCTCCGTCGGAATCGGCACCGAAATCCCTTCGGGCGCGTTGCATGTGCGGACGGTCAACTCCGGCACGCAGACCGGCGCCTTTATTCACAACATCCGCGACTCGAATAGCAGTCACGGCTTAATCGTCAACAACCGCAGAGAGAACACCACAGCTAATGCCCTCGACGTGCAAGTGAACAGCATTTCGAAATTCTTAGTTCGCGGTGATGGAGTTGTTGGAATCGGAACGGCTACCCCTAACGCCGGCGCTGTTTTAGATCTGAATGGAACAGGCAATCTTTCGAGCGTGCTCGTCCCGCGCGGAACCACCGCTGAGCGCGCCGCCACTGCCGCCAACGGTATGCTCCGCTACAACACCAATCTCGCAGCGTTTGAAGTTTACGCCAACAACCAGTGGGCGACTGTCGCCACCGGCAGCGGCGGAGCTTCGCAGTGGAATAACGGCGCCGCAAGCTCGATTAACTACACGGCCGGCAACGTTGGCGTGGGAACAGCCACTCCCGACTTCCGTTTTAGTGTGGGCGACGGCTCCGCGATCGACGGAGGAATAATTGCCAAGGGCCATGGCGCATTGGGAACGGGCGACACCCTCACCGTCACAGGCACTGGAAAACGCATGATTTGGTATCCGCGAAAGGCCGCATTCCGGGCCGGCGGAATCAACGGGACTCGAACTGATGCTTGGGACAACGCCAATATCGGAGACTACTCCACAGCCTTCGGTGTATCGGCGCAAGCTGCAGGCAACAATTCTTTTGCCGTGGGCGAGGGCAGCTATGCGAACTATGATCATTCCTTCGCAGTCGGTGCATTTGCAGCCTCTTTGGCAGACGGATCGATCGCCTTGGGGCCCCACGCTTGGACCTACGGAACCAACTCCCTGGCGCTCGGCCGGGATTCGCAAACTGTTGGCTCAGATAGTATTGCCATAGGTTACAACGTTCAAACGGGCACCGGCGCCGCCGATTCAAGCGGCAACTACTCTGTCGCCATAAGTGCGGGCAACCATACTGGTGCCCGCCCTTACGTCTCCGGCAACCAGTCCATCGGTATATTTATCGGCGATCAAAGCGGCGCAACGATCACGGCAGCTAACGTAATGGCCATCCTCGGCGGCCGCGTCGGAGTTGGGACTTCGTCTCCCAACGTCGGCTCCATCATGGACTTGAACGGCACCGGCAACTTGAGCAGCTTGCTTGTTCCCCGCGGCACTACCGCTCAGCGCGCGGTGACTCCCGCGAACGGCATGATCCGCTACAACACCGCGACTTCGAAATTTGAAGTGTACGCGATCTCGTGGCAGGACCTCGCCATGGGCTCAGGCGGCGGCGCGACCAATATCGACGGACTCTCTGATGCTGTTTACAACACGACGGCCGCGAGCATTTACATGGGCAACTCCAGCGGAAATAACCAAAACAACAACCGCGTGCAGAACACAGCCCTCGGCCATGAAGCTCTGATCTCCATGAACGACGACAACGCCGACCGAAACACAGCGTTTGGCTACAACGCCCTTCGCGCCAACACCAGCGGGCACACCAATACGGCGATTGGAAACGTAGCGCTTCGAAGCAACACCACCGGCTATGACAACGTCGCCATTGGTAGCGAAGCCCTGCAAGACAACACCACGGGAACCGACAACGTTGCCGTAGGTCGCGAAGCCGCAGTCCATAACAATGGCGTCCGCAACGTGACGATCGGAAAAGTGGCGATGTATGGGTCTTTGGGGGTGGATGACGCCGTGGCGATCGGGCATGCGGCAATGATGTCTCACAGCGGAGCTTTCAATACGGCACTGGGATCCAATGCCTTGGATGCTTGGGGTGGTGCCGGCGGCACGGGCGTAGAAAACGTAGCCATCGGCCGCTCCTCCATCGACAACGCATCCCTCACATCAGCCGCGCGCAACACGGCCCTCGGCACTCGGTCGCTGCAACTCTTAACCACGGGTAACGACAACATCGGCCTCGGCTATGAAGCGGGCGACAATATCACCAGCGGCAGCAGAAATATTATGATCGGCTATGCCATCGACGCTCCCAGCGCGACAGCAAGCAATCAAATGTCGATCGGCAATATGATCTTCGGTCTCGGCATGAATGGCACGGGCACTACGATCGCCAGCGGCCGCATTGGTATCGGCTCGGCCTCGCCGTCCCTCGGCGCCGTGCTCGATGTGGTCGGCACGGGCAATTTAACGTCGATGATTATTCCGCGCGGAACAACTGCGCAGCGTGCGGCTACACCGATCAACGGGATGATCCGCTACAACGCCAGTCGCTCGAAGTTCGAAGTTTATGAAATTTCTTGGAAGGATATGGTCGCAAGCGGCGGCGGCTCGCAATGGGTTGATGGCGCTGGCGGCGATATATACTACAATGGTGGGAGCGTAGGCATCGGCACCAACGACCCGGCTCGCAAGTTTACAATTCGCGACACCAACACGCAAACCGCCGCGGACTACTACGCCACCTCCGACACTCAAGTCGACGTCGCACCTGGCGCAGCTTCCTCAGCCTACGCCTACTATGCAGGCTTTAACCGGCTGCACACATCATCGAGCAATATCGGCGGCGCAGATCTGTACGGTTTGAACAACGACGTACATATTTACAACGGCGCCGGCGCTATCGGTACAACTTACGGAGCCATGAACAATGTGTCGAACTTCGCCGCCCGAACCGTGACCAACGCGACGGGCACTTGGTCCACCGTAGCGAGCGACCACGCATCTTCAATTATCGGCAACGGCTCCGGCGTGTATGCCGCCGTTAATAACACAAACGGCACCATCACCAATGCCCGCGGTATTTACGTAGGCCCGGTGCAAGGCACCAACAGATGGTCAATTTATACAGAAGATGTGAATGCACCTTCGTACTTCGCCGGCAATGTGGGCATCGGCAGCGACGCCCCTGCAGATAAACTCGTCGTAGCCGGGAATGTTCATATCAGCGGCGGCCAAGCGTGGTCGACACGACAAACTTCGTCGGCGGGCACTCCCCTCACCTTTAACGCCAATCTCGGCAACACCATGGTGTGGTCAAACAACGGCACCTCGCTGGTGGCGAACGTGCATCATATGAAACCGGGCGGCAGCTATCAGCTCGTCGTCGCCGGCACCGGCACCGATGCCGTGACGATCAACTGTTATTCAGATGCGGGCTCGACTGCGCTGCCCTCGTCGTTCGTACCTACGAATGGCGTGCGCGTGGACGGCGCGCTCGATAAAACCATGTACAGCATGGTCAGCGACGGCACGAACTGTCTGATCACGTGGGTCACAGGATTCTAAAATGACTGCGCGAATATTTATTCTCTCGATGGTGCTTTTTCTCGAGGGCGCGGGCGCTTTTCCGCTGTTCAAAGCGGCCACTCATAAAAATCGTACTCTTAAAACTGTGGTCTTAACTTCAAGTGGATCTTGGACGGTTCCGGCCGGAGTGGCTGTGCTCGCCTCGGTTGAAGTCTGGGGCGGTGGGGGCGGTGCCGCGGGCCGTGCGGGCGGCTATAGTATGGGCGGCGGTGGTGGTGGCGGATACTCGCGCATCGACAACTACGCGGTGACACCGAACGCTTCAATTTCTTATGTCGTTGGCGCGGGCGGCGCATCGCAAGCCAACACCGACGGCTCTCCCGGCGGTGATACTCATTTTGTAAACGCCGGCACGGTTATGGCCAAAGGCGGCGCTGGCGGAATTCGCGCAACCTATCTTGGTGGCGCCGGTGGCGCGGCTGGCTCGGGCGTGGGAACGACAAAATATAGTGGCGGTACAGGCGGAAGTGCGGCCAGCGGGTTTGGCGGCGCGGGTGGCGGTGCGGCCGCATCTCCCTCGGGAAATGGCGCTAACGGTTCCAACAGCTCAAACAACAATGGGGTCAACGGCGGAGCTTCCCCGAGCGCGGGTACCGCGGGAACTGGAACCGTCGGCGCAAATCCGCCCACGGCCGCCGGTGATGGCGGAGCCAACGCGAATGGTGGCGGCGGCGGCGGTGGTGGTGGTGCGAACACAGCCCCGGCCGGCGGACCGGGCGCGGCCGGCGGCGCAGGCGGATTTCCGGGCGGCGGAGCTGGCGGACCAGGTGCGAACTTAAATAGCGCAGTAAACAGCAACACTTCACTCAACGGCGCCGGCGGCCAAGTGGTAATTAAATTTTATGGATATTAGTTGAGTGCTGTCGGCGGACCCGCCGCGCGCCGGGCGCTGGCTGCCGTTGGCCCTTGCCTCTTGGCCCCTCCGAGCAGACCTGCGATCTAGGTCACTGCGCGCCTTGTCGTGACCTAGAAAGCAGGTCTGCTCGGAGTGCGAGAGAAGCATGCTTGAGTTCCGTCTGCGCAGGCCGACCGAGTCGGTAGCGAACTCGGGAGTATCAGAACGACACGCACAACGGCTCTCCCCGTTTCGGTTCGAGACATGCACGCCGCGAATTTCGCGATCCAGAATGAGAATCGCGGTCCAGTTCGCGACCGAAAACACCGATACATATACATCGAGGTACGTAAGTGACGGTATTCAACCGGCGCATCACATCTATGTTGTGGGTTGCGATAGTAATAATCGCGACGCCGTTCTCCGCCTTCGCACAGTATGCCCCAAAAAGTTTAAATATTTCTGGTGGTTTGTTCTTACCGTCGGGTTTGCCGGTGACCAGCGCGTCGGTCGATTTTCGCCTCGAGATTTGGGACAAAGGCGCGACTTGCAAACTGTACGAAGAAACTCACTCTGCACAAAATCTTTCGCAAACCAAAGGCGGCTTCTCACTGCAACTTGGTGAAGGTACGGCCGTCACCAACTTTGTTTCGGGTGGGCCGGATCTAACATGGCAGGTTTTTGCGAACCCGGGCGCACCGAACACAGTTGTAACTGGTTGTGTGGGCGGCGTGCTGCTGTTGCCCGGTGACGATCGTTTAATCCGCGTGCACTACAATCTCGGTAGCGGCATGACGGCGATGACTCCCGATGTGCCGATTGAATCCTCGGCCTACGCGATGATCGCCGACACAATTCAAGGCCGCACTTTGGCCGACCTGATTGTGGTGCGCGACGATGTGGGCACCGATCTTACGCAATCAAATGTTGAAAACGTTTTCTCGGCTTCGAACTACGCAAAGCTGGTTCAGCTTTTAACAAATACGCTTTCGGCGTCTTACTCGTTCAACAACCAAACGATCACTAACGTCGGCACACCAAGCGCTGGTGGCGATGCGGTTAACAAAACTTACGCCGATTCGCGCCTCGCCGGAAATTTGGTGAACACCACGGGTGTTGCGAATGGCAACACACTGATCTGGAACGGTAGTGCTTGGTTGGTGGGAACACCGTCGGCAGTTGATGCGACGAAATTGCCACTGGCTGGCGGCACGATGAGCGGCCCCGTAACCTTCGGCGGCTTCGACCTCTACAACACCGGTCATATCACCATGGGTAGTCAGCGCACTTTTATGCTGGGCCACTTTACCAATGCGCAAGAAGGCGGACTCGGCCTCGGCGTCGGCGATGAAGGCCGCATGTTCTACAACACCGAGCTCGACGCGCTTCGCTTGTGGAATGGCGCCGCGTTTGTAGGCTTCGGCGCGAGCGGCGTGGCCGGCGGCGATTTAACCGGCACCTACCCCAACCCGACGATCAACGTGGGCACCGTCACCACAGCGAAGATTGCAACCGACGCGATCACCGCTTCGAAACTCGATAACGCTGGAATGGGAATTAATCGCATTGTAATGAGCGATGGTACCGATCCGAACTTGCTGCGCTTCAAAACTTGCGCTTTGAACCAGATCTTGCAATGGGGCGCGACCGGCTGGGGCTGCGTGGATGTGGGCGCGGCTTTACCGAACACCGGCATTGCCGCTGGCATGTACGGCTCATCGACTACGGTTTCGCGCATTGGCTTAAACGCACAAGGCGTTGTTACTAGCGCCGCGAATGTGGCCATCGACTTCCCGGTTGTATCTGTAAACGGAAAAACTGGCGTGGTTGTTTTAAACGGCGCCGATCTCGGTCTTGGTACCGCTTCGCTTGAAGACATTGGCAACGGCGCGCTTGAAGTGCCAATGACTGACGCTGGCGGAAAACTAAATCCGTCGGTGATTCCGACTCTCGGCATTGGTGATATCAGCGGTGCGATCACTTCGATCGTAGCTTCATCGCCGATCACGGGTGGTGGAACTTCTGGTGTTGTGACGATTGGTCTGGATGCCTCGCAAGTTGATGCGGCGATGATTCGCGGAAACACGATTCTTGCTGGCGTTCCCGCCGATAACCAAGTTTTAACTTGGAATAACTCGGCTTCGCGCTGGGAAGCGCGCACTCCGGGCGCTGGCGCGGATAACTTAGGTAACCACACGGCCACGGCCAATGTACAGCTCGGCGCCTTTTGGTTAAGTGGCGACGGCAACAACGAAGGCGTATTTGTCGACGGCAGCGGCCGCGTGGGTGTGGGCACTGACACACCGAACGTCAATGCGATCTTTGATATCAACGGTCTTGCCGGTTTAAGCGCGATGATTGTTCCGCGCGATTCGCAAGCGGCGCGCCCGGTGGGTGTCAACGGTATGATCCGTTACAACACCAACACCGCGCGAATGGAAATTTTCGAAAACGGCGGTTGGGTTGATGTCGTGCAAACTCCCGACGGCGGGATTTTAAATCTGTCCGGCACCAATGGCGCTCTGGTGAGCGGACCGGCTTTAACAAAAACAATTTCGATCGACACAGGCGTTACCACTGGTCAAATCGTGCAAGTGGCGGCGGGTGATCGCCTCCCCGTGATCGATGGTAGCAACTTGACTAACATCGCAAATCTCCGCGGCGTGAATGTTTCAACAACCGCTCCGACCGTCGGCCAAGTGCTGCGTCACAACGGATCGGCGTGGGAAGCGTTTACTCCCGTCGATAACGCCGGCGTGACCTTTGTAGCTATGGGTAGCGGTATGCTCGGCGGTAATATTACGGCCACGGGCACGCTCACCATTGACGTCGGTACGGGTCCGAATCAGATCGTACAGCTGGATGGGACTTCGCGCCTGCCCGCCGTCGACGGATCGCAACTCACCAACGTAAACGCAGTGCAAATTCAGTCGCGCGATGTGGCCGCTGGCCTCCCCGCCGACAATCAAGTTCTCACATGGAACAACGCCGCCGCTCAGTGGGAAGCGCGCACACCGGGTGCAGGCGCCGATAACTTAGGTTCACATATCGCCGCTCAACATATTCAATTAAACGGATTCTTCTTATCGGGCGATGGCGGCGCAGAAGGTGTGTTTGTCGCAGGCGCAGGAAACGTGGGCGTCGGCACCAACACTCCCAATGCAAATTCGATCTTAGATGTAAACGGCTCTGGCGCGATGAGTGCATTGATTGTTCCGCGCGATGCACAAGCTGCACGTCCGACCGGCGTTAACGGTATGATCCGCTACAACACCAACACCGCTAAAATGGAAATTTTTGAAAATGGCGGGTGGACGGATGTGGTGCAAACGTTCACTGACACCGACACGGGTATCGTCACCCTCACTGGCGAAAATGGCCTCCTTGTATCAGGCCCCGCCACGGTTAAAACTCTAACCATCGACACCGGAGTGACCGACGGTCAAATCGTGCAGGTCACCACCGGCGACCGCCTCCCTGTGATCGATGGTAGCAATCTGACTAATATTAGTAACCTGCGCGGTGTGAATGTTTCGACGACCGCACCCACCGTAGGCCAAGTGCTCCGTCACAACGGCTCGGCTTGGGAAGCGTTTACTCCCGTCGACAACCAAGGCGTAACTTTCGTAGCGATGGGCAGCGGCCTTATCGGCGGCAATATCACAGCCACCGGCACAGTGACTGTCGACGTGGGCATCGGCCCCAATCAAATTCCACAGCTCAATGCGAATGGCTTTCTTGGAATCGGCACCGCGACTGTCACACCTGGCGCAGTCGCAGATTTCTGGGGCGACACAGCAGCTAACAGCGCCGTTATGCTCCCAAGAGCCACAACCGCCAACCGCCCCACGACTGGCGTTGACGGTATGATTCGCTACAACACCACGCTCGCTAAATTCGAAGTTTATGAAAACGGCAATTGGTACAATATGGCGACTGGCACTGGTGCCGATAATCTTGGTAACCACACAGCTACCGCAAATTTAAGAATGGGCGCCAACTGGATCTCGAGCGATGGCGACAGCGAAGGCATTCGCGTGAATAGCAGCGGCCTCGTCGGCATAGGTACCGCCACCATTCCCGCCTGGGGAGCGAACCAAGCTGTACTGCAAGTCGGCGGCGGCGCCACCCTTTCAAATTGGACGGGCAGCGACAACGAACTTAGCCTTGGTTCAAACTATTACACCGATTCCGGGCCAGCCCATCGCCGAATCGTGTTTGGAAATGCGAATCGTTATTTTGTACAAAACGGCGATCACAGTTTTCAAACAGCGCCAGTGGGTGGGGCCAACTCGGTGCTGTCCTGGGAAGACATGATGAAAATCACCGCGGCTGGCTCCGTCGGAATCATGACCTCAAGCCCAAATACGCAAACCGTTTTGGACGTAAACGGCACTGGCAATATCTCGAACATGCTTATTCCCCGCGGCTCCACTGCCCAGCGCGCAGTCACCGCCGCCAACGGCATGATCCGCTACAACACCAACCTCGCGGCGTTTGAAGTTTACCAGAACAACGCGTGGGCCACCGTTTCGACAAGCGCCAGCCCGGGCGATAATCTGGGCAACCACACCGCTACAACGGCAATTCTCGCCACAACGGGCACCGCCGCGACTCCGAGCTACACTTTTGCGACAGACACAAACACGGGTCTTTACAGTGCAGGACCTGATCGACTTGCTCTGACAACAAATAGCGTGGAGCGGGTTCGCATTAATGAGAGCGGCAATGTGGGCATTGGGACTGCCAACCCTCAAGCGCCCATGCACGTAGAAGGATATATAATCGCGAATGGTTCCGTTCCGTTTAGCAACTCGCCGCCGACTTATACGGACTCCATAAATGGATGGAAGGTCGGACTTGGCTCTGAATACGCAGCAATCGGCATCGGGGATTGGCAGGTGGGTGTCAGATCTCCATATTGGATCAGCTACTATTTTGATACGCCCGCCGATGATGCAGACACAACCAACCCCGACTCGAATGCGGCGATCAGCTTTAGCACGAGAACGGGCGGCGCATTGTTCAAAGGCAGTGTCGGAATTGGAACTGTATCACCGAACGTTGGATCGATTCTTGATCTCAACGGCACGGGCAATTTAAGCTCGCTCCTCATCCCGCGCGGAACAACCGCCGAGCGCGCGGCCACCGCCGCCAACGGGATGATCCGCTACAACACGAACCTCGCGAAATTTGAAGTCTATGAGAACGGCAACTGGACAAATATGGTCTCGGCCGGCGGTGGAATTTCGGGCCTCACCGCCAACTCCATCCCGCGCGCGTCGAGTCCGACGTCGATCGTCGATGGCTCGCTCACCGACAACGGCACCACGGTCAGTCTCGCGAATGCACGCACTTTCAGTCCGCTCGGCAACGCCGCCGACTCGATAAAAATCGGCACAAATTCGAGCGCCACTGGTGGCGAAAGCACGGCCTATGGCTATAACGCCGATGCGACGGGCGCCGGTGCGAATGCCATCGGCAAAGATGCACTTGCGAATGGCTCCTATAGCTCAGCCTTGGGGCGCGGAGCCAATTCCGCTGGATTTAATTCTGTCGCCATCGGAGACGTCGCAAGCGCGGCCAACCAGTATTCTCTCGCCATCGGCCCCGACACCGACGCCAATTTTGATTCGAGCGTCGCCTTTGGCTCAGGCTCGCAAACCACCGCCACCAATCAGCTCGTCGCTGGATCAGATCCGCATCCCATCAACAACATTTACTTTGGCAAAGGCGCGACCAACGCCGCACCAACCGCCTTTACAATCAACGGCACGCAGAGCACTGGCGCCGCCGCAGGTGGAGATATTGCCATTTCTGGAGGAGGACGTGGCTCTGGCGTCGGCGGCAAAGTTATTTTGCGCACTGGTGCGGGTACCACACCTCAAGACCGCGTGACGGTGATGCCGATCGGCAACGTTGGCATCGGCGAGACTTCGCCAAATATCGGTGCGATCCTCGACCTAAACGGAACTGGCAATCTTTCGAGCGTGCTCATCCCCCGCGGAACAACGGCCGAGCGCGCGGCCACCGCCGCCAACGGGATGATCCGCTACAACACCAACCTCGCGGCGTTTGAAGTTTATGCGAACAACGCTTGGGCGACGATGGCCACGAGTGCGACTAGCGGGGCGACTAACATCGACGAGTTAAGCGATGCGATTTACAATACGACGGCCGAAAGTTTGTACATGGGCAATAACTCCGGCGCCGGGCAAAACAACAATCGCACAGGCAACACGGCCGTTGGACACAATTCACTGGCCTCCATCAACAACGACAGCGCCGATCAAAACGCCGCTTTCGGACGTAGTGCTCTTGGAGCTTTGACCACTGGAAACAACAACGCCGCCTTCGGTACCAACGCCGGATCTAGCGCGGTCACCTCAAGTGGAAGCACCTTTCTCGGAAATTTTGCCGGTTGGCAATCCACTGGCGACGGCAACACGGTCGTGGGCGACCAAGCGCAAGCCGGAACTGCAGCTAATGGTAACGTCTCGATCGGGCAATTTACAGGAAGCGCAAATACGACCGGATGGCGCAACACGCTCGTCGGTACGGATGCCGCAGGCGATTGGGGCACGGCCGCTTCAATGGAAAATAACGTACTCATGGGCTACCAGGCCGGCCGAGTTTTTGCGGGCGCCGACAATAACATCGCAATCGGCTATAGAGCTGGCGATGCCATTACTACGGGCAGTACCAATCTGCTGATCGGCTACGATATCGACGCTCCGTCAGCGACCGGAAATAACCAGATGTCGATCGGAAATTTAATTTTTGGAACTGGCGTAGGCACGGGCACCGGCACGACAATCTCTGACGGCCGCGTCGGTATCGCCTCGAACGCTCCGCAAGCTGTTTTAGATGTGGTCGGCACGGGTTCTGCCTCGGCGTTGATTGTTCCGCGCGATACAACAGCCGCACGCGCGGGTGTGGGCGTAAACGGCATGATCCGCTACAACACCAACCTCGCGGCGTTTGAAGTTTATGCGAACAACGCGTGGGCGACGATGGCCACGAGTGCGACGGGCGGCGCTGATAATCTCGGAAACCACACGGCTACACAGCAGATCTTGGCGACTATCGGGACTGCAAACGCTCCCAGCTATTCTTTCGCCGGTGACACCAACACAGGAATTTTTCGCCGCAGCGACGGGATGGTTTCGATGGTCTCGGACGGTGGACGACGGGTCGACGTGAGTTGGGGTACTGAGCTCTATTCGGGACACGACATGATCGCCCCTCTTACCGTTGAGGCCAACTCCACAGATGGATACTCTGCCGTTTCATTTAGACCCTTCAACGACTCCCCTCGTGGCAGCGTCGGCCATGGTAACTCTGCGGGCGGCATAACAAATGGACGTGTCTTCTTAGAAGGTGACGCCTTCACTGATGTCTTAATTTCTTCCGGTGGTAATCCGAACATAACGGCAACGCCGGCCGGAAGGGTAGCAATCGGTACTACCTCTACCACGACAGGTTCAATTCTCGACGTGAACGGTACAGGGGTAAACTTCTCCTCTTTACGTGTTCCGCGCGACACCACCGCCAATCGCCCAACCTCAGCGCAAAACGGCATGATCCGCTACAACACCAACCTCGCGGCGTTTGAAGTTTATGCGAACAACGCGTGGGCGACGATGGCCACGAGTGCGACCAGCGGTGCTACACAAATCGATGAGTTAAGCGATGCGATCTATAACTCCACCGCGCAGAGCTTGTATTTAGGCAACAGCTCCGGCGGTGGACAAACCAACGCCCGAATTAACAACACCGCGATCGGCTACCTGAGCCTCAACTCAATGAACAACGACAGCGCCGACAACAATACTGCTGTGGGCTTCGAATCTCTGCGCGATAATACAGCGGGAGGAACCAACACGGCGGTCGGCTGGCGGGCCGCCGCCTCGAACACCACTGGGAACACCAACACGGCTCTCGGTAGTGACGCTCTATATAGAAATGCAACTGGATCTTGGAACACAGCTGTCGGTAGTGCGGCCGCCGCGAGAACTACGGGATCGCAAAATACGGTCGTGGGCCGCAACGCTATGCTCGGTAATTGGGCCGCAGCCGGCACAGCTTCCAACAACGTAGTCATGGGTAACGACGCGATGTATGCCCTTGAAAACGGATCCAGTAACGTCGGTATCGGGTTTGGCGTTTTCGCCGCGGTCACCGACGGCAACAATAACATCGGCATCGGATATCAAGCCGGTGACAATTTAACCACCGGCTCCGGAAACATCATCATCGGCCACAATATCGACGCGACTTCGCCCACAGTGAACAACTTGCTAAACATCGGCAATTTTATTTTTGGAACCGGCTTCAGCGGCTCCGGCACCACAATCTCAAACGGCCGGATCGGTATCGCATCGAACGCCCCGCAAGCCGTGTTAGATGTGGTCGGCACCGGCACAGCATCAGCATTGATCGTTCCGCGCGATACCACGGCCGCTCGCGCAGGTGTGGGCGTAAACGGCATGATCCGCTACAACACCAACACCGCGAAGTTTGAAGTTTATGAAACGCAGTGGAAGGATATGGTCTCTGCCGGTGGCGGCACTCCCGCGGGCGGCAATATGGAACTGCAGTTTAACAACGGCGGTTCATTCGGCTCGAACAGCAATCTCACTTGGAACAATTCTACGAATGGACTTTATATCAGTGGCGCGCCTTCGGCTGGCCATCAAAGGGTCCTACACCTTGGCGCACCTGAGCATAGCAACCACTCCCCTGGCACAATTCTTAGCATCTCTGCTCCCGGCGGATCGGACAACGCTCTTATCGCGGCTGTTGAAAATGGCGCCAGAAAATTTATGGTCTACTCCGGCGGCCAGATTTTTGCTGGCTCGACCGCTGGCAACGGCGCGCCCGCTGATGCGATGATGGGTATCGGTGGAGCCGGTCAAGATTACGGCGGCGGCGCTCGTGGCGTGGGCTACTTTATGAAGTATTGGGGTGAGAGCGGCGTATTCTTGGGCTACAACGACACCGCCAGCGAAGACATTGGTATTATTGGCGGCCATAGCGACAACAACGACCCAACTCAGCTGGCGTTCTACACTAAAAGCGTCGGCGGGACTTTGCGTGAGCGCGTTCGCCTCGATTCCACCGGCCGCGTGGGCATTGGCACCACATCTCCGAACATTGCTACAATTTTAGACTTAACCGGCACGGGCAACCTTTCGAGCTTACTCGTCCCGCGCGGAACCACCGCCGAGCGCGCGGCAACTGCGGCCAACGGCATGATCCGCTACAACACCAACCTCGCGGCGTTTGAAGTTTACGCCAACAACCAATGGGCGACTGTCGCAACAGGCTCAGGCGGTGGCGCGACAAATATCGACGGCCTGAGCGATGCGATCTACGATGCGACCGATTTTAGCCTCTATGTGGGCACACTGTCCGGCGTGTCCGCTGGCGCGGCCACGAACAACACGGGCCTCGGGTACAGAGCTTTGAACGCCATCACCACGGGCGGCGATAACTCAGCGGTCGGATATCGTGCCTTGGATAATATCTCGTCTGGAAGCGACAACACCGCGGTCGGCACAAACTCTCTTCGCACGGCCACGACCGCAACCGAAAATACGGCTCTCGGCACCAGCTCTCTTTATGATGCCACCGGCAGCCAGAACACTGGTATCGGTCGTAGCGCTTTAGTCGAATTGAGCACCGGAACCAGCAACACGGCCCTTGGCTACGCGGCCGGCCGAGGCGTCGATTCGGTAACGGCGGGATCATCGAATACCTTAATCGGAGCTTACTCGGGTGAAGCGATTACCACCGCAGATAACAATACTTTCCTCGGCTTCCGCTCCGGCGACAACGTCACCTCGGGCGATAACAATTTAATTCTCGGCTACAACATCGACGCACCCAGCGCCACAGGCTCCTTCCAAATGTCGATCGGCAATATGATCTTCGGCACCGGAATCAACGGCACGGGCACCACAATGTCAGGCGGCCGCATCGGTATCGCCTCGAACACTCCGCAGGCGGTTTTAGATGTGGTCGGAACTGGCTCTGCGTCGGCATTGATTGTTCCGCGCGATACAACGGCGGCTCGCGCGGGTGTTGGTGTGAACGGCATGATCCGCTATAACAGCGCCACTTCGAAATTCGAAGTGTACGCCATCTCATGGCAAGATTTGGCCATGGGTGCAGGCGGAGGATCTTCGCAATGGACCACCGTCGCGGGCAACGAGATTCATTACTCAACCGCCTTTGTGGGTATCGGCACCAACAATCCGGGCTACTTACTCGACATCAACGGTGAATTGAACTTTTCGGGCGCGACTGAAACCGGCACAATGCGAATGGGTGGCCTGCCGATGATGAAGCGAATGGCCGGTGCAATCTTTGGCAATTCCAACCTCGCCATCGGCACCGCGAGTGAACATGCCTCACTCAACTCCGGGGTGGCGTGGAACAACCTTATGATAGGTATCGGTGCTGGCAGCAATATTACAGACGGCTATGCCAACACACTTATCGGCACCAGCGGCGTAACCACAGGTATCGGCAATACACTTGTTGGAAATGCGGCATCTTACACACTAACTACAGGATCGGGTAACACCGCCCTCGGAGCCGAGGCCAACGTCGGCACAACGGGCAGCGACAACATCATGATCGGCAATAGCTCGGGCTGGAGCAATGATGTGGGTAGCGGCAATACCATCGTGGGCTCTGAAGCTATGAACAACGTCGCGTCGGCCGAACTGCAAAGGAACACAGCCGTTGGTTACCGCGTCGGGCGAAACCTCACCGGCGGCGGCGGCGGAGCGGGTGCCGAAGACAACGTTCTCTTTGGTTATCAGGCCGGCGACAATATCACCACCGGCGATCGCAATTTAATTTTTGGTTACAACATCGATGCGCCAAGCGCCACCGGCAGCAACCAGCTCACAATCGGTAACTTGATCTTCGGCACCGGCGCCAATACGAGCACCGGAACAACAATCGCCGCCGGACGCGTAGGCATTATGTCAAACGCTCCGCAAGCCGCTTTAGACGTGGTCGGCACCGGCACCGCATCGGCATTGATCGTTCCGCGCGACACAACCGCGGCACGGCCAACTGGCGTCAACGGCATGATCCGCTACAACTCGAACACCAACAAGATCGAGGGTTTTGAAAACAACGGCTGGGCAAACTTGAATGGAGTCGCGACGGTAGCGGGCAAATCGGGCACCGTGACCATAAACTTGGATGATTTAACCGATGCAGAGACCAACGGTTCAAACTCAGTTTTTATTGGAATGACGGGAGCGGCAACAGCCGCAAGTGAATCGGTTTATTTTGGCGTCGGCGCCGGCGCTGCCAATGCCGGAAGCCAGAACGTGGTCCTGGGCAACCAAGCTCTTGAAGAAGCCGGCGGAGACCAAAACGTCGTGGTCGGCTATCGGGCCGGTCGCGATATTACCGGCGACAACAACGTCGCAATTGGACACCAAGCGGGCGACTCAATTACATCCGGTGGCACCAATATAGTCATTGGCGTCGGTGCTAACCCGCCTGCCGGCAATTCAAACAGCCGCTTAAACATCGGCAACTCAATTTACGGCGACCTCGCCACAGACCGAATTAAAATCGGCATGAACGGCACCCTCACCAATGGCGTCGCGTTTGAAGTTTTGGCTAGCGGTACAGCCGCAAGCTCAATTCTTATCCCGCGCGATACAACCGCAAACCGGCCCACGACCGGCGTAAACGGAATGATGCGCTATAACACCAACCTCTCGGCGTTTGAAGTTTACGCCAATAACCAGTGGGCGACACTCGCGACCGGTAGCGGCTCCTCGCAATGGACGACAGTCGCCGGCAACGAAATCCACTACTCCACCGCTAACGTGGGTATCGGCACCAACAATCCGAACTCAAAGCTTCATGTCTTCAGCGGCGACATTGAGATCGAGGACAGTTTTTCTCTTGTAACGGGAGGTAGTGATCTAATAGGCGGAGATGGAACTCAAGCTCGAGTTGCCGCGGGACCGTGGAATAACTGGTCGGTCGGTCATATCACCGACAGCAGCCAAAGCGGTACGATTAACACCACCGGCTCCTATGGCGCCATAAATTTCCATGTGCTGCTCAACGGAGCCGAACGTCTTCGCGTCGATCGGTTTGGAAGAGTTGGTGTGAACACGACTTCACCCACCACTGGCGCTATCATGGATCTGAATGGCACGGGCAACCTCAGCTCTTTGGTTCTTCCACGCGGAACCACCGCTCAGCGAGCTGTTGCCGGCGTAAACGGCATGATCCGTTACAACACCAACACTTCGAAGTTCGAAGTGTATGTCGCGGGCAACTGGGCGGACATGGCCACAGGCGCGAGCGGCGGAGGCGATTTCTTGCGCAACGGATCTCTAGCCATGACGGGCAACTTCCGCGCCGGCGATCAGTGGATAAGCAATGATGGCGACAGCGAAGGTATTCGCATCGACAATAGCGGTAACGTCGGCATTGGAACAACATCGCCAGGATATCCCCTTCAAGTAAACTCTTCTGGAGATACAAATCTCGCGATCACCTCTGAGGCAACCAACGCCAATACCCAAATTCGTTTCGGATCACGCATAGGTGGCGTCACCAGAACTGCGATCATCCAGTCTGGATGGAGCGGGGAACTCAATTTCATTCCAGGATCCGATCAACTAGACGCAATTAAATTTAATAACGCAGCCGACACATTGACCTATATGCAAATCGACACCATAAATGGCCGCGTCGGTATCGGCACTAATAACCCACTGTATAAACTCCATGTCACAGGCACTACAACAGACGATGGCGTTCGAGTCGAATTGGCAGCGACGACTTCCAACAACGTTCTCACGGGATACTCAGGCGCGAATATCACACATAATTTATATACCGCCAGCGACAGCGCAATTTATGCGATGCACTCGGGCGGAACGGAAAGAAACCGGCTACATGCGAATGGCGATTCGTATATTAACGGAGGAAACGTGGGCATCGGAACCAACGATCCGGGCCGCCCACTTCACGTCTACGACACGGGCACTACGGCTCCATTTGTATTAGAGCGCTCCAATAACACCACCGGCGCGGCGTCGTTTGAGTTTTGGCCGCAAGGCGCGGCCTCACCCACCAACGTACAATGGCAAGCGGGCTTGGTCGCAAACTCCAACAGCTTTACATGGCAATCGTGGGACGGCACAACTGGAATTCCCCGCCTGGTGATTGAGAATACCGGAGATGTAGGCATAGGCACCACAACACCCACAGGCCGCCTCAGCGTCGCCGGCGCCGCCACTGACCACGCCTACTTGTTCTACGACAACGCCGACGTCGGCGACGCCGTCGATGGTCAATCCCTTTATATTTATCGAAGGGCGGCTGAGGGGGACAATTACATTCGTATGAGGATCGATCAGTCCCGATTTGCGAATATCGACGCTGACAATCATTTCTTTATCAACATGACAACTGCATATACAAATTCAAACTTTACCGGCAGCTACCCAGAGTCCTACAACGCTACAGAAGCCGCACGATCTAGTCCCAAGGCTCATTCATTGGGTATCTTTAACAATTCTGGCGTGGACGGTAACTCAGCAGGAATCCATTTAGTCCCACAAAATGCTTCCACCCCTTGGCCCCATCAAACGGCGTTTGTAAATGCCGTTTCAACAAATTCTGGTTACACGCCGCACCTCGTGTTCGGCCAAAGCACCAGTTCGAGTACCTATGCCGAGCGCATGCGCCTCGATACGGCCGGCAATTTCGGCATCGGCACCACAGTTCCAGGCGCAAGACTCCATGTCGAAGCCACCCAAGCCAGCAGCGAAGTGGCCCGCTTCTCCAACGCCGACACCGGTGCAAGCGCCGACGTTTTACTTTTGACCGTCAATCGCGTCACCCCGGCCAGCGGCAACGCCTATTTAACTTTCAATAACAGCAGCGGGAACAGCGGCTCTGTGACGGGCGACGGCGCCGGCGGAGTTCAGTACAACTTAACGTCAGACCGCCGCTTGAAAGATCAAATTCGCGACACTCATTATTCGATCAACGATCTTATGAAAATCCGTGTGCGCGATTACGTTTATAAAGCTCATGGAGTTCAGACCAACGGCTTTGTCGCGCAAGAATTATATGAAGCTTACCCGCACGCGGTGAGCAAGCCCGAAGACGAGAGCACGCAATGGTGGCAAGTCGACTATGGCCGTTTAACTCCGCTGATTGTTAAAGGTGTGCAAGACGTCTATGGCCTGTGCCAGATGAACAGCGAACAAACTCGCCGGCTGGATGATAGGGTCAGCGCCAGTGAGCATGAAATCTTGGCTCTTAAGCGTGAAGTGCAATCGCTAAAAGACAAAAACGAAGCGCTCAACCGCAAGTTAGAAAAAGTGCTTAAACATTTAAATCTCAATGAGTAGCCACGGCATGATCGTGCAAAGACTGACTGCATTAATTTTGTTTGCGAGCGCCTGGCCGGTGGCCGCGCAGGTCAATGGCGCCCTTCGCTATAGCGGCGGCGCAGTTCAGGTTTTTAACGGCGGCTCGTGGACCTCGATCGATCAAGGCGATACCGGGGTCGCGTGCTCGCCGGCACCCAAGCCGCAAGCGCCGCGGGCGCGACCTGCCAAGGAATTCTCACCGGTCTCGGCCGCTCACCGGGCGGCGCCACCGGCGGAGCCTACGCCTACGGCTGTTCGATTTCTGCCGGCAATGCCGTTCGCTACCACACAACAGCAGCCAGCGTAACTTGCGCGGCCAGCAACGGCACCTATACGCGCGCCTGCGCCTGCGATCCTGTTGTCGGAACGCCTCCGCCGACCTACGTTTCAGCGAGCAGCGGCGTTGACTCAGGAAACACGTTTTGTACTGTGACCAAACCCACCGGACTAGCGGTCGGCGATCTGATGATTGGATTTGTCGACCGAAGCACTGCCGCCGCGATAACACCCCCTTCGGGTTGGACTAACCCAGCCATCTATGGATCGACCATTGGCTATCCGGCGGCGGTCTATTACCGAATCGCCGACGCGGGAGACGTCGGCGCCACGGATTATACATGGAGTTGGACCGGGATAGCTCAAGTCGGATGTCTAATCGCCGTTTATCGGAATGTGGATCAAGCCAACCCGATCGACTTTATGACCTCACGAGAGGGAAATAGCGCGACCGCAACCTACAACGCCGGCGACAATCAATATGACAATGCACTTTCTGTAGCTTACGCCACCGGAGTCGCCATTCCCGCAACACCCACCGGGTACACGTCGCGTTTTACCGATGGAGGCTGGATGATGCGTCTTGCGGACCTAGGGTACCCTTACGCAGGAAATATTCCCGATGCTTCTGGCTCCAGCGGCGGCGCCACCTGGCAGGCCAAAATTGTAGTCGTCAACGGAGTCAATAACTCCTCTCCGCCCGCTTGCTCCGGCTACTCCTATGGCGGCCGTTGCTACTATCTAGGAGTGTTGGGTGACAGCTGCGACACAACCTGCACCAACGCCGGAAAAACCTGTGATCTTGCCGCCATTAAGAAAATGAACAGCCTTGCTGCAAGCTGCTCGGCCGTGCTGACGGGCCTCGGAAAATCTCCCGGAACGCCGACCGCTGGAACCTACACTTACGGCTGCGGGATCACTGGCGCCAACGCTGTTCGCTATGACGACAAGGGCTTCACCGCGACGTGTGCAGGCACCAACGCCAGCTACCAGCGGGCCTGCGGTTGCAAATAAATTTTTAGTATTTACGCACGTTGACCTACCCTAGATCGCAGGTCTGCTCGGAGTGCGAAAAAGGCCCGGCCCCAACAAACTCACTCCGGAATTAAAAGCTTCTGCCCAGCCATCACGCGATGATTCACGCGCACATTGTTGTGCTTGGCCAGTTTATTGAGCGCCACGCCGTAGCGCTTCGACACATCCCACATGGTCTCACCACGCCGAACCAAATGCTTGCGCGGCTGCTGCGACTTAACCGCTTTGCCGGAAGCCGCCGCCACACGCGAGCCTTTTTGCTTTACAGCGCGAGCGCCTCGCGGAGTCTCGGGCCGAATGCGAATCTTTTGCCCTTTGCGCAGCAGCGAGCGATTGCCCAACGTGTTCAGCTTTAACAATTCACTCACACTCATGCCGTAGCGTTTAGCGATGGTCGAGAGATTGTCGCCATTGCGAACCGTGTGAAATTCGGCGTCCATGGTTTGCAGGGCCGGCTTCGGACCTGTGGCCACATTCGACGACGACGGTTGCCGCGAATCTTCTTCGGTCACGTATCTAATTTCGCCGCCATTGTCGGGAACTTTTAGCGAGCGACCCGGACGAAGCAGAGTGCGGTTCGAGAGATTATTTAACCGGCGCAGTTGCGACACCGTGGTGCGATGCTTTTTAGCGATGGTCGAGAGATTGTCGCCCCGGCGAATGCGGTAGAAAAAGTGTTCGGCCTGCAAGATGCGCGGTTGCGAAGTGACACTCATCGACAGCGCCGCAAGTGCATCGGTCGCGCGGCCGACCGGAATACGAACCACCGTCTCAGTCCCGCGGGAAATCGGCACATAATCGGTGCGGAACTTGGGATTGAGCAACTGCAGCTCTTCAATCTCAACACTTAAATTGCTCGCCAGTTTGCTGAGCGAAATCGGGCTTTGCAGCGCGACCGTGTCGTAGGAGAGCGGATCTTGGTACTCGAGCTCAGTAAAGCCGTACTTCGCCGGATCTTTGCCGATCATGGCGGCGGCGATAAACTTCGGCACGTAGTTTTTGGTCTCAGACGGGAACGAACGGCGCTGCTTAATCAGCTTCCAAAAATCCCGCGTGTAATAACGGGTCACTGAGCGCTTCACCCGCGACTCGCCCACATTGTACGACGCCATGGCCAGATGCCAGGAGCCGAGCAGATTGTGGAGCGCCTTAAAATACTCAGCCGCTGCGCGCGTCGACAGAACCGGATCACGGCGTTCATCGGTGAATGTATCAATCGTCAAACCAAACCGTTTGCCCGTGCTGCGAATAAACTGCCAATAGCCGACGGCATTGGCTTTAGAATGCGCGCGCGGAGAAAATCCCGATTCAATCATGGCGATATAGACCAGATCTTCGGGCAAGCCATTCTCGCGCAACACGTTCTTCATCATCGGTAGGTAGCGGGCGCTGCGCTCTAGATACAGCTTCATATGTTTGCGGCCCTTGCCGGTGAAGTAGCGCACCCACTTTTCAACGTGTTCATTCTGGTCCATGGGAATATCGCCGTACGCGCTTTTGTACGGCAGCTCGATATTCTTCTCCACGTCTTCCGACGAGACTTCGCTCTCTTTGATGGTGGCTTGGGCGGCGGCGGAAGCTTCTTCCATCGCACTGCCCTCAAGATTGGCGGCCTGCGGAATTTGCGCATCCGTTTTTACTCTGCCGGTCGAGCACGCAGACAACAATAAAAATGCGGGCACTGCCAGTGCCATAAGAATCCTCTGCATTAAACGTTCTCCTTCGAGGAATTACGACGCGAACCGAAAAGGTACCTGGTACCTTTAAAGATTAACGCGGAGTTGATTTTGCGTCCACCCACAACGGCTCGGATAGAGACACTTTGGACCCGTCCAAAAGACGGTACACCACCCAGTTGCGTAAAATCGATTTGACGTAAAAGCTGGTTTCTTCCCATGGCAGTTCATCCAGCCATATCTCGACTTCTGGATTTGAGGAAGCGGTACTTTCAATAGGACTTAAGTCCTTACGGGCATTGAGCCATCGCCGCATTCGCCCGGGGCCTGCATTGTAGGCCGCCAACGCCAGGGGCACATTCCCGCCAAAATTTTTGATTAAACGGCTTAAATAGGTCGAACCAATTCGAATGTTAATCTCAGGCATAAGCAAAGATTCCGGAGCTGAAAAATCCTTAATCTTCAGATCCCGCGCCACCTCGGCGCCCGTCGCCGGGAGAATTTGCATCAATCCCAGCGCACCCGCAGGACTTTTCACATCGGGGCGAAATGAGCTCTCTTGACGGATCAATGAGCGCAACCAAGCCGCTGAAATATTCGAGGCCTTAGACTCTTTGTCAATCGCGGGGCCGTACTCCTCGGGGAACACAAGTTTCAAAACTGGGATCTGCGCCAGACTCGGGTCATTCTCAATCGCCTTGCTCACTTCCATAATGGCCAGATCGTAGCGCATGGTCAGCGCCCACATTTTAGCGCGCACCAATTTTTCTTCATTGGTTTGCGGGTCGGGAATTCCGTCGAGTTCTTTTTCGGCCTCTTTAAACCAGCCGGCTTTGAGGAGAATTTGTATTCGCTCCCACGCCAGCCGCTCACTTTGCAGGAGCCTAAGGTCAACTTTAACCTTCTGATCACCCGCCGGCATTTTGACTTCGTTGCCGTTCAGTTCGGCCTGCGCGCGAATGCCGTAATACGAAAATGGATAGCGCTGGGCCAAAGACTGCGCGATCGGCGCGGCCTTGCTCGCATCGATTTTTTGTTGCGAGCGCCACAGCCAGTGGAGCGAGCGATATTCAAAATCGGCCCCTGAATTCAAGGCCAAGACCCGCTCAAAATACGTGCTCGCTTGCGTGTATCGTTTGCGCCGGTACTCCACCAACCCGAGGCGGAACGTGGCTTCGGCCGCCTCCGCGGTTCCGCCATGCAGCTTAATTAACTTTTCAAACAAAACTTGCGCATCGCCATACTCACCGCATGAAACTGCGGCCTTACCGGCAAGGAGCAACGCCTTGGTACTCTCGGCCTGACCGCCGTATTTCTCGTAGGCCTTCTCGGCCAGTTGTAGGGCATCGAGATAATTCCCGCGCGCAAAGGCGTTGTTGGCCCAGCGGTAGAGCCGGCCAGCGTCGCCTTTTTCAAGCTCTTTCACAATGGTGCCGCGAACATTGCGATATTTTTCGTCGGTGCGATTGGCGAGACTGAGGTAAATATCAAGAATCGTATCGGCGGCCTCAAGGCTGCGACGGCTGCCGGGAAACTTCTGCAGCAGTTGTATGCCGTCCTCGATGGCTGAAACGTAGTCTTGCGAATCATAAGCGCGCCGCATGCGCGAAGAAAGATCGCGTTCATCATCACTGATTCCCACATCATCGCTCTTTTTCATGAGGGGCTGCGCGACCTGGGGGCCGGGCTCCTTTTTCTTGCCCAGCAACGTGGAGCGAATCGAATCGACGCGTGCACGGAGCTCCGCCGACTCCTTCTCACTGAGGCTGCGACTCAAAAAATCTTGCGCCGCCTGCAAATTCTGCTCGATAAACGCAAGCTCTCCCGCCCACCGATACGTGGTCGCCCGCTCTTCGAGCGACATCCAGTTTTGCACCTGGTGTAGGCGATCGATGGTGCGCCATGCACCCGGGCGATCGCTTTTGGACTGCGCCTCAGCCAACATCAACAGCGCGCCCACATAATTGGCGCGAAGCTGCGAGGCCGCGGGTCCGAGCAGCATCCAGCGCGGATTGCCATCGGTTTTTGCAGTCGCAGTAGAAAGCGCCGGGATAGAAACCTTGCCCGCTTTGTCTTTGAGCTGCGCGCACTGCAACTGATTGAGCAACAGCCAGGGCCCAAGACTCTTTCCGAGCGGAAAGCTTTTTTCTAAAGCCGAAAGGCACGCGCCCCGATCTTTTTCGAACAGACCCTTTTTTGCCGCGACCATCAACTCAACTAGGCGGTCGCCTTTGACCTTGGCCTTCGGGTCATACATCCACCGAGGCGCATCGATTTTTTGCTCAAGCCCGATGCTGATCACCGTCACACCCGCGGCCGAAGCCTTAAGGGTGAGTGCAATAATTAATGTCAGAAGCGAAAATTTAAACACCGATATATTCCTTTATAGGAGATCCCGACGTCGGGATCTCCCTTTACAAATCCGCCAACTCAATCGCTCGCAAAAGGACCTTTTCCACTTGCTCGACCAATTTGTCGACCCGCGCCGGGTCGGTCAGATCTTTAATGACGGCCTCGGGCGCAAAGCTCATCGCCTCAGCCCGAGTCAAAATATCCTTAAGCGGCGCCGACAACTCGTTGCGCAGCGACGGGGGCGTAAATTCGAGCAGTTTTTCTAAGTCTTGATTGGCTCCGCCCTGCTCGGACAATTGCCCAAGAATAAAATAAATTGAATTGGTCATCTCCACGCCCATCAGGCGCCACTCTTTTTTGCCAGCGTACTCGCGCACCTTTTTTAAGCGACGGCGAAGCGACATCCCCAATGAGGCCTTTTTCGGCTTGCGGCGAAAGCGCACCCAACTCTGCTGGCCGAGAAAAGCAAAAACCGCGAGGTATAAAACTAGGGTGAACACCGGCGCGGCGGTGGCCGATGCGTCACTGCTGCCGATGTCGGTGCTGGGAGCGGGTAGCTGCGGGCCCGCATCGCCGGGTGCACCCGGTGTTCCGCCGTTGGCCTGGGCCGGAACTTGGCCCGGAGTGGCGGCGCCCGTTACATTGAGCCGCAGTGGTTGCGACGCAACTGGAGTGAACTTTTTCGAATCGGGATCAAAGGTGGCAATTTGCACAGCCGGGATTTCAAACACGCCCGGCTCGCGCGGAATAATTAAAACCTCAAACTCTTTAAAGCTCGATCCGTCTTTTAAGAACTTGGCCGTAGATTTTTGATCGTAAAGTTCGAAACTGGGCGGCAACTCGAGTTTGGGCAGCTCGATCAACTTGGCATTGCCCTGACCCTCGATGCGCACACGCAATGTAACCGGTTGATTGGTCGCGCCCGTCAGCGGCTCAAACTGCGCCGTCATCCGAAAGCGGCCCACGGCGCCGGTAAACTGCGACGGGCGGCCCTCGACGGGCACATCCATCACCTCAATATCGATGGGCTTACTGGCCTTGGTAAAAACGTAGGGTCGGCCAAAACCAAAACTTGACGGCGTCAGCACCGTACACTTGGCTTTGTACGAATCCACATTCGCTTTTCCGGCCTTGATCGGGAACAGCGCGTACGACACCAGCAAGGCGCGCTGATAGGGAATGCCATTGACCACGGCTTGCTCAAAGTTCAGCCGCGTCGCCATTTCGAGATCTTCTTTCCAAAAACCTTTGAGGTCGGGATACTTCAGCGTGTCGATGTCGCGAATCTGCCCGCGCGTGTAGAGATAAAAATTGGCGATCACTTGCTCGCCGACGTAAACCTTCTGCTTGTCGCTGACGGCCGAAATAAAAAACGCCTCATCCGGATTGATCGCCGGCCCGCCGGGCGCGCCCGGATTGCCGCCGGGAGGGAAATTCGGCCGGAGCCGCCGCTGCATCATTTGATTGAACAGCTCTTCCATATCGTCGAGCTGTTCGAACGCATCCGGCTGTTGGCCTTTTTGCGCAGTCGGCGGCATTTTGCGCTCTCCGCTCACCGCCACGGTCACCGCTTGCGTGCTGTACATCTTTCCGTCGACGTGAACTTTCACGGCGGGAATCGTGAGACTGCCCTTGCGGCTGGCGGCCATCATATAGGTGAACGTGCGCGATTGTTCAGTGATAAAACGCCCGCCCACATACGAGCTGCTGGTTTCAACCCCGCTCGAGGTATTGATCAGCTCAAAACCGTCGAGCCCGAGAATCCGCGGCTCGTCCACCTGCACGCTATTTTTCGCCGTCACGCGGACCGTGAAGTGGATCACGTCGCCCACGCCAATCTGATTGCGGTCGACCGTCGCAGTGACTTCAACATCCTCGGCCGCAAGAGACATCACCGGCGCGAGCACGAGCCATGTTAAGCTCAGGCAAATATATAAATTCAATTTATAAATACTCGCAAACATTACCAATCCTTCGCCTTGGGCATATCTTTGGCGCCCTTTTCGTAATCCTGAGCGCGGATATTTTGCTCTTGGTTTTTGATTTCATCTAAAATTGTTTTTACGTCCTCGGGCGACAACTGCTCGCTCTTAAAAGGCTTTGGCTTTTTTTGCTGCTGCTGTTGCGGATCTCCCGGCTCTTGGCGCTCGCCGCCCTCGCCCTCTTGCTTTTCTTTCGAGTCGCCACCGCCCCCACCGCCGCCGCCTTGCCATAAAAGTTCAATGTTGGTTTTTACTTCTAACGAGTCGGGGTCGAGTGCCAGCGCCGCCTGATAGGCGCCGAGCGCCTCGTCGATGCGTTTTAGTTTGGCCAATGTGCCCGCCCAGTTAAACAAGGCCTCAAAGCGCAACGGTGAACCCTCAGGAATTACCCGCAAAGCTCCGCGATAGGCATTTTCAGCCTTTTCATAGTCTTCATTGGCCTCAAGCGTACGTGCCAAATTTAAATGCACGCGCGGATTGAGCGGGTCGTCTTCGAGCGCCTTCATAAACTTTTGGTACGCGGGATAGTAAGACTTTTTATTGAATTCGCGCACGCCTTCGCGATTGCGCATATACGATTGAATCGGCGTCGCGCCCGCCGGGAGCGCAAGACACGCGGGGAGCGCGATTGTGCATAATAAAAATGCTCTCTTCGCCCTAATCAACCGGCACCTCGAAGCGGCCCTTCCAAATACGACCGTCGGCTTTGCGCTCTCCGAGCAAAATCTCAAGCAGGGCAAAGATCAGCCCGATCAACAAGAAGGTCTGATAGTGTTCGTTGTAATGACTCACTTCCATAGTGTCGAACTGGGCGCGCTGAAGTTGGTCAATGCTCGAGCGCAGGTGTTGAACGGCGTCGCCGCCAAAAGTGACCTGGCTGAAAGTGCCTTTGCCCGCCTCAGCCAGCATCTTCAAAGCTTCGCCCGTGGATTTACTGACCACGGTCTGCCCGCCTTTGTCTTTTTTGTAGCCCACTAAGTTGCCGCGATCATCGCGCACGGGAATTTGCCCACCCGCCTCCGTGCCAAACCCGAGGGTAAAAATGCGAATCCCCTCGTCGGCGATTTTTTGCGCCACATCGAGGCCACCCTTCTCGTTGTCTTCACCGTCCGAGGCGACGATGATCACTCTCGTCATGCCGGAGTTGCTCTCCTCAGCCCCCCCGCGAACGAGCGCCTGATAGGCCTCATTGAGCGCCTTTTTAAAATCCGTACCTTGCGTCGACACCGCCGTCGGCGACAGCGACTCGATAAACATTTTCAAGGCGCCTTTATCGTTGGTGAGCGGCGACAACAACACCGCCGAGCCGGCAAAGGCCACGATGCCCACTTTATCTCCGCCGAGCGAATCCACAAACCGAGACAATTCCTTTTGCGCGAGCTCAAGCCGCGACGGGCGCACATCCTCGGCCAGCATAGAGTTCGAAACATCAATGGCGAGCATAATCTCTAGACCTTCGCTCTTGGCCTTTTGCTTGCCCTCGCCCGACTGCGGTCGGGCCAGCGCCAGTACAAAAAACAGAAGGGCCGCGCATTGCAGCCATATTTTAAAAGTGCGCCGTCCCGGCGCCAGCGAGCGGGTTAGGTAGGCCGAAATCTTCGGCGCAATTTGCGAATGAATCACCGTCTGCGTGCGTTTTCGCATCCACCACAGCAAAAACACCAAGAGCGGAATCAGCATCAACAGATTTAAGGCGGCGCGGTCGGCGAAGCGGTAATCAAACATAGCTTACGGCCCCTTCCTTAAAATGGTGGAGGCGACGAACACTGAACCCAAATACAAGATCACCGCCCAGTGCAAATACGGCGGGAACAATTCGGCGTAACGGGTGAACTGCGAAGTTTCGATATTGGTTTTTTCTAAGGTGTTGATGGATTTAAAAACCTGTTGAAGCGCATCGCCCGTGGTGGCGCGCCAAAATTTACCGCCCGTCTCATCGGCCATTTTGGTGAGCAGAGTTTCGTTCACCGCTGAGTGGATCGGTCGATAGCGCTTCACTTTACGGCCGAATACGTCTTCGACCATCACCGGCAGCTGAGCGTCGCCATCGCGGCCGATCCCGATCGAGTAGATTTTAATGCCGTAGCCCTTGGCGATTTCGAGCGCCGTTTCGGGATCGATGGTGCCAGAGTTGTTTTCGCCGTCGGTCATTAAGATCACAACCCGGCTTTTGGCTGTTGAGTCTTTGATTCGCGCCACACCGTTGGCCAGTGCCACGCCGATGGCGGTTCCCATTTTAATATTTCGTGCCGGTTCAATCTCAGCCACGCTTTTAAGCAGGAGCGGATAATCGAGCGTCATCGGCACGCGCGTGTAACTCTCACCCGCGAACACGACCAAACCAATGCGATCGGACACCCGGCCCTTTACAAAATTCGCCACCGTTTGTTTGGCCGATACTAGGCGATTTTCGGGCTCCATATCTTCGATCAGCATCGAGTCCGAAATATCGAACACGATCATGATGTCGATGCCCTCGACATTGCGTTTTATTTTTGTATCGGCTTTTTGCGGTCGTGCCAGGGCGACGATCGCCAACACCAACGCCGCGATTTTGACCGCCGTCGGCAGCCACGCCATATACGAGCGATAACCGCGGTTCACTTTTAAAAATCCGCTCAAGTGCGAAAACTGCACGGTCGGTGTGCGCCGCCGTCTGGCGTGCCAAATCCAGTACGCCAGCCCGATGAGCGGCAGCAAAATTAAAAATGCCCAAGGCGAAGCCCACACCGTCAATGGCCACCACCTTTCGTTTGCAATGTGGCGCGGTCGATTTTCTCAACGGCCTCAAGACTCATGCGCTGCATTTGCTCAACATCTTTAAACAAAACGGGCTGCATCACTTGCAGTCGCGTGAGCTCGCGCAACGTTTTGCGCAAGTGATCGCCTGCGGCATTATAAACTTTTTTGTGGCGACGCCGCAGATCGCGCACAATTTGCCCGTCGCTCCAGTCCAATGTCGGAATCAAAAACTGGCGCAGCACGTAGAGGCGAAACTCGCGATTTAAGTCGCGCGAGAGCTCGCCCAACTCTTCAACTTGCTTCACATTGTGCAGGCGGCGCCGCAGATTACGGGCATCGCGGTAGTACTGATGCAGCGGCGACAATGCCGTTTTGTGATGCTCCAGCTCGGCCAGCATTTTATTGCGTTGATTGACCTTGCGCAGTTTGCGCACGCCAAAGTAGGCCACCGCGCATAGAGCAAGCACGACCGCAAGAATCATCCACATCGGGAGCGAAATACTCCACGGCCCGAACGGCGGCACCGGTTCGTTTTTACCATTGGGATTCAAAACCGATTTTACGGTCCATTCGGGCTTGGCCATTTCAAAGCCGAGGTGAGCGGCGTCCGCGGCGTCGGCGGCCCCTGGCCCCTGCCGTTGCACCACGCGCACGTACTCCAACTTGTGCTCGCCGGCTTTGTAGGCGGTCACCAAAAACTGCGCCTCGTTGGCGGCCAGCGATTCGGTTTTTAAAACGTAAAGTGTATACGAGTCTTCTTTCTTAGGAAAAACCAACTCAACCGGAAAATCTTTAACCCACTGAACCTCAATATCGCCCCGGCAATTCATTTTGAACGGAGCGCCCACGGTCAGGTTGTCGAGCGGCGTGGCCGGGGCGGCCGAATCGGGCTGAAACTCGCACTTCCAAATCGGCAAAGCGCTCATCGGCGGCTCCGCGATTTAAAAAATTCCAGCAGCGGTGTGACCAAATCGCCGTCGGTACGAATCGAAATGCTGTCGACCTGCGCTCGCCGCAATTCCATCTCGCGCCGTTGCATCAATCCTTCTAAATATTTTTTGTACTCGCGGCGGAACAACGGGGATGAAGTATCGACACACACCACGTCGCCGGTCTCGGGGTCTTCAAAATCGACCAGGCCCATGGCCGGGACTTCGAGTTCGAGTTTGTCTTCGAGCACGACGGCGACCGTATCGTGCTTTTTGCTGAGGCGCCGAAGCGGGCCTTCGAAGTCTTGATCGAGAAAATCGCTGATCACAAAAACGTGCGCCTTTTTCTTGATCACGCTTTGCAAGTGTTGCAAGGCCGCCGTTAGGCTTGTGCGACGCGAGGCCGGCTTGTGGTAATAAAGATCGCGCAAAATCCTTAGCGCCTGGCCTCGACCCTTTTTGGGCGGCACATAAAGCTCAATCTGATCACTAAACAACAATAGGCCTACTGCATCTTTATTGCCCACCGCCGCGAAGCTGAGAAGTGCTGCCACATGCGCCGCCACTTCGCCTTTAAAATAAGTTTTGCTACCAAAGTCTTGCGAGCCGCTTACATCCACCGCGAGCACAACAGTCATCTCGCGCTCTTCATCGTGCTTCTTGATATAAACTTTTCCAGTGCGGGCCATCAGAGGCCAAGCGATCGTGCGCACATCGTCGCCCGGAACATATTCGCGAAACTCGGAGAACGTCATCCCCTGCCCCTTAAAGGCCGAATGATATTCACCAATAAAAAGATTGTTCACCTTTTTGCGGGTGACTAGCTCAAGGAGCTTTACCTTTTTGACGAGCTCTGGGGGCAGTGACAAGGCTACGGCACCTCAACGTGACTCAAAATTTCCTTAATGACGGAATCCGTATTCATACTTTCGGCTTCCGCTTCGTAAGTTAAAATCAACCGATGACGGAGCACATGGTAGGCGATCGCCTTGATGTCGTCAGCGGTGACATAGCCCCGTCCGCGAATAAACGCGTGGGCCTTGCCCGCGCGGGTTAGCGAAATCGTGGCGCGCGGCGAAGCGCCCACTTGAATCAGCGGGATCAACTGCGCGAGCCCGTGCTCTTTCGGCTCACGCGTACACATTACGATTTCAACAATATAATTTTTAATCTTCTCATCGACATAAATTTGATCGGCCGTGTCGCGCGCGCGCAGCAGATCTTCTTTAGAAATTACGGTCTCGATATCCGGATGCTTGTCGGTCGACATCCGATTCAAAATTTCGAGCTCCTCGCCGCGCTTTGGATACACCACGTTGATTTTAAACATAAAGCGATCCATTTGCGCTTCGGGCAGCGGATAAGTGCCCTCTTGCTCGAGCGGATTCTGCGTCGCTAATACTAGAAAAGGCTTATCGAGTTTGTAAGTCGTCTCACCGATCGTGACTTGTTTCTCGGCCATGGCCTCAAGCAACGCCGACTGCACTTTAGCGGGCGCGCGATTGATCTCATCGGCGAGGACAATATTGGTGAATATCGGGCCGTGCTTGGGCGCGAACTCGCCGGTTTTAGGGTTAAAGATCATGGTGCCGATCAAATCGCTCGGGAGCAAATCTGGTGTAAACTGAATCCGTTGAAATCCTAAAGAGATCGCCCGCGCCACGCTCGAGATGGTCAAGGTTTTTGCGAGCCCCGGCACACCTTCAAGCAACACGTGGCCGCCGGTCAAAAGCCCCATCATAATGCCTTCGAGCATTTCCTTCTGCCCGACCACGACTTTGGCGACTTCCTTCATCATTCGGTCGACAAACTGGCTTTCTTTTTTGATTGATTCATTAAGGGCCATCAGGTTGAAATCCACGAAGAAACTCCTTATGCTTAAATGCGACGTTTTAGTGTAACTAACAGACCCCACGATGGCGAGTGCAGAATGCTGAAATCCTTATTGAATCCCCGAGTCCGAATCGCCTTTTTTCTGCTCGGGCTGAACGCCGCCTGGCTTGTTCCGGCCACGGCCTGGCTCGAACGTTCCGAATGGCTATGGGTCTTGCCGTTTGCGCTGAGCATTAATTTTCTCTTGCTGTCCTACGATCAGGTTTTGACCTTTTCCCATCTGGATTGCGAGCCGGTGCGGGGCCAGGACCCCTGGGGTCTATTAAAGGTCGTTCATCGCTTGAGTCAGCAGTTTCAGCTGCCCGAGCCGCAGGTGTTTCTACTGCGCCACCCGTCCGCGCATATTTTCTCCTATGCCAAGACGGGTCAGAGTTCGCGGTTATTTGTGACCGAAGGCCTTTTAGAATTGCTTCCGCCCGAGGAGCTCAACTCTGTTCTCACCTTTCAAATGGTGTCGATGCAAAGTTCGTTTTCGTTTTTAAACTATTGGCTTGGGGCTTCGATCGATATTTTGCTTCGCATCGGCTCTGGGCTGGAACGCGTATCGGCCTTTATTTTCGGCTGGACCCCGCCCATCAAAAGTTGGTTTATCGGGCCGTGGATTTGGCTGTTTCAAACCTTGCTGCTTAGCCCGCAGGACTATGAAAAGCTGGATCAAAAAACGGCCTTAAAAATTTCTCATCCTGAAGATCTCGCCCGGGCCCTGTGGAAGATGGAAGCCTATGCGCAAACCCGGCCGTGGAAGGAACCTTGGGTTTTTTCGCACATGTGCATGGTTAGCCCGCTGTCCGCCAAGCCAGTTTTTCGGCTGTTGACCGCGCAGCCACCGCTGAAAAGCCGCATCAAACGGCTAGTCGGGCGTTATCCGCTATAGTATAAAACCTGGCAAGTGAGGTTTTATATATGACGACCGATCCCCAACACGATCTACCCGTTTCATTTTCTACTTTAGTTTTGTCTTTAGCTTCGTCGGCGATTTTGGCCATGGGCCTTGAGAAAAATCCCCACACCGGAGCTATCGAAAAAGATTTAGATGTCGCTCGGTTTAATGTCGACATGCTGAACATGCTTAAAGAAAAAACTAAAAACAATTTAAATACTGAGGAAAAACAGTTTTTAGAGTCAGTGACCAGCGATCTTCAGATTAAATTTGTTTATGTTAGCCAAGGTAAAGAAAAAGCTTAAGGAGTTTTGAACGATGAGATCCTCGCGAAAAGTGAAAACTTTTTTTGTCGCCGTGGTTTTGTGCAGCCTTGGTCTGTTTGCCGTTGCGCAAGCGCCGGTGTTGCCTAAACTTAAAGACAGCGATCCACTCCCCGCCAATTTGTTTGTGAATCTCGGCAAGGCGGTCAATCCGTCGGTTGTGAATATTTATACGACCTATCTCCCAAAGAGCCGACGCATGCAGCCGGATCCGTATCGCGATCCGTTTTTTGATCTGTTTGAACAATTTATGGGTCCGGGTGGGCAGTTTCGCCAACAGGCGCCGCAGCAGGCGCTGGGCACAGGGTTTATTATTCGAGAAGACGGGTTGATTGTGACGAATAACCACGTGGTCGATCGTGCGGATGTAATTAAAGTGCAAATTGAAGAGGGCGGCAAAAAGGGCGAAGGCTATGACGCCAAGATTATTGGCAAAGATGCTAAAACCGACATCGCCTTAATTAAAATCGATGCGAAGAGAAAATTGCCATACTTGCGAATGGGCTCATCGGCCGATGTGCAAGTGGGCGAATGGGTGGCGGCGTTCGGTAACCCCTATGGCTACGGCCACACCATGACGAAAGGAATTATCTCCGCAGTCGGCCGCGAGATCGACGAGCTCAATTTGTTCCCGTTCATTCAAACTGACGCCAGCATTAACCCCGGCAACAGCGGCGGGCCATTGGTCAACACCCAAGGCCTAGTCATCGGCGTGAACGCGGCCATCGATCAGCGGGCGCAAGGCATTGGCTTTGTGATTCCGATCGACAACGTAAAAAGTATTCTGCCGCAACTTGAAAAAGAGGGCACCATCAAACGCGGAATGATCGGCGTGCTGCTCACCGATATCGACGAAGAAGGCGCGGGAGCGTTGAATATAAAGCAAACCGATGGCGCCATGATCACTCAGGTCGTGCCGGGTTCACCGGCCGAAAAAGCGGGTCTTGAGCCCTACGATCTGGTGGTCGAATTTGATGGCAAAAAAATCGCCTCCACTCGCGACCTTATGAAAAGCGTGGCCGGAACTCCAGTGGGCCGAACGGCGAATTTAAAAATCATTCGCAATGGGAAAACCAAATCGGTTGGTGTTGTGATCGGCGCCACAGACACGGTGAATGCGGCTATAGAAAAAGGTGTCTCGCCCAAAAAAGGCGGCGGCGTGGTCGCGCCGTACGGGCTCGGCTTTGCGATTGCCGACTACGGGCCTGGCGTGGCCAAAGAGTTTCGCCTGCCGCCGCTCCGCCAACCGCGGCCGGTGATCATTCACGTTGAGCCGAACTCCGAGGCCGGCAAATCTGGTCTGGCGCCGGGAGATATTATTCTCGACGTCAACCGCGCCGAAGTGGCGCGGGCCAAAGACGTGGTGGGCAAGCTTAAGCGCGGGACTATTAATATTCTGCGTGTGTTGAAACAAGACCGCGTCGTTTTAGTCTCGCTGCGCGCCGGGTAAAAAAGTGGTGTCAAAAAGTACCTGCGACGTCGCAGGTGGAAGATAAGGTTTCGTTATGGGACACTCCGTCGCCCCATTTTGATACAGTACTTTAGTTTAGTTCAGCCTGAACCCTGCCGATAAGTAACCATGGCGATGACCGAACACGTGGAACGTTTTTCGGATGAGGTCTATCTTGCCGTACCTACGGCGTCCATCATCCATTATAAAAAGGCGATGTCCGATCTTTTCGTCCGACTGCCGTCGGACAAGATGGTGAAATTTGCCCATAAGGGCGAGAACATCGACTACGACCGCATCAACCGATTCGGCGCCAAAGACGTAAAAGTAATCTATGTATTTAAAAACGAGTTTGCCGATCTGGTGAACGAGTTGGTTCGCGGCGCCACCGCGTTTGGCGGTAGCAAAGCGCCGACCGACGAAAAAGTCGGCCGCTTTTTCAATGTGGCCGAGGCCCTTTACTGCGAGCTGTTGCGACTGCCCCTCACTGAAGACGCGTTCTCCCGCGCCGTCACTCTCACTGGCGAAATTTCACAAAACATCGTGGCCAAACCTGATTTTAGTAAATTAATTAAATCCGTGATCGGCATGGGCGACGAATTCGCCCGGCACTCCACCGGAACCGTTGTATTGGCCAATATGCTTATGGTGCCCATGGAGTGGAAAAATTCGAAACTCGTCGAGCCCGTCACTATGGGCGCGTTTTTTCATGATATCGGCTTAAAAGAAATACCCGAAGAACTTCGATTCAAAGATCGAATCGAAATGACCAAGGAGGAGTCACAATTATGGGAATCGCATGTCGGCATAGGAGTTCACTTACTCAACACATTCAATTTTCTGTCGCCCGAGGCCCTCCGGATTGTGCAAGAGCACCATGAGACACCCAACGGCACCGGCTTTCCGAACCGACTCAGGCTCGACCGGATGTTTCCGATGGCAAAAGTGGTTTCGCTGGCGAACATGCTTGCGCAAGATATCTTTGACGCCGGCCACGACGGCAAGCCGTTCAGTATTGAAAACCTGCTTAAGAAAATTGATTTTATATATTCAGTTATGTACGGCCAAGAACTGGCGAAGGCCGCTCGGCGCATTTTCCGCAAGGGTGATGAGCGACCCACGGGCTAACCGGGACGTCTCAATCTGAAACAAATTCCCAATAAAACTTAAGTCCAGGCCGAAACTAGCCGTTAGTTAGAGTGGACGTGTGTAAACTCAGCTATAGGACGCATCTGGAGGTTCTGGGTCATGAAAATCACCGAAGTGAAGGTGTTTCCCGTCAACGAGGAACGCCTCAAAGCTTATGTTACAATCACAATCGATGATTGTTTCGTCGTAAGAGATTTAAAGATCATAAAAGGCAACGAGGGCCTGTTTGTGGCCATGCCTTCTAAGAAGCGCAAAGACGGACAATTCAAAGATATCGCTCACCCGCTCAACCAAGAGACACGCGCGGAGATTGAGACCGCGATCTTTGATGCTTACGAAAAAGAAGTCCGGTCGATGGGCGACAACTTGAACGACTTGCCCAAGGATGAGTACTAAGCTCAAATGAGGAATGCATTTTAAGGCCGCGCTACTGGCGCTGTGCATAGCGCATTCCTACGCCATAGCTCAAGCCCCGCCCGGCGGCACCGCCGATGGTGCCGATAAAGATCAACCCACCAGGTACATCAATCTGCATATGGGGCGCATGTTGCCTTATGACATCTACGGCGTTCGCAATATTCTACCGTACTGGGGACTGCGCTTCGGCCACGGCTTTGGCGATGCCTCACTCGAATGGACGCTTCACCACACTCACGGCAAAGGCGTGACCTTTTACGACGCCTCAATCTCGCTGGCTTTTCCGTCGGAGCTTGAGGGTTGGAGGTTTATTCCGCTGATCGGATTACACACGCACTATTTTAGCGGCACCACCACGTCGGGCGCGCTGCCCTACTCCACATCCATGGGCTTTCACTTAGGCGTGAGTCCGCTTTTTGATTTTAATAAGAACTTCGCGTTGCGCGCGGATTTTAAATTCAATTACAATCCGGGCAAATCTTTACACGTCGGTGGCGGTTTTCAGTATTATTTCTAGTACGGCGTCACTTTAAAAAGTTCCACATCCGTCGCCGCAGTGGCCCCGGCAAAATACAACACGCCTTCATACTCAAAAAACGATGCCGGTGGTTGAATCCCATCGCCCACCCCGCTGTTTAAATCTGCCGCCAGCACGGTTCCAGCACTCGTGCCGGTCGACTTCCATAACTCCCGGCCATACGCTGCCGTCGTCGCCGAGAAAAACAAAACGCCGTTGACCATAGTTAGATGCAAAGGCGCGCCGGAACCCGCGCCGCTCTCAATATCTTTCACCAGCATGGTGCCGGCGGCCGTGCCATCGGTGCGCCACAGCTCTTCGCCATAGACTCCATCGTCGGCCGAAAAATATAAAAACGTGTCGCCGGCGCCTTTTTCAAATAGGGTCACCGTCGCGCCGCTGCTCGGATTAATATCTTTCACCATATAGGTGCCGGCCAAGGTGCCATCCGTGCGCCACAATTCTAAACCATTTACGTTGTCGTCGGCGGTAAAATATAAAACCCCACCAAACACCACAAAATTTCCCGGATCGCTCGAGGTCGCGCCCACACTGATGTCCATAAAAAGCGCGGTGCCCGCGGCGGTGCCGTCACTCCGCCAAAGTTCAAAGCCGTTGGCGCCATCATCGGCGCCAAAATAAACATAACCGTCATAAGCGATCGGCGCCCAAGTTCCCGGCGAATCGCCCGCGCCCGGATTGATATCTTCAACCAGAGTGGTGCCACCGGGAGTGCCGTCGGTCACGTAAAGTTCTTTACCGAGAATATTTTGATCGCTGGCAAAAAATAAAACACTTGAGCCGAGCTCGGTAAAACCCTCAGGCGAGCTATCGGTACCCGCCGCGATGTCGGCCAAATTCACAACGCCCCCGCCGTCGGCCAAATCAGCCGCGAAGGGCTCAACGCCCACGCCGAGCGCATCGTTGCCCGAGAACACAATGCGCGAGCCCCCTTTAGCCAATTTATCAGGACTGAGATTGGCCACTTGCACGGTGCCGACCGTAGTGCCGTCGGTTTTATAAAGTTCAATTCCACCGCCGGCAGTTTCAGCGCCAAAAAAAATCAAGTCCGAAAAAGGATAGGCATTTTGTGCAAGCGTTAGCGGAAACGGCGCGCTCGATAAGCCAACGCCGTTATCGATATCGCGCACGATTGCGGTGCCTCCACTCGTGCCATCGGTCTTCCACAACTCACGGCCTTCGACATTACTTTCAGCGGCAAAGACAATCTCCTCACCCAAATTGCCCAAAATCACCGGGGCGGAAGCGCCGCCAGTAAAAATGTCGGCCAGATTCTCCGGCGAGGGCGCGGCCAAATTGACTTTAATTGAAAGCGAAAAATCGGCCTGCCCAAAGTCGCTCGACACGTGCACGTCATACTCGGTCAGAACTTGCGCCGTGGTTGGCGCGCCCACGATCCCGGGCAAATCGGCATCGACCGTGAGACCCGCGGGTAGATCCGGCGTAACGTTAAACCGCGCGCCCTTCAGCCCCTTCCCGGTAAACAAAATTGTCTCACTGTGATCCACGTATAAAAGCGCACGCGTGCGCGCGCTGGCCACCCCTTCGGGTGCCGTCTGATATAGCCCATCACCGCAGCTCAGCAGTGTAGATAGCGTAAAAAGGGCAAAAGCCGCGAGCTTTAGAAAGTTTCCCACAACCCCGCCTGTACCAATGTGATATCGCTGCGCGAACCCATCTCGATCAGAGAAATTCGCACGAACGGCTGCCAATCCCGCGCGTGCATATCGCGCCCCACCGCGCGCGTGAGCTCGGCGCCCAAAGACACGCGAATCGGATCGCGCGTGAGATACTCCCCACCATACCAAAATCGAAAAACCGCTGGCCCCGCCACCACATCCACACCCACATGGGCGCCAAAGGCGACGCCGCTCGATTCCTCTTGAAACTTTAACCACGAGGCCACAACGTCAAAGCGCGGCGCGATCCATGAATCACACCACACGCAACGAGTGACCAGCGCCGCCGCCGAGTGAAAATTTCCTTGTTCCTGAAACGCACCCTGATAAGCAAGCCCCCACTGCCAGCGTGGAATGGCGCTTGGGCCTTGCGTAGTGTAATCCCACACCCGCACTAAAGCTCCGCTCGAAGAATAAAATTTCCAAACACCGTGGCGCTGACCGTTTCGATATTCCCCAACGTCCGCCACTTGGCCGTTCTCGTAATAGGCAATCCACGATCCAGATTTTAAGCCCGACTCGTATCGACCAATCAGCTCAGGCCGGTTGTCGCCATAAAAACTGGCGTAGGGTCCTTGCAAAGCGCCGTCTAAGTAATGCACGCGAAGGCGAAGCCCTTCGATGCCAGACCAAGACTCAAATATACCCTCAGGCTTGCCGTCGCGACTCGCCCCCTGATTGATCAATCCCGAAGAAGTTACGGCATTCAAACGCGCCATAACCTCGAAAAGAAATTTTCGCTCTAAAGCGATGGCCGGTCCAACGCCGCTCGATAAATCCGAAATCAATGGCATATCCGCAGCTGAAAACTCGAACGCGTTGATGGTTTGCACCCGAGCACCGTCACTCAAGCGCGCACTTCCGTCTAAAACCATAACTCGCGGCGCGCCCGCAAAGCGAAAAATAAAATCCGCACCCTGCCCCTCAACCTTAGCGTCGCCCGATGAAACCGTGATCAATCGATCTTGCCCAGCGCGAATCCACACCCAGCCCTCATGCAATGTCACCATCGTGGCGTCGGCGGTCGACACCGCCGTAAATTTGCTCCCCGGCCCCGCGTGCACAAAAGACGAATCCGCAAACACCACACGAATGGAGCTGTCGGCCTCAGTCACCACGGTGGAACCGGAGCGAAAAGAATCTCCGGCCTCAACCGCGCGGCCATTGAGCTGCACATATCCTTTGCGCGAAAATACCGTGCCCTGCGCGGTCGCCGTGGCGGAGGCCGGCGTGGGCCCGAACGCAAGCGCGAGAAAAGCGATGCATAACACTGATGTCAGCGCGCGAAAAATCATTCCATATTATTGTAGAGCAAATTCGAGCGAACGACCGCTGTGCGATGGTCTAGAGGTTTACGCGCGGAAGGTTTACGCCCATTTCATTGGCGGCGTCACCGCGATGGCCAGTGGTCGTGCCATTGCCAAGCGCGCCTTGAGTCGCGCGGCCCCAGCATTTGACCTCGGCGGTCGAGGTGAGAACGCACATGTGGTAAAGCCCAATTGCGAACTGGCTAACCGTGCTGTTGGTGTCGATGGCCGTGAGGTTGTCGCCCATCTCGCCGCCGCCATCGCCCAAAGTCGCAACGCTATTCTTACCCAGTTCGCCGTAGGTATTGAGTCCCCAACACTTCAGTGCACCGTTACTCATAATTGCGCAGCCGTGTTGGAAAGAAGCATAAATTGAACTGGTCGATATACTCGCACCCAAAGCCGTGACGGCCAGGCCATTGCCCATTTCACCCGCCCCGTCGCCGCGATTCAAGGTGCTCCCTTGGCCCAGTTGTCCGGCATTGGCGCGCCCCCAACACTTGGTCGAGTTGTCATCGAGTTTCGCGCACACGTGTTCAGTACCGGTCGCAATCTGCAGCGCGGTCCGCCCAGTGCCAAGAGCAATCGCAGTCAAGTTATTGCCCATCTCGTTGGCGCCATCGCCAAGCGTGATCGTATTCTGTTTGCCCAGTTGTCCGCGATTGTTGCGGCCCCAACATTTCACGGTGGCGTCATCGAGCAGAGCACAGGTGTGCGAAAGACCAATTTTTACATCAACAGCGTAGCGGCTCGTGCCTAAGTTCACCGCGGCCAACACATCACCCATCTCTCCAGCGCCGTCGCCGAGTGTGACCACGTTTTGATATCCCAATTGCCCGTAGGTATTTAAACCCCAACATTTCAAAGCATCATTATCTAAAATCGCGCACGTGTTGGTCGGCCCAACAGCGACTTTCTTAACCGTGCGGCCCGCGCCAAGATCCACCACTGGCAAGTTGTCACTCATTTGATTGGCGCCACTACCCCGGCTTGTCGTATTGCCCAATCCAAGTTGCCCGCTCGAGTTTAAGCCCCAGCATTTCAAAGTGTCGTTGTCGAGAATCGCGCACGAATGATTGTCCCCCAGAGCCATTTCTTTCGGATACCGGCCTGCACCCAAGTCCAAGAAAGCTAAATTAGAACCCATCTCAGTCGAAGCATCGCCCCAATCCACGGTGGCACCAGAGCCCAGCTTACCATTCGCTCCATCGCCCCAACACTTGACCGAGTTGTCGTCGTAGCGAACGCAGTTGTTGTAACCGCCCGACCACAATTTGACCGGCGTAATAATAGTCACGGTCGACTCAGAAATATTGTCTAAAGAATCCGTCACGCGAACTGTAACCGCCTGAGATGTACCCGGAGCTGTATAAACCCCAGTGGCTGGATCGATCGAGCCTCCACCGCTTTCAACAGAAAAAGTTCGCGGTGGAACGCCATTGGCCGCGGTGAACGTGAACGTTTCATTGATTGAAATTTTCTTTGTGGCTGGTGAAATTGTCAGCGCACCATTGATTGTGACCGCCGCGTCGGACGTATTGCCAATGGAGTCAGTCGCTCGCACAACCGCCGCACCGGCGGAGCTCCCCGCTGTGTAATCGCCGGTGTTTGGATCCACGCTTCCATCGCCGCTAAAAATAGAGAATGTAACCGCGCCCAATCCACCCGTCGTCGAAAACTGTTGCACATTGTCCGGAGCGAGCGTCACCGCAGTCGGAGCAATCACCAATGGCTCATAAACTTGAATCGTGGCATTGGCCGTGAGTCCGATATTGTCAGTGACCCGCACCACCACTGTGGCCGGTGCGTTCGGAGCCGTATAATCTCCACTCGCCGAGTCCACCGATCCACCGCCGCTGACCACAGAGAACACATAGGGCGCGACACCGCCACCCGCTACAAATGTCTCAAGATCATTGACCAACATGTTAATTGCAGACGGTGTGATAGTCAGTGCATCAACAATCGTCACGCCCGAGTCGGATGTATTGCCCAAGCTGTCGGTTACGCGCACGACCACCGCTTGCGCTGTGGCAGGCGCGGTAAATGCGCCGCTCGAAGAATTGATCGAACCGCCACCGCTAAATACAGAGTATGTATAGGGCGTAACCCCACCCGTCGCGCTGAAGGTATGCAGAGCATTGACCGCCATCGTGTACGTGGCCGGTGAAATCGCCAGCGCCGGATTTACCGTAATCGTAGCGTCCGCGGTTTGGCCAAGATTATCTGTCACCCGCACCACGGCCGAGCCACTCGAAGCGGGTGCGGTGTAGAGTCCCGAAGACGAATTGATCGTGCCGACTCCAGAAACTTTTGAATAGGTAAATGGCGCCTGTCCACCGACGCCGGCAAAGGTTCTTGTGTTATTGACCGCGAGGGTCCAACTGCTAGGCGAAATGCTTAAAGTGTTGCTAATCGTAATCGCGGCATCGGCGGTGTTGCCAAGAGCATCGGTTACACGCACCGTCGCAGCACCTGGGGAACCCGGAGCCGTGTATAACCCTGTCGACGGATTCACTGAGCCGCCACCGCTAACTAAACTAAATGTATGTGGCGCGACACCACCCGAACTCGAGAATGCTTGCGTGCTGCTGAGAGGAATGATCGCTGAAACAGGCGAAATGGCCAGCGCCGGATTGATGGTCACGCTGGCGTCGGCGGTGTTACCGATATTGTCAGTCACTCGCACAACGGCCGACCCCGAAGATGCCGGTGCGGTATAAACTCCGGTCGCCGGATCCACACTGCCGGTGCCCGATAATATCGAGAATGTGTAGGGCGAAACGCCGCCGCCGGCGACAAAAGTTCTTTGATTGTTGACCGCCAACGTGAATGTGGGCGGCGTAATCGTAAGTGGATCATTCACTGTGACCGTGGCCTCGGACCAATTGCTCAATGAATCGGTCACCCGCACCGTCACGGTCGAAGGCGTGGCCGGGGCCGTGTAGTCGCCGGAGCTCGAGCCGATCGAACCGCCACCACTGATCACACTATATGTATAAGGACTAACTCCGCCGGTGGCCGTGAACGTCTGCATGGCGTTCAAAGCCAAAGTCACCGAGGCCGGTGAAATTGCAATGGCCGGATTCACCGTTACCGTCGAATCCGATGTGGAGCCCAAGTTGTCGGTGACACGCACGACCGTGGTGCCGCTCGCGCCAGGCGCAGTGAATGCGCCACTCGAAGAATTGATCGAGCCTCCGCCGCTGAGAATGCTATAAACATAAGGAGTTTGTCCGCCGCTCGCGCTGAAGGTTGTCGAATTGTTCACGGCCAAGGTCACCGGCGAAGGCGAAATGACCAACGGATGCACAACCGTGGCATTGGCATTGGCCGTATTGCCAATCGCGTCTGTCACCCGCACGACCACAGTGGCCGGACTGGCAGGTGCGGTGTATGCCCCACTCGAAGAATTGATCGAGCCGCCACCACTCACCACACTATATGTATAGGGAGTCACACCACCCGAGGCGGTAAATGTTTGGGCGCCGTTCGTTAGAATATTTACCGCAGCTGGCGAAATGCTTAACGCCGCATTGATCGTAACCGTGGCATCAGCCGTATTGCTCATATTATCAGTCACACGTACGACCGCGGAGCCAGCCGAGGCCGGCGCGGTATAAAGTCCCGTCGATGGATTGATCGAGCCGCCACCACTAAACACACTAAATGTATATGGCGCTTGGCCGCCGGCCGCGCTGAACGTGCGCGTGTTATTCACCGCCAATGTGAAAGTGGTCGGATTGATCGAGAGCCCAAGTTGAATGGTGATATTGGCATTGGCCGTATTGCCGAGCGTATCGGTTACCCGCACAACCGCTGCAGAACCGCCACCCGGTGCCGGCGCCGTGTAAAGCCCCGTCGATGGATTGATCGAGCCGCCGCCGCTCACGACCGAGAACACATAGGCCCCAACGCCGCCGCTGCCGGTGAACGTTTGCGTATCTGAGGGTTCGAGAGTCACCGACACTGGATCGATCGCCAGCGCCGGATTGATCGTAACGTTGGCGTCTGCGGTTTGGCCAAAGGCATCGCTCACGCGTACAACAGCCACGCCGTCAGACATCGGTGCGGTGTAAGTTCCCGTCGCGCTGTTGATCGAGCCGCCGCCGCTGAACACACTATATACATAGGGCCCTTGTCCGCCGACTCCAGTAAAGGCTCGAGTGTTGCCCGCGGCCAATGTCCACGAACCAGGCGCAATCGACAACGGACCGACCACATTCACCGTGGCATTGGCCGTGTTCGCGCCAGAATCTGTAACTCGCACCACAACCGTCGAAGCACTCGCAGGAGCGGTGTACAAACCCGTCGAAGGATCAATCGAACCACCACCGCTGACCACAGAGAATGTGTATCCACCCAATCCGCCCGCAGCGGTGAACTGCTGAGTGGCATTCACCGCGATAGATATAGATGCAGGAGCAATCGTCAAAGCCGGATCAATTGTCACCGCCGCGTTGGCGGTTTGCCCCAAGGCATCGGTGATGCGAACAGTGGCTGAACCGCTGCTCGCTGGCGCCGTGTAAAGTCCCGCGCTATTGATCGTGCCTCCGCCCGAAACTACCGCGTAGGTGTAAGGAGTTTGCCCGCCACTGCCACTGAAGCTTCGCGTGTTGCCGGCGAGCACGCTGGTCACCGAAGGCACAATGTTCACCGGGCCGACGACGGTCACCGTTGTGGTCGCGGTTTTTCCCGCTTGATCGACAAAGCCGACCACCACACTTCCAGCCGCGCCGGGAGCAGTGAACGCTCCGCTCGACGAGCTGATCGAGCCCGCGCCCGAGACAATGCCGAACACGTACGGCGGTGTACCGTTGGTGCCGACAAAATTAATTGTCCCATTGACCGCGACGCTAGGACTTGCGGGCGTGATTGTGACCTCGACTGTGGGCTGGGTCAGTACGTCTTCGGTGGGCTGACCGCCGCAGGCGGTGAGAACAAGCATGGAGGCCGCGAACGCAGCGCTCTTGAGATAGCCATGCATGTTAAGAACCCGACTGACGTACCGCAACGAACAACTCCTAAATGTCTAAGGTTATTAACTTCTCGGTACTAAAGTCCTAATTGTTGAGCAGTTTTGGCTGATTCTCCGGATGGGGCGCGCCCTTTTTAGATTCCAAATTCACGTGAACAATTTCGTATCAAAACTAGACTAATTCCAGAAAACTTTTGCGCGAATTTTGCCGAAAAGTCTCTGAATGAAACATGTTTTCTCTTTTGTTTATGCCATGTTAAGCGTTTTTGTTTATTCCGGCACAGTGCACGCCGCCCGCTACTCTTTGTCGCTGGATGGGGGCTATCTTTACACCCGGTGGGAGTACCAATCGCCGACCTCGACGTTTTCTCTGCTGAGCAAAGCCGGAACTTTGGGCCGGGGCGAGGCCACCTTCGGCGGCGACCGCTGGGAGCTTGTCGCCGGCGGCTCGATCAGCCAATTCAGCTTTACCGCGCCGACCTCACGGGTGATCACCGAGCCGAAAATCTCAACTTTCGGCTTCACCGGAGGCGCCCGACTTAAAACGCCCTACATTTGGACCACGCTGTCGTACCAAGGTAAGCAAGCCGTGTACTTGATCGAAAGTTCGGTGACCGAGTTTGAAGTGAAAAAAGAAATGCAAGGCTTCGGTGTTTTGGCGCTGACCTTGTTCGGCTGGGGCCAAGGATACAAAATCACTCTCAACGGCGAAATCGGCGTACCCGCGGGCTCCACAACTCTTGACCCCGGCGAACTAAAATTCGGCTACTTCACGCAAGGGACCGCCCGCGTAGAATTCGGCTCCAACTTCCGCGTCGGCATCATGGTCGGCATCGAGAATCAGGAATACACCATCGCCGAATCCACAAAATATTACCGCTCAGATTTCTTTGGCGGCCTCACCATCGCCATCGGCGCAGGCAAAGGCGGCGGTCGCAGCGGCGGCGGCAGCCGAGGCTCAGGCCCCATCCCCAACTGGCCCCTCTAAAGGTACCTGGTTCTTTTTTCGGAAGCGTTGCGCCATTAGCCTATCTAGCGGGCTAACTAAGGGCTTTCCCTTGATTTAAACGGCAATTTATTGGAATCCTACCTGTTCAAATCCTGTGTTGGGGCGTCGGCAAGTTGGTAAGCCTTCAGATTTTGATTCTGACATTCGCAGGTTCGAGTCCTGCCGCCCCATCCATTTCTCACATTCCGGGATCCGGGTATACCGGGCGCCCGGTATACCTGGATCCCGGTAGTTTTCCAGAATTCCGGAATTCAAGTATCCCTGGAAAAATCTTTCGCCGCGATTTCACTCTTAAGCAATTTGTAAAGCCACGCACCTAACTTATCGGCCATGTCGACGAGTTCAGCATCTCTACATTTGGCTAATTTAAATATTGTTTTGCATTCTTGCTGAGAGGCATAAGCTGTTTGGTAGAATCGTTTTTTGTCTCTTGCGGATCGCTTTGCATTTCCTTCTGAAAGGTTGAGTGAGATCGACGCGCACGCTCGCAGAAGCTGCTCTCGCAGATGGCCAGTGACTTCAGAATTCTCGACTCGCTCATAAAATTCGATCGCCAAATCTAAAGTTCTAAAAGATTTCATTTTCTCTCCTCTGTTCGCCAACCAAATATGCAAAGCGGAAGCCTAGTCGAGTACATGTTAGATTGAGTATCGTGTCCGGGACCCGGAAGATTCGGATGAACAAATGGATGGATCCGGACGTTTTGGATTTGAACACTGCGGTAGGGACGCCCGCTCCGTCTGGGTTTCGAGAAGGTATTGTTCACCGCCAATTCGGTCTTTACGGCGTGAACGCGCTAACGTATAAAATCGTCATGAAATTTATAAATTACATTCTTATACTAGCCGTGGCCGGCTGCGCGTCCGTTCCCAAACGGGACTACCGTTTTATCGAAATCCCACCAGAGATAAATAAGAATCCCGACAAGGCACTTTCAAAGGACGAAATCTCTTTCGATATTGAGCAGGCAACTTACGCTCTTGAAAACGCCTACAGCGGCAGCAAGCATTTGCCAAATGGTGAATTTAAAAATTTAATCGACAACATCCGCGCCATTCGTGGGCCGCTGACGGTTCAAGAATTTTGCCACACAGTCGATAGCTATATGGATCAAGTTTCTGACAATCACCTGGCAGCCAAGTTTAACAACAAGTCGTGTTTCCCAAATGTGCACAAGGAACTCGGAAGTGTTGGTACGAATTTCTATAAAGAGAAGAACGACATTCCTTGGTCGACTCGTCTTGATAAGAAAAAAAGCAAAACAGCACTTCTGATCTCCATTACTGGATTTCCAAAATCAACGAGTCCGGTATGGAACGGCTTTTTAGACAACGTAAAAGAATCTCTGCCCAAGGCTGACCTTGTCGTAATTGACATGCGTGGCAACGGTGGCGGTGATGACTCAAAGGGCTTTGAACTTTCAACTTTACTTGCAGGTGCGCCGCTCAAACGGCCATATGGTCCGCAGTGGAACAGCTTCAAACCGGAAACCTACCAACTGTTTGTGAACACCTTTGAGTACTGGGCAAGGTTACGAAAAGACGATGGGAAGGAAGTACCCCAGTACATTGTTCAGCTTAAGAGTGATTTCATCAAAAAGAGAGATCAAGCCCTGAAAGGTGAACGCCCAAGCTTGGGTGGAGATGACGACGAAAGTGCGAGACAAGATTTTACCTATGAGAAGAGTATCAAAAAGCCGATCTACATTTTGATTGATGCTGGCTGCGCTTCGAGCTGCGAAAGCACTACGGATTATTTTGAGTTCAATTCGCTCGTCAAAACTGTTGGAGAGAATACGGCAGGCTATGTTCATTTTGGAAATAATGGGAATGTTTTCTTAAAAAACTCAGGCATAAATCTGCAGATGGCCGTTTCATATAATAGCTATCTGGATGGCCGATTTATTGAGAAGAAAGGCATACCCCCAAAAGTTCGGGTTCCCTCAGGTCAAGATGCCATGAAGTTTGCCTGGGATGACTTCTTAAAACAGGCCCCCGCTCGATAGGCTCAGTAGTCATTTGTGTTTTCATTCTATAAACAACAACTTAGGCCACTCCACTCACCCCCATCCATTTTGAAAATTCCGTATGCGAATCTGTGGTAGGCTCCTAAAAAATTAGGAGGACTAAAATGAAGTTTATAAATCTTGATGCCTCGAGTTCATTAGAAGCATTTGGGCAAAAACAAGCCAGAAGCTTGCTCAAGCGCATCGATGCCAGCAACGAACGGTATCGGTTTAAAATGACAATTAAGCCGGACTCCAGAAATCCCGATGGATCGGTAAAGCTCTTCGAGGTCGTCGGCGTAATTAAAATTAAAGGTCGCGGAGAGCTTAGAGCGGCAAAACAAAATAAAGATGCGAAAATCGCAGTTCAGGACGTTGTCTCGACTTTAGAAAAGCAGATCCGTAGATTTTCTGAAAAAACTGAGCGAAGCCGCTCCACGATGGGAAAAAGTCTTCGTTCGGTTCGAGAATTTAAAATCGAGGTTAATCGGTAACGTTCAGTTAATTTCCACCAATGACCACCCAGCGAACCGCACTTGTCTTAATCGCTCTTATTCTACTCGCCGCCATTTTTTGGCCGCGAGGAGAGCCCGAAAAAGATGCGTCCGCCGGAGCACAACAAACGGCGGCTAAAATTGAAACCAAAACCAAAGTCCATAACGCCAAGCCAATCCCAGCTGCAAATCGAACTCCAAGCCCCAACTCCAAAAACAAAAACCCCGAAATCGAAAAGTTAAGAAACAAAGCAAAAACTTCCCTCGCCTCAATATTCTCAGCACAAAGAGCGTTTCACGCTGAGTTCGGACGCTACTCCACCGACTTCAACGCCCTCGGCTTCTCGCCCGTCGAAGTTCAACAGCACGGCGTTCTTGAATATAAAATCGGGTTTTTAAATCCGTATACTCCCGACACGCCGACACCCGGTCTTTCGGAGAATCCCGAATCAATGACTTCCGACACCTACATGAACGTCCCCGTGAATATCACCAACCCCGCTCGAGATGTGGCTGCCTACTCTGACCCCGCAAAAAAATTATCCCTTGAGGAATTTCGCCGTTACTGTCAGATGGGCTGCACAGCCGACCGCGACCGCTTCGAACTGCTTTTAGTTCTTCCGCTAGAAAATGGTCAACACGATGTCTGGTTGATCAACGACAAAAAAGAATTTGTACACGCTTGCAACGGCCTGACCGAACGGTGTTAGCCTAAGGATCCACCATGCAGATCAAATACAAAGTCGAGTTACAGGGAGTAGCGACCCCATCGTTCCACCGGGCGGCGTTCGTGGCATTGGTATCGCCGCCAAAACCCTGTTGGCCGCCCGCGCCGCTTGTCCAATTGGCGCAATGACTGGCGGTGCCGCTCGCGGCCCACAGAGTGGGAATCCCGACGCCACGGCCGGTCCATGTGAAATCGGGCCAATCAAAGTGGTTGGCACTTGACCAATTGGAAGCGTTGTTCGGCCCCTGACCCGTGGCCGAAATTTTCATATGCGCGCCGCCGGACGTGGGCAAATCCGTTGATGCAAAAAAGTAATATGCATTTGGCAGGGGATTGTTGCACGTGGCCCCGTCGCACAAAAAGGCCCGCACTTTGCCCGCAATCAAATTCGGCTGCGCTTGCGCCTTCCCCAACCAATCCGAACCCAGCAGATCCGCCAGGCAAAGGGCGTTCGCGCCCACCAAGCCACCCATGGCGCCGCTGTACAAATTTGAACTGAGAACAAAATACCCTTTGCGAAATTTCCACGAAGATACGACGGGAAACTGCGCGAATGCGAGATCGCTCCAAAGGCCGAGGCCGATGAGGCCCACAGCCGCGAAAATAATTTTATTAAATACCCGGCGACCACGAAGCATAAACATCAGTTCCGATCACAATGAAGTTATATAAAGTGTGGCTGAGCGGCATTGTCGCCGAATGACCCGACGGATAGTGAAAGGAGAGACCGGTAACCCCGGCGTCGGAGAATGCGGTGAACGTGCACGTGGCGCTGACCGTGCCTTTTACAGCAAAGGTATAGGTGCCTCCATCCCTCATATTGTGAAGAGCAAAAGCACCGCAATTGCCGGTGGTGTAATGAATGTTTCCGTTGGCGAAGTTCACGGGTGAGCCGGTCAACACCGCGGGTTTGCCCAAGATCGTTCCGTCAACGTCGAGCCTTCCTCTGGGCGATCCGCTCGCAATCCCGATATTGCCCGAACCATCGTAGGCCACCAGTTGATCGGCACTAATCCCGACTGGCAAAGCCCTCGGCTCCCATTCGCCCAATAAGTCATTATAAACCAGGTAGTCGTCGGCCAGTGGAGAGCTCGAAGAAATATGTTCGCCTTGAATTTGAACCGCATTGACGTCAGTCAAAAGCGAACCGTCGACACTAGGAAGTTGCGCTGACCCATTGAGGCCCACCACCTGATTGGCAGCCGTGCCGACAGAGATCCCGATCGTAACCACGCCAGTGACGCCGCCCCCGGTGAGAGGAGCCTCGGCCACGATCTGGGTTACGTCTCCCGAGTCCATATCGACAGAAGGCACCCAAAAGGAACCGTTCCATTTTAAAACTTGATTCAATCCCGCACCCGCCTGATCGAGCGCTGTCGGCGGTAGGCCGCTTGCAATAACCAAAGAGCGCGGAGTCGTGCAGGACCACTGCCCGCTGGCATTAAAGGTCATAACCTCGCCCGCCACGCATCCCGCATATACAAGATTATCTGCAGCGGTCACCGGCGCCGTCGACACAAGCTTGTTCACCACTAGACCCACGGTGTTTATCTTGCTCGGAGTTATCGCATTGTTCGCAACCTTTGCGGTCGTCACGGCCGCATTGCTGATCGTCGCCGCGGCCGACCCCGGCCCGGTGGACGTGACATCGCCGGTGAGAGCCGAGATTCCGTGCAAGCTAACGGCCGCTCCGCCATTCCAAACTTTAAGCTCATTCGAGTCGGTGTTGTACCAAATGGTTCCTGAAGCGATGGGTGCCAGAGCCGGAACTAATGTCCCAGTTTCTTGGGCGTTGTTGTAGCGCCCAACCGACACCGTGCCTTCGACATCCAAAGAACCGCTGACCAAAAGATTTGAGGCCGCATCGATCTCGAGCGAAGGCAGAGCGTTGGCTCCGTTATAAAACTTAAGACCGTTGGTTCCGACCGCAGCCTCGATCTTGGCGCGCGGAGTGCCGAGCCCGGCAAAAATCAATGAGCTCGTAAGACCCGTGCCGGTCACGTTCATATAAACGGTGGGATTGGGCTTCCAAATCTCAAGATGGCCTATCGCGGTTGAAGTGGTGCCGATACCCACCGTGTTGGTGGCCGCCGTGGTGCCCGACAACGGAACATAGCGTGCATCGTAGCGCGCATCGTGATGGTGCAAGCTTCCCGCGTCGGCGGAGTTAACCAGAGCATCGATATTGGCTTCGGTGCGATTGCCCGCGGCCCGAATTAGATCTGTCGGCACTAATCCTTGCAGAGTTTCGGCCATCAGCGCGCCCGGTACAGTGGTGATCACAAGATTGTTCGGACCCAACACTTCATACGATGCGAGCCGCAAGGCATAGGTCGCCACTCCCGTAGCTTGCACATGGATCTGCACTTCGCGGTGACCGCCCATGACCGGTGTCACGGTACAGCCGGCGCTGTCGACCACGTTGCGACCATTGATCAAAGTGCCGGCGTTAAAAAGCGGAACGATATTCGTAACGCCCGCCCATGCCGCCGGTGGTGCGCCGGTGCCGAGCTTAAGCGCGAACACGCCATCTAAGGCATTGTTCACGGCGTCCACGTCGAGATTTAAATGCTCTTCTCGGTAAATCACGCACGGGTTACCCTGCACGACCAAATCGAGCATCACATCCACATTCCCGGCATAGGGAGTTACACCGTCGGCCTGAAAGAGGCGACCTTCGATGGTGAAATTTTTCGGCAAAAGTTGCGCGTGGGCCGGCGTTGCGGCGGCCAGCAGGGCGCTAATAGAAAATGCGATTCTCAAAAAGGGTTTGAAATAACGTTCCACCATCCTATATATCGGGAAAAATGCGGTGGTTCTGAATCGTCTGTCTCACGTAGGTACGTTTATGTTTTCCAGCCATTAGTCCGAAAGTTGAACTGATGGTCCAGTCGAGAATTCTCATTTTAATATGTACGATTTCGGCTCTGGGCTGCACCAAGGCCACGCCGGAGTTTGAGCTTCTGGATCAAAACTCGATTCCGCAGCCGAAGTTCTCTGGCTCGACGGTAAAGAACATCACAACATCCACGGACACCGCAACTTTTGCCATCACTGGTGAATGCGATCCTAAAATCCAATCGCTCTCGGCCCTCGCGGTGGGCCTTACAACCAGTTTTGACTCGATCGACACACTCACCGTCAATCCCGCAACCGTCGCCTGCTCCTCCGCTGGCACTTTCGCCTTTGAATTAAAAAGTCTCTCCGGCATTGGCTACACTGCGGTCTTAGATACAACTTATGAAGTGCAACTCCGTAGCGTTACCAGTGCCGGCACCAGCAACCCCAGCACGATTCGCATTCTTTATGAAAGCGCCATGGTCCCCGCGGGCGCCCCTCGCCTGCGGCTCGCCGGCGGTGGAATTCACGGCTACGGCGAAAACGCAAATCGCATGGGCAGTGCCAGCTTTCAGCTCGAAGCGCGAATGAGCACGATGCAGAATCCAAATATCAATGGCGCGATGTCCAGCGCCAATTTCTCCGCCCGCTTTGGAACCTCTGCGCAATAGTTTGCCAACGCCAGTGTTTGCATTAAATAATTCATCATATGCTCACTCAATTCACCGACAATATTTGGACCTGTCCCGTTGATCTCACCACGTTCGGCCTCGCACTCGGTTCGCGAATGACGATTGTAGATCTGGATGGCCAAGGCACCCTCCTGGTTCACTCCCCAGTCAAACTCTCAAACGAACTTAAAGGAAAGATCGACGCCATCGGCACCGTGAAATACGTGGTCGCGCCCAACAAGTGGCACCATCTTTTTATTGGCGAATTTAAAAATGCATATCCAACCGCGAAGTTTTACGGTGCGCCCGGGCTCGAGCATAAACGGGCCGACTTTAAATTCGACGGGATTATCGGAGGCGAGCAAAATGGACCTTGGAACCCGGCTCTCGAACACAAGTTGGTCGACGGCGTGCCAATCTTCAATGAGGTCGCGTTCTTTCACCCACGAAGCAAAACGCTGATCTTAACCGATCTCGCCATCCATATTTGCGACAGCCATTCCTTCCTCACTCGAATCACTTTTAAATTGCTCGGCACCTATGGCAAATTTGGCTGGGCCAAGCTCGAGAAACTGATTTACATCAGAGACAAGTCGGCCCTAAAAGCCAGTATAGAAAATATTTTGCTTTGGGATATCGAAAAAATCCTAGTGACCCATGGCGCGCCGGTTGAATCCGGCGGCCAGCAGCGTCTGCGCGAAGCTTTTCTTTGAGCGCCCTATTTTTCGCCTTCAATCTCACTCTGAAGCTGCTGCAAAAACTGCCGCATAAATAAAACTCTATCGTCGGCGATTTTTCGCGCGGTTTTCGTATTCATACCGTCAGCGAGTTTTAAAGTCTTAATAAAAAAGTGGTCGACCATATTGTTGTCTTCGAGTTCGCGATCTTTAGAGAAGGGTCCATTTGCTGAATAAAACAAGGAGCCCATCTTGGTTCCGGTTGCCACTGTCCTCATAACGCCAATCGCGCCCACCGCATCTAAGCGGTCAGCATCTTGCATTAAAGCCGCTTCTAAACTGCTCGGCGATTTACCTAAAGAAAAGCTGTGCTCTTCAATCACACTGCAAATCTTGTCGATTTCTTCCGCTTTAAAATCCGTTTTCAGATACTCGCGAGCGGCTCGCGCCGACATCGCGCTGGCTTCTCGGCGTTGCGGATGATTCTTAGGCAAATTCACCAGATCATGCAAAAGAGCGGCGGCCAGAAGAATCTCAAGATCACCACCTTCCGACGAGTGCAAAAGCCGACAATTCGCAAGCACACGCTGAACATGCGCCCAGTCGTGTGCGGGATCTTCAGATTTATAAAGAGAACGGGCCACCAGTAAAAGAGAGTCGATTCGCGCGGTCATGCCACCAACTTTAAAAAGTCGTGGCGTCGATCACGAAGCGATACTTCACCTGGCCTTTTATTGTGCGCTCATAGGCCTCATTGATGCCTTTGGCGCTGATCAGTTCAATATCGGCAAATACTTTTTTACTCGCGCAGAAATCCAACATCTCTTGCGTTTCTTTAATGCCACCAATCAGCGATCCGGCCAGCATTTTGCGCCCAAAAATCAGCGACATCGCGCCCACTTGATTGGGCTTCGGCGCCGCACCCACCAACACCTGCGTACCGCCAATTCTCAAAGTGCCCAAATAGGGAGTAAAGTCATGATCGGCCGATACCGTATCGATAATTAAATCCAGTTTACCCGCCCACGGTGTAAAATTATCGGGATTCGATGTGACCACAAAATTTTTGGCGCCGAGTTTTTTCGCATCCTGCTCTTTACCCGGCGAAGTGCTGAACACGGTCACTTCTCCGCCCATGGCCTTAGCGATTTTCACGGCCATATGGCCCAAACCACCCAGCCCGACCACTCCCACTTTGGTGCCCTTTTTAACTTTGTAACGCTTCAAGGGAGAGTAGGTCGTAATCCCGGCGCACAACAACGGCGCCACGCGCTCAAGCGGCACGCCTTTTTTAATTTTTAAAGTGTATTTTTCGCGCACAACGATGTGACTTGCATAACCGCCTTGAACGGGTGTCGTGCCATCCAGCTCGGTGCTGTTGTACGTAAACACGGTGCGACCCGCGCAAAACTGTTCTTCGTTGGCTTTGCAGCTCGCACATTTGCCACACGAATCCACAAAACAACCGACGCCGGCCAAATCGCCAACTTTAAACCGCTTCACTTTGCTGCCGACCGCAATCACCCGTCCTACGATCTCATGCCCCGGCACACAGGGATAAGTGGCCGGCCCCCATTCATCGCGCACGGTATGAATATCGGAATGGCAAATTCCGCAATGAGAAATTTCAATCGCTACATCGTCTGGACGTGGAGCCCGACGTTCAAATTTATAAGGCGCAAGTGGTGCCGCCGCCGAGTGCGCGGCATACGCGCGAGTGGGAATCGGTTGGGCTTTGCTTACATTTTTGGACGATTTCATTGAGGCGCGTTTGCTGGTCATTTTAGCTCCTTCATGGTGCAGACTGCACAGGTATCCCAAAGTTCTATCGCCTTTATTGACATCCAGCAACTCGCGTTTACGCTATTCATGTGAAGCTGTTCATTCAACTCTGCGCAATCTCGATTCTCGCCTCACCGGTGGCACGCGCCGAGCGCATCCTGGTGCTCGGCGATTCGCATAGTTGCGGCACATTTGGAGTTCAACTTGTTAAAGATTTAGCGAAACCCGGCAATGACGTGGCCCTGTACTGCGCTGTTGGCCGAACGGCCTATCATTTTGTAACCGGCAAGGCCATGGCGAGCTGCAAAATGTTTACCGACAGAAACCTAACGCAAAAGCCCTGCGGCGCGCGAAGGATTGACGATATCTTAAAAACCGAAAAGCCCACGCGCGTAATTCCCGCCTTTGGCTCGAATGATTTAGGAAAATACTGGCTCAGCTCGTTTGCCAAGCTCGCGATAAAAATTTACGACACCGGTGCCGCCTGCCATTGGGTCGGCCCACCGATTTTCAACTGGGATAAGGGTGTGTGCAAAAGCAAATATGCAAAATTTAAAAACGACCCACCCGAAATCATCGCCGCGATTCAATCTGGTACTGCGGGAATTTGCTCGTTTCACGACAGCTTTAACTATACCGACATTCACACCACACCCGATTGCATTCACCGCTCGGGCCAGCCCGCTATAAAATGGGCCAATGGGATATCGGCCGAGATTCTTCAGCAGGCCTCTCAAAACTGAACGTAGAACTTTTATCGCCTCAAAATAATAGCTTCGAGCTTATAAGCATTCCGGCCATTCCGTTTTTAAATGCAACAACGGCGAGCACTACATGGAGACCGGCACCGTGAATAGGTTTTTTGCAGTCCAACCCACAACAGCGTTTCGAAATGATCCCGCGGCGGGAGTTCCTCAATAGATTCAATCACTCAGCCCCTGGAACGTCCATTGCTCTAGTATCGTGTCAGGACAAACGGGGGTGGGTATGGTTCGTTTATTATTGGCAATTCTAACATTTTTCGTATCGCTGGTTTCTTTCGCCGCTGAAGCGCAAGTCGCTGTCGCGGACTCAGTTACAGTCATTTCGGGTCGGACATCAGATATTGATGTGTTGGCCAACGACAACAATGGCAACCCGAGCCAACCGCTCCGGCTGCTGTCGGTGTCGAATGCCTGGTACGGATCCGCAGCTATCGCAACCAACGCCCAAGGCAAAAGCGTAGTCCGCTACACTTCGTGGGGTTCTTACATCGGCACCGAGTCTCTAACCTATATGGTCATCGACGGCTTGGGCATGCTCGGTACGGGTACAATTTCGATCAACGTGATCGACCCGCGCCCCACGGCGCATCCGGACACCGTGCATATGTTTAAAGGCGGCTTTGCCAACATCGATGTGCTCGCCAACGACACCGACGGTGAACCAGGACCACTGGCACTGAGTGTGTACAGCATTTCGCGCGCGCCAAGCGCGGGCAGCGCCTACCTGATGTACGACGAGAATGGTCGAACTTTTATCTACTATCAACCGCATCCCTATTTTATCGGCACGGATTCATTCTCTTACCAAATGGGCGATGGCGGAGGACAAGCCTTCGTCGGTGAAGTCACGATCCATGTCCAAGATGACACGCTCATCGCCAACGCCGACGAAGTAAGTATGCCGATGAACTCGTCCATCACCATCGACGTCCTCCGCAATGACGTTGATCCCAATCCCGGCCCGAACAATTTGTTTATCGCAAGCATTCAACAACAACCGACCTCGGGGTACTTCGGGCTTGTTTACGATGAAAACGGCTATATGCAGATCAACTACAATCCTTATCCGAACTTCACCGGCACAGACAGTTTCACTTACATGTTGGTCGACGGCTCCGGCCAAAGCGCCATCGGGCAGGTCACTGTCAATGTCGTGAACCAAGCTCCCATCGCGGGCGCCGACAGCGCGTCGATCTCGCAAGGTCAAATCGTTCGCATCAACGTTCTCGCCAATGACAGTGATCCCGAAGGTCAAAGCGTGTCTCTTGTGGGCGTCAAAACCATGCCCGCAAATGGCCAAGTGTCGATCGTGTATGTGTCGGGCGTTCCGCACATCGAGTATCGCCCCAATGCCACTTACCAGGCCTCGGACTCGTTCACCTATGAAATCTCCGACGGCATTGCTACATCCGAAGGCACCGTCACGATCAATGTGGCGCCAGACTTGCCGCCGGTGGTGGTCAACGACAACTATTCGATCACGAACAAAACCAGCATAGTACTGAATGTATTGGCCAACGATTTCGATCCGGAGGGCCAGGCTCTCAAAATTATATCGAAGTCATCGGCCGCCACCGGAACATTGCAAATTGTCAACAATGGCACGGCCATCAAGTTTTTTCCAAAGAGCCGGGCTCGCGGCAGTGACACATTCACCTACACGGTTTACGATGGTCGCCACCAAGTGATCGGCCGGGTCTATATCACGTACAGAAATTAGGTTTAAAGTATGCAAAGCAAAGAGATTTTCTCGCGAACTATAGCTAATTCTCCCGGCCAAGAAATCAGCGCCGGGATGTACAACTTCGTCATCGGTCTCACTCTTTGCTGGGGATTTTTTGTTAACTGGTGGATGGTACAAAATATCCCCGTCGAAATCTTGCTCTCCATGCATCCCTGGGTCCTGATCGGCGGCTACTTGGCCAGTTCCTTTGGCGGCATCTATCTATTCACCAAGTCCACAAGCCCGATGATGAGTTTTCTCGGCTACAACCTGGTGGTGCTCCCGTTTGGCGTGGTTATTAATTTGGTCGCAGCCCAATACGATCCGAGTCTTGTGGTCGATGCCATGCGAGTCACCGGCATGGTCACCGCGGTTATGATGATCCTTGGTTCGCTCTACCCAGCGTTCTTTCAAAGGATTCGCGGCGCGCTCACCGTCGCTCTGATAGCCGTGATCATTGTCGAGCTCGTCGATATCTTTTTCTTTCAGAAAAATTACGAAATCATCGACTGGATCGTGGTCGTGATTTTCTGCGGCTACATCGGCTACGACTGGGGCCGCGCCAACGCAATCCCAAAAACCGTCGACAACGCCATCGACAGCGCCGCCGCTCTGTATATGGACATCATCAATCTGTTCTTACGAATTCTCCGAATCATGGGCCGGAAAAGATAGAGTCGCAACACCGATCCAAGCCCCTGCCCAATGGCCACTCCGAGCAGACCTGCGAACTAGGTCACTGCGCGGCTTGTCGTGACCTAGAAAGCAAGTCTGCTCGGAGTGCGCCCTAAGCTAGGTCTACGTCCGCCCGCAAAACGCCCGCCAACATCTTCAATCAATCCGTTGACACCTCCAAGCTTCCATTCAAGCCTCAATAAACTGGGGGGCAAAACCAATGATCCGATTTGCAATCCTTTGCGCATTACTCACCGTCGGCACAAACCTTTGGGCGGATGAGAATCTGCTAAGACTATATTTTATGCCGAGCGCGCCGACTAAAATCGAGTGGGACTCACCAAAGAACTTACTCGACAGCACCATTAGCGCCGTTTTCAACAATCGCAACCACGCCATCAGTCACGTCAATGTGGAGATCAAATGCGCGAACCCCGCCTATCACGCCCTCGCTGGTGCCGTGAGCCAGGATCGCAGTCACAGCTCTAAACTTCTGTTCGAAGAAAAAATCGGCTTTTCCATTATGGCCACCGCTTGGCCAGGCCGCTTAGAAAATCTGAGCGAAATCCACCACTCGCTCGAATACCGTGGTCAACGCAAAGATATGCTCTCGGCGCTGACCATAAAAATCTCGGCAAAAACCTGCGCGCGGCTCGCCGCCTATCACGAGGCCACGGTCCAAAGCCCGCACCCGCGATTCTATGGCTTCGCGGCTCGCCCACGGCGACACGAAGGGGCTGGTTGTTCAGCCTTTGCCGCGAGTTTTTTAGAGGTTGCCGGGCTCCTCACTCCAAAAATTCACGAAGCATGGCTTCGCAGCGTAAAAGTTCCGCGCTCGCTAATGACCGTTCTTGGAAGTCAAAGCGCACTGAGTGTGAACGAAATCCTCGCCCATCCGGACGCGCACAGTTGGGTCTCCGGGCCTGAGTCGCATATGAACTTGTCGGTCTACGACCCCGACCTAATGCACAAGTGGGTCGACAACTTGATCAACGACTCCGCAATGCGGACGAAATTTAATGCTGAGGTCGACACCACGCTCAACCCACATTACGCCCACATTCAAGCCCTAACAATCAACGCCGAAACCACCGCAACACCCGAGGAGCCAATTTTTCTCGGCCCACCCGACCTCAAAGAAACTCGTCCGTTGGTCTTTATCCGCTCAGGGCTCGCGATTCAGCCGGATGGAAGTTTTGCTCTGACGCCCTAACGGTGCTATACCTACCGCCTTCATGCCAGCACCACTTAGCCTCCTTCAGCTCAGCCGCGGCCTAAAGGCCTTTGGCGGACAACGATTGTTTGAAGACGCCACCTTCGCCGTAAACGAAGGCGAACATATCGGCGTGATCGGCCCCAACGGCGCGGGTAAAACAACTTTGTTTAAAATTCTGATCGGCGAACAAGAGCTCGACGGCGGCAGCATTATCCGCTCGCAATCGTTAAGGCTTGGTTACCTTTCGCAACACGACACCTGGACGGAAGGGGAAACCGGCAACAGTTTTCTTGAACGCACATCCAAACTGCCGATGTGGCAGGTCAAGTCGGCCGGCCGTGATCTTCAGGTCAGCGAAGAAATTTTTGCCAAGCCGATCAGCTCGCTCAGCGGCGGCTATCGGATGCGCATTAAATTGATCAGCCTGCTCGGACAAGATCCAAATCTTATGTTGCTCGACGAGCCGACCAATTATCTCGATCTTGAAACCACACTCTTGCTCGAGCGGTTTTTGCAAAACTACAGCGGCGCAATCTTACTGATTTCGCATGATCGCGAATTCCTCCGCCGCACCACCGATCATATTTGCGAAATCGAATCGGGCGAAATCACTAAGTACAATGGCAATATCGACGACTACTTCGAGCAAAAAGAACTGCTGCGCTCGCAACTTGAGGCGCAAGCGGCCAGCCAAGCTGAAAAACGCAAAGCCATTCTCGACTTCGTTAACCGTTTCGGCGCCAAGGCCACCAAAGCCAAACAAGCGCAGTCGAAGCTAAAAAATCTCGAGAAAATGGAGCAAATCGAGTTTAAACCCATCCCCGTGACGGCGGTGATTCAAATCCCCGAGCCACCGCATGTGGGTAAAACCGTACTCAAACTCGAAAAGGCCACCTACGGTTATGCCGACCGCAAAATTATTCAAAATGTGACTCTCGAAATTCAACGCGGCGATCACGTGGCTGTGGTAGGGCTTAACGGCGCCGGCAAATCCACTCTGCTCAAGGGTTTGGCGGGAACTCTCGCACCCATGCAAGGTCAACGCGAGCTCGGCTACCAAGCCGAAATCGCCATTTTCAACCAACATGTGGTCGAAGTTTTAAATCCCCAACACACCGTTTTTGATTCTCTGCAAGAGGCCGCAAGCCTGGCCGTCGGTCCGCAAGACATCCGCAATATGGCGGGTTCACTTTTATTCTCCACCGATCAAATCGGTAAAAGAATTAGCGTGCTCTCAGGCGGCGAAAAGTCGCGGGTTGCGCTCGGGCGAATTCTTCTAAAGAAAGTTCCCTGCCTTCTGCTCGATGAGCCCACCAACCATCTGGATTTTCAAACCGTCGAGGCGCTCACGCAGGCGCTTAAAAAATTCACCGGCACGCTGGTGGTCGTGAGCCATGATCGTGGGTTTATCCGCCGGGTCGCCACTAAGATTTTAGAAGTGTCGAGCGGCAGTGTTCGACTTTATCCCGGCACCTACGACGAATATGTATGGAGCTTGCAAAAAAGTTTGGCGGCATCGCCCCAGACCTCCGAATCTCCGGCCAAGAAGTCCGACGATCGGCCGGGAACCGCATCACCGCAGCCTAACCTTCCGCCCGGCGCGCAAAAAAGAGAGCGCGACAAGCAACTGCGTGCGTTGGAACGCAAGATCACGGCGTGCGAAGAGGCCATCGCCAAACTCGATCAGGCGGTGCGCGAGGCCAACGCCAAGATCAGCAACGGCGATACGAGTCCGGAAACCGTACAGCAAATCGCCGCCGATTCAGAAAAGCTTCAAGAGCTAGAAAATCATTGGCTTGAACTCGCCGCTGAGCGAGAATCCCGTTGATGCTGCGCCTTTTTATCGATGCCGATGCCTGCCCTGTTAAAGACGAAGTGTACCGAGTCGCCGCCCGCTACAAACTGAAAGTGATTGTGGTCGCCAACAAAGCTATGAATATTCCGTTTGATCCCGATATCGAAATGCAAGTGGTGTCGGGCGGCTTCGACGCCGCCGACGACTGGATTGTGGAGAACACGAACGCAAAAGACATCGTGATCACCTCCGATATTTTGTTGGCCGCCCGCCTGGTGCCGAAAAACGTTGGCGCGCTAGGGCCCAAAGGGGCCGAGTGGACCGAAGATAACATCGGCACAGCCGTCGCCAACCGCGAGTTGATGCAAAATCTCAGGCATATGGGTGAAATGCGCGGCGGGCCGGCCCCGATGGAAAAAAAAGATCGCTCGAACTTTTTGGGTAAACTCGATCAGATGATTCAAAAGAGGTCCCGTGGTTGAAATCTTGCGCGAGAATTTTCAGCTCGAGGGCTTTCGCACGGGCCAAAAAGAAATCATCGAGTCCGTTCTTAACGGCCGCGATGTACTGGCCGTGCTCCCCACCGGCGGCGGCAAATCGCTGTGCTACCAATATGTAGCCGTGGCACGAAAAGAACTTGTGCTCGTGGTGTCGCCGTTGATCGCACTGATGAACGATCAAGTCGCCTCGCTCACGCGCATGGGGGTGCCCGCCGGCTGCCTGCACTCCGGCCAAAATATGGAGCAAAAGCGCGACGTGTTTCGCCGCCTCAATAAGGGCGGCGCTTTTGTTTTGTACGTGTCGCCCGAGCGCACGCAAAAAGATGGCTTCACCAACTGGATCAAAGACTTTAAAATTGCGCTGTTTGCGATTGACGAAGCTCATTGTGTTTCGCAATGGGGCCACGATTTCCGCGAAGAGTACTCACAACTAAAAAGCCTCAAAGACATTCGCCCCGATGTGCCGACTCTCGCACTCACCGCCTCGGCCACGCCCTTTGTACTTAACGATATCGCCAAACAACTCGGGTTAGTGAACCCGGCCCGCCAAGTGCACGGCTTTTACCGACCCAACCTCTACTATCAAGTCGAGACCTGCGCCAACGAAGATGAAAAGATGCGCCTCCTCGAGCAAAGCCTGCGGCAAAATCCCGAAGGCCGCGTGATTATTTATTGCGGAACCCGGCGCACAACCGAGGAGCTGGCCGCATCGCTCGGGCGCAAATTTGATCATGTCGGCTTTTATCACGCCGGCATGGGCAGCGCGAACCGCACCGAAGCGCAAGACGACTACGCCGCCGGGAACTTACGCATTCTCTGTGCGACAAATGCATTCGGCATGGGGATTGACCATCCGAACGTGCGCCTGGTCGTGCATTATCAAATGCCGGCCAATATCGATTCGCTTTACCAAGAGATGGGCCGCGCCGGACGCGATGGCCTGCCCTCCACCTGTCTTTTGCTGTACGCAAAAAAAGACAAGGGCCTGCAATCATTTTTTATTCAAGGCACTAAGGCTCCGGCCCATATCGTCAGCTCACGCTGGCGGGCCCTCGACAATTTGGTTGAGTATGCTGAAGGTGGCGAATGCCGCCATGCCGAGATTCTCACCTACTATCAAGATTCCAAACGGATTGAGCGCTGCGGTCACTGCGATGTTTGCGATCCGGCGTCGAATCGCAAGATTCAGACTCCGCCAGCACCGGCCCATACGTCGTCCACAGCTCGGGGCCTTAAAAAACGCCGCAAGTCTGAGCGCGCCCGCGGCGGGGCCGCCGACGCCGCGATCCTCACCACCGAGCAAACTCGTGTGTTTGAGATTCTAAGATTGTGGCGCAAAGAAAAAGCCCGCGAGCTCGACGTCCCCGCTTTTGTGGTCTTCAGCGATAAAACTCTGCGCCAGCTCGCCCAGGTTCACCCCGTTAAAACCGAAGAGATGTACAACATCTACGGAATGGGCGACGCCAAGATCGAGCGCTTTGGCCAAGAACTTCTCTCCGGTCCGCTGGCTGAAGCATAATCTGTGTAAGACAATTTAAGATTGTCAGGGAATTGTTAGCTTAGTTTAAAAATTCTTGATCCCTGTTCGACCCAATGAAACGCTTTATGGCACTTAAACAAGGTTCGGGGGGACAATGCTTAAGGCTATTTGCGCTTTGGTCATGGGGATCTCTACATTTGCCTTTGCGGCCGGGACTGAGTTCCCTAGCACTCCGGATCCACGACTAACTCCCGGAAGTTACTGTAAAAGTCCCGACGGCCACCGATATCCGGAACGAATTCCCTATTGCGAGCGCCAGGTTTCTAAAGGAACCAAATGGAAAGTGATTGAAACCTACAATCGCGAACTCAATTACGACATCGACCGCGGCAACCGCGCACAGTTCAAAATTGATCATATGATTCCCCTATGCGCCGGTGGCAGCAATGAAGTTTCAAACCTGTGGCCACAACACCAGACTATATATGAGATCACCGATCCACTTGAAGGTATCGCCTGCGAGAAGATGGCCGCTGGCCGCTTGCAACAAAAGCGCGCCGTAGAATTGCTGGTGCGCGCGAAGTTGGTTCTCGAAGAGGCGCCTGCGATACTTGAAATTCTCGAAAGCCTTTGAACTGAAAACTTCGCCAACGAGACAACTCAACTCACTTCGCAACACTGCGGCAAGCAAAACTGTCCCATCGTCCGATGCGAAAACATCGCTACGTTGAGCTGAGCCCTGGCACGTCCATTGTAATTCCCTAAACCCGTTAACCAATGACGGTTGCAAAAATCCTTAGGGGGATTCAATGAATTCTAAAATTATGTTGTCTTTATTAATTGCCACGCAAAGTTTTTTCGCGTTCAGCGCGTCGGCCGATGTGATCACCAAAGAAGTTGTGATCTCGGTTCACGATGTGTTTGTTCCCGAAAAAGTCGAACACAATACCGACGCCAAGGTGATCTTAAGTGGTATGTTTCCCAACAGCTGTTACCGCTGGTCCCGCGCGAAAGTTCACGACGTCGATGCTCTTAACCATAACGTTCAAGCCATTGCCACAGTGACTGAGACTATGTGCTTGATGGTTCTGGTTCCCTTTACCAAAGAAGTGAACCTCGGTCGTCTTCCCGCCGGCACGCACAAGTTGCGCTTTATCAACGGCGATGACACCTTTTTCGAAAAATCTTTGACGGTCGAATAATGACGGCCCTTATTGTCGCGGCTTTGGTGGCCGGCTCTTGGCAATACGATGGCTTCTGGTTCGAAGGCCACCGCTACCCCAATCCAAACCCCTCGCTGGTTCTGACCTTCACCTTTGATGAAGGCGGAACCAGCCACCTTTACTGGCATCGCATCGGCGAGCCCGGCTTCTGTGAACGCAAAGCTGAATATGAAATCCGCGGAGACCTTCTTTATCAAAAAGTCACCTGGCTCAACCCAAAAAATGCCATGGACTGCGGACGGGACCCTGATATGCAGCTTGGCAAAGAAACATTGGTCAAGTTCACGTTCAATGAAAACGAGCTGCATTTTTACTTTGAGTTGAATGGGAAGGAATTTATCTACATTCTAAAAAATCTGCCCGCGCAGACTAGCTCTTACTTTCGAGTGCGGCCCAACGAGCATATTTCGCTTCAATCTCCGTCTCGAGGCTAGCGATCTTAGTGTGAATCTCGCCCAGTCGTTTGTGATCTGCAATCACCGGAGGACTGTTGCTTTCCTCGCGCAGACTTTCGAGTTCGGACTCAAGTTTTAAGATATTCGCTTCCATATTCTCCAGCTCAAATTTGTCTTTATACGACATTTTGCTTTTCTTAACCGGCTCGCCAGCCAATGCGGCGGCCGAGCGCCGGGCCGAAGCCGTTCCCCGCGCCTTCTCCTCGCGATACCAATTCTCCCACTGAAAATAATTGGCAAACTTCACAAGCGTCCGGTCACTGAACTCCGGCGGCGGGAAGGCCAAAATCTGATTTGCCACCGCATCCAAGAAATAGCGATCATGGGTCACCAAGATCACCGCGCCATTAAAATCATTCAAAGACGTCTCAAGACTTTCGAGCATGGCGGTATCGAGATCATTGGTCGGTTCATCCAGCACTAAAATCTGCGCCTGCTTTAACATCAACTGGGCCAAGCGCAGCCGGGCTTGCTCGCCGCCCGACAACTTTTTCACCGGCATCTCAACTTTATGCCCACTAAAAAAGAAGCGGTCCAAATAGCTGCGCACATGCACGGACTGGCCTTGAAAAAAAACATAGTCCCCTTCAGGACAAATGTTCTTCAAAACACTTAACTCAGGGAGCAGCGTCTCGCGCGATTGCTCAAAGTAAGCGACTTCAATCTTGTCGGCTTGCTTGACAGTGCCTAAGTCCGGAAACTCCTCGCCCAGTAAAATGCGAATCAACGTCGATTTGCCGCATCCGTTATCACCGAGCAAACCCAGTCGAGTTTTTGGTGTAATCAAAATATCCAAGCCCGAAAACAACTCGCGCTCACCATACTTTTTTGCGATGCCCTTGGCCTCGATCACTTTCTTGGGCGAATGTTCAGCCTCGCCAAATGTTAAATCCACATCGTTGACCCGGTTCTTGTTGCGCAGATCTTTAACTGTGTCTTTAAGGTCGCCCGCCGCTTCAATTCGCGCGCTCTGTTTGGTTTGCCGGGCGATCGAGCCCCGGTGCAGCCACTCGGTCTCGCGGCGCAAGCGGTTCTTTTCGACCCGCTCATGTCGGGCCAGGGCGGCCAGCTCGAGTTCCTTGGTCTCTATATATTGGGCGTAATCGCCGGCCACACTTAGCAAATAATTCGGGTTGCGCGGATCCAAATCCAAAATGCGCGTGGCCACCCGCTGCAGAAAAAGCCGGTCATGCGTGATCATCAATAGCGCGAAGGGCGCTGACCGCAGATACTCCTCAAGCCACAAAATGCTCGAGAGATCGAGATGGTTGGTCGGCTCATCTAAAAACAAAAGCTCCGGGGTAAACGCCAACTCGCGCGCCAAGGCCACCCGCTTCTTCCATCCGCCCGATAGCTCCCCCACCAAAAAGTCGGGGCCGAATTGACCCAGCTCCAGCCGGGCCATCAGTTCCATGGCCTCGGCCATCGATTCGCTTTGATCGGAGCATTTTTCTAAAATGGTCTCGAAGATCGTGGCGCCCTCGGTGAACTCGGGCGTTTGCTGCAAAAAGCCGATCTTAAGACCCTTGCGCTGGGAGACCCGACCGCCATCACTTTCGGCCTCGCCCGCCAATATTTTAAGCAGCGTCGATTTGCCGGCGCCATTGGGTCCGACAAACCCGATCCGGTCTTTTTCGTCAATGCCGAAGCTGACCTTCTCGAAAAGGGTGCGGCCGGCAAAGGATTTTTCAATTTCATGGGCACTCAATAAAATCATGTGTATCCTTCTACAATGGACAGCCGGAAGGTCAAAGTTAAACGCACCAAAAAGTACGGCAAAGGGGTCTACGCGACCCAAACCATTCGCAAAGGCGAATTGATCGCCTCGTTCGACGGCCCGTTTTACGGTTGGTCGGACTATTGGACCACGGACCTCTACAACCACTGCATTCAATACGCCCCCCGAAAATGGCGCGACTCAAAAGGCATCGCCCGCTTTATCAATCACTCCTGCGAGCCCAATTGCGGGATCAAAAAGCTGTTTAACGTGGTCGCCATGCGAACGATAAAAAAAGGCGAGCACATCACCTGGGATTACGAAATGACCGAAAAGAATCCCGACTGGAAGATGCGCTGCAAATGCGGCTCGGACATTTGCCGAGGGGTGATTGGAAATTATAAAAATATGCCGAAAGAAATCCGAAAAAAATACGCCGGCTATATCTCAACCTGGCTGACCAAGAAAAAATAAGTGCTTTGAGTGCTAGGCTAGCGCATTCCGCCACTGCTCGCCGGCTGGCTGCCACCAGTCAACGTTGGGCGGCCCTGCCCCATCTCGCCCGTGCAAATTTCTTCGAGGTAGCGAATGGTGCTGGTTAAGTGAATGGCACCGGCGAAATGAACTCCAGTGCCGCGAGCTTTGGCCAAATTGTGCGCCACCGCGTGGTCACGAATCCGTCCGTTCTCGATCCGCGCTCGCGTTGCGTCGATGACGTTTCTAACCGAAGGCCGCAACGAAAAGGGCGCAAGCTCCAGCAATTGATCGGCCTGAGCCTTAAAATTGTCCAACAGGTCCACGCGCATATAGAGACCGGCGTTAAAAAAGTTGTCGAGGGTGTGAGCGAATCGGATGTATTGCGGATCTTGGCGAAGAGTTTGGTAGTTGGGAATCGCCCCAGCTTCGCGGATCAACGCGTTCATTGCATCGAAACTGGCCTGACTTACCACATCCAATCGATCTTGACTTGAGGCCACCGGATCTTCAAAGCCCATCGGCTTTACAACGCGCGCCAGTTCGGGATTCTCGGCAAACAAATAAAAATTTGCGGTTTTCCCAACGAGCAAGGTGTCGACTAAATTCTCGCGCGTAATGCGCAAACCGCCATGACGTGCGCGACGGTCAAAGTCATTTAGAATCGCACTGCGCGCCCGCGCCAACATCGGGATCATCGCCACAACATCCGCATGGGACGCCTCGAACCCAATAAAATGCAGTCGTTGGCGACGAATCAGATGATTTAAGTAAGCGTAGTCCTGCCGCGCGTGATTGGTGGCGCTCACGTCCTTTAGGCCTAGCCCGCCGCCCCTGGACTCTACGGTGATATCCTTGGCGGCGGCCTTCGCAATATTTCGAATCACAAGTTCAAACTGCGAGTCATTCATCGCCGTCAACCGACCGATCTCATTCGCACTGGCCAAGTTTACTATGTCTCTATTGCCATGAGCGTGACCCACCACGGTTACACTGCGCCCATCGGGAAAGGTTACAAACTGAGCCCGACCCGCAATCCGCGGATCCTGAACGGCTTCAGCCTTACAGGCGGGATGAACCGCCGTGGCCGGTATATGAGGAGGCGCCGCATGGGCCGAAAAAGGGCCGACAGCCGTCAACGTAGACAGCGCTAAAATCGCGTAAAACTGAGCTAAGTAATGAGCTTTCCGCATGAGACTTTATATGTGCAATTGGCCATGCCGATCTCACGGCGCGCTTTAAGCCCTATCCATACAAAATAATACCTATTTTCATTATGTATTGACGAATGCATACGTCATATGTATTCTTATGCTTATGGAAGATCGAGAACTAAAACGCATAAGCCTAATGATCGCCGAAGAACAATACAAAGCCATCAGCGACAGAAATTTAAATCTGAGCTGGCTGGTTCGTGACCTGCTCGACGACTACCTCACCAACACCCGGATCACATTTACGGTGCATAAGGAGACTTTAGCCCTTTACGAAAAGATCGGCGGCCTCACCCCGCTCGACGACAACGCCTTCGATCCTTTTTTAAGGGAAGCGCTAAAGAATTACTTGAAGGCGCAGATTACAAAAATGCAGTCGCTGGATCACCAGTTGTCGAAGAAGAAGGAGTAACCGATGACGTCACTTTATGTTTGGATAATTTTAGGGATCATTTTGGTGATTGCTGAGATGCTCACCACATCGATTTTCTTAATCTTTATCGCGCTTGGGTGTTTTGCCGCGGCGTTGACGGACCTGTGGATGCCGAATAGCTTAGCCATTGAAATGGGTGTATGCGGGCTGGTCTCTGTTCTTGGAGCCGTATTTTTGCGCAAACCCCTGCAGCAAAAATTGTTGAAGGATTTGAGTCTAAAGGCCGATGTGGGCAAAGAAATAAAGGTGGATAATCCAATCGGCGCGCACCAGACCACACGAGTGTCCTACCAAGGCACCACGTGGGAGGCGACGAATCTCGATGATTCGGAGTTGAAATTGGGCGATCGAGCAAGAATTGTCGGCATCGACGGCAACACCTTACTAATCAGAAAGAGTGAATAAGGAGAGTCTATGCAAATCGTAATGTTATTTTTATTGGGTGCTGCCGTAATTTTAGTGTTTTCGGCAGTTAAGATCGTACCGCAACAGCAGGCGTACATTGTTGAGCGCTTGGGAAAGTTCCATCGCACCCTGGAGGCGGGTCTGCATTTTATCATCCCGTTCTTCGATCGCGTCGCCTATCGCCACTACTTAAAGGAAATCGTGCTCGATATTCCGCCGCAGATTTGTATCACGCGCGA
>CAYVRZ010000022.1:0-69774 GCA_964453895.1 uncultured Pseudobdellovibrionaceae bacterium | reverse complement strand
TTAGGCACGCCGCCAGCGTTTGTTCTGAGCCAGAATCAAACTCTTCAATTAAAATTTGAAAAATCAAATTTCAAAAACAAAGTCTTCATCTAGCGTCATCTTACTGTCTCTTGCGAGTACACTACATATCCGCCTAAGCGGATGTGTAATATAAAATGTCACTATCAAAGATTTCAAAAAAACAGACTCAAAAGATCCGGTTTGACCCGGTCCTCTTGAGACCTCACAAAACATGATAGTTAGCTATTTAGTTTTCAAAGAGCAAAAGCGAGAATTAAGGGTTCTATATGCAGCCCTACCCGAGGTCAATGCTTACAAAACAATTTTTTTTCTTTGTTGCCGGGGCTCTGCTCGCGTCGAAAATCCCTCAGGCCATTTGCCGTCAAAATGAGCAGTTTGCGAAGATAGTAAACGCTTTCTCGGTCAAAATGCTTAAAAATAGGGATCAGCGAGTGGATTCGATACGTTGGAACACCATGACATGTAGCGTTTAAAGGCAAAATCAAAGGCTCAAAGGCCACTTTGAAAGTGCGGGAAACCGTCGAGTTGATCAACAGCGAAGCCGGAAAAACGGTGGGCGGTCAGTTAGAGCGAAACTCGCTTCGGGCACCGCCGTTGCAGTGATGACCGTTGGACTGAATCGTCGTCTTCGGGGGAACAATGAGCCAATCGAATCGTAACAAAATGTACCGCTTTCTATTTTTGATCGCGGTCGCGTGCGTGCTTATTGGATGCGCTGGTTCTTTAATGGAGTCGGCAAAATCTGAGCGTGAAGAAACGGCGGCCGGCGTGCCCCTTCCTCCCGGCGAGCCGATTGAGCTCGAGAATCCTACATACACAAAAACTGTTTCTAAACTATTTAACAGACATTGTACGTCCTGCCACCAAAGTGGAGGGATCGCTCCGTTTTCTCTTCTCACCTATGAAACCGTCAAAGCGATGCGAGGCTCGATTGAAAATGCCGTTGTGAATCGCACGATGCCGCCGCCCGGAGTGGACAATTCGGGAGCCTGCCAAACATTTTCGAACGCGACGTGGATGAGTGACGCGGAAATCGCATCGATTGTCGCCTGGTACAACGCCGGCGCCCCGCATGGTGAAGGAAATGGCAATATAGCAGCTCCGAAAATCCGCGATTTGCCGGGACCGAAAACTATTTTGCGGATGCCGGCCGCGTATACGCCGGTGCCACCGGCGGGTGAAGTGGACGACTACCGCTGCTTTATTATTGATCCGAATCAGGTCGAAAACACATTGATCACGGCGATACAAGTTTTGCCCGATAAGGTGCAGCAGGTTCACCATGTGATCGTATTCAAGCCGACATCCGCGGAGTCACAAACCAAGGCCGAAGCGCTGAACGGCACCGATGGGAAGCCTGGATTTCCGTGTTTCGGGGCGGCTGGAGTCCCGTCTTCGATCGTTGGATTGTGGGCGCCGGGCGGAGAATCGCGCGAGCAACGAGATCCGGATACGGGGAAGCTAATCGGCTTACCTTTGGAAGCCGGGCGTAAGTTGATTATGCAAGTTCACTACAACTCCTCGGGAGGCGCGCAGCCGGATCAGAGTTCGGTGGCGATCAAATTTAACAAAGATGCGACACCGGCCAAGTGGATGGTGGTGGCTAATTTTTTACTGAATTTAAAACCGGGTCTGGCCGACGTAGTGGATGAAGACACGCAGGGCAACTCTTGGTTTCAAACGGTAGACGAAATCTTTTCGCGCGGCTTGGCCGACGACTATATTAATGGTGGCGGCTTGCTTTCGCTGTTGAATGCCGAACTTCTGGGACTGGTGTTGAATCAACCGCCAGCGCGCGAATTTAAGGTTTACGGTGTGGCGCCACATATGCACACGCTCGGCACCAAAATCGCGGTGAGCAAAATCAGCGCGACCGCCGTCAATCAATGTATGGCCGACGTGCCTCAGTTTCAATTCCGCTGGCAGGCGGGCTACAATTTTGTAAAGCCTATGACGCTGGCGGCGACGGACAAAGTGAAGATTTCCTGCCACTTCAACACTTCGACTCGGACGGAAAAAACAATTTTTGGGGAGGGAACCAGCGATGAAATGTGTCTCGCGTTCTTATTGGTGGCTCTCTAAAATTTTAGTATGGGTGATTTCGCTCACGGCGACGCCGGAAGCTCACGGCATTAGCTCGGACGTTTACGGCAATCCCTCGCGCTGGGTCGATGAACAGGGTTCGGCATTTACGCTGGAGCAATTGCGGGGGAAGAAAACGGTTTTTGCTCTCTTTTATACCAGTTGCAAAACGATCTGTCCCATGACGGTCAAAAGTTTGAAAGCCATCGAAGCCGGACTGGGTGGGTCAGCTAAAGATGTGCAATTTGTACTCGTAACCATCGACCCCGCTGACCGCACGGCTGGCCAGGATCGCATTCGCGACTTTATAAAAACGCAGAAAATTTCTTCGCAGTGGAAGATTTTGGCGAGCGACGTGCGCGATACGCGCGGGCTGGCCGGGGCACTGGGCGTCGGCTTTGAGGACAAACCGGTCAACGGGAACTTTCACAATATGCATTCTTTAAGTTTGGTGGTGGTTAAAGCCGATGGCTCAGTGTCGGGCCAAGCGCCGGTGGCGACGGCCGACGCTAAATCTATGCAAATCCTGCTGGCCAAGTAGACTCAAAAATTAAATCCCCGGGCCCCATTCAATCAATACGCATCCTGCTTGCCCCGCGGGACTGACCGTCATAAATGGGGCTGATTTAGCCGCGCCGGTTGCACCCTGCCCGCAAATTTTGCTGTCGAGCATGTGGCCAAGTCCGCCCGCACCCCCGTCGGCATGAAAGTACATTTGGTTGCCCGCGACTGTGCTCGAGGCTGCACCTGGGCTGCCATTGGGGCCGACCGTCGAAGGGAGAGATCCGGCACCGGGGCAACCGCCCCCTTGGCCACCTAAACCACCCGCGCCACTGGCACTCAAAAAGGATCCTGTGCCTCCGGCTCCACCGGTTCCACCGGCCGCTACAAGCATTCCGAACAACGTAGGGCCGCCCGCGCCGCCGTTCGCATTTATGCCGGTAAAAGTGCCGCCGGCAAAGGTCGCACCGATTCCGCCTTGACCAATCGTGAAGCTCAAAGATTGGCCGGGCGTAACAGCAACGCGCGTGCGACACACTCCGCCCGCGCCACCGCCGCCTGCGCCGCCACCCCACGTGAGAGTGGTGGCTCCAAGGGTGGTATGCGCTCCCGGAGCGCCCGCTCCGCCGCCAGCTCCCACAACGACAACACGAATCGCGCGAACCTCGGCGGGAATGGTAAAGGATCCCGAACCGGCCAAATCAAAAATCTGTTTGCCTGCGGGAATGGAGCTTTGCAGGAGCTTAATAGCTATTTTTGTTTGCTCCCCATTGCTGTTGCCCACGTATATTTCGATGTTCGACTCGGTCGGAATGGAACTCGGAGCCGTGTAGGTGGCGCTCTCATTCAGAGTGGAGAGTGAACCTTGCCCGACTAATGTAAAAATATAATCTTGGGCGGTGCCGCCAGAGGCGGTGAGTGTTATGGCCTGGCCCGCAGAAACCTCATTCGAAGTTGCCGTCACCGTGAGGCCATTGGCCAACACGCTTGCGGATGAAGAGCTCGTTTCCGACGGCGAGTCCAAACCTCCGCAGCCAACAAGTATCAAATTCAGACACCAAAGCGCGAATACGGATTTTTTTTGCATGGCCTCAGCCCCCTGACCGAATAGAGGAGCAAGGGCTCGGCCAGATGCTAGCGCGTAGGTTAGCTATGCCCGTACATGGCCTAGCCAGCGAAAATTCTTTGATCACGCTCCTTCTCATTTCGAGATGCATGGAGCGATTGGAGTGCTGTAAGCAGAATTTCTAAGAAAATTTAGAAACTGGTGGAGGCAACAGGGATCGAACCTGCGACCTTCTGAATGCAAATCAGATGCTCTCCCAACTGAGCTATGCCCCCACAGGCGGAATCAAAATCGCGTAAAATGATGGGAAAGGCAAGGAACAGTTCGGCGCATCGCTTCCGAAAAAAGAACCAGGTACCTTTAGGCGGAGGCTTTGGACTTGCGGGCTAGGCCCTGCATCCATATGCGTTCGGAGGTGGTGTCGAAGCCAACGGCTTCGGCGCCGCGGAGGACGGAGTCGAACACCTTTTTAAGAACATCCAACTCATCGGGCTGGGTGGGCTGCGAGGAGATGGAGTCCTCGATGGCCTCTACGACCGAAAGAAGATCGGGCGTAGTTACGACTTTGGGGAGTTTGCCCAAATCTAAACCGCGCGAGGGGGCCGGTTTAAAGCCGATCAGATTTTGTGTGAGGAGAATTTTTTTGCCGTTGAGGAAGTTCACTTGCAGGAACATTTGACCCTCGGAGTCCATACGTTGGATCACTTCTTCGAGGTCGCCAAAGGCAAATGCGATGGCCTTGCCGTCCGCGTTCTGCGAGATCGACATGGAATCATTTTCACTGATTCTGGACCGAAGGCCTGAGCTCTTCGCGACAAATTCTTTGATTTGCAGCACTTGCTCAAGTTTTTGGTTTCCCGTAGGCATCTGACTCATCTATTTATCGCATCGACCCAGTGAAAAGAAGACTTGAGGAATACAGGCGTTTTTTAGAGTATTGTCCTGTATCAATCGGACTCAGGTGGCGAAAAGGCATCAGTTCGAGACACTTTAACGTATCACCCGGAGATTCAATGCTGGTCAGCCGTTGGCAAGCCCCTATCCTCCCGACCCGTCAGCAGATGGCTTTAATGCTCGAAAGCGAGGGCCTGGAGCCCGTCGAAGAGACCATTCCACCTGGTCAAGGCGTAGGCGACCACCGTCATCCGTTTGATGAAGTCCGCATCGTGGTGAGCGGCCAGTTGATGTTAGATATAGCCGGAAATAAAATGCTTCTGCGCGCGGGCGACCGTGTGTTGATCCCCGCGAACACACGCCATTCGAAATTGGCGGATGGCGAAGAGGCGTGCGTTTGCTTGTACTCGATGAAGGCCGACTAGCGCTTGCCTTTCATCCAATCCAGATATTGCCGCATGGTTTTTTCGAAGCCACGTTCAGAAGGCTCATACAATTTCGTATCTTTGAGGTCTTCGGGCAGAAACTCCATGGGTAGCCAGCCGGTCGGGCCTTCGTGCGCGTACTTGTAACCTTCGCCGTAGCCCATGTCTTTGTTGAGCCGGGTTTTGGAGGACCGCAGTGCGAGTGGAACGGGTTTAGAGCCGGTTTTTTCAACCAATGCTTGCGCTTTATTGATGGCCTCGTAAGAGGCGTTGGATTTTGGCGCGCAACTTAAGTAGGTCACAACTTGCGACAAACAAATGCGCGCTTCAGGCATACCCACCAACTCGACAGCCTGCAGGCCAGAAACCGCTAGAGACAAGGCTCTTGGGTCGGCGTTGCCGACATCTTCGCTAGCCAATATCACCAAGCGGCGGGCGATAAAGACCGGGTCCTCTCCGCCGGCCAACATGCGGGCCAAATAATAAACGGCGGCGTTGGGATCACTCCCCCGAATGCTTTTAATAAACGCTGAAATTGTATCGTAGTGCTCGCTCGCCTTTTTGTCATAGCGAAGATGGGGAGCGCCGAGAACTTCAGCGATATTTTCGCGCCCGAGCGGCGGGCCGGGATTGGCGCGGGCGTGCACCACCAAGGCTTCGGCGGCGGTGAGCAGTTTTCGGGCGTCGCCATCGGCGAGTTCGATCAGGGCTTCTTCGCCCTCCGCACTGAGTAATTTTTCGGGATCGGCGCCCAATTCGCGAACGCCCCGCTGGAAAAGCTTTTTAAGGTCGTCATCGCCATGCCGACTAAAAACCAAAACTCGAGCGCGGCTCAACAAGGCGGAATTGAGCTCGTAGCTTGGGTTTTCAGTCGTGGCGCCGATCAAAATAAAATCGCCGGCTTCGGTAAATGGCAAAAGCACATCTTGCTGCGCCCGGTTTAAGCGATGAATTTCATCGATAAAAATGAGGGTCTGATCGCCCTGAAGCTTGCGAAAGTGCGCGCGCTCACCCAGTTCGCGAATCTCTTTGGCGCCGGTCTCAACGGCGTTCAAATTCACAAACTCGGCTTTTGTATGCCGGGAGATCAGGCGCGCTAAGGTGGTTTTTCCGCTGCCCGGCGGCCCCCAAAGTATCAAATTGGGAATTCGCTCAGGGCTATCGAGGTACGGTTTCAAGACTTTCAGTACTTGGCTTTGACCGGCGAAATCCTGAAGTTGCAATGGGCGCAACCGTTCTGGAAGCGGAAGAGAAGTGGGCTCCGGCCGGATTGTCTCAAATAGATCCATTTTGTCTGTTTAGCCCCTAGTGTTTTTAAAGTCCAGGGCTCAAAGAAACTTAAGTTTCTACCGATAATTAGATGAGTAAAAGGGGATTACAACGTGCGTGCGCATAATGGGATATTAGCTGCAATTTTAATCCTGGTCGCTTCGACCGGCCTGATCCAATGCGGAAACCAGAAGTCGAAAACCGCTAACGTCGAAATATTTATCGTACCGGAAATCCCCATTGTAATCACCGCCGATGTCACCGACGGCAATGGCAAAAAAAGTACCGCGCCTTGGTTCGATTTTACTATGCGGATTAAAAACGGCTCGGAGCAGGCCTTTGTTGTCGTAGCGATCGTAGGCGAAATCACAATCACGGACTCCAACGGCTCGACTAACACCAAAACGTATGCCGGCGATCCCGGACTGTTTAACTACTCCAACGATACGATTGAATGCACCTACGGCACCTTTGGCCGATGGGAAGTGGGCGAAGAAAGTTACATAGCCGTAGCTCACGCCAACGCGAGCTGTCCGAACCGCACGGCCGCATTTCGTGTCGATAGCCTGCCCAAACCACTCGGTGCCAGCTATCGCTATCGGGTGAAGGTACAGCCAGTGGGATACTTCATCGACGACGACGATTTACCCGCCGACCGCTTTGAAAAGTTTCACTTTTTTTACACCCAGTAAACGCTACTGGATGGCCTGATTGGCATCTTGAGTGAGATCGTCTTGCGCCAAAATTCTCGGCGTAAGAAAAATCAGCAATTCGTTTTTCGAACGTTCATAGGACCGGTTTTTAAACAACCATCCGATGAGGGGAATATTGCGCAGTCCGGGAACGCCGTTAGTGAACTCGAGCTCGTCACTCGTATAAATGCCACCGATGACGGCGGTCTGACCGTTTTTCACTAACACTTTGGTCTTAGCAGAGCGCTTGTTTACAGCCCGCGACTTGGTCTCGGCGTCGATCTCAGGCCCTAGGAACTCTCGCTTCACGTCAAGATCCATAATCACGCCGCCGTCGGCGGTGATTTGCGGAGTGACCGAGAGTTCAAGCTTGAATGGCGTCCGCTTTTCTTCTTTCGCAATCGCCGCGGTCGTCGCTGAGCCCGCGCCAACAGTGGCCACGGTCGACTTGATGGCCACGTTTTCGCCTTCTTGCGTGATGGTCGATTTTTCGCGGTTCATCGCCGAGATCCGCGGCGCCGAGATCACTTTGGCCAGCGACTCGGTCTCGGCCAAAGTTAGAGCAGCGCTAATATCGCCAAAGAAGTCGAGCACGCCAACGTTTACATTGGCGTTAAAAGGACTTGCGCCCGCGAAATTTCGACTGATCGTCGCCGAGCTCATATTCATCGTTAAATCGATGGGCGCGCCATTGGCGCCGCCCGCCGGGCTCATGTTGAGCGGCGAGCCACCGAACGACCAGTTGATACCAATAAAGTTTTGAAAGTTTTCGACGGCTTCTACGATCTTGCTTTCGATCGAGACTTGGGCCGGCGGGATATCGAGAGTTTTGATCAGCTTGCGAACTCGGTCGACCACTTCTTGCTTATCGGTCACGATAATGGTGCTGGTGCGGTTGTCGGCCACGACCTTGCCGTCTTTGGACAAGAACGATCCTAAATTTGTTTTGAGCTCGTCAATGGCCGCATAGCTCACCGGGATAACTTCGACCACGGCAGGTACGATGGCCTTTTGCGCTTCGATAATTTTGCTGGCCGCTTCGGTTTCCGCCTGGAGAGATTTGAGCGTGCTGATACGAAGAACGTTGCCTTGGCGAACGTAGCCGAGGCCCTTTGTGCGCATCAGTGTGACCAGCGCTTGATCCCACGGAACCCGGCGAAGCTTTAGCGAAATTTTTCCGTCAACGTCGTCCGACATAACTACGTTGGCGCCGCTTTCCTCAGCCAGAAAGTTGACCACGTCGCGAACGTCGGCGTCTTTCACTTGCAAGGAGATCAGTCGGCCATAAAACTTTTGATTGCCCGTTAGGAATTCGTCGAGCGTCCGTGCGCCCAAAGCTTCCTTCGCAGCTCGCACTTCGCCAGGGGGCGTATCGACCGGGCTTCCAACATCCGAAGGCGGTGGTTCTGCTCTGACGACAGGAGCCGGGGTCGGAGGCACCACGACCAGAGAGGTTCCTTCTTGCTGAACGATGGGTTCACCGGCTGGTGCGCCGCTGAGTTGAATTACGATTCGGGCCGTGGAATTGCCCTCACCCTGATAGGCATTGATGCTGCCGATTCGGCTGCCCGCGCCCTTGGTCGGGTAAGGTCTTTGCAACGCCGCTGGCAGTTCGGCATCGGCGATCTCGATCACAAATTGTTGAGTCGCCGGATTCAACCGCGACTGATAGGTAACTGGTTTGGTTGTTTCAATGACAACCGTTCCACCCGCAGAGTTGGCCACAAACCGAATATCACGAACCTTGGCCTTTTCTTCGACCACGGGTGGAGGCGGAGGTGGCGGTTCTGTCGGCTCAGGGGTGGGCTCAGCCGGTTGCAGGTCGTCGACCGGAGGCGGCGGCTCCTCTTGAGCCACTTGCGGCTGTTGCTGGTTGTCGGGTTCAGATTCGAGGTCGCTTTCGAGTTCGGCGTCGTCACCCTCTTCGTCGGCTTCACCTGTGCTCGCCTGCTCGCCGCCCTCGTCATCACTGGGTTCTAAGTCGTCAGACTCAAGTTCATCGTCCTCGGCGGCAACTTCGCCACCGCCCTCGTCGCCGCTGCCCTCGTCACCGCCGCCATCATCGGAATCGCCCGCGACATCGGCATCACTAATCGGCTCATTTTCTTCGGCAAAGGTATCGTCTTCCGCGTCGCCGGTTGTGCACGACACCAGACCAAGGCCAAAATGGAAAATTAAAAGTAGGGCAACTATGTAGCGCATCATCCTTGATACCCCTATATTATCTTCTATTAGACCCGACTTACGATTCGTCCGGCAAGTCTAGCGCTCCATACGCAGGACTCTAGTGCGGTAAATAATATCTCCCCGCTTGCGAACAGCCTCGACAACAACCACTTCGCCCTCGCGAATCGCGGCGATATATCCGTTGCGGTTACCAATACTTTCGTCGCGTCCGAGGACGAGCACTTCTTTTTCGGGGTCTACAAACATGGCCTTGGGATCTTTGATGTCCCACATGATTCCGATCAACTGCAGCTGCTCCAGTTCAAAGCGCTGCGCGGGCGAAATCGGCCGCGAGGGACCGGAGTCTTCGACAGGAACATATTCGGCATAGGCTTGAAACGGGTCGCGGCGATTGACGATATCGTAAATAAAAGGCTCGAGAAATCCTTCAAGCTCCGAAATACCGGAACTGGCTTGCGCCGTGGTCATAGGTTGCGTCGGGACTTCAGCCGCAGGCGGAGCCCCGGGCGGTGGCGGTGCCGCCGCGTCTTGCGCTTGCGCCGGTGTAAAAAACTTTAGCGAAATCAAGAAGGCCGCGCCCACACTCAACACCGAGACCGCGACATAGGCCACGAGCTGGTAAACGTCATCCCGCTTCATGGGCCCTTGCCTTGCGCCGGTTTACCCGATCCGCGGTAGCGGAAGGCGATAATCTCGGCCTTCATACCCACGGTCGGCGGTTCATCGCCGCGGCCGTCTTTTTGGTGAGTGAACTCAATTTTCTTTGTGATCAAAATCTGATTGATCTTGGTCAGATTGGACAGAAAAACCATATGCTGCAGAAAACTCCCGCCCATGTCCACGGTGACCGTCAATTCTTCGAACTCCTGTGCCACACCCGAAACTTTAGTGGTGGTGGGAGAAACTCCGGTGAGCGACAATCCCGCGACCTTGGCCTCATTACTCACAATCCGCATCAAGTCCGACATGCCGAACTTCTCGGGCACAAGGCTGAGCAGCTTATTGATGGTGCTGCCGATCTCCGAGGCGGTCTTCTTATAGACCGCGGCGCGATCGAGTTTTTTCTGATTCTCGGTGATCTGGAGTTTTAAATCTTCCATCTTTTGCAGATTGGCCGCGATCTGCCCCTGCTGAACTAGGCCGGAATCAAACACCATAAAATAATAAAAGGATGCGAACACAAATCCCAGAATCATGGCGCGCACAACCGTTATGCGATTCATGATATCTGTAATCATTTTTTATTCTCCACGTCGGCCGTAAACATAAACTCCCGAACACTGGCGCTGCGGCCCGAGACCGGGACTTCTTGGTTCTTGATTACGATCACTTCCGACAGGTAGGCGCTCTCTTCGAGCCGTTTGACAAATTCAGAAAGGTCCTCGGTCGCGACCGCGTTTCCGACAAATTGAAAGCGCCCGTCTTCCACATTCGCCGGATCCGCCTCAAAGCTAATATTTTTCAGCCAAACTTTTTCAGGAATCGAGCTTTGCATAAAATCTAAGGTCTTCACTTCACGCAAGCGGAGCTTGGACAGCAACTTTAAAATCTTCAGCTTGTCCTCGAGTTCACGGGCTTGATTCTCTACGTCCTTCACGCCTTCGGCCTCTTGCGCCTTGGCCGCAGCCTGAGCTTCGTACTCACTGATCTGGGCCTGCATTCGGGCGGCTTCATCATTCAGTTTGCGGATATTTTGGCCTTCGTAAATCATCAAGCCGACGGTCGCCAGCATCAAAAAAGCGATCTTTACGATCGTATCCCGTGTATCCCCGCCCGCGCTGGGCGTCGCGCTCATCTGCGTCGGCTGATCGTTGACTCGGTTTTTGAGTAGATTTACGCGAATCATGCTTTAGCCATCTCCAGGGGCGCGCAGCCCAAGCCCGACAGCGATTGCCGCGAAGTCGCGGATCTCAGACGCGAAGTCAGAGCTCATCAGCTTATCGCTGACTTTAACATTGCGAAAAGGATCTAGACCCTCGCACGCCAATTTCGTGTGTTTGCTTATGTATGGAATAAGCCCCAACGTGCGCGAAGCCCCGCCAGTCACAAAGCATTGTTGCACCGGAAGACCGGGCGTGGTGTTTACAAAAAAGTCCAAACTGCTCTGCACTTCTTCGGCCATCATCTCATGGGTTTGCGAAATAATTCGTGTGACATCTTCGGGCGCTGCGCGGCCCGTGCACGCCGAGATCTTCATCGCCTCGGCCTCTTCCATACTCATGCCCATGCTCTTGTGAATTTCTGTCGTGTAGGTCAGGCCGCCCGCGGGAATATCGCGGCAAAAAATCACTTCGCCATTCTCGATCACTATAAAATTCGAAATCGCCGCGCCCAGATTGAGCAGCGCGACCGTTTGGCCTTTTTGTGAACCCCAATTGTTTAAGTAACAGTTCGCGAGGGCGAAGCCACTGACGTCGATCACCGCGCACTCGAGCCCCGCACTTTGCACGATGTCCTGATATAGATAGGCGATGTCCTGGCGCGCGGCCACGAGGAGAATGTCCATGGTCTCGGGGCTGGTTTGAAATTGTTTGAGAATTTTGTAGTCGATATTGACTTCGTTAATGTCGAACGGGATGTACTGTTCGGCTTCCCAACGAATTTGCCCGGCGACCAATTTTTCGTCCATCAGCGGAATTGCGATCCGCTTGGTGATGACCGAAGTTCCCCACAGCGCCACTGAAACCATTTTGCGTTTTGTTTTCAAAGTGGAGATCATCGCCTTGAGCGTATCACTGAGCGCGGCGGGATCAGAAATTTCGCCGCCGTTGATCGCGCGACTGGGAGTCGGCATGATAACAAAATTATTCAGTACCGAACCCTTACGGCTCACTTCGAGCTCGGCCATTTTGATATTGGCTGTTCCAATGTCGAGTCCGATCAATTTTTTGGACTGGAAAAACATCGTGTTTGCCTCAGTGCGGTAAGACCCTAGTATCCCCACTGAAAATTAAATCGGACCGCCAAAATCTTGTCAATTGACCGGGCTGGAGTCGAGAAGAAACAGACCAATGTACCATCGGCCGAGCTCTTCGCCGCCCAGAAGGTACAAGATCGCCGCCAAGGCCAAATAAGGGCCGAACGGAATGACTGACTTAAGGCCAGTCTTGGATCGATAAGCGTAAATCAGGCCCACAATACTACCGATGATGCTTGAAACCATGATGACAAACGGGATGGAAGTCCAGCCTAGGACAGCTCCGATCCACCCGAGCAGTTTAATGTCGCCACCACCCATGCCCTCTTCTTTGCGCAAGACATAGTACAAATAAGCGATCGCCCAAAGAAATCCGCCACCCATAATCACGCCGGCAAAAGCACCGAGAAAATCGCGCTCGGGATTGAGCGCAGCCCCGACCAGACCCAAGACGATCCCACTCAATGTAAATACATCGGGCAATATCATATGATCGAGATCGATAAACGAACAGACCACCAAGCCCCATACAAAAAATAAGAGCTCGAGAGTGTACCAGCTCATGCCGTACTTTAAATAAACGGCGAGAAATAAACTTGCGGTGATGAGCTCCACCAGCGGATAGCGGAATGAAATTTTATTGCCACAGGCGCGACATTTTCCGCGCAGCCAAAACCAAGCAAAGATGGGAACATTGTCATACCATTTTATGCCTTGAGAACACTGCGGGCAGCGGCTGCGCGGTTTGACTACGCTCTCACCCTTCGGCTGCCGTAGAATTACGACATTGCCGAAACTTCCCCACAGGGCGCCGAGGATAAATGCGAACACGGCCATAATGGTACCGTGATCAGCCAACATCTTTTCTCCTGAACATCCATGTGGCGAGGCAGACGCAGAGGCCATACCAGGCCACGCAATAGCCCACGGCCTGCAAATTTGCCATAACGTCGACCGGCTGATTGTAGAGAACCAGATCTTTCCAATTCACCTTCTCGAGATTGGGCAAAAAGTTGCTACAGAGCCAGTGCACCATGGCGGTGGCACTATCGGGCCGCTTGCGCGCAAAAAATTCGAGGCTGGTCTGCCAATGACCAATCAAAAAAATTCCGATACTTAAGCACACCACCAAAATCGGCCGCGCAAACATCGAAAACACCAAAGTCACTCCGAGCAGGACCAGAGACTCAGACAACAGCCCCAACAACACCCACAAGAGACGCGAATCAATTGGCATTTCGAGAAGCGCGAAAATTCCCACCAACACGAGCGCCAAGCCGGCCATCATCGTCAAAATCAAAAGCGACAATCCCATGCCCTTGCCCAGAATAAACTGCAGCCGCGAAATCGGGCGCACCAAAATAGTCATGATGGTTTTTTTGTCGATCTCTTTATAAACTAAATTACTGCCTACAAAAATGGCCAGCGCCACCGCCGTCAAATGAATGGCCGTAAGGCCAAAGTTGGCAGAAATTCGCGACTGCTCGGCGAAGCTGAGTTGTCCGAGAGCCAGACTCATGCCGATCAGCATGATCGCGAACATAATGAGTCCGTAGAGAATGCGGTCGCGGATCACTTCTCTGTACGTGTTGAGCGCTAAAATCCAAATCGCTCTCATTTTCGGCTGCCTTTCAGGGCCATCTTTACGAAGATTTCCTCTAAGGTGGAGCGAATGCGGCGAACCTCTTGAATGACGGCGCCCTGGCCGAGCAACTGTTTTAGGGCGGGCTGCACTTCATCTTGCGTCGGGATTTTACGCAGCTCTCTTTGGCCCCCGTTTAAAAACGAAATTTCGTATTCAACGCCGCTGCGATCGAGCAACGCCTCGGTGGTGCCTTCATAAATGCACACGCCATCTTTTAGCACCACGAGGCGCTGGCACAGCACTTCCATATCATGCAGCAAATGGCTGGAGAAAAATACGGCCGGGCCGCGCTTGGCCGTTTCAGTGATAATCTCCGAAAGCGCCAGGCGGCCGTCGGGATCGAGTCCGGACATAGGCTCATCGAGTATGACGAACTCCGGATCATGAATCAGCGCTTGCGCCAATCCGATTTTTTGCAACATTCCTTTAGAGTAGTTGCGCAGCGGACGATCTTTGGCGAACAGCAAATCCACCCGGGTGAGCAGGTCGTCGATGCGGCTGTTGAGAACCTTGTTGTTCCATTTGCTCGAGAGGCGGGCGTAAAATTGCAAAAATTCACGGCCGGTCAAATGTTCGTAAAAATAGGGTCGCTCAGGCAAAAAACCGAGCTTGCGCTTACTGGCCTCATTCAACGGACCACCGAAAAACTGCACTTCGCCCGAATCGGGAAAGTCGAGCCCAAGCAGACAACGCATCGTGGTGGTTTTGCCCGCGCCGTTGCCACCGAGAAAGCCGGTGATGGAACCGCTCGGCACGGAGAAATTAAGGCCTTTCAAAACCAATGTGGAACGCGGGATAAATCCCCGTTTATAGGATTTCTTAAGATCTTTAACGGTCAAAACATTCGTCATAGTGAGCTAACGCTAAAGTCGCCTTGAAGTCGTTTCTTCAATGCTATGACGAAAGCTTTAGCGGCGTCACTCTCTGTGATGCAGGGGATCGAATAATCCACACAACTGCGCCGAATCCCAAAAGACGCCTCGATGGAACGCCGGCCAGAGGTCGTATTGATCACAAACGCAACTTGGCCGGAGCGGATGCGGTCCACGCAATGTGGCCGGCCTTCGTGAACCTTTTTAATCGGTTCGCAGTCAATGCCTTGGGTTTTTAGAAAGCCCGCAGTTCCATGCGTGGCCGACAAGCGGTAACCCATTCCATCGAGCTCTCGGATCAGAGGCAACAAATCATCTTTGTCTTTTTCGCGAAGGGAGAGAAAAACCTCGCCCTCACTCGGCAACTGCAAATCACAAGCGATCACCGCTTTGAGAAGAGCTTCTGGATAATCTGCGCCGCGCCCCATGGTTTCGCCCGTGGACTTCATCTCAGGGCCAAGAATCGAGTCGGAATCGGGAAACTTTTTAAACGGAAAGACGACGCCCTTCACACTCACCGATTTGGTTTTGTGCCAGTCGTATTTTTGCGGGTTCACCTGGTCTTTTTTAAGACCGAGAATGCCCTTCACACCCAGATCCACGAGTGGGATTCCGGTCGCCTTCGCGATAAAGGGCACGCTGCGGGAGCTGCGCGGATTGGCTTCGATCATATACACTTCGTCGTTTTTAACCGCGAGCTGGAGGTTTAAAAAACCCTTCACATTCAATCGATCGGCCAAGCGGCGGCTTAAGTCTTCGATGTGCGCGCAAGTTTCATCTTTCAATCTCTGCGGCGGCACCACACCCATGCTGTCGCCGCTATGAACGCCCGCGGCCTCAATGTGTTCAATCACGCCACCGATCACGGACCAGTCGGGACCGCGCACAATATCCACATCCACTTCGAGGGCCTGATCTAAAAATTGATCCATTAAGCAAGGGGCCTCTGCGGAGATAACGGCGCCATGGCGTTCAAAATACGCCTTCAATTCATCTTCCGACTCGACGATCTCCATCCTCCGCCCGCCCAGCACATAGCTGGGTCGGCAAATGATCGGAAAGCCAATATCGGCGGCGATTTTCTCGGCCTGCTCAAGACTGGCGGCCATCCCGCTGCGCGGAATCTTAAAGTTCAGCTCTGTGCAAATTCGAACAAACTGGGCGCGGTCCTCGGCAAGATCGATGCTTTCGAGCGTGGAGCCGATCAAATTTTGGCCCGCCTTCACTAAGCGGTGAGCAAAATTGATTGGCGTCTGCCCGCCCAACTGAGCTACGAACCCATTGGGCTCAATAAAGCGTAAAATCTCGAGAACGTTTTCAAAAACAAGCGGTTCAAAAAATAAAGCATCCGAGGTGTCGTAATCGGTCGATACCGTTTCGGGATTCGAGTTGATCATGGCCACTTTGTAGCCGTTGCGCTGAAACTCCCGCACGCTGCGCACGCAGCTGTAATCAAACTCCACGCCCTGACCGATTCGATTAGGACCGCTACCAAGCAATGCGATCATCGGTTTGCCAAAATTCTGCTTTTCTTGCGCGCTATGGTAGGTCGAGTAAAAATAAGGCGTCTCGGACTTGAACTCTCCCGCGCAGGTGTCGACCCGAAGATAGGCCGGGAGAATATTTTTTTGCCAACGCTGATTGCGAACGTCGTCGGCCGTCACCTTCGTTTTGCCGTTTGTAGAAATAGCGAGCGCAATCGCCGCATCAGAAAATCCGCGCTTTTTAGCGGCGCGAAGCGTTTCATCGGTGAGCGGCCATTGCGAGAGTGAGAGTTCAAATTTAACCAGATCTTCGACCTGCTCTAAAAACCACGGATGAATTTGGGTCTTGGACTCTACGTCCTTCACCGACATCCCATCGCGGAAAGCCTGAAAGACGTGATAAATCCGTTTGCTGTTGGGAAAGGCGAGAAGTGAGTCGTCGAACACAAGGGGGAGCGCGCCGATCTCGTTTTTCTCGAGCGACACCAGGGCTTTGTTCAGAGACTCTTTGAACGTGCGGCCAATGCCCATCACTTCGCCGACCGAACGCATTTGCGTGGTCAGTTGGTCTTTGGTGCCGGGAAATTTTTCGAACGCAAAGCGTGGGATTTTGGTTACCACATAGTCGAGCGCCGGCTCATAACAGCACGGCGTCGTTCCCGTGATGTCGTTGCGCAATTCTTCAAGTTCATAACCTACCGCGAGTAAGGCCGCGATCTTGGCAATAGGAAAGCCTGTGGCCTTGCTGGCCAAGGCGCTTGAGCGCGAGACCCGGGGATTCATCTCGATCACCACACGCTCGCCCGTTACGGGATGAGTCGCAAACTGAATGTTGGCGCCACCGGTTTGCACCCCGACGGCTTCAATAATTTTGCGGGCTTCGTCGCGCATGGCTTGATACTCGACATCCGACAGCGTTTGCTGAGGCGCAACGGTGATGCTGTCGCCGGTGTGAACGCCGCAGGGATCAAAATTCTCGATGGAGCAAATCACCACAAAGGTGCCGGCCTTATCGCGCATAACCTCGAGTTCAAACTCTTTCCAGCCCAGAATGCTCTCTTCAACCAAAACTTCCGAGGTCGGGCTCTCATGCAAGCCCTGCGCGATTTTCGTTTTATATTCTTCCATAGAGTAGGCCACACCGCCGCCACCGCCGCCCAGCGTGTAGTTGGGTCGGAGGATGAGCGGGAAGCCGATTTGTTCGGCGACTTCCATGCCCTGCTCGAATGTGCGCACCATATGGCTCTTGGGATACTTGGCCCCGACCGTATCGAGAATGGTGCGAAACTTTTCGCGATCCTCGGCCGCGCGAATTACGTCGGGTGTGGCGCCAAGCAGTTCGATATTCAGGCGCTTTAAAATTCCAGCCTTATCGAGGTCGAGCGCCAAATTTAAGGCCGTTTGCCCGCCAAGGGTGGGTATGACTGCATCTGGACGCTCACGCTCGAGAATTTTCTCAACGTAAGCCACCTTTAACGGCTCGATGTAAACTCGGGTGGCGATCTCGGCATCTGTCATGATCGTCGCCGGGTTCGAGTTGATTAAAATAACCTCGAGCCCCTCTTTCATCAGGGCCTTACAGGCCTGAGTCCCAGAATAGTCAAATTCGCACGCCTGGCCGATAACGATCGGCCCGCTACCCAGGATGACGACTTTCTTTAAGTTCTGTTTGCGTGGCACTTATATCCTCAGCTTAGATTCATTCGAATAAATGTTGTGGATATCGAGGTGACGGTACTGTTCGTGTTTGTGCTTCATTTTAAAGAGTCGGGAAATTAAATCCTCACGGGCGGTGGCTTGATCTTCTTCGGGCAACTTGTTGACCCGTTTGATCTCTTTCAAAACGAATTTTCCCACCACGGATGGATGAAAGCAAAACGCATTGGAAAATACGAAACTACCGTCATGCGGGATGAGACGAGCCTCAAAGAACTCATCTTTGTTAAAGCCCACGGTCACCCGCGATTGGCGAATCACATATTTAAAACCGGTGAAAAGATCCCGCACATGCACGTCTTCGCCCTTCACTTTTAAAAATTCAAAAAGGCTGTGGCGCGAATTGCGCAGATTTAAATAGGCCGTACGTTCGTCATCGTTAATCTTGTACCCGGGATCGTCGAGCACCATTTCAATGCTCACGCGCCCGGTGCCGCTCATCTTGCGGGTGAAAAGGTACCAATCGGTGAACTGCGCCATTTTGAGTTCGAAGTCCATGCTGTTCTCGTCAAAGTTGCCGGCCTTTTCAAAAAAGTCATCCTTGGCCGATTTGACTTCGGGCAGAAATTTACCACTCGTGTAGTACTGCATCAGCTTGTCGACATACGGTTCGTAATTCATTGTGTCTGCCTCGTGAAGAAATCGAACAATCCGGCGGCATCATGCGGACCAGGATGACTCTCGGGATGAAATTGCACACTGAGGGCTTTCTTCGACGGGTCGTAAATGCCAGCCACGGTGTTGTCGTTTAAATTCACATGCGTCACCTGCACGCTTTTGGGCAGCGACTGCTGATCGACGGCATATCCATGATTCTGACTGGTCATATAAATTCGGTTCAACAAACTATCCTTGATCGGGTGATTCGAGCCGCGGTGGCCGAATTTGAGCTTATAGGTTTTGCCGCCCATGGCACGGCCTAAAATTTGGTGGCCCATGCAAATCCCGAAAATAAAACGCCACCCTAACAAATCTTTTACCGTCTCTGTGGCCACTTCCACATCGAGCGGATCGCCAGGGCCGTTCGACAGCATTATACCGTCGGGATTGTACGCGCGGATTTTATCTGCCGTAGTCCGCGACGGGAAGATTCGCACTTCACTCGAGCGCGCAACCAACTCGCGCAGAGTATTTTCTTTGCAGCCATAATCCATAACGGCGATTTTCGGCCCGCGCGGATTTTTGCCCGGACGAGTTTCTTCCTTTTGACGAGAGACGACATGCACCCAATCGCGGTCTAAAGCCTTCTTCGCGGTGATTAACGCTCTGGCCTTTGCTTTGGCCGACTCGACGTCGGCCGCCATAACCAAGGCACCCCACTGGGTTCCCCGGTCGCGCAAATGTAAAACCAATTTTCGAGTATCGACGTCGGTCAGGATGGGAACACCGTGCCGAGTGAGCTTTTGCGACCATGAGCTCTCTCGCTCCGACTGTTGCATCTCAACGCAAACATAACCTTCGATCCAAATCTTGGCCGATTCCCAAAAACTATCGTTTTCGCCGTAATTGCCTTGTTGAGGCGCGGTCAAAACTAAAATTTGTCTGAAGTACGAAGGATCGGTGGCCATTTCTTCATAGCCGCTGTGGCTGGTGTTAAAAACAACTTCGCCCGCGCGATCCATGCCATCTTTGCCGCGCCAGACCCCGGCGAAGGTTTCGCCGCTCTCAAGAACCAAAAACCCCCGCTGTCCACTCACGGTCTTTGTACCTCGAGGCCGAGCATGATCGACATCAGCGCAGCCCGCACAAAAACTCCGTTGGTCACCTGGTCTAAAACTTTGCTGCGAGTATCGTTGAGCACGAACGCGGAAAATTCGACCCCGCGAATCACTGGTCCTGGATGCAAAAGGATTCCATCGTTGCGGAAGTGCTTGAGCTGATCGCCGCCGACGCGAAATTTTTCGCGGTATTCAGCCATTGAGTGACCGGCACTTACATCGTCGGGGCGGTGGCGTTCTTTTTGAACCCGCAAGCCCATCACGACCGTGGCCCATTCCATAGCGTCGTTCAGCTGTTCAAAGCTGCGAACGCCTTTCCATGTTTCATTTTCGGAGCTGGGGCCAAACTCCGCGGGCGCACAATAGGCGATGTCGGCGCCCATTCGGCGCAGCAATACCAAATTGGAGTTCGCCACTCGGCTGTGTTTTACGTCGCCAACAATCAAAACACGCTCGCCCTTCACCTGGCCGCGAAATTCTTTGATGGTGTAGGCGTCGAGTAAAGCCTGCGTGGGATGTTCAGAAGTCCCGGTTCCGCCATTAATCACTGGGCAAGGCAGCTCTCGAATCACTTTGTCGGCGTCGAAGTTGGTGTTGTAACGAACCACCATTAAATCGGGCATCATTGCAGCGATATTTAAAAAGGTATCCTCAAGAGTTTCGCCTTTGCTAAGGCTGGCCACCTGAGGGTTGTCGAGGCTCAAAGAGCGTATGCCCAAGCGTCCGGCCGCGGTCTGAAAACTCATTCGAGTGCGCGTACTCGGCTCAGCAAAAACTAAGGCCACAACCTTTTGTTGCAGGCCTTCGGTCTTAGACAGTAGGTGATCGATGCGTCTTTTCTTGAGGAATTCGGATTTAAATAGCTCGGCCCGGGAAAAAATCTGTTCGATGTCTTTTTCCGTAAGTTGCTCGGAACTGAGGAACGATTCGCCGACTATGGACATCGGCGAAAATGTATACCTGGCCCCTACTTAGAGTCAATCGATGCTACGCAACATTCGCTGCCAACGCAGGCGCGGCCAAGAACGAACTGCACCATCGCGCTCGAACCAGTCGAGAGACAGCCAAACATACTTCACTTTGCCTTCCAGTTCGTCGTAAGAGACGGTTCCCCAGCCCCGGGAGTCCTCCCCGTCGGCCCTTTTGTCGTTCAGCAGATACACATGCCGCGGCGGCACCACCATGGGTGGAATCGTCACCAGGGCCTTTTTGCTCGGCCAAATCACCCAGCTGCGACCGCTAAACCGCTCTACGGCCAGCTCGTCACTGACTTTTTTTTGCACCCCGGCTTCGCCGTTCACAAAAAGCACTCCATCGTTGATTTCAACCCGATCGCCGGGCGTCGCGACCACCCGCTTAAGACATGTGCGATCTTTGCCCCCTGGGCACCTCAGGGCCACCACGTCGCCCCGCTTCGGGCTGCGAACGCTCCATTTGGTGGCGACCAAAAAGTCTCCCGGCCAGACTGCCGGCAGCATGCCCGAGCCGGACATGACGTAGGAAGAGACAAAAAACACCCGAATAAGGATGGCGATTAAAATGATCGTGGCCGCGGATTGCAGAGTGTACCGAACAAGAAAGTCGATTTGCTTCTTACTGGTGTCGGTGGCGCTCATTTAGGTGGCGCCCATTTATTTTAGCGTGTGGAAGAACCGGCCCCACCGCAACTTTGCCGGATTGCAGAGGAACGGAAGAAACGGCATGGTGTCTTCACAGCTCAGCCAGACGAACATAGCCTTACCAAGCAAATGTTCGCGTGGGAGCGAACCCCAATATCGACTGTCTTTCGAATTGTCGCGGTTGTCCCCCATGCAGAAGTATTCATTCTCGGGCACCACAAAGGGATGATCAAAAAAACGACCGGCATTTTTTGTAAGGATCATGCGGTGATTAACGCCCTTTAAGTCTTCTTCAAAAAAATCGTAGTCCGAGTAACTTCCAGCCAAGTCTTTTTCTGAGATTGTGTAGTAGGGCTCCTGGGTCTTGGGATCGGTGCTCACGTTAGGCATAGCCTTGGTCGGCAAACGCTCTCCATTGACCGAGACAAATCCGTCGGAGCTGATTTCAATTTTGTCGCCAGGGATCCCGACCACGCGCTTGATCATAAAAAAGCCGCTGTCGTCCACCGACCGAAAAACGACGATATCGCCGCGTTGCGGGTCACTGTTTTTGAAAATCCAACTTTTGGTAAAGGGCCAGCGCACACCGTACGAGAATTTGCTGACAAGAATGTGGTCATGGATCAAGAGAGTTGGGATCATGCTGCCCGATGGAATTACGTAGGGCTCAAAAAGTAGCCAACGAAAGGCCAAAATTGCGGCCACCGCTACAAAAAAGGAGCCGAAGCCGTCTCCTAGCCTTGCTTTCATTTGTCCTTTGGCAGCCATAGGTCCTCATTGAACCGAGTGAAAAAATCTTGCCCAACGCAGCTTCAGAGGATTGCACAAAAAGGTAACGACAGGCAACGTGCTTTCACAACTGAGCCACACCACAGAGGCGCGGCCAATCAGTAAGTCTCGCGGCACAAATCGGCTGGACTCATCCCACGCGCGAGAATCTTGCGAATTATCCCGATTGTCGCCCAGCACGAGATATTGACCATCGGGAACCGAAATGGGCCCAAAGGTTCCTGCAGAAGGGTTCTCTTTGCGCACGATCACTGAGTAGGCCTTAGGTCCGAGGCGCTCCTCCCAATGTACGTAGAGCGCCCGCCCGCCGATGTCCTCATCACCCGGAAAGTCGGCGTCGCGCAGCCACTGCCACTCATCGCTCAAACGTTGCGGAATGGTTCGCTCGGCCAACTTTTCATTTACGTACAGATTGCCGTTTTCATAGAGAACTCGATCGCCCGGGATTCCGACGACGCGTTTGATATAGTATTTTTTCTTGTCGCCCGGATGTTTAAAGACCACCACCTCGCCGCGGGCCGGGTGACGCCATTGCATAAACCAATTTTCACTAAACGGGGCCCTGAGACCATAGATGATTTTATTTACAAAAATGTGATCATTCACCAAAAGGGTCGGCAGCATGGATTGTGAAGGTATGACATAGGCTTCAAAGAGCGACCAGCGAACCACCAACGCCAAGCCGATGGCGAGCAGAAATGAGCCGGGGCCTTCAGTCCAAAATCGGCGCGAGAAGATGACCACTACTCGTCGAGCCTCAACACGGCGAGAAATGCTTCTTGCGGAACTTCCACTTGCCCGATCGCTTTCATTCGCTTCTTACCCTCTTTTTGCTTCTCAAGGAGTTTACGTTTACGGGAAATATCACCGCCGTAACATTTCGCGGTGACGTCTTTACGAAGAGCGCCCAGCGTTTCGCGGGCAACGATCTTAGCGCCGATCGCCGCCTGCAACGCCACTTGATATTGTTGCCGCGGGATCAGCTCTTTGAGCTTGGCCGTGAGCGCCCGCCCACGCGTAATGGCCTTTGCCCGGTGCACGATTACGGATAGCGCGTCGACCGCGTCTCCGTTGATCAAGATATCCATGCGGACCAGGTCGCCCTCTTCAAAGCCCATCAGTTCGTATTCCATTGAGGCATAGCCTTTGGAGATCGACTTAAGCTTATCGTAAAAATCCATAACCATTTCATTGAGCGGGAGCTTGTACTCGATAATCACCTTTGTGTCGGTGATGTACTCCATTTTGATCTGCATTCCGCGGCGGTCTTCACACAATTTAAGCAGCCCGCCAATAAATTCGCTCGGCGTATGCAGACTGAGCTTCACATAGGGCTCTTCGATTTTCAAAATCTCGGTCGGCTCCGGAAGTTTGGACGGATTCTCAAGTTCGGTGACGGTGCCGTCGGTCTTGGTCACCTTATAGACCACGGTGGGCGCGGTGGTTATGAGATTGAGATTAAATTCGCGCTCTAGGCGCTCCTGCACAATCTCCATATGCAGAAGTCCGAGAAAGCCGCAGCGAAAGCCGAAACCCAAGGCGTCGGATTTTTCGGGCTCGAAACTAAGACTCGAGTCATTGAGCGTAAGCTTCTCGAGCGCATCTTTGAAGTCGGGAAAGTCCGTTGCTTCGACCGGGAATATCCCTGAGAACACCATCGGTTTGATTTTTTGAAATCCGGGCAGCGGTTGCGTGGCGGATTTTTTGGCCGCAGTCACCGTATCGCCGACTTTTACGTCACGGATATCTTTCATTCCGCAAATAATAAAACCCACTTCACCGGCTTCGAGCCGGTCGAGATGGGTGGCGAACGGATTGAACACACCGAGTTTAAGAACTTCATAGTCCTTGTCGGTGGCCATAAATTTAATCATATCGCCAACATTTACGGCGCCGTCGACCACTCTCACCAGCGTTACAACCCCTTGATAGGAGTCGAACCAGGAATCGAAAATTAACGCCCGCAGGACCAAGGCGCGGTCCGCCTTAGGCGGTGGAACTTTGGCGACAACAGCTTCGAGAATCTCAGTGATCCCCTTCATCTCTTTGGCGCTCGCTAAAATCGCATCCTTGGCGTCGAGGCCGATTCCATCTTCGATTTGCTTCTTAACGCCTTCGGGATCAGCCGCGGGCAAATCAATTTTATTCAGCACCGGAATAATTTCGAGATTGTTCTCAAGCGCCAGGTAAACGTTGGCCAGCGTCTGCGCCTCTACACCTTGGGAGGCGTCGACCACGAGAATCGCACCCTCACAGGCAGCCAAGGAGCGCGAAACTTCGTAGGAGAAATCCACGTGCCCGGGAGTGTCGATCAGATTGAGCTGGTAGGTTTTGCCGTCTTTGGCTTTGTACATAAGGCGCACGGTTTGCGCCTTGATGGTGATGCCACGCTCGCGCTCGAGATCCATATTGTCGAGGAACTGCGCCCGCTTTTCACGATCGGTTACGGTCTGCGTGGCGCTCAATAGGCAATCGGCCAAGGTCGACTTGCCATGGTCGATGTGCGCGATGATCGAAAAATTTCGTATAAGCTCAGGTTGCATCGGCGGCTTCGGTGGGCTCGTGACTGTGCCCCAAAGGCAAATCCATTTGTCCGGGAAGTTGGTCACGATAGCGGTAGATCACGAGGTCTATCCCTTGGCGGATATACTCCGCGATCGGCACTTTCGAGCGTTGATTCAGTTCACGGAGCAAGGCCTGCTGTTGCTCCGTGATATAAATGGTGGTGGCTAATTTTTTTGACACTACATTCTCTTAATTGTGTTTACAGCTTCGCGAATGGCGTCGACTCGATCCGGTTTTTCCCAGGTGAGCTCCGGCAGTGATCGGCCAAAGTGACCATAGTTGGTGGTCTTTCTGTACTTGGGTTTGAGAAGATCGAACTGCTCAACAATTGCAGCGGGCTTTAAGTTCCACACCTTTTTTACGGCCTGAGACAACATCTCGCCGCCGACTTGGCTCGTGCCATAGTCTTGCACCATAATGCTCACCGGCTCAGCCACGCCGATGGCGTAGGCCAACTGTACTAAGCATTTTTCGGCCAGACCCGCGGCAACAATATTTTTTGCCACGTGACGGGCGGCATAAGCCGCTGAGCGATCGACCTTCGAGGGATCTTTACCCGAGAATGCGCCACCACCATGGGCGCCGTGGCCGCCGTACGTGTCGACAATAATCTTGCGGCCGGTGAGGCCGCAATCGCCATGGGGTCCGCCGATGACAAAACGCCCGGTGGGATTGATATGGAACTTGGTTTTGCTGTCGATCCATTGTTTCGGGATGGATTTGGCCACCAGTTCATCGATGACAAAACTTTTGATCTTGGCTTGATCGACATCAGGAGTGTGCTGCGTGCTTAGCACGATCGTGTCGATCCGTGCGGCCTTGCCATCTTGATACTCGACGGTAACTTGACTCTTTGAGTCAGGACGGAGGAAGTTTACTTTTTTGGATTTTCGGATCGCGGCCAAATCGATCAGCAATCGGTGTGACATGCTGATGGAGAGCGGCATAAATTCAGGAGTCTCATTACACGCAAAGCCAAACATCAGGCCTTGGTCGCCGGCACCCTGTTCTGCGTTATCTACGCCCATGGCGATATCGACGCTTTGTTTGCCGAGACCGACCAGCACCGCGCAGGATTTGTAGTCGAAACCCATGTCGCTGCTGTCGTACCCAACATCTTTAATAACATCCCGCACTGTAGCGGAGTAATCGACCACGCCTTTGGAGGTAATCTCACCGGCGAGGGCCACAAAGCCTGTAGAAACCATGGTCTCGCAAGCCACGCGCGAGCGCGGATCTTGCGCCATAAAGCCATCTAAAATGGCGTCGCTGATTTGGTCGGCAAGCTTGTCGGGATGACCCTCAGACACGGATTCGCTGGTGAAGAGATAATTTTGCATGTTTCTGTACCCCTGAAATCACCGTCGCGTCGGCGCGAACGGGCTCTAATGTAGAGAGAATTCCCTCGGTTTTAAGCGGGTACAGGGGGCGCGTCAACTGACTTTGTGGCTCTGAACTTTGGCCTTTTTCTTGGCCAGCTGTTTGGCGACTTTAACCAGGGTTTGATCCACCCCGACAAAAAAATTGTCGTCGACACTTGAGTGGTGGGCGTGGACCTCAACGTGGTCGCCCCGCACATGAAGATCGACGCGGAGCTCGGCCCGTTCTTTGGTAAACGTAAACTCGAGACGCACCGGTTTAAGTTCGTATTTTTCGAGCTGATGGACTTTTTCGGTAACGTACTCGGTGAGCTCTTCGCTGGCCTCGCAGTGGCGGAATTTAAAATCTATACGCATGTTTTTTTATCGGCCAGTGGCTAAACGTTGTTGAGGGCAGGCGTGCCGATTCTCATCTTGAGGTTAGGCACGGCGCGCGTTGATACGTCTCAAGCGCGGACGGTGGTGGGGACTGGGGTGGGGTTGGGTTTGGGTTTGGAGACGCCTGACGAGCGAGCGAAGCTTGCGAGGCGCGTTCACGCTGCGGGCTGAGGGCTGAGGGCTGCGGGCTGCGGGCTGCGGGCTGCGGGCTGCGGGCTGCGGATGTGGTTGCTCTGACCCGTCAGAAATACAAGGGCCACAAAAGCAGAAATCTAAGAAATTTCGGTCGTAGTTTGGGTGTGGTGATCTCGGACTCAGGAAGGTGCCCCGAGAGACATGGCGCTCGCCGTACATCTTATCGCCACGGGGTGCCGCAAGCGTTTGAAATAGCGATCACCCTGGCGGTGTTCCGCGAAGAGAGTTGGCCCGTGAAACCTGAGTTCATTCAGGGGAAAAGCCATTCTTGACTTTTTTGGTAGCGATGGGTAAATCTACGCCCCATGAGACGAGGCAAGCGTGCGATTTCAAAGCGTGAAAAACAATTGGGCTTCGAAATCGACGGCTTCGGTAAACCTGGGGATTGCTTTGGCGGGAGCCTACTAAAAAACAGCCATGCGAAAACAAAACGGCCGCTCGATTCTAAGCTGCCGTTGCATTTGGTTTTGCGCTCGGATTGGGCGCGCATGAGAACGCCGCGCGCCTTTGGAGTTGTGAACCGAATCGTGCAAGAATCGGCGCGCAAGTATGGGGTTACGATTTATAAATTTGCAAATGTCGGGAACCACCTGCATTTGCTGATTCGGGTGAAGAGCCAGCGGCTCTGGGCCGCCTTTATCCGCGAGTTGACGGGACGAATTGCGCAGGGCCTGCAAGGCCCTCGAATCCGTTCCCCCGGCCTGCAAGGCCCTCGAATCCGTTCCCCCGGCCTGCAAGGCCCTCGAATCCGTTCCCCCGGCCTGCAGGGCCCTCGACGCCGCAAATTTTGGAGCCAGCGGCCTTTTACTCGCATTGTGCGCGGGTGGCGGCAGCCCTTCCGGGCTCTTAAAGAATATATTGGCCTTAATATTCTCGAAGCCGAGGGCTTTATTTCTCGCAGCGAAACAAAGTCGCTTAAGGAACTAAGATTGGTTTTTGCTGATAGTTAACCGGTCGGGGAATTTGCGATCGGCCGCGGGGGGTGGACGGGATAGGTCGGACGGGTTTCTGTCGCCGCGCTCGTGCTGGACTTTATGAAGCCGGGAATACTGAAGTCTAAGGCAATATACTTCCCAAGATTTCTCGCAAGCTCCGCGGCTATTATGCGTCCTCTCCGCCCATGGTGCGCCCACCCATAGAACCACCATTGGTCGCCCGCCCCAACCTTTTTACAAAACTGACAACCCCTGCAAATTCTAGTGCCGTCCACGACACCTCGCCCTAATATGCGCAGAGAAAATTCTCAGACACCAAGAACGGAGATTTTATGCGTTTTATCCGGATGCGTTTCGTCCTTGCGAGCTTTCTTTTTTCGATCACCGCTGTGGCTTCCCAGTCTTACGCCGCAGACATAAGTTTTCATTGTTCGAATGCCCCGGCCTCGGTTTGGGGCGAATACTATATGGTGTCGGGAACCACGACAGACTTTAGCGAGATCAAAGTTTACCAGTTTGGATTGGTCGAAGGCTCCACTCGGGCTCAGGAAGAAGAACCGGTAAATACCGTTGAGGAAATAGTCGCCAAGCCCAATTACAATGAACGGGCGACTTCCGCTCAGTGGAGAGATGCAATTCCGTTTGATCTCACCACTGAGGTGCTTGGCAAAGCGATTCTGTATGTGCACCCCAGCGAGTTTTCGGTCGCGGGATCGAAACCGACAGTTCGTCTTAAGATCGGCGGCAAAGACTTGCGTTTGACCTGCGGGCACTAGCGGCGACGGGCTCGGTGGGCGGCGGCGACGCGCCCACGGACGGCCCGGCGTCACGGCCTCAGCCCGAGGGCCTCGGCCACGCACCCACGGACTTAAAACATCTTCTTGCGCTTCGATGACGGCAGGATCTTAAGCATGTCGCGGTACTTGGCGACTGTGCGGCGGGCGATTTGGATGCCGTCTTTTTTCAACAGCTCGACGATTTTTTGATCGCTGAGTGGATTTTTTTCGTCTTCGTCGCTGACTAGGTTTTTGATTTTTAGCTTCACCGACTCAGACGCCAGCGAATCACCGTCGGTCTTCGAAATTCCGCTATTGAAGAAATATTTGAGCTCGAAGATACCTCGAGGCGTATGGACGTATTTGTTGGTGGTCACGCGCGAGACAGTGGACTCGTGCATACCGATGTCGTTGGCGATATCGCGCAAGATCATCGGCTTGATGTGCGCCGGCCCCTTTTCAAAGAAGTCTTGCTGGTGCTTTACGATACTCTCGGTCACTTTATAAATCGTGCGTTGGCGCTGGTGAATGGATTTGATCAGCCACACCGCCGAGCGCAGTTTGTCTTGGATGTAACCGTGGGCATTTTCGGGCCCAGAGCTCGTGTCACCTTTCAAAATATTTTTATACAAATTCGAAATTCGCAACCGCGGCAGCCCGTCTTCGTTCAGTGCGACCATGTACTCTTCGCCGACTTTGTAAACGTACACATCCGGGGTCACAAACTGGGTGTCTTGCGGCATGTACATGCGGCCCGGTTTGGGGTCCATCGAGTAGATGATTTTGCACATGTCGATCACGTCTTCCATGGGCAAGTTCATCGCCTTGGCGATGCCCATGTAATTCTTTTTCTCCAGATCCTTGATGTGATCATTCAGCAATTTAACCAGATCGTGGGTGTCTTCTTCGATATGTTTGGCTTGAATCAGCAAACACTCTTTTAAATCGCGCGCGCCCACGCCCGCTGGGTCGAATTCGTGCAAGAACGGCAGCATTTCGGTCAGTTCGACCGCGTCGACTTCTTCTTCTTTGGCGATTTCTTCCATGGGTGTCTTTACGTATCCATCTTCGTCCACGTACGAAATCAAAATGGCCAGCAATGCCTGCTCTTCATCGTTAAAGCCGCCTAAGCCCAACTGCCACATTAAATGATCGTGGAGTGACGTGGAGGTCGAGATGAGATTCTCATAATTCATAATCTCATCGGTGCCGCCGGCGGGACCTTGCGGAGGTTTATAATTGGTATCTACGTAGTTTTCCCATTCAAACTCATCTTGGCGCGGGTCGGCCGCAGCCTGATTCTCTGGCGTGTCGATGGTTTCAACTGCTGTGGTGTCGGCGGCGGTGGCGGGTGTCGACGAACTTTCTTCATCGGAGATCTCTTGCACCTCCTCCAGCACCGGATTCTCATCCAGTTCCTTGCGAATCGCGCCTTCAAGTTCCATCCGCGACAACTGCAACAGCTTGATCGCCTGCTGAAGTTGCGGAGTCATGCGCAGTTGCTGCGATAGCTTTAGACTTGTCTTAAGCTGCATAAACTAAGCTCCCCGTCATAGTCGGAAATTTTCCCCGAGATAAAACTTTCGTGCGACCGGAGACGCCGCGATTTCAGTCGCGGTGCCGGCCACTTCAATATGTCCGTCTTTTAAAATGTGCGCGCGATCGCAAATACCCAAGGTCTCTCTAACATTATGGTCTGTAATTAAAATTCCGATCCCTTGCGCCTTAAGCTTTCGTACAATCTCTTGAATGTCACCCACGGCAATGGGATCGATCCCGGCAAACGGCTCGTCAAGCAGTAAAAATTTCGGACTACCGGCCAAGGCCCGAGCAATCTCGACACGGCGGCGTTCCCCGCCCGACAGCGCATAACCGTACGAGTCGCGAATGTGTTGCACATGGAATTCTTCGAGCAACGACTCGAGTCGCTCGGAACGCTCACTGGGAGAAAGATCCTGCGCATCGAGCGCAACCTGAATATTCTCGGTCACTGTCAGGCGGCGAAAAATACTCGGCTCCTGCGGCAAATAGCTTAATCCCTGGCGCGCCCGCTTATACATCGGCAAAAGGCCAATCGACTGTCCGTCGATATCAACGTCGCCCTCATCAGGCACCAACAAACCCACCACCATATAAAACGACGTCGTTTTGCCGGCGCCATTGGGGCCCAACAAACCGACCACCTGGCCCGACTCAACCTCAAAGGAGACATTGCGCACCACTTGGCGCGCTTTAAATTTTTTCGAAACGTTTCGAATCACCAAACGGCTCACTGCTTTTTCTCCAAACGCTTTTCGTCCACCTTGGCCCGCGCCCCTTGCACCTGCACGCGCTTGCCGCCATCGAGAAAGACAATCTCTTCACCGCGCAGCTCGTCGTTGTTTTGCACCAAGCGCGGTGATCCGCGAAAAACAAACCGGTTTTTCTCAAAATCCACGCGCACATTTTGCGCCGTGGCCCATTTATCCGCGTCGCTCACTTTCGCACCGCCGGTGAACATCACTGATTTTAAGACGTCGGAGTTGTCGTCGTACTCGAATTTCGCCTCCGGGCCGGTGATGCGCATATTCTCAATGTCTAAAACGACGTCGCCAAAAAATTGCGCGGCTCGCGAATTGGCATTAAAGCGCGCGCGCTGGCTCTTTATATTCGCACGTTTGCCGCTGTCTAAAATCTTCTGGGCGCGAACTTCGCGCAGCACATCCATGGTGCCGTCTTCCAGATTCGATTCCATCCCTACCCCGGTTAGGTTCAACGAGTGACCGCCCACATCCTTAGGCCCCAACATTTCAACCGCGTTCAAAGCCCGCATTTTGCGAACCGCGGAATCATACTCCATACTTTGCGTACGAAATGTATAGCCATTGCTCGAACGGGTTACGACGTCGCCTTCAATGCGAAGATTTTTGGATTTTGTCTGCACGTTGCCGGTTTTACCCGTCACCGTGAACGTCACGCCAGAATCTGAAAAGAAAATGGATTTAACTGTCTCCAACTCCAAAACCTCTTTCGCCTTCAAACTTACGGCGCGATCGGACCAAAGTTCCCACTCTTTTTTGCCCTCGTGGGTTTCGATCATATGCATGCCGTTCATACTCTGATCCACTTCCGATCCCGTATTCAGGACTGGCGCGGGCAAAAGGCTCGCCTTTTGTTCCGCATCGCGGATCTGACTGGGCGCCACCAGAACCACCTGAATAAGCAGCAAAGCAAACGCCGCCGTCAGGGCTATCTGAGTGAACTTGTTCCGCATGACGCTCCTTCGTGTTTCATTTTATCACGAGAGAACAACTCTTTAGCACAGTTTTTGCTTGTTGTTCCAGTTTTAGGCCATGAATCATTTTGAGAAAAATAACCGTCAAATAGAACTGGACCCCCAAAAGACCAGGGTCATCTCAAGATCAAAGTCCACCGGACCGATAGGCTAGGACAATGGCTGTGAAGTGGTTTATTCAAGTTAATGATCGCGTCGAAGGTCCGATGACAAATTCGGACGTTCAAAGCCGAATCCAATCGGGCGCCGTCGCGGGGCATGACCTCGTGTGGGGCACCGGCATGGATCAATGGCGCAGCATTACATGGTGGGGCCGCGAAAGCAACGACATGGAACTCACGCAAACTGCGATTGCGCAGCCACTGCCTGAAGCGTGGCACTTTGCCCTAAACGGCAGTTCGCATGGTCCCTACAAACGCAGCGAACTCCTCGATGAATTGAAAAAAGTGAGCAGCCTCGGCGACGTTCTTTTATGGACCAAGGGAATGAAGGAGTGGGCGCCGTTATTCGAATTTCACGAAATTTTAAGCGCGATTGGTGTGAATAAACGCCAATTTCCGCGGGCCGACATCAATGGACAAGTCACGATTAAAACCGGCGAAGGGCGCACGCTCGTGGCGCAAGCACTGACTATTTCTGAAGGCGGAATGGGCGTCGCACTCGAAGAAGGCGTGGTATCTGGCCAAGCCGTCAGTGTAGAAATTCAAAGCCCCGCATTCGGGGCCCCGGTCCACGCCAAAGCCGATGTTCGCTATGTGGCGAGTGGCGTCTGTGGACTGCGTTTCTCAAATGTAAGTCAGGAACATAAAGGCGCGATCATTTCGTTTGTGCGCCAGAGTCAAACTCGCTTCGTACTTAAAGCATCTTAGATTACATGGCCGCTTTGCCGGCTGGCATTTCTTTTTTCATCACCGCAAAATTGATTTCACGCATCCCCGCCTGGGTCACGGTGTACATGACTTTTTTCACCGTTAAGAAATCAACGTTCTTATCGCTTTGAATGGTGATCTTAAGAAAGTCGTCCACTTCTTCTTCCGCCGGTTTGTCTCCCGGTTTGGCGCTGCTCACAGCCTTCTTCAACTGGCTGCCCAGCGACTTTTTCTTTTTCTCGCCTTCATCAACGGCCTTTTTCAGCTGCTCCATCAACGGCGGGATCAACCAGTCCTCTTGCTCTTTCACTTTGCGAAAATCGGCGACGCGAAAGTTGTTAATCATAATTCCGTCTTCACCGATAATCACAACGTTCGACGGCTTTAAGTCTTTCACTTCTGCGGCTGAGGGCAGGTCGACTTTGTCGGGCATCGGCAGAACCTGATTGGTGGTGGCGTAATTCTGCAGGAGAAACACGGCCAGCACCGTGAACATGTCGACCATCGCCGTCATGTTCAGATGCGCAACGGCGCTCCGTCCACCGCCGCCGGCTGGGCGGCCATGTGATCTTAAGCCAGGTACATAAATCGCCATATACTTAAACTCCTGCCATGTTTACGGAGGTGATCCGCCGGTCGCCACAGAAATTTCTGGGAAGCCGGCTTGCAACAATGCGTCCATACCACCGATCAAATGCTCGTACGGTAACTCGTCGAGAATGGTCACGACGCAGTCGCCTTTCTCTGGATACAATTCCTTAATCGCTTTCAGTTCTTTAACCAGACGGTCTTGGTCGTAATTGCCGCCGGTTTTGGGAAAGCGTTTTTCTTGGCTGCCGATGATCACTCGGTAACCCTCCTTCAACACGTCGAGACGGAAGGGAATCTCTGACTTTTTTGGAGGCTCCGGTTTGTTGTTCGGATCCTGATTCTGAGCGTAGATCGAACTCCCGATCTGGATCATCGACACTTGCGTCCAGACGGCAGTAATAAGCAGAAAGATAATACACACCGACATCAAATCGATGATGGGGACCAGATTCAGGTCCACCGTCGAGTTCCGCTTATTTTTGCCATCATCAATATGAGCCATTTTTTAGTCCTTAATTTTATCCCGATTTGCTACCACGAGGTTCATAAGGGTCATGCTGCTCTCTTGCATGTCATTGATGGCGCGACCGATACGGATCTGAAAAAATCCGTAAGCCACAACCGCGACGATCGCGACAAGAAGTCCGAAGGCTGTACAGTTTAGAGCTTCAGAAATCCCCTGCGAAAGCTTGGCCGCTTTGGTTGCCGCATCCGCTTCAGCCACACCGCCGAAGGACACAATCAGTCCGATGATCGTTCCCATCAGACCCACAAGAACCCCGACGTTCCCGAACACCGCGAGGAACGACACCCAACCTTCGAGTCGAGGCGTCTCTCTGAGCACCGAGGCATCCATGGCCACTTGAATTTCTTCATCCGGGCGACGATTCATAGTCTGAACCAAGCCGGCTTTTAAAGTATTGGTTAAAGGCGTCGGGCGCGAATCGCAAAACGCGATGGCCTGACGGATATCACCGCGAAGAATCATCGTGAAGAGATTCTCAGTGATATTCACTTTGTCGACCGTCAGCTTTTGCAAAGCCATAATACGGTTGACGATCAAGAACGCGGTACATACCCCGATCAATGCGATCAGGATCATCACGTGTCCGCCTTGACAGAAAGACTTCGCTATAAAGTTGCCGTAGCCGGCGCACCGGTCAACGACCTCGCCGACCATTGCGGCGTTTGCTGCTGCGTTTTCCAAGGTTCCCTCCTAGTTGTAGGACCCTTCCGAGGTCCCTGTTAAATCTATTGCGAGCTGAAGACGAACGGGTAACTTACGCGGCCCACCTGATCTTTTGGCGGGTCGGGAAATTTCCAAGTCTTCAAGCGGCTGGCGATACATTCACCAACCGCGGCACTGCCAATTTCATTGCGCGAAACCCCGGCCTGGCTCACCCGGCCGCCTTCAACGATGTCCCATGTGATCACCACTTTGCCGTAGAGATCGGGCGTGCGTTGCAGTTCGCGTTCGTAACAATTTCTGATTTCGCGCAAGTGTTCGCGGATCACGCGGCGAATGGCCTCACGATCCATCGAGCCGGTGAAGTCGGCCTCTTGGCCACCGACGTTAATTTGCACCGATCCTTTGGTGCCGATACCGCCCGTACCGTAGCCAGTGCCGCCCGTGCCGCGGCCTTTGGTGCCGACGCCGGCGATCCCGACCGTGTTCGAGCCTTTGCCTGAGCCCGTTTCTTTTAAGCGGCCGCCAAAGTTATCGCCATCGCGATTGTCGGCATTGCCGGCATAGCCAGTGGCGCTGTCGGCGGCGCCGACCAACTCACCCGAGCCGGCGTAGGCTTTGTTGATTTCTTTTTGCGCGCCCTTGGTTCCGAAGACACTGAGCAAGCCCATTTTTGTCGGATCAGGTTTTTGCGACTTCATATTGGCGCCTTCTTTAGGCGCGGTTTTAATCGCCTTGCCTTGCGGAACGGCCGAGACGACTTTGTTCGGCTTTGGCTTGGCCGGGCTCGGCTTCACTTCGCCCGCTTGTCCTGGATCGCCTTTGGTTTCAACGGCGGCCTTAGGCGAAGTGCGGACTGGTTGCGGTTTTTGTTTCACCGGCTCGGGCGGCTTTTCTTTGGGCGGCTCGTCTTTCACTTCGACAATGCGCTTTTGAAAGGTGACGACGGCTTTGCGAATGGGCTCATCAATTTTGGCTTCGTCTTCGAGGAGCGGCGACGGAGTATAAATATTCATGTAGAGGCCGAGGATGGCCGAGATCGCGATGGCCAAAATCACGCCGGTGACTTCGGATGATGTCATATCGAGCAGTGGCGCGACCAACGGTTTGGGCGTTTCGGCCACGAAGCGCACGTAAATCGAAATCATATCGCCCTGCAGGCCAATGCGGATCATCTCGCCTTGGCGCAGATCATATTCAAAGTGGCTGCCGGCATCGCGAATCTTATTTTGCCGAGAGAGATCATTGAGCGTAATGGTTTCGCCATCGCGGATCAGCTCGCCCGACATTTCTTGCGTTAGGCATACGGCGACGTTGGCGCCCACTTTCAAAAGTTCGAATTTGCTCTTCGAAGAAATAATCGGCACCACCACATCGGCTTCAGGATCAGCGCTCATAAACACGCTGCCGTGCTGGCTAAAATGGTGCGAGGAGAGAATGCGATCTTTCCAAGCGACGATAACTTCGACCACCGAACCTTTGTGCGGCTTGATGATCTCTTTTAAATCTTTATAAGGATTGCCGGGCGCGAAAGTGCCGCCGCCTTTTTTATGTTTGCCACCGACCGGACCGGGAATTTTTTTGCTGCCGCCGCCGCCAACACTGCCGCTGCTTACGGCAGCCGCGCCGCCGCCAAAGGATGGTGCCGAGGTTGGCTTCTTAGGGTCGGCCTTTTTGATGCTGCCGTAGGCCGGATCGGTGCGATCATCGACAAATCCCGTCGCGCCGGGCGCGGTTTTGTCGTCGTCAAAATCTTTGGGCGGAGCTTGCGGGACGGCCATGGCATAACTGCCCGCCGCTGGCGCTTTAACCTCAGCGCCGCCACCGCCAACCTTGGGCGGGGCCGCCGGCTTGGGAACGCCGACGAAAAATTGGATGCGATAAGGACCGACGGTCAAAGTGTCGCCGGAGGCTATTTTATCTTCGAGAGTGCGTTGACCATTTTTGAACGTACCATTGGGAGACCCGAGATCGGAGAGGTAGTATTCGCCGCCACGATTTTCGATCATCGCATGGAGCAGCGCGACTCCTTCATCTTGCAGCTCGAGCTGCGCGTCGCTGTTTCGCCCGATGACGATTTGTGACGTCTCGAACTGCCGTACGGCTTCTAATTTATCGCCCTTATAGACTCTGAGAACGATGGGTTGTTTCAAGCTACTTGCTCCTGCTCCTGCGAACTTCGTCAGCGTCGCGACGCATTTCGGGTAAGAAATCCTCTCTCAACTTAATCAGGCGCTTAAAGTTGAATTGCTTCTTCTGCAACAGATAGAACAATTCTGGTTTCTTCAATTCACCCTCAACCAACTCGTCTTCGAAATCGATCTTCGTTTTCTTCTTTTCTTTTTCGCCGCCACTCGCCGCAGGTTTGCTTTCTTGCGCGAACGCACTCAAAGATGCGAATCCGACAGCCATTAACACAGCTATAATTAGTTTAACTGCCTTTACACGCACGGCAATCTCCTGTCTCAATTGCTATTACCTTCGGCCAGTGCCTTGTCCATTTCATCCACAGCCTTCCGTATGCGGGAATCGCCGTCTTCGCCAACAAAGCGCAGACGATTGAGCTGCTTTTCACCCTCTTTTTTATCTTTCAGGTGGTGAATCAGTAAGATCGAATAGTTCAATAAGGCCGTGACGTTGCCATTGTCGGCCTCAAGGATGCTCTTGAAGATACTCCGGGCTTTTTCACCGTCGCCGCTGCCCATTAGAGCTAAGGCGTAATTGTTGGCCACATCCACGGCAATCCCGCCCCGCTTTAAGTCCGACCGCACTGCGGAGTAGGCCGATTCTAAAAGATCAGCGGCGCGACCGTAGTCTTTGTACTCGCAAAAGATCGCGCCCAAGTTTGCAGCCCCAACCGTGTAACTGCCTTTCATCTCCATAGCTTTACGAAGTGAGGCGATGGCCGGGCGTTGCTTGCCCTCTTTCAAAAAGAGCACACCCTGGTTGTTGTGAAGGCCAGGTTCATTGGGGTGGGCTTTTTGCGCCCGCGCGAAAAGAATCCGCGCGAGACCCAGTTTACCCTGCTCGGCGTAGAAAACACCCAGCGCATTGAGGGCCTGCAGGTCGCCTTGATCTTTACCAAGGCGTTTGGAGACCGCCTCTACGAGCGCGCGCTCTTCACGAGCTTGGAACGGACGCCCGAGATCTTCGGACTCTTTTAAGCCCATGTAATCCATAATCGTGGTGATCACAGCGCGCTCACCGCGGTCACTCATTTTGTCTTTGCTGAGTCGATTGAGTTCACGCTGCGCGGTCTTTAAACCCTCGGAATAACCCTCGAGCTTGTACCCTTTATCGATGGCCGCTTCGTAGTTCTTAACAGCCTCTTCTTGAAAAGGCTGAGCGACCCCGTCGATTCCTTTTTTATACTGGGCTAAGCCCTCGGCATCGAGGCCTTTCGGCACCGGCACTGCATAAATCGCCGCCGCCATATGCTGATAGGCCTGACCGATCAAGGCGAGGGAGTTCACCACCGTCGGACCGTCATCGTACGCGATGACCTCTTTGAGCTGCTCTTTCAGCCGGTTCAACATGCGAAGTTTATCTTGCACGGCCGCCTGTTGCTTGGCCGGGTTGCTGGGAATGCGGATCGCACGAAGATCTTCGAACGTTTTATAAACCGTTCCGTATTTGCATTCCGCCGCGGCCGAAGCTCCAATCGGATTCTCTTTGGTCGCCAGACGTTTATGAGTCGCGATCACTTTTTTGCAGCCGGCGTCGGCCTCAGCTCGTTTGCCTTTTTTCTTGTCGATCTGCGCGATCGCAACAACGGCGTCCATAACGCTGTTCGCGTTGTTGCCACCCACCGACAAATATTGTTTGTAGAACTCTTGCGCCTTGGTCAAGTTTCCGCGCCGCTCGTTGAGTTTAGCCATTAAGAAGATGGCATCGAATTTTTCAGAGCCTCGTTTCATATCGAGGAACTTCTGATAATTGTTGGTGGCCTGACCGTAGGCGTTCATACCGTCGCGAATAATCGCGGCGTTGAAGTAATAGGTGGCGGCTTCTTTTTCTTTCGGGTGCTTTGCCGCGTAGTTCTCATAGGCTTCGGCGGCCTTTTGATACTGGCCGGTTTTTTCATAAAGAGCCGCGATAAACTGGCTCGAATCCTTGCGCAGTTTCTCGTGCTTCGGGTCCCTGTTCGCAAGCAAGATGGCGTACATGCCGATGGCCTTAAAGGGGTCGCCCGCGCGCTCATAGCTGACGGCCGCGTTAAAGGACGCCGATACCGCAAGCTCACCGCCCGGATTTTTCTTAGCGAACTCTTCGTAGGCTTTAGCGGCGCCCGCGTAGTCTTTAGCAGCCTCGAGGTCGTTGGCGTTCTTAAACTCCGCTCGCTGAAGGACGGCCTTCACTTCGTTGCGAGTGGCCGCATCGAGGCTATCGTCGTCCAAAGTGCTCTGCGCGAAGGCTTGCAGTCCGCCCATATCTTTTTTCAAGTTAAAGATATCGAGAATCAGGTTGGTCGAGAACTTGGCGTACTGCGACTTCGGATAATCTTTAGAGATGCTCTTAAAGGAGGCGAGCGCGGCATCAAACTGGTTGTGATAGTAGTAGAGCGTTCCCAATTTAAAGCGCATCGCGGGAACATTTTCACCGCGCGGAAAGTCTTTCACATATTTTGTCGCGGCGACTTCAAACGCCTTGATGTTTTTGTCAAACGGCTGCGGATCTACACTCTCGCCCACCATTTTCTTAAGCTGGGCCTCTTCGGGCAGGCCTTTTTCAGCGGCGAGCACGGTGTTGAGAGCCGATTTCTCATAGTATGGCGAGTTCTTCGCGTTCTCGGTGACCCAGGCGTAGTGCGCGGCGGCCACTTCGTACTCTTTCATGTCGAACAGGAGTTCGGCGAAGAAGAAGTGCATCTCGTCGAGTTTCGAGCTGTCTTTAAAGGTCTGAAAGTAAAGTTCGTAGCCGAGCTTGGCGGCCTTCTGCGCCGCAGGCACCCGGGAGTTCTGCGCCGTCTGATGCTGCTGCAAAATGTGATTGCGCAAAGTCGTCTCGATCAGCTGATAGGCGCGAGTGACAAGCTCTTTATCTTTTTTATTGGCCTCGGCCCATTCGCTGTTCGGAGAATAGTTCTGAATCCACGAGAACAATTCCGCACGAAAAACTTCGGGCTTATCGGTCGAAGTGTACATGGTCACGATTTGATATTGATAGTCGTACGCTTTGGGCGCGTGCGGACGCTCCTGAATCAAATCGCGGAAAATCAGACGCGCGCCCTCGCGGTTGCCCGTATCCGAGTAGTAGTAGGCCAATTTCTCAAGCAGAGTGTAAGTGGCCTTTTCACCGGCGATTTCTTCAAAGTAAGAGCGGGCGCCCTGTGGGGTTCCAGCTTCGGCGTAGAACACCACAAGATCTTTTTGCGCTTCGGTCGCGAGCCGGATGCGACTGATCCCGCCAGCCGATCCGTCTTTGTCGCCTTTCGCCACGCGGCCAGCACGAATTACTTTCTCTAGAGAAACGAGTGCCGGGCGAACTTGGCCCGTTTTGTATTGGCACCAGGCGGTTTTATAAAGGGCGAAACTGTAAAGCCGAGCGCGCTTGTTGTTGGCCACGGCCGAATAATGTTTAAGGGCGTCGGGCCAAAGTTCGCGCTCGAAGTAGTATTCACCCAAGGCGAAGTTCGATTCTTCGATGTACGAGCTGCGCGGATACTCTTTAGTTAAACGCGTGTAATAGTCTTTACCGCGTTCAGGCTGATTCAACTCAAAATAGTTATAACCAAGAAAGAACAACGCCTGATCGATTTTGGGATCTTTCGGGAAGTCGCGGAGAAACCATTCATAGAGCTGAACCGCGCGGCGATTGTAGTCTTGCGCTTCTTTTAAATCCAACTTGGGTTTAATTTGCGTTTTTTTAGCTTGGTAGTTGCGCAGTTTGTCGTCGTAGTTCTGTTGGATACGATATTCAATCAGGCGCGATTTTTCGACATAGAGTTCCGCCAAACGCAGCCACAACTCGCCACGGCGTTTGCTGGTCTTAAATTGTTGGGTCAATTTATAGAGCTGGCTGATCCCTTGGTCGGTGACCTTCTCGAGTTCGGCCTCGTTCGTGCCTTCTTCATAATACAAGCGCGAACGCGACGGCGGTTTGACCTGGTAAAGATCGACCCGCTTGACCGGCTCGGTGACCACTTTTTTAAAGGATGGGAGCGAAGTTTGGCCCTTGGTGAACTTCACCGATTTGGTGTTGGCCTCGATCTTCTTTAGAAGATCGCCCACCGTTTTGGATTTGGCGCCTTTTTGTGCCTCTGCGACTCCCGAAGAGAGAACCGCAGTGGCGATAAAGAGGCTAGTTACAACTTTGCGTGCCGACATAGTGATAGTTCCCTAATTCATCCAACCAATATTCGCCCCGGAACGGCCAGTATTCGAAGCCGTTCTGGATGTAAAAATCGCGCTGATTGCCGGCGTCAATGGTCTGCTCAGGTAGCTCTTTGCCGGCGATTTTCTTCTTGAGAGTTTCTTTACGTCCATTGATCATCTCGTAGCGAGCGAAGCCTTCTTGCTCGACCAGATCGATCAGCTCTTCTTTGATATTTAAGAGGTGATTACGCACGATCTTTCCGGCCTTTTGTTTGGCTTTCACGAGGCGCGTGTTTAAAACTTTCTTCGCGTAACTACCCACAGAAGAGTTCTGCCATTGGATCGGCAGCTTTTCGATTCGCTTTTTCTCTTCGATCAGTTTGCGAATATATTGAAACGTGTTTTGAAAGTCCGCCTCGCGCGTGATTTTTTGCGCCACTAGATAGGGCAACGGCATGCTCATTTTGCCGGTGGATTTGCCGGATTTATTGATCCGCATCATATCGTTGATCATGGTGAAGTAGCGATCGGACTTGGTTACGTTGTCGAGGACCTTGTCGATCTGGTCGTAGACCGGCTTATAGATGCGGTTGAACAGATTCAAGACCTTGTCCATCTCATCGTACTTGCAGATATATAGATAAACGATCGAACGCAGCAGAAGCGATTCGGGCAGGTAGAAGTCTTCATAGAAGGCCGAGTGGAGAGAGTGGAAGTTGCTGAGCGCCGAACGGAATCGACCGCTGCGGAGCATGGCCCAGGAGGATTCGAAAATCGTATCGTGCCAAAACTCCGAATCGCGCGGAACTTCGCGATAGGTTTCAATCGCGTTGTCCCAAGCTTGCCGCTGGTAAAGTACGCGGGCTTTACCCATCATGGCGGCCACGCGCGCTTTGTCAGTCACGTTGGCGTTGGCGCGCGACTGCAACAGCTCTTCGAAAATCGCTAACGCTCGATCTGTCTGATTCGATTCGGCAAGAGAAAGGGCTTGCTGATAGCGAGAGGTATTATACAGAGTGTGGCCTTTGGTCACGCGATCAAAGCTCCGTGACGCCTCTTCAAACTGCCGGTTGCGCATTTGGTACTCACCAATCCGGTAGTGCAACATATCGCGGTGAGCGCGAGGGAACTCATCGACGTTCACCCGCGAAATGGCGTAGTTCAACAAAGTGTCGTCGCCCAGTGCATCGGCGGCCAGAGACAGGCGCTCAAGACTTTGCTTGATGTACTTATTATTGCCCTCTTTCACCACACCGATAAATTGAAAGGCCGAGACCTGGTTCAACTTCAATTGGTGAAGGGTCATTCCCAATATATATTTGATCTGCATGCGGCGCTCGCGATAGCGCGGTGAATAGCTCAGTTGAAACAGACGTTGCGACGCTTCGACATACTTTCCTGCTTTTGCCATGGCCAGCGCGTCGGCGAGCTCTCGTTCGCCCCCTGTAGTGCTACCCGAACGCGTGCGCTGAGTATTTCGGCTACGTTGCGCCTCTGCAGTCATCGGGAACGTAAAGGACATCACTAGAAGAGTTACAATTACACGCTTCATCGGTAACCCGCCTCAGGGAAGTAGAAACTCATTCCAAAGCCGAGAAACAAATCGTTTTGACTCAATTTTTCTTTAGTTCGGCCGTCGTCGGACGTGGCGTTTGCCGAATACATATTCCAGATCACATCCCAGCGAAACGCCATCGACTTGGTCCAGGCGAAAACTTGTGAAGAACCAATGTGCAGAGTGGGAGAACTTTCACCGTCGGTGGTCTGGGTCATCCCGCCGCCGATGGAGAAGTTCAAATCAAACGGTACGATGGCTTTGTTGAGCCAAGTAATTTTGCCGTAGATCGGGTTCCATTTGAGCGCCGCTCCCATGTAGCCCTTGCTCGTCACCACGTTGTCGGTCGAGATGCCGTTGTTCTTCTCGATGTCGTCGGTCACTTGCCGCGAACTTGTCGTCGCAAAAGTAAAAAGCCCCTCAATCGCGTACTGTTCGCGAATGTAGTATGCGGCGCGAAGCCCGGCACCCATGGAGTTAAAGAAAGGGTTGTTCAGATTCGAGAACAAAGTGCCCGACAACTCGAAGCGGCCGGTTTTCGGCAGAAAGCGCCGCTGGATTACGGCCACGTCATCAAACGGAGCCAAGGTCGCGAGGTCCGAGAGGGAAGTGACTTCTTTGGGTGCTTCTTTTTCGGAGCTGCGCGCTTTGGCTTTGGGCGCAGCGGTTTGTTTATCTTCTTCTTTGTCGTAGAGCGATTCGATTTCCATCTCGGCGCCGCTGCCAGAAGATGCCGCAGGAGCACTCGATGTGGAAGTTTCGCCTTCCAAATCTTGGGCCCACGCGTGGGTGAACGCGAAGAGACTACTTATAATTAGTGCGGTTCGAAGATGTTGTAACAAGCTTGCATACCCCAAGTTGTAGAAATCTCTGGCTGTAGGGTTTGCCTGCAGCCAGATATACCTAACTCAAGGATACAGAATGAATTTTTTAAAATGAATATATATAGATGTAATCTAGACCAAGCCCAAAGTAAGTGGCGAATGAATTTGCGAATTATGGTTACAGTATGAAAACGCCAGCGAGGCTGATTTGACCGTTGTACCAAATACGGTCGCCAAACTGACCGGGGCTCGGATTGTCTTGCGGACGCAGACGCACCCCACTTGTCGACGGATTTGGGCCTTGAAAGATTAAGTAACGCAGGTCAAAACGAAGACCAAAATTTTTGGTGAAGAAAAAGTTTTGCCCGAGGCCCAGGTTCAAGCCGAACGAACTCACCGAATCCATATTAATGTAACCCAGTCCCGCGATGCCGAACGTATTTAGATTCATCACGCCTAGCTTGCTGATGGAAATCTTTCCGTAGTAGGCGATAAACTCGTAATTTGCAAAGAGCGCCCACACCGGATGTGGCGCCTTCGAGGCATCAAAGGGGTCCACGCCGAGGGGATTGGCCGCCGAGACAGGTTTACCCTGCTTAAGCTGTTCACCATAGTTACTTAAGCCATCCATCCAAAACAGTCCGAGAACATTTATCGCGTGCACATCGGTGAGGTTGTAAGTGCCCTGCAAGTTGAACATGTAGTCGTTATAGAACGGCTCATTCATCTCAAGGCCGAAGCCGGCGCCAATTTCGATTTTCTTTTCGGTGAGAACGCTGCGGTTCAAAACGATCCGACGTTTATCGAATACGGGAAGAGTGGTTTCGCGAGCGAGTTCCTCTTCGGGAACTTCGATTTCGTCGGCGAAACTCATCACGGGCGCAAGCAACATCAAAAAAAGAAGTACCGTCTTTTTCGTCATGATTTGATGTTAGAGACAATCTATATATTTGTATATTCGGTAAAATCGGATTCAGGTCTTGGGTCGAGAACCCGTCGATTCTTATGTTCCGCAACGAAGCGCGGCCAACGCAAAGGCCTGCTGGTAGTCTTCAAAACCATCGCGTTTACGCAATTTGCGGGCGGATTGCCCGCCCCACCCCTGGTCTTGGATACATTTTTTTAAGGCATCGTGCCGGTGCCCACGCTTTTCGACCCAATTCACCGGCGAGGCGGGAGCAACGGCATACGGAAAGAGGTCCTTCTCTTTTAAAAAAGTCCGGCTCTTACCTAAATCGGCCGACTCGAACGGAACGATGAAGTTGGGGGTTACTCCCGTGCCCTGTATGGTGCCGCCAATCGGTCGGATCACCTGGCAGATCGAGTGACGAAACTGCAGATTCCTCTCGAAGTGGAGAGGTCCGTTCAATTGAAAGGTTCCCTTTCCCAGGGTCGGCTCGCCCACAATCCACGCCCGTTCGAGATCCTGCAGCCCCGCCGCCAACATCTCAGAAACACTTGCGGTGGTCGAATTTACCAACACGACGAGCGGAACAGATAAAAATTGAACTTCAGGAACAATAGTTGCCTCGTCGGGATAGGAACCTACAAACACGGTCGGCTTCAAATCCAACTCAGAGGGCAGCAACGAGGCGGTGAAGTAGTTGTAAAAAGAAAGATGCGCATCCACACCGGCAAATATTTTGCCAATACACACCGCTTCGTTGTTTCTGCCCCCGGGGTTAAACCGTAGATCGAGAATTAAACCATCGGCTTTCTCAATCGCAGCCGCGCGCACCAAGTCTTGCACGGCCTGACAAACTCCGGCGTTAAAGGCGTGAATCGAGATCACTGAAACGCGCCGATCGAGCATCTTCAAGGTTTTGCCGGTGACATCTGGAATGTGAATCTTTTCGAGCTTCAGGGTTTTTTCTATTTTTGCGCCACCGCGCTCGAATGTAACCCGGGTTGATCGACCGGCGGCCCCGCGCAAAGTCCGCAAAGAGGCGAAAGCGTCCAACCCTTCGCCTACAGGGCGGCTATCGATGGCGACAAGTCGATCGTTCACCGCGATCCCCGCCTCCGCGGCCGGTGACTTTGGAAAAACCCGCCGAACCTTGACCGCCTCGGGCCCCACCTCAAACTGTAAACCCACACCGATTTCGTCGTGCGCCCCGCTGCCCACCGTTTTGTTGATACCAAAGGGCTGAATTCGCGAATGGGCATCAAATGTCGTGAGAACGGCGTTGACCATATAACCCCACATCATGGCCTTAGAAAAAAGCGTTTTCTCATTCTCAAGTCTACCAATCCAAGCAGCGAAATTGGGCTTATCTTGCTGCACTTGAGAGTCGAATTCGGCCTTTAAAATGGAGTATTGTGCGCTGTCCTCGATAAAACGAAGTCCCCGATGGATCCCGCGCGTACAGGCTTCCCGCCACAGGGGGCTCTTTGAGCAGTGCTCATTTTTGACAAAGCGATGGACGTAATTGGAATCTATACCCGACTGCCGCCAGTGCTCGGCCTCGCTAGAAGGGCTTAAAGTGCCTTCCGCGAGCGGAATCCCCAAAAATACGGCTAAAACAACCAACGTGCGCATAGACTGCACGGGTTGATTGCAAATGTGAGACCCGGATCTTGCCTAGCGAATCCCCGCGTTGAGCAGGTCTTGAAAATGGATCAGACCCACCGGCCGGTTGGGATTGGGCGCCTGGCGATCAATGGCGAATAAACGGTCGATTTTAAACTGTTGCATCAGGAACGCGGCCTTTTCGGCCAGTTCATTGCAATCGATGGTCTTAGGGTTCTTCGACATCACGTCTTGCGCCTTTTCGTTGAGCGGATTGGTGCTTTTCTCAAGCCGGCGGCGAATGTCTCCATCGGTGATAATACCAATTAAACCTTGGCCGTCGTCGACGACTCCGGCCACTCCGCGCACATCTTTTGAAGTCATAAGAGAAATGACTTTTTTCATATCCTCAAGCGCGGTCACGATGGGCAGCGCATCCCCTTGGTGCATAACATCTTTGACCCGCAATGTGAGCTTTCGGCCGAGCAGGCCCCCCGGATGAAATTCGGCAAAATCTTCTTTTTTAAATCCCCGCCGCTTTAATACAGCCATGGCGAGCGCATCGGCCAACGCCAATGAGGCCGTTGAGCTTGAGGTTGGCGCCAACCCCAAAGGGCAGGCCTCTTCACGAACCGCAATATCGAGAACGGTCTTCGCGGCCTTAGCCAACGCCGAATCCCCGCGCGCGGTAAACGCGATCAACGGAATATTCTTGCGCGCCAAAAAATTTAACAGGTGACCCAGTTCCGGAGATTCGCCGCCGTAGCTAAAGGCGATAACCAAGTCGTTCTTGCTGAGCACGCCCATATCGCCGTGCGAACTTTCGGCCGGATGCAGATAGAGCGACGGCGTGCCCGTGGAGCTTAAGGTGCTCGAGAGCTTGCGTGCAATCTGCCCCGATTTGCCCATGCCGGTGACAATCACTTTTCCCGAGCAGCCGAGAATCATTTCGACCGAAGATTGAAAAGCGCCATTCAGCTTCTCGGCCATATCTAAAATACATTGCGCCTCGATTTTTAAAACGCGGCGGCCTTCTTCGATATCTGCTGACATTTAATAATCCTTAAACGGTCGGGCTGTGTCCGCCACGAGTCATTTTGCTCGCGCGGGCGGATTGTTTCTTGGAGGTGGCGCTCACGCTCTTTTCAATTTTCTTCAACATGTGGTCGCGTGACGCGCGCACGAAGTGTTTGAACAGCGGGTGTGGGTCGAGCGGCTTCGATTTAAATTCAGGGTGAAACTGCACGCCAATAAACCAAGGATGCTCGGTGATTTCGATAATCTCGACCAAATCACGCTCTTCGCAAATCCCCGCCAGAGTCAGGCCTTTTTTCTCAAACAGCGCGCGGTACTTGTTGTTGAACTCGTAGCGATGGCGGTGACGCTCGTGAATTGAGGTCTCGCCGTAAGCCTCAAACGTGCGCGTGCCTTTTTTAATTTTGCACGGGTAAGAGCCCAGGCGCATGGTGCCGCCCATGCCTTGAATTTTCTTTTGCTCTTCCATCATATCGATTACGACATTGCGGGCCGACTGTTTGTCGCCCACAAACTCGCGCGAGGTGGCATCTTTGATGCCGCACACATTGCGCGCAAACTCGACGGCCGCCATTTGCATACCGAAGCAAATCCCGAAAAACGGAATCAACTTCTCGCGCACATGACGAATCGCCGCGATTTTTCCTTCCGATCCCCGCTCACCAAAACCGCCCGGCACCAGCACGCCATCGACGTTTTTAAGCGCCTCACTCACGTTTTTGTCAGTCAGGGTCTCAGAGTCGATATAGGCAATATTCACTTTTGAGTGATTCGCAATCCCACCATGCACCAAAGCTTCGTGCAGAGACTTGTAGCTCTCCTTGAGATCCACATACTTACCCACAATGCCGATGTTGATCTCGCGCTCTGGAGTTTTAAGGGTCTCAACCATTTTGCGCCAGCCGCTCATATCGGGCTCGTCGGCCTCGAGATGAAGGCGTTCAACCACTTTTTCGTCAAAGCCGTCGTCATGCAAAACCAACGGAACTTCATAAATAGTTTTTGAATCGGTGGCGGCAATTACATTCTCAGGGCGCACAGAACAAAATAGTCCGATTTTACTTTTTAAATCCGCGGTGATTTCTTTTTCGCTCCGGCAGATCAAAAAGTCAGGTTGAATCCCCACCTGCATCAGTTCTTTCACCGAGTGCTGAGTCGGCTTCGACTTCAACTCACCGGCGGCGGCGATAAAGGGCACATAGGTGACATGAACAAAAATCGAATTCTCAATCCCCACATCCACCCGCATTTGCCGGATGGCCTCAATAAACGGTAGGCCCTCGATATCGCCAACCGTCCCGCCGATCTCCACGATAATCACTTCGCTACCCTGGGCCGCCTCATAAATACGGGATTTAATTTCATCCGTAATATGCGGAATCACTTGCACAGTTCCGCCTAGATAGTCTCCGCGACGTTCTTTGGTGATCACGCTCTCGTACACTTGACCGGCGGTGATCGAATTGGCTCGGCGTAAACTTACATTGGTAAAGCGTTCGTAATGGCCCAGATCTAAATCGGTCTCAGCGCCGTCTTCGGTCACATACACTTCGCCATGTTGGAGCGGCGACATCGTGCCCGGATCCACATTGATGTAGGGATCACATTTCATCAAAGAGACCTTAAGTCCGCGCGCTTCAAGCAGGGTTCCCAGCGAGGCGGCGGTCAACCCCTTGCCTATGCTTGAGACCACGCCACCGGTGACGAAGATATATTTTTGCTCGAGCGGCTTGGCGGCCGACCGGGTCGCGGTTCTCGGACTAGGTGGGGTTTTCTTTGATTTCTTCATTTCTTGAAGCCTAACATATCGCGCGCAGTCTCACCGCGTCAATGGCGGTGATGGCGCAACGCCTAGCGCTGCCTGGTGCGTAGAAGTTCTTCCACTTTCGCTACATCATCCGGGGTATCGACACCCCATGATTCGTGCTCAACTTTCACCACGCGAATGCGGGCCCCCAAATAAAGCGCTCGCAGTTGCTCTAAACCTTCGGCCATCTCTAGTGCGCTGGGTCCGTTTTGGCAGAACTTAGCTAAAAACGATTTTCTAAAAGCGTATATTCCAATGTGCTTAAGGCAGGCGGCCTCACCCGGCGCGGCAAGCATGCCCTGCCGAGAATAAGGGATGGGATGGCGACTAAAGTAAAGAGCCTCAGATTTTTCGTTGAGAACGATTTTCGCGGTGTTCAAACTTTCAAGATCCCCGGGGCGAAGCGGTCGCCCTAAGGTGGCCATCGGTAAAGAGGTGTCATCCAGTAACGGAGAGACGAGCTGATCGAGGAGCTGCCCAGATATCAAGGGCTCATCGCCCTGAATATTCACCACCACATCGACCATTTGATCTTTGACGGCGGCATAGACACGATCACTGCCGCTGACTAAATCTGGAGATGTCATCACGGCTTTGGTGCCCAGAGACTGGGCCAAATTGTAAATCTCTTCGTGGTCGGTGGCCACCCAAACGTCGTCGAGCGTTCGCGCGGTCTTTGCGGCTTCAATCACCCACTGTAAAAGTGGTTTGCCCAGAATAAGTTTGAGCGGTTTGCCGGGAAAGCGGGTCGAAGCGTAGCGCGCGGGGATCACTCCAATGGCGTTCACTTGGGCCACTCCTTAAGAATCAAGTTTTTAACTTCGTCGAGATTTTGCTTCTTTAGCGAGCTTAAAACATAAGTCGGAGTTTCGCCTATTTCTTTTGCGATCTCGTGCCTCCGCTTGAGAACTTGTTGATTGGAAAGTTTGTCGGCTTTGTTGAGAATCACACCCCATTCGATCTCGTGGTGAGTCAGCCAGTCCTTCATCATCTCTTCTTCGTCGCCCCAGTCGCGCCGAATGTCCATAATGATCAGCACGCCCCTTAAGGTTTCGCGGTTTTTAAAATAATGCTCGATCATATGCTTCCAATTTTTGACTTCATCGCGATCGCCCGTGGCGTAGCCATAGCCGGGCATATCGACCAAATACAGCCGCTCGTCGATTTCGAAAAAATTCAGCAGGCGAGTCTTGCCCGGTGTGGCGCTGACTTTGGCGATTTTCTGCCCGCAAAGCGCGTTGATAAACGAAGACTTGCCCGCGTTGCTGCGGCCGACAATGGCCACCTCGGGCTTATAGGGAAAGGGATAGTCGGCAACGGCGCCGCTGCTTTTGAGAAATTTGACCTTCATATGGCGGCACTATAGTCCGTCCGGCCCAATAGGGCAAAGTCCGAAAAGCCGGACATTCCGGACGTCTCCGGACGTTTTTGTGCACTATTCGCGATCTGAGCCTGGCACCGGCTTTGATATGCAAATGGCCCAGGAGGAACTATGACGACACGCAATCATCCGCTATTCGCTAGCGAAACGCCGATCGAGACCGGCTATTTGGTCTGGAAGGACATTCACCGCACGCAACATGTGGAACTCGGGGAATTTCTACATATCGGGCGCGATCCCGCCAATCACATTTCGCCCGATGATGAGTTTATTTCGGCCCGCCACGCCCGCATTGAAAGACGCGAGGGAAAGTTCGTGCTGCGTGATCTTCGCAGCCGCAATGGGACTTATGTTAACGGCGCCCGTGTGCTGGAGGCGGTGTTGCGCGAGGGCGACCGCATCCGCGTTGGCGCCGCCGAATATAAATTTTCACATATCAAAGGCGGCGAGGATGAGCTGCCGAAATTAGAGAGTAAAAATCGCCGCTGGCAATCGCAGCTCGACCGCTTACCGCTGATTGCGGAGAGCGAGTTTCCGATTCTGATCTCGGGCCCCTCCGGCAGTGGTAAAGATATTCTCGCGCAGAATATTCACCGGCTGTCGAATCGCTCGACCGGGCCGTTTGTCGGCGTCAACTGCAGCGCCTTGAGCGAAGCCTTGGTGGAGAGCGAATTGTTTGGTCATATCCGCGGAAGCTTTACCGGCGCCACCGGCGATCGCAAAGGGGCTTTTGAGGCCGCCCGCGGGGGCACTTTGTTTTTGGATGAAATCGGCGATCTACCCGCCCCTTTGCAGCCGAAATTGCTGCGCGCGCTGGAGAACAGCCAAATCCGTCCGGTGGGGAGTGATCGTTCGGTGCCCACCGATGTTCGAGTGATCGCGGCCACTCATCGCGATCTTAAACGCCATGTGATCGACGGAATGTTTCGCGAAGATCTCTATTTCAGATTGCATGTGATACAGCTGCGTTCACCCGCTTTGAGCGAAAGACCCGAAGACTTTGAGGATCTCTTTTACTACTTCGCTAAACGAATGCGTGTACGCTTTTCGCAGCCGGCGATTCTCATGCTCAAGGTGCACACGTGGCCGGGCAACATTCGCGAGTTGCGCAATGTGATCGCGCGGGCCAAAGCGTTCTACGGCGAGGGTGAAGTGCTCGAGGAGCATGTGCCGTTTTTAATCGACACGCTCAGCAAATCGCGCGAGGGGGCCACGCCCTACGCATACACCCCGACTCGTTCCGTGATTAAGGAAATTGAACTCGAGATGATTAAGAGTCGCCTGCGCGCCAATCGCGGCAATCAACGGCGGACCGCCGCCGATCTAAATATGGCCAAAAGCACGCTCAGCGATCGCATTCGCCACTATGGCATTAAACTGGACGAGCTGCTGCAAGAGTGAGTGTTTGTGAGCAAGGTTACGGTTTTAGAATAAATGTCTTGAAATGAACGTCTTTAATCCACCCCTGGGTGAGGCGTTCATTTAGGCCTTTTTTAATGCGGCCTTTGAGGCGATTTTTGCCAAGGTCTTGCTCGAGATCGACCACAGATTCTTCTTCGAAAATTCTTTGCAGTTCGTCTTTCAACTCCACTTTGCGGTCGTGCAACTCCACGGCCGTATCTTTTGAGTCAACTTCGACCACCACTTCAAATGCCCCCATGGGGAGCGGGTTGTTGGCGGTGCGCTTAAGATTCACTTTCAATTTATCGAACAAATACTGGTGCACCTCTTGCGGGAAGGCCGAGTAAAAACTTTCGGCGCCGTCTTTGGGATCAAACGTCTCAACAAAATCGGCGTGCGCGCCCAGATCGGCGAGAATGGGCGCGGTGAGATGTGGGATCCAAATTCCTTTTAAATTGGCGCCAAAAACCCACACCATCCCCGCGACTACGGCGATCAACAAGATGAAAGTAATCTTTTGCGGTTTAGTCGCGTTGGCGTAAGCCTTGATCGGGACCATGGTGGCCGCTGCTAAACGCTTCAACGTCACAAAAGTAAATAGCGCGTACTCTTTGGGTTTGGTTTTGCTCCAAATCAGCGCGTCTTTGGCGAACTGGATCAATCGAGTCCGCATTCGCAATCGCCACGTGGCCATCCAAAGTTTCAGCGCGTTGATTTTTCGTCTTAAAAAGCCGACCGACTGTTCTTCTTGCGCGGCTGCGGCGCCGACTTCGGACTCATCCATGGCCGAGGCTTCAATCACGATGCTCTTGTCGGTTTCGACCGCGCGCACTTCCTCCAAACTTTTGGTGAACTCGGGGTCCTCGGCGGCGAGTATCTTATCGATATCCTCTAAGGGGACTTCGTCGCCTTTAGTCTGGTTGGGTGGTTGTGCGTCACTCATGTCTAAATATTATGGACTCAATTTTTCTCAATTTGAACCGAAAAGGCTTATAGGTTTCATGGAGGACTCGTATGAAGTACGTCGTTGTACTGTTGAGCATAGGACTTTCGGCTTGCGCGATGTTCGATCGCAATCCCCGCAGTGGCTACTTTTATCAAGAAGAGGTTTCGGGCTCCAGTCGAAGCAACGACCTCTATGAACTGCGCAAGCACACGGTCGAAACCGAGGCGCGTGAGGAATTGGGTCTGATGGGCCGCTCACTGTCTCCCGAAGAACGCGGTGGACTTGAGCAGCGAATACGCTTGAAGCGGTTGGAGGGGCAGATCGCCACCAAGCGCGAGAAAAAGCAGTACTATCAAATTCGCTCGCTGCTGAAAAACGACCGCGAACGCATGTACTTTTTGTCGCTTCCCACATTTGAAGCGCGCGAGCGCTGGGCCGCCAACCGGGGCTTAAGCCAAAAAGACGAGACCTATTCTGAGGACGTAGCTAAGGCCATCGAGTCGAACGATATCTCGCTCGGAATGTCGCAAAAAGCGGTGATGGAAAGCTGGGGCGACCCCGACGCGGTGGAAGTGGCCGGCAACCAGATCTATGGCTATGAACGATGGAAGTACAATCGCTACGTCTCGGGCAACGAAGGCTACAACAAAGAAATGCGCATCGTGTACTTCGAAGGCGGCCGCGTCGTAGGCTGGGAACGCCCTTAAAAGGTACCTGGTTCTTTTTTCGGAAGCAGCGCGTGCAGAATCCGAAACCCGGACCCGTGTCCCTTACTTTGATTTTCTAGTTTTCTTTTTTTGAGAACTTGCCCGTGTCTTTTTTGGCCCTGCCGGCTTCTTGGAAATTTTTCTCTTAGTTGGCGCTTTCTTCGCGCCTACGCTTTTTTTGCGCGGCAATTTTGCCTTCGGAATGCGACCAATTCGGTGATCGCCTCGCATTATCATTTCGCAAACTTTAAATGCTTCGTCTTCAAATGACAGAGAATCCGACGGCAATACCTGCCAATCGGTCTCTCCCGGGCCAAAAATCCGAATCGAGCGTAGGGACGGTAGATCTTTTTTAAGAGTCTCGTGAAACTCCTGATAGGTGGCGACCCAAATCCCATTGTCTTCAAGATTGCTGGCGCGCTCACGTAATACCAATAAGATCTTGTCCGCATGATAGATCGCAGTGCAGCCAAACATAGCCTTGGTGTGCACGCCTAGGCGGTCCAATTCATCGAGAATAAAGGAATGTGGAATCGGCTTTTTTGCAAAAAGTTTCATTCTTAAACCCCTCAATTGCGTCAAACGCGGCGCTTCCGAAAAAAGAACCAGGTACCTTTAGTGGGCGTCGTCCCAGTTCGGGCCTTTGCCAACGTTCACCTTCAACGGAACTTTTAGTTTATACACCGACTCCATCGCCGCCTTTATGTCGGCGCAATATTCATCGGCTTCGTCGATCGGGCACTCGAACAACAATTCATCGTGCACCTGCATCAGGAGCGGTATCGGCAAGCTGTTGTACACGCTGATCATTGCGAGCTTGACCAGATCTGAGGCCGTACCTTGAATGGGCGCATTCACCGCCGCTCGCTCGCCCGCCCGGCGGATCATTTGATTCTGCGATTTTAACTCGTCAATGTAACGGCGGCGCCCAAAAAGAGTTTCGACGTAACCTTTCTCAATGCCTTCGCGAACAACGGCCTCCATATACTCCTTCACGCCCGAAAAGCGCTTAAAGTAACGCGCGATAATTTCTGAAGCCTCTTTGCGCGAAATTCCCAAAGTCTCAGATAATCCGTTGGCGCCTTGACCGTAGGCCAAGCCAAAATTCACGGCCTTGGCAATACGGCGCTGATCTTTGGTCACATCTTTCAGCTCAACACTAAAAACTTCGGACGCCGTCGCCGTGTGAATATCGAGATCGTCGATAAACGCACGCGTTAGGCCCTTGTCACCTGTGATATGGGCCAGCACTCGCAATTCAATTTGCGAATAGTCCGCCGAGATCAAACACGATCCTTCATCGGCAATAAAGGCTTTACGTACTAGTCGTCCCCGCTCAGTGCGGATCGGCAGGTTCTGCAAATTGGGATTGGTGCTCGAGAGTCGGCCGGTGGAGGTTGCGGCTTGATTCAATTGCGAATGAACTCGGCCCTCGGCATCGGCCAGAGCCGGAATGGCATCGACGTATGTGCCCTTGAGCTTAGACAACTCGCGAAATTCTAAAACCAACGCCGCAATTTTGTGTTGGGTCACCAAACCCTCAAGCACATCACTATCGGTTGAAAATCCGGTCTTGGTTTTTTTTGACGGCGGCAGCTTCAAACGTTCAAATAAAATTTGCGCGAGTTGCTTGGGACTCCCCACGTTAAACTCGGTGCCCGCTTCTTTGTGAATGTCTTTTTCGAGCCGCTGAATGTCTTTGGTCAGCGTCACGCTCTGTTCTTTAAGCTCCGTAAAGTCGATTTTCACTCCGCGCTCTTCCATGCTCGCTAAAATGGGCACCAACGGCAGCTCGAACTCCCGATAAATTTTCTCGCCCACTTTTTCTTTGAGTTTTGCCTCGAGGCATTCTTCAAGTTCTAAATGGGCCCGCATATAATCTGACGGAGCCGCTAGATCGGGAAGTTTTTTTCCGCAATGCTCCTCGTACACGTCTTCAAACGTCCCAGTCTGCTCGGCCCGCACAACATAGGCCGCAAGCATCCCGTCCCACTCAACAACCGGAGTCGGAAGATGCAACGCTTTTAACACCTGCTTGACGTCAAAACCCTTCCACTTCAAATGCTTTTGCGCCAGCGCCTGACCGATGGCTTTTTCATCGGCCGGCACGCGCAAAACTTTACCATCATAGCCGAGGTATAGTCCGCGCTCGCTCAGCAAGGCCCAAATTTCAGAGTAAGGCGCGATGCGCTTTTGCAATTGTTCGAGCGTGAGTTCTTCTTCGGCCCAATCGGCGTTGGATTTTTTGCCGCTGCTTTTTTTCACGGGCCGGGTGGGTGCGCTGCTGGGCGCGCCGGCAGGCTCGGATTTTGAAGCGTCTCGAGAATTGATCGGGGCAGGAGTGGCGTCTGCGGTCGGAGCCGCCGCGCCGCCGTCCGGAAACAATTGCTTCTCGAAACTTTTAAAGCTCAGCTCCTGCAGCAAGGCGCGAAGCGGTTCGCGGTCGAGCGGCTTCAACTTCAGATCATCCAGCTCAACTTTTAATTTCATATCTGTAACGATCGTCACTAATTTCTGCGAGAGAAAGGCCATGTCCTTCGACTCTTTCAACTTTACTTGAGTCGCGCCTTTGATCTCTTCGATATTTTTATAAACGCCTTCTAAAGTCTCAAAATCGGCGAGAAGTTTACAGGCGCCCTTGGGCCCAATCCCGCGCACGCCCGGCACATTGTCGGACGAATCGCCGACCATCGCCAAATAGTCGATCATCTGATCGGGTCGAATACCGAACTTCGCCTTAACGCCGTCGACATCGGTGCGCACGTTCTTCATCGTGTCGTAAAGAGAGATTCCTGGCCGCACCAGCTGGGCAAAATCTTTATCGCCGCTTACGATCACCGACTGAACCTTTTGCTTCGACGCCATCAAAGCCAAGGTGCCGATCACGTCATCGGCCTCGAAACCGGCTTGCTCAACATGCGTGATGCCCAATAGCTCAGTGAGCTTTATTAAATACGGAACCTGCGGCGAAAGATCACCCGGCATCTCATCGCGATTGGCTTTGTATTCGGTGTACAATTCGGCGCGAAAGCCAGGGTCGGGCAAATCGAAGCAATATACTAAATAATCGGGCTTCACTTCGCGCAACAACTTCAATGTCATCGACAAAAATCCGTAGAGCGCGTTGGTGGGCATGCCTTTCGAGCTTGTCATCGGCGGGATGGCGAAAAAAGCGCGAAAGAACATGTTGCTTGCGTCAACAAGGTACAAGTTCTTCATATGTGAAAACGGTTTTACTGGATGTCTTTTAAAAGGTCACGATGCGTGAGCTGAGCGACTCCGCGCGATTCCATTTCTTTTTCGGCCATGGGCGATTGCGCGACTTGATTGCTCTTTTTTTCCACGTGAAATTGCAGATAGTGAAGCTGGTTCATGGCATCTGGGTCGGGTTGCATGGAGCCGTTTTCCCAGGCTTGAATTAGGACCGAGGTGCACCCCATTCGGCGGGCCATTTCGGCCATCGTCCATCCCAATCTTTGTCTTAAGGTGCGAATATCTTGTTTGCTTAGATTCAAGGTCCCCTCCCTAGCAGGGATTGCAGAAATATAGGGTAGGTTTCTGCGAATGCCTAGAGTTACCTAGTGCATTGCAGAAACTTCCCCGTTTGTTGCGTTTAGGCTGCAGCAGGTTCGACGTTCTGCGCCTCCATACCAGCCCTAGTTTCGATTAGGTCGAAGTAGACATCGGTTCCCGGGTTTAGCAGATCTACGACGCCGTTGTTTTTAACGCCCGTCGCATGAAAGTAAACCTCGGTCCCATCAGATAGAATTATGTAACCGTAGCTCTGATGGTTATTGAACCATTTGATCCGACCTGTTCTCACTCGTAGCCTCCTTTTGCGCTAATTGGGCTCCCCCTCCTCGCTAAAGACAAAGACGAGGTCGCCTTCACTCACCAAATCAAAGCGTTCCCGAGCCTCGCGCTCTAAGAACGCGGGATCCCGGGCCCGTTTTAAGCGGGCCTTAAGCTCCGCCGTTTGCTTTTCAAGTTTGCCGATGTTTTTTTGAATTTGAGCGCTGTCCCGGTGCAGATCCACCAGGCGAAAAATCGAGCCGTCGAGCACCAGGTTCAGGACCACTAACCCTAGACAAATCCAGATCACTTTTTGGGGTGCTTGTAAGAGATTATTTAGACCGCGAAAGAACCCGATCAGGAAGCTTCTCACCATATCAGGCTATCATTTAGGGGCCGGTCTAATAGTCCAGTTTTGTGGTCTTTTGAGGCGTAAACGTTGAGATACAGGTGTCGATAACTTGTGCCTTTTAGGCGCCTAAATACCCTATATCGCTTAAGAAATGGTCTTTTTAGGTGTCGGGATTGCAGTTTGGATGGGGATGCGGATTCTGCTTATATTATTGGCTGTTCCCGGATTGGCCCATGCGGCGGGTTTGTACATGCCCAAAAATCAGGTCTCGCCGTTGGTCCCGCCGGCTTTTATAAGCCCTCCGAACCCGGCGGGCGGCTATCCGCTGAACGGCCAGCTGGGCGTGAACACTCAATTTGGAATCCCAGCCTACCTCGCCTTTTACAATCGGGGGATTCCGGGCTTTAACGGCAAGCCAGCCACGGCGTTTAATATTTTGCCCTATGGTCAGCAGCTGCAGAATCAAACTCCTAAGCCGGCTTCGGCGGCGGGAGCTGGAGCGAGCCCGATTGCGAGTTTACTGAAAGCGTTGGGCGGCGGCGGTGGGCCAGGTTCTAACAACTCGAATGGCGGAAATTATAACGGCGGCAACTACGGAAGCGGCAACAATGGCAGCGGAAATTTTAGCGGCACTCCAGTCAACAGTGGTCACGATGGGCTTTGCTACCAAGCTGGACTTTTTCAAACCACACCCAAAGATGAGTTGGGCGGACGCTCACCCTGCCAAGTGATCTCGGACACGATTCGCGATTCTTGCACCGGACCGCAAGCCGACAGTTTGGCTTCGGGAAACCTCGAAGGCATGGAAGAATTTTGCCCGGGCTGGGATCGCTTGAAGGTCAATGAAGACACACGCAATCGCGTCTTGACCGCGTTGGTCGCCGCCACCGTTCGCACCGAATCCTCATGGCGCAACGACACTGCGGGCGACGGCGGTACATCAAAAGGTTTGCTGCAACTCACAGTGGCCAGCGATCAAAGCAAAGGCTGTAGCTGCAGCCAACTCACAAACGAATTTAATATGGGTCAAAATCTCCGCTGCGGAACACACATGATTATCTCGTATATGGCGCAAGACCGAACCGTCGGTCGCGGCGGCCAGGGCACCGCGCGCGGAATCGCCCGCAGCTTCGGCCCCTATCGCGACGGCCGGCGCGAGAGGCCCGATATTATTCGCCGAGTTTCTGGCTACTGTCGGATGTTGCTGAATGAAGCGCCACGCGAGACGGCGCCCGATGCAGTGCCGATGTCTTAGTGTCTCTCGGCGGATCTGGGACCGAGCCGGATTCCCCACATTCATACTCACCCCATCCACAAACTAGGCCGTAGGCTGTACGCGTTGCGGGCGATAGTCGCCTGGTTGATGGATGGATAGACGAAATCAATATCTCTGTGACTTTTGACTCTGCGACGGGTCGGCAAACGAGTGTTTTTATTCGAACGTGAAAATAAAAATCTCTTTGCATCCGCTGATCGCGACGGCGCGATCGCTCAAATCGGCGTGCTTGAAGCCACAACTATTCCCTGTAGGAGGAATCAGCAATTCTCTAAAGATGGAGAGCTTTCCGTCTGAACCTTTTCGAAAAAGTAGAAATCGTTGATCAGGAAAGTACTCAGCAGGTTCCCTGTAATGCACAAAGTATATTTCACCGAATTTGACCACTAAGCGGATATTAACTCCGTCAAAAGTCGGAAAACCTAGGCTTTCGAGATTTGGCTGCTTGATTGGACACTCAATCTCTCTTCCGGTAGCCCATCTGGGATAATAGATAAGCCTATTGCAATAGGAGTCGAATAAGGAGCGATTGCCTGTAACTACTCGCTTCGACCATGTCCGTAAATCCTTTGTAAAATGCTGCCACTCGGTAAGCGTTTTATTGGTCGGAGCCAATAAATCACTCCCTTGCAGAATTAGATAATGTGGCCCGCCGCTCCAATCGGGTAATACTGTTTCGTAATTCAGAAGTTTAACAGCGCGGAAGTGGTTCCTAACGGTTACTTTAAAGAATGGGTTTGACCAGTTCCAAGCAACCAAGACTGCGAGGCCGACCGCTAAACCCAAAATTTTATCCATTTACAATCCCTCACAATCTCAAAAGCCATTGGTCTTTTTTCTATCGTCACGCTCGGTACTCTATTGATCAACAAAGGAATGTCAGCCGTCCGCGGGCCGATCCAAATAGCGCTGCATTTTAGTCAGGCCTAAACTATTGATCGCTGCTCTTTGGTTGCATGGTCGGCATAGGAGCCTGAGGTTATGTGCCTCATCGGATCCGCCCAAAGCCTTTGGCTGAATATGGTCAATCTGAAGTGCGTGAGTCGAGCCGCAGTTTTGGCACTGACTGCTAGCCCGCTTCCAAACTTGTCGACGGTCGCCTGCGGTGATGCGACGCTTAATGTCCGGCGCGGGTGATTTTGAGGTTGTCCCCGTTTTTTTTACCCGCTCCTTCACTTTCTCCGCAGGATCTAGATTTTGAATCGCAATATCGCAAAGCAAATTGATTGCCTCGGCCATACTTAAACTGGGATGTGAGTGAGCGAGCAGTCCTTTGATCTTGCTGAGCTTTTGTTGCAGTTCATTGCTGGCGATGAATTTGATTTCCACATGCGTGTCCGTCACCGCTCGCATGCGTTCGGCTGACAATTTCGCGGGCTCAGAAGAATGAGCGATGACTACTTTCTCCGCCTCCCGCTTGGACTTGTTCTCGATCTTGGATAAGAACTCTAATTTTTTATCTTTGCTAAAGCCGCTATCGCCCATGCTGGCCGACACTCTTTTACTTTCCTGGCGAAACAAAGTCTGAGCCATACTCAGATTGGTCAGAGTCAACGAGCCGTCGGCGATCTTGGACTCAATCTCGGGCAATTCTTTTAAAAGTCGCATAGCTGAAATCCGACGCGCGGCCTGATCTTCGGCATAGCCCAGTTTTTTTGTCGCATAGTCAAAAATGGATTTGTACCCAAGCTGAGAAAAGAGACGCCGCCTTTCGATTTCCTTTAAATGATGTAAAACTTCGCCGAGCAGTTCGCGTTCGCGCGCAACCAAATTTTCTGTTCTTTCGAGTAGGACTTGATCTGACATATTTTTGAGATTCATTTAAACCCTCCCTTGAAAAGAAAATTCATATCACGGCTTTCAAAATCAACATTTTGGCGAATTTCTAAAACGCAGCCGGGCATCCCGATGGCTCCCCAAAACATGTTTAAAAAGAATGCGGTTGCGTTTGGGAGATTTGCGAAATTACCAGATCAAGCTTGGTGACAAAACCAAAAGCAAAGCTCAAGGCTTGCGGCAGGGCCACCAATTCTTCGTCAAATATTATTTAGAATTGCTTGGCGCAGAAAGCCGAATGTCTGGGGTACACTCGTCACATTTTCGAGCGAGCTGAATTACTCTGCGCCTTTCGGCAAGCGCGGGCCGAACTATCCAACCGCCATGTGCGTACCGCGCGAAATATCTTGCATATACATAAATCCGCCGCCGGGGTGATTGACCTCGCCCAATTCGTGGATCAAGGCGAAAACCTCGTTGGCTTTTTGCGAGGGCACTACGCAGGTTACGATTTCTTGTTCCAAAACAACGGGCACGCCTTTGCGGTCGGTGGGGCCACCAATGGCCGAGCCACGGGCGTGATGGAGATCGACCATGGTCAGACCATGGGTAAAAAGCTTTTCAACCAAGGGGCTGCCTCGTCCAGGCGACGTGATCAGCACGATGCATTTTTGCGCCGACGTCCGCATCTTAGGCCGCCTTTTCCTGAGAGCGCTCGTCGCCGACCGAAGATGTTTCTTTCTGCAGTTTTTCTAAAATCGCAGGCGGAATATAAGTCGCGGCTTTCTCGAGCGGCACGCAGTAAATAAATCCCATTCCCGGGGTATCGAGTTTTCCGGCTAAGAACATCTTTTCAAAAATATAATCGACCTGATCGCTGGCCACGACGACATTGATAATTTCTTTTTCGACTTCGACTGCGACGCCCAATACTCCGAGGCGCTCTCGCACTCCGGTTCCTCGAGCAAAGTAAACAGTCGCGCCCTGGGCCCCCGCCTCGCGCGCGGCCTTGACGATGGGATCGGCCAGACCTCGCTGAACAATGCACGTGATCAGTGAGACATCGGTCAACACGGTTAAATTACGACGGCTCATTTAGTTCTCCTCGGTCATTGCCAAACGTTTAGATTTCCATTGCACATATAGGCCACAGGCCAAAACAGTTAAAATCGGAAATAGCGAAGCGGCGGCCAGAATGCCAAATCCTTCAATCGCGCCAACAGCATGGCCGAATCCGAGACCCATCGCTAAAACCAACGGCACCGTCACCGGACCAGTGGTCACGCCCGCGCTATCCCATGCGATGTTCACAAATTCTTCGGAGTTTAGATAGGTCATCAAGAGCGCCACGGCATATCCGGGAATTAAAATCCATGTCAGCGGCAAGGTGAAGATAATTTTGGCCACGCCGACGGCGATCCCCAGACCAACGCCAATGGCGACCGCGTACATCAGTAGGGATTTTTTAAAGGCACCATTGGTCAAATTCTCAACCGTTAAACCAAGCGCATTTAGTGCGGGCTCGGCCAAGGTGGCGCCAAAGCCAAGACACCACGCGAATAAGATCGCGATCGAAATGCCAATCATCGTGCCATACAATGGCGATTCACTCATTTTATCAATCTTGGTAAAGGCGCCAGGGACAAGGCTCCCTGATTGGTCGCCCAGTTTGGCCAATCCATACGTTAAACCGAGATTGAAAACGATCATGCCAATCACGGCCAGAGTAATTCCGTAGCGAACGGTGCCCGCATTTTGCATTTTTTCTTTAAGGACAAAAAACAAAACCGCGAATAAAAACAATACGAGCGGTATGATAGCCCGCGCGCCCATCACGATTTCTAACCCGGGCGTAACTTCATACCACGCGGGTTGCGCCTGGGCCGCCGCCTGTTTTGCAACTTCGGCCGCGGCCAGAATTTCGGCTGGCGATACGGTAACGGCGATTCCGATCGCGAGGAGTAGAACGCCGAGAATTGGGAAAATCGACGCCAGTGTCACGATACCAAAACCCGAGAGAGTGGAGCCACCCTTCCCGACCGCCGAGGCCACGCCAATGCCAAGAGCCAGGACCAAGGGCACTGTCACAGGCCCGGTGGTGACGCCTCCGCAATCCCACGCCAATCCGACAATCTTGCTCAGCTCGGGATCAAAGTGAGCCCAAAGGGAAAGTAAAGATGTGGGAATTAAACTCGCATAGACCAACGGCTTTAAACTCCAGCCATAAATAAATCGCATCGTTCCAAGCACCGCCGCGAGTCCGACTCCGGCGCCGACCACAAGCACGAGGTATGACGAATAGGTGGTCAAAAGCGCAAACAAATATGGAGCCTTCGCGGGATCAACCGTTGAACCCGCGATTTGCAAAGCGCCGATGGCCGGTTCCGCAAAGGTAACGCCAACGCCAAGAAGAAAGGCGATCGTCAGAACAACCCAAAGATGGGCCTTTTTAGGGAGCGTGTTGCCGATGGTCTCGCCAAACGGCATAAGGCCAAGCTTTAGGCCTTCCATAAACAACATCAATCCGAGCATCACGGCGAAGAGTCCGCCGCCCACAAGACTTGCGTCGGCCACACTCTGCTGCAAAACGAAGTACTGAAACAGGCCCATATAAACCGCGAGCGGAACCACCGCCTTGAGTTGGTCCATAAACCGAACACTCACATAGGGCGTAAGTAGGCGGTAAACATCCATGGCTCGCAGCTGCACCTTGCGATTCTGAGCAATCTGCGGAGTGAGATGACGGTAACTAATTTCAGTGTGACTGACGGTGACCTCTTTTAGATAGTCACCGAAGCGAATTTGCGTTTCCATATGGCGGCTTATCGGCATGTTCGCGCTGGCGATGGATCGGTCTTTGGTCGGGTGCAGGTCGGGTCGCAGTCGGGCGCGGCGGCGGAGAGATTCCGCGCGGCCATCCACACCCCATCCACGATCTAGGCCGTAGGCTGTACGCGTTGCGCCTGGGAGTCGCGGGCTCGATGGATCGTTTTTGGAAACTGAGTCTGTGTAAATGAATTTTGCGCGTACCCCTCCTCGTGCGACAGGCGCGCGCTTTTGGGGCAAAGTTACATCAGGCTTTAAATCTGTGTAGAGCGAGAAATGTAAACTTAGTATGCAAAAATAAATTGTTTATCGAGCTTCATCTGCATGAATTCGAAAGTTATAGGCTCGGTCGAGTTCGTTCCACAGCGAATCATATAATCGTCCTCAAAAAAGAGATCGATGTAATGCCTGAGCTTGCCGTCGTAGGCCGAGTAGTCGTAACCACCCCACATCCATTTATAGGCGTATTTGCGGCCGGGTTTGGGTGGCTGCGGGTTTGGCGAGGCCTGGTCCCAAGAACAACTTCCGTTTAAAGCTCCAAGCTTCGGCGTCAACAATTCATCAGCATCGGGAACACGGAAATATAAGGAGTTGGGGACCTGCGTGAGTGGGAGGCCGATCCCAGAATCAATCGAAGGATCTAATTTCAAGCTGTAGGAAAATATGTTTCCTAAATGCGCATGCATCGTCGCGATTGGCGTTTCTTCGAGGACTCCCGTGGGAGTCTGACAGCCGATCAAATTAATGTAGTCGTTCTGTTTGAAATGAAACACCGTCTGGTACATAGAGCGGTCATACGGGCTTGGTGAATTGCGAGTGAAGTGGCCATCCACCCCTTCGATTTCAAGCATAAGATTTTGCGGCAAAGCTTCGAAGTTTTTTAAAAATCCTATGTAGCAAAACCCGCTAAGGAAGTCCGGCTGGGACACTTGCATGCCATTGATAAAGATGTAGCCCTCTGAACCCTGGACCGATGTTTCAACGGTAAACTTGGAACCGGGCATGATGTGAATCGAAGAATTACCGAGAGCTAGTTTCGAAAACCCCAACATCAAAATAACAAATACTACGCGCATAAGTTTTCCCCTTAAGAGAAGGCTACTTGGGGAGGCGGCTAAGTCAATGAGGAAGAGCGCATTGACCGGCCCCAAGCAAAGTGCAAGCATCAATTATGGGTTTGAAAAATCAGCGGGGCGAGTCCCTTATTGCAGTGATAGTTGCGATCGGCGTTGCCGGGGTTTTAATCGCCGGTGTCACCAACTATATGAACCAGATGCAAAAGGGAATTAAGACCTTAGAATCTCGTGCCGAGGTGACGGACCTGACCAACGAAATTCGCAATCTTGGCGGGTTGAGCCCTTTGTGCCGGCTCAACTTTACGGGTAGAGCGTTGCCGCCGTTGAATATGGATTTGATCATCGACCGGATTCGGTTTGTAGATGCCGCGGGAACGGCCCTGACCAATGAAAATATCGTGGCCCAAGGCCAGCGCCTGAATCTTGGCACAATCGTAAACCAAATTGCACTGATCCCGCGGCAACAGGTTTCACCCACCAATTACACGGGCACACTAGAGTTGCGGATGACTCATCCGGGGGCGTTTAGCCCGTCGCTCGTGCGCGGTATTCGTACGATCATACAAGTCGGTGTGGGCAATGTGATTTCGAACTGTTCGTTTGAAGACGCCCCGGTGGCCGGCGGCGGAAATTTGCGGCCCTGCCCGGCCGCATCCTTAAGCGATGGAGGTACGATGAACGTCGATGCCCCGGCTTCACCTTCAGGGACTACAGTCCCAACCTATTGTAGCACTGGAGCTACGGGACCAGGCGCACGATTCCTTTGCCTCGACGGCACATGGGTACTGACTCAGGTTTCCTATTGCCAATCAGAGACTCCATCGAACTGAGTTATACCTTAGCGCCCGCGCTAATTTCTGAATTTGAAATAAATCGCATAACGCTCGAGCGAAAGTTCTCGATATAGCTTCCCCATTCCTAGGGGGAAAACACGTATGCAACGTCGTGAATTTTTGCGCCACTCGGCTGCGGCCGCAGGACTAGCTTTATCGTCGCCGTTAACATGGTTGCCCAGAGCGTTTGCCAGTGGCGGGCGTGAATCCCGCCTAAGCTGGCACGCCTATCAGTCTACGAACATCGAAGGGCCGTGGGAGTTGGGGTTGGTAGAAGGTCGCATCCCTCTGGATTTAAACGGCTCCCTCTACCGAATCGGGCCGGGGTCAAAAACCAATTATGGAGTGGAGCTTAAGCATCTCTTCGACGGTGATGCGCATTTGACCGCGTTTGATTTTGCCTCGGGTGGCGTGAGCGCGCGCTCCGCGTTTGTCGACAGTGCCGAGCGCCAAGCCGAGCGGGCTGAGGGAAAAATGCTGTATCATGAATTTGGTACCGCGAGTCCTGGATGGGCCAAAGGTTTTAAAAATTCGCCAAATGTGAGTGTGCTGGAATTGGATGGCCGCGTTCTCGCGTTTTCAGACGGCGGGCCGCCCGTGGCTTTAAATAAAACCACTTTGGCTACTGAGGGCGTCTATCGATTTAACGAAACTCTGCCCAAAAACATGACTCTAACGGCGCATCCAAAAATAGATCCGGTTAGTGGCGAGCTTTATACATTTGGTTTTACTCAAGCGTTGAATCCAGAAGTGGTGACCTTCCGTCACGACCGCGCCACGGGAACTCTAACCCGAGTCGCGAGCTTCCCGATCGAGCAATTTTATTTAATTCACGACATGATGATCACCGAAAATTATCTGATTTTTGTAATCCCGCCGGTTTATATCAATTTTTGGGGAGCCGCCGCATCGTGGGGGCCGATTGCAGATCTCCTAAAATACGACAACAGCAAACCTCTCGAGATCGTGATGATCCGTAAGGACGGAACGGGCGCGCCACTGCGATTGAGCAGTTCTCCGACGGGAACCGTATTTCATCATTGCAACGCCTATGAAGATCGCCGCAGCGGCAATGTGATTTTTGATACGGTTCTTTGCCCGAACGATAAAAACTTTGACCTCGTAAAAGCGTGGTCCGCCGATCAGCTCCCTTCAGTCCCGCCCACGTATATCACCCGCTTTGAAATCAACCCGACCGCCGGTCGAATTTTAAGTCGACGCGCCATCAGCGACGGCCGCGCCGGAGATTTTCCGTCCATCGACCCCCGCCGCTTAGGCCGGCCGCACAGATTTACCTACATGTTGGAATCAGAAAGAAATTCGGCCGACCCGCTCGCCATGAACACGCTCGTGTGCTGGGACGTGAAGCGCGAAGTTCCACATCGTGTCCATGCATCGCCCACGCAAATGTTCGGTGAGGCACTGTTTATCCCGCGCGAGGGAGAGGCGAGCGAATGGAATGGGTACATCGTTCACTTAGGATTTGATGGAAGTTGCAATCAGTCTTTTATCGATATTCGTCATGCCGTAACGCTTGCGCTTGAAGCGCGAGTTTGGATGAATCGCCCTTTGCCGCTCGGCTTTCATGGCAGTTGGGTTCCGGCGTAGGCGACTATCCCGCCTGACGTCCGGCGGCCAAGACCCGATCGCTCATGGCAGGGCTGAGTTGCAGAGTTATGATTTTGGCCTGAAAGGTGGCCGGATCCTGATGAAGAATATTGCGGGCGATTTTGAAAGCCACGTTGAAAATCTTCTTTTTGGACTTGCTGCCACCGGGAAGGCCGAGAGCCCAGTCGAGCAGGCGCAACGAGGTCGACCAGTCCTCTTTTCGCATGCAGGCAATGGCTAGCTTTAATCCCACCTGTTCATCGATACCCTCCAGCAGTTTTCGAAACGGTAGACGATGGGTGGCCGGCGCCTTTTTGCATAAAACGGCCGCTTGGTCCGCGCGCCCAAGATCGAGCAAACCTAAGATGGCGCGGGAGAAATGTTGCTCTACGAATTCTCTATCCGCGCTCGATTCGGGTCCGCGAAGATTATCCATCGCCGCCATCAGATCGCGAATCAGCCGGGCCAGTTCGTCGGGCGTCTGCCCGGTGGTGGGAAGCGATCGAGAGAAAAACCGGCGCCATAGGCCGGCGAGCCAGGACATCATTTTTACATTCTGACATAGGACGGGCTTCGGCAAGAGTGCCCGTCTCAGTTCGAGACAGTTGGCGAAGCCTAGTAAGCCTGCAAGCATTCGAAGCGCTGATGCAGCTCGCTCAACTGCTGCAGAAGAGGCTGACCCTCGATCAGCAAAATGGCTGGGTCCAGCGAATCGCCGCTTTTAAAAGGATGCTCTCCGAGCAGTTGCGAGCCGGACAAAACCTTTAAATAGGAATTGCCGGCGTCCACCATTATAGAGTCCCGATCATCTCGAGCCAAGTAAGCCGACTCCAAATTAACGATGAGCTGCTCGCGCTCCGCCAATGTGAGTTCAAATTGGCAGTTCCAGGACATGATGTCGTCTCGTCCGGTTTTTGTGAGAATGGCCGGATGGCCAAGTGAAATGGCGATGGAATAGTGGGTGTATGGCGCCGGCGGTGGATAGCCGCCCGACCTCTCGAACTTGATACTCGTCACGGTCGGTGTCGGATAAATTCCGAGAATTTTTCCAACGCGAATCGGCTCTTGCTTTTTCTCTTCTGTCGTCTTGGTGGATACGGCTTGGCCGCACCCGATCGATGAGATCAATGCCACCGCGACAAGTGAATTCCAAAAAGTTCGTTTCATGTTTCCTCCCCTAGTTGTAACCAGATTACGGGAGGCTTTGGTGAGGTCGAATTGACAAAACTGACACGAATCTAAGCCGCCGATTTAACTCGGTAAGCTGTCTTTTTTCCGATGCCTTCGCGGATGAGTTTGCCGTCGGCCACAAGCCGATTGATTCGGCGGATCGCGGACGAAAGAGAAATATCCAAGGCCAGGGCCAGATCGCGGGCTTGAAATTGAGAGCCGGAGAATCGGGTGAGCGCCGGTTCCGCCTCAAGATCGGTTCGGTTTGGCTGCTCAGAATCGAGGCGCCAATTTTTAACTAATGCGCAGGACTTTCGAAATTCAATGCGAAGAGTGCCGCCGAACCCAACGATATGGATAGGAACGCGCGCCTTTTCAAGCTGCCTGCGCAGTCGCGATACAATTTGATGGACCTTCAACGGAGAGTGAACAGGATGATAAAGCTCGTCGGGATAAAGCCAAGCCGATATTTGAGCTAGACTCTGTGGACGGTAAAAATCCCGGCACAAAAGAAGCCAAAGGCGGTGCGGCGATTGGCCGCGCTCCAAGATTTCCCGTCCTCTTGAGTCCACTCCCATTTGCACGTCATAAGCATCCGCCGCGGCGAGGGCTCGCGGTTCGCCCGACCACGCGTAGGCGTCAGCAGGAAGCGGAAAAGCAGGATAAGACTTTTCGAGTCGGCGCCGAAATACCTCGGTCGGAGAACCGCAGTACAAGAAAGCGAACGTCTCTTCCTCGTGCAGGCGCTTGAGAAGTTGGAAATCGAGATCACGCGCCACCTCCCATTCGCGTTTGGCCAATGCGAAGGTTCTCAGAGATTTGAGTTCGCCAGCCAATTCAGCGGGGCGTGGGCTCCTCAAGAACTCGAGCACCAAGCGCCATTTTCGTACGTAAAGATGTTCCGCCGTAACTGCGGTTTGCAACAGTCGCGAGGCTTCATTAAGTGCCGCATCGGCGGCCGTGAAATTTTCCTGGGCGATAGCCAACTGCGCGGAGAGCTCATGTAGACTGCCCAGAAGGAAGCCGGCGTTCAAACCGGCGGCGGCGGTTTTTGCCTCAGATAGCAGTCCCGCAGCCTCATCATCATGGCGGCAAAAAATCAGCGCGGCGGCCAAATTGACCTTAGCGATCAAGGCCTGATAGGGCCGGGCCGCTCCGATGTGAGTAAGGTATTCTCTAAGAAGAGGAATCGTCTCTTCATACCGCCACTCGGGAGTGAGGGCGAACGTCGTATAGAGCAAAGAATCGGGGTGCATCGCTGGATTGAGTTGCGTGAGGATCGAACGGGCTTCGTTCAAGGCTCCGATTTTAATAAGAAGATACGCGTACTCGAGCCTCTCTTCAGGCGAGGCACCGTCTCGCAACCGGGAATGGCGCACGAAAGGATTTAGCAGGCGCAGCCCTTTTTGAAAAAGTCCGGCGCGCGAAAGTAGATTGGCGAAGCGCCCGAAGTCGGAGCGCTTGAGATCAGACGGAGAGATCTTACTTAAGGTCAGGCGGGCCTGACTCTGCTGTCCCGATCTGATCCTCTCGTCAATGACCGCTAAATCCTTGGAACTCAAGATCTTCATCGCTTCAATTATATCAATCCCTTGTCGCTCGCATGTACGACATTATGGAACTGTACCGGAATGAGGTATGATTTAGAGGGAAGAAGTATGGGTTTTATTTTTTCGCGTCTCAAAATGAGAAAGGCCGCCCTGGTGACTGGGCTTGCGTTGATCGCGTTGGCGATGATCGTGTCCATGCAAAACTGCTCGGAGGCGATTGATTCCAGCGACTCCATCGCGCAAAGCAACGGCAACGGCGGGAGTTACGGCGGCGGGAACTGGCGCGGATTTTCCTGCGAGGGCGCGGTAAAGCCTGGAAACGGCACGATTCAGGTCAACCTAGCAAAAGACGAATTCGACATTCTCAAACTTCAAGTCTTCACATCTGAAACTAATTCCACCAGGGACTTTCCGGTGACAAAAGTTACGAACTTAGGCGCTCAGATTCAGTACTTGGGAACCGGAGTGTTGGTGGTGGTGGACATAAACGCCAACACTGGATTGATTCAGCTTGAAGTCGACGGAATGCCCGTCACTTACGGGCTCACCTGTCTGTAAACCACGCGCGGCCGCACTGATGCGACGCTTAATGTCCGGCGCGGGCGAATTTCTGTACCGTTACCCCGCCGGACAATTACTGCCAGTCCACTGCAGCACACTCGGTGCTTTATTTAAAATCGGGTAATTGAGGCTTCCGTCAGGCATTCTAGGAACATTGGGATTTTGATCGGCGCTTGTGTTGTAGGTTACTTGATAAAAGCACCATTGATCGCGCGTTACCCTAAAAAAGAGTTTGTAATCCGCTGTGCGAAAAATCCCGCTGGCATATCCTTTTACGGTTGGGACGCAATCGCCCACAAAGTTCAGAGTCTTCTCAAGATAATCCTTCGCAATGGTCGGTAGGTTTTCAAGATTGTGGGTGCGGACATCGGTTAAAGCGACTAGCCCTCCCCAAGTTGAATAAGAACAGTATTGCCCACTGGCCGTATGA
>CAYVRZ010000021.1:0-69994 GCA_964453895.1 uncultured Pseudobdellovibrionaceae bacterium | reverse complement strand
ATTTGCCCGCGGAATAGTCGCATTGTAACTGGACTAAACAATGGGGGCGGGTCATCAACGCCACTAAATAGGAGTTGTAACAATCTGGACTAAACCATAACGCACGACTGACACAGCCGCCGCAATCGGTCATAAACGCATATCTAAATAATAGTAGTTATTATTGTTTATTAATCTTTAAACTCTCGTCCCTAAAAAAGGAGCCTCGCTATAAGCCTCAGCTACAAGGCGACAAGCGCCCGCGAAGCGAGGCGTAGTTACCACTACGCCGCAGTGAAGCGGGCGCGCAGGCAACGCAGTAGATGAGGCTTATAGCGAGGCGACCCTAGTAGGTGACGTGGTGGTTGAGGGATTCGTGTATCCTCGGATCCCTCACCGGCACAATCGGGTGCTTCGACAAGAATCGAGTGATCACAAACAAAAACAACCCGGCCATACCCAGCCAAATTGTGACTTCGGGAATTCCGAAAACCACTTTTTCCTCGCTGAGGTTCGGGTAGATCAACCAATAGAGATCCACATACTGCATCACCAAGATCAGCACACAAATCGTGCCGAGGAATGTGGGATTGCGTTTCGAGCGACGCGAAAGCAACGCAAAAAACGGAACCACAAACTTAAACAACAGCAAAGCCATAGAAACGATGGTCCACGAACCTGTAACTCGCGGGAGGTAGAAGATGGTTTCTTCGGGCAAGTTGGCGTACCAAATCAACATGTACTGCGAATACGCGACATAAGCCCAAAACACAGTGAACGCGAACATAAATTTGCCCAGATCGTGCAAGTGGTTCTCATTCACATAACCGGTCAGCAAACCCTGCTTGCGGCAATAGAGGATCAACAAAATCATGGTCGCCATCGTCGACTGGAACAAACCAGCAAAACAATAGATCCCGAAAATGGTCGAGAACCACAACGGTTGAAGCGCCATAATTAAATCCACGCAAAAGAGCGAGAACGTAATTGCAAACACCAGCAAAAAGCCGATGGACCAGCCCACCGAGCGGTGCGTGAGGTTTTCGTCGCCGGTTTTGTCTTGTTCAAGAGAACCACCGACCAACTTTTTGTTAAACAAAAGCCATAAGCCAAAAAACAAAACGATTCGAACCACAAAAAACGGCGTATTGAGGTAGCTCTGCTTATGCTCCAACAAATGGTTGGCGTGCACCTTGGCCGGAATCATCCACTCATAAAGATGTTTGCCACCCAAAAGCAGTAACAATGCGCCGACAAACGCATAGGGCAAAAACGCGGTGAAGGATTCGCAAAAGCGCCGCACATTCACCGACCAGCCGGCCTTGGTGATGTGCTGGATGGATGAGAAGAAGAGTCCGCCAATAGCGAGTATGAAAAAGTAAAAGTAAGCCGTCAGGTACGCATGCCAGGCCCGCTCTTGATCGGTAAAGAGCAAGTAAGCAAAAACCGCGGCCCCTAGCCCGAACAGGATCAGGAAAAAGGCTTTAAACGTGCTCGACACCGGCAAGGGTGCCGGGGTGATTCTTTGTACGTCCGAGTGTCCGTGACCCATTGACTTAATCCTTCACTTTAACGTTGCAGTGTACGCATGTAATTTACGATGGCCCAACGGGCTTTTTCATCGGGAATTTGTCCGGCATAAGAACCCATCAAACCAATGCCCGCGGTGATGGCATGATACATTCGTCCATCACTGTAGGCCTTGGCATCGGCACTGAGGAGGTTGCGCGGTTTAACGGGCATTTTCTCTGCCACCGTTCCGTCTCCCCCACCCTTATCACCATGGCAAACCGCGCAGTAAATGTCGTATTTGGCCTTGCCCAGCTTAACGATTTCTTCAGAAGTATTTCCGACCAAAGGATTGGGCTGCTTCCACGCGCCTTGCGGATCGGTCAGATATTTATATGGAGTGTGGCCACGAGCTACGGTGCCCGCGGGCGGCGCCCGCATTTGCAGTTTGTCGCCTTGCTTCGGATCCCAATCCTGCGACTTGATGGTCACTTGATCCATCATGTTCTGAATCACTTCGATGTTCGTTTGATTTTTTCCGCCATTACAGGCGGCCAGAGTCAGTGTTGAAATAGCGACGGCGATAAGCTTTTTCATCTAGAACTCCGTCCTTTTCACTTCGACGGCACCATGATCCTTAAATAATTTTTCGATCGAGGCGGCGTTAAAGCCGGTGTCGTCTTCGGGCACGAACAACGCGAACTTGTGGCTCGACAAATCGGGGTCAATCACCGGCGGGTCCACTTTTGGCAGTCCGCACATGTACAGCAAGGCTCCCACCGAACTGAGGGCGGCGAACAAAATCGTACATTCGAAAATGACGGGAATAAAAGCGGGCAACGACCAAAACGGCTTACCACCGATAATCAATGCCCAATCTTGCGACGAGGCCCACCAGGTAAACCAACTCCCAAAGCTAAAGCCGGTCAGCCCCATGATAAACGTAACCCAAGGGATAAACGACAATGGGATGCCCATGGCCGCATCGATATCGTGAAGTGGAAAGGGCGAAATCGCTTCGAACTTAGTCAGGCCGCTTTTGCGTGCCTCACCGGCCGCTTTAACCATTTTATGTTCGTCCGTCCAAATCCCCGCGATGCCCTTTTTACCAGGGCAACGGAGCATTGAAATGGCTTTCTCAATGATGTCCATGACCATCTCCCTCGCGACCCACGCTGAGCACCGGCTTCACTTCGGCAATCGAGATCGCCGGCAGCGTACGTATGTACAGCAGGAACAGCGTAAAGAATAATCCGAAGCTGCCGAATAGCGCCCCCATATCAAAGGCGGTCGGCACCCACATACCCCAGTTCGACGGCAAGAAGTCGCGATGGAGCGAAGTGACCGTAATCACGAATCGCTCGAACCACATGCCGATATTCACAAAGATCGACACCACAAACATAATCGGAATGCTTCGACGGCAATAGCGCGACCAAAACACCTGCGGAATAATTACGTTACAGGTCACCATAATCCAGTAGGACCAACCATAGGGTCCGAAGGCACGGTTTTTAAAGATAAACACTTCGTACTCGACGCCCGAGTACCAAGCGACAAAAAATTCGGAACCGTACGCGTAACCGACCATTAGACCCGTGGTCATAATGATCTTGTTCATGGCCTCCATATGATCGAGCGTGAGGTAGTCTTTAAAGACGGGAACAATTTCACGCAAGATGGCCATCAACGTCACGACCATGGCGAAACCAGAGAAGATCGCGCCGGCCACAAAGTAGGGCGGGAAAATCGTGGTGTGCCATCCGGGCAGTGTCGCCACCGCGAAGTCGAACGATACGATCGAGTGAACCGACAACACGAGCGGAGTCGATAGACCCGCGAGCAACATATAAACCATTTCGTAATGGTTCCAGTTGCGAGCGGTGCCGCGCCAGCCGAGCGAAAGGGCGCCGTAAATGCGTTTGCGCCAAACGTTTTTCGCCCGATCGCGAATGGTGGCGAGGTCGGGAACCATCCCAATGTACCAAAAGACCATCGACACAGTCGCATAGGTCGAAACGGCGAAAACGTCCCACACCAAGGGTGATCTAAAATTCACCCACAAAGGACCGCGTTGATTCGGGTACGGCAATAGCCAGTACGCCAGCCAAGGTCGGCCGGTGTGCAGCAGCGGAAATACGCCGGCGGTCATCACCGCAAACACCGTCATCGCCTCCGCAGAGCGGGCGATACTGGTGCGCCATTTTTGCCGGAATAAAAATAACACCGCAGAAATCAAAGTTCCCGCGTGGCCGATACCGATCCAGAACACGAAGGTGATAATATCGACACCCCAGCCGACCGGATGGTTGGTTCCCATCAAGCCCATTCCGAAGGTGGCGATCATTCCTTGTGCGAAAACAAAAATAAACAGCAAGAACAACGCGAACGATAGACCCACATAGTAACTGGGCCCGGGAAATCGCTCGAGCAAGCTCGAAATATCGTCGGTCACATTTGCATATGTCTTGTTGCCAAGAACAAGAGGATTACGCCGGATCATCCGTGGTGTCCTCCATCATTTTTTTCGCCTTTTAGTTTTTCCACATTGCGAACCTTCACATGATACTTCAACGCCGGCTTGGTGTTGAGTTCTTCGAGGAGCGAATACGATTCGGGCTTGTTGAACTCGCCCCGCACCGCGGAGTGCGTGTTATTTAAGTCGCCAAAAGTAATGGCCTTCGACGGACACGACTGCTGACACGCGGTTTGAATTTCGTTCGGACGCAACTCGCGGTCGGCCAACTTGGCGTTGGTTTTGCCCGAGCGGATACGGTGAATACAGAACGAACACTTCTCCATCACACCCCGGTGACGAACGGTCACTTCCGGGTTCATCGCCAGCTGGCGCGGAGTTTGAATCTCGGTGTAATCAAACCAGTTAAAACGGCGAACTTTATAAGGACAGTTGTTGGCGCAATATCGCGTTCCCACACAACGATTATAAATCATATCGTTGGTGCCCTCGTCGCTGTGCACTGTCGCGGCCACCGGACAAACCGTTTCACACGGGGCATTGTCACAATGGTGGCAAGTCAGCGGTTGATGCACAACGCCCGGATCTTCCGGCGATCCCGTGTAGTAACGATCAATGCGGATCCAGTGCATCTCACGTCCGGTGAGAATATATTTTTTGCCGACAACGGGAATGTTGTTCTCGCTTTGGCAAGCGATCACGCAGGCCCCGCAGCCGTTGCACGAATTCAAATCGATAACCATGCCCCACTTGTTGCCCTTGTACTCATGCTCTTTCCACATGGAGGGCACATGGTGGCGATGGACCTTTCCGCCCGGCTTTTTTAAATGATCCGCCAAGGTTTCTTCGACAACGATTTGGCGGCCTTCCATCGTATGATGGTCTTGCACGCAGGCAATTTTTGTCGATCCTTTGGCCACGGTCACTTTGGCCTCTAAGCCTGCGCACGCGGCGCGACCGTCAACCCAACCGGCGAGAGCAAAGGCGTTTACGCCGATGCCATCGGCCACTTGGCCGGCACCCTTGCGCCCGTAGCCAATCGCCAAGCCCACAACTCCATCGGCCTGCCCCGGCTGCACATGCGCCGGAACTGTAACACTGCCCGCGTCCGTGGTGATCGTGACATGCTGACCTTCGCGAATTTTCCATTGTTTAGCATCGCGAAGTGAGAAGCACGCGTAGTTGTCCCAAACGATTTTAGTCACCGGGTCCGGAAACTCTTGCAACCAGGGCACGTTGGCCAAGCTGCCATCGCCGATTCCAACCGTTGAGTAAAGAGCCAACTCAAATCCCGCTTTTTTCGCAACAGGCTTTACTTGTTGCAAAGACGCCGAGCTGAAATTTTTTGAACCAGAAGCTCCGCCCGAGCCTTTGACCACGCCCGCTTGCAGTAGATCCACCCACTGATCTTCGGAACCCTTCAACACGTTCTGCTGCCAGTGCGCTTTTAAATAGTCGTGCCAGGTCTTGGCACCTTTTAGCGCCCCCGCCTTACCGAGTCCCGACATCCAACTCATCAAGCTGTCTTGAAAGGCTCGAGTGTCACCCAGCGGTTGAATGGTTGGCTGTTGAATGCTCAGCACGCCTTCGAGCGATCGAACATCGCCCCAATTCTCTAGCTGATGATGATCGCAAGCCACGTAATCGGCCAGTTTTGTCGTCTCGTCATTGCGATCGCCGGTGGAGATCACCATCTCGACGTTCTTTAACGCTTCAGCAAAATTTGCTGCAGCCGGGAGAGAATAGACCGGGTTGCAGCCATGAATAATTAAGGTCGAAATTTCTTTATTTTTTAAAGCCGCCAGCAAAGCGTCGACTCCGCGCACAGCCGACGACGCCAGCGAGGATGCCGCCGGCATAATGGTTTTGCCATCGTTCTCGAGCACGGCATTTAAGAAGTTGACCGCGACCTGCAAGGCCACGCCGCCTTCACCCTCAGTCGCCGGGCCACCCGCCACGACGATCGATTGGCCGCGATTCTTCCACAGCCCTTCGGCCACGTCGGCCACATTGACGCCCAGATCGGCTTGGTTTTTAGCAAAGCCCGACAAAATCGACTGCACGCCGGCATCGCCCGCGTAGCGAGAGCCTTTTTTAACCACAATAATTTCGTGGAGCAGTGCCATCACCACATCCAGCGATTGCGACGGCCGAATTCGGAAGCGCTCATCGGCATTGGTGCCGGTCAGACTGAACAGCGATTCAAACACGACCAACTTGTTCATATTGGCTTTATCGCGTCGGCCTTGCCCAAACTGCTTTTGAAAGTGCGTGGGGGTCAACCAGGTGCCGAGAAAATCGTTGTTCACGGCAACAATGTATTTGGCCTGATCAAAACGGTAACGCGGCAGCGCCCGCTGACCGTATGAAGCCTGAGCGGCATCAAGAACGGTGTCGTACGAAATGTCGTCATGCCCATAAAGTTTGGCACCGGTGGCATCAGCAAACTGGCTCACCAACATTTGCGTCGTTGGCGAAAGCTGCGAACCCATCAGCAAGGCGACCTTGCCCTTTTTTAGCTGCTCAACCACGGCGGTATCGAGCGCATCCCATTTTACATTGATGGTCTCGCGATTGGTGCGCGTTTCATTTTGCAAATTGCGTTTGGCGTTGGCGAAGCGGTCGGGATCGTAAAGCTTTAAAATGTGCGCGTGGGCGCGGGCCGACATTCCACCACCGGTTCCAGGGTGATCGGGATTGCCTTCGATCTTGATCGGCCGGCCGTCGCGCGTGGTGACGAGAGTTCCGAAGCCCTCAAGACCATCAAAGTAACTGGACGCATAGATGTTCGGAATGCCGTGAATAATATCCGACGGCATTTTTGCGTAAGGAATAATTTTTTGCACCGGACGGCGAACGCAACCAAAGGTGGTCAATGCAATCGAGGCGCCCATCAGCTTTAAAAATTCGCGGCGAGCCCAACCCTCTTTGCCCTCGTCCGACTGGAGCGGAGAAGTTAAGAATTCTTTTTCGGCCATGGCCGCGAACTCGGGGTCTTTGCGCCACTGTTCGAGGCTCTGCCAATATTTTGTTGTCTTACCTGGTTCTTGAGTTTCCATCATGGCCTCTAGTTAGTAGTGACAAGTGCTGCAGTTCAAAGGCGCTTGGGGTTTTTGTTCACGGTGACAGTTCACACACCAACCCATCGACAGCGGCGACACCTGCTTAACAACATCCATCTCCGCCACATTGCCGTGGCAGGTGGTGCAGTCTTTGCCGGCTTTAATATGAGGAGCGTGATTGAACTTTACGTGATCCGGCAACAGATGGACTTTCTTCCAGGCGATGGAGGCGCCACTGTTGTAGGCCTCGGTCAGCTTTTTAATATACTCGCTGTCGGTCTTCACTGTCGTATGACAATTCATACAAACGTTCAGCGCGGGCACCGAGGCATGACGAGAAACTTCCACTCCACCGTGGCAGTAGTTACAGGCGATTTTATATTGGCCAGCGTGGAGCTTGTGAGAAAATGGAATCGGCTGATCGGGTTGATATCCCTGATTGTATCCAATGACGACTTTGTTCTCAGTGATTGCGTATACAAAGGCGCTTAAACCACCGCCCAGAATTCCCAAGACGACGACGGCACCCAAGATCTTTTTCATAGTAAGACCCTAATCATAAGCTGAATATTCTCAGTTAGTTGTTGATTAGAATTAAGCCAAAGCGGCTGTGGCTGTCATTACTTGTTTGGATTTTTCAAGCGCCCATAACGCACTGTTGATACGTAGGTGACGAACAAGATCTGCAGAACCACAAATCCAGAAACGTATTCCACTCCGCCGGCGCCAAAGCCATAAGTGTGGAGTCCCGCACCCAGAGCGAAGTTCACGCCATACCAAGCCATCACAATCAGCGAAAAAGTAACGATGGATCCGGCCGCCATTTCGAAGTTTTTTACCCAACCCACCAAGCGTCCATGCAGCAGCGCAAGATAGCCGAGGAGCGAAATCAGGGCCCAGGTCTCTTTGGGATCCCAACCCCAAAAGCGGCCCCAGGAGTAGTCGGCCCAAATTCCTCCTAATATTGTCCCCGCCGCCAAAAGGACCACGCCAATTTGCAAAGATCGATAAATCGACATCGATCCCTGCTGAATTTGCTTGGCGAAACGAGCCTCGTCTTTCAGGTACATGACCAACAGCACATTGCCGATGGCCGACGCCAATAGAAAGGCCGAGTAACTGAGAGTGATAATCAAAACATGCGTGGTGAGCCAAAAGGTCGAGCGCAAAACCGGCTCGAGGGGATGAATACTGGCGTCTAACACCGTAGGCGCTAAGTCGGTGAGCAAAAGGCAAAGCACCGCAACTCCGGCCGCGGCCATAAGCACCATTCGGTTGCGCTGAACTCGCTCTAAAACAAAACCGATCAGGATCGCCGCCCACGGCACCCAAATCACCGTCTCATACATATTCGAAACCGGCGGGCGCCCCGCGAGGTAGCTGCGAAGCCCCATTCCATAGGTGTGCAAAAAGAAACCCAAGACAATCAGCAAATAGCCTGTGGGAAAAGACCAAGCGCGACCAGAAACTTGAAAGATGACCAAGAAAATCAAACCAAAGAGATAGGTGTACGCCGAGACCTTAAAGGGATGAAATTTATTAAGATGATGCTCCCACTTGATCTTGCTCATATCGGCGTATTTATCGGGAGCCTGCCGCCCAGCGATTTCGACAAATTGAGCGATCGCCTCGACCAGTTTATCGCTGGCCTGGATTGTGCCTTTTTTCTCGGTCGACATAGCAATCGAGTCGACAAACTCCTTGGTCACATTGGCGAACGCGGCTTGCGCCTCGCCGTCCATCTCCGAAATCGACTTCCAAGTGTCCGACTCTGGATTGGGCACCAGGCGAATCGCCGCCCCCGCCCGCACGGCCTGAAACATAGACAGCTGATTTTCTAACCGCTGCACCGCCTGAAAATAGGGATTTAATTTCTCTTGCCGGCCGCGCAAAGTATTGAGCTCTTGAATCACCAATGGAATGCGTTCGTTGGTCAACAGACTTTGCGGAGAAAAGCGCAACTCTTTAGATTCAATTTTGAGCGCCTCTTTAAGGCCGCTATGGCGAAGCTCCACCACCGGCATATTGAGCCACTGATCGGGAATCAACAGCCAAGTGAAAATAACCTCGGACGGTTCTTTGCCCTCGAATTTGGTTTTTCCGTGAACGAGTTGCAGAGTTTCTTTGGCGAAGGTGCCAAACGGCTTCACTCGTCCCGCGTCTTGCACGGGAATTTTATCAAGCGCCTCGCTCAGCGTAACGGCCGAGGCCAGCCATGGAGATAAGATGAAACTTGCGAGCAAAAAAAATCGCATCATGGGCGAGTCCCTTTCGCGGCCAAATCCAAAAACCGCACGCGTTTAAAGTAGAATAGCACAATTGACCCTAGCACAATCAGCAGCGAGCCCAGATACTTTACCCAACGCCCCGGATCGTGGTTAACGGACAAAATTGAGACAACGGGCTCGCCCTTTTCATTGCGCTCGAACGACGCTTGGTAAAACGTGAAGCCATCATGATAGAGAGGCTCGTTCATCGAGATCAGAGTGTTGCCTAGACCGGGCACCTCAACTTCGGATTCATAACTGGCGGCGCGCGAAGTGCCTTCATAGGTGCCGACGGTAAATTTATTCAGCTTCAAGGGGAACTGCAGGTCGATGCGCCGATTGCCGTAGCTGATAAAGTACACCTTGTCTTCAAGGTAAAGGCGCTGCGCCGAATTCAGCGCCAGCCAATACTCCTGATCGCGAAATTTAAACTTAAGCGCCGACGTGGCCGAGGGCGTGGCGGCCTGAGTTTTAATAAAGTTCAGCTGTTCGCGGGCGTGCGGCAAAAAGCGGAGAATGCGAAACTTTAGACCCATCCATCCGGTTTCAACGGTGTCACTCTCCCGTACAGTGCCTTTTTGCCGGACCGTTCTGTCTTTGTTGTAAATGACGTAAGACATGGTTTTCGCGCCGTCGGGGACGATCAAAAATATTTCGTTCATGCCGGTCGGCTCAGGTTGAGTTCGAGCGAGAACCACCCGCGCGGGACCCAGGTTGACTTGCGCCTCGGCCTTGGTGCGATCGCGCCGCAGCCATTCGGTTAAATTGACATTGGGATTTTCAAGTTGAAAGCGCACGGCCGGACCATCGCCATTGGACGTGCTGGCGGTGATTTCGGTCTCACGAAAAGCAAAGTGGTAGTAGTCGGTCACTTCAAGTCGATCACTGCCAAGATCAATTTGAAAGGGCTTGGTCGCGCTGGGCGGGCTCGTTAAAAAATCCACCTCGGTGTCATAAATCGTCTTAAAAGTCGAACCGTCGAGCGAAGCGATCACTGAAAGATCGCGCTCCTTAACCACAACCTGTTTGGCCGACTCGCCAATTTCAAACGCCATTGAGCCATCCACGCCGTACTTTTTGGTCAGCCACGAGCCAAAGAGCAGCGTGATGATGCCTATATGCGCGAGCACGAAACCCATGTGGTGCTGCTTCCACGGCCAACGATCGACCATCACGGCGACGAGATTTATAATCAAAGCCGCCATGATCACATACATCCACACCGAGTGGTAAACTAGCTTTTGCGCCACCTCGGCATCGTTGTAGCGCGCCTCCATAATGGTGCCCACCGCTGAAATCACAGCGAGAGCCAAGATAATCGGGACCGCAAGTTTTATTGAGGCGAGAAACCGCCATGGACCTTTTAGCATTTTATTTCCGGCAATCGACTTTGGATGTGGGCCACGGCGTTGGCCAGTTTTTGCATTAACACTTTGGCCTTTTCTGGAATCCACTCTTTGGATTCTTCATTCATATAAAGGGCCCGGTTGATTTCAACTTGAATCGCTTCTTGGCCCAGGCTCGGCTTGCCATACGTTTGCGTAACCCGTCCACCCATATACGGCCAGTTGTAGGCCACGCCCAGACCGGCTTCTTTATAGGCCGCGATTACGAGATCTTTAAATTCGGCTCCACAGCTGGTGCCTTCGCAATCCGACACGACAATATCCGCTCGAGTTTCGCCCGGATCGCGGTGCGATTTGGTGCCCTTCGACGGCATTGAGTGCGCATCGAGATGGTAAATCCGCTGTGCACCCTGCTCTTTAAAGTCCGAATAGATCTCGAGCACGCGACCATGAAAGGGCTGAAAATACTTTTTCACCAGCTCTTTATGTAAGGCCGCTGAAATGGGCTTAGGCAAAAGTTTATGGCCACGTGTGGTGCGCACCCAAATCAATCCGTTCCAAAATTTTCCGGGCGGATTGGCACTTCCCTCCACCGACTCCGGGTCCACATCCTCGGGCAGACGGTTGAGGTCGACCACGCAGCGGTGCCATTCGGTCACGACATGGGGAATGTTCAATTGATTTAAAGTGGGTCCGTACAGACGGTCGACATAGCGATCGACATCGCACATAAGCACGGGCTCCGGCAATCCGACGAGCCAGGGCGTCTCAGCCGGAACACGTTCACCGGAGTGCGGGATCGAAATCAAAAACGCTTTCATCAACACCTTTCTTGGGATATTTAGGTGCCTACCGTTTTTTTGCAACCCATTGCGCCAAGTGCCGCGATGGGTTGCAAAAAAACGGTAGGCACCTAAATATCCGGTTCACCTATGGGAGATGTTTTGAAAGCTAAGATCTACACTAAGGGCGGTGACCAGGGGGAGACTTCTCTCGTGGGCGGCACACGCGTATCGAAAAGCCACCAACGCCTGAACGTTTACGGAACGCTCGATGAACTCAATAGCACGCTGGGCCTAATCGCCGCGCAAAACAAATCTTTTTCGGACGGCCGCTTTAGCGACCAGGTCAATTCGCGACTGAAGCGGGTGCAAGACAATCTTTTTAATTTGGGCAGCCATCTCGCCTGCGAAGATGAAAAGCTACGCGAGCAATTGCCAAAGGCCAATTCGGCCCTTTTATCTGAACTCGAAACCGATATGGATGGTTGGGAGGCCGAACTTCCGCCATTAAAAAATTTTATTCTGCCGGGAGGCAGCCAACTCGCCGCCTTTGCCCATCTATCGCGCACCGTTTGCCGCCGGGCTGAACGTGAGGCCGTGGAGCTGCACAAAACTACGACGGACACTTCTGAGACTGTCGTCTTTTTAAACAGACTGAGCGACTGGCTCTTTCTTTTAGCGCGTAAATTTAACTCCTTAGCGAGCGCCACTGATGTGGAGTGGTCGAAGACTTGAGGGTGCGTCTCATATTGAGAACTGTCGCACTTTGATTAGCCAATCACCCTTTTTTGCCTCAAACTGAGTATGGATAAGGTTCACGGGGTAAAAGGGTTGAGCTTATGCCTATTCAGGGGAAAATTCTCATAGTCTTATTGTCGGTGTTCTGCGGATTTGCCGAGGCGGAGCCGCGCAGCTGCCTAAGCCCCGACATCAAACAGCGCATTCGCAAAAAAATGACCGATCCCAGTCCCTTCGCTGGCTGCCAACATGCCTACAAAGCCGCGACCCAAACTTGCTCGCAGCTCATCCGCTGGAACAGCATGGACCTCGGAACTTTGACTCATGTCAAAACCGTGCAAGAGCGGCGCTTGTCCAGTTGCCAAAATAAAGTTTTCGCGGCCAAACAAAGTTGCGCGTCGGACCGCGTGATTATGGGCGTATTAAGAGCTGAATTTAACGATGTTTTGAAATGCGGCGATGACTCAGTCGCGGCCATCAACGGCCGCATTATGAAGGATGCGCAACAGTCGCGAAGACCCGCGCACAATCCGGACTTTGACTTTCAACCCGAAGACGCCGTCACCGATGGCGAGATGGACTCGCAGGAGCCGACCGTCGCCGGTCAGCCCTATTTGGAAGAATCAGACCTACCTAATTAATTAGCAACGGCCAGCCGGTCTTCTTTTAAATTCGACCAAAACCAAGAAAGCATCGGATCTAGATCGATGCTCTCCATCACTTGCACATCGCGGTCGGTGAGCTCGCGCATTTTGCGACCAAAAATAGAGTGACCGGGGCCGACCATAATCAAACGTTCCACGTCGTGGCTCTCAACCAATTCGACCACCATTTTCTCAACTTCTTTGGCATCACACTGAACCTGAACAAAACCTTCGCCCGACTTTTGAAAAATGGAATATTCAACCAACTGAATGCCGGCCAAAACCGGAAGGTCCAGTCCAGTGGACCCTGGAACCGCCTTGAGCGATCGGGTGGCTTGATTGGTGATTGAGGGACTTTTGCCGACTAAATCAGCAAACGCAGTCTGGCCAATCGCCACTTTAAGGGGCGAATCGCCATTGCTGGCACCCACAACAAACTCCGGCAACTTGTGATGTTTTAAGAACCGATCCAGCAAGCCGACCTGCACCACCGCGGTGGCGAAACTTTTTAGGCGGATGTGGCCGAGAAAAGCGTTGTCATCAGCGGCGATAAACGTTGAAAGATCGAGCGGCGATGACCCTTGCGCATCCCAGATGTCCTGCGCCTCGCGAATCCGTTGGATGACCTCTGGAATTCGCACCACATTGCTGCGAATTTCTTGAAAATCCAGATTACTGGCACCATTAAACACTAATGCATCACGCATATTTCCCCCCCGAGATGTTTGCGTTAGTCGGACTCTAAATTTTTGGGATTTAATGAAAGCGCCTTCGCGCCGTTATGAAATCCCCCTCATAGGATTGGCCATTTTAGCGGCTTCTCCCTTAGCGAAAATCCACGTGGTGTCTTTCCGCTCCCGATCACTCACTAAAGCAAGGGTTGTGCCTCAGCGAAAAATCGTTCATTTAATCTCAGACGTGTCTTTGGCTGTTGGCAGGACCAATGTCCATGAAAAGGTTTCATGGAGATGTAATTGACGACTTGTGGCACCCATTTGCTAATCTTGTGGAATGAGTCTGCTCCGTAACATTGCCGGATCTTTTGCATCACTGAACAAAGGGCCGAAGCATCGGCCACCGTTCGAAGCGGTTTATCTTTACGGACTCGCATTGCTGATCGGTTACTGGGTTGCGGATATGGGCATTCTCTATGTTCGACCGTCACTCCTGCCGACCCAACCGCCGCCGAGCCGTCCCGCCCGACAGATCAAAAGCAACTACACCGATATCACCCGCTACTATCCGATTCGCGATCGCAATGTCTTTAACGAAGACGGCATGATCCCGCCCAAACTCTCGAGCGGCGATTCAAGTCAAGTCTTGGCCGACAACGATCCGGTGCCCTCGCAGTTGCCGCTCAAGCTCGAAGGCACCCTCGTACACTCAAACAACAAAAAATCGGTCGCCACGATCACGCTTAAAACAAAAAACGAGGCTCGCGCCTTTATGGTCGACTACGACGTCGAAGGCATGGCGCGAATTGTGCGCATCGAACGGCGCAAAGTCGTTTTTCGCAACACGAACAACAATCGGCTCGAGTACATCGACATCCCCAAAGACACGGCGGTCACCTTCGGAGTTAAAGATCCGGTGGTGTCGAGTGGCGGGGGCGAAGACGTTATCAAAAAGGGCGACTTCGACTTCACCATGCGCCGGTCTGACATCGCCAAGTACACGTCGGATCTCGGCGGAATTTTGCAGCAAGCGCGCATGGTGCCGAATATTGTTCCCGGTAGCGGTGGCAAGGTGGACGGCTTTCGCTTCGTTGCCATTCAACCGGGAAGTATCTACGAGAAGCTGGGCTTTAAGCCCATGGACGTGATTAAAAAAGTAAATGGCGAAGACGTGAACTCACCGACCAAAGCGATGGAGCTCTACAACGCGCTGAAGTCGGAGGGCCGCATCAAGCTTTCTGTTGAAAGAAATGGCAGAGAAGAAAATTTTAATTACGACGTCATCGATAATTAAAATATTCGTTTTATAAAATACCCAAGGAGGGGTAACGATGAAACGCATCTGGATTGGCATCATAGCTATAGTTGCGGTCAATGCCTTCGCACAAACACCTGGTGGTGCGGCGCCTGGCAAACCGGCCGGATTCGTTTCAAAAAAGAGCGGCAAGGATATGGCCAGCTCGGGAATTGAAGACATCAACAACGAGAATTTTCCCGATATGATCGAATCGTTCGATTACCCGAACGCCGACATCGCCGATATCGTAAAGGCAATTTCTGAACTGACCGGCAAAAACTTTATTGTCGACCCGCAGGTTCGCGGCAAAATCACGATCATCGCACCCTCGCGCATCACGGTGGCCGAAGCTTATAAGGCCTTCTTATCGGCTCTTGCGATCAACGGATTGGCGGTTGTGCCCGGCGACGGCTTTTATAAAATTAAACAAGCACGGGCCGCTCAACGCGACAATATCGACACCTTCTCCGGCGCCTATTATCCGTCGTCCGATCAAATGATCACGCGGATTATCAAACTTAAGTACATCTCGGCCGACGAAGTGAACAAGCAGTTGCGGATTCTGACTTCAACCAACGGGGAACTGGTTCCCTACACGCCCACCAACTCGCTGATCGTGTCGGATTACGGCGCGAATATGGACCGGATTCAAAAAATCTTAGACCAACTCGATGTGCAGGGTTTTGAAGAGCAACTCGAAGTGATGCGCGTGCGCTATGCACGAGCCAAAGACATCGCCGACCTGGTCGATCAGATCATCAACAAAGGCGAGAAGAAAAATCAATTTGGCGGCGGTGTGCCGCGCTTTCGGCCGGCCGGCTCGCCCGACGTGGGCGGCGGTTCGGGGGCCGAAGTTTATAACCTCGTTGTACCCGACGAGCGCACCAACTCGATTATCGTGGTCGGCAACAAGGCCGGCATTGAGAAAATCAGAAAGCTAGTTTCACGCCTCGATTATCCTATGCGCCCCGATGAGCAAGGCGGATTTAATGTGTACTACCTGCGCCACGCTGAGGCCGAACCGATTGCCAACGTGCTGAACGGAATCGCTGGCGAATCGAAAAAGGCGCAAGAAGCCGCCGCGGCCAAGCAGACGCCCGCCTTGGGCGGACCGACCGGACAAGTGCAAGTGGGCCCCGCCGCCACCGCCGTGTTTGGCGGCGAAGTTAAAATTTCGGCCGACAAAAATACCAACTCTTTGATTATCGTGGCGTCGAAGCAGGATTACGACACGATTAAAGTGTTGCTGCAAAAGATCGATATTCCGCGCGATCAAGTGTTTATTAAGTCGATCATTATGGAAATGAACTCCGGCGTAAGCAACTCGTGGGGTATCGACTACTACAAGTTCGCGGCCGACACCAATGGCGTGGGCCGGATCGGCTTTCGCGGTTCAAAAGATCTCTCGAGCATTATCAGCCCAGCCGGCGACCAAGGCGCGATCTTAGGCTTTGGCTCGGGCGGACTGGTGGATTTGGATTTGGGAACTTTGGGCAAGTTTAAAGTGACGAGCCTGACCGGTCTGATCAAGCTCTTGAAGGCCAACACCAACTCGAACATTTTATCGACGCCGCAGATTATGGCCCTCGACAATGAGGAATCTTTGATCGAGGTCGGAGCTAAAGTTCCTGTCGCTTTGGCGCCAAGCACCACCACCGGCGGTATCACCACCAATAACGTCGAACGCCAGAATGTGACCACCAAGCTCACGATCACGCCCTACATTTCGCCCGACACCGACACGGTGCAAATGAAGATCGATCAAGAAGTGAACGATCTGCAAGATGTGCCGATCGCCGCCTCTGAGTTGGCGAAGAACGCCATCGCCACCTCAACCCGCAAAATCAAGACCCAAATCGTGGTGAACAGCGGAGACACGGCCGTCCTCGGGGGCTTGATGAAAGATGACGATCGCGACGCCGTTGCGAAAGTTCCGATCTTGGGCGATATCCCGATTCTCGGTTGGTTGTTTAAGTCGCAGTCGAAGTCGCGGAACAAAAACAATCTGGTTGTGTTTATCACGCCCAAAATCGTGCGCAATCCGGCGCAAAACGCCGCCATCGTCGACGAAAAGATCAACGAGCGCATCGAGTTTATTCAACAAAACATGAATGGCCGCGACCCGCACGGAAAGTCGATTGACACTCTCCCGCGCAAAAAGACCAGCGCCGGCGACATCCCCGGCGGCAGCGAAGAACCCGCCATCGAAACTTTCTAGAGGTACTCAAACTTTCTAGAGGTACCAGGTTCTTTTTTCGGAAGCGCCGCAGAAAGCCCGGGTTTTTACCCGGGTTTTTTATTAACGCATATTTGAATTTTCGCGGCCACCGGCGAGCTCTGGTCGGAGTCCAGTCCAGGTCCAGGAACGGCTGCCACATCTTAATATTTCCCCGCAAAATTACGAAAAGAAGTGATGCTCCTAACCGCTCTAATTTTCACGATTTATCTAAACCAGCCCGCGCGCGCCGAAGACACCCTGGCGCCCAGCCCGTCTAAAAGCATGGAGTTTCAGGAAACTCCCAAACCCAAAGGTCGCGGCCCTGCATCGATTTCCACACCCGAACCCATCGAATTTCAGGAAGTCGTCGACGACGACACGGAAGCCGGCTTCAACCCTTTCTGCCAGGGGCGAGGATGCAAACGCACGCCCTCACTCGCGGAGCAGAGCGAACAAATACTCGATCACGCCCAGCGCGCGGCCAATGGAAAGTAGATTATGTTCATCTTGAGAAACCTCCTCATCGGTTTGATCTTCTTCTCCTCGCAAGCCTTCGCCGAATCCGATTTTATGATGGAGTGGGACGGCCCCGTTCGCCCCCAACCCCAGGAGCAAAGACCTCGTCCGACACGCCCTCCCGCCCCACCCAAAAAACAAACACCGGTTCGCCCGCCGGTTGCGATGCCGCCCGCTGACTTGGCCCTTCCCCAGCGTCGGCCGCCACCGCCCGCGCGACCGACCCACCCGCAAATCGAGCCCGAAGATGCACGAACCGAAGCCACCGCAAATGTGGCCTGCCCCGCGTGTGATCAAACCGGCCGAAATATTCGCGATCTGCAGGCGGTCGTCACCGGCCGCGCGCGCGCTGGAGATTTGTCGTCATGGCGTCGCAGCCGCGGACTTGTGCAAGTCCCCACTCGCGGAGACCGCGGCAATATCGGACCGTGCGGAAGTTTTCACTACAATCCCGATCGCGGCCCTAATGGCTTGGTCGACAACTACGCTGCACCCATCACCGCCTGCGCCTTTATGTCACTCCTTCAGGATTGGAAAAAGAAATGCCCCGACAGCCAAGCGGGTTGCCGCGTGGCCTGGGGTGATATTTCGCATGCGACAAAATCCAGATTCAACGGCCACTCCAGTCACACCCACGGCAACTGCATCGACATCCGCCCCATGCGCCGGGGCCGCTTTGACAACGCTCCGCTCGTCTATCAAAACAGCGACCGCAACACCACCGCAGAGTTTATCCGGATGGCGAGAGCCAAAGGCGGATCACCGATTCTTTACAACGATCCGCAGGCTGGCGCGAAATATTCAAGCGGCCACCACAATCACATGCACATCTGCTTTCACAATAACAAAAAGACCAAAGAAACCTGCGCCAACTACAGGTATGACGCCAACGTTTGCGGGCCAAACTGATATGAGATATAGAACTTATATGAAAAACTTTATTGTCACGTTCACGATCGCGCTCACCTCACTCTGGATCCACTCCCCCGCGTTGGCCCAGCCCGACTGCGAGAAGTACATTCAAGCGTTTAATCTTTGGGAAGATGAAATTGACGGACAAATTGTGCTCAAGCACTCCCTATTCCCCCTAGTCGATTGGGATCCCAACTCACAATTTGAAGGCGTGGTTTTAACCACGGAAGCGAAAGCGGTCAAAAAACCGCTGCTGGAGGTCGAATACAAAGCCAACTCCAAAAATGGCAAACGCAAACTCGAGTCATTTCGCCGCGTGCAAGCCTTCGCGCAAGAACCGACTCTAAATACTTTTGAGGATTTCAAAGCCGAAGATTTTTTTAATTTTAAGGAAGCGGGCACCTACACCGTGCGCCTGAAAGATGATGGAGCTTTAATATGCTCCCAGAACTTTAAGTACAATCTCGGCCACTAGCCCAACGTCCAGTCCCCATCACGACACATATAGGACAAAGTCATCTTGTTACCCGAATGGCGATCCTGTAGTCTTACAGACAGGGATGGCCGTAACATTTGAAACACTCATAAAAAAAGGCACCAGCCTCACCGATGACCAACTGGCATCGTTGATGCGCTCACCGGGCACGCGCGGCCAACCGCTGGCCGATTCGCTGGCTAAACTAAACTTCAATACTCCCGAAGAAGCGCTCGCCGAACTGTGCAAGCATCTCGGCATGGATTTTATCAAAGACATCCCGATCAACGACATCGCCGTCGATATCGTGCGCGGAATTCCGATCAATTACGCCAAAACGCAAGAGGTTCTGCCATACAAGGAAGAACCCGAACGCGTGGTTGTGTTGACCACCAATCCCTTGAACCACAAGGCGCTCGAAGATCTACGCGTCAAATTTGGCAAACGCATTCACCCGCTCGCCACCACATCGTCGCGCATTCAAGATGCGATCAACCGGGTCTACGAAAAATCCACCGCCGCGCTCGAAGGCCTAGATGATATCGAGGGCGAAGAGGTCGATTTAGATGATCCGGTTATTGATCTTTTGGAAAGCGGCGATGACGACGCGCCGGTGATCAAACTGGTCAACACCCTGCTGTTTCGCGCGGTGAAAGAAAAGGCCTCGGATATTCACGTCGAGCCCTATGAACGCGACATGGTCGTGCGCTTTCGCATCGACGGTATTTTGTTCGACATTTTTAAGCCGCCCAAAAAGTTGCAAAACGCGATCACTTCGCGGATCAAGGTGATGGGCAATTTAAACATCGCTGAAAAGCGCTTGCCCCAGGATGGGCGAATTCCGCTCAAGCTCGCCGGTAAAGACATCGATGTGCGCTTAAGCTCCGTGCCGACCGCGTTTGGCGAACGGCTCGTCTTACGTTTGCAAGATCGATCGAATGTGGTGCTGGAGCTTGAGCAGCTCGGGTTCTCGCCCGACTCGCTAAAAAAACTCGACAGTATTATGGAGAAAACCTACGGCATTATGTTGGTTACGGGCCCAACCGGCTCTGGTAAATCGACCACGCTGTACGCCGCACTTAGCAAGATCAACAAGCCCGATTTAAATATCATCACGGTCGAAGATCCGGTGGAACAACGGATTCACGGCATCGGCCAGATTCAAGTGAACTCGAAAATCGGGCTGACCTTCGCCAGCGGACTGCGCTCAATTCTCCGGCAAGATCCGGATGTGGTGATGATCGGTGAGATTCGTGACTTGGAGACGGCCGAAATCGCCATTAACGCCTCTCTCACCGGTCACTTAGTGCTCAGCACGCTGCACACCAACGACACCGCCGGCGCTTTTCCGCGATTGATTGATATGGGCTGCGAACCGTTTTTGATCGCCACTTCCCTCGTCGCCGTGGTTGCGCAGCGCCTCGTTCGAGTGCTGTGCCCGCACTGCAAAGAAGCCCATATTCCCACCGACGTTGAATTGCGTTCGCTTGAATTGACGCGAGAACAAGTGCGCGGGGCCGTGGTTCACAAGGCGGTCGGCTGCAATCACTGCAACCAAAAAGGCTATATGGGCCGATCGGTGATTCAAGAGTTGATGATGATCAACGACGAAATTCGCTCTTTGATCATGCAACGCAAAGACGGCGCCACGATTAAGAAAGAAGCCATTCGCCACGGCATGATCACCTTTCGTGATCACGGCATTCAAAAAGTGCTGGCCGGCATCACGACGATTGAAGAAGTTCTCACCAGCACGCAGATGGATATGTAAACCCGTATGCCAATTTTTGAGTACCGCGGCTTAAACAGCAAAGGCAACAACGTCAAAGGCGACATCGACGCCGAGAACCAGCGCGCGGCCCGTTTAAAATTAAAAAAAGATGGCATTTTCGTAACCGATCTCAAAGACCGCGCCCGGCGGGTTGCCCGCACCGACAGCAAGCGCAAACCCTCGCAAAAAAGCGTCGGCACCGCCGAGTTGTCAATGATGACTCGCCAGCTAGCCACGCTGATCAAGGCCAACATTCCGCTGGTCGACTCACTGGCCGCGGTTTCGGAACAGGTTGAGAATCCATTTTTGTCGATGGTGGTCGCCGACGTAAAAAACGCCGTGAATGAAGGGGGCCAGTTCAATAAAGCGCTGGCCAAGTATCCTAAAGTTTTCGACAAAATTTATGTCACCATGTGCGAGGCCGGTGAAACTTCAGGAACTCTCGATACCATATTAATCCGCTTGGCCGAATTTAAAGAGTCGCAAACGGCGCTGAGCTCTAAAGTTCGTTCAGCCCTGATGTATCCGATCATTATGATGGTCTTTACCATGCTTATGTTGGCCGTCTTGTTCGTGTTCGTGATCCCGCAAATGGTGACCGTCTTTGAAGCCTCGCCCGAATTGAAATTGCCTTGGTACACCGTCTTTATGATCGACCTGAGCGACCTCGTGGTGAATTACTGGATTATGATTGTGATCACCATGATCTTAAGTGTGCTGCTCTTTCAGAATTGGAAGAGCACGCCGGCCGGCCGAGCCCAATGGGACGGGATTTTTTTAAAGCTTCCCGTCGTGGGCAAACTGGGCCGGATCATCGCCGTCAGTCGTTTTACTCGAACGCTCAGCACTTTGCTCAACGGCGGCGTGCCGATGTTGACCGCGATGACGATTGTCCGCAATGTGGTCGACAACGAGGTGATCGGTCGGGCGATCGACATCGGTCGCGACAACATTTCTGAAGGGGAATCCATCGCCGGCCCCCTCAAAAAGTCAGGTCAGTTCCCGCCGATCGTCATTCACATGATCAGCATTGGTGAAAAAACAGGCGAGCTCGAGAATATGCTCCTGCAAGTGAGCGAGGCGTACGACTTTCAAGTGAAAACCGCCGTGGACGGACTCACCTCTTTACTCGAGCCAATCATGATTATTGTGATGGGATGCGTTATCGGCTCGATTGTTTTTTCGATCATGGTGCCCATGATTCAATTGTCGAGCTTGGGCGGATAGTTTAAAAATTGGATCTCTACCTAGAGAGTTTTTATTAAGGAGAATTCATGATCCGCAACGATAAAGGTATGACCCTCTTAGAAATCATGATCGTGCTCGTGATTTTGGGCGGTATCGCCGTAACGCTGGCCACTCAAGTGATGGGCCGATTTAAGACCGCTAAAATTCGCCAAGCGAAAATTCAGATGGGTGAATACGGCAAAGTTCTCGACATGTACTTTACCGATTGCAACGGCTACCCGTCGACCGACGAGGGACTGAATGCACTGGTCACAGCACCGCCCTCATGCTCGAACTGGGGACCTGATCCGTATTTGAAAAAGGTAAACAAAGATCCGTGGGGCGGCGACTTTGTTTACGAATCACAGGGCAATACTTATATTCTTCGCAGCCTAGGCTCCGACAAACGAGAAGGTGGCAGCGGCGACGCCACGGACATCAGCTCCGACACGCTGTAAGCTCAACTTGCACGGAGGTTCATTGAAGAACTCGGCCGGCATGACTCTGGTTGAAATCATGATTGTCACCGCGATTATCGCGGCGACATTGTCGATCGCCATGCCCTACATCGGCAATCGCAGCAACGACACCAAAAAATTCTTGCGCAATTTCACGGTTCTAAGCCGTGAGTTGCACAACCGCGCCAAACTGCAAGGCGTGGTCTATCGCCTGGTCATCGACATGGGCACTCCCGGCGACGGCAACAAGAAACGCGAAAGCACGTATTGGGTGGAACGAGGCAACGGAAAGTTCGTGCTGAGCGAAAAAGAAGAGGAAGCCGCCCTCGAGCGCGACAAAGAGTCGGATCCAGAAAAGAAAAAAGACCCCAAGGGCTTTGAGATCGACACCACTATGATCAAAGAGAAATCGCCACTCCCGGGCGGACTCAGCTTTGACCGGGTTGAAATCACCCGGCTAAAAAACCCCGTCCGCGAGGGCAAAGCGTTTATTCACTACTTGCCGCAGGGGCTCACCGACGAAGCCGCCATACATATCAAAGGCGAAAAAGGTCAAACGTGGACGGTGGCGATTCATCCACTCACCGGTAAAGCCGAGCTGATTAGTAAAACCTTGGAACTGAAGGACATGCAGAGCCAATGATTCAGTGGCCAGGCCGCAAAGGCTTTACTCTACTTGAAGTTCTGATCGCGCTGATGATTGTGGCGGGTGGAATTATTGCGCTCAACATCGGCTGGGGAAACAGCTTTCTGATGATTCGCAAATCGACGATGAAGTACGACGTGGCCACGCTCCTCGAGCGAAAAATGGCTGAGTTCGAGGCGAAATATCGAGACAAGCCGTTCACTGAAATCCCTGAAAAAGACGAAGGCGATTTTGAAAACGATTATCCCCAGTACCGCTGGGTGATGGAGAGCCGCGACCTGGTTCTCCCCGACCTGACCCCGCTGCTGGTGGCGCAAGAAGACGGCGCTGATGAAATGCTGATCAGCATGATGAAGCAGATGACCGAGTATCTGAACAAGGTCATTAAAGAAGTTAAAATCAGCATTTTTGTAAAAGGCCGCGGCGGCAAAGAGGCCGAGTTTTCGGCCACGCAATACTTTGTCGATTACACCAAAGACTTCAGCGGGCTGCCCGGTGCCGCCGGTGGCACAAAATGACCAGGCGCCAAGCGGGCTTCACTTTGATGGAAGTCATCATCGCGATGATGATTATGACATTTTTGTCGCTGTTCACCGTGCAAGCCATTCAGCGCGCGCTTAAGTCGCGCACGAAAATTCAAAAAGACATCGATAAAGCGAGCACACTCCGCGACGCTCTTCGCGTGATGGAGCGAGATATCAATATGGCCTTCAACTATCGCGACCCCAGCATCGAAGTTTACAATCAGGCGCAAAAAGCCCGGCAAAAAGCCGGGGCTCCGCCCAATACGCCCGGCTCGGGCAACTTTACGCCACCCGTTCCGGCCTTTACCAACCCCGCCGACGCCGAAAAATATAAATTGAAAGTCGAAAAGATCGCCACGCAGTTTATCGGCGATGGCGAATCGATCAACTTCACGTCCCTCTCAAATGTGCGCCTCAGCGAAGATTCTAAAACTTCGACCCAGGCGGAGATCGGCTACAAAATTAAATCTTGCCGCCGGCGCACCACCCAGGAGCAATCGAGCAAGTGCCTGTGGCGCCGGGTCAGCAACCATTTTCACGAAGACATCACGCGCGAGGGCAGCGAAACCGTGCTGCTCGAAAATGTTCAGGAGTTTAAACTCCGCTACCTTGGCCCCGGCAAAGACGGCGAGTGGGTCGACGCGTGGTCGTCGGGCCAAGGCGGCGATGATGTCACCAAGGGGAACTTTCCCTACGCCGTTGAGATCACCTTAGAAGTGAAAGACACGAGCCCCAACGTCAAAGACAAAACTCTGCGAATGACCATGGTCGCGGGCATCCGCAATCCCAATAACCCTAAGCCTAAAGAGAATCCCGATGGAACACCCGGCCCCTTGCCACAATAAAAAGAAGGGATTGCGCAGCCAAGCCGGGATGGCGCTGATGATGGCGCTGTTCGCATTGACTCTAATGGGCGTCGTGATCAGCGAAGTCACCTACGACACCAGTGTTGATTATGTTGTGGCCAACCATCAAGTGAACCGAATCAAGGCCTACTACGCCGCCAAATCTGGAGTCGAACTGAGTCTTTTGCGTATTATGCTTTATAAGCAAGCGGTCGTCGCATTCGGTGATTCCCTCGGCGGAAATAAGGGGATGCTCGATCCGATTTGGTCGTTTCCGTTTATGTGGCCGCCCACGATGATGGACAAAATGACCGAAGTGGACAAGAGCGGCATCGATGAAGTGGTCAAAGAATCTTTTATGACCTCGCAGTACGCAGTCAACATTTCGCCCGAGGGCGGAAAGCTCGACATCAACGATCTCGGCTCGGATGTCAAAGCCCTCAAAACAAGTATGATCAAGCAATTGGTTAAAATGTTTGAATCCGAAGTCGAGCACAACGAGGACTTTGCCAGAGAATATCGCGGTTATAATTTCACCGAGCTGGTCAACAATATCGCCGACTATATTGACGAAGACAAAGTCGGCCTCAATGGGGGCGATGAAAGCGCGCCTTACCGAGATTTTAACGAGCCCGGGGTCGAAATGCCGCCCAACCGGAGTTTACGCACAGTCGATGAACTGCATATGGTGGGCGGAATGACGGATGTGTTCTTTAATATCATCGCTCCGCGAATCACCGTTTATGGCACCAAAGGCATCAACGTGAACTTTGCCAATAAAGAGACGTTAATGTCTCTTGACGTAACGATGACGGAAGAAGCCGTCACTAAAGCGATTGCTCGCCGCTCGAACCCCAAGGAGGGCGGGCCGTTTAAAAATGAACAAGATTTTCTTGGTTTTTTGAACAACTATGGCGTTAATGTGAAGGCGATTCAGGAGTCCAAGGTGCCGCTCCTCTTCGACATCGAATTTAACTTTCGCATCTCGGCCACCGGGGTCTCCCAAAACGTAAAACGTGATATCACGGTGGTGACTTATGATTTTCCCAATTTGGCCAATCGACTCGCTGAAATGCTTGAAAAGCAGTACAAGGAAGACAATCCGCAAGGTGGAACCCCGGGTGATCCAGACGGAGGTCCAGGTGGTGGCGCACCGGCAACTCCGAACACCACAGCGGCCGATGCCTTCAAAAAAATTCAAGCGGTTAAAGGCCGACCAACTGTGGTGTCTTGGGAAGAAAACTGATAGCCTTTTTGTACAGTTATGATCAGCGTCGGTGTAGACATCGGGACTTTCAGCATAAAGATCGCGGACGTGGAGGCCACCTCCAAGTCTTACGTCATTCGTCGGGTGCAAGAAATCCCGCTCTCGCTCGATCCCAATAAAGATCGCAAGATTCAAATCATCGATGCCCTGCGAACATTATTCTCGCAATACGATTTGGAACAATCGCAATTTATTTTCGGCCTTCCGCAAAAGCAAGTTTCAGAGCGACTGCTGACTCTCCCCTTTCGCGAACGTTTCAAAGTGCAAAAAGCCATGGTCGCCATGCTCGAAGACGAGCTGCCGTTCTCGACCGAAGATTCGGTGTTCGAGGCCAAGATCGTGCGCTTCAATGGCAAAGGCGCTGATGTTTTGGCGATGGCGGCACCCCGCGAGCGCGTCACCGAACTTTTGGATCTAGCTCATGATTGTGGCGTCGAGCCGGCATTGATCTCGTGCGAAGGCATCGGCATTCACAATTTGTTCGAACGGTGGTACGAGCCGCCGGTCGAGGCGCTCCCCGCCCTGCAAGACACACCGGCCGCCCGAACCGCCGATCTGGTGATCAACATCGGCCATCTCAGCTCAGAGCTTTTAGTGATCAGTGACGGCGCCCTGCTGGGCGTCCACAACATCGACTGGGGCGGCAAGAATATTGCCGACGCCATTGCCGTTAAATATGGCCTTAACTATATGGCAGCGGTGCGCGAACTGCAGAGCAAAGGCTTTATTCTTCTCGAAAAAGCGCAAGGGTCGCGCGAGCAAGTTGCCTTTTCGCAGGTGATTGAAGGCGCGCTGATGGTATTGGTCTCGGAGCTGCGGGTAAAAATGCTCGAGCTAGAGAGCGACCTACACCTGCAATGGACCAAAGGCCACCTTCTGGGCGGCGGCGGCCAGCTTAAAAATCTCAACGGCTTTTTTACCCAGCAATTTCAGATTCCGTTCAATCGCTACAAGCAGTTCGAGCATCATCCTCCAGTCAGTTTTGAATTCAGCTCCCACCTTGAGATGGTGACGGGAGCGGCGGTAGGTTTGGCGATCGAAGGTCTTCGTCGCCCGCGCAATCCGGCCACCAACTTCCTTAAAGGCGATCTCGTCAAGCAAGCCAACGTTATGGCGGCCGTGTGGGAAAAATGGGGCTACGCCGCCAAAATCGCCGGCGCGGCATTTGTTCTATTTTTTATTTATGCCGTGATTCGCGACTCGCTGGCGCTGCGCCTTCTTGATGAGTCGGACAAAGCCTTAAAAACGCAAGCGCAAGCCGTGGCAAAAATTCCGGCCCGCCAGGCCTCAGCCAGTCGAATTCGAAAGTTTATCTCTAGCGCGCAAGCGATGGAAAAAGGCCGCATGCAAGCCGAAAAGGTTCTGCGCCTGAACTCCGCGCTCGATGTGATGGAAGTGATTAGCGCCTCGCTGCCGCCAAAGATGGCCACTAAATTTGAAGTCAAACGGCTCAGCATTCGCGGCGACGACGCCGAAGTGCATGGACATACACTCTCGGATTTTGACATCCAAAGTATCGCCAAGGCCTTAAAAAAGGCCGCCGTCGGTGGCAAGGTCGACGCCGTCCAGGCCGCGGGCAATGTGCCGATCCCCAGTGGGCGAATCCCCTTCGGATTTAAATTTAAAGTCGCGCGCACCGCCGGCGCCGGGAGCTAGCCGTGGCATTTGAAGACCTTCGCGAACAGCTCAAAGAGCGAGCGAGTGAAACTCTGGCCAAAGTGCAAGAAAGCGGCGCCTACAATACACTTCGCGAAAATTATGAAAGCCAAACTCCAACAGTGCAAAAGGCCATCACGATCGGCGGAATCGTTTTTGCCGTGTTCTTTGTGCTGATGTTTCCTTACGCGTACATTAGCTCGGGCAGCGACTCGCTGACCGCTTTCGAAGAAAATCGCGAATTGATTCAGGGTTTGCTCCGCGCCTCTCGTTCGGCCAACGAGGCACCGCCCTTGCCACCGCCGCTCTCACCTGACACTTTACGCAGCTCGGTCGAGCGCATTGTTCGTGACAATGGTCTTCTGCCCGATCAGACCGCTCCGCTCGCCGATATTCCGCAGGACGTATATAAGAGCTACGCTCCGGGCGGAGTTTTGCATACGGCGGTCGATATCCCTCTAAAAAAACTAAACCTTATGCAAGTGATTGAGATCGGCAATTTTCTTCAGAACGGGCTCGGGCCCGGCATAAAACTGATGGGCGTCGAAGTGGTGCAATCCGCCGGACAAACTCACTATTATGATATGAATTTGCAAGTCGTCAGCTTTGGCATCCCCTCACTGGCGGGGGGCGATGAGGGCGATGCGGCGCCGGCCGGCGGGGCTCGTGGCAAGGGCAAAGGTGCCGCCGGCAGTAAATCCTCAGGCGATGAGGACTTCGAATAATGATGAAGTATCCGGGCCTGTTGATCGCGCTGATTTGGGACAACAAGCTGTTTGTTTTTTTGATCGGCTTTTTCACCGTGCTATTTACGGTCTGGTTGTTTCCCTTCAATGACCTGTCCGACGCCGTAACCAGCGCGGTGGCTCGCCAGACCAACAATCAGGTTTACGTGCAAGCGGGGGAATTAAACATTCACCTCCTGCCTCAGCCGGCTGTGTCTGCCACGGACCTAAAAGTCGAAACCGCTCTGCCGCCGATCGAGGCCCAGTGGGCCAAAATCACGCCCAGTCTTTTCAGTATTCTTTTTTCGCTACCAACGGTGATCAAGGCCGCCATGGGCAACGCTGAGGCGACTCGCGATTTGAGCTCGAAGATTGGGATGACCATAAACGCCGAGGGTGTTTTTGGCGGTGAGGCCTCGGTCAGCGTCGGCGCCGGCAAAAAAGGCGAGAGCGGCATCGCCCGCTCTCGGGTGAGCCTGTCGATGGAAGAAATAAATCTAAAAGAAATTCAGCGTTGGGCCGATTTGTCGATCCAGCTGCAGGGTCGCGCCAACTTTGCCACCGATATGCAGTTCTCCAGCGACTTTCAAGAGCAGCCGGAGGGGGATTACGAACTGCGCTTAGCCAAATTCGTAATGCCGGCGGGCACCGTGAATGTGCCCATGGGTGAAGCTACGTTTCCGATCAATTTGCCAACACTGACCCTACAGAACGTAGTTCTTAAAGGGCGCATGTCGGCCGGAAAATTTATTATCGAAGAAGGCATGTTTGGGCAAAGCCAGGATCCGATTTACGGACGCATACGCGGACAGCTGGATGTTCGCATCCTTCCGCAAGGTGGGTCTCTCGTTCCGTCCTTTGGCCAATATGACCTCACCGTGGACCTGACGACATCGCCCGAAATTCAAAAAGACAAAACTCTAGCTTTGGCCTTTGCCCCGATTGACGCCGCCAAAGTCCCCTCCAGCAGTGGTGGCGCTAAGTACACGTTTAAAGCCAATGGCGTGCTCGGGGCTTACCCAAACATAACGCGGATCGACAGCTTCTAACATCTCCTCACCTTTGACTCCTTGACTTAAATTCCACGCGGATTTTATCTAAGGATCGACTTACAAAGGCCGCGCCGACGCGGTCCTGGGGACATGCGGAGGTTTTTATGTCAGGCGTCAATAAAGTCATTATCATTGGTCGTTTAGGTGCGGATCCGGAAGTGAAGACCGTCACCGGCGGCAACAACGTGGCTCGCCTATCTGTGGCGACAAGTGAAAATTGGACGGACCGTGAAGGTCAAAAGCAAGAGCGCACCGAATGGCACCGAATCGTGGTGTGGGGCAAACTTGCTGATTTGTGCGGCAAATACTTGAGCAAAGGCCGCCAAGTCTATGTGGAAGGCCGTTTGCAAACCCGCTCGTGGGAAGATCAACAAGGACAAAAAAAGTACTCGACAGAGATCGTGGCCAACACCGTGCAGTTTTTAGGCTCGAACCAGGGCGCCGAGCGTCAGTCGAACACCAATGCGTCCGATGATTTTGGCCCGCAGAATTTCGGTCCTGAACCCGCATTCGACAATAGCGCGGATGAAATTCCTTTCTAGAACCGCAGTTTTTATATCGTCTTTATTTCTTGGCGCCTGCTCGGTTTACCAATCGGACGGGCGCAAATTCTTAGAGAAAGAAGCCTTCGAGTATTCGGGCGCCCAAGCCTATTTGCTTAAGTGCCCTGGCGCCGAGGCGGATGTTCGGGATCTAGAACTGACCCATAGCGATTCCCGCGCCCAGGTGTTCCGCTTTAAAAATTCGCAAAACATTCGGGTTCTCACCCACCAACAGCCGGCCTATGCCTGTGATTATGGTTTCGCAAACGCCCTTGAGGTCGCCGCGCTTCAGGAGCCAGCGATCGAGCTGACCATTAGGCTAGGCGAGTTTGCAAACAGTCAGATATATCCCCTAAAATAGAGCTAGTCCGGATACGGCTCAAAGCAACATGGCCCAGGAGAAACATCGTGATGCGCATCTTCATCTTTGCCTTTCTGCTGACTTTAATTGCCCCCCAATTACATGCGGCTGAAGTCGTTAAAGTAAAAGGAAAGAGTGTCCTCGTCGAACTTAAAGGTGATCCGGCGGTGGCTGGTGACAACTTCTACCTCATTTCGCCCGACGGCAAAAAACGCGGCATAATTAAAATTTCGAAAGTTAAAGGCGATAAAGCCATCGGCAAACTCACCAAGGGCAAAGGGGCGATCGGTTACACGCTCGAATTCAAAGCCCAAAAAGGCTCAACGGCATCTGCGGGCGGCGGAGCCAGCCCCAGCGGCGGTTCGATGCCGGCCGCTTCGCATGAAGATGGTTCTACCGAATGGGTTCGCAGTTATTGGGGTTTGATCGGCGGCGTTGCTGTTAACACCATGAACGTCAAAATCACTGGCGCACCCCCGACCAACGCCGATTTGGGCGTGGTCAATATGAGTGGAAACGGATTTAGTTTAAAAGGTCTGTTCGACTATGAGTTGTTCAGCAACATTTGGTTTCGCGGTACGACGGGCGTTGAGATGTTCAACGCCGCCGGGGGAAATATTTGCGGTACGGCCAACAATGCGGCCTGTAACGCCAAGCTGACCTATCTGACTTTTGATTTTATCGGCCGCTACGTATTTGGCCACGGCAACTACCGCCCCTGGGTGGGCGGCGGACTTGGGCTCTTGTTCCCCGCGCAGAAAGAAGCCACGGCGCTTGATCCGCAAAGTATCAGCACCACCAACGTACTTATCGTCACGGGTGGGCTCGATTGGTTTATCTCAAAAACTATGTATATCCCGATCAGCGCCGAGTACGGACTTTTACCTAAGTCTGAAGAAGTGGAAGCCACTTGGATCGCCGTTCGCGCCGGGATCGCCTGGCCGTTCTAGCACAAAGGTCTCCAAGCATTTTTGCTAAGCGTGCGTAATTCTCGTCACGCCAATCACGCCTTTGAGTTTACCAAGAGCGCTCATCACTTCTGACAAGTGACGCGTGTCACGCACGTTCACATCGAATGTACAAATCGCTTTCATATCTTTGGTGGTACGCGCTTGGGCGTTCAAAATATTTATTCCATGAGTGGCGAACACTTCGCTCATCATCTTTAACAAGCCCGACGTATCGTGGCTAACCACGCGGATCGTGACCGTGCGGCCGGCCTCGGGCGCTTTGGTGCCACTCCACTCCACATCGATTCTGCGATCTTGATCGAGCTCAAAACCCTTTTGACAATCCGAGCGATGAATCACAATTCCCCGCCCGAGCGTGATAAATCCCAAAATCGGATCACCGGGAATCGGGTTGCAGCACTTGGCAAAGCGCACAAGCACATCGTCCATTCCATCGACCCGAATTAAAGAGGCCGACTGCTTACGCCGACCCACCGCCGCCTGAAAGGCGCGCTTTAAGAAACTCGGCTCTTCTTTCGGCCCCTCTTTGTCGGGCGCGGGTTTAAGATTTAGAGCTTCAAGCAGCATCAACGGCGTAATTGTTCCGAACCCGATTTTAACCAAAATGTCTTCTTCACCGGCGCAACCATGGTCCTTGCCGAATTTTAAAAACTCCGGTTTCTCAGCGGCGCGGGCCAGCGACGTACCGGCTTTTCGCAAAGCCTTTTCAGCCATCTCGCGGCCCAGTTCTTGGGCGCGTTTGCGGGCTTCGGTTTTAACGAACTGGCGGATTTTTGATTTCGCCTTGGTGGTGACACAACTCTTTAGCCAATCTTTGGAGGGCGATTGCGTCTTAGACGTGATCACCTCAACCGTGTCGCCATTCTGCAGGCGATGTTTCAACGACACGAGCTTACCGTTCACCCGCGCGGCCACCACGCAATTGCCGACGTCGGTGTGAACTCCGTAGGCAAAATCGATGGGCGTTGCGCCCTCGGGGAACTCTTTCACGTCGCCTTTGGGTGTAAACACGTAAATCTCGTTGTCGAACATGTCGGTCTTAAAATTTTCTAAAAATTCATCGGGGCTGGCCGTCTGCTGGTGCTCTTTGATCAACTCGCGCAGCCCGTTGAAACGCTTTAAGGTCTCGGCGTCGACCTCACCGTCGTCGTCCTCTTTGTACGACCAATGGGCGGCAATCCCCTTCTCCGCGATCAAATGCATATCAAAAGTGCGAATCTGAATCTCAATGCGCTCGGCCTGGGGCCCAATCACTGTGGTGTGGAGCGATTGATAGTTATTGTTTTTGGGCATGGCGATAAAATCTTTAAAGCGCCCAGGAATCGGCTTCCACAGCGAATGCACCAGCCCGAGCACCTCATAGCATTCGGAAATCGAACTGACGTTCACGCGAAACGCCAACACATCGTAAACCTGTTCGTAATCGATGTTGCGCAAATGCATTTTTTTATAGATCGACCAAAGGTGTTTAGGTCGGCCCTGCACTTCGAATTTTACTTTTGTGCGCTTGTCCAACTCATGAGTTAAAATCTTGCGCACGTCTTCGATATATTTTTCGCGCTCTTTGCGCTTGCGCGCGACTTTTTGCGCGAGCGAATAATACGCTTCCGGAAAAGCATAGCGAAACGAAAGATCCTCAAGCTCCACCTTAATGGCATTGATCCCAAGCCGGCTCGCCAAGGGCGCGTAAATATCTAGAGTCTCGGTGGCGATGCGCGCCTGTTTATCGGGCGGCATATGATTTAACGTGCGCATATTGTGCAGGCGATCGGCCAATTTAACCAACACCACGCGCACGTCTTTGCCCATAGCCACGATCATCTTGCGGATGTTCTCGCCCTGCTTCTCGTGCGTGTTGCGAAACTTCATTAAAGAAATCTTGGTCACGCCATCGACTAAACGCTCAACCGTGGGGCCAAAGTTCTTTTTGATATCGGCCAACGTCACGCCGGTGTCTTCAACCGTGTCGTGAAGCAGACCGCAGGCGATGGTCGGCAAATCTAGATGCAGCTCGGCCAAAATCGCCGCCACACCGAGGGGATGGATAATGTACGGGTCACCGCTCCGGCGGATTTGACCCGAATGAGCTTTTTCGGAGTATTCGTAGGCTCTACGTATTAAATCGAGATCGGAATTGGGAGAGTAAGCGCGAATTCGTTCAAGGAGCTCGTCGAGAGTTTGCGGCCCAGTTTCAACCGGTTTGAGATCGGCTATGGCCTCGCTGCTCACGTCGTAGTTGCCTCCACTATACGTCCTCGGCTTTTCAGCCACTGGACTCGAGAGGAAAAGCCCAGAGTTCTATCGGGAAAGATCGCGTTGGACCTGTTGATCGGGGCTCAATCCTGCTGAGTCGAGTGTATCGAAATAAACCGTTCCCGCGGCAACTTCACGAAGCGCGTTCACCACGTGTTTGTTGTTCTTGCCGGGAGCCGTGCATTCATCGCCCTTCATCAGCTGCTTGGAGCGTTTTGCTACGAGCAAAACCAAAGCGAAACGGTTGTTCACTTTACCTAAGCAATCTTCAACGGTAATACGAGCCACGCGACACTCCTAGTTTGGACGGGATTCAAGGAACCCACTACCCTATTGATTTTTCATGAGTTTTTCAATGACTTTTCGCAGCTCAGTGTAGGCCTTGTCGAAATCGTCATTGATGATTGTATGCTGAAAGTCTTTGGCCTGAGCCATTTCCTTTTTCGCGCTTTCTAGACGTTTTTCCAGGTCCCCGGGCTGGGTCACCCCTCGCTTAACGAATCTTTGACTCAGCGCATCCATGGTGGGAGGAAGAAGGAAAACCGTAGCCGCCTCCGGGTACTCCTCAAGCAGCTTCTTGGCCCCTTGCACGTCCACATCCATAATCGCGACCTTGCCCTCGCGATGGACCTTTTCAAACTGATCCCGAGGGGTGCCATAGAGCAAACCATGCACGAACGCATGCTCAAGAAAGAAGTTCTCCTTTAGCAGTTCGCGAAAGCGTTCTTCGGACACAAAATGGTAGGGGTTGCCCTGCTCTTCACCCTTGCGCGGGGCCCGAGTGGTGTACGTGATGATGTCGACCAGCAGAGGATAATCTTCAAGCGCACGCCCGAGCAGCGTAGATTTTCCGACGGCGGTGGGGCCAATAATCAGCAACGTTTTGCGGCTCATTCGATATTTTGCACCTGTTCGCGGAATTTCTCGATCAAAGATTTCGCATCAACCACGGCCTCAGTCAGACTCGAAAGCTGCGACTTCGAACCGATCGTGTTCGTTTCTCGCAGAAGCTCTTGGCAGTAAAAATCTAATTTTTTGCCCTTCGCATGCGGGCCGCTCACGAGGGTGCGGCAGGCCTTAATATGTTCTTTGAGTCGCACCACTTCTTCGTGCACGTCCATTTTATCGATCATCAGCGCGGTCTCAAGCGCCAATCGCGAAGCGTCCATCTGCTCGGCCTCCATGGTCGCCAGTCGCGATTTCAAACGCTGATGCGAGCTCTTCATGGCCTCTTCACGCCAGCCCGACATCTCGTCGACGCGGGCCTCGAGCTCTTTCAATAGCCGCAAGGCCTCTTTTTTTAACATCACACCCTCGCGCGTGCGAAAGTGATCGGCTTGGGTGGCCGCCTTTTTAAGATGCGATTCGACCAGCTTCAACTCACCCGGCATCAGCGAGCCGCGGTCCGAATGCTCGATCACAAAGGGCATTTGCAGAACATCGCGAAGAGATAAATCGTGTTTTACACCAAGAGTTTTAGCCAACGCGCCGAGCTCGCGGGCCCAATGTTTGGCCGTGGCCGTTTTTAATTTGGCCGAGTGCAGCCGACTTTCGCCGGTGGGTTTGCGGTGGATATAAACATCAACGGTCCCGCGTGACCACGATTCAAAAGTCTTACGAAAGTCGTTCTCAAAGGGCGCGTATTCTTTGGGCAGGTGAAATCGCAACTCCAAAAATCGACCGTTCACCGATTTAACGTGAATTTCAAGTTCGAGATCTTTGGCTTTGCCTTGGCTTGAACCATAGCCGGTCATGCTCTTCATCTATCAGGATTTAAGCCCTAGAGTCGGGCTCGTCAAGCCGGGTCAAACGCGCTAAGCAGGCGCGCCACGTGGGACTCGGCTTCACTCAGCGCCTGCGAATTGTTGAGCCAATGAATCTCGGCGTCACGCTTAAACCAGGTTCGCTGTTTTTTCGCTAGCTGCATGGTTTTCTCGACGATTTGCGCTTCGAGCTGCTCACGCGGCAGGCGGCCCCGCAAGTGTTCAACACACTCTTTATAGCCCACACTTTGCAGCGGCGGCCAATCACCCAGTCCGTCCGAGAGAAGCTTTTCCACCTCGGCCAGCAACCCATCCTGCAACATTTTTTGCGTACGAGCCCGGACCCGCGGGAGAAGTTCCTCGCGATCTAGAGAGAGACCAAGTTTTATGTAACGGTATGGAAATTTTTGCGGCACAAAATTTTTGCGCAGATCACTCATCTTCCGGCCACTGTCCGCGATCACGATCAATGCACGGGTGACCCGATAGGTGTCATTGGGACTGAGCTCCGCGGCGTACTCGGGATCTAACCGCTCAAGCTCTTTATACATAAACTCTGGGCCCCGCTCGTCGAGTTTCGCGCGAACCGCGCGCTCCGCCTCGACCGACGGCTTAGCGACTTCAAACATGCCTTTTTCGAGAGCCTGAATATAAAAGCCGCTTCCACCCACGGCGAACATCATCTGCTTTGGCAACTGCGCCGCCAAATGGCTCAATGCGATCCGCCGAAAGTCACCGGCCGTGAGCACGTCTCCGACTTTGACCTCATCAAAGAAAAAGTGCGGGACGATCTGCCGTTCTGCAACGGGCGGCTTAGCTGTGCCGATATCTAAACGCTGATAGGTCTGCAAGCTGTCACAATTGAGAATCGCCCCGGCGAATTTTTGCGCGAGCTTTAAAGCGAGCTGAGATTTTCCGGTTGCGGTCGGACCTAAAATAAAAACCACGGGGCTAAACATTAATTGATCCGGCCGAATTCCCGTTCGATCTCCGCAAACCTTCGCACGGTAAACACCGGCCGCCCATGAGGACAAAAGCTGCTGAGCGGAAAGTCGTCCATCTGCCGGAGCAGCTGCTGCATTTGCTCAACACTGAGGGCCTGACCGGCCCGAACCACCGAGTGGCAGGCCATCGTGGCAAAAAGATCACCAATCATCCGCTCGACTGCGGCGGGCCCATCGCCCGAATGCTCGCTCAATTCAAAGGCCGCTTTTTTAAGTGCCTCAGCCACCGAGGCCTCACTGATCAGACTGGGAATGGCTTGCACCGCGAGACTCTGCGGCCCCATGCGATCGACAATCAAGCCCATCTTTTCAAGAGCGCTCTTCTCACGCACCAGCACCTGAATGTCGGCCTCCGGCAGATCAATCACCAACGGCAGCAAAAGATTCTGCACGTCCATTTTGCCCGCGCGGAACGACGCCATCAGGCGCTCAAACACAACGCGCTCATGAGCGGCGTGCTGGTCGATCAAATAAAGTTTGTCACTGCTTTGCGCGACGATATAGGTCAGGTGCACCTGACCCACGACCTGCAAATCGGCCCAATGAAACTGCAGCGGCTGAGAGGCGGCCACCGACGCTTGAGGAATGTACGCGCTTAAGGTCTCTTTCACCTGCGCCAGCGGAAAAATCTTGCTCGAGTATTGAACCTGTTCGAACTCGGGCGCCTGAAACTGGGTGGCGACGCCTTCGGGGTAAGAGTTTGTTCGCGACGCCGACGGCACAACCTTTTCTTCACCCACCAACCACGGCGCTTTTTCGAGCACCGAGCGAATGGTTCGGCTGAGCGCTCGAAAAACGCTCTGACCGTCGCGAAATTTAACCTGCGCTTTGGTCGGATGAACGTTCACATCGACGTCTTCGGGCGGCAGCGTGATTCGTGCCACCACCGAGGGGAACTCGCCATGCATAAGCAAGTTGCGGTACGCTTCCATCACGGCGGCATTTAAACTTCGGTCTTGCACCCAGCGCCCTTGCACAAAAAACCACAGATTGCGATTCACCGCTTGCGTGTCTTGCGGTGAGCTGACCAGCACTTGCACCCGAACGCCGTTCACTTCGCCAGAACCTTCAAAAAACCGCGTCTGCAGCACGTCCGCGGCCCGCTGGGCAAAAGTTTTACCCTTCGGCCAATGCAGCAACAACTCACCTTTGGAGCGCGCGCGAAATGAAACATCCTCGCGCGCCAATGCAAACGCCTTCAATGTGGTTTTGATCTGCGTGTGCTCCGCCGACTCTGATTTCATAAAGGCCAGGCGCGCCGGCACGTTGGCGAACAACTCGCGCACCCGCACTTCAGTTCCCACTTTTGCCGAAACGGGCGCTGGCTCACCGAGTGCGCCAAATTTTCCGCTCACACAAAATCCATCGGCGTCTTTGACCCGAGATACAATGCTCAAGTCACTGACTCCCGCTACTGAAGCCAAAGCCTCACCGCGAAAGCCGAAGGTCGAAAGTTTAAACAAGTCATGGCTGAGGCGAATTTTGCTGGTGGCATGGCGTTGCGGGGCCAAGCTCAAATTTTCGCGCGACATCCCGTGCCCGTTGTCGATCACGGTGACCGCGCGCCCACCTTGATCAAATTCCACTTCGATTTCATCGGCACCGGCATCGAGGCTGTTTTCAACCAGCTCTTTAACCAAATTGGCCGGCCGCTCAAGCACTTCACCGGCCGCGATCTGATCCACCACATCGGGGGCTAAGACCTCAATGTTCATCATCAGTATCGCCTTTGGAAGCTGAGCATATAGCCCATGTATTGCGTTTTCTCGTAGTGGTATTTGGCATCGGCGCGGATCATAAAATTCTTGCCAATGCGTCGACTCACACCAACCCCGACGTCAACGCCAATGCGAAACTCCAGGGTGTCGACATTCTCCGGGTTATTGGTGCCAAATCGTGTGATCTGAACCCGGTACTTCGAGAACGTCCACATAACTCCGAGGCCGTAGGTCACGGCCCAGTCGTCCAAATTCACCATTGGAAACATGGCCATCACATCGCCAAAAGCCATAAAGCCGCTCACACCGCGAGAAAAACGGTTGTAGTACTCGGGCTTATCCATAGAGAAGCCGATATTTAAATCGAGCGGTGGCCCGTCAAACAAAGTGCCAGGGCCAGTCATGCGCAAGCCGAACACCATCATGTTGTCGGACAATTTTTTGCCAGAGAATTTTTCTGTATAGTTGATCATCGAGACCGCGCCACCCAAGTAGCGGGTCAAGTAGATGGGAGCACCGCCGCTCGAACTTCGCGCCTCTTCTTCGTCGTCCGACCAAGCTTTGGATTTGGGCTGTAACTGAAGTGGATCATCAACCTTGGTTGAAGGTCTACTTTCTCTGATTTGCTCGCGGATCTTTTCAACCACGCGAATATCTGTGTCGGGAATAAATCCGATTTTCCCGCTCTTCACACGCACCTTATGAAAGAGTCCGAGGCCGCCCACGCCATTAAAGGCTCGCTTAGAAACTTCGACGTTGGATGAATAGGGAAGAAAGTCGATGACCTTGGAATCAAAATCAGGTTTTTCGTAAACCGCCGCTCCGTCGCTTATGACGGCGGCGGGGACGGCCCAAGCCATGCCCGAGCTAAATAGAAATATTCCGCAAGCCCCAAACGCGATGGAGAGCTTCAAAAACGATCTTAGAGGACATTTTGCTCTGCCCCACACGTCGATCTTCAAAAACAATTGGAATTTCGAGTCCTCGCAAACCAAGTCGCAGTGCCCTATACTTTAATTCAATTTGGAAACTATAGCCCTCGGACCGCACGGAATCCAACCCAATCTTCTGCAAACTTGCCGCTTTCCAGCCATTAAAACCGCCTGTCCAATCACGGACGGGAAAGCGCAAAATTTGACGCGTATAAAAAGAACCGCCACGGCTAATAATTTTGCGTCCGATGCCCCAATTCACAGTCTGGCCGCCGGGCACCCAGCGCGATCCCATCGCAAAATCCACATTGGGAAGTGCCTCTAAAATGCGCTTCAAATCTTCAGGCCGGTGAGAAAAATCCGCATCCATCTGCACCAGCAGCTCATAGCCGCGCTCAAGGCCCCATTTAAAGCCGGCAATATAAGCCCGGCCCAATCCCTCTTTGCCTTTGCGGCCAAGCAGGTGCAACTTCGCGTCGGTCTTTTGCAGGTCGCGAACCACATCTTGAGTGCCGTCGGGTGAGTTGTCGTCGACCACTAAAATATCGACATCCGGCGTCGCTTGGCGCACGGCGGGCACGATATGGGCGATATTTTCGCGTTCATTGTAGGTCGGCAAAATTACGAGAGCCTTCATGGTCCTTTAGGACTTACCACAGGGCCTTTGGGGGCTACAACAGGAGATCGGAGATCGGTCCGCTTGCGCTCAAATGCCGCCCGGCGCTCGAGGTTTTTGCGCTCGGCGGTCTTCATGCGTCGGTGCAACTCCAGCAGAGGCGATTTACTGAGCTGAAAGCGCGGGTTGCCCACCTGCTCGGTAAAAAACTCGCGCACCCGCGCCGCGGCCTTGGCTGGCGAGCGTTTATAAAGAACCGGATCAAATCCACATAGCTTACACACAATCGCGATTCGCCAACGAAAGAAAATAAACATTTCACCGAGAACCACGACTAAACAAAAAAACATAAGTGCACGGGGATCCAACTCGCCATAAACCGCCGTTGACACCACCGCCGACAGCAAGGCGGTGGCCAGGACATTGGTCATGTCGATGTGTCTTTTAGCGTAAATCCGCCTGGGGGTTTTGCAAAAGGCGCAGTAGCGACGCTGGAACAGTCGAGAAAACAGCTTCATAGGTCCTATTCTACTCGAACGGCTCTTCACGAAAAGGCGAGTTTTGCTAGAATATTGGTAAGTGTCTATTGGAGGACTTAAAACATGTCGCTGATTAAATATCTCGCCGCTCTCGCCCTGTTGATGGGCTCGACAAATGTCTTGGCCGAGGACGATGATGAATCCTACGTGGGATTTGATTCGTTGGTCTCAGAGCTCACCGCCAAAGCTCAGGATCCTGTTCCCGTCGACAGTTCGGACTGGGAAGACGTCGCTCTCCACGCCGGCGTCGGGATCGTCACTTCGTACATCAGCATTCGCTCGCCCGAGGGCGAAGCGGGCGCCGGGATTATGAAGGGGATCGAAGCTCACTTCGGCGCCAATTTATTCAGCAAGCGGCTGCGGGCCGAAGTTCTTTTTCGCAACTACGCCGCTGAGTCACTGACTTCCTCGCTGACCGCGGACTTGAAAGAGTTTGAACTGCGGGCCGTCTACCTGCCCTACTTGCGCGACCGAATGCGCATGCGTATTGGCGCCGGCTTTTCAGCCCGATACATGGATGTCGACACGCGCACCGCAACGGTCTCTGCCGATCACTCCCGATCGACGCCTTCAGCTAGCTTTCTGCTCGGATTTGAGAGAAAAATAACTTCAAGCGTAGCCATTGGACCCGATTTAACTTATCGCTCGGCAATCGTAAGTGAAACCTACGACAAGAGCGCATGGGATGCTTCACTGAATTTAAACGCGACGTTTTAAAAGCTGAGACACGACATCATGATGAGCACCTATAGCTGGCCCGTTATTAAAGCCAAACTCGCAGAGGCCGTATTGGCCTTGCCCAACTTTTTTCGTAACCCCGTGCAGGGAATGCGGCAACTCCCCGCCTGGGAGTGGCCGGAGTTGATTATCCTTCAGTGCGGCTTCGCCCTGGGCTGTGCGACGCTTAAAAATATTGTCGACCGCGATATCATCGGATTGTTTGTTGATTTGGTTGTGGCTCCGGTTTCAGCGGTGGTCGTGATCGGCACAATCTCTCTGGTTTTTTATTACGGGTTTAAACATCTGCACAATCGTGAGGTGGGATTGCTCCCGCTCTACACCAATATGGTGTTCGCGGCGATTCCGTTTCAGGTGACGAACATTCTTTCGAAATACGTGCCGCCGATCAATCTGATCGGTTTAGCGGCGGCCCTCATGCTTTTGCATGTGGGGTTGGTAAGTAACTTTCAAGTGCAGCCGCGCCGACTGAAAAATTGGTTTATCGCGATCTTCTCGGTATTTTTGCTCAGCTGGGTGGTTCAACTCGTAAGCACCCATTATAAACGCGATAGCATGAAGGCCAAATTCTCGCCCGAAGACATCAAAATCCTCGAACAAGAGATGCGCCCGCCCGAAGAGGCTGAAGCTGAGTCAGAAAAGTAGCAGTTTTCGATTGGGCCATTGGAGATTAACCGAAGGGCCAAAACTCTGTACGTACAGAGTTTTTCCGAGTTCGCCAGCTCGAACCTCGCCTACCGCATTGCCTTCGCCAGCGCCACAATCTCAGCGAGCTTTATCTTCGGCGAGACTTCATATTTCATGATGTTCAGTCCCCAGAACTCTCGCGGCGTATTTGGGTAGCGCGGAATTAGATGAAAGTGCAAATGAGAGACTTTGTCGTTGATGCGGTAGAGGTAAACATGCTCGGCCCCGACATGCTTACGAATCAAAGCACTCCCGTCACGAATCATGCGGCCTAAGGCATCGGCCTCAGCATCATTCATCTCAGAGAAATCGCAAATATGCCGGCGCGGCTCGATAATCAAATGCCCACGCGTGGCTTTTTCGTCGGGGATATCGGGAAAATGGGTGAGCACGAGCCCACCCTGCTCGCGAATCACCGGACCGGTAAACTCGGCGAGCGCTCGATGTTTGTTACAAATGAAGCAATCCAAAAACAGTCCTTATGGATAGCATATAACGCGAACTGAAAAGGTACAGCTAGCTGCGACCGCGGCGTACCTCAAGCTCCGGTCGAGCCGAAGCCGCCTTCGCCACGTTCGGTGTCGGAGAGTTCGGTGACTTCTTCGATTTCCGCTTGCACCACCGGGCACACAACCATTTGTGCCACTCGTTCTTGGTCCTCGATGGTGACCGCGGCCTGACCGAGATTTATCACGATAATTTTAACTTCACCGCGATAGTCGGCATCTACAGTTCCGGGAGTATTTAAGACCGTAAGGCCTTTTTTCGACGACAATCCGCTGCGGGGACGCACTTGAATCTCATATCCGCGCGGAATCTCGACCGACAATCCGGTCGGCAGCAATGCCCGCTCGCCCGGCTCCAAAGTCACCGGCTCTTCGAGGCGAGCCCGCACATCCATGCCTGAAGCATGCGCGGTTGCATACGCAGGAAGTTCGCCTTCAAAATTTTCTAATTTTTTAAACCGGATGATCGCGCGCTCAGTTCCACGATTCCACAAAGCTTCGGTCACAACTTTCTCAACTTGTTTTGCGACCGTGCGCACTTGCTCTTCGAGTTGTGAGCGTTCACCGAGTTTATCTTCTACAATAGCTCCGACCATTCGGCCGATATCCTGCATAGACTTTTTCAATTGGCTTAATTCCATATTTTGCCTCCCCCTTAAATAAAATTTTCTTATCTATGGTCCCTGACGCGAACCGAAAAGGTACCTGGTACCCGTTCCCGTTATTCCCAGACTTCCATTAATTTCAGAGCCTCAGACGGCTCGAGGTCACCCATAACCATAAGGGAAACCTGATCCAGATCAAAGTATTTGCGCACATAATCAGTCATTGAGCGTCGCGAAACCTTTTCGATGTCGCGGATCACTTCGTCAACGGGTCGGTATTCATTGAAAACCATTTCGTTGATTCCCAGCGAGTTCATGCGGTTTTCCATATCTTCGGCGCCCAGTAAGATCTGGCCTTTGAGCTGGGTCTTGAACATTTCCAATTCGCGATCTTTTATGCCGCCCGCGATAAATTTTTCGACCTCAGACTTAAACGCTTTCATAACTGCTAAGGTATTTTCGGGTCCCGTCCCCGCATAAAGCAAAAACAATCCCGAATCGACAAACGACTGCAGAAAAGAATACGTCGTATACACTAAGCCTTTGTCCTCGCGGATCTTTTGGTACAACCGCGAAGTCACGCCGCCGCCCAAAATCTCATTCACCACCATGGCATCAAACCGCGCCGATGACCGATAGGAGCACGACGGAAAGCCGACCAGCATATGCACTTGCTCACTCGGGCGCGGGATAAACTCTTCAAATTTTTTGATTCGGGGAGCTTTGCGCTTCAAGGCCTTGGTCCGGCGCGGAAGCTTGCCCAACTTTTTTTGCACCATGGCCACCACATGATCGTGTTCCACGGGGCCCGCAGCACTTACAATAATGCGGGGGCCGCGAAAGGCCGACCGATAGTGATTAACCACGTCGGAGCGCTTCATATGCGACAAAGTCTCTTCGGTCCCCAAGATGGGCGTGCCCAGCGGATGGCCGGCATAAACCTGCTCGAGATAAAAATCTAAGATGTATTCTTCTAAATTGTCTTTCGACATTTGGATTTCTTGCACGATGACTTCTCGCTCGGTCGAAAAATCCTCGCGCGCCAAAGACGCCGCTTGCACCAGATCGGCGCACACGTCCACGCCGAGAGATAAATGCTCCTTTAAAGACGTCGCATGAAAACAAGTGTACTCGCGCGTGGTGTACGCGTTTAGATCTCCGCCCACGGAGTCGAGAGCTTTAGCGATGTCCAACGACGAACGCTTGCGCGTGCCTTTAAACACCAGATGTTCGAGAAAGTGGGTCAGGCCGGCTTTTTTAACCGGCTCATCACGAGTTCCGATTTCGACAAAAACGCCGACACAAGCGGCGCGAACAAACGGGTGGCTCTCTGTCACCACCCGCACTCCGTTAGGGAGTTCAGTCTTTTGGAATATAGGCTTATAACTATAGGCCTTCACAAACTAATTCGGCTGGGATGGCCGGTCTAGCAGGGCCTTGCGTGAGAGTTTGATTCGGCCGGAACGGTCAATATCTAAAACTTTTACGTCAATCGAATCGCCCTCATTCAGCACATCGGTCACGTTGCGGATGCGCTCATGAGCGATCTCCGAAATGTGCAGCAATCCGCTGTTGTTGGGCAAAATTTCGACGAAGGCGCCAAAATCCATAATCTTAACGACTTTGCCTTTGTAGGTCTTGCCCACTTCGGCTTCAGCGCAGATCGAGTGAATGATTTCGATGGCGCGTTTCGCGGCCTTCGGATCCACCGATGCGATATGAATGGTTCCGTCGTCTTCGATATCGATCTTAACTCCGGTTTCTTCGATAATACCTTTGATGACTTTACCGCCGGCGCCGATCACTTCACGCACTTTGTCGGGCTTGATCTTGATGGTTTCGATGCGAGGCGCGTACTGCGAAATCTCGCCGCGCGGCTGCGACATTACTTTTTCCATCTCATTCAAGATGTGATTGCGTCCGTCGTGGGCTTGCTTAAGAGCCTGCTCCATCACTTCGAAGCTGATGCTGTCGATTTTGATGTCCATTTGCAAAGACGTAATTCCCTTGCGGGTGCCCGCCACTTTAAAGTCCATATCACCCAAGTGATCTTCATCACCCAAAATGTCCGATAGAACCGCGACGCCATCGCCTTCTTTGATCAAGCCCATGGCGATACCCGCCACATTGCCCTTAATCGGAACCCCGGCATCCAGCAGCGCCAATGTTCCCGAGCAAACCGTGCCCATCGAAGACGAACCGTTGGACTCGAGCACTTCGCTCACAATCCGAACCGTGTACGGAAATTTATCCCAATCGGGTAGAATCGCTTTGATCGCTCGTTCGGCCAAAAACCCGTGACCAATTTCACGGCGGCTCTGACCACCCAAGCGTCCCACTTCACCCACCGAATACGGCGGGAAGTTGTAATGCAGCATAAATTTCTTTTTGGTCAAACCGGCCAAATCGTCGATCATTTGTTCGTCATCACCGGTACCGAGAGTCACCGTGCCCAAGACCTGCGTCTCACCGCGAGTGAACAAACCAGAACCATGCGCGCGGGGCAACAATCCGACTTCACACCAGATATTACGAATATCCGTGGTCGAGCGGCCGTCGATACGCGACTTGGTCGTCAACACGAGGTCGCGACTGATGCGATATTTAAGATCTTCAACAATAACGCCCAGCTCTTTTTCGCGCTGGCCTTTGAGGTCTTTATCCGAAACTACAGCAACGAATTTTTCTTTAGCCGACTTTTTTGCGGCGTCGTAGGCCTCATAGCGCTGACCTTTGTCGCGAGTCTGCAAAGCCTTGGTGATCAACGGAGTCAAAAATTCGCGAACCGGCTTGTCGAACTCAGCATCAATCACTTTGGCCGTGAATTCGCGCTTCGCCTTGGCTCCGAACTTCGAACGCAACTCATCTTGCATATCGAAAATCGGCATCATCGCCGAATGGCCAAACTTGAGGGCGGCCAACACATCCGCCTCGCCAACAAACTTGGTCTCACCTTCCACCATCAAAATCCCGTTGCGGGTTCCCGCCACGGTGATGTCCAGATCCGAACGCTCGAGATCAACAATCGAAGGATTGGCGACAAATTTGCCGTCGATGCGAGCCACTTGCACGCTGGCCGTCGGACCGTTAAACGGAATGTCGCTCACATGCAAAGCGGCCGAAGCACCAATTGAAGCCAGCACGTCGATGGGGAATGTCCCATCAAAGCTCATGGTCGTAGCCACGATCTGAGTTTCAAAGCGGTAGCCCTCAGGGAAGCATGGGCGAATCGGTCGATCGATCATGCGCGCGGTTAAGGTCGCATTGTTGGTCGGGCGACCTTCACGTTTAAAATAGCCGCCGGGAATTTTACCGGTGGCGTAGAACTTTTCTTGGTATTCGACGGTCAGAGGAAAGAAGTCTTTGTCGGACTCGCGTTTGCTCGAAACGGCGGTGACGAGAACCATGTTGTTGCCCGAAGTCACCAACACGGAACCGTCGGCTTGTTTGGCTAGGCGACCGGTTTCAAGGGTCACTGTGCTTTCGCCGAAGCGGCCGGATACAGTAATTTTATTCATTTATTTTTTCCTTAATTAATTTCTCAATTAACAATCTGAAGTTTTGCGTCGCCGCTCGCTTCTTACTTTCTGAGGCCGAGATCGTGGATGAGTTTTACATAGCGTTCATTGTTGGTCTTTTTCAGATACGCCAACAATTGACGGCGCTGGTTGACCAAATGCACGAGACCGCGCTGGGAGTGGACGTCGTTTTTGTGATCTTTAAAGTGTTGCGCGAGATCTTGAATGCGGCTGGTGAGAAGAGCCACTTGCACTTCACACGAACCCGTGTCGAGTTCACTTTGACGGAATTTTTTAATTACCGCTTCTTTTTGTTCTTTCTGTAATGCCATGGGAGATGCCTCCAAAAAAATTAAACCCTCGGGCCGTTTGGCGGTCGCACCCTCAAGTCAGTTAATCTGTCGATTTAGATGTAACGGGGCGAAAAGGTCAAGCTAAGAAAGGCGAAAAACCCGTCGGATTTTAAGACCTTGCCCCGGTTCGGCCGCCAAGATCGCCAGCAGATCACCGGTCTGAGTGACCACCTTGATATAAATGGGCTTGCCCGTCTCAAAGGCCTGCTTTTGCTCAGGGATAAGGCGGCCCATAAGATCCTTAGGCACCTGCCCGTTGTCCAGCAACCGCGCTTCGCGGGCGTCGGCAACGAGAGTGCGATAGCCCGGAAGAGCTTCTCCCATCGAAATAAAGGCGGCCTCGCGACCTGAGAACTCGTTGTCCTCGAGAACCGATGGGCTAATGGAGCTCTGCACACCCCAGCCGCCCACCCGAGTTCGCCGCAACTCTTCGACGATGGCGCCGGTTCCCAGCCGCTCACCCAATTGCTGCACCCAGGTGCGGATATAGCTGCCCTTAGAGCAGCTCAATGAGACTTTAAGAGCGTCGCCCGACTGCTCAACCAGCTTCACATCCCAAAACTTCATAATCTTCATGGGCGTCGCGAAATCTTCATTCTCCCGGCGGGCTCGTTTGTGCAGAGCCTCACCGTCGACCTTTACGGCCGAAAACTTCGGCACCGGCCACTCAAACTCACCAGTCAACGCCGCCACGGCGGCAGAAATTTGCTCGGCCGTTACATTCACCTCACGGCGTGCGGTCTCGCGCCCCGCCCGGTCTAAGGTGTCTGTGGTCACGCCCAAGCGGATATCGACCAGATAGGCCTTGTCCTCAGCAACCAAATAGTCCGAAAGCTTCGTGCCTTCGCCGAGCACCACCACCATTAATCCGGTTGCAATGGGATCGAGAGTTCCCGTGTGACCGATCCGCTTTTGCCGCAAGGCCCGGCGCAGTTTTGCCACCACATCGTGGCTGGTCATCTCGGCCGGTTTATCAATAAGTAAAAGTCCGTGACGGTCCAAAGTTAGTCCTCTTTTGGTCGGCGCAAATTCGCCAGCATTTTGTCGATGTCGTCCATATGAGGGGCGACGCCAAATTCAAAGCGCAGCACGGGGCAAAACTTAGTATTTAAAGTTTCTGCCACCTGCTTTTGAAATTGGCCGCGCTCCGACAGCAAGATGTTCTGCGCTTCATTCACCGGCCCGGTGGATCCGACCAAACGAAAAAATACCTTTGCCGTACGCAAATCGCCCTGAACTTCGACCGCTGTGATCGAAGCGTAACAGGGCAGTGGCTGTTTTAAGCCGTGTTGAAGGTGTTCGGCCAGGATCTGGAGTATTTCACTCTGGACCCGAGCCACCCGTTTTGAATCTGACATCCTTAGAGCTCCCGAACTTGCTCTTCTTTAACGAATGCTTCGATGATGTCGCCCACTTTGATGTCATTAAAGTTTTCTATGCCCACACCGCACTCAAAGCCCGAAGCCACTTCTTTGGCGTCGTCTTTAAAGCGTTTCAAGCTGCTCAACTTGCCTTCGTAAATAATCTTTCCGTCGCGAACGAGGCGGAGCATGTTGTTCCGCGCGATCTTTCCTTCGGTCACAAAACATCCCGCAATTGTACCCAGTTTCGGAACAACGAAGAGATTTCTGACCTCGGCCCGGCCCATGGATTTTTCAACCACGGTGGGAGCGAGCATGCCGGCCATCGATTTTTTCAGATCGTCGACCAACTCATAGATGATCGAATACGATTTGATCTCGACGCCCTTTTCTTTCGCCATACGCGCGGCATTGCCGTCGGGGCGCACGTTAAAGCCGACAATCACGCCCTTCGAGGTCGACGCCAGGAGCACATCGCTCTCCGTAATTCCGCCGACCGCCGAGTGGATAATCCGAACCTTAACTTCGGGCGTGCCGATTTTATCGACCATGCCTTTGATGGCCTCCATTGAACCGGCCACGTCCGACTTAAGAATCAGCGCCAACTCTTTTACATCGCCAGTTTTAACGCGTGCAAAAAGTTGCTCAAGAGTCATTTTAGAGTTCGGCGTTTCTTCGATCGCGATCAACGACAAACGCTGGGCCGCGATACTGCGCGCACTCTCGTCATCTTTGGCGATATCAAAGCGGTCGCCCGCCATGGGCGGAGACGGAAGGCCCAAGACTTCAACCGGCATTCCGGGAGTGGCATCTTTAACAGCCTTACCTTTGTCGTCGCTCATATTGCGAACTCGGCCCACAACTTGTCCGGCCACAATGATTTGACCTAAACTGACCGTTCCGTCTTGCACGAGAATTGTGGCCACGGTTCCGCGGCCCTTCTCCATGCGACTTTCAATTACAATTCCAGTGCCCGAACGTTTGGGGTTGGCTTTCAGTTCCTGAACTTCGGCCACCACGTGAATTTGCTCCAGCAGTTCCTTTATCCCTGTGCCTTTGAGCGCGGAAACGGGACAATAGATCGTCGTACCGCCCCACTCTTCAGGAACAAGTTCAAATTCGGTGAGCTGCTGTTTGACTCGCTCAGGATTAGCGCCCGGTTTGTCCATTTTGTTCACGGCCACGATAATCGGCACTTTCGCCGCTTTGGCGTGATTGATGGCTTCTGCCGTTTGCGGCATCATTCCATCGTCGGCGGCCACCACGATAATCGCGATGTCCGTGGCATTGGCTCCACGCGCACGCATCGCCGTAAAGGCTTCGTGGCCGGGAGTATCAATAAATGTGATCTTGTGTCCGGTATCGAGCGTAACCGAGTAGGCGCCGATATGCTGGGTGATTCCACCCGCTTCGCCTTCGGCCACTTTCGCTTTGCGAATGGCATCCAGCAATGAAGTTTTGCCGTGATCGACGTGACCCATAACGGTCACCACCGGCGGACGCAAAACTTTGTCGGCTTCCATTTCTCCAAAAGTGCTGGCGCTGATCAGTTCAGCTTCCGACTTCAGAGTGTTTAGCGCTTCCCAACCGAACTCGGGCACGATCAGGGCAACCGTATCAAAGTCCAAATCGCTGTTCATCGACGCCGTCACACCCTCAGCCATCAACTTTTTCATAAGCTGCGGAGCTTTGACTCCGATTTCCATGGCCAAGTTGTTCAACGTGATTTTTCCATTCACCTTCACAACACGTTTGTGCGCGGCGGGAGTTGTGATTTGCGTCTTCTTACCCTCACGGCCAATGGCCGACTTTTTCTTCTTCGGTTGAAAAATGACTTCGCGTTTTCGAAATTCGGTCGCGGTGAAGACTTTGACTTCTTCCTCACGCGCTCCACCAGCTCCGGGCTTCTTCTTATTTTTATCTTCGCGCTCGCGCGTGAAATTTGCGGCCGGAGCTTCGGGTGGGGCCATGGTGTCGGCCGAAAAGAATCCGGTGCGGATGTTGCGCGGGGCCGTTCGCGATACGCGCGGCTCACCAGGGGCACCGGTACCCGTACCTTGCGCACCGCCACCACGGTCTTGGCCGCCTCTTTGCGGCGACACATTCGCCACTCGGCGCAAGTCCATACGGCCGACGATGTTGCGGCGCTTGGCCGGACCTTCCGCAACAGGAGCTTCGCCTTCAGCGGCGGGCGCGAGGGCTACACCCTCGGCGTCGACTGGAATTTCGCCGGCGGCTACGGCCGCGTCCAACTCAGCCACTCGCGCGGCCTCGATTTCAGCCTCGGTTGGTTTAACTTCGACTTCGCCGGCTTTGCGGCGGATGACCGCGGCTTTGGGAGTTTTATTTTTCGGTTCGGCTTTAACGGCGGCAGCGGCCGCGGTTTTCTTTTTGGCTGTCGCTTTTTTAGCTGCTGGTTTCGCGGCGGGCTTAGTCGCCTCTGGTGCCGGGGCGGCCTCGACCGCAGGCGCGGCTTGCGGCGCTTCTGCCGGTGCGGCGACTGCCGCGGCTTTTTTGACCGGAGCAGGGGCCGCGTCGGCCGCGGCTTTTTTGCGAACCGCGGTCTTTTTCTTTTTGCCGGCGTCGGCTTTAGCGGCCGCCTCCTGCAAGCGCGTCTTAATCTCCGCCATCATAGCTTCGTCCAGCGTCGCCATATGGCTGCGGACGGGAAGTTTCCACTCCCGAATCTTATCCATCAGCACTAGAGTTTCGACGCCAATTTCTTTGGCGAATTCAAAGACCTTCAACGGATTCACTCATTCTCCTTCTTGTCCAACTTCGCCATCTCTTCGCGCAAGCGGCTTTCCGCTTGGGCCTTGGCTCCGTGGGATGCTTGAACTTCTTTGCCCGCGCCTTCAGCACCTTTGCCTGAAACGGTCGGGAGTTCTTTGCCTTCGGCTTTGTACTGCGCGATCAACGCCACAGCGTCGTCGACCAGTTTTTGCGCCTTAGCTTCGTCTTCGTAACCGGGAATTCCTTGAATCTGTTCGGCATCCGCCTCACCCAGCATCTGCACGGATGAGAAACCGGACTGATAGATATTCTGCGCCATGGTTTCGTTCATGCCCGGGAGCAAGCACAAATTGAGAATCGCCTGGGCGGTTTTTTGTGCCATGTTGGATTCGGACATAATGTCGAGTTTGAAGCCGGTCAACTTCGCGGCCAATCTCACGTTCTGGCCTTTTTTGCCAATGGCCAGGCTCAGTTGATTGTCGGGAACGATGACTTCCATCTCTTTGTTGCCTTCATCCAGAAACACTTTAGAGATTTCGGCAGGAGCCAGCGCATTACAGACAAAACGCGCGGGATCTTCGTCGTAATTGACGATGTCGATTTTCTCGCCGCGCAGTTCTTGCACGATATTTTGCACGCGCGAACCCTTCATACCAACGCACGCGCCGACCGGGTCGACCGCCGCGTCTTTAGAACGCACGGCGATTTTCGCGCGGGCGCCAGGCTCACGGGCCGCAGTTACGATTTCAACAATGCCGTCATAAATTTCGGGAACTTCCACTTCGAAAAGCTTCATCAAATAGCGCTCATCCGCGCGGGACATAATGATCTGCGGGCCACGAGTCGATTGGCGCACATCCGAGATGTAGCCTTGAATGCGGTCGCCCGGTTTATAAACTTCACCCGGAATTTGTTCGCGCGGCGGGATGTAAGCCTCCGTGCGACCCAAATCAACAACGATCGCGCCTCTCTCCACGCGGCGGGCGATGCCAGATGCCACTTCGCCTTTGCGCTGTTCGAACTCGTTAAAAATAATATCGCGCTCAGCTTCGCGCACCTTCTGCATAATAATTTGTTTGGCGGTTTGCGCGGCAATGCGGCCCAAATCGCCCGACTCAAGCTTGCGACCGATTGAATCCGCCAACTGCGCTTCAGGATCAAGCTCAAGAGCTTCGGTCAGTTTGATTTCAACTTCTTCATCAATAAAATCTTCGTCTTTAACGACTTCTTTAAATTCGTAGAGTTCGACTTCGCCAACTTCTTCATTGTATTTGGCTTCGATCTCACGATAAGTGCCGAATTTTTTGCGGGCGGCGAGTTCCATGCCCTGCTCGATGGCTTCGATAACAACGGCGCGTTCAATGCCCTTGTCTTTACCAAGCTGTTCAATCAAACGGCCTAAATCGGAAAATACATTTTCTGCCACGACCTACCTCTTTTTCTTTCCTGGAGCCGGCTTTTTAGAAAACTCGTCACCCAGTACCACCCGGGCTTTTTCCACCACTGAGAAATCAACGGCGAAGGGCCCCTTATTATTCTCTAAACTCAAACGCGATCCATCGACCGCGGTTAACTTACCCTCGTGCGTGCGCATAGCGCCCGACTCTTCCCGAAAACGCACCTGTACCGTGCGTCCCACCGCGCCCTCAAAGTGCCACAGCTGTGTCAGCTTGCGGTCGAGACCTGGAGAAGAAACCTCCAGCTCGTAGCGCCCTCCCGGAATGGCGTCTTCGACGTCCAAGCGGAGGTTCAAACCCCGGGAAACATTGGCGCAGTCCTCAATACTGACTCCACCTGGGGTCTTGTCGATGTAGACTCGGAGAATACGTCCACTGCCATCGACAAATTCGAGATCGTACAGCTTGCAGCCTTCGCGGGTCGCGACTTCTTCCGCGAATTGGCGGATTTGATCCATCTGCGACGGTGAAAGCAACTGTATATCCTCAAAAAAAAGAGGGCTATGCGCCCTCATGAAGTTTCGTATTTACCAATGTTTTTCTGAGGTTGGCAAGCTTTTATCCGAGCGTTAGAAGCACGGCATTCCCGCCATCGCGGTAGTATTTGGGTCGCTCGCCGACTTTCAAAAATCCCAACTCATTATAAAGATCTAGCGCCGGTTGGTTCTGAGCATGAACCTCGAGCCAAATGCGTTCGCTGGGTGAGCGGCGCTCTAACATATAAGACAAGAGATGCCGCATATTGCCCTTACGCTGCTTGTCGGGATGGGTGGCAAGTACTGTGATTTCGCGGTGTTGCTCGTACATTCGAAACAAAACAAACGCGACGAGTCCGGCCTTCTCTTCAACCAGTCCGACGCCCTGCCCGATTTCCAGCTCCTGCTTTAAAATATCGCGGGTCCAGATGCCACCCACGGGTGAGGTGGCCTTTTGATAAACAGCTTCCATAATTGCAATCAGTTGAGGGAGGTGCCTAAGGGTTAGGACCTCAATTTCGCCATGATCGTCCAAAAACTATTCTCCCTAACATTGGAAGGTCGGCCTTGAGGCGACCTTCGGCTATATCTCGGCGATTAAATTCTTCACCTGGTACTTATTGAGCAAAACTTCATACCAGTCTTTCAATCGCCGATCGACCTGGGTGCGGCTCAAAAAACTCTTAATATTTTCTTTAAAGTTTTCATACGGAAGGTCGCCAAACTTCAAGCGATTTTCGTTAAAATATTTTTGTGCTTCCGCATCGGTGATCGGCAATATTGAAGATTGAGCGCGGAACTGCACGAATTTTTTAGCCTGTAGCTTTCGGCCGACGCCTTTTTGCAGCTCCTTGGGCGTGACCTTAAGGCCTTTCCAGGCCGGAGAATCCTTTAAGAGCGCCATGGCCCGCTTTTCCGCCGCCATTACGTCCTCGGGCGGTACTTGAACCACGTTAAAACTCTGCGCCTCAAGGGCGATCGCGGACTCAAGAAGCGAGTCCTGCACCACCTTAGCAAAGGCCTTTGAATCTAAGGCCAGCAGCTTAAACTGCGCTTTTGCGTCTTTTTGGTAAAGCGCCACTTCAATAAGATTTTGGATTTGCACTTCACGACTGGTGACCACTTCGCCTTTGACGAAACCCACGCCGGTGGATTTGATTTCGGCGGCTTTCGCGGAGGGTGGGCCCTGCAGCGCCATCAATAAGAGCGCGGATATGAACATAGTCTATTGTTACACGAAGGGCGGCATAGCCTTCAAACAAAAAAAGCCGGGTCTTTTACGACCCGGCTTTTCACAGAGGGAAACACTTAGAGGGAAGAACGCCACTAAGGTGGCGTTCGCTTAAACTAAATTAGAAAGACATCTTCGCGGTGACTTTGGTCGTGAAGAAATCGATTTCTTCGATCGCCTTAGTCCCTTCGGGAAGAGCGTAGTTCTGGAAGTTGAACTCGCTGCGGCCCATAACGTTAGTGCTGTAGCCAACGTCAGCGCCGATCGAGATGGTGTCGCTGATTTGAAAGTCAGCACCGGCCATCAAGAGAAAGTTTACGCTTTCGGTATCGTCTTCGTTCGGACCAGCAATCGACTGAGTCTGAAAGCCGTTCGAAACAAGAACCCGTTGTTGATAATTACGGATTACGTACGAAGCGCCGGCGCCAACCCACGGACGCAGACGTCCGGTCAGGATGTTATACTTGCCCGACAAGCTGATGTCGTACTGATCCATTTCACGATAAATGGGGGCTTCCCAAAAAGTATCGATGTAGTGGTTCGAGTATAAGAAGCCGAGTTCCACGCTGTTGCGCTCGTTCACGATCATACCAACAGAGACTCCGCCGCCAAAGTTGCCTTTAACGTTCGAGGCTTCGTAGTTGAGCGCGCCTAAGGCACCGCTGACGTAGAATTTTTGCGAAGGAGTTTCTTCTTCAGCTTCGATATCGGCGGATTTGGCCGAAACGGTAGCCGCAGGAGCCACTTCTTTCACTTCTTTAATTTCCGGAGCGGCGATCGCTGCCGGGGGAGCCGGCTGAATAATTTCAACCTTCTCAATAGTGACTTGGGTCGGAGCCGGAGGAGCTACCGGAGCCGGTGCGACCGGGACCACTTCAACTTTTTGCGCGGGAGCCGCTGCGGCTTCCTGCAATTGTTGAGCGGATGTGGCGTCGAGCTTGGTGCCGAACAAACGATCGGCGCGGTCTTGCTCTTCTTTCAAGCGCGACTCTTCAAGCTTTTCCACGATTTTTTGCTCGGTGCTGATCTCGGCGCCTTGACGGGCCTTGCGGAGTTGTTCCGCTTTGGATTCAGCAACCGGAGCGGCTTCAACTATAGTTGCGGGTTGCACGCTAGCGGCCGGAGCCGGAGCTTGCACCTGAACTGGAGTTGCCACAGTCGATGTGTTGATTTCAGTTGTGACCGTTGTGGTTTGGTCATTCTGAGCGAGACGGCGTAATGTTCCGTCTTGCGCGTTCACCGGAATGGCAAACGAAAGTGTCGCAACGATGGCGACGAGTTGATTGAACTTCATGTTCTACTCCCTCTGTTAAGAGATTAAGTTTTACGATCCTTCGTAACGGGATGGCCTATGAGCAAGCCATATGCCGGAGTGGGGCCATTCTGACCACGCCAACTGTAACTCATGGGATTCAGACCGATTTTTGAATTTTTGACAGGGCTTAGTGCCGCTCTCGGGCACCTATTTGGAGCGTGAGTTGTGTCGAGAGGGCCGACACTTCGTGAAAAAAGGTAAAGCTGCGGGCTGTAGAGGCGCCTACATTTACTTGAGTCGGTGGGTTCTGTCCTATATGTTTCTGCGCTCTATATGGCCTCTTGGTGGAATTGGTAGACGCGCTGGATTCAAAATCCAGTGCCCGTAAGGGTGTCCGAGTTCGAGTCTCGGAGAGGCCACCAGCTAACTCTGTACGTACAGAGTTCCCTTTTTATAACGACGGCCTTCCCCTGCGGGGCACAGCTTTCGCAACCCCTGGCCAACATGAAAATTAAAAGTAATACGTCTAATCTGGTGGTTTCTTTTGCCTTTTTGGTGACTTTTTTGGGCCTGGTTTTACCCGAATTGGCGGTCGCAACGGACCTCAAGTTCGGCCAATTTTATTCAATCGTCACCCGCAAAACAGACGGCAGACAACTGCTCTGCGAGAACAAAGGAATTGAAAAACCTCTCGACAACTGTGTTCCATACACAGATCAAATGATTCGGGTCGACGAAAAACGCTACGTTCTCGTGGCCAAAAACGAAATTGAAATCGCACCGAATACGGATCTCACGGCAATAACTCATGGAATATACTGGTCGACAGATGAGAAAGGTGGAGGCGGATCTCAATGCTCGATTAGACATTCGAAAATATCGATCCGTCGTTCGATCAAGCCTGGAGATGGATTTTCAATCATTGGTGTCGGTCCGATTCGTCTCGGTTATACACGGGAGTCAGAGAATTCGCCGATCACGCCCGGGTCCACAGAGGCGCAGGTTACTTTAAAGTCTTTGACTAACGGAAATACCTATAAGGTCGATTGCACCTTCGGAAGCATCAAACTAAATAGCTTTGAGCAAATTCTAATAGAAATGGCTAAGCCCATCGATGGACTTGCGCCCGACTTCGAAGCCGTAATGCCGATGTGAGTGAATGTCGAAGGATGTCTTGTGAAAAAATATTCTCTGACCATATTGATTGCTTTCGCCTTCCTCTTTTCCGCAGAAACGGAGTCCAAGGACTTCGCGGCTCCCGACTCTCGCCCACCCTCTTGCGAAACGGTTTTAGGTCACAGTCGGTATCCCGACATGGCTTACAATGTCGGCCCGAATCTCCAGATTATCGACTATACGCCCGACTCAATTCCTGGCCCTTCGCTGGTGAGTGAATTTGGCTTCTTGGTGGGAAACCGTGAGATGATCGGTCAAACCGATTCGAGTTTGCGCACTCGGGGGTTGCTGTTGAACGGGGATGTGCACGCCGGACTTTGTGCCTCGACCTGTGCGGCGAATATTGGATTTGCAATTTACCGGTACATGCGCAGTTCGGCGAATCACCTGAATGCGCCCGACACAGTTGAATCTATCGTTCGACTGTTCGATCGAATTGGCCAAGATGCTCGGCTTGGAATTGGGCATGGCGACCTTCCACTTATGTGGCCGGCGGTTATAGACAAACTAAAAGTAGAAATTCAGGCAACGACAAACACGGTCAAGGAGAAGAACCTAAGCGGTTTTCGCATGGGCCTGAACGAGATTTGGCTCGCAGGCGTTTCTGCCGGCGAGGGCATGGGCCATGCGATTGTCATCCTGCGCAAGACGCCGGAGCATTTGGTTTTCTGGGATCCGAACGATCCCACCTTGATTTATCGCTCCAAACACCGCACCACGCGTGTTGGTGGTTTTGATGTGTTGGAGTTTTTTTTGGCGAGTGATTCGGGCCAGGAGCGCAAATACAAATTGATCAGTTTGACCCGGGTCAAAGTCCCCGCTGATAACGCCTTGGCCGATCCGCAAATTCTTAGGACGATCGAGTCTAAGTTGAATGGGGATTGAGCGAGCCGACTGAGCGAGACAGATGCTCTAGCACTTGCAATCTCAATAGATTGTGGCATACGGTTCGCGATCAAGGGGGATTCTCAATGTACATTTCGATACTTCTTTTTGGTTTCACTACTTTCGCGCAACAGCCGACATTGCTCGACGTTGCCAGGACTTCGCAAGCTATTCGCGTGAACGGGACTATCGTGCATAGCGCGAGCCGCACAAAACACTTCGATAACGCGGCTGTATATCGAGCGCATACCGCTCGCCGCGCCAATGGCCTTGAGTGTCGCGCAGGAATTTCTGAGGCTATGTCGGCCACCAAGGCACGTTCCGTACTCTCGGGTTTGGACGGCACTTCCTTTGATCGTGTTCAATGGACCGCCCTTGATTACGGGAGCGCTCTCCCACCTTGGCATTGGACGGCCGACCTTACGATTACCCCCGGAGTCGAATTCCTTGCGCCTACAGCTCAGGAGAGTCGCCATGAATTTCGCAAGTGTGCCGAGGGGCATTGGGACAACTGGTATGATCCGATCACCGGAGAACCCCATCGAAATTACATTTGCGACCGGTATAACGAACACGTCGAGTGGTACGATGTAACTGTGCAGGTCGCCGGAAAGACTCGGGCTGGCGTGGGTTACGCGATTGCATGCACGATGAGGGCCCTGCGGCCTGAGGAAACCGTGATGATGTCTGACTTCAATACCTTGTTCGACAATAAATTTTCGTTTTAGGCCGGGGTGATCGAAGTCCCCGACCCACTCGCTGCCTCGGTCGGCGCGAAATGAATGTCTTGATATAAGGGACTTGTCTCGGCTCTCGAATTGAGGGCGTTCATCGTTAAGATGCCAAGGTAAAATACAAACCAAATTGTATTTGCACAGATCGCTTTTACTGGAATTTCAAAGCAGTTTAAATTTAACTCTCCACTTGGACGGTTAAATCGAATTCCACCGCACGAAGGTCACCAGACCCGAGAACATCTGGTAGAAACCTGATGCTGAAAAGATTTTGACAAGCGGGAGCTATGGGGGTCATGAATTGTTGAGTATCGGCCTTCCCTATGGGCGCCCGTCGTCCTCTTCGTTGTCCGGGCGGCCGTCTTCATCGTTGTCGCGCTCGCAGTCGTCTTCATAGGTCTCGCAATAACCGGGCTCTTTTGGCGGCGGCGGGCCTGGCTGTTCCGAATGCGCTACATAACCGGACATTAAAATGGCGACTAGAATAAATGATTTCATAGTGATCCCCCAGCAGCCGTTGATATTATTCCAAGCTCTGCGGGTCAACACACAATTGCGCGGCGGTATTGGCGATTAAAAAAGCGCCGCCCTAAAATCAAGAAGGCGCTGACTCAGTAGAGAGTCAGCGCCGCTTAAGAAAATATTAAATTCTGAATTTACGGCAGAGCCGGAGCGAGCGTGACCTTGATCGAATCGGCCGTCACCGTTCTACGCCCTCGAGCCCTAATAAAAAATCCCGCCGTTGGCGCGGAAGAATCCGAAGTCGTTGATCCCCCGCTCGGAGCCACCAAAAATAAACATTCCGTCGCCGATCCAGGTTGCGGTTTGCATATCGCGTCCGGTGGGTGCGCCTGCGGTGGCCGTGGCTTGCCAGGTGTTGGTTTTTGGATCAAACATTCCTCCGCTATTGAACGCGATCACTGTAAAGGCCCCGATCGAGAATTCCCAACCGCCAAAGACGACCGCGTGAGTTCCCGTCCAAATTAAATTGGGATTGGCCGAGGATCTGGGCGCACCGACCGGATTGACCGTCGTCCAAGTGTTGTTGACCGGATCATAGAGACCGCCACCGATGGGAGTGTAGAGCAGAGTGCTGGCGACGGCCCGCTGCTGCCCGCCGTAGATCATCATGCGATCGCCCGTCCACACGGCAAAACTTCCGGTTCGGTAATAATAACCGGCGTGCCAGTTCGAGCGTCTTTCAGGAGCCCCGGCATTTGAAACTGTGGCCCAAGTGTTATTGGCCGGGTCGTAGATTCCGCCGGTGGCCAACTCCGTCGACACATCATGCCCGCCCCAAATAATCATTTTGGATCCGGTCCAAACTGCCGCGTGATAGGCACGAGTGCTCGGCGCACCGACCGAAGAGATCGCCGTCCATGTGTTATTGGCGGGATCATAGGTGTATCCATCATTGTAGTAAATGGAGTTGGTGAGAACATATCCGACCAGCTGATTGTTGGTTCCGGGAATAACCGCAGTTGTGAAGCCGGCGTTCCCGGCCCCGCCCCAGAGCAGCATTCGTGTGCCGGTCCAAATTGCCGAGTGCGAATGGCGCGCGGACGGCGCCCCGGCGGCTGAAATGGCTTCCCAAACATTATTGACCGGATCGTAGATGCCGCCGTTGTTGAGAGGCACTCCACCCGGGCCCACGCCACCCCAAATAATCATTCTTGAACCAGTCCAAATTGCGGTGTGATTGATGCGCGCAGTGGGAGCATTGACCAGACTGGTTGGTCCCCAAGTATTTGAGCGCGGGTCGTAGACGCCGCCCGTATTGGTGAATGTGTTGGAGTTCAAAAGTCCGCCCCAAACGACCACTCGTTTTCCGGTCCAAACTTCAGTGTGATCGACTCGGGCTTGCGGCGCACCCAGGGTGGCGATTCCCTTCCATATATTTTGCAAAGCGTAGGTGGCGGAATAGGCCTTTAAGGTAAAAAGGCCAGTGTCCTTGGTGATCTCACCTGCCGAGGTGGTGAGGGCCTTTACAGAAAAATTAAGATCCGAAACATCAGAGCGAATCAGGGGCACCGAAATTGTTACGCTGGTTTCACCTGCGTTCAAAATGGCTGTGCCTTGACTGGCCTGATAGTGAATGCCGCTTTCGGCGGTGCCATTCTGCGTGGCCCAGCTAATACTTGTAGAGATCGTGCTGGCTTGATCGGCCGTGAGCACAATCTTAGCCTGCCGATCTATAACATTTGAACCGTCGATCATTGATAAATTCGCCACCGGGTTGGGTACCGGATTGGGCAAGGGACTTGGGCCCTGCGATCCGAGCTCGGTGCGTGCTCCATTCGCATTGGCTTTAAATTTTCCACAGTTCTGAAAGAACACAAGGCCCAAAAGAGCTGCGACAAGCAGAAGGAAAGCCTGAAATCTAATTTGCATGAAGTAACCACCCCTAGCGATATACCCCTAGGTTACAGGTCCACAGGGAGAGGTTCGAATGACATATTTGCATTGATTAGTCTCAGTTTGATACATGCCGAGGCGCGGTCGCGGCTGAGCTCACTCAATCCACATTGAAATAGCGGACTTCGCTCCAGTCAGAGATCAAGCGACCTTCGGCGCGAACGCGCCAGTAAATGCGATCGGCCTTTAACCATTTGTTTTGAAACTGAAAGCCGGGGGTTGAGGTTTTGCGCGAAACTGGAGCGGTAAAGTTTTGATCGGCCGCAAACTCCAGTGTGTACCCTCGCGCTTCATTGACCGCTCCCCATGTGACGTCGATCGCGTCGGATCTGGAATGGCGCGCGCCATTGGCGGGTGTATTTAAACTGGGTGGATTAAAGGGAGCTGGCGCAGCCGCGGGCTGGCGATTCGCCTCGACTGACCTTTGCGATCCAGAAGATGCATCTGAACTCGTGCCTAAATTGGCCAACATTTTCGAAGCTTCAGGCTTCGCCGGGGCCGCCGCCAAAGTTTGCGCAATGGCGCGACTCACAGTGAACTCGCGAATGTCGCTCCACACTTGTGCTTGCACCGGTTGATCGGTTCGCACGCGCCAGAAATAAGTTCCTGCCGGAATGCCGATCCCCTTCCAGTCGCAGGTGCGCGATTGGCCCTCGTTGATCACATCGGTAAAGGTTTGGTTGCGACTCACTTGCACGCGATAAATTTGCCCGCCCATTTTGCATTGCCAGGTGAAGTCGGCGAGATACTGATTTTCTTTGGAGCCAAATTCAAATTTCGCGCCAGCCGCGGGTTCGAGCGGGACTGGTGCGGCGATGGTCGAAAGTTGAAATTCAAACGGGCCGGCGTTGACATCGTCTCCGGTCAATCGCCAAAAATACTTTCCTTCAGTCAACGCCGCACCAACAGCCGCCGAAGTCTCTTGCGCGGGGAAACGTTGAACAGCGGCAAATTCTCGAGTGGGCGCGATCTCTAGCTGGGCTGGGCCGGCGAGCTTTGGGGTCCATGTCACTTGCGGAGCCTCACCGGGCTTGAGCCAAAATTGCTGAGGACTGGTGGGCGTATATTTGATTGCTGCGCGTGCGGCTTTGGCGGCGGCTTCAGCGGCCGCGGCGGCCACTGCGGCGGCTTTTGCGGCAGCCTCTCGCTTATTTTTCCACTGCACATAGCCCGCGCCACAGACGACCGCGGACACGAGTAAAATCACGGCCCAGTTGACTCGTCTTTGCGGCGCCTGGATGGGCGCAACAAAGTGCTGTTGCGTCGTGGCTCCTGGGCTCGCACCCGCTGGACGCGGAACCGTGTTTCGCACTTGTGCAATCGCGCGAGTGACCGCTTGCGCTTCAATGCGCACCGTTGTGTCGTGGCGAAGAACTTCAGTCATGTCGCGATTGCCCCCACTCACGGGGAGCACTTTCGATTGCGACATTTGCGCGGCCAGCGTCAGCGCGCGCTTTGCGGTTAAGCCCGTGACCGAAGCTTGCTGCAGAGATTTCTCAACTTCGGCAATGTTGTCGATGGTCCGAGCCAATGCCGCCAAACTTGGGCGACCCAACTCATGCTTTCCGTTCGACAGCTTATTTAGCTCCTCGGCGGCCTCGGTGGCGCTGGTGTGACGATCTTCAGGCTTGTTAGCGCAGAGCTTGGCGACGATGCGACGAAACGGCGCGGGTACCCAATTTTGACATTCGGGAGGGTATTCGGCGGAGTTGAGAGAGTTTTGATTTGCGGTTAACGCTTGGCCGCTGGTGGCTTCAAAAAGTAAAGCGCCGGTGGCCCAGAGGTCGGTGCGAACCGTGGCCGGCAACCCGTATACGATTTCGGGCGCCATGTAGCTAAGGGTTCCCACCACCATTCCGGTCGACGTCAGATCGTGCTGACCCACTTGTTTGGCAATACCGAGATCGATAATTTTTATCGTCCCGTTTGGGCGCACGATTATATTTCTCGGAGAGATGTCGCGATGAATGATATTTTGCTGGTGAAAGGCCTCGAGCCCCTGAAGAATTTGAACGCCGAGGGTGGCGGCTTCTTGCGCGGAGAGCACATAGCTGTTTAAAAGACCACGCAGAGAAATTCCCTCAACGAACTCCATGGCGATATAGTGCAGGTTATCGTGCTGCCCCATATTGAATAGGGTTACGACATTGGGATGACTGACCAGGGCCAGAGTTTGCGCTTCGACTAAAAACCGTTGGATAGCGGCCATGCCTTCAGCGTCGGTCCGATTGGGAATGACTTTCAGCGCGACTTTTCGGCCGATGTTTGTTTCACTCGCCTCATAAACTTCGCCCATGCCACCGCGGCCAACAAGCCGTGTGATTGTATAGTTATGAAAAATTGCGCCGGGCTGTAAAAGATCCGCCATATTCCTATGTATGTTTTCGGTGTTTTTGCGCCGAACTTTTACGGACCTTAGGTCGGGCGGTCTAGCTCGCCTAGCCACCAGGCTCGTTGATTCAATTGGCACCCACGCCGATATATAAGGCATGCGCGCACTTGTTCTCACAACATTCATCGCCGTCACTGCAGGCCTTGGCATCGGCCAAACCAGCCATGCCCAAGCCCGCATGCCCTCTTTGCCGACTTCGGGGGGTAATCTCGGTTTGCAAGGCAGTGTGGGCGCCGGCTTCTCTGACTTTAACGTACAAGTGCCGAGCGACAATTTTAAAATCGATCGTGGAATATTCGCGGCCGGCTCAATCGAGCGTGGATTTGGCGCGCACTTTTATTTAACACTCACCCTTAGCAATCTGTCGGCCGAGGGCGTCGGCAATTACAATTACACCAATCTGTCTTCGACCACCACGTACACGGCCACGGACGTAAAATTCCGCGCCAATGTTTTGGATTTAGGACTGGGTCTTAAACTCAAGCTGATCGACGACTACTGGTTTCGACCTTACATCGAGGCCGGAGGCGTGGGCGGCTATCACACCATCGGCTATACATCTAAAGCCGCCGAGCTCGGGGCCCAGGGCAGCGAGTATAAAAATAAAGATGTGGTGATGGGCTCAGGGTATTACGGCGAAGCGGGAATGGAAATTATGTTCTCGGAACGTTTTGGCGTTAAAGTCGCCGCCCGGCAGAGCACCTATCAAACGAAGAAACTTGAGACCTTGGCCAACCGCCCTCTGCGCTATGTCGCAGAGACCTATTACTTCGCTCTTTTATTTGGCATGTAGTAAATTTCTTGATGTGTGACCGCCAATAATTCTCGCATTTCATTTTTTGTCCATCCCATTCCCGCCCTCGCCGTCGCGATTTTGGCTTTGAATGATCACTTTTTAAAAGGATACCTAGGCAATTGGCTGACGGGTAAACTGAGCGACTTCGCGGGGCTATTCTTCTTTCCCCTGTTCGCGGTGGTGATTTATATTTTGCTCGGAAAATTATTTGGCCGAGAGTGGCGACTGACCAAGGTTAATATTTTAATTGCGATTGTTGTTACAGATTTAATTTTTGTGGCTATTAAAGTTTCACCGGAGGCCGCGGCTTTTTATATCTCGGCCCACCGACTGCTCGGGGTAAACTCTGCGGTGACCCAAGACATCTCAGATTTGCTGGCGCTCTCGATCTCGCCGTTCACCTATGCGCACGCCCGTGGCTACTTCTAGTTCATCGGCCGCATATAGATTGTGCATTTAAACGCACCGTTGTCGAAGCACGAGTAAATGGTCGGATGTTTGGAATCAATGGCCAAGCGGTCGGGATTGCCATAGGAAATTCGGCACTCGCGCGTGGCGGCGCCTACAATACCCGAAAGCTCCGGCGCTAAGGTTGCCGACGGAAAACCGAAGTCGGTGAAAGACACCCCTCCCGTCGTGATCTGCGAGACAGCCACACTCACCACCTGATCGCGCACCGGCGTCACGCAATCTGAAATCACATGATAGTCGCCCGAATACGGAGTGCCATCGGTGTTGGAGGTGGCGATCACCGAAATCAGAGTGAACAGCAGAAATATGCCAGTGAAAATATTTTTGAGCCACTTCTTAAAAGACATAGTCCACTCCCAATGTGATTGCATTGCCCTTACGCCGGGAGTCTATGGTCAGCGCCGGCTTCCAGTGTTTTGAGACCTCCCAAAAAAATCCGATCTCCAAGGCTTGCGGGAGCAAAAAAACAGCCACGGTCTCATCGTAGGTTTTTTGTCGACCTAAACTTTGCGAAAAGCCGGCCGCTTTAAGCTGGGAGTGTTTCTCTCCCCAAACCTCGTGAGCCAAAACAAAATTAAATCCGAACGGCTTGGCCCAAATCGGCCGCAGCTCGACTCCGAAATCAAACATCAGTTGGTAAAATTGCGATTCCACACTGGCCGATCCGGCGCCCTGCAACTCGGCCCGGGAAGTTAAATATTTAAACTCCCCGCCCAGAATAAAGCGCACTTTCTCCCACGCGCGCGGCATGTTGTAGAGCAGGCCTATGGATGCTTGATAGGATTTTTCGGGCTTATGCTCCCAAGAGTTGGCAATCGACGCGTCGGGATTCTCGGTGACGGAACCGGCGCGAAGTTTTAAGCGGCGACGTGGCCAGTCGGACTGTGGAGCCGGTGCGACGCTGGGTTCCGGTGCCGGCGGCGCTTCAGCCGCCGTCGATACGGAAGCAAAAAACAAAAGTGAAATAAGCACTGCGTTTTTCATAGTACGTTATTTAAAACCAACTTTTTCAACCACTCAAAGACTTCCTGGCAACGCGGCATGACTCGATGATACGCCCCGGCGGGGGCATCTATTCCCCATTCGCCCGCCCCAATAGACACCTATGGGAGTATCCGGGTGGCATACGCGTTGCTCATTAAAAATGTGCGCGGAACATTCTGTTTCGCGGCAATCAAAGGAGTAGTGCATGACGAACAATGACCAAAATAAGAATCCATCTTCGGGTCAGCAATCGGGTCAGAAATCTGGCCAGCAACAAGGGCAACCGGGCCAACCCGGACAGCATAAGACTCAGCAAGGCGGACAACAAGATCGCCCGGAGAACAAAGAGAACGACCGCCCGATGGATCGACGCTAACCGAACGCTTGCCTAAAAAAATGGACGTTTTTGTGCAGTTGAGGGCCTTCGCAATGAAGACCCTCGCTGCTTTTTGATTGCAATACTCTTTTCACACGATACAATTTTGGAAATTTAGTAGGAGGAAGCTTCTTCATGAAACACTTTTTGCTCGCTGCTCTTATGACTTTCGCAGGATTTGCCAATGCTCAAATGTCGAGTGGCAGCTCCGGAGCTTCGTCAGCTCCCGACGCCAAAGCCAGTTTGCACAACTTCTCAGTTTTGGTGAGCATGGCTCGCGGAGGCGCGGCCCTGGGCGCAGCTTATGAATACATGTACGAAGGTTCCACTGGACTCGGTGCGCACATTCGCACGTTTGCTAAGGAGACCGGAGCCGGCAAGTTTGCAAGCCCCGGAATGATGATCGTGGGCGCTCAGCTGGGACACCACTTTTTTAAGAAGCGCTGGGATCTTGCTTTCACTCCAAGCTTCAACTTGATCAGCATTGACTCGCATGTGGCCTCACCGCCCAATCCAGGCGACTCCACCACTTTTGGCCCCGGCATGAGCATCGGGCTCACTTGGCAAATCACTGACCGTATTTCGGCAGGCTTTGATTACACCAACTATTGGGCATGGCTCGATAGCGATTGGGCCGGACACTTGATCTCCGACATGGCCTTAAAAGTAAAAGCAGGATTTTAGTAGGTCGTAGTTTTGAGAAGGCTTGGATAAGAGTTCCGCCTCAGCGGAACTCGCGATATCCGGCTAGGCTGCCTTTTGCAGTCCGCGGGTCCAATCGGCGATCCGCGACAGCACACTCTGCGGAGTCTGGGCAAAAGCGACTCCGTAGGCTTTGTTCGCCTCGGACCAAACCACCCGACCCGAAACTTCGATCTTCTCACTGCCATCGGGCGATGCGATCGACATAGTGACCATACCGCCGTCTTGCATAAGCGCTGATGTATTGAGCTGCACCCCGCCGAGCGAGATGGAGCTGATCGAGCCGACCATTTCGCGGTCGCCGACCATAACCCGAACATCGCTGTTGATCTTAAAGCGCTCGTGTTTGCGACGATTTTGTGGTGCGCGCAAGCGCATAACAACCAACACGACAATCGGTGCAAGTAACAGCAATACGACGGCTCCCGCCGAACCGAACGGGCCTTGGCCATCGGTTAAGGCTTTGACCGTGCCGCACCCACCGCCGCCGGCCACATTGGAGGCCAAGTCGCGGTCAGAACCATAAGTGATCACGTAGCCCGGTTGACCCGAATCCACAGAAGCCGTTTTAGCAAAACCCACAGCCGCGCCCGAATTCAGGCGCCCGCTGGTTTCAACTTGTCCGGAGAGCTGCGAAACCGCGGTGTACTGTTGGTTCAGAATCGTTTTCATTTGATAGCCGAGCATATTCGGCGATTCGACCTTCATTTGCGCGGCCGTGCCGGCCACAAAGGGCGCCGCCATCGAAGTGCCGCTCGAAGTTCCAAAAGCATCATTGGGAACCGTACTTAATATAAAGACGCCCGGAGAGCCGAGATCGACCGATATGGCGCCAAAGTTTGAAAACGACGCTTTATAGTCGTAATCGGTGGTTGCCAAAATTGACATTATATTGGGCACATCATAGCTGGCCGGATACATCGGAGTGGCGTCGTTGTTCAGGCCTGAGTTGCCGGCCGCGGCGACGAAGATCGCTTTTTTGGTGTAGGTGTAGGCCACGGCTTCATGCAAAGCCGCGCTGTAAGAGGTTCCGCCCCACGAGTTATTTAAAACTGTGGCGCCGTTATTGACCGCATAGTAGATCGCGCGAATCGCGTTGGACGTCGTACCGACGCCGTTGCCGTTTAAAAATTTAAGCGGCATCACTTTGATGCGGGCTTCTCTGAGCGGCGTAATATAAATATTTTGGTCGATGCTTAACACAATGCCGGCGACATGCGTGCCGTGGCCGTCGTCGTCGTACATGGTGGGCGAGTTGTCGACAAAGTTCCAACCGTTGATGTCGTCCACATAGCCGTTGCCGTCGTCATCCACACCATTCCCGGGCACCTCTCCACTGTTGGTCCACAGCGCTTGGGTGTCTTGAATCACGTAATGGCTGATGTCGAGGCCCGTGTCGATAATCGCAACCACGGGTTTGACCGCGGGCATGCCCGAGTTGGACGACCAAACGCTTTGCACGCCGATGTTGGCGGCGGTGGCTTGATAGTTTTGCGCACTCACCGACGCCGATTGGATTTGCTCGGCGGTGAACGTTTCGTGCATGCCCACCTGCTCGGTGGATTTGCTAAAAATGTAATTCGGTTCCGCGTAGAGAACGTTCGGGTCTTTTTTCATATCGGCCACGGCGGCCTCGACCGTTTGACCCTTTTTAAGAGCGAAATGGTACATGTTCATTTTGCCCCAGGATTCCTTAAGGGCCATCTCTTTGTCGGAGTGAGCTTTGCCGAGGAACGCGTAGGAATCCGAGGAGCCATTGTCGCTTTTCAATTTTACGATAATTTCGCCCGGGACATAGGGCTGTTGGGCGTGCACGGCGCCCACGTAGAGAAATAGTGCGGATATGTATAGAGCGAACCTTAACAAGATACGTCCCTCGCTTACCTATACTTATCGGACCAAAGTCCTGAATCTTTAGGCGTTCAGCGAGAGTTCTCAATTTGAGACGAGGGCGAAAGGGGCCAAGAGCCCCTACTGCTGTAACAATCTGGGATTACGTTGAATGGTCGACGCGGCTTGAATCTGCTTCGACCAAGTCTCAATTAAATCCGAGCTTTTTCGAAACGCGACCATTCGGTCCACGCCCTCGGCTTCGGCGTTGGTGTCGGGAGTTTCCTTCCAAGAAATCACTTCAGCCACAATGTAGCGGCCCGAATTATCAATCAGTTGGGTGACCATTCCGCCGCCCTTGCCCTTACGTAAAATCGCACTGATCAGAGCTTTGCTGTCACCAAGCTTCGGGATTGTAACTTTCGAGAGATCAAATTCTCCCGACTCTTGCCACTTGAGCCCGGCTTTTCCGAGCCAAGCTTCGACTTCGCCCTTACTGCCCTTTTCAACCAGCCCGCGAAGGCGAGCCACCAACTCGTTTTGCTTGGTCTGCAGCACAAGTTTACGGGCGATATCCTCTTGCACCTCACTTAAAGGTCGTTTTGCGGAGGCAATTTTCTTTTCAACAAAGATAATGTGATAACCAAAACTTGTTTGCACTGGTTCACTGATCTTGCCCTCACCAAGACTAAATGCGGCGGTCTCAAATTCAGGCAACATGCGACCGCGGGTGAACTCGCCTAAATCCCCACCCTTGGTTTTGGAGCCCGGGTCATCACTGTGCTTAGCCGCCAAACTGGCAAAGTTCGCCGGTGTGACCTCGGCGCGAACCGAGGTGGCGATTTTTTTGGCCTCGGAGTCCGGTCGCTTGTCGTCGATCCGGATCAGTATGTGCCGGGCCTTAACCTTTTCCTCTTGCGTGAACTCGATCGGATTGTCGTTATAGTACTTTTCTACGTCGGCTTTATTGCTGGCGAGAAAAACTTGGATTTGCGCGGGATCGAGCAGACCCGGACGCTTAAAGTCGTCTTGTGTGACTTCGATGTACTTGATGTTCACCTTTTGATTGGCCAGAACCCGGTTGCGACGCAACTCTTCGCGGGTGGGAGCGGCTGAGCCCACAAACAATTCTTGCAGGCGTTGGGCGACCAATTGCTTGCGCACCTGGCGCTCAAAATCAGCGGTGGATAAGTTCATATTTTGCAACCACACGCGGTAGCGGTCTTTCATAAAACGACCGTTCTCATTTAAAAACGGATACTGCAAAATCGTGTCGCGAACTTCGCCGTCCGCCGCGCGAACGCCTTTGGCCGACGCCGCCTGATACACAAGTTCGCCCATAATCAGCTCTTCAAGGGCCTGCTGGCGCATTCTTTGGGTCAGACTGCGGCGGGCACTCTCAGGAAATTGATCAAAGTTGATCTTCGCCTCTTGCTCCATGTTCTCAACCCGGCTCCGGTACTCCGCCAAGGAAATCGCGTTGTCATTTACAACGGCGGCAATTCCGCCCGTGGCGTCGCCCGCACGATCATTTTGAATTCCGAACAGAGCCATGACCACAATGATGGCGCCGAACAAAAATGCCGCCACCCAGCTCTTCCAATTAAAGTTTCTGCCCCCGCCCAATTTGCCAATCTTGTGAAACATTTTTTGCACCTTCATGCTCGAGAAATTAACCCGTAGATTCTAAATTTTTCGTGCAATTTTCAAGGACATTGTTAGCCTTATACCAATGAACTTTTTCACCTTCGATTTGCGTAAGCTTTTTTTGATCATCACTCTTGTCGTTTTGCCCCTGATCGCGATTAACATGCAGCGAAAGTCGGAAGAGGAACTGTGGTTCACCCGACCCTTTAGCTTTACCGCCTCTCTGATCCACGGCGGTTTTACCTCGTTCAGCTCCGGCGTCCGCGGCACCACCGCTATGTACGTGGATTTGATCGGGGTTAAGAAGCAAAACGAAGTGATGAAGACCCAATTGGCCGAACTCAACGCTCAGCTAGGTGCGTTGACCGAGCTTAAACTCGAAAACGAGCGATTGAGCCAACTCTTGGGCTTCAAACAGGCCTCCAAGATGAACCTATTGGCCGCGCGGGTCATTGCCCGCGATCTTCTCCCGGATCACAACACCATCACGGTGAACCGCGGCCTATCGCATGGAGTGCAAAAAAATATGGCTGCCCTCACCATCGGGGGCGTGATCGGCTACACCTTTCGGGTTGAAAACGACACTTCACAAATTTTACTTCTCACCGACAGCTACGCGGTAATTGACGCGATCGTTCAAAGATCCCGGGCCCGCGGTTTGGTTGAGGGCGTGAGACGAAGCAGCTGCCGACTGCGCCATTTGAAGCGGAGCGATGACGTCAAAGTCGGTGATTTGGTGGTCACAAGTGGTTTGTTCAATATGTTCCCCAAGGGCTTCCCGATCGGGACCGTCACATCGATCGACAAAAGCCGTTACGGTATGACCCAAGAAGTAGAGATCAAGCCCGCCGTGGAGCCGTTGAATCTGGAAGAGATTTTTATCGTGCTCAATGCCAATCAT
>CAYVRZ010000020.1:0-76821 GCA_964453895.1 uncultured Pseudobdellovibrionaceae bacterium | reverse complement strand
AGAGGACTTGAACCTCCACAGCCTTACGGCCACAGGCTTCTGAGACCTGCGTGTCTACCAATTCCACCACCCGAGCGGAAGCGACATTTGAACACGGGAAATTAACGGCGTTGGGCCGCCTTGGTCAACGCATAAGGAGCCGGACGGCGACTATCAACAACGCCACGGCCAGAATCTTCATTATAACCCCGCCCGAGACCCGGCTGGAGAATCGGGCCCCCACTTGAGCACCCAATGCCGCCCCGCCCCCGAGCTGCCACACCATGGGATCACTCAACGAAATATCCCCATGCCAAATATGCACAGCGGTTGCGAACCATGCGGTTACGCCCAATATTAACTGCGAAGTGCCCGTGGCCAAATGCACCGGAAAACCCATCATATGGGTGAGGAGGGGCACATGCACCACTCCCCCGCCGAGACCAAGAAACGTCGCCACCAGGCCAACCACGAAACTGATCCAGCAGCCCTTTACAAAAAATGAACGCGGCAGGACCGAGTCCGGCGTAACACTGCCGCTCTTGTTTTTGTCCATTTTTCGCAGCAGCAAAAATACGGCATAGATCGTCAAGACGATGCCGAAAACTTTTTCGAAGATCGACCGGCTTACATAATCGAGCAACAGCACTCCACCCACGCTGCCCGGAAGAGCCGCCAAAATAAAGGCAAACGCCGCCTTAAAGTGAATCGTTTTTTTAAAGTAATAGGTGATGGAACCTGAAGTCGCGTTCACCGCGATCATCCACATACTCATACCGCCCACCCACATGCTGGTGGCATCGGGATATAAAAAAAGTAAAATCGGCACGAGCATAAAGCCGCCGCCGACGCCGATCAGAGTGCCAATCGCGCCGATCACGAAGCCGAGTGAGGCCAATATCATGCTTTAGTTATGTTCACCGTGCGTGGGAAAGTCAAAGTCACCCGCATACCGGGCCCGTTCTGCGGCGTCGATAGATCAATCTTGACATTGTGTATGCGCGCAATCTCAGCGGCGATCGACAAGCCCAGCCCCGAGCCCGGAATCTCATTGGACGGCTTACCACGACTAAAGCGCTCAAACATTTTCTGCTTTAGCTCCTCCGACACGCCCGGGCCGTGATCCCGCACCGACAGCTCCACGCCCTCGGGCGCCGGTCTCAATGTCAACTCGATATCTGTTCCCGAGGGCGCGTACTTGATCGCGTTTTCGACAAAATTTTCTAACATCGAATCGAGCAGCTCCTCGTCGCCCTCAACTTCAAGATCCATTTCTAAATCGGCCACCTGGGTGCGCAAGCGCAGCTGCTTTTCGGTGGCGAGCTTTTGCAACCGGGCCACCACTTGCATCACGACTTCGTCAATCCGCACCGGCAACATGGCGATGGTGTCTTTTCCCGCCTCCAAACGCGCCAGCAAAAGCAAATCTTGCACCAGCAAAATTAATCGCTGCACTTCATCTGCGGCGCTGTCTAACCCCGGCCCCAAGTTTTCGCCTTGTGAATAAGCTTTGCGCAGAACATGCAGCTCATTTTTCAAAATTGTGAGTGGCGTTTTTAACTGATGAGACGCGTTTGAGACAAACCGGTCTTGCGACGCAAAGGCGCTGTCGAGCCGGTCGAGTAGACTATTAAACGTTTCGGCCAACTCATGAATCTCATCCTCGGCCTCAGGCACCGGAATCCGCTCCCGCAAATTCTCAACACCCGTGATGGCCGCGGCTTTTAGGGTCATATCATGCACGGGTTGCATGGCGTACTTCGACAGCCACACTCCCGCGACCCCGGCAATAATTAGAAAAATCGGAATCCCGAGCGCGAAAAACAGCAAAAGGTGGCGCCGCTCCTGCCTGGGCAAATCCATCGGCACGGCAATTTGCAATATCAGCGGTTCACGCCAGTCGCTTCGGCTGGCGAGAAATGTCAGCAAGCGGTGGTCGGGCTCGTTATGACTTAAACCGAGCGAACCCGGGCGCAGCGTTTGAAAATCAAATTTATCCCGCAACACGCGCCCCAAAGTTCCCTGATCGAGGGGAAGCTGACGCTCGCGCAGCGCTTTGGAGTGCATAAGGATTTTTCCGTTGGTGTCGCGAATCTCAATAAAAATCGCGCCCAAGTGAAAGGGCAAAAACTTTCCCGCTTCAGGAATGGTCGAATTCAAAACGAACAACCGCCCGACAAAGTCCATTTCGAGATTGGCGTTGATATCGACGGCGAAGTTGTAAAGGGTGGAATCAAAGGCTTCGATTTGCGTGCGCTGAAAATATTGAAACAAAAGAGCGCAAAACACGCTCAGGCCCGCTGCAAAGATCCCTAAATAAAGCATCGCCAGGCGCCAGCGGATGCCCTGGCGACGCAAAGTAATCATAGTTCGGCGCGTTTAAGTACGTAACCGTATCCCGTAACCGTATGTAACAATCGGCTCGGAAAGGGCTCATCGATTTTCTTGCGCAAGTGGCGAACGTAAACGTCGATCACATTGCTCTCGTTGTCGAAATGCACGTCCCAAACATTCTCACCAATTTCGGTGCGCGTGAGCGGCCGATTGGCATTGCGCAAAAAGTACTCCAATAAAGAGAATTCTTTTTGCGTAAGCGGAATGTCTGAGCCCGCGCGCTTCACTTGGCGTTGAATCAGATCCATTTGTAGATCTTCAAAGCCGAGTCGCGTGCGGCCGCCTTCTTTGCGTCTTAATAACGCGCGGATGCGGGCGAGCAATTCGTCAAACTCGAAAGGCTTAGCCAAATAATCATCAGCGCCAGAGTCGAGGCCGCGCACTTTGTCGCGGGTCGAATCGAGTGCCGTAAGCATCAGGATAAATCCTTTAAAGCCCTCGTTGCGCATTTGCCGGGCAACGTCCATGCCGTTGCCGTCGGGGAGCATAATGTCCAGCACGACGAGATCGAATTCTGAGTTAGCCGACATGGTCAGACCAGCGCTTGCGCTCTCAGCTGTCTCAACCACATATCCGGCTTCTTGGAGACCGTTTTTTATAAAACTTGCGGATTTTTTTTCGTCTTCTACAACTAGTACTCTCATGCGGTGTAAATTACCCGAAGCCGCGCTAACTCCGCAATAGTATTAAATACTTTTAACTGCGCTTTAATCCGCCCTTTAGCGATTCGGGATAGAACTTCTTTCAGAGCAACCCCTTTTGTCTTGATGGGCAGGGAGAAGCAAATTCTCCCTGCCTCCCTCCTGAGGAGGGCATACCTGGGGCGCATTCGGTTGACGGCATTCCTTAAAACCCATTTAATTAGACTTTAAATACAAAGATACACAGGAGAGATATCGTTGATTTGGCTGCTCACCGCGATTTTGTCCATAGCCCATGGCAAAGGGCTTATGACCAAGGTCGGGGGCTGTAAAAATGCACCTAAAGACGCAGCCTCAGTAATGATTGTTAAACAGTGGCACCTGGCGCCGCGAACGATCAACAAAGGCTTCAAAGAAAGATATCCGCAAGAGAAGAATCAATCCGCGATTTACATCGCCCTCGCCGATCGAATCAAAAATAAGAAAATGGACCTACTGCTCGCTGAAGGGTGCGAAGGCGAGATCAACGAAAAATTCACAGGCGTGTTTAATGGTTGGGATATCGAAACCATGAAAAAGCAGGCCCAGACCAAGGCTTTTCAAAAAATCATAAGCCATGTGCCGATGAAGTTAGAGGCCCGTTTTGACGAAAAAATCCTCACCCTGTGTGGTGACAACGACAAGCTGATTCAGGAAGGCTTGGTGCGCTTAAGTAACCTGCGTGGTTGGGCCGGCTTTTATGGCCGCCTGACCGAGCCAACCTCGGATGTGGAACGGCAGAAGCTCTTTGCGGAGTCGGCGGCAGGCGTGCTTAAAATCGATAAAGAAACGCCGATCACTGAGCTCGTGCCGAAGATAAAAGAAAAAATTGCGGAAGAGTTAGAGGCTTTTAAAAAATCGCTCAATGAGCGCAACGACAGCTTTGTTAAAGTGCTGCAAGGGCAGACATTCAAGAACGCCGCCATTGTGATTGGCGGACTGCATGTGGACGATCTTAAGGCCAAAATAGAAACGGCCGGCTATGCCTGCGAGGTCATGGAGCCGACCGGGTATGCCCGGGATGACGAGCACGTCATCCGGGATTTTGAAAAAGCGGTTAGTTCTAAATAGCGTCTTCTTCGCGAATCGCTTCAGCGGGTTCGCTCGATCCCGGCGCCGGGCGAGCGGCGGGAGCCGGAGACGCGTCCGAGCAGCCAGTGCCTACGGCCCTTTGATTGGCCGCAAAGATGCGCTCACCGATCACGTTACACTCTTCACAAAACAACGCGCGAAAGTTGGCGTTGGTGGTGGCACCCTTACAGATAGCCTTGTATTGATCGAGCGTTTTCTTAGCCAAATCATCCCATTCATTCTGGAGCGCGAAGCCTTTTATCTTGGATGGATCGCACTGCGTGTACTCAAAGCCCGGGCCGGTGTAACCGGGCACTCCACGGCGGCCTTCTAAGTGGTCTTTCAAAATGCTATCGCAAGATTTGGTCATGGTTTGGCTTTTCGGAGCGCAATAGGTCAGCGTTTGAATATTTTCTGTCGAGCCCTCAACCGACTTAAGCTGGGCGTCGACAAGCCCTCCCGTCACTTCATCGATTTCGGCCGGAGTCAAAGCGCGACCCAATTGCTTTTGCTTTTCGGCCAAGGCGGCCTGCCGACGCGGACCATTGGCCGCAGTCATATCCGCCTTCATTTTGTTGCGCGCCTGAGCATTTATCTTTAAGCCCACACAAAACACGGCTGGGTTGCACATGGCTGTGTCGCGCATAACGCCCGAGGCGTCTTTTTCTTTGCCACATTTTTTAGGAGCTGCGGTGGCGCTGGATTTAAATTCGGTGACCAATTCACAAGAACCTTTGCCGCGCTGGGGCCGTTGGTTCTTTGATGTAAAATACCCTCCGGCCACGCACATATTGGCGTTTCGATCTTTACGAAATCGATCGATAAGGCTCTGACGTTGTCTGGGGTTCAACTCTTGGCAAGAGAGAGCTTCAAATTTACATGTCGAGGGCGCTGGCGCCACCGGAGCCGCAGGTGCTGCGGGGGCCACAGGGGCGGCGGCAGCAGGGCCTGAAACATCACCCGGTGTCGCTGCCGGTGGACCTGCTGGCGGAATCACCGGCGGATCGGCCGGAGGCGCCGGCGGGCCTTGAGTCACAGCGGTTCCATCTCCCGGTTTGGTCCCTTGCGTTTTAATTCCGTTATCGTCATAAACTCCACCGCCGTGGGTAAACTGGCGGCCGAACTCGGCGTTCTCACCTTCGAAATAATTCGACGGCAGGCGACCTTCCGGACTTCCGGATGCGATGGCTTTGCGGCGTGCGCGCGACAACGCCTGGAAGCTTTCGAGAGGAACGCAGCGACGGGTCGGCATCCCCGCATTGGGAATAACGATGTGAGAACTTGGGCAGGGGTCCGTGTGATCGACCAAGCGCTCGCGACCCGTTGTGCCGGTGTTGGTAAGAACACAGGTTCCCAATTGCGGGTCAAATTGGTGACCCGGTGCCAGACACTCCCAAGCTCCGGTGCCCGGGCTAAAAACCGGAACGTTGGCCCGCTGGCCCAAGGGTAAAGGCGGCGTTACGGGCTGCGGTCCCTCTTCCGCCGAAGCGGCCGGTAAAAACTCTGCCATTTTTAAAAATGAGGCGATCTGTTCTTTGAGCTGATACATCGATCCGTCGTTGCTGGCGACTTCGTAGCGAGATTGGGTCTTCTCCATCAGCACAAGAATCTTTCGGAGATCTTTTAAATATTGAATGCGCTTCGGCTGCGTCAGCAACATAAACTGTTGGTACGTAATCAGCCGCCCATCGAACTCTCGTCCTTTGGATTTTGCTTCGACGGTTGTCGCGATGGTCATCAACGTGACGATAAGACTGAGCGCGAGACGCATGATTCCTCCTCAAAAGGGCTATTGGGGCCGCGGTCATACTCTGCATGTGTGGGACCACTTCAGAATGCGCCAATTTGTCCTCGATGACCACAAGTTAGACGCCTGTGTCTCATTTTGATCAACGCTAAACCCTTAATTTTCGGGCTTGTTCGGGAATTCCAGACTTTGGTGCGGTGATTTCTCGGGCCGTTAGTCAAGCCGATGTTCTGTACTTTTCGGTCTCCACCTTGTTATACATCCGCCAATGAAATCAGAAACTTTAGTGCAGGCGCGCGAGGTGCAAAAAAATTTTGGCGAGTTTGTCGCCGTACGCGGCGTTTCGCTCGAGATTCGCAAAGGCGAATGCTTTGGCTTGCTCGGCCCCAATGGCGCCGGCAAATCGACTTTTATCAATATGCTTTACGGCGTGGTCGCCCGCACCGGTGGCGATTTGTCGGTGTTCGGCCATGACCCGAATCTCAATGCTCGAGCGGTGAAGCGCCGTTTGGGCGTGGTCACGCAAGACAACGCCTTGGACGAAAGCCTCTCGGTGCGCGAGAACATGCTGCTTTACGCGGCCTTTGTCGAAGTGCCAATCGAAGAACGCGCGTCCCGGGTGGATTCGCTTTTGGAATTTATGAGTTTGGCGCATAAGCGCAATGACCCGATTCGGTTTTTGTCGGGCGGCATGAAGCGGCGTTTGGTTTTTGTGCGCGCCCTCCTCGGCAATCCCGATCTGGTCATATTAGACGAGCCGACCACGGGGCTCGACCCCGCTGTTCGCCATTTGTTGTGGGGCAAAATCAACGATTTGCGCGACGAGGGCAAAACCATTCTTCTGACCACCCACTATATGCATGAGGCCGAGGTGCTGTGCGACCGGCTGGTGATTATGAATCAAGGGCAAGTGATTGCCGAGGGCTCGCCCGAAACATTGCGGGGCCGACACACACCCGGTTACGTGGCCGTGTTCGCAAAAAGTAAAAATGAGAACACGGTCCAGCGAGCCGCCGAAAAGCGCAACTTCAGTTTGATCGAAGATAGCTCGGGCATTTACATTCGGGCGCCGGAGCTTGCAAACCTGCTCGACCTGCAAAAAGAAGTAAACATTCCCGCTCTACAGCTGCGCCCGTCCCATTTAGAGGACGTGTTTTTAAAACTGACCGGCAAGGAGTTGACCACCGATGCTTGAGTCACTTTCTCTCAGTTGGCATATCGTGCGCCGCAATTGGTGGGTCTATCGCAAAAATTTGATTGCCAATATTTCGCCCTCGATCAGCGAACCTGCGCTTCTGATGCTCTCGCTCGGCGCGGGTCTGGGCTCTTTTATTGCGCAAGTCGACGGCCTTACGTACGCGCAATATCTCGCGCCAGGTTTAGCGGTATCGAGCGCCATGTTCACTTCGTTTTTTGAAACCAGCTATGGCTTTTACGTACGGATGACCTACGAAAATGTATTTAAAGCCATGTTGACCACGCCGATCGGTGTGAGTGAGGTTGTGATTGGCGAGTTTTTTTGGGTCGCTTTCAAGGGCGCTTTGATGATGTCACTCGTCGCCACGTTATTGGCGTGTTTCGGACTCTTCAGCAATCCGCTGCTCGCGCCGTTGGTTCCGTTGACCGGAATTTTGGTCGCGCTCCCGCTCGGGGCCATCGGTTTGATTGCCGCATGTTATGTTAAGAACATCGACCAGTTCCAATCGGTCTATTCTTTTTTGATCGCGCCGATTTATTTTCTGTCGGGAATCTTTTTTCCCATCTCACAAATGCCAGAAGGCGCTCAATGGGCGGCGAAAGCGCTGCCGCTGTACCATGGGGTCCAGTTGGCGCAGTCCATTTTTTGGAACAAAGGCGTCCTTCAAGCGTTTAGCGTTCACGCTCCGGTGCTCTTGTTGTACGGAGCTGTTCTGCTGACCATCGCCCATCGGCAACTTAAAAAGAAATTGCTGGCCTAGTCAGGAAGTCCTAACGCAAAGAACAATGTCTGCCTTACTGAAGTGGTTGGGTTAACCTAATAGCCTACATTCAATGAGGTCATCGATGTCGAAGAAGCCCGCCGCCGCCACGCAACCCACCGTCAAACAATTTATGAGCCAAGTTCTGCTGGTGTGCGAGGACGATATGCCGCTCAACGATGCCGCGCAGTTTATGACTTCACACAAGCTGACTACGGTCCCGGTGGTGAGCAAAGCGGGCGACGTGGTCGGCGTTCTAACTGATTTTCATTTATTGCGCGCGCTCCTGCGTGCGCGGTCAGAGGCGAGCATCAAAACATTGGCCGACGTGAAAGATGAGTTGGATCCCGTGGTGACGATTCACGAAGACGACTCCATCGTCACCGCGTTCCGCATGATGATTCAATCTCCCAACCACCGCATTTATGCGCTTCACAATGACAAGCTCACTGGCGCCGTAAGCCCGAAAGATTTACTGCTGTATATGGCCGGGGTCAAAAATAAGACCGAGGCGGTGATGGACTCGATGGTGCAAAAGCAGATCGAGACCATTCTCAAAGAGCTTCACGATACACGCCGCCTGCTCTCGGACTATCAACAGATGTTTCAAGACTCACCGTATTTGATGCATTCGGTGGACCTCAACGGAAAGATCATCGCCGCCAATCGCATGATTCACTTTGTTCTCGGCTACGAGGACGGCGAATTGATCGGTCGCTCTCTGCGCCAACTCTACCCGCCCGAAAATTTTAGAAAGGCCATGGAGGGCATCGACACCGTTCAGAAACTCGGCTTTCACCCGTTGGTGAATGTCACCATGGTTAAAAAAGATGGCGACTTGATCCGCGTGGACGTGGCCTCAACGCTACGAAAAGATGATAAGGGCAATGGCGAGGGTACGATCACAGTCGGTCGCCTCAGCGACTCCTACCGAATGCTCAACTTTCTTCAGCGAGCGGCCTCAGCCGCCAGCCGAAAACCCAAACGCAAATCCAGCTAGAGGTGCCTCCGGCGGGCACCTTTTATTCGCCGAAGATCGGGGCGTCTTCGCTTTCGTTTGTCCACAGGTGGCGCGGTACTAGGTTCCACTGCTGCAGCAATCCGAAGTCGCTCGCGGTGGTTCGTTTGTTTACGCCATAGACATACATAAACGAGCCGTCTTTAGAACGCGTGATCAACGACGCAATCTTATTGTAGGGAACGGCTGGGCAACCCCAACTGCGACCCTGCTTCGAAGATCCGTCTTTAACGTAGTTCGAGGGATGGAGCACGATTGCACGGTCACGCACATTGGAGTTGGTCGATTCCAATCCGTCGAGCCGCATAGAATCCCCGTACTTGCCCACATATTTTTCTTGAATCAAGTAAGAGCCGAGTGAACTCATGTGGGAGTTGGGCACGTTTGAGAAATATTGCGCGAGCCCGTCGTTGTCGGGATCGGAACCGCTGCCATGAGCTACGCTCCATTGTTCAACCGCGCCACTTTTGCGATTTACAAAATAAAAGCGCCGGTTGGCCGAGTGCTGAGTAAAATCAATCATGGCTATATATTCTGTGCGGCGAACCTGAGACTTAAATTTGTCGTACTTTTCAAAGGCCACTTTTGCCACTTTTGAAGGCACGCCCTGGGCAATCACCGCTTGATAAAGAGTGATGGGTCCGGCCACGCTACCGTCGGCTCCGAGTTTACTGACCAGCTCAACGAGTGGGCTTTCGGCCTCGGGGGTGACTGGCTCAAGTGCGATGGGGTTACTATTCCCGGCGCACGCGGTGAGCGTCAGAAACAGGACTACGGACACTAATTTTGCTGCGGGACTCGATGTTGTTTTCATAGCTTACCCATCGGACTTGGTCCTGAGTGGCATTAACCGTACGCCTATAATTCTACTGAATTCGCGAATTTGTGAGAGCCCGAGGGTACCGGATCGCGACAATATTTAGACTTATGTCGTTCAAATCAGACCATAGTCGCGCCTCGAAAACGAAGTGACCATGGGCTTTGATCTAAGGTAAGGTGCAGATTCCGTCTTCAACAGGTAACAACATGCGATTTGGTTTACTCTTAGCAATTCTTATATCAGCCGTACTTTCATCCGGCTGCGCCTCGTTATCGCGGCCCCATCCCTTGGTCTTGATCACTGACTTTGGCACCAAAGACGGCGCGGTCAGTGCGATGAAAGGTGTGGCGAGCGCGGTGGATTCGCGGCTGAACGTCAGCGACCTGACTCACGACATTCCCCCTTACAATATTTGGGAGGCGGCGTACCGCCTACAGCAAACCTACAAGTACTGGCCGGCCGAGACCGTTTTTGTGGCGGTTATTGATCCCGGGGTCGGTTCGCAGCGCAAATCATTGGTCGCTAAAACCAATAGCGGTCACTACTTTGTCGGGCCCGATAATGGGCTTTTTACTTTGGTCGGCGACGAGTCGGGTTGGAGTGAAGTTCGCGTGATCGATGAGAATGCCTACCGAAGAAAAGGTTCCGAAGACTCTTACACCTTTCATGGCCGTGACTTATACGCCTTTGTCGGCGCCCAACTCGCCGCTGGGCATCTTCGCTTTACAGGTTTAGGCCAGGTTTTGCCGACCACTCAAATTGTTAAGCTCCCCTATCAAAAAGCCGAAGTGACCGGCGCCGTTATAAAGGGCACCGTGCCGGTGCTAGATCCCAATTACGGAAATGCGTGGACCAATATTTCACGCGCGCAGCTGTTGGCGACCCATCCCAAAGCGCGGCGATTTAGAGTTTCTATCCAAAGCAAAGGCCGTAAATATTTTGAAGCCACTTTGCCATTGGTCGACACCTTTGCGGGTGTTGCCAAGGGGACGCCGCTTCTCTACTTTAATAGTTTGCTAAATTTGTCGGTGGCGCTGAACCAGGCGAATTTTGCCGATCGCTACGGTATAAAAGCCGGGCCAGATTGGACAATTACGGTAACTCCGGTCAAGTGAGTTGAGTCTGCCGCCCGCGCCGCTTTGGCGAAGAACATAAACGCAGTCACTAACATTATGGCGAGCCATTTCGGTTGCATCCCATCATCAATGTGCAATGTTCGGCACGGCTTAGGATCCATCCATACCTGAGTTGAATCGGCGACTTAGTGAGCTGTTAAGAATCAGACGGCTGTTCGAACGGCACTCGCCTGTAAAGAACTTGCTCAAGCCCAATTCCCCCGCTTACCATCGATTCTAATGTTCACGCCCTACCAGAAGTTTTTGATCGCCGTAATGTCGTTTTTGCACTTCACGATCGTGCTCGACTTTATGGTGATCTCTCCTCTCGGGGCGATATTGATGCCAGCTCTAAATATTTCTCCTTCGCAATTCGGCTTGGCCGTTTCTGTGTACGCGTTTAGTGCGGGCGCCTCAGGCCTTTTAGCCGCCGGCTTTGCCGACCGCTTTGACCGCAAACGCATGCTGCTGTTTTTTTACTTTGGCTTTGTGATCGGCACCTTTCTCTGTGGCATGGCCAACACCTACGAATTTTTATTGTTTGCTCGCATCGTAACCGGACTTTTTGGCGGCGTGATCGGCTCCGTATCGTTCGCAATTATCACGGACTTGTTTCCCTATGAGGTCCGCGGCCGGGTGATGGGCTTTGTGCAAACTTCATTTGCCGCTAGCCAAGTGCTTGGCATTCCGGTCGCGCTATATTTCTCCAACCATTGGGGCTGGCATGCGCCCTTTATGTTGATCGTGGGCATTAGCACAGCCGCAGGATTTTTGATTTTTATTAAAATGCGGCCGATTCGTGATCATTTAAAATTACAGGCAATCGGCACGCCATTTTCTCATCTGCGGGCCACGATCACCAATCCCCGCTACCTTCACGCGTTCGCCACCACGGCGCTGCTCGCCACAGGCGGCTTTATGCTGATGCCATTTGGGAGCGACTTCAGCGTAAACAACTTGGGCATCGCGTTCGCCAGCTTGCCGATGGTGTATATGGTCACCGGAATGATCTCGATTGTCTCTGGCCCACTTCTGGGTCGCGCCGCAGATAAAGTTGGAAAATTTAAAATGTTCGTGTTTGGCTCGGCCCTCACCATTGTGATGGTGCTGATCTACACCCATCTCGGCGTGACTCCGATCGCCGTGGTGATCTTGATCAGTGCCATGATGTTTATTGGCATTACTTCTAGAATCATTGCCTCGAGCGCGTTGATTTCTGCTGTGCCGGCGCCGGCTAGCCGAGGCTCATTTATGTCGATCAGCTCCAGTGTTCAGCAATTTTCAGGCGGAGTTGCGGCCGTACTCGCCGGACATATCGTCGAGCGCGGCGCGGACGGGAAACTTCTGCACTTCGATACCCTTGGGTACGTAGTTGTCGCCAGTACGTTGTTCACCGTGGCCATGATGTACACCATCACGCGAAAAATAGCGGTACCAAGCGCTACGTAAATCGCTCAGCCACATATTCTTCAAAAACTTTAAGGCGTTCGATCGTGCCGATATCAAAATATTTTTCACGCACCGGATAGGAGCCCAAACGGTCTCTTTCAATCAAGGCCGGCCAATAGTCGCCCATATCAAAAATTCCCGTTGGGCCATTCTCAACCACCGAACGCTTCATCAGATACACGCCCGCATCCACATCGCTTAGGCCATCGGCGGCCACCGCCGATTTTTTGTAGAGCTTCACCAAAGATTTCACCACGCGAACATTGCCCGGCACATCCACCAAACCCTTGGGCGCCGTAACCATGCAACACTCCCATCCGCCATTTTCAGTCCGCTCTGCGATGGGCAGCAAATCTACATCTAAAAAAGAATCGCCATTCACCAGCCAAAACTTCTCGTGCAAAGATTTTAGCGCAAAGCGAACCGCGCCACCGGTCCCCATCGGTTCCGGCTCGACCGAATATTTTATGGTCAGGCCAGCGACGGGATTTTGCACAAAATGCCGCTCAATAACCTCATGCAAATACGAGGTGAGGAGCAAAACCTCTTTCACCCCTTGATCGCGCAAATAGCGCAGCTGCCAATAGAGAAATGGCTGGCCGCCCACGGCGACCATGGGCTTTGGAATATCTTTGGTGAGAGGCATCAATCGTGTGCCCTTGCCGCCCGCCAATATTACCGCTTGTTGCACGTTCATCCTAAAAGGATAGCAGATTTGCCATGACATACAAATGGGCCCGGGCTATCACCGATTTTGGGGGAATTTTATGAACATTTTTATTGCTGTGTTGGGCTTTGTCGCCCTGAACGCCTTTGCTACAGCTCCGCTCGACCGCCCTTACGGAAAGCTCACGCACCCGACCCGGGACCTGACACTATTCAGCCAAACCGAGCTGAACATCCCGCGAAAAAGCGACCTGTCGGCATTGTTAAGAAATGTCACCACAGTTAAAAACCAAGATAACCGGGGCACCTGTTCCATTTTTTCAGCCACCGCCTTACTCGAATCCATGTTGATTGCGACCGGGCGAGCGACCCGCGAAGTCGATATGTCAGAAGAGTGGCTTCAATACCTGACCACTTTAGAAGTGAGTGAAGAGGGATCGGACTCGCCCAGCAATTTCAAATTGCTGCGTGAGTTTGGCATGCCGACCGAGCGTGAGATGCCCTACATCGGCAGCAACTGGACCAATAAGTATCAAGGCTGGGGAATGAAACGCTGTGGGCACCTCCCGCGCGGCAAGGCACTGCGAGCGTGTTTAATTTCTCATCGAGATCCCGGCCTGATGGGCATGAGTGATGCCGATCTACTCAATCCGCTGAATTTTCTCTACGACCCCGAGTTTGTGGTCGCGCGCGCGAGCGCATTTTTTTACCGCGGCCAATGGTTTGACCCGAATAAAGAGTTCGATGGCGGCCTCGTTACCTCGGTCGTCGAGATCCACCGCACCTTAGCGCAGGGGATCCCCCTGACCATGGAGTTCGACTTTTACTATGGCTCGTGGCACCACCCGGAAGCGACTAAGCTCGGGATCAACCGCAGCCCACGCCTCTGGCGACAGGGCGCCGTCACCTATCCTGAAGTGGGCTCCGCCGATCTCGCTTTTTCAAAAAAATCTCCCACTGGCCATTCGGTGCTTGTGGTTGGCTTCGACGACGAACGCGAGATCACCTATTGGGTGCGCATGAAGGACGGGCGTAAAAAGAAAGTCACCCGCCGAGGCGTTTACTACTTTAAAAATTCTTGGGGCATCAGCACCGAGGGAGGCTGGGGCTCGGAGTTTGAGATCGACGGCATTCGCTACCCCGGCTACGGCATGATTCTTCAAGACCATGTCCACGACTACGGGCAATTTTTTAAGCTGGTTTTAAAATAAACTGGTGGGGGCTGAAACCCCCACTCAATACCTATTGAACAGGCGCTGGCTCACACTTCTTTTTGATGCAGTCGGCGCTTGTCGCGCACGCTTTGTCATCGGAGCTGTCATCGTCAGATGAAACTCCATCCGCAGAGACTCCATCGACCGAGTCATCATCCAACGATGTGGAATCATCATCGGAATCGCTATCCACCTTCGGCACCAGTCCAGCAGCAGTGCACAGATCAACGACGTCCGGACTGACTGGTGCCGCCGCCGTTTTGTTTGCTGCGCCTGATTCTCCGCTGAATCTCGCCGGCCCACAGGCCACGAAAGCGAATGCGAACAGACCTAGATAAATGAACCGCATTGTCCCCCCTTAGAGTTTTCCCAAAATCTCCCCAGATCCCCAAATTAGTCTTTTGCAAAACCAGAACCGCGAGAGACTCACTAAACTCACGACGGCTGCCAAGTCTCTCGACAGCGTCTAAATGTAGGACAATAAATTTTTTCGCTTTGTGAAGAATGCCTCTGCACCGAGTGTGAAGTTTTGCCGTCGGACTCAGTTCAATTACAAGCGGAACTCAAAACGCGATTAGCGACGATTGTCCTTGGACCATTCAATTCCGCCCAAACGCCCGAGCCACGAAGATTGCCGGCCGCTCTCGATCCCGAGTCGGATGAGAGTGAAAAAAACCACGGCATAAGTCAGATGGAGACCCCAACGGTAAACTCCTCCCGAAGGAAACGGTCCCTGCAGCCAGCGGGTGCGATTGAGCCAAGGCACAAGCAAGTTCAACACGGGAACCGGCAGGACCTTTAGAAAAAATCCCGGCTGTTGAAACAGCGACAACAGGCCGTAGGCCAACATCACCCCAATCGCATAAAGGCAACCATACGCGAATTGAGCCAGGGGCCGATCGGGCGACGTTTTTGGATCAGTGATTAAAAGTGTGATGCCCAAGAGCAGACTGGGGTCGATCCATTGATGCATAAGTGGAACTCCGCCAGCAAAGAACCGGGCAACTTCAGACGTAATGTACAGAGTTAAAAAAGCGCCCAAAGTTACGGATACGACTTTTCCGAAATAGAGCGAAAAGCAGCCCGCCATAAAAATAACAAAAAAGATACCCGGTCGCGCCAAATGGTGAGTTTCAATGACTTCAGGCAACTGTGCAAAATTTTGGTGGCCGCCAATCAACACAAATAACGAAAATACGGCCAATGCGATTCCTGATGGATTGAAGATATGCCGAACGCCACCCGCTGGATCTGGTCGAACTAAAAAATGTTTTGAGGCTACGGCAAACAGGATGCACGCCAACTGCAGATAGTAATGATGCCCTTTAAACCACAAAAAGAAATTTACACTTAACACGATCGGAAAAACGGCAAAGCCGATGCTGATCGGCTTACGCAAATAAGCGCAAATCATCGCATCGGCCAAAAAAGCGAACACCAATTGGTAAACGATCGAAAACGCCGACTCGCGTAGTACCGGAGAATAAAGGGCCATATAAAAGTAAATCGACGACTGCGCCAGCATCTGAACAATGTGCGCGCGGCGGAACAAATAGGCGAAGGACACTGTTTCATTGAAACGCTGAGAAAATACGGCGCCCACTATAGCCAAAACGATATTGGCGGCGATCATCCAAAACTGCAAATTAGGTCTAGCGCTAATTGGAGGGAGAAAGGGAATCGCGGCCGCGGCCACCGCTACAAAAACTAAAATGGTACCCGGGACAGGACTTGAACCTGCACGCCTTACGGCACTGGCTTCTAAGACCAGCGTGTCTACCAATTCCACCACCCGGGCACGAACTTAAAGTTTCTTCCAATGCTTTTTGGACCAATCCTTCAGCTGTGTGCGCACGGGCTTTACCGCTTTTAGTTCCTTACGAACAGCGACCACAATCTGCAAGGGATCGGTGGGACTTTTCTCTTCTTTCGAAAAATCCTTAGCCAATTTTCTCCCAAGGCCTTTGATTAACGCCAGTTCTTTTTTCGCTGTTCCGGTGGGTTTTATAAATCCCATCACCTCAGCCCGTTCGATAATCGCCAGATCCATCTGTAAAGCCTCGAGGGTCGGCGTCGGGACTTCCATTTCGGTCACACGCTGGCGCATCACTTCTTTCGCCTCATTCAGGCGCGGGTGCCCGGCGGTCGATTTAAAAGTGTGCGTGATCGAATTCCAGATTCGTACGTGAATGGGAGTCCAGCAGTCCTCGGACACTTTCGCCTGTATGGCTTTGACCTCGGCTTCGGTCGGCTGCGGATTTTTTAACATTTTGTCGAGATCCGCCAAATGCGCGAGCGGCAATTTTTGTGAGTCTTGCAGCAGTCGCAGAATCTGCAACATTTGGCTATCGTCGAGGACGCATTCCCCAGTCTTCTCATCCCGCACGCACAATTGCGCGTATTCAGTCTCCACCACGGCGCACTTCTTACCGAGCGGGACCGGTGGGGGGAGAGGATCTAGAACCTGAAGTCGCATATTTCCTATGGGATCTTTTGGCGTGGCTGGCGAGAAGGTAAACGGGTAGCGCACGCGCGCGATTTGATTATTCGGCGGAGGCGGAAAGGCCCAAGTCTCAAGTTTCTTGACGATGCATTTATCCATCTTAGCGTCCACGCCTTGGATCACCTGGATATTTTTAGGATCGCCGATCGGATTCACTTCCCACTCAAGAACCAATTTGCCGGCCAACTTGGGATTCTTCTTCAAAGCGGCGATATAGCAGTCGCTGACATCGCCCACATGCGAAATGATAATCGAACGAACATCTTCTTTTTCGGGCGGAAGTTCTTTGGGTTTTGATTTGCACGCCGATATGGCCGCGACCAACAAGACGCAAGCGAACTGGCAAAGCCTAAACCGCGCGAACATCATTAAACCTTAATAAGCTTTTTGTAGTCCGGGGCCCGCATCAAGTTAGCGAGTTCCTTCTCCGTGTCCATTTCGATGCGAATCAACCAACCATCATTCATCGGGTCATCGTTAAGCGCGCCCGGGTTGTCCATCATCGCCATATTCACTTCGATCACCGTGCCCGAAACGGGAGCAATCAAGTCGCTCACCGCTTTAACGCTTTCGACCACGCCGAAGGGTTCACCTTGGGTGACCTTTTGGCCTTCTTCCGGAAGCTCGACATAAACCACTTCGCCTAAGCTATCTTGCGCGAATTCGGTGATTCCCACGGTCACGACATTCTCATCCACCTGAGCCCACTCGTGATCTTTCGTGTAATAAAACTCTTCCGGAACATTAAAAGCTGACATGCGATTCTCCTATTTCAAACTTGTTTCTTTCACAAACGGCGTCGACACAACTTCGGCCTCCACCCTACGAGCGCGGATTTCGACTTTAAAAACCGTACCCTCCATACTCAAACCGGTATCGACATAGGCAATTCCAATGCTATCGTTGAGCGTGGGTGACAAAGTTCCACTGGTCACAACACCAATGGGCTCACCCTCATTCGAGAACAATCTGTAGCCCTGCCGAGGTATGCCCTTTTCCCGCATTCTGAAGCCAACGAGCTTCTGCTTCAAGCCCTTTTCACGCTCCGCCAAGATCTTCGAGCGGCCAATAAAATCTTTGATTTTCGGCTTTACAACCCAGCCGAGGCCGGCCGAATAGGGATTGGTGTCGTCGCCCAATTCATGTCCGTAAAGCGGGTACTTCATTTCTGTGCGTAAGGTATCTCTGGCGCCCAAACCGATCGGCTCTACATTTAAATCGGCGCCCTTTTCTAACAGAAGGCGCCACAGCTCAGCGGTCTTCGCCGAGGGCACAAAAATCTCCGCGCCATCTTCTCCAGTGTAACCGGTGCGCGCGATCCAGAGCGGGCCTCCGGCGAACTGCGTCGAGCGAATTTCAAACGTGGGGGGTAAAACGCCAGGAAAAATCCGTTCAAGCAGTTTCAATGCCTTGGGCCCTTGCACCGCAATTTGCCCCCATTGCGAACTTTCATTCACAATCTCGGCACCGCGATTGTTTTTAACCATCCAGCCGAAGTCTTTGTCGGTGTTCGAGGCATTTACACAGAGCAAGTAATCCTGATTTTTCTGAATGCAATAGACGATCAAGTCGTCAACGATCCCGCCATTGTCGTTGGTGAGCAGCGTGTATTGCGCCTGATTGTTGTCGAGTTTGCTGACGTCGTTGGTGGTGAGCCATTCGACAGTGGCCAGCGCCTTAGGGCCCTTAATCCGCACTTCACCCATATGTGAAACGTCAAAAAGGCCAACATGTTCGCGGACGACACCGTGCTCGTGGCGCAGGCCCTTATACTCCACCGGCATATACCAGCCGGCAAAGTCGACCATCTTGGCGCCAAGGCGAATATGTTCATCTTTTAGAGGTGTGGATTTGGGTTGTGAGGTCATCGCCGCCAAATTCGCTTTAGACGGCGAATTTGGCAACGACTGAGGGCCATATCACGCGTTGCGGCTATCGGCGGGTGCAGATATCAAAGGACTCAGCGACCTGGCCATTAGCAGAACGAAGCACCATCTTTTCGACTCGATCGCGAATTGGAGCTCCAAATTGGTCGAAAGGAATGATTTCTCGCTCGACGTAAATCCAAGTGATTTCTGCCGTTCGACCTTCCGACAACGGGTACGAGTACTTTACTCGGCCCGGCTGAGCGGGAAGGGCTGTCATTTCACCGCTGATTGGCAGCACTTCGGGTTTGCCGATCGCAACGCCGTTGAGCACGGTGCGCTCAAACTTAACGCCATCGTAAGACAGCGCTACAGTTGAATTGCTATTCACACAGACAGGGATCTGTTCAAAACTGGCTGAAGCCGACGTGGCGGCCAAAGCGATTACGGCCAACAAAATATTTTTCATAGAAACCTCGGGGGTTAGGAATTCCGAGCAATATACATCTCGGATGGGGCAATTAACAGACCGGTGGGAGATTTTTCAGGGGTGTCTACTTGGCAGCCGATGGCTATCGGCGCTCTGCCAAAGCTAGAGTGTTTTCAAGCAACATGGCGATGGTCATAGGCCCAACACCACCGGGAACCGGCGTCCCGGCTGCGATAACGTCCTCTAATTCCCCGAGTCGGACATCCCCGCACAGTGAGCCTTTGCCCGTTTTTCCCGCTTTACGATGAATACCCACGTCAATCACCGTGGCACCCTTGGCGAAGTCACCCTTGCCCAACATTTCGGGCTTGCCCGCAGCCACCACGACAATGTCGGCATGGCGGGTGTAATCGCTGAGATTCTTGGTTTTCGAATGGCAGATGGTGACCGTGGCGTTGGCCTGCACGAGGAGGTGGGCCATGGGTTTACCGACGATGTTGCTGCGGCCGACGACGACGGCGGATTTTCCTTCGGTCGGGATTTTGTAGTGTTCTAAAATGGCGATCACTCCCCACGGGGTACAGGGTGTGGTGAGCGGACGCCCACTCCAAAGGCGCCCCAGGTTCTGCTCGGTGAGACAATCGGCGTCTTTATCGGGCGAAATCCATTGAATGCACTCTTCACTATCGAGATGTTTCGGCAATGGCAGCTGCAGAATCATCCCATCCACATTCGGGTCGCCATTGAGTTTGTCGATCACTGCTTTGAGACCGGCGGCGGTGATCGTGGCCGGGTGCTTTTCGAGGTGAGAATTTAGGCCAGTGGCTTCGCAGGCCTTAATTTTGTTGTTTACGTAAACCTGGCTGGCCGGATCGTCTCCGACCAAAATCACCGTCAAGCCCGGGGCTCGGCCGCGGTTCTTGGTGAATTGGGCCACTTTGACTTTAAGCTGCTGTCGGCGGCTCTCGGCCACCAGTTTTCCATCTAGAATCTTCATTGCGAGCACTTTAGACGATTTCAGACGTTTGGTGCAGCGGTAAGGCTGATTGACCGGGCGCAGGATTTAGCCTAAAAAGTAGTCTTTAAAGGGAGTTGCGCAATGGCCGAAAAGGTTAAGTTATCTGAAGATGGTTCCTCGATCGATTTTACGGCTTCTGAATCACTCCCTTCATCCATAAAAAAATTCCGCCAAAGTCCCGAAATCGAGGGATTTTACCGTTTTATCTATGAAAACGACTTGCAGCGCGAAGCCTTTGAAATTCTCGAGCAGATTATTCAGCGCCGCAAAGCCATGAAGGTAAAAGCCCGCGTGGTCGCCAAGGCAGCTAAGAAAGCTTAGACGTCCGGCTTCCGGATCTAAAAAACCCTCATTGTGCATTTTTTTAAGGGCCCGCGGTGGCCCTTTTGTTTGCATGGCATCTCCCGCAGGAGGCGCCGATGAAGTTTATTTTCAATCAAAAAGGCCAGGGCTTAATCGAGTATGTGATCTTGGTTGCACTCGTGGGAGTGGCGACCATCGTGATGGTGCGAAAGCTCCAGCACACGGTGACGGTCAACTTGGCCAATATCACTCATGCGCTGCAAAGCAATTCGGCCAAGCGTAAAGAGTCTTTTGAGCGGGTCGAAGATTCTGACCTGCGCAAAAAAGATTTTAGCGACTTTATGAATGGCACGACCGGACGCACGGGCTCGGACAATGGGCAATAGCCGCGGAACCGCACTATGGGAAAGTCTGCCGGTTATATCCGTTTTGTTTGTTATCATCAGCGGAAGCTTGTTGGTGGTCTATCTTTCGCTTGGCAAGTCGTGGCTGCTTTATCAGGCCGAACAAGGTCTCTATTGCATCAGCGAAGAAAAGCCGAGCACGAGCTGCGCAAAGATGTTCACGCTGAAGGGCCAGGCTTTTCTCCCGTGGGGGGAACTGAAGGTCCATCAGCTGGCGAGAACCCCGACCGGGGCCGAGATCGATGCCGAGTGGAAGATCGCCGGATTTTATTTAAAAATTCGACGCAGTCTGGATTTGCGCTCGTCAGTTTCGTCGCGCTCCTTCCTTTGATGATCGCGCTCGTGACTACGGCGATGGGAGCCTATGCGATCTTTAAAAAGAAGCTGACCGCGCAGGCCTTTTGCGTGAAGTCGGCGGTTACTTTGCAACGCGAGCTGGGCCGCGATCTGACAGAGCTGCTTCGTTTTAATCCAGAGGCGCGCCGTTTAAGACGCGCGCGCGCGAAGGCGGATGCGGCTGTGAAAAAGGCGCTGGCCAGCAAAATCCCCAAGGTCATCGCCGCAGCGAAGGCTGTGCAAACTGCGGTCATCCTCCAGCAGGTCGCCCTGCGCGCTAGGCAAGATGCCATTCTGGCGCGCTCGACGATGAATCGCGGTCGGGCCAAACGCTCCCTGCAACTGAACTTGAAATCGCTGGGCGTGGCCACCGTGCGGGGGAACAGCTTTTACATTCGACCTTTGGCCGTCGAACCGAAGCCGGCCAACTCCTTGACTCCCGATTTTCAGCCCGTCGCCGATTTCGAAAATTTTCAGCAGCAGGAGTATTCGTTCGCGCTTCGCTTATCGCCGGATTTCTTAAAACTCGATGTTCAACAAAAAACACTTTGCTCAGCCACACTTAAAAATCAGGAGGGGAAATGGCGCGAAAAAATAGTCGCGGCCAGTCTGTTGTCGAAGCGGCCGTAATATTGGCGGTCTTCGCCACCATCTTGCTGGCCATGGAAACACTCTTTAGCCAACGCGCGCGGGACTTTGATCGCTCGGTCTTGTCGAGGGCGATTCGATGAACAATCTAAAGGCGCGATGGAGCCGCTACAGTTGGGAGACGCGCTGGCTGATTCTATTCGGCGCGCTGGCCGCACTTCCGCTTTTGGCCAGCCTGTGGCCGGAGGCGAAACGTGGAGGTGAAGCACCGGCCTCCATCGACACGCACATTCCAAGAGGCTTTGTACTCGTGCCGATAGAAGTAGAAAATTATGAAGCTCTGGACTCCGTTCTCGGAAATTTTGGCTATGTCGACTTATACCGCGTTACTCCCTCGGGGAGTCGCCAGGCCGTCGGCCGCAACCTTCGCCTGCTCAGAGCGCCGCGCAATCCCACTCATTTCGCCGTGTTAGTTCGAGAGAGCCAATCCTCTGAAATCCTTTCCCATAAAGGGTCTTACGTGGTCGTTGTGCGCCGGCCGGGCGAGGGCACAGAGTTTGTAAATGTAAACAACACCGGCTTAAAGCCACGTCGGAAAATAATTTATGGAGGTCAGCCATGATGCTTTGGCTTTTGTGTTTTTTCTCTTTTCTCTGGGCCGATCAGGTTCTGTTGCCCGGGCCAGAGACTTCACGCACGGAGTACCGCGCGTTTCTCGAGGCTCACTCCGAGCTCACTACACCATCGCGATTTTATTCGAAGGCCAGGCCACAACGGGCTGCGCGCGAAAAACTGATTCAATCCTATTCGGAGGCGCAAGTGACCTATCTGAGCGGGGACCGCGAGGCCGCTTTAGCGAAATTTCGGGCGGTTGTGGAGCTGGTCACTGTCGATGACTGGGCGGCGCAGGATCGGGAAGTCTTTGTGCTCTGTTTTCTTCGCCTCGCTCAACTCTCCCTCTCCGATCAAGAGCGACGCCAATGGCTGATGTCATCGGCGACATTTGCGGTTGAATCTGTGGATTCGTCACTTTTCCCGCCGCCCCTCTATCGCGAGTGGCAAGAGCGGACTCGCTCTGCTCCTCGGCTTGGCATTCACTTCTCAGGGTTAGGCTCGGAATGGAACAAAATTTTGCTGAACGGCGTTCCGTGCGAGAAAAATCCCTGTTCCGTTCCGGGCGGAGCGGGAGACGCCAGTGTGCGCGTGACCTGGCTTTCGGATCGCTGGCTTCCATTTAGTAGTGTTGCTCCAATCTCGCAAATTGCGCGAGTTGTGCCCGCTCGACGCCCGTGGCTTGAGGGTCGATGCCTTGAGCCTGTCATCGCGCAGGAAGCTCACGCGCACTTCGCCGCTGCAAAACCGTTTTTTGGATTGGAGTGTGAAGAAAAACAGGGCCGCTCTCTAGCATTAGCCAATCTTACGCCTCGGCCGAGCTCAAGCCCTCCGTTTATTGTTCCGCCGCCGGCCCCAGGGAAGCCGCTCTATAAATCTCCATGGCTGTGGCTCGGTGTCGGCGCAGTGGTGGCCGCAATCGTGGCCAACAATAGTAATAAACAGGAAAAAGAAAAGCAGCCTGTTACGACGTATGGTTATTAGCCCGTAAATTGGCTATTTTCCAATCCGCCCGACGACCCTTCTTAGGCACTCCGAGCAGACCTGCGATCTAGGTCACGGCAAAGCGCGACATGACCTAGATCGCAGGTCTGGCCGGAGTGCCCTTGAACCCCGGGAGGACCAGGCCCGTTTTAATTAAAGCAAATGTTCGCCGCGAAATACGACTTGGCTGGGAACTTCTTCTTCGATCATGGTGAAAGAGTTTGGCGCCCACGATAAATCTCGGTGACCCATGTACGTGGACGGTTGGCCGAGCAAACGCGGCACGCCTTCTTCGGCCGACTCTCGCAACGCTTGCAACATGCGGCCGATGCTCGCCGGTTCGATGGGCGCGTCGCTGCCGAAATCAAAGGGCACTTCGGCCTCTTGCAAGCGGCGCCACTGAAAAGCTGAGTCGTGCAAAGCGCCGATTTTATTTTTTAGCCACTTGCGATCGCTGAGCCAGTGCGCGGGTTGCATGTGGCAATAAATTTCGAGGCCTTTCATTTTTTGAATGGTATCGGCTCTGAGCAATTCGCAATGCTCGAGGTGAAGCGGACCCTTAAGGCCTTGCGCATGCAACTCCCCGGCCATCTGAATCAGCTGGTCTGCCGCTTGATCGCCGATCACATGCACGGCCAAATCGATTTTTTCTTCCCAAGCCCGACGTAAAACTGCGTTGAGATCGTTTTTCTCCCACAGCAGCAATCCGCGATGATCTTTGCCGTGATAACATTGCGATAGGTAAGCGCCTTCGGACCCGAGCGCACCATCGAGAAAAACCTTAAGGCCCATGGCGCGCAGATTTTGCGTCTCTGACCGCTTGGCGCGAATCACGAGAGAGATCATAGCATCGAGTTGCGCCACCGATTTTAGCCAAAAATATTCTTCGACCGCTAGGGTGAGCACGCCCGATTGATCAAGCTTCACGGCTTCGTGCCACTGCGACTCATCACAAGTCATATCGCGAATATGGGTGTACCCGGCTTCGTTGAAAATTTGCATGCCCTTGAGCAATTGCCGGCGCAATTCAAAGTCGGTGGCGCGCGGAATTTTTTCGCGCACGATTTCAGCCGCGGCATCGATTAAAATTCCGCTGGGCTTGCCGTCGCTATCGCGCTCAATGCGACCGCCGGCGATGTCTTTGTCGTGTTCCCAAAGGCCCGAGCGCTTCAAGGCCTCGGTGTTCACCCACGACGCATGGGCATCTCGCCGCGAAAACACGACGGGTGTTGAAGGGAAGAGAGCATCTAAGACGGAGCGATGCGGTTTTTGCGTCCAAGTGGTGTCGTCCCACCCGAAACCGAGAAGCCAATCGCCGCGCGTGTGTGTGGGCGCTGGCTTTAGATTTTTGACATCGTCGGGAGACTGCAATTGCTCGAGGCGCAACCGTTGCGAGAATTCTCCGGTAAAAGGCCAATGCACATGGCTATCAAAACAGGCGTCAATTTTCATGGATTCCCAATTTACGGGGAGTGATTGTGAAGGTCTATTTCTTTTTAACGGGCGGAATCACGCGAGGAACGGTGGGATCGGTCGGGGCTGTCGGTGCCGCTGCGCCACCGCCGGGCGCGACTACGGTCGGCGCCGACGCCGCAGGAGGCGTGTAATACCTGCCGCTGCCGATGAGTTGAATGCTGTTCGCGATCTGATTCATTTGATGCGAATAGTTGCCCAGAATATTGTTCTGCAAGTTCGGAACATTGCTCACTGAAGTGAGCGGACCGCCACCATAGCCGGCAACGGCAGGCGCATTATAAAACTGAGTGCCGCCGCCGTAGCCATACTGACCAAGCAAACTGGCTTGGGGGTAACCGGGGAACATGGGCGCGGTGCCGGCAAACTGACCGCCTCCAGGGCGCGACACCCAAGGTGCCGTGACTGGAGCATTACCAAGACCAAAGCGATTCGGCATCTGCGTCTGGGGCAGTCGGTTCTGCCAAGGCATAGCGCCCGGCCGGTTGAACGCCTGTTGATACGGGCGAACCAGCGGAGCATTGCCCCCGAGTCGGGGTGAAAATGACGGGCCGAATCCGGAATTGAACAATCGGTTTTGCGCTGTGGGATTCATAAAGGGAGCCGCGTAAGGCGCGTTGATCGGGCTCGGGCCGCCGAAGATCGATGGGATGTCGTTACCAAACATCGGATCACCGAAGGCCATAGGGCTTGTGTTGTTGCAAGCAAAGGCTCCGCGGCCGATCGAGCCGGGCACTCCACCATACACACCGTTGTGTACGCCATTGTATCCGGGCATTCGTGCGGCGTATGGCCGCGCGGGATACGCGCGATAAGGCTGTGGCCCACCCGCAATCATCGGCGGAGGCTGTCGTTGCTGCTGCTGCGAACGCGACAGCAAAGCCGCCCCCATCGCAATCAATGGCTGAATCATATTTATCGTTTGATCGCCGGTTGAATTGGTCGAATAGCCGCGACGTTCAGACGTACAGGTGGCGCAATATCGGCCTTCGGAAACTTCGGTGGTAATCCGCCCGATCTGCGATTCGTAGCCTTTTACGCGAGCACGTAGATCTGCGATTTCGTCATTTAAGCGGCGGCGATCTTCCATCGCCGCGTAGAAATCTCTAAGACCTGCCAAGCAGGCCTCTTGATCGGGCTGCGCGGGCTGGCCCGTTCGCCGGGGCGCATAGCCTTTGCAAATGGCATCGGTCACACGACCGCTTTCAGATGGATGAACGTAAAAGGCATCCCAATCGTTTTCGTATTCGGGAGGAGTGCCCGCCGTTTCATGGCAAAAGCCCTGCGGCACCGGTACTTGATTGGCGTCACCACCGGGATTGGGCCCGCACTGTTCCCGATAGGCGTTGCGGTCGCGGCGTTGCGCGTGATGCTCTTCGACAGCGGTCATCGCTTCGGGCGATACCACTTGCCGCATTCTTCGGCGGGCCTCGTCGATGCGCGGATGGATTCGATTTAAATCCGCTTCTTTTTGTCGGAGGGCCTGGCTATCGCGCGACATCTGCCCGCGAATGTTCGCCAATTCATCGGAGGCGGCATAAGACTGGGGTGCCGGCTCATAGGGCTGATTGCAGTTGGTCGCTCCATATTGACCCGTGCCCCAATCCGCCGCGGCGGAAAAGCTAAACACGAGAACATACATGAGAAGCGAACGCAAAGCGGACCTCTTTGGTTAGAGTTCTTCCTTGTACTTGTCGTAAATATGCTCCGGCAACTTGACCAATGGTCCGCAATCCAGACCAAAGGCAAGGGCGAGACGTTGCGATGTTTCGCCGAGGACCTTAAACTTGTATTGAGATGAAACACACGATTTTATGCGTCGATGATGAATCCGACAATGTCGACGCTCTCGAGCGCCTGTTCCGGCGAAAATATGAGGTCCTCAAGGCAACCTCCGGCGCTTCCGCTTTGCAGTTGATCAAAGATCACCGCGTGTCTTTGATTGTGACGGACCAGCGCATGCCCAATATGACAGGCGTTGAATTTTTAGCGCAAAGTATGAAGATCAACCCCGATGCGATTCGGATTCTGCTCACCGGCTTTACTGACATCGACTCGGTGATTTCGGCGGTCAACTCAGGGCAAATCTACCGTTACGTCACCAAGCCTTGGGATCCGCACGATCTGGTCAACACCGTAGATAAAGCGATTGAAAAGTACGAACTCTCGGCCGAGCTTAAAGAAAAAAACGTAGCGCTCGAATTGGCGCTGAAAGAACTTCGATCGCTCGATGAAGCTAAATCCAACTTTATGATTCTGATCAACCATGAGCTTAAAACGCCGCTCACGGTCATGATCAGCTTTCTGGGATTACTGCAAGAGACCACCCTCGATGCCGAGCAAAAAAAATTCGTTGAGCGCATCGTGCAAAGCACCGACCGCCTACAGGCGCTGATCAACGACTCCCTAGAACTAGTCTCGGCGGAAACGGGTACGCTGCCGATTAAAATGACGGGCATCGATTTAAAGAAAGTCGCGGCGGATTTAAAAACGCAGTTTGAAGCTCCGCTTGAGAAAAAAGGTATGTCGTTCTCGTTGGATCTAAAGGCGGCCGATGTGCGCTCCGATGCGAAAGCTCTCAAATCCATTCTCAGTCGATTGATGGACAATGCCGTTAAGTTTGGTCACGAAAAAACAGCGATCGAGCTCCATGCCCGAGAGGGCGACGATGGCAAGATTCAAGTTTCAATGATCAACGAAGGCAAGGGCATGAAGCCAGAAACGATCGCCAAAATAATTAAGCCCTTCTCACTGGATGAGAATATAATGCATCACTCAAAAGGCACGGGCCTGGGTTTGAGTGTGGTGCAGGCTTTGCTTCGCCGGCTGGGCTCGCAACTCGAAGTAAATTCGCCCAAGGGCAAATTCGAAGCGTCATTCCAGCTTCCGGCCGACTAATCCGGACTCCGAACACCAATACAAATTAATCGCACAGCGGGCTTGGTCTCTGGAATGCACACAATTCTCGCGATGCGATTTTTTACGACTCCATTGCCAATCCTAATTCCCACCTTAATTCTCACCTTTAGTCAGGGGCTGTGGGCCTCCCCACTTTTTTTAAAAGTGGGCGAAGTCCGCAGCCTCCCCGCCTCACCATCGGCGGTGATTCGCGTCGGAACCCGTGGAGTGATTCGTGTGGTGGATTCTGGTCAGACCATTCAAGTTGTTGGCCTCAAGCCGGGAGTCACGGCGATGGCCGTGGACGCGACTTCGTATATGGTTCATGTCGCGCGCTCGTCCGACAAAAATTTCTTCGAGGCCTTGCGCCGTGAAATCGTCAAAATGAAAGGTCTGCGTTTAATTACCGACACCCAGCCGCTCGAGATTCACGGCACCCTACTGCGCTTGAAGGATTGGCTGCGCATTGCCGAAATTGCCCGCGAGAATCATGGCCAATATGTTTTTAAAGCGCAGGCGCTCCCCGATGCGGCCACAGGGGCCTTATTGCATCTGCAAAAGTTAGCCAAAGCCCGCGGCCTGCCGATATTGCGCTTCACCGCGACTCCTCACTTCAGCGCGCACATTCCCGTGGGGCCGAAGAGTCTAATGGCCTCGGCCCAAGAGGCGTTTGGCGCCTACGGCATACGAGTTCAGAGCTCAGAGAGCCAACTGACCGTGCAGCCCCTGATCCGAACGCAAGTGGTACTGGCTGAAATTAACCGGTCACACAGTCGTGCGTTTGGCATCGGATGGCCCGCCACTCACCAGGCGCAACTTCTGCCCAAAGCGTCGATCGAAGAAAATATAATGGTGACGCTGAAGGCTCTCGAAGCCAAGGGCGAGGCTCAGGTCCTCGCTTCGCCCAATCTCATTTGCCGAAGCGGCTCCGAGGCGCGCTTTCACGCGGGCGGTGAGTTTCCCGTACGGGTCGTCTCGCGACACGCGCGCGACATTATTTGGAAGCAACATGGTGTGATTTTAAAAGTGCGGCCCAAAGCTGACTTTGCTGGTGCGCTTTCGATCGAAATCGAAACCGAAGTTTCTCTTCTTGATATGGCTCATTCCGTCGACGGCGTACCGGCGCTGAAGATCAATCGTGTAAAAAGTCATTTCGATCTCACCGGCAAACGCACAATCGCGTTGTCGGGGTTAATCCGGCACGAAGTGGGTCGATCTCGCGAAGGAATTCCACTCTTAGGTTCCCTACCTATTCTAGGTCCGCTGTTCTCGAGTCGGCAGTTTATGGCCGAGCAAAGCGAGATGGTGGTGTTCGTAACGCCCGAAATTCAATCGCCCGATGCGGACACGGCGATCGCCATGCCGAAGGGATGGGTCACCCATGAATGGTGAGCTCGTCGCCCACGCCAGGCAGATTCAAAAAAAGTTTTCCGAGACTTGGACACTCGACACCCGTGATTTGGTTCGCCCCGCCGCCGAAAAGGTGCTCGAAGACTTAATCGCACAGGCCCCGTTTGAAATGAGCCAACGGCTGCGCGGAGAGTTTTTCCAACTCGGACCGCTTGAGGCCTTAACGGCGGATGAATCCGTAACTGAGATTATCGTCAATGGCTCGCGCGAAATTTGGTATGAGTCTGCGGGGCGGTTTCTGCGCCATCCCGATTCATTCTTGACGCCATCGACGTTTAAGAACACCGTTGAGCGAATTTGCTCTGAGGCGGGTGCCACGGTCAATCTGGCCGAGCCTTTCGCCGATGGTCGGTGGCGAAATTTTCGCATGCATTTGGTCTCAGCCCCTTTGGCCGATCGAGAATTTCACCTCACGCTTCGCCGTATCAGCGCGGTGCCATGGACTTTGGCTCGCCTACAAGAATGTGGCTGGGCCGACTCAAAGTCGATGGACCGACTTAAAGAACTTGTGGCCACGCGAAAGAATATTATTTTTATCGGCGCCACGGGCTCGGGCAAAACGTCGGTTCTGGGCGCGGCCTTAAAGGCGATCCCCGCCGACGAGCGCGCCGTTATTATTGAAGACACCGACGAACTTCCTGTCCCCAACGCCGCCAGCACAAAGTTGCTCACCCGCTGCTCTTCGGCCTCGGCCCTCAGAGAGGTAACTCTGGCCGAACTGGTCAAACAATCTTTAAGGATGCGCCCACACCGCCTAGTGGTTGGTGAGGTGAGAGGCGGAGAGGCCAAAGATCTGCTGCTTGCGCTCGCCACCGGTCATACAGGCAGCCTTGGAACTCTTCACGCCACCGATCCTCGGCAGGCTCTGCTCCGTCTCGAGATGCTGGTGCAAATGGGGGCCCCGCAATGGAGCACCCAGGCCATTCGGCAACTGATTCATCTCAGCGTCGACCATATCGTGTTGTGCGGAAATGCGAACGGCCACCGTCGCCTCGAAGGGCTGTATAAGGTGGCCGCTCTTGAATCCTTTGGTTTTTTACTCGAACAAATTTTCTAAGCGCGAACGTCGACGAACGAGCCTCGGGGTTTGTACCCTGCAGGTTGTTCGATCTCGATCGCGACTTCATCGCCTTCGCTCTCGACTGGGCTCGCCTTTACGGGCACAACCCCATCTGGCGGCTTGGCGGCCACTTCATCCTCCGCTTCACGCCCCCGGCTTAGAAAAAATTTGTCGGCCATATCCTGTACGATTCGGCTCTGCGTGTTCTGCTTTTTGGTCTCTTGCATTTCGTTATGCAGAGCGACCGCGCGCGACGCAGTTGTGCCTGATCCTGGATTGGCCGATGTCGACTCACCGATGGGTCTACCGAAGCTAGGTGCTCCGGGCCTCACGGGAGCCGCGTTTTTGAGATCGGTCGCTGCAACTCTTGAGTTGCCTCGAACGACACGGCTAATTTTCTCCACTTTCACCTCCTGTGTATGTGGACTTTTACGAAGAGAAATCCTTTCCCTTCACCTATCGTTTCGGCTGGAATCTTGGACCTAAATATGGGGCGAACGTCTAATTCTGGTACAAGCCGCGACCAAAGTCTTAAAACTTGATCGGGTTCGCGGTGATGCGGCGAAAGAACCAAAAGCCCTGTTGAATTCCACCTTTTCGGGCTCGTTCCACGCGCTCGGGGTCCTGCTCTGCCATCTTTTTGATCTGCTTCATGTCGAAGATAAAGGTGTAAAGCGTTCTGTTCTGCGTACCCGGTAACGGCGGCAGCTGCATCCCGCCCAATTTGTGCGCTTCACTGGCCGTGCGCCAACTCCAAGTTTGAATCGCGATCTTCGTATCTAGACGTTCGGCGATGGTGTGCGGATCATTCACCAACAATTCGTCATACCGCTCGGCCAAATAATTGCGTACGCCGACTAAAACCGTCGGCAGATACTCCGAATCGCGACCCACCAACCCCGCATCCAGATTTGTAATCCGAACGACGTTTCGATGAGTGAACTCGTCCATAAAGATATCCACGGGAATGTCCTCAACAACATGCCGTTTATCGCCGAAGTCGCCGCGAATTTTTGCAAACCGGCGAGCGAACTTTATTGCGTCGTCGGTATTGAGCTCGCCAAAGCGCTCACCGAAAATTCGCAAGAGAGTCAGGTAGTTCCTGCTAAAATCATGGACGACGATGGGCGATTTTTGATGATAGCCGCGGTCTTTAAGAATTAAATCGAGCTCCGCGCGAAAATAAACCTGAATACGTCTTAAAATATTCAGCGCCTCGTTCGTATCTAATTTGTTATTCAAAGCCTCGCGAATCTGCTTAGCATAGCCACTCTGTTTTCCCACAGGGAAGCGCTTCAATAGCTTAGTGAGCGGCGCCACCATCACACAGCTATCGGGTTTAGGACACGCTCCCTCTAAAGGCTCGAAGCCGATCATTCGAAACAAGCGCATGCGGTCTTCATCTAAGGCTTTACAAAAAACAAACGCGTCATCAAAACGACTCTGCATGGTGACTTCGACCTCTTCGGCGATAACCGCAGCCGCCGCCGTGAAAAGCGCCGTCATCTGCTCGGGCTTGGTTTGCGCAGCCCGCCCAATCTCCCACGTGAGCGGATACTTTTTGCGGTCCAAGTCAGCATAGCCAAATTTAGTTTTTTTCATCGCGCCCGACTCCCACAGCTGGGGATTATTCTGCCAAGGCATCGGAGTAATCGTTAAAAGTATAAGGTGGGGGTCGTGCACATTTCGATTGGTTCGCGGCTCGTGTCCGATCGCGGTCTGGAAGTGAATGTCCATCGGTTCGTTCACCGATTGCGGGTGATGCTTGGCAAAAGTGTCTCCACCCCACGGGTACATGGATTGCCCGGAGATAAGCCACATTCCGGCCTGTCGAACATGGGCGTGGTCGGGGCGTGCCTCATCGGGTCGCGGGGCGATCTTAAAGGCTGGATAGGTCTTCGGATCCGCAGCGACGGTAGTTTTGAGAACTGGCTCGGTTAACTCAAAAAAAGTAACCTGCTCGGGTGAAAACAGCTTAATGAGCTGCTCTTGATTAGATAACTCTCCGGGATTCAGGTAATTCACCGTGGTCATCACGTTTAGAGGGAAGCTCTGCAAATTGCTCAGAAGCGCAGTTTCACACCCGGTCTTGGCCGGATCTTGCAAAGATATCGAGCCGCCCTGTTTGGGAATCCACAGTCCATCATGTAAGCGATAAACTCCCACTTGGGCGCTGCTGGTGTTGTAACTGCCGTAGAATCTATATACACCCAGTTCGGCGTCGGGGTTTAAAGCTGCGGCTGCGAACGCCGTATAAGGGCTCGACAAGGCGGCAAAAAGGCCAATAAAGAGCGTTAAACGTGCAACCACAGAGGATTTCATAGGTGCCCCGGTCAGTTGCAAACCATGTACCCAAAACGGATACAACCTGCGAGATTTTTCAAGCCCGGTTGCCATTTGAACTGGGCTCAACTAACGCCATTTGTATGGCAAGAATCATATATTTTATAATTTTAATCAGCCTGCCTTTTATCGCTATTTCATTGGCCAGCGCCCAACCGGTTCGCGCCGAGAAGCCGCGCAAAGGGGTTATCTGCGGGCACATCCATAAGGCCGAAACCTTTTTTCTGAAGAGCCGCCCGATTCTCTACATGATCACCCACAACGGGCGTGGATACACACTCTACGCGGATGTGGGAAACGGTTCGAACGAGCGCCTAGCTGAACGCATGGAGCTCCTCCAGCGCCTGGTTCATGTTCCAATCGCCTGCCTCGCGGGCACCGCCTATACCGAAGTTTTTGTTCCTGAATCCGTGGTTGACCCGCGCCGCACTCGCGCTGCGCGGGCCGCCGAAGAGCGCGCACGCGTGCAACAGGCGCAAGCGCAACAGCGGCCGCAACAAGCTCCCGCTGCGAATACTCGCCGGGCCAATTGGATTCCGTGGAACAGCGCGGAGCGAGCTAGTCCTTAGAAGCGCTAAGTACAGCGTGGCCGATCCCGTACACAACTAAAATAAAAACGGGCTGGGTGAGCAACATGGCGGGCAGATTCTCTACAAGAGACGCCTCAGATTGTCCGGCAATCAATGACAACCCACTCAAAAGCTCAATCAACATGATGCAAAGAATGAGATTTGCCAAAGCTCCGGCCGTGGCAAACAACAAGGCCAATTTTTTGCTGGCTATAGGATTAGGATTTTTTGATTTTTTAAACCAGAAAATCAGGCCCGAAAACACCAGGCCATGAAATAGCGGTACTAAAAATAATATTACGGCAGCCACTACTGCTTCGACTTACCCGCGTCGGCCGGAGTCGCCAATCGGATACCCAGCTCAAGCAACTGTTCCTTAGCCACCACGCTCGGCGCTTCGGCCATAAGGTCCGTAGCCTTAGCTGTTTTCGGAAAAGCAATCACGTCGCGAATCGCATCGGTTCCGCACAGCAACATCACCATCCGGTCCACACCCCAAGCGATACCGCCGTGAGGAGGCGTGCCGTACGAGAGCGCCTCGATAAAAAATCCGAACTTCAACCGAGTCTCTTCTTCGGTCAGGCCAAGCGCTTCAAACATCGCGGCTTGAACCTGCTGTTTGTAGATTCTTAAAGAGCCGCCACCGATTTCGTAGCCATTGCACACCAAATCGTAAGCTTTTGCGAGCAGAGTTGGATATTTACTCTCTTCGCGGTTGAGCATGATATCCAGCTGCTCATCCTTAGGCGTTGTAAATGGATGGTGCCGGGCCGCCCAGCGTTTGTTGTCGGCGTCGTACTCGAGCAACGGAAAGTCGACCACCCACAAAAATTTAAATACCTTCCCGTCAATCAACTTCAATTCATTCGCCAGCTCGGTGCGCAGAGCCGCCAGTGCCGAACAACACGGATCAAAGTCATCGGCGACGATAAACATGGCGCCACCGGCCTCACCGCCTCCTTCTTGATAAATCTTCTTAAGATGATCGGGCTGGAAAAATTTAGAAATCGAAGAGCTCAGCGTTCCATTCTCATCCTTCAACCAAACCAAGCCTTTAGCGCCGTGCTGTTTGGCCAAGGCGGTGAGTTTGTCGATGTACGAGCGCGAATAGTTTCCGCCCTTGGGAACGGCCAATGCTTTAACCGCGCCTCCACGCGCAATCACGTCGTCAAAAACTTTAAAGCCGGCGCCACCGACCGCCTTCGCCACATCTTTGAGCTTGAGTGGGTTGCGCAGATCGGGCTTGTCCGAACCGTAGGTGTTCATCACGTCGAAGTAGGTCATGCGCGGAATTTCTTTGACCTCATAACCAATGGTCTCGCGCCAAATTGTTTTCAGCATGTTTTCATTCACGGCCATGATGTCGTCTTGATCGATAAAGCTCATCTCAATATCGATTTGCGTAAACTCCGGCTGGCGATCGGCGCGCAAGTCTTCGTCGCGAAAGCAGCGGGCGATTTGAAAGTATTTGTCCATTCCGCCGATCATAAGCAATTGCTTTAGGGTTTGCGGGCTTTGCGGAAGAGCGTAGAACGTTCCCTGATTCACGCGCGACGGAACCAAATAGTCGCGCGCGCCTTCGGGGGTAGATTTGTAAAGAATGGGAGTTTCAACTTCGATAAATCCCTCTTTAGACAAAAAATCGCGAACCACTTTGCACGCTTTATGGCGCATCATCAGATTGTTTTGTAGGCGCGGGCTGCGGATATCGAGATAACGGTATTTCAAGCGTAGCAACTCTGAAACTTTTTGATCATCGACCATAAACGGAGGGGTGTTGGCTTCAGACAAAATCTCGAGTTGAGTGACTTCAACCTCCACTTCACCCGTTAAAATTTTTGCGTTAGTCATGCCCTGAGGGCGAGCGCGCACTTTGCCCTGAATCGCCACCACATATTCGCCCCGCACGTCCTTGGCTGCGGTCTGCTTGGAGTCGGCGGGATTCATTACGATTTGCACAAAGCCTTCGCGATCACGAAGATCGACAAAAACGAGGCCGCCATGGTCGCGGCGGGAGTCTACCCATCCCATCAATACGACGGTTTGGCCGACCTGCTCTTTACGCAAGCCACCACAGTAGTGAGTTCGCTTTAAAGTCTTTAGAAACGCCATCTTGCCTCCGAATACGCCCGTGACAGAACCGGGACAATGCTCTATCTTGCCTTCATATGCCATCAGTTAAAATCGAAAAACAGTGTAATTTAAGCGCCGACGAGAGTTTCAAGCGAATTTCTGATTTGCTCACCAACGATAAGGATCTTCGGAAGCTGGACGCCAAGTACAAAGCCGATTTCAATGCCACCACCCGGTCGGGTTCCGCCGATGGATCAATGTTTAAAGCTAAAATGAATGTTCAAGAGACCGGTGGCGGCTCCAAAGTGGAGATTATCGTCGACCTACCGTTTCACTTAGCCCTAGCCAAAGGGATGGTTGAAAAGACCCTCACCAAAAAGCTCGAGGAAGTTCTGGCTTGAGGTGCTCACATGAAGCCCAAGAAAAAGGCCTCGGTTAAGAAAACGGCCACGGCCAAAAAACCTGTTAAATCGCCCAAGAAAAAGCCTGCGGCCCCCAAGTCCCTTAAAGGATTTAAGCAGGTCGAAGCCGAAGTTGTTGAGCCGACCGAGTCCATCGCGCCGATTCCAGGCGTTGATGTTGACGATGCCAGTCTGGATCTCGATATTCCCGAACCCGCCCCTGTGGACGGGGGTAAGTCGTTAACCACGGCCGACCCGGTCACGCGCTACATGGCTGAAATCGCCCGCTATCCGCTACTCTCTCGGGAGCAAGAGCACGCCTTGGCTTTGCGTTTATATGAGAAAAAAGATCCGAAAGCGGCCGAGATGTTGGTGACTTCGAATTTGCGGTTCGTGGTTAAGGTCGCGGCTGAGTACACCAAATTCGGCGCCAAGCTGATTGATCTGGTGCAAGAGGGCAACGTTGGATTGATGCACGCGGTGAAGGAGTTTAATCCCTATAAAGGCGTGCGCTTGATCACGTACGCCGTGTGGTGGATTCGTGGGTACATCCAAGAATATTTGATGCGCCAGTATTCGATGGTTCGCATTGGGACCACGGCGACGCAACGAAAATTGTTTTATCAATTGCAGCGTGAACGCGAAGCTTTAGAGAGAATGGGAATTGCGCAGGGGATCGCGCAGATTTCTGGAAAACTCGGCATTCCCGAGCAGGAAGTTCAAGAAATGCATTCGCGTTTAAGTGGTCGCGATTTAAGCTTGGACGCGCCCGTGGGCGACGGTGACGGCGGCGCCACCTTGATGGATTTTCAAACTGAGGTCGATCCGTCGCGGATGGACGATGAACTCGGTAAGCGCGAAGAGGTTGATCAATTGCTCGGCGGCATCGATAAGCTGCGACCGACGTTGAACGAAAAAGAATTGTTCTTACTCGAAGCCCGTTTGTTGGCCGACGAGCCAATGACCTTGCAAGAAATCGGCGACAAGTACGGCACCACCCGCGAAGCCGTCCGCCAAATGGAATCCCGCCTCCTCGAAAAAATCAAAAAAGCGGTTTTGTAGATTTGTTTGGTTCCGCTATCGCTCTACTGAAATGTAGCGAATCAATCGATTCACTTCTTCGTCGCTCAAACGTTCGTTCTGGGGCATTCGCATTTCTTCGTTGGGATGCAGCAAACGTTCCCGCACCATGGCCGCGTTCTCGCCGGTTGCAAGCCATTGGCGAAATTTATCGGGGTCGGAAAAGGGAATCCGTGGCGCAAAGTCGATCGCTCCGTCATGGCAGCTCGCACAGGACTGAGAAAATGTGTGAGGATAGCCGGAGCGCCGAGCTTCTTCAGCAATGCGAATCTTCTCGCGGGCCTGGGTTTGCAGAGGCCCGCCCGAAGTGCGCGCGCAGTCCACACAGCCCGCGCCAGCTTCGGTATTGGCATCACCACCAGGGAGCTTAAAGGTCTTAAGCGCAGCGAGGCTCTTTTTTTTAAGCCTGTCGCAAAGTTTCTGATCCGGTTGAAGTGTCTTTGGAGGCCTGGGTGGAAATCCCGACAGTTTAATATTAGGCTTTATCAGCTCGGCAATATCCCGGTCATGCTTCGCAATTTCTTCAACTGTGTTAAACGAGGCGTCTGCGCCGTTGTGATAGCGGTAAGTGGGTTGCATAAGGTCGAGAAAGTAGTTGTCGATCTTTAGACCTCGGCCTTCCATTAAAAACCTAAGGTTCGCACCCATGGGGTCCGCGCGGGTAAAGCCCTGCACCCGAAAAGTGTCCAAATATAAACGCTCCATAGACGGCGACGAAGCAAACGCGGCCCGGAAGTTCTTTTCAAATTGAGGATACGGAACTTTGTCGTCTTTATCCGCGCCCATAAAGTCGCTAAGTATAAAGTTCCGATTGTTAGCATGAATTCCCCGGTAAATTTCATCTAGCTTTTCCCGCGGCAATGCTTGCGTAAGGCCAAACCGTTCATCGATTTTGCCATGTAAACGCTCTGCTAAGGCCGAAGGTACAAAGGCCTCCAAACCTCCGCAACTAAGAAGCCCCGCAGCGATTGCATATTTGAACTTTGCAAAACCTGGAGTTTTCATCATTAGCCGTGCCACGCGTATAGCGTTCGCACTTCCAAGTTCTGCGTTAATAACATCATTGGCGCGGCGGAATGCGTAGTGTGGGTCGCCCGGATCCGAATTTGGCCCCGAACTAAGCAGACGATAGCGGGAATTTTCATTTATAGCATTCGCTGCCTCAAAGGCCTCAAAGCCCGCGATTTCCTCTGGTGTCGAACGATCCACATGCAGTGCACCGTAAGAACCTTCCCAATCTGGATACCCTGGGTAGATAGGGCGCGCCGGTTCTCCATGACACGTTTTGCACTTTGCCGGATTAGCATGTGAGAGCGTCGCCTTGCCGTCTTTAAACGTCAGATCGCGATACTTGAAAACTTCCACATTATTGCGACCGCCGCCGGTGTCTATGTCGACCATTTCAACTGAATTTGCGCCCGGCTGATCTGGGTCTCCGCTGTTAAATGACAGCATAAAGACGTTTTTCTTCCCGTAAGGTTGGCCAACTAAGATGGCTCGGGGCCGCTTGTAATCTGTGCGATTCGGCCCTTGAATACTTCGGCTGCGATAGAAAAGGGCGTACTGACTGCGAAATGATTCCGGCAAATGAGTGATCAAATCACTAACGGAACGGATTTTACAGGCCGAATTTTGGGTGAGCTGATAGACCTTTGTAGAACTCAGTTCATTTTCTTTTAAAGTTGGGCACGTAGGTCCGGCGCCTAAGGCCGATTGCAGAAGCAATGTGACAAGACCTACCAACATAAAATAATTCTACAAACGCGCGAGACAATACTGAAGTCCCGAATTGAAAATTCTAATATCTGGCACATGACGCGAACCGAAAAGGTACCTGGTACCCTAAGCGTACCTAAGCGGATTCGACTTCTTGGTCTTCGAAGAATTGTGAGAGTTTGGCTCTGAGGCGCGAGATCGCTTGGGCGTGCAGCTGCGAAACCCGGCTCTCCGTTACCCGCAAGATTTTGCCGATCTCTTTGAGATTTAAATCTTCGTAATAGTATAACGACAAGACTAAGCGTTGGCGCTCGGGTAGATCTTCGATCGCCTTCGCGACCACATCCTTGACCGACTTCATATTGAGCTGAGTCAGCGGGTTGTTGAGCTTACAACCTTCGAGGATGTTTAAGATCGACTTTTTATCTACGTTCGAAAAGGTGGCGGCGTCGTCGATCGACAATACCGAAATCGGGCGAACTTGATTTAACAGATCAAAATACTCTTCCATATTCATGCCGAGCTTAGCGGCGACTTCTTCTTCGTTGGCCGAGCGGCCCAATTGCGATTCGAGCTCCAGCGTCGCGCGATCCAACATCTTGGCTTTGTCGCGCACCGAACGCGGCACCCAGTCTTGCGCGCGCAATTCATCCAGAATGGCGCCGCGGATGCGAAATTCAGCATAGGTTTTAAATTTATTGTCGCGGGTCGGATCGTACTTTTCGATGGCGTCCATCAAACCGATCACACCGCTCGAGATTAAATCATCAAGTTCGATGTTGGAGGGCAATCGCACAGCGATTTTCTGCGCGATAAACTTAATGAGAGGAGCGTATTCAAGGATAAGTTTATCCTTGTCCGCCGCTTTCATCTTGCTCGGCTCTTCTTTATATTTTTTCAATAATGCATTTACATTATTGCCATTGTTGCCAGCCATTCAGTCTCCGCCCCTAATTACTAAAGTTTAACAAATCTCCCGGCCGAATCAAAATCGCCAACGTCTAGGCTACCCCTGAAAGTTGGTTCCAAAAGAACTGAATTCCACCCTTCAACTCCGAAAAGCGCTGCGAATCCCTAAGGTTATCTGCCAGACCACGAATCGCCATGGCGGCTGGGCTTCGACTTTGCATCTGGACCACGAGCTGCTGGCTTCGAACTGACTGTCTCAAAATGAGATCGTTCGGAATGAAACCGCGATAGTTTAGGCTCACGCAAAGAAAACGATTGGCCACATCGCTCAGTTTTTGAAAGACCTGGCGACCTTCGATCTCATCCTTCACCATATTCGTTATGACCGAGAAATGGTTCTCTCTGTGGCGCTGGTTCAGTACCTTAATCAAGGCATAAGCATCTGTTAGGGATGTGGGGTCTGGTGTTAAGACCACCAGAATCTCCTGCGCAGCGGAGTTGAGATATAAGACATGGTCGTCAATCCCGGGGGCCGTATCGATAATCATGTAATCATAACTGCGATTCAAACGGCTGACTTGATCAAGCAGCACATGCTTTTGTAGTGGCTCAAGCTTAGAGAGTCCGTAGATTCCCGAGCCACCGGGAATCAAATCCACATTGTGCGCGACCTCGGTGATCACTTCATCCATCTCACACTGCCCATCGAGCACCTGACCGATATTGCCGTGGGCCCGAACACCAAACAAGATGTCCACATTGGCCATTCCTAAATCCCCATCGAGAATAAGTACCTTTTTGCCCTGGCGGCCGAGTTCGGCGGCCAGGTTGCAGACTAAAGTGGTTTTGCCCACTCCGCCCTTTCCCGATGTAATACTGATCGTGCGGTTCATTTTTTGTCCTCTCTTTGGGTCATACGGCTAAGTTTAAAAATAAAGTCTACGATGCGTTCTTTGCTGGCCATCTCGAAGTCTTCTGGAATTCGCATCCCGGTGCCAAACGAGTGAATCGGAGTTTGAAATCGATTTTGAAAATTGATCAGCAAGCCATGACGAACCGACTCATCCACGCGAGTGAAAATCACATCGTGGATGCCGATCATTTGGTAGCGGCTGGCCTGATCGATGGCGTCTTCGTCGCGGGCCGTAACGGCTTGGACATAATGTAAAGTGCGATTGTATTCGGCCGGCGGAAGCATACGTTTGAGCCAATCGGCCTCTTGCATTGTCTGCAAATTAAATCCGGGGCAATCGACCATGATGTGTTGCACGTTCTTAAGCTTTTGTTCGGCCACCGCCCATTCTTCGGGGCTGCGCACGATCGCGAATGGCACGTTGAGAATTTGCGCAAAAATTCGCAGCTGATCGGCAGCGCCGATCTTTACGGTGTCGAGAGAAAGAATCGCGATCTTTTTGCGCTCTTTCAAAACCAAGTGCGATGCAAACTTAACCAGAGTCGACGTCTTACCTTGTCCGGTGGATCCCATAAACACGTGATACCGGCCCTGCAAGGGATTCGGGCTGGTCTCGACAGTGTGAAGCAACTGGCGCACCACCCACGCGTCGACCAACGCCGGCTTTTTAGCCGCCTCTGGATCCATTTCCTTTTGCGCTTGCTTCAAAAGATTTGTCACATAGCCGGCGCTAATTCCTTGTCCGGTCAGGCGCTGATAGATTCCACTCATTTCATAGGGTAAGCCTTGTTCGGCGCCCGGGTGCATGGACATCGGGATTTGCGGCATATTTTGAAAGCGGTCGACAATCGCCTTGAGCTCTTGCAATTGCGACTGCAGGGCTGCGACCTCGCGGGATTTTTCTTGAACGGGAGGCTGCGCTTTTGGGCGCGGCTTATCTTGCAAGATATCTTGGCTCGCCATGCGGGCGCGCTCCGCGGCCTTGCGCACACGATCGCGCGCGTGAGCCGGCGCTTGAATATTGGTGTGGGCATTTACGGTGCCCCGATGGGTCGAAAGATTCTGACCGCCTTCATCGCCGATGTCGATATAGCGCAGACCCGCGAGCTGCGCCCGCACCTCGGGTGCCGTTGGCGCACCCATGGGCGGCGGATTGGCCCGGCGGCCGTCAGCTCTCACCGTAGTGCCATGGCCCCCAGACATTGCCATCTCGCGATGATCGTCCATTTTTCGGTCGTACACGCGGTTGATAAATTGCTTTTGCCGCGTCGCCGGAATCTGTTGAAACTTCTCGCGCAGATCTTCGCGCAGCTTGCTCTCCGCCAGCTTCTTTTTTCGTAATGTTTCTTCACTCACCGCCGCGGTCACTTCGACGCTCTTTTCGCCCATCAAGCCAAAGCCCCTATGGGTGTCTTTGGCTGACAAAATAATCGCCTCGGGGCCTAAGTGAATTTTCACCAGCTCCAAGGCCTCTTTCATCGATTTGGCTTCGAATTTTTTAACCTGCATGGCTTTGCTCCACTAACCCGACCGCTTGAATCTGCGCATCGGCTGAAATTTCATTGTGTGAAAGGATCACCACCTGAGGAAGAAAGCGGTGAGTGAGTTTAAACAAATGCCGTCGTGAAGTTGGGCTGGTCAGCAAAATCGGCTGACCGGCGATTTCGGGATGCATTTCGATGGTGCGAGAAATCTGCGTGAGAATGCCCTGAGCTTGCCGCGGGTCCATCACCAACTGCACGCCTTGCTCGGTCTGCAACAGCGAGTTCGAAACTAACTCTTCGACCTTAGGCGCGAGCGTCATCACCGGAATCTCTCCGCGATCGTTCATATATTTATGCGTAATCGCCCGCGATAGAGCCTTGCGCGTGGACTCGGTCAAAACTTCCGGATCTTTATTCTTGTGCCCTTCGTCGGCGAGGCTTTCGAATATGGTCAACAGATCGCGAATTGAAACCTGCTCTTTAAGCAAGTTCTGCAACACCTTAACCACTGTGCCGAGCGGAAGAAGTTCGGGCACCAACTCCTGCACCACTTTCGGATAGGCTTTCTTAAAGTTCTCAATCAAATTGTCAGCCTCTTGGCGACCAAACAATTCAAAGGCATGGGTGCGAATAATCTCGGTCAAGTGCGTGGCCATAACCGTAGGTAGATCGACCACCGTGTAACCCGCCATCTCGGCCTCTTCCTTTTGCGCCTTACCCACCCACAAAGCATCAAGGCCAAAAGCCGGTTCCTTTGTCGGAATCCCCGGTATGGGCCGAATGACATTGCCCGGATCCATGGCCAAAAGATTCTCGGGCCGCAACATGCCCCCGCCAACTTTATTGCCCTTAATCAAAACGCGATACTCACCGGGCTGAAGTTGCAAGTTGTCGCGAATGTGCACGCTCGGCACAACAATCCCCATATCGAGCGCGAACTGCTTACGAATTGAGACAATGCGCTCAAGCAGGTCGCCCGACTGATCGCTCTCAACAATATTAATCAACCCATAGCCGACTTCGAGTTCAACTAAATCCAAGGGCAACATGGACTCGATGTTTTCTTTCAGAGGCTTGCGCGCCTGTTCATCTTTAACCGCCTGATCACGATCTGATTTTTCTGTTTGAAAACGGTTGATAAACCAAGCGATTCCGCCGAGAGCCAAGCCCACGGCGAAGAACGGTCCGGTCGGAAGACCAGGAATTAAGCCGAAGCTTCCGATAATAACCGCAACAATGGCGACCGCGCGCGGCTTTAAGAAAAGTTGACTCGCCATCTCCGTTCCCAGATTTTGCGAAGATGAATTGCGGGTAACGACGATACCAGCGGCCGTTGAAATAATCAGTGCCGGGATTTGCGTCACTAGGCCGTCACCGATCGTTAGCATGGTGTAGGTCTTGGCGGCGCTCGCGACATCGAGATTGCGTTGAAAAACACCAATCAGCAAGCCACCAACGATGTTAATTAAAGTAATAATAATCCCGGCGATCGCGTCACCGCGAACGAATTTACTAGCACCATCCATGGCCCCGTAAAAGTCGGCTTCTTTCTCGATATCTTTACGGCGTGTCCTGGCTTCAGTTTCAGAAATCAATCCCGCGTTTAAATCAGCGTCGATCGACATTTGTTTCCCTGGCATGGCGTCCAAGGTGAAACGGGCCGCGACTTCCGCCACGCGACCAGAACCTTTGGTGATAACGATAAAGTTGATCACCACAAGAATCACAAATACGACAAAGCCCACCACATAACTGTCGCCCACAACAAAGTGCCCGAAGGCTTTAATCACTTCACCAACCGCGCCTTCACCCTTATGACCATCGGTCAGAATCAACCGCGTGGTGGCGACGTTAAGGGCCAGCCGGAATAGAGTGGTCATCAGGAGCAAGCTCGGAAAGATGCTAAAGTCGAGGGATCGGTCGGTGTAAATCGCGACCAGCAAGATCAAAAGTCCAAGGGTCAGCGACACAGTCAGAAACAAATCGAGCATGAGCGGCGGGAGCGGGATGATCATTACGGCGAGAACCGCGATCAACACCACGCCGACCAAGAGGTCGATGTTCTTGGCAAACCGTTCAAAGCGCTTTAGAAACTGAAATGCCGCTTCCATTTTATCGCTTCACTTTCTTTTTCAAACGGTAAACGTAAGACAGAACTTCAGCCACGGCCGTGTAAAGTTCGCGAGGAATCATCTGCCCAACCTTTAAGGTTTTAAATATGGTCCGCGCCAGCGGCTTGTTCTCGACAATCGGGATATTGTGCTCGCGAGCGAGCTCGCGAATTTTTGCGGCAATCAGTTCGGCGCCCTTGGCTAGAACTTTCGGCGCCACCATGGTCTCGTCATACTTCAGAGCAATCGCGATGTGCGTCGGGTTGGTAACAATCACATCGGCTTTTGGAACATCTTCCATCATCCGTCGGCTGGCCATCTCACGCTGAACCCGTTTTATACGGGCGCGAATCATCGGGTCACCTTCGCGCGATTTAACTTCTTCTTTAATTTCTTGTTTGGTCATGCGCATCTCGCGCTCCATGTCCCAGCGCTGATACAGATAATCGAGGCCCGCCAGCGTCAGCATAAAAAAGCCCACACCGGCCAGCAGCCGCACCATCAACACGCCGAGAAAATCAAAGATCTGCCCGATCGAAAAGCTCATCAAATGCGGCAAGGTATTGATCTGGTCGCGCAAGAGAATGTAGGCGATGCCCAAGATCACGGTCACCTTCATGATGGCCTTTAGACCTTCCATCAAAGCCCGCATGCTTAAGAGGCGCTGAAACCCTTTTACCGGATCCATCCGGTCCCAGCGGATCTCGAGGGCCTCTTCATTGTACAAAAATCCGACCTGCATAATGCTTGAAGCAAAGCTCACGACCCAAAAGACCAATGCGAGTGGGGCAATAATCAAACCTAACCGGGTCACCGCCACTTTTGAAGCCGTGTACATATCGCCGGTGCGTACGGCGTGGACCATACTCTCACCAAAGCTGGCGTTAAAAATCTCTAGTAGCTGTTGAAAGAAAAAACGGCTCATCATCCAAATGATCAAGACGCTACAGAATAGCAATAGAACCGAGGACAGCTCGCGCGTCTGCGCCACTTGTCCACGCTTGCGAAAGTCATCGCGCCGCTGTTGCGTCGCTTCTTCCGTCCGTTCGCCCTGATCCGCTTCCGAGGCCATCCTAGCCTACTCCTTAAAACGCTTTTACAAACTCAAACACCTTTAAGGTGCCCGACTCCAAAAAGCCAGCCATGTGGTCCATCAACATGGGTAAAGTTACAATCATCAAAACAAAACCGACCATAATGTTGATCGGAAAGCTGGTGATCAGAACGTTCAGTTGGGGAACTGTTTTTCCCACCACGCCCAAGATCAAATTCACAACCAAGATACTAATCACCACCGGTGCCGAGAACTTAAGGCCCAGCTCGACCACTTCTTGCAGCATCGGCCCCACTCCGGTGAACTGCGAGGTATTGAGGCTCATTCTCGCAACAGGAACGATTTCAATCGTGCGAACCAAGGCCGAAATTAAATAGTGATGGCCGTTAACGCCTAAATAAAACAACGATGCCATGGTCATATAAAACTGTTCGACGGACGTGGTTTGACCGCCAAGTGCGGGATTGAACACCTGCGCCGAGCTCAGACCCATGGCCTGGCTGACCATTTCACCTGCGACCCGAAAAGCGAAGAAAAAGAATCGCGCCAAATACCCGAGCGACAAGCCAATAAAAACTTCGCGGAGGGCGAGCAAAAATAAATCGGACTTAACGGCGGCCACTTGCGGGGCCGACCAATGCAGCGTGGGAAAAATAACTAAAGTGAGCACAAGAGCAAACAGAACCTTGACCTGATGAATCGAAAGCTCGGAGCCAAACACGGGCCAACTGACGACAAAGGCCGACATCCTCAGCAGCACCATGCCGAAGAGAAGAATTTCGCTTTCTGAAAACCGGTAAACTTCGGTCATTTCACCCTGACCATGTCTGAGATGCCCTCGAAGAGCTCCACGGTAAAATGGTTCATAATATCGAGCATCCATGGCGCGGCCAGTACAAGCACTATGCCCACCACGACCATTTTTGGAATAAAGGTCAGCGTCGCCTCGTTGATCTGCGTTACCGCTTGAAACACCGAGACTATAAGACCGACCACCAAAGCCGAGACCAGAAGTGGACTGGCCAAGAGCGCCGTCGTCTTAAGGGTATCGTGACCAAGTTTTAGGATCAGTTCCTCTGACATAGCACCCTACCCGAAGCTTTTGACCAGTGACCCGACCAGAAGAGTCCAACCATCGACCAAAACAAAAATCATGATTTTAAACGGGAGCGAGATCACCACCGGCGGCAACATCATCATCCCCATGGCCATGAGTACGGAGGCGGCCACCATATCGATCACCAGAAATGGCAAATAAATAATAAAGCCAATTTGAAATGCCGTTTTTAGCTCCGACAACACAAAGGCCGGGATCAACACCGTGCTAGGCACGTCGGCGCGAGTTTTGGGTTGTTCCATTTTACTCAGTCGCACAAACAGTTCGAGATCGCTGGATCGGGTTTGATGGAACATAAAGACCCGAATGGGCGCCAAGGCTCGCTCGGCGGCGACCTCTTGTGAAATCTGATTGCTCAAAAACGGCTGAAGCGCGTCTTGATTAATTTTGCTAAAAAACGGCGCCATAATAAACATAGTTAAAAAGAGTGAAAGGCCGACCAGAAGCTGATTCGGCGGCATATTCTGCGTGCCGAGGGCTTGGCGCACAAACGACAAGACGATGATGATTCGGGTGAACGCGGTCATCATGATTAGAATCGCGGGCGCCAGAGTCAAAACGGTAAGAATCATTACGATTTTTAATGCGCTAACAATCTCTTGCGGATTGTTGGTCGATTTGAAGCCGAGATTCACCGACGGCAAAGTCATTTGGGCGTGAGCTTGAAGGCCAGCGCACGCCAATAACAGGAGAGCTGAGAATAGCGAGAAACGTCTTAAGTTCTTAATGCCGACCTCACGTCTTCGATCGAAAACTCGTCGTCTTCGAGAAAATTATTGAAGTTTGGTTTCTTGATCACATTCTCGAGTTCGTCATCGATCAGTGAAATGGATTTCAACATATTGATATTGTGATCGGTGATTCCAACCAGCATGGTCTCACCCGCAACACGGATCAAAGCGATGCTGCGCCGAGGGCCAACGTGAAATTGGTGCATCATCTCGATGCGCGCGGCTTGCCCGCCTTTGTCGGGGTTTCGCCGCCAGCGGCGACCGGCGTAGTAAAGTGCGCCCGCGACCACAATAATAAATGCCACACTGGCGGCCAAACGCCACGATGTGTTTGCGGGGGTCACGACCGTCGGACCCGCCTTCATCACGACCGGGATTTGATCTTCAGGAATTGTCGGCGGCGTGCGGTCGATGGCCTTTTCTTCAGTTGCGGCGATCTTGCCACCCTCTTGCACCATTTTTTCAGCCGCGAGAATCAACGCCTCGTCCGACGTCGCGTCGGCCGGAGTGGCGCCCTGTGCGGCGGCGTTAAAGGCAAAGAGAATCCCCAGAATCACGCATGTGAATCGCATATCAACCTTCCGTAAATAAACTTCGTTGTTACTTCAGCTGCTCGACACGTTCAGTGGGCGAGATAATGTCGGTCAGTCGCACGCCGAACTTCTCGTTCACCACCACAGCCTCACCGCGGGCCACAAGCTTATCGTTGACCAGAACCTCCATCGGTTCACCGGCCAGCTTGTTCAACTCAATGACGCTGCCTTGTCCAAGGTTCAGCAAATCATTGACGACCATCTTGGTGCGCCCCAACTCCACAGCCACCCGAAGCGGGATGTCCATGATCAAAGTGAGGTTCCTGTGACTGGTGTCAGGAATGCCGGCCATCTTGTCGGCCTGAGCGCTATCCGTGGCCTCCGCCGCGGGTGCCTCTTCGACCGGCGGGACCGCCGCTAGATTGCTCTTGTCATCTGCCATAACCCTGACCCTTTCTTACTTCTCGATGGTTCGAGTGACTTGCACAGCCACCGAACCATGATGAATTCCGTAGTACGCTTTAAATTTCGAAACACCTTCTACCAACACATCAAATTCGCCGGTCGTATCTTGATCGAGGGGGATCACATCGCCGACCTTTAAGCCCATGAGGTCATTTAAAGTGATTTCACTCTGACCCAGGTTCACATTCATATTTACGCTGGTCTCTAGAAGCTGCGAGCGAATGATCGCCGTCCACATTTTTTTATCAGTTTGATCGGACTCGACCTGAAAGCCGGTCGAAAGCTTTTGTTTGATCGGCTCGATGGTCGAGTACGGAATCACCAGCGTGATGGTTCCGTTCGCATTCTCAAGCTCAACGTCGAAGGTCGATGCGATCACAATATCGGTAGGCGGCACGATACCAACGAATTGCGGGTTGATCTCGGTCCGTACGAAGCTAGCGTCAATTTTTTCAACTGAAGCCCACGCATTCTCTAAGTCGTCGATCGCGAGATCCACAACCTTGCGCACGATCGAAAGTTCGATCGGAGTAAAATCTTTGCCTTCGATTTTGGTGTAGGGCCGGTCGGCCCCGCCAAAAAAGTTATCAACCAGCGCGTACGCCAGTTTGCTTTCGATCACGAACAGAGCGGACCCGCGAAGAGCGTTAAAACGAAGAACGCTCATGCACGTTGGCATTGGCAACGTGTTAATAAACTCGCCGAACTTTAAAAAGTCCGTCGAGGCGTGGGTCAAGGTCGCGATCTTGCGCAACGCCGAAGACAAAGACACCCGAAACGAACGCATGAATTTTTCGTAGATAACATCAAGCTGCGGCAGACGACCGCGAATAATCCGATCTTGCGACGTTAAGTCATATACGACGACCACACGGTCATCACCGGGCGTGCCACCCGCGCCACCACCGCCGCCGCCTTCGCCGCTGCCTATCTCGCCTTCGGAAACCGCGGCGAGGAGTGCGTCAACTTCTGATTGTGATAAGACCTGACTCATCCTATCCCGTCCCTTAGTTCAAAATGAACTCAGTGAAGTAGACCTTATTGATCTGACCCTTGGTCAAAAACAAATTGATCTGGTTTTTAATCTCTTCGCGAAGAGCGTCTTTTCCTTCGCGGGTTGAAATTTCATTAAAGGTTTTGCTGCTGGCGATAATAATAATGTAGTCGCGGATCTTGGGTTTGATCTTCTCGACCTCTTCCTGGACCTCGGCATTGGTCACTTCCAGCTCCATATTCATTTTCACAAGCTTGCGGCCGCGGCTGCCCGACACGTTCACCAAAAATGTTTCCAGTGGCACAAGTTTGCCGATGAAATCTTTAGAGATGGCTTCTTTATGCGCTTGTTCGTGCTCGCCTTTGATCACGTCATCAATGCCCGGCTGGGCTTCTTTCTTTTTCTGACCGAGGTAAAGCATAACTCCCACGCCCATGACCACAGCCATATTGATAACCGCGAGAAGAATAAAGAGAGTCGGTTTACCACCGCTTGATGGTGCCTCCGCCGCTGGTGCCGCTGCCGGTGCTGCATTCTGTTCTGCCACGACCATCCCCTCCTAAGGTAGGAACCTGAAAGCTCCCCACACTTCTTCTGAGCAATGCGAATGCCAACGCGACGAACGGTTGAAAAGTCGGGATTTCAACAGGTCTTAAACACAGGTTTAGGGGCTTGAACAGCGCTTGTCCGGGAACTTCTTGCCGCTTACGGTGACAAAAGCATTTTGACGTAACGGATTTTTTGACAGGACGAGATGCGCCAGACTACCGGACCGGCGTGGCTTTTACTTTTTGAATGCGGGCCGAAATTTCTTCGGCCAATTTTTGATTTCCAGCCAGAAGGCTGTCCTGGCCCAATTGATAGTCGACGCCGCCATAATCCCAAACGACGCCGCCGGCCTCGCGCACGAGCACCACTCCGGCCGCCGCATCCCACGGTTTCAGGGCTGGCTCCCAAAAGCAGTCAAACACGCCTTCGGCCACCAAACAAAGGTCATAGGCCGCCGCACCGGCACGGCGAATGCCACGGGCTTCGAACACGAGGTCCGAAAAGATACGGATCTGCTCGCGAAGCGTGCCGCTGTTGCCCGGAAAAAATCCCGTCGCCAAAAGAGCATCACGCACGGTCTGGTTTTTACTTACGCTCATTTTCTTGCCGTTAACGAAGGCGCCCTGCCCATCGACTGCGGAGTACGTCTTATCTAACAAAGGCACATCAATAACACCGACGACCAGGCGACCCCGCCATTGCAAGCCGATACTGATACAGAAAATATGAAAGCCGTGAACATAGTTGGTGGTCCCGTCGAGAGGATCAACAACCCATTGGTCGGGTTTCACCCGTTCGTCGTTTTTCTCAAACGCACTCTCTTCACCAAGGACTTTAATCCCGGGAAAGGGCTTGGTCAGAATCGCGCTGATTACCTTTTCGCTCTCTACGTCGGCTTCAGAGACAAGGCCCGCGAAGGATTTCTCCTGGACCTTTTTCAGCTGACCGAAGTAGTGCATCAGGACTTTTCTCCCCTCTGCGGCGGCGGTCTGTGCGGTTTTCAATGCGAGCGAAAGGTCAAGTTCCTGCATTCATCTTTAACTACGTTCTTCCGAAGAGATGTCAAGGCTTTGGAGCGGTTGACCCCGCGCTAACGTTGGCACTAGAATTTAAGTAACCCTAGTGGAGGATTTCATGTCAGGCGATAAAGGCGGCTCTAAAGCCGATACTTTAGTCAAAGTTGTCCTGTTTTTCTTTATTTCGCTCCTATCGTTTTCGGTGGGAACATTTGTTGGCAAGCAGGTCAGCGATAGCGATCACCGCCGCATGGCGCTTGAAGGCGAATACAGCGGACGCCAAGTCGCCGCCGTTGATGACGCGCACGACGCTGACGAAAAAATCACTGAGAAAGAAGTGGATGCTCTCACTGAAGAGTTTGTAAATCGCGAAAAGGCCGGCGGCCGCGAACCCGCATCCGGTCATGACGGCCATGCCGATCACGCGGAGCACAAAGACGCGACTATTAAAGACACTGGTCATCACGTCGCCTCGACCGACGGCTATAAAGCCTACCCGCGCGGCAAAGACAAAAAGGACGAGAAGCCCATAAGGGCTGAAAAGGTTGAAGCTAGCGCGATCGAACCGGCCACCCACGCCGCCGATGCCAGCAAAAAAGCCATCACCAAGGCCACCAAGACTGTGACCGATGGCGCTCATGCCGCGGCCGAAAAAGTTGCCGAAGGCAAAGCTCCCACCGATGGCGCCAAAGAAGAAAAGAAAGCTGTTGCTGGTTTGCCCTCCGTGGCGTCTTCAGCCGTGGGTAAATACACCGTGCAAGTCGGCTCTTATCTCGAAGAGAACGAAGCTAAAAACCGCGCTGCGGATTTAAAAGGTAAAGGCTGGAATGCGTTTTATCTTCCTGCCACGGTCAAAGGTAAAACTTGGTACCGCGTTTTGGTTGGTCTATTTAACAATCAAGACAGCGCCAAACAATTTCGCGCGCAGTTTATGAAAGAGGCCAACACTCAGTCGGCCATCGTGCAGAAGATCGTTCAGTAAACGTAGCCCATTCGATAAATAAATGTCCACGCGACGTCTCTGCGGTCCTCGATGAGGACCGCTCGCGTTTCAAGCTCATGCAGAAAATGATTCCACACCACGTGCCCGATTCCGCCGCCCAGGCCGGCAAAGTCCCGCCGCCCTTTGCGTGCGGTGGCCGCCTCGCCATCGCCATAGTTGAGCGAGATGGTATCTAAATAAGATCCCACACCAACGCTGGCAAAGGGCGCCCAGCGCATCGTATCGCGAAATTCATAGCGCCCCCAAACGCCAAGGCCGATGGTCTTGGTCGCGATGGAGAGTTGGCCCGAATTGGTCTCGCGCTGCTCATAGCCGCCTTCGATCGCCACAGCAAAGGGGAAGCGCCGCACATGCGCAAAGAAATGCGGCAGAACGCGCGCTTCCATGTACTGCGGATTGATTTCTTGTTGGCCGCGCACTTCCATACCCAATCCGCCACTCCAACGCAGTGACGTCGGCGTCTCGGCCGCTTCGGCCGTTCCCACCAAGATCACGGCCACGACAAAAATAATTGCGCTTAAGGTTAGACGCCGCATTGTTGAAAGCTCCGCAAAATGGCCGGCTTAGAGAGCGTGGCGCGCAAGGCCTGACAGGCGTCTTCATTGAGCTCGACGCCCTCCAAAAGCAGCGGCACGACGATTTCAAAATCCATCACCTTGCGCTCCAGATGAGGAATCACCAAGGTGGGAATTCGGTGCAGCTTTAACATCATTCGCCGCAGCAGCTCTTTTTGCTCGATGCCACCCACCTTCGAAATCCGAAACAGCAATCGACCCAGCAGCGTGCCCTGCTCATAAGCGACGCCTAACAATTCACGACGTTGAATTCGGATTTCACTCGGATCCGCAAAAGAGACGACAGGACGAAGCGCATCGCCTGTGCGAAAAAATTTAAGCGGACCATCGAGCTCACGAAAAGCCGAAAGGCCCGGCAATGAAGATGAGAAAAAATCCGACTCGCCCGCGACCACGGCCCCATAGTAATCCGCCAGCCCCTCATTCCAAGAGCGTAAAACAAAGCGATTGAGCCCTTCGGCGGTCTTAACGTCGGCTCCATCTAAATCTTCGATCGGCTTTATTGCGAAGGATAAGTAAAATAAATTTTCGATCAGCGACGAGATCACATCGGATCCCGCGGCCAACGGGTTTAAGACTTGCGATTGAAAATGCGCGTGAAAGTGCTCATGCGCGAGAATCCCCTTGTTCAGCGCCAAGTGACGACCACCCATGCTGAAGGGCAAAACTCCGATGCTATCGGAGCGGCCAAAGTAGTGAGCATTGTTGTGCGTTTGCCCGTCTGGGCTGCGCAGATTCAGCTCGACGCCCACTTTTCTCGGCCACGTGATCTGCCGGTCAACGCCCAGCTCACGATCAAATTTATATATATCTTCAAAGTGCGCGTAGGCCGAGATGGCGACCGCTGAACCGGCGTCCATCGGTACACACACGTGTCCGGATTTCGTGAGTTTCGGTTCGGCTGGGGATCCGGCGTAGCCGGCCGTGGTCAGCGCCCCTTCATAAAATATTTCAGCGGCAGAGCCCTTTAATCGGTAGGGAGAATTCAACGTGGAGAGGTGGACCTCTTTAAACTCAGCAACGCCCTCAGAGTTGAACCAAGGGAGGAGAAATTTGTCGCCGCACTCATTCGCCGTGTTATTGGCGCAAGAGGCTAGCGCTAATGTGCTAAGGACCAGTATAAAACGCATTTGATTTCCAACCGTGGAAGGCGATATATGATACTAAGCGTTAAAAAGCCACTACTACTTGCTAAACCTTCGAAATAATTCTTAATTTGGCGCCTTGGCGGTGACGATATTATGGCCATTCTGAAAAAATTTGCAGACGTTCTGAACGAACGCCAGGCCGAGGCGGTTGGGATGCTCAATGGTCCCCTCCTGATTCTTGCCGGAGCCGGCTCGGGCAAGACGCGAGTGCTTACTTTTCGCATGGCCAACCTGATCGCACAAGGGGAAGCCACGGCCGAGCAAATTCTGGCTGTGACATTTACCAACAAGGCAGCGCGCGAAATGGAATCGCGCGTGGTTAAACAACTGCAAGAGCTCGGCATCGCGGTGTATCAGCGCATGTGGGTCTCGACCTTCCACTCGATTTGCGCCCGAATTTTGCGCGACGATATTCATCTGCTCGACTATCAGCCCTTCTTCGGTATCTACGATGACTCCGACCAAGTGTCGTTGATTAAAAAAGTGCTGCAGATGCTGAACATCAACGACAAACAGTATCCACCGCGATCCTTTCAGGCGCGGATCAATGAAGCGAAACAGCTCGCCCTTAGCCCGCAAGACGTAGAAAAAAAAGGCGGCACTTGGTGGGATGAACGCAGCCTTGAAGTTTATAAAACCTATGAACAAGAAATGAAAAAGGCCAACTCGCTCGACTTTGGCGATTTGCTTTATAAAACCTACGACCTATTTCGCTCGTATCCCGATATCTTGCAAAAGTATCAGGAGCGCTTTCAGTATATTTCGGTCGATGAGTATCAAGACACCAATCACATTCAGTATCTGCTGGTGAAAATGCTGGCCGAAAAGCACCGCAATCTTTGCGTCGTGGGCGATGAGGATCAATCGATTTACTCTTGGCGAGGCGCCGACATCACCAATATTTTGACTTTCGAAAAAGACTTTCCCGAAGCCAAGGTCGTTAAGCTCGAACAAAACTACCGCTCCACCTTAACGATCGTCTCGGCCGCCTCTGAAGTGATCAAACACAATTCTCAACGCAAAGACAAAACCCTCTTTACCGACAACGAAGAGGGCGACAAAATTCGCGTGCACGAAGACCTCAACGAGTACGAAGAAGCGCGCTTTGTGGTTGAAAATATCAATACGCTGATGAACAACGGTGAGAATCCGTTTTCGTTCAGCGACTTCGCCGTGTTTTACCGCACCAACGCGCAATCGCGGGTGCTTGAAGATCATATGCGCTCGCGCAGTATTCCCTACAAACTTGTGGGTGGCGTAAAGTTTTACGAACGGATGGAAATCAAAGACGTTTTGGCCTACTTCAAAACGTTTATCAATCCGGCCGACGATATTGCCGTTAAGAGAATCATCAATGTTCCCGCCCGTGGAATTGGCAAAACCACAATCGACAAGATCGAAGAATTAGGGATTCAAAATAAGATTACGTTTTATGAAGCGATTCTCCTCGCGGCGGAGCAGCGAGTGGTGCACGCCGGGGCCGCCCGCAAGCTGCGCGAGTTCAGAAATATGTGCGATGAGCTGGCGGTTAAAGCCAAGTCGTTGAAGCTTTCTGAATTGTTTGTGGAGCTGCTCGATGCGACGGAATACGTGACCCGCTTAAAGGAAGAAAACACTCCCGAATCGCAAAACCGCATCGACAACTTAGAAGAATTCGCCAACGCCATTCGCCAGTTTGAACAAGAGCGTGGTGACGAAGGCCATTTGATTAATTTTCTAGAAGAAATGGCCTTGGTCTCTGACGCCGACTCGATTGAAGAGGGCGTCAATTACGTCACGCTAATGACTTTGCATATTTCAAAGGGCCTCGAGTTCCCGGTGGTGTTTATTGTCGGGATGGAAGAGGGCTTGTTCCCCTCGGCCCGCGCCATCGACGACGCCGATCCGACGTCGGTTGAAGAAGAGCGCCGGTTGGCCTATGTGGGCATGACCCGAGCCCGGCAAAAGTTGTTTCTCACCTACGCCCGTTCGCGACGGGTGTGGGGCCAAGAGCAGAGCCACCCGCCATCACGCTTTTTAAAAGAGATTCCCGATAAATATGTGCAGCGCCAAAGCAAGATTCAGCGGCCGGCGTTTCTCGATCGCTATGCGGAGAAGTATGGAAGTCTCGCGAATCGCGACAGCGATGAGCGAAGCCTTGCCAACATGCGGCCCGGGCGCACAGGCGCAGGTGCGCGCAACCGCGCCGACGGCGATTTTGATGTGATGCCCGACTACGAAAACGAGTTCGGCAGCAGCGCCGGACCGGCGAGCTTCGAAAAAGGCATGCGCGTCCGCCATCCTACGTTTGGGGTTGGCTCAATTTTTCAAGTCGAAGGCACCGGCGATATGCAAAAAGTCAGCGTGCTCTTTCAAGACAAGACGTTTAAAAAGTTTGTCGTTAAGTATGCGCGGCTTGAGGTTATTTAGGCGCTGTTGACTGGAATTTGCACGTACCCCGGGTCGCGCCCGCCTCGTCGGCCGTCGGGCAAAGTTACATCGGGCTTAGATGGGGTGCCATGATTCGAGACTTTAATAGTCACAACCAAACAGAGCTTGAGGCCGTTCACCGTATTCAAATGGCGGCCTATCGCTTGGAAGCCGACCTTCTTGGAGTGTCGACTCTTCCTCCCATGCTCGAAAGCATAGATGACCTGAGAAGATCGAGCGAGACGGTCTACATTTATGTCGAGGGCAACACCCCCGTCGGAGCTGTTTTTGTTGAAATAGGTGAAACGTTCAATACGATCTCAAAACTCATTGTTGATCCTTCGCACCTCCGAAAAGGGATTGGCAAAGCGCTGGTGTCGCATGCACTTAACCTCCACTCTGGTGCTAAAATGAAGGTGTGCACGGGAGAGAAAAATCTCCCGGCCATTTTTCTATATCAAAATTTGGGTTTTAAGATCGAGCGGCGATTTGAAGTCGACGGTGGGTTGATGCTTGTCTGTCTCCGAAGAGGCTTAGGGCGCGCCCAATGACTGAATAAGTAAATCGCACGCTAGGTCAACCATTTCGGCTGGCGTGAGGGCTGGTCCACTGGTGGTGATGTGTCTGCCATTTGGATAGTACCAGGTCGCTCCGGCAGTTCCCGTACTTGTCGAAAAGTGCCGACCATTTGAGTAGTAGAACGTTGCTCCCGGGGTACCCATTGAAGTCGTAAGATGCCTTCCGTTCGGATAGTACCAAGTCGCACCCACTCGGCCGGCCGACGTCGTAAGGTGTCTTCCGTTCGAGAAATAGACAGTCGCACCATTTCCGTTCGGCATTCCCGCGGCGGCCACTTTACAGGCGATCTTTAATTCAGTTATCTCGGTAGTTTTGGCAGATTCGGCAAATGAGGAAAAACCAAACAATATTGCTAAAGTAAGCACGACATTCTTGATCATTACGAACACTCCTTGAAATTGCGAGCGACCATAGCAGATTCAAAACCGGTCTTCACCTAAATAATAACGCGATAGGCAAAAACCTCTCATTACTTCTGCAAGCTGCCGTTTACAGGTAGAGGTGACCGGGTCACATCACCTTTGGGGAGGGTATATGGGTGCACTGTTTTTTGCGACGCTACTTATGTTTAACGCCGAAGCTTTTGAAATCATCGGACAAAAATCGGAATCGGCCGTCCATTGTACAAAAGAAATCACTAAAACAAATTATCTCGTGCATGCGGACGGAGCTTGTGTCGAATCCTATGAGTATCCCGACAGTTCTTATATTTCGGTTTTGTTCACGCAGTCTGAAAAAGCCGAGTTCGATAAGTTGCAGGCAGAGATCGAAAGCAAGGGTTTAATTCCCACGTTCACTCCCGAAACTTGCTCCGTTTCCGCAGCAAAGCCAGCTCCGTATTTGTTCCTGGCAAACAAAGAAGATTGTAGCGCTGAAGACAAAAACCGCGCGGGCGGCTGCTTTGAACTCAGTGTGATTCCAGGCTTCGATATGCCTGATACTTACTATCTGCCCGAGCACTTGCCCGAACCCGCGCCTTACAAAACCAAAATCAAAGTTCGGGTGACTGAGACTAGAGTCAAAGAGACTTGCCTCGCGAAGTAGGTAGCGATGGGTGCTTAGGCGCCTGGGTTGGGCGTGAGTCGAGCCGCAGTTTGGCACTGGCTACCAGCCCGCTTCGATATGTGTCGGCGCTCGCTTGAGGTGATGCGACGTTTAATGTCCGGCGCGGGTGATTTGGTCGTGGCTACTAAAACACGTGAAGCAGTTTGAATCTCTGGCAGATCACTAGTGTTTGCTCGTTGAATTTTTGATCCAGTCTTACGAAAAAATCCCTGTGAACACTCTGCCATTCAGCCAATGTGGAATATCCTTCGGCCAACGCAAAGGACGAGTCGACTTCACAAAATGGGATTTTCTTAACCTCGACAACCTCCACAACACATACAGGATTTCCCATGGAATTCTTCACATACGAACGCTCGCCAAGCTCGGGCACTTTGCCACCCTCCCTCCACAAGTAGCAATTCGCCAAGCTCTTGCCTTCAGCCGTTTGCGCCGCCAAGTCGTCAGCCATTTGCGGATTGTCACCGAACGACCAGCCCTCCAGTTTTTGAACTTCCAGACTCCAGTTTTTCATTCTCAAAGCATAGCCAACGTTGCAATGGCGCACTAGAAGAGAATCTCAGCCGCCCGCAGGCCGATCCAAATAGCGCTGCATTTTAGTCAGACCCAAACTATCGATCGCGGCTCTTTGGTTGCATGGGCGGCATAAGAGCCTGAGATTTTCTGGCTCATCGGATCCACCCAAAGCCTTTGGCTGAATATGGTCAATCTGAAGTGCGTGGGTCGAGCCGCAGTTTTGGCACTGGCTATCCGCGCGCTTCCACACCTGCCGACGCTCGCCCGCGGTGATGCGACGCTTAATGTCCGGCGCGGGTGATTTTGCGGTTCTCCCCGATTTTCTTACCACCATTGTTCTGGCCTTCTCCGCCGGATCGAGTTTCTGAATGGCCATGTCACAAAGCAAATTGATGGCCTCTGCCATACTCATATTAGGATGTGAGTGAGCGAGCAGCCCTTTGATCTTGCCGAGCTTTTGTTGCAATTCATTGCTGGCGACAAATTTAATTTCGACATGGGTCTCCGTCACTGCTCGAATGCGTTCGGGAGTGAATTGCGCCGGCTCCGAAGAATGAGCGATGACCACTTTCTCCGCCTCACGCTTGGACTTGTTTTCGATCTTGGACAAAAATTCTAACTTTTTCTCTCTACCAAAACCGCTCTCGCCCATGCTGGCTGACATTCTTTTACTTTCTTGGCGAAACAAAGTCTGCGCCATGCTCAGGTTGGTGAGGGTCAAAGAGCCATCGGCGATCTTAGATTCAATCTCTGGCAATTCTTTAAGGAGTCGCATAGCTGAAATCCGACGAGCGGCTTGATCTTCGGCATAGCCCAGTTTTTTTGTGGCGTAGTCAAAAATGGATTTGTAGCCCTGCTGAGAAAAAAGACGCCGGCGCTCAATCTCTTTTAAGTGATGCAAAACTTCGCCGAGCAGTTCGCGTTCACGCCGCACTAAGTTTTCTGTTCGCTCGAGCAGAACTTGATCTGAGATATTCTTGAGATTCATTTTAACCCTCCCTTGAATGCGTCCGCTGGATTTATATCACGGGTTTAAAAACCAACAATTTTGCTGATTTCGAGAATGTAATTGAGCATCGCGATAGCTCTTCAAAAGATGTTTAAACGAAACACGACCGCCTTGGGGAGATCTGCGGTATCACCGGACCAAGCTTGGTGATAAAACAGAAAGCTATGCTCAGGGCGCGCAGTAGCGACGTGAATTCCCAGTCAAATATTATTTGGAATTGCCTGGTGCAAAAACAACTTCTGAAAAATGCGTCGTGGGGACCCGATGTCGCTGAAGAGTTGCGAGATCATCAAAAATAAAAGGTAAACTCCTTATTTAGGATTGTACCAAACAAACGCATTGAAATCCCGCGCATAGTCTCGAAAGCCTTCGAACTCGGGAGCGCTTGGGCCAAAGAGTGACGGCTCTACAGTATGGGCGAAATCCTGCGAGCCAAAAAAGCCACTGGCGCAGTTTTTGTTAAAGAAAGAATGCGAGTCTCTCGTCATCAGGCCCAGAGTTTTAATTCGAGAGGATGGGAGACCCTTTCCAAGAAGCGTCTGCATCGCGTCCGCCCCTGCGAACTCTTTATTTATGTGACCCGAACCCTGCATAACCACGCTGAAGTCGCAGCGATGACGGGCGTACTGATCAAGAATTCTTTTTTGCATAAAGCGATTTCTAGCTCGGATCGCCACTGGATCACTGTCGTTACCTATTAAACTATGATCATCTACGGCGAACACCTTCCACCCGCGAGATAAGGCGTAGCCCGTGAGATCCGGCACAGAAGTATCAAGGCCTGAGCTTGATCCCGGACAGCGAACATCGGCGCCAACAACAAAACGCCGACCCACAGCTTTGGGATTTCGATTGCACAGGTCTAAGTGAGACTGCAATTTTTTTTCATCCTGCTCGAGGAAAAGACAATTCGTTTTCAATCCACGCCGAGTCCCCGAATCAATTAATTCTTTGTAGTACTTAAACTCTTCGTCGTGATTATGAGCCTCGCCGACGACCACTATGTCTGCGTCGGTGACTGAATTCATAAGACCTGGAATATCTTGCCGCCCGCTCGCCATACGCTGATAAACCAAGCGCTGTTGGGCGCAAGAATCAGCCGGAATCCGCGGCCAGGCCGAAAGCGTTGGCCGCGGCGTGGACCTGGGAGGAGGGGCGACCTCCTGGATAGGCCCGGGCGCTGGCGCGGCGGTGCGGTCCGAAATCGGCGCATCTGTCATAAAAGCGCTTTGGGCGCTCCCGATGGATAGGCTTAGAAGGACCAATACAACAAATTGCATCCCTCCCTAGGCATGCAATTGGGGTGCACCGCGATTGGCAGCTGGGCGCGCCCCGATGCTGAGTCCCTATCCATCTGTAAACTACGGCGACACCTCAATTTGCGTACTCTCCAAATACTCGGCCAATCTCTCCCAGGTCGAGTTGCCGTTGGCCTTCTCGATGTGTTTTTTCGTCGCCTCAGCTTCTTCGGCGGTGGTGAAAGCCATCGTCATGCACATTGTCGTCTTGCCGTTCTTCTCCGAGAACGTAACGGTCACAGTAAAGAGTTTTTGCCGTTCTTCATTGCCCCCGTGATCGTAGACAAGCTTTTCGTACTTTACGATCTCGTGGTAGGTGGCGATATTTGGGTAGTCGGTGCCGTCAGGCCCATGCATGGTGTAAATCCATTTTCCGCCCGGGCGCAAATCCTTGCTCTTAGTCGTAAGCGTAAAACCACGCGGGCCCCACCATTTTTCGACGTGCTTAAGATTGGTCCAGGCCTCCCACACCAGTTTTACCGGAGCGTTGTACACGCGGATAAGTTGAATCTCATTTGGCTTTGCTGACATGGGTTCTCCTTTTGCGTTTTTTCTTGGCCTGAACTTCATCGAGATACAAACCAAGGCGATCCAAACTCTCTTCCCAAAACTGCCGGTATTGCTCGATCCATCCAGAGGCCTGTTTCAATGGGGCGGTATCGATGGAGCAGTTTCGCCACTGGGCGTCTTTGGTCTTTTGAATCAATCCCGCGTTCTCGAGCACCTTAAGATGTTTGGTGATGGCGGGAAGGCTCATCTCTTTGGCGAAAGGCTTGGCTAGGTCCGATACGTTTGTCTCACCATTGGCCAGCCGGGCCAAAATCGCGCGGCGCGTGGGGTCGGCCAGGGCTGAGAATGTGAGGCTGAGGTCGTCTTTCATTATTTTACCACTTGGTTATTTAACTAGATGGTAAATTACGCACTTAAGAAAGTCAAGGGCTAGATTCGTATTGGATGACCGCTCAGGCAAATTATGAGACACTAAAACGATGCGCTATTTGCTTGTCGCGATTATGTTGATCATGTTTATGGGCAGCGTTTTTTTTGGCTTTAAGTATGGAATGGACTGGATTCCCTCCAACCGGGGCGCAGAATACACTTGGATTTTTCTAATCGGGCTCGGCGTCTACGCCTATTTTTGGCACAATAGAAATTAGTCTAGACGCTCCCAGGTGATGCGTCGCTTAATGTCCGGCGCGGGTAATTCTTATCAAATTACCGAGCGGCGCCCTGTTGATCTTGTAGCGGATGGTATCGACCATGGAAGGAATCGCGATAGCAAACCGAGCCGAAGCATTGATTGTTCTGAAAAACGACATTGGTCGTGCCCGCTTTGATCTTGTTCCACGCTTGATATCGGCTGACTTCTTCTTGGCCGATTTTCATTAGAACTTTGAAGGCTTGGTCGTCGGCCGTAGCGCACCAGCTTTTGGAGTCGTTTTTCAGATCCATATTGTGAAGACGCACGCCTCTCATGCATTCTCGGACTCTTTCAGCGAGTTTTTCGTCTTGCCATTCGGGCTGCAAATCGGCTGAGGGATTGTTGAGATAGGCCTGTAAGCCGGTGATCCCTTGGCATTGCACGGGCAATCTGACTTGGCCGTCCGCACATTGGAACTCCACAGGGCTACTATACAGCGACTGGGTAATAAGAATTATACCGACATAGAAATAGAAATGGCTGTTTGTGAGCAATGACATATGGCCAGTTATTGCAACTCAATGGCCATCTCGATTGCTCTATATTAAAGCCCGCTACTCAAGGCGACCACCAATTAGACAGTTGGATAACCTTAAGGGCTAGCTTGGCAGCAGATCTCCAGAATCCAGATACACAATCAATAAGGTGGCGATCGGTCCTAACAAAAGTGACAATAGAAGCCAATTGAGGCGGCTTCTTTTTTTAGACTCTGCCAAGCCGGCGTTGATCAAGGCCAAGGTTCCCCAGCCAACAAAATATTCATGATTTTGAGAGGGATCCAATTCAATCTCCCGCGAACAAAGTTTCAATCAATTTACTGACTACGCGTTTTGTCGTCACTAATATACTTTCAACCGCCCGCTTCCATGCTTGCTGTCGCTCGCGGTAATGCGACGCTTAATGTCCGGCGCGGGTGATTTTTGGCGAATTGAGATAGGCTTCGGTTATCGCGAAGCCCTAGCGCGAAATATGCCCACTTGGCTCAAACGGCACCTTCTTCGGATCGGTACCTTCGGGAATGCAATGGTCACCGCTCGCGGCAAGTGAATAGCAAGCGCCTCTCAGTTGAACATCAACTATACGCAAACAAAGTGATTGTTGAGATTTAGCGCGGCCGTGACAGAAGAGCTTCCAATCTTCATTGATAACTTGATTGCAAGACTCCTCGCGCTTGCTTTTGCCCGCAACCCCGATGCACACATTTTTTAGATCAGCGTCCAGAATTTTAAGACAGCGGTTCTCTTCGACATGAAGAATCGCCTGACACATTTCTTTCATCGATGGATTTGAAATTTTCATGCAGGGCTCCATCTTCGACTTTCCAATCGCCTGACAAAGCTGATGGTGGTCTTTGGGATTAGCCCACGCGGAGCTCACTGCGACAATTAAAAAAGCCTGTGAGATTCCGAAGAGGCAAAAATTTCCCAATCGATTAAACTGTCTCAATCAAAATCTCCTATGTTTAGCAATGACTATATAAATCGTGATTCAAGCTTGCGACGTTGTAAAGTGAAACTTGGCAATAGAACTGTGCCCGGGCACAGCCCTAAATGCGAAACAATCTACGAAGAAAGCTCAACTTTTTCTCCGAGTACGGAGCGTAGCGGGCCGAAAGGTCGAGCCAACTATAGCGGGTCATAACGCTTTTCGCGTGGCTAAATGTTTTAAAGCTGTCTTCGCCATGATAGTGGCCCATACCGCTGTCACCCACTCCGCCAAATGGCAGATAGGGGTTACTAAGGTGAACCACCACATCGTTGATGCATCCGCCGCCAAAACTAAAACCAATGGTAAAGGCTCTTTGCCTCTCGACGGAGCGGGAAAAGAAATAGGCGGCCAACGGTTTTGGCTTCGATCGAATCACCGCGTAGAGAGACTCCAAGTCCTTGTAGGTCAAAATCGGCAAAATAGGCCCGAAGATTTCTTCGCCCATAACTTTGTCATCCCAAGAAACACCAGCCATTAGAGTCGGCTCCACATAGTTGGACTGGGCATCCATCCGACCGCCAAACACGACTTTGCTCTTGTCGATCAGCGCGGCCAGTCTCTCGGTGTTTCTTGAGTTCACAATTCGAGCAAAGTCGGGGCTTTCTTCCGACCTTTCGCCAAACTGAGCGCGAATACAATTTTTTATGTTTTCGATGAGCGACTCGGCGACGCTTTCGTGCACGTAGAGATAATCGGGTGCAACGCAGGTCTGGCCCGCATTATAGAATTTGCCCCAAACGATTCGTCGCGCGGCTAAATCTAAATCGGCGTCCTCGCAAACGATAACCGGGCATTTTCCGCCCAGCTCAAGCGTTACGGGCACAAGGTTCTTGGCCGCCGCCTGCATCACTATTTTCCCCACCGGCGTACTGCCCGTGAAAAATATATGATCGAACTTAAGATTGAGAAGTGCAGTCGTCTCAGGGATCCCACCTAATACGACTCGTAAAAAATCGGGCGAAAAATATTCGCCAATTAACTTCGTAATCAGCTGAGATGTTTGCGGCGTGAGTTCGGACGGCTTGAGGATCGCGCAATTGCCCGCGGCGATCGCGCCCACCAACGGCGCAAACACAAGTTGAAAAGGATAATTCCACGGACCGATGATCAGAACCACACCGAGGGGCTCGTACAACAATCGACTTTTGGACGGCCACAAGGCCAAGGGCGCCTTACCGATTTTGGGGCGCAGCCATTTTTTTAAATTTCTTTTCGCGACGGCAATTTCTTCGAGGGTTACGGCGATCTCACTAATCAACGCTTCTTGCTTGGGTTTGCGCAAATCCGCAAAGAGCGCCTGGCAAATGAGATCGGTGTTCTCGCGAATGAGCCGATCGAGTTGGCTTAATGCGTGAATGCGCGATTCGAGAGACTTGGTCTGCCCCGACTCATGGTGCGCGCGAAGTGCGGCAAGGGAATCCATCAAGCGTAAACCTTTCGCAACTTCACGGCATATTTAAAAAACAAATTCTCTGCGCCTAACCTATCAACAAGCATCCGCTCCGCGACACCCGAATCAATCTTCGCGGCTTCCAGCCACAACTCTTCGAACAACGTTCGCGTGGCGCCGATTCCTAAAGACGGAAAGCTCGAGTCTTCGAACTCGCCAAAGCCGACGATCCATAGGCGCTGCCACAGCGGCTTCAAAGCGCGATTGTAAACGGGCTCAAGCAAACGGCCCTCGAGCTCGCACGCCGCTTTCAACTGTTTGGTCGACAAAGGTGAATCGGCCTCTAAGGCCTCAAGAGCGAGGCCGCTCTCGCGCGACATTTCAAAATCCCCGACTCCGCCCAGAAAACTGAGCAAATTCACAAACACATCGAACGAAAATAAAGTTGCGCGGCCCTGATACCACTTTGCATACACAACTTGCCGCGAGCGCGACAAAACCTCGCGCATATGCCACATGTCCGCCACGCGGTCATCGCCGTCTTGATCCCACTCCCAACGCATTTTTGTGCGCGGCCACAGCTCCGACCACAGCGACGCGGGCTCACGACGATTGTTCAACGGGTAAACTAGCAGGGCGCCGCGTTTGTTGACCGCTTTGATTGCGGACGCTTTGGTGAGTTTAGCGTGACGAGCCATAATGCTGATCCGCCAACTCTCTCCACTCGGCCAAGTAATTATCTAAATCCGCAGGCAACACCGACGCCGCCACGGGCGCCTGATACACGCCCCGCACTCCATCAAAGCCACGAAACTCACGTTGCGAATCCGACCGCGCGGTTTCAAAATTCGGAGTAAGCCCGACCTTGCCACCACCGCCCGGGATATCTAAAGACAAATTCGGCATGGCCAAACCGCTTAAGCGACCCCACAGCTGGCGCTGAATTTCTAAAGACTCTTCAACCGACGTGCGAAAGTGTTCGGAGCCCTCAGACGGATCGCACTGAAACATGTAGTAGGGCTTTACGCGCAAGAACAACAGCCGGCGCGACAGGGCCTGCACTACGGCTGCGTGATTGTTTATGCCGTTTAATAAGACCATTTGATTGAACACCGGCACGCCGTGATCCACCAACCGCTCTAAACACTCGGCGGCTTCAAAGCTCAACTCGCGCGGATGATTGAAGTGGGTCATAAAATAAACCGGCTTAAATTTTTTAAAAATCGCACACAGCTCTTCGGTCACGCGCATCGGCGCCACCACCGGCATACGGCTCGCCACGCGAATGATCTCAACATGCTCAATGGCGCGCAGATCAAACAACACGCGCTCTAAGCGCGAATCGCCAAGTGTTAACGGATCCCCGCCCGATAAAATCACTTCACGCACACCGGGCGCCCCGCGAATGTAGGCCAATGCTTTTTCGTAATCGCTGGAGCCAACAAAGGCTTGATCTTGGCCGGTGAAGTGTTTGCGCAGACAGTACCGACAATACAGCGAGCATTGATCGGTGATTAAAAACAAAAGTCGATCGGGGTAACGGTGAATCACCCGCTCGAGCGGCGAATGGGCGCGCTCACCCAGCGGATCCGCAATCTGCTGTCCCCGGCCTGTGTTTAACTCCTCGCTTCGCGGTAAAACCATTTGTCGAATCGGGTCTAAGCAATTCACCCGCGATGCGAGGGCGGCGTAATAGGGTGTGGAGCGCACCGGAAAGCGCGATGGCCGACTGAGTGCCTGTAACTCGCCCTCACTCAAGTCGAAGTGGCGCGCGAAATCCTCGCGCGTGCTTAGTGAAGATTTAAACTGCCAACGCCAATCGCTCCATTCGGCAGCGGCGACTCCGGGAAAGGGCTCGGTTTTTAAAAACTCAAAGCGCATAAAAAAAGGGCTTCCTGTTCAGGAAACCCTTAGCGAAGTTCATTTATTAGAGCAACCGTCGATTAGCGGCCGAGGGGTCTTTGACCGTATACGGGGCCGCGAACGGGGGCCTGAGTCGCTCCCGGGCGCATTGGCTGCACGGGCGCAACACCGGGACGGCCAGTCGTCGGCGGAGTTACAGCAGGGCGCCCAATTTGGTTGTTGCCGCCGAAGGTTCCAAGCCCAGTGCGGCCCGCACCGGGAACGCTGGGTTGAAATTGTTGCTGGCCAGGTTGTAGGGGTTGGCGAGCCTGATTCATATATTGTTGGTGATTGCTGTAGATCGATTTAATTTGCTGCTCATAACCCGAAAGGTCGGTGCCTAAGGTTCCTTGGTAGGCCCAACCAGCAAGAGAATCTTGCAGGCGATCGTTCAGCGTTAAACCGCGGCTCTCAAAGTAGCTGCCCGCAGTGCCAACCAGTCGCGCGAGCGCAGCGGTGTCTTGTTTTGTATCGCGACCTAAAGCGCGGTTGGTTTGGATTCTGCGAGCCAACAATTGCACTTGCGAGTGATACTTGCCAAATTCGCCGATCTCGTGCAGCGATTCTTTAAGGTACGGATTGTTGCCAGTAATTAATTTTAAGCTGGCCAACATGCGAAGGCCGTCGGCGCGGGTTTGCGGATTGTCGGATTTGATCATCTCAAGCAACATCTCTTTCATATGTTGATCAAAATATTTCGCGGCTTGTTCGGGTTCGAGCAGGGCGATGCGGGCCATTAAACAATCGCGCTTGGCTCGGGCTTCGAGGGGGCGATTGTCTTCGTCAACTTGGCAGGATTCGGCGCGACGCAAGCGAGCGGCCTCACGTTGCGCTTCACCACGAACAGCTTCGGCCTGTTGGCGAGCAAGTTCGAGAGCTTTTTCGCGAATGCGGCTGCGGTCAGAGAGCGGAAAGTGGCGGGTTACAGACGTGCTGCGCGAGCAACCGGTCGTGCAACCTTCAACCGAAGCCGAAGCTTCGATGCTGACTTCCAACATATCTTCGGTTTCGCCGGGCGCCGGTTGGGCTGCAGGATCGCCGAGGCGATCGACTGGCTTCGGTACCACAACGCGATTTACGCGAACATCCGCAGATACGCGAGAGTCGGTGGAGCGCGCGCGGCACGAGGCCTGCCGGCTAAAATCACAATCGCCTTCATAGGCAATGCTTGAGGACTGATCGATTTGTCCAGAACCGGCGTCGGCCGTGAATCCCGGCAAATACGACAGGCTGAACATCACGGTGGCGATTAAAAATAATGTATTCCTGTGCTTGGACATACAGTCCTCCTATTACTTACCCACCTTTATTCCAAGATTCGCTCCACACCCCCAAGGCATACCTATCCCATTAAATATCCTGCTGAATTTTAAAGATCTTGGCGTTTTTGTGAAATGGCCAAACTGTCGAACCCGGCAACGCCGCAGACCGCCGCGCTCGTTTTTAATCTTCACAATCAAATACTTAGCGGTGTTCAATTTCTAACAGTCCGAAGAACGTTTTTGGGGGATCTATATATGAAATACGTCGTTCTCTTATTGCTCGCGCCATTTTTCGCTTTTGCGAATCCACAGGTATCAAAAGCAAAGTTGAATCGCCTGGCGATCGAATTCTACAGTTCGCAAAAATCCATCTTGAATATTCCAGAGCAGTGCGAGCAAACAACACCCACCGGCCCCAGCTGCGCCGATGTCGCGTGCGACTTACTTGGACGCTACGGCTACGACGATATCTCACAAGTCGAGAGCGTCGGCCGCGCGTGCCGCGGAAACCGAAGCGGCGCCTGTTTAGCTTCAAGTTGCGCCCGTCTCGGCCGCTACGGTTGCGATGATCTTTCGGAAGTGACTCGCGTGGCGACCTCGTGCCGACGGCACTTTAACGGCGAATGTATGGATTTGGCGTGCAACTTACTCGGGCGCTACGGCTGCGACGACATCAGCGAAGTGGAACGAGTCGGAGTTGCCTGCCAGGGCTCTGACGCAGCCTGCATCCGCTCAATCTGCAAACGCCTAGGAACCTACGGCTGCGACGACATCAGCGAAGTCGAACGAGTAGCGAACAGCTGCAAAGGAAACTGAACTCATCCTGTATCCCGGATACAGTTAACCGTATCCGGGATACTGAACCCAACGACCAAAAAAAACCCGAGGAACCTTACGATCCCCCGGGCCCTGCCACCACCATCAATACAAGATGCGGTCAAAGATGCAAATCAAGATGCTGCGACTAGAAGCTGATGGCGGCTTTTGTCGCTAAACCAAATGCAAATTTCGAACTGTAGAGGCCATCGCCTTCCCACGCACTGCCTGGGAAGAGAAATCCGGCCTGATTCACCCACATCACGCCCTTGCGGGGTGTGAAGTTGAGAGAAATATCGTATTCGTACCCTAAGTCTTTTTTCACGCTTCGACCGGCGATTGGGCTCTCGCCCAAAAATCCACCGATGACTGTCTGATCTAAACTCCAGCGGTCGTTAAAATTATAGCGCGCGGTCGGTGCGAAATAGAGCACATTGCTGATGCCCTCGACGTCGGCTCTATTGATGCGACCATCGGCGCCGCGAACGGTGCCGGTGGTAAACTGCGAGCTTAAGAAATCAGCTTGTCCAAGTGGGCGGTTGAACAAAAGCATGGCTACATCGTAGTTGCGATCGAAGTTGAAGCCTTCATACTTCGCATCTGTCGCCGGATCGTCGCCCGACGCGGAGCCAGCTTTTAAACCCCATCGCCATTTGCTATCTTGCGGACGGTATTCAAGTTCTGCCGCCACACCGAAACCGCCCCAAGCCACGTTATCGCCACTGGCGGTTTGCACACCGGACTCACCGGATTGAAACGAGGCCTCGAGGCCTAAACGCAAATGGTCGCTGTCGCGAAGTGCATAGACGCTGACCGTGCGGTTATCAACATCGGCAATCGGACCGGCATTTGTCGCTCCACCAAGAGGCGAGCCACCGGGAGTATTGCTACCTTGATTGTTCGACTTGCGGAGCGAATAGAACACGCCCAACTCTAAGTCTGTTTCCGGATTCTCGTATTGAAACTGGAACATGTAATCGTTTACGTCGTCAGGCTGCTGAATATTGCTTTCGCTCGATTTGCCGAACATCGGCATAAAAAACAAATTACCGACAACAAATTTGTACGCCACCATATCGCGGGTGTCGTACCAATGATCAAACAATCCACGGCCCGCATTGTGGGTCATCCCCAAACCAAACTGCAATGGTGCGCGGCCCACCAACAACGACCCGTACTCTTGCGAGAAGGTCAGGTAAAGCTGCGTGACCAAGATCGACTCGGACGCTTGCGTCTGCGAAGCGGAATTGGAATCGGCGGCGGCGCCACCGGCGGCCGGCGTTCCCACTCCACTGCCCCAGAACTGACCCATCTGCGAGTTTGGGTAAGCTGCTGCGTTTAGAAGATTGAATTGTCCATATATAGTGAGGCCGTCGCCAGCTGTGATCTTTGGACGAAGGACCAGGTGATGCTGCCCGTAGGTGATCTCCCGATCATCGCCACTCAACTCGGAATTTTTGATGAAGTTGCCTTCAAAGCGGTAAAGCCCGCTCCATTCCAAATCACCAGCCACTGCGGAATTTGCAAACAAGCCGCAAATTAGAAAGGTCAGAGTGACGAGAATGACTGAGTTTTTTTGCATCACACCCGCCTGGGAAGGTTGCAAACAGACTAGCATTGGACCTCCTTAGGTCAATCTAAACGTTGCAGTGCCATACAGTACAATATATGGCACCGAGATCTCCGGGATCGCCTGAGCAATCCCTAGAATTGAAAAATTATGTTTCAACGACTCCGAGAACGTCCTCTTCACGCATAATGAGAAATTCATTATCACCGATCGAGACTTTAGTGCCGGTGTATTGCGGAAAGAGAATGGTGTCGCCGATTTCTAAATCGAGCGGACGCACACGGCCTTTTTTATTTCGGTGGCCTGGGCCCTTCGCCATCACTTCGCCGCGGTCGGGACGAGTCGCCACCGTGCCGGGGATGTAAAGGCCACCCGCGGTCTTTTCTTCGGCCGCTTGCACACGAACGACAATACGGTCGTCGAGCGGCGACAGCATTTTGGCGCTAAATGAGTGCGCGGTCATTTTGGGTTGGGCTGTAGGCTTGGCTGTTACTTTGGCCGCCTTCGCCGCCGGCTTGGCGGCTGTTTTCATTTTCATCACCGGTTTTTTTGTCGGCTTCTTCATTACTTTTTTTGCCGGTTTCGCTTTGACTTTTGCGACGGCTTTTTTCTTTTTCTTAGTGGCCACGTCTTTGCATCTCCTCTTCAAAATATTTCGCATACATAATATCCCACTCAGGGCTTCCCTCAGGGACTCCCCGTTTCAACGACGCCACCTTCGCCTGAGCGACCTTGTCGACGTCTTGAATTTCTTTAACGAACTCGTTCAATCCTTTTTTGGCCGCCCGCAAAGCCGCATCGTCGTCCACGTAGTCCACCAGATCGTCGTTCCAGATCCCGTCGACCACGATTCGGGCCAAGTGACTGACCCGGTCTTCGCTCACATAGCTCATAGGATTATGCCTTTTTCTTTGGCTAATCGTTTTTTCAGCATGGGGAACATTTTGTAACGCTGAAACTCGCCCGGGTTCTGCCGTTCGAGGTCATCCATCATGCGATTGACCTCTTGATCGAGCTCCGCCTCGCGGGAAAAATCACCACGAATGATGGCGGCGGCTCGCTGCAGAACAACTTCTTCTTTTTCTTTAAACTCAACTACCTTTTGTTGCTTCAGGCCCTTGAAGATCGCATTGGCCATACGAACGATTTGCTTCTCGGAAATTTTCATGGCTTTGACTAAAGACATGGCCCCACCTAATGTCAAGTGAGGATGACCCGAACAACCCAGATTTTACTCCTAGTTTTGTGCGCTATCGCCGGTCTTGTTTTGCTCGGCGGCGTCGTCGTGGAGTCACTGCAAAGCAAAATTTCCACGCGTCTTGAACGGGGCTGGGTTTTGCCGCCTCTAGAGCTTTACTCGCAGGGTCTGCCGTTGACGCCCGGCCGCCGCTTTCCGCAGGAACAGATTGAGGCTGAGATGGAAAAACGCGGCCTACAAGCTGGGCGCGATTATTATCTCGAAAATATCGAAGCCTGCGCCGATATGACCAAACTTTCATTTAATGAAAAAGCCACCCGCTGCCTGTGGGTGCGTGACCCAAACCTGGTCGTAACATGGGATGCCGAAGGTTGGATCGTCGACCTGTGGAAAGGCAATCCCCTGGCGCCCGCGGCCGGTGCCGGACTGTTCCCGCAACTCATTACACAATTTTATGATGGCCAACCGATCCTTCAGCAAAATGCCCCGCGCAGCGAAATTCCACTGTCTTGCCTTCAGGCCGTAATCGCCATCGAAGACAAAGATTTTCTTGAACACAGTGGTGTCAGCGCGACCGGCACCTTTCGCGCCGTGATTCGCAACCTTAAAGCCCGCCGCTTTGCTGAAGGCGGCAGCACCATCACGCAACAGTTAGTAAAAAACTTTTTTCTAACCAGCAAAAAAACCCTGCGCCGCAAAATCGAAGAGCAAATGCTGTCGCTGCTCCTCGAGTCGCAAATGGAAAAAGATGAAATTCTCGAAATGTACCTGAACGTGATCTATATGGGTCAAAGCGGCCCCTATCAAGTGCGCGGATTTGGCAGCGCCGCACAGGTCAACTTCGACAAACCGATCTCGCAACTCACGCTGCCCGAATGCGCGCTTCTGGCCGCCACGATCAATAGCCCCGGCCGCTTTAATCCTTTCGAGCACCCCGACGCGGCAAAATCGCGGCGCGATCTCGTACTTAGAAAAATGAGCGAAGGCGGTATGATTAGCAGCACCGAGAGCGAAGAGGCTATCAACTCGCCGTTACCGAAAGTGGCCCCAGCGCAGCGGCGCACGCATGCGCCGTACTTTGTGATGAGCGCTCTGCGGGAGTTCGAAAGCTGGGAGATCGATTCCGAAGATGGCGCCCGCCTTTACACCACTCTTGATCCGGAATCGCAGGCCGGACTACTCGGCGCTGTCGCTAAAGTTATGCCCGCAGTTGAGAAGAGGGTTAAGAAACCCTCCGCACATCCGCTGCAGGTTGCGGCCATCGCCGTCGACATCCAAACCGCCGAGGTCTTAGCTCTCACGGGCGGGCGCGACTATCGCTCGACGCAGTTTAATCGCGCCATCGACAGCCGCAGACAAATCGGCTCAATCGTAAAACCCTTCGTGTTCTTGCCGGCACTCCGCGACAGCTCTCCCATTGCGCCTGTGTCAGATGACCCCTTTGAATGGAAAACCGGCAAACAGGTGTGGAAGCCGAAAAATTACGAGGGCAAGTCTTATCCAGGCAATGTGCCGCTGTTTTTCGCGCTCGCACACTCACTGAATATTCCTACCGCCCGCATTGGCCAACAGGTTGGTCTTGAAACCGTGATCGATGCTTTACGAAACGCCGGAGTCACCAGCAAAATCCCCAATCTTCCGTCACTCACTTTGGGCGCACTCGAACTCTCTCCGATGGAAGTGGCGCAATCGTATCTGACCCTCGCTCGCATGGGCTCGACGGAGCGGCTGCATTTGTTGTCGCGAGCTGAAGATATCAACGGGCGAGTGTTGTTCGAGTATCAACCATCGGCGGACGAAGCCTTGGATCCGGTGAATACCGCCATCCTCGTCGGAATGATGCGGCAGTCGATGGAACTGGGAACGGGTAAAGTTGCGCGCCTGTGGGGATTTGATGGCGCCGCCGCCGGAAAAACCGGAACCACGAGCGATACCAAAGACGCTTGGTTTGCCGGCTTTACCTCGCGCTTAATGGTGGTGGTGTGGGTCGGATACGATGACAACACAGCGATGGGCTTGACCGGCGCCGGAGCCGCGTTGCCCGTTTGGGTGGATATAATCAAAGGTATCCAAAAACCGTTTCAGCCTACCGACTTTGCCTACCCCCCTGGGGTGGAAAAGCGAGCGGTTCAACGCGACGACTTGCTTCGCGATTTTCCAAACCTGCCCGATTTGCCTGAGTCGATTGAACTGGTGTTTGGCGCCTGGGCCAGCTAGAGCATTGACTTGAAAGCTTATGGGTCCTATAAGCATTACTTGTGGATTTAACGATTCGGACCCTAATCCTTATATTAATGTTAGTCGCAGCGCCCCATCTTAGCGCCGATACCCTCAATGAAGACGATCACTTAAGCGAACGCGGCCTAGCTACGATCATCGACTTTATCCCTAGTAAGGAGCAGTTCCGCTGCGAACCTCGCTGTGATGGTAAGTCGTTCTGCGGGCAATTTCACGATATCGATTCGTGCCTTAATATCGAGAATCAGAACGCCTGTTTTTGGTCCTGCGAAGAGTAAACCGCCGAAATTTGGCTCCTTTACCCCTCAAATCCCCCTAATTTCCAGCTGAACGCGGCACAGGGTTTGTAATCTTTACCGTTCGGGCAAGTGTGCCCGGAGGAAACCTTATGAATCAGCGCAAAGTAGTCGGAGCTCTCTCGATCGTACTTTTGGCCATTCTTTTTATCACCATCGGCTGTGGTGATGGACAACGCCGTTCGCGCACGAACACGCGCAAATCGATTCCGACGGGGCGCAATTTAAATCCTCCCGCGAACTCCAAAGAGGCCCAAGAAAAATTAAAGAATATCGACAGTGCTAAGAAAGAACTCGCTGACGCCGTGGCTGGCGAGCCAATCGCCGCGTTGGAAGCTGGCGAGTACACCATCGAAGAAATTCTCACTCATGTGGAGTACATCAAAGGATCGTATCATTTTGCGGTTGTTCGCAAATCGCGCCCCACCGTTCAAGCCAATGGCAATGTGGCCTTAAATGCAGAACCCACAACTCGCGGCGCCGGTCTTATTCCAAGTTCGCCCGATCGTTCGCCCCGCGAAATTCTGATTCCGTTGAAAATGACTGTCGCTCAAGGCAGCCAGCCCAATCGCAATTCTCCCGGAATGACCTCGGTGGTGTTTTCAACCCAAGTCGTACTTGAGAACGTTAAAATGAAATTGGCCGATCAGTTCTCGCAAAATCAGAATGCTGCTCTAGCGCTGCTGGATATTTTAGCCAGCGCTGAAGGTGGCCGCGATAACGAAGGCATCGTTCGCAAGGTCAATGTGGGCGGCAAAGAAGCCGTGGCGCACATTTATAAAAACGGCGATCGCATTGTCGTTCGCGTACGCATCGCTGAGGGCGCGCAAGCCACGACCAACCAACAATCGCGCGCGGCCAACGAGTCGTTTTCGCGCTCTATGGTGTTTAGCTATAAAGTCGTTCGCGCAGCGGCCCCTGCTCCTGCGGCGCCTGCTCCCGCAGCCCCCCCGGCGGCGCCCACCGAGCCCGTTGCTGCTCCCACCGGCGAACCCGCTCCTGGCACACCACAACCTGGCCCGGGCAGCGAAATAAACACAGGCGATCAGCCAGACGACCAGCCCACAGCCATCTGAATACCCGTTAGACAGCTTTGAAATATGTATAAGCCCCGTTTGGGCTCTTGGCAGCGTGGTGTCACTCTGACACTGTAGGTTTGAGCTGAGGGCTAAACCGCTGGCAACTCAATTGCTTAGGGAATTAGGGTAACAGAGGTCCTTAGAGCTCAAGGAGTGAGCCATGGCAGTCAACTGGTTTGAAAGTTGGCTTAAAAACAGATGGGTACACCACGGATTACGGTTCGCCTTTGCGATCCTGATTACCCTCTTACTTTTTCCGTTTAAATTCTATGTGCTCGAATCCACGGCCTATGACCTAAGGATGAGCTTAAGCCCAAGGCCCGAAAGCTCGGGCCAAGTGGTGTTGCTCACCATCGAGCACGAAACAATCAAAAAGCTGAAGCGCGAACCCGAGGCGCTCGATTGGGCCGTGGTTTTACAAAAGCTGGCGCAGGCCCAACCGGCCCACGTGGTGACCTTTATCAATCCATCGCAAATTCAAGGTTCGTACGACGATCTCTCGATGCTGGCCGAAGTGGCCGCGCGATTGCCCATTTATTTTGGTGAGAACGACATTCCTAAGACCGGCATCAGTCGTCTTGATCCGCTAGCGGCTCCCTTCGAGAATATTCCCGTTGAACCGGCGCCCGGTACGCAAGACAGAAACGTGTTGGCCAAAGACGGTGTCAGTCGGCGTCTGATTTTGAGCTACGAAAATCAAATGCTTCTGCTGCCCCGCCTCGCGCGGGAGTACAACGGCTTCAGCAGCACCGAAGAATATCGTGGCAACTTTAAGTTTTTAGAGTCGACCCAGGTGCTGATTCGCTATCGCAATAAGGGCAGCTATCCCACCTTCAAATTTGTGGATGTGCTTGAGAATCCGATCGCCGCCGAGGCGATTCGCGGTAAAATTGTGATGATCGGCCGCGACACCGAAGAAAATGCCGCCGACTATGTAACCACGCCATTGTCTAAAGACATTCTCGCCTTAAGCCGCCTCGAGATGCACGCCAACGCGCTCGACACTTTGATTCTAAACCAGAGCCCGGCTGTGGCCCCGCCGTGGGTCAAGTTGATGTTCACGTTTATTATTTCGTTGCTCACGGTTTATATCGTGCTGAATGTGCGGCCAGCCAAGGGGCTTTTGTCATTGGGCTTAGTTCTTTGCGGCTACTTGCTCTTTGCACTGGGCATGTTTGCCTTTGGTGGCTGGATTATTTTTGTGTCGCACCCGCTGGTGGCGGTGTTTATCTGTTATTACTTCGTGATTCCATACCGCTTGATTATAGAGAACCGCCGCAGCTGGGAGTACTACCAAAAGAACCGACTGCTGACCCAAGTGGAAGAGCTAAAATCGAACTTTATGCGTATGATGTCGCACGATTTAAAAACCCCGCTGGCGCGAATTCAAGGCATGGCCGACGTTATTCGCAAAGAAGGCGACCCTCTCAACGATACGCAACAGATGGCGCTCAACACCATCTCTGAAAGCAGCGAAGAACTGACCGAATTTATCGGCTCGATCTTGTCGCTCTCGCGCATCGAGAGCAAAGAGATGAAGCTGCAACTGCGCAGCCGCGACGTGAATCAACTGATCCGCAACGTAATCCGCAAAAACGACTATTTGGCGAAACGGAAAAATATTGAGGTCGTCACCGAGATGGAGCCGCTGTTCAGCTTCAACATGGACGAAGACTTGCTAAAAACGGTTTTTACCAATTTGATTGAGAACTCGATTAAATACTCTCCCGAAAACACCAAGGTGTTGGTTTCGACCGAAGAACTTGACGGCGAAGTGATTATTCAGGTGGCCGATCAAGGCCGTGGAATTCCGCCTGAAGACCTGCCGCATGTGTTCGATCGCTTTTACCGCGCGCGCAACTCACGGGTGAACACGGCGGGCAACGGCTTGGGCTTGTATTTGGCGAAGTATTTTGTTGAGCTACACAACGGCCGGATTGAAGTGGAGAGCGTTCTCGACAAAGGCTCAACCTTCACTGTCCGTTTACCAATGGATTTAAGCAAAACGACCGATTATCGCGATGCCACCGATGGCAGCGAACGAGGAGGCCTCCATGTTTAAGGTTTTAGTATGCGACGACGACGCGGGACTACGTTTATCCGTCGCCTCGGCTCTTGCCGCCACCGGGCGCTTTGAGGTCGACGAAGCCTTTGACGGCGTCAATGCCCTCGAGAAAATCAAAACGAAAGCCTACAATATGGTGCTGCTCGACGTAGACATGCCGCGAATGACAGGCATGGAGGCGTTAAAGGCCATCAAAGACCATGACCCCGCCATTATCGTTTTGATTCTAACCGCCTACGCCAATATTGACGACGCGGTTCGCGCGGTTAAAGAAGGCGCCTTTAACTACGTATCAAAACCCATTAAGAGCGAAGATTTAGTGGCCATGGTCGATCGCGCGATCACCGCCTATTCTTTGATCTCGCAAGCGACGGCCTCATTCCCCATGCAGGTGGAAGCTGGCCGCGAAATTATCGGCCAGACCTCGCAAATGAAAAAGGTCTTTAGCGTGATTATGCGGTTGTCGAAAGTCGACACTCCGGTTTTGATCCGCGGCGCGAGTGGTACGGGAAAAGAGCTTGTGGCCCGCGCGATTCATTCGAATTCGTCGTTTAAAGATGGCAAGTTTGTTGCCTTGAACTGCTCGGCGATTCCGGAAAATCTATTTGAGAGTGAGTTGTTTGGCCACGTGCGCGGCGCGTTTACCGGCGCGGTCGCGGCT
>CAYVRZ010000019.1:0-77022 GCA_964453895.1 uncultured Pseudobdellovibrionaceae bacterium | reverse complement strand
GTCGTCCTTCGCCGTAAATAAATCGATCTGCCGTTACTTCGGGCTCGGGCGTGTAACTTTGAAAGGAACCCGATTCGGTTAAAGAATCTCCGACCACGTTGTTGATCTCGGATTCGGCGTCAGCATCGTCGTCTACTTCCTCGCGTTTTTCGCTCGCGTTGGACGGCATCGAGTCGCTGAAATCATCTTTGGGCGTGGACGCAACCCGAGTAAACCCGTCCGGTAGATCATCGGAACTTGCGGCAGATTCAGGTTCTGCTGTCGCAGCTCCACCAGAGTCGCCCGACCCATGATTTACATCATCAAAAATGTCGTCAATTTCGTCGCCTGAAAGATCGCCTTCATCGGCGTAGACCGCGTGCGTGAAAAGTAGTGCACACGCTAGAAACGAAATGTTTAAAAACCGGTATCGCTGGCTCACAACTCACCCCCCTGAGAAGTGCCCCGCCGAACCCTGCGTGGTCCTGTGTAGAATCACGCCCCTTTACCCAAGAATACACCCACCCACCAAAATAGCGAGGGGCGGTCTCAAAAAGAGACACGAAATCAGTTACTTACGATTGTGGATTCGATCTCGAATTGCTCGATGTGATAGTGGGCTTCGACCTTAAATACCACGTGTCGCTGGATCTTAGCTTCAATAGAATCGAGGGCCTCTTGCTCCTCTTCATATATCCAGTCGGCAACGCCGCTATGGCAATGCACCACCGCGCTGGTGGCATTTTTATTTCTAAGCACTTCTCTTTCGAGTGCCATAAAAATTTCTTGGGCCATGGTGCTCTTGCGCTTTATGTAGCCCTTACCTTCACAATAAGTGCAGGGTTCGCAGAGTGAAGACACTAGCGAAGGCCGGGTGCGCTTTCTCGTCATCTCGACCAGGCCGAGTTCAGACATAGAAACGACCGTGGTCTTAGCCATATCGTTGGCCAACTCAAGCGCCAGTTGATTCATCACCTTTTCGCGATGGACGGTTTTCTCCATATCGATAAAATCAATAATAATAATTCCGCCGGCATTGCGGATGCGCAGCTGGTGGGCGATTTCTTTTACGGCCTCCAAATTGGTCTTTAAAATTGTATCTTCGAGATCTTTTTTGCCAACAAAGCGCCCGGTGTTCACGTCGATCACCACCAGAGCCTCGGCTTCATCAATCACAATATAGCCGCCGGATTTAAGCCAAATTTTACGATCGAGCGAGCGCGAAATTTCTAAATCCAACTCGTAAAGATCAAACAACGGCTGCGGACCCGTATGCAACAGCACCGCCTTCGAGTACTTGGGCATAAACTGGTTGATAAACTGCAGAACTTTTTTGTGCACCTTCTGGTCGTCGACCAAAACTTTTTGCACTTTTTCGTTCAGCAAATCTCTCAGTGCACGCAACTCGACATCGATCTCGGCGAGAATTAGGCCGGGCGTTTTCTTTTTTTCGTATGATTTATCGACTTCCGACCACACCCGGTAGAGATAATCCAAATCGGCGCCGAGGTCTTCGCTCGAAGCTCCCTCGCAGGCCGTTCGAATAATCACGCCACCTTTTGGCTTTAGGCCCTCAACAATTTTCTTTAGACGATCCCGTTCGGCTTCATCTTCAATCCGGCGTGAAATACCTAAATGTTTGATCGTCGGCATATACACCACATGCCGACCGGCCAGCGAAATGTGCGTGGTGATCCGGGCCCCTTTGGTGCCAAGCGGATCTTTCGCCACTTGCACCATCAACACCTGCCCCTCGCGCAGTAAATCTTGAATGGCAACCTTGGGTGCCTCGTCTTTTTCGGGAAGTTCGCCGTCATCGGCCTCGTCGTCTTGATCTAAATAAAGGCGCGGCTCGCCGTCTAAATCCGAGCGCACATCGGCCACATACAAAAAAGCCGCGCGGTCGAGTCCGATATCCACAAACGCGGCTTGCATACCGGGCAATACCCGAACCACCCGGCCCCGATAAATGGAACCGACCAAAGTCGGGGAGCCGCCTCGCTCTATTTTTAAGTCGTTGAGGGTGCCATCTTCGACATAAGCGACGCGGGTGAGATTGGGGCGAACATTGATGAGGATTTCAGCGGCCATGGAATAGGAGCTTAACCAAACTTAAGTCGAGTCACAAGCTCGGTGTTTAAGGCCTGCTTAAGACTTTCCGACAAGAATATATGGCTGAAATAGATAAGTTATTCAAACTGATGGTGTCGCAGAATGCGTCCGACATGCATCTATCGGCCGGCACACAACCGTTCTTTCGAATTCATGGTGAAATGGTGGGCCTCAATCACCCGCCGCTCGAGAACGATTCGGTACAAGCGCTTATATTCGAAATCTTAAGCGAAAAACAAAAACGCAACTTTATGGAAAACTGGGAGCTCGATACGAGCTACCACGTCAAGGGACTGGGCCGCTTTCGGGTGAATGTGTTCATGCAACGCCGTGGAATGGGCGGCGTATTTCGGGTGATTCCTGAGATTATCAAAAGCGCTAAAGAGCTCAACCTTCCGCAGGCGATTTTAGATCTGATCGATACGCCTCGTGGTCTGGTGCTTGTGACCGGCCCGACCGGCTCCGGTAAGTCGACGACCTTGGCGTCGTTGATTCACGAAATCAATATCGCCCGCAAAGAGCACATCATTACGATTGAAGATCCGATCGAATTTGTGCACGAAAATAAAATGTCGCTGATCAATCAGCGCGAGGTAAATAGTCACACTAAATCGTTCGCCAATGCACTTAAGGCTTCGCTGCGCGAAGATCCCGACATCATTCTGGTGGGCGAATTGCGCGACTTAGAAACCATTCAGCTCGCCATGACCGCGGCTGAAACCGGCCACTTAGTGTTCGGCACCCTGCACACCAACAACGCTCCTAAAACTGTAGATCGTATTATCGACGTTTTTCCGCAGGCGCAGCAGGCACAAGTGCGCACCATGCTTTCTGAAAGCTTGCGCGGCGTGGTTGCGCAAACACTGTTCCCTCGGGTGGATAAACCCGGCCGAATCGCCGCTTACGAAATTTTGACCAACTCGCACGCCGTCGCCAACTTGATTCGCGAAGCAAAAACTCACCAAATCCCGTCCATCATGCAAACACAAATGGATGCGGGAATGATGACCTTCGATTACCACCTTACCAAGCTGGTGAACGACGGCAAAATCGACAAAGTCTTGGCCAACACATTTCTCGGCAAGAAAGAAAAGAAAGACACCACCCTGCAGAACACATCTTCGCAGATCAATGTTCAAGGCACCGGAATCTCTAAAAGCAGCGGAATCGTGCTCACGGGTGTCGAAAAGCCTCAGCCCGGCAAGCAGCCGCTCCCTGGCGCCGCTCACACGGGCTCTATGCAGCGCCCGGCCGCTGGCCAGCCACCACCCGCGACCGGCGGCGCCGGCGGGTTCTTAAAAAAATTCAAACCGTAACCTTAGAATTCAAAAACGTATGACGCCGACGGCGTGTATCGGGCTTGCTCGAATCGCAGCATCGGATCAGTCAAGCCGTAGAATTCGCGCGGCTCGGCCGCGGCTTTGTAGGTCGAGAACATGGTGCCGCCGATAACGCCGATCGCGAAGCCGACCGCAATGTTTGACAATCGATCTTGCGGGCGCCCGTAAAAACTTAAAGTCGATAGACCGAGCACAGCTCCAGCGAGACCGGCGAAAACGATATTGCCTAAATGTTTGCGCGGGCCTTGAGTGGCATTTTGTCCGCCTTTATCGTTTGCGCGCTGAGCGTGCGCCGGAACCGGCACTGTGAATGAAACCATTAAGCTTGCGAAGAGTAAGAGTGAAATTATTCGTCCGCACATGGTTGCTCTCCGTCGTTTCTAACCGTGAACTCTTGAATAGCCGCGCTCACGGTTTGCACTTTAATGACCAAGCTGTCGACTCGCGAGTGTGAAGGACCTTTGCGCAACTGGGTTTCCAGCTGGGCTAGCGTGTCTTTGGGCCCCTGCGCCCAGGCCTCTACGCGGCCGTCAAAGAGGTTGCGCACCCATCCGCGCAGCTTTAAACCTTGCGCGGTTCGCTCGACAAACCTACGAAATCCCACACCTTGCACTAGTCCAGAAATCAGATAGTGTTTGGCTTGGTCCTCCATTATATAACGGTAGGGCTATTCATAGGTGTTGGAAAGGACTTTCTTTGTGCCCAGACTAACGCAAGGTGCGCTGGCCGCATTAATCGATCACACGCTGCTGAAACCCGACGCGACTCGCGCCGAGATCGAGAAACTTTGCGCTGAAGCCGCCCATTATAATTTTGCCAGCGTCTGTGTTCAGCCGTATCGAGCGGCGATTGCCACGGAGTTATTAAAAAACAGCGATGTGAAAGTTTGCACGGTGATTGGCTTTCCACTCGGCGCGAACCGCGCTGAAATTAAAGCGCTTGAAGCCGTGCGCGCCTGCACCGACGGGGCCCTTGAGCTCGACATGGTGATTAATATCGGCGCGGCCAAAGATAAAAACTGGAGCGTTATTCAAACTGAAATTGAATCTGTGGTGCGCGCGGCGCAAGAGCGGTTGGTTAAAGTGATCTTAGAGACTTCACTGTTGAGCGCCGATGAAATTGTGCACGCGTGCAAGCTCGCTCGCGATTGCGGGGCGATTTACGTTAAGACCTCAACCGGGTTCTTGGGCGGTGGCGCGACCGTTGAGGCCGTTCAGCTGATGAAAAAAACCGTGGGCGAGGACATGGGTGTTAAGGCCAGTGGCGGCATTCGCGACCTTGAGACGCTGATGAAAATGGTCGACGCCGGCGCCAATCGCATCGGCACCTCTTCGGGCGTCGGCATTATGGAGACCGGCGCGGGGACAGGAGCTTACTGATGTCGTTTCTTCCGGCTGAATTGATTCGCAAAAAGCGTGCGGGAAAAAGCCACTCCCATGAGGAAATTCGCTTTCTTGTGCAAGAGTACTCCAAAGACAAGCTGCCCGATTATCAAATGGCCGCGTGGCTGATGGCCGTTTGCTTTCAAGGAATGGCTGACGAAGAGATCGCTTGGCTCACGCAAGAGATGCGCGACTCAGGCACAGTGCTTGATCTTTCTGACCTGGGCCTGACCGTCGACAAGCACTCCACCGGCGGGATTGGCGACAAAACCAGTTTAATCTTGGCGCCGCTCGTGGCGGCAGCGGGAGTCCCGGTGCCAATGATGGCCGGACGCGGACTGGCGCACACGGGTGGAACGCTCGACAAGCTGGAAAGTATCCCCGGATTTAATGTGCGGCTCGATTTGGCGCGCTTTCGCGCGCAGATGGAAAAAATTGGCACCGCGATTATGGGGCAAACCAACGAAATTTGCCCAGCCGACCGCAAGCTCTATGCTCTTCGCGATGTCACAGGCACGGTCGATTCTTTACCGTTAATATGCGGAAGCATTATGTCTAAGAAATTGGCCGAGGGAATGTCGGCCCTCGTTCTTGACGTAAAATTTGGCTCGGGCGCATTTATGAAAACGCTGGGCGAGGCCGAGCAGCTGGCCCGCGCGCTGCAAGACATCGGCGTTCGCTCGGGCAAAAGAGTGACGGCCTTGCTGACTCGAATGGACGAACCTCTGGGACGCTTTGTTGGCAATGCTCTTGAGGTTCAAGAGTGCCTCGACATTATGAGCGGCGAACGGGGCGGCGACGGCGGTTCAGGAAAAGGCTATGCGGACACGATCGAGCTGACGATTGAACTTGCCGCCCATATGATTTTTCTCGGCGAGCGTGCCAAATCCGTACCTGAGGCGAAGCAACTCGCCCTCCACTTGCTCGAGGACGGATCAGCTCGAAAAAAGTTCTTAGAAATCTGCGCCCACCAAGGCGCCGATCTAAACAAAGGGCTGCCCGTCGCGCCCAAAGCGGATTCGATCACCGCGCAAAGTTCGGGATATCTACAGTATAAAGATCTAGAGAAGCTGGGCAATGCGTGCATTTTTCTTGGTGCTGGCCGGCGCTTTCAAACGGATCCGCTCGACCCCTCAGCGGGCGTAGAGGTATTTTGTGCCAATGGCGCGAAAGTCACGGCCGGTGAAACACTTTTCAAACTTCACCATTCTGCGCCGGCGACGCTCGCAGATGCAATTTCTGAGATTCAAAAGAGTTTTATAATTTCTGATCGTCCGGCGGAGCGAACTCCGCTGGTGGCAAAGGTACTTTTATGAATATCGACCAAATGCTCACCGAGACAACCTCTTACATCGCGAAGAAATCAAAGCTTCGCCCCAAGTTAGGATTCGTACTCGGCTCCGGCTTGGCCAAATTCGCCGATAGCGTAGAGGATCGCGCTGAATTTTCCTTTAGCGACCTGCCTCACTTCGCGAAGGCGAGTGTGGAAGGCCACCCTGGAAAATTGATTCTCGGAAATATCGCCGGCACCGAAGTTGCTGTTCTACAGGGCCGCCTGCACGCCTACGAAGGACACGATTTTGCCAACGTTATGTATCCAGTGCGCACGCTGGCCACGCTGGGAGTGAAAACCTTGGTGGTCACCAACGCGGCCGGTGGCTTGAAAAAAGTCATGCGGCCCGGTGATTTTATGGTGATTCGCGATCACATCAATCTTACGGGTGGCAACCCGCTGCGCGGCCCCAATTGGGAAAAGGGTCCCCGCTTTGTCGATATGACGGAAGCTTACGACAAGAAATTAGGTCAAATGTTGAAGTCTTGCCTGCGCGGGCAGAAGGCTCGAGTTTTTGAGGGCGTGTACGTCGGTGTCATGGGGCCAACCTATGAAACCGCAGCCGAGATTCAATTTTTTGCTAAAATGGGCGGGGGCGCCGTGGGGATGTCGACCGTGGCCGACGTCATCGCCGCTCGCCATGCGGGTCTTAGGGTGGCGGGATTAAGCTGTGTCACCAATCTCGGAACCGGCCTTTCGCGCGTCAAACTTTCTCACGACGATGTTAAAGAGGTGGCACAGAAAGTGGAAAAAGCGTTTTCGCGGGCGCTTATTGAATTCGTAAAGAAAGTGAAACCTGAACTATGAGCCGAACGTTGATTCGCAACGGCGTGATCGTCACCATGAACAAAAAGCGCCAAGTGATCAACGGAGATTTGCGAATCCGCGACAACCTGATCGCCGCGATCGCGCCCGGCCTTTCGCCAGAAGGCGGCGAGACGGTTGTGGATGTCCGCGGGTCGTTTGTGATCCCGGGTCTGATTCAGGCACATACCCATCTGACACAAACTCTGTTTCGCGGCTGGGCCGATGATCTTGAGCTCTTGGATTGGCTGGAGAAAAGAATTTGGCCTATGGAGAAAGCGCACGATGCCGAAAGCTCTAAAGCCTCGGCACAGCTGGGACTTCTCGAAATGCAGCTGCTCGGTACGACATCGATTTTAGATATGGGCTCGGTGGACCATCATGATTCGGTCTTTCGCGAAGCCGAACGCTCGGGAATCCGCTACTGGGGCGGCAATTGCCTGATGGACCACAAGCCGGCCTCGGGCCCGCTCTTTCGCGCGACCGACGAGTCTATTAAATACAGCGAGGATTTGATTGCGCGGTGGCACAATAAGAATAGTCGTCTTCAATACGCAGTCAGCCCGCGATTTGTGATTTCTTGCACGGAAGAAATATTAAAGTCGGCGCTCAAGTTGCAGAAGCGTCACAATTTAATTTTTCACACGCACGCGTCAGAGAGCAAAGGCGAAATTGCGCTCGTGCGCAAACGGACGGGCCTCGATAATGTGAAATATCTCAAGAAAATCGGCTGTCTCAATAAACTTACGGTGATCGCTCACGGAATTCATCTTTCGAAAAGTGAGGTCTCAGATATAGCCAAGGCCAAAACCGGCATCACTCACTGCCCGAGTTCGAATTTAAAACTGGCCAGCGGAATCGCGCGCATCACCGAGTATCGCAAAAAGAAAGTAAAGCTCGCGCTCGGAGCGGATGGGGCCCCGTGCAACAATATGATGGACCCATTTATGGAGATGCGACTCGCGGCCCTGTTGCAAAAACCTGTTTTTGGCCCGACAGCGATGCCGGCGAGAGAAGCCTTCGAACTTGCCACCCTCGGCGGCGCGAGTGTGCTCAATGCTGAAAAACGAATTGGCTCGCTTGAAGTCGGCAAGTGCGCCGACGTGGTGGTTGTGAAACGTGATCATCCCAGCTTGGCCACGGTCGATGACCCGTACTCAGCACTCGTTTATTCATCCAGCGGCCGCGACGTCAGTCACGTCTGGACCGATGGTGAGCCCATCGTCGACGACGGTCGACATCTTATATATGACCAACCCGTGGTGATCGCGCAGGCGCGCGATCAAATGCGCAAACTCAAGAGCCGGATCAAAGTAAAGTAATAGAGCGGTCTCGTTGACAGTCGGTCGGGCTGCCTATGTGATTGATTTATATGGTTATAGCACCAATTTTGGGCGCCTTCTTGGCCGGACTCGGCTTTATCGGCCTGCAGTCACTTTTTCTCGAAAAAATGGTGCTGCTGTGTGATCAGCCGCGCACCGCTTTGTTCATCCATTTTTATCTCCTCCTAATTACTATATTGGTCGCGAGTTATATTATCGAAGCGCGCCCGGCAAAAAATCCTGAGCGCATCATGCGCATAAATGGATTGGCCATCGTGATCTCTCATGGCGTTGTGTTCTTCGCGTTGAATTGGCTCGATACGCCGTATTTGTCGAGCGTCGCCGCCGCATGGCTCGGCGGCGTTATACTTACAGCTCCAGCGGTCACGGCCGGAATGGCATTTGGATGGTTTTTTCAGGTGACGCTAAAATTTTACGCCGGAAAAGCTTTATTAATATTATGTTCAGCCGCGGCGGGAGCGTTGATCGCGGGCCCGCGCGCAAAAATTCTTGTGGTGAAACTTGGGCCGACGCCGGCCTTTGCTTTAATTCTTGCCGCGTTTGTCGCAATTCTTGCGATACTTCCGGCGACGGCGAGCGAAGACCGATCTGGTGCCAAACTTTCCTGATTATTGTTAAACGGTTCCACTTCGGTGCCGTTTCGCCCCCGAACTCTTAGACAATGTGATACGAAAATCCGGTTAATATAATTTTCACGGTTGGCACACGCTTTGTAGTAACCCTCCTGTGTAACAACGGACAGGACGTCCGAAGAAAAATTCCAACAACAAACAAACTATATTGGGGGGATCCAATGGTTAGGTATCTCGGGGTTTTGCTTTCTCTTTTGCTCACTTCAGCAGCTGCGCACGGGCGCGGTCTGGAACTTGGTGAGCCGACTTATGGTGGAACAGGTTGTCCGATGGGAACAGCCGCTATCGCTTTAAGTCCCGATCAATCTCAGCTGAGCATTCTGTTCGATCAATATGTGGTCGAAGCGGGTGGCAGCAAAACAGTCGATCGCAAGAACTGTAATATTGCGATTCCGATTCATGTACCACAAGGCTACAGCATTTCTGTGATGCAAATTGATTACCGCGGCTTCTTAGCCTTGCCGTCGGGCTCGCGCGCGCAGTTGAGCGTGAATTACTTTTTGCCCGGTGCCGGCCGCGGTGTGAATTCTTCCAAGACTTTCTACGGTCCTTCAACTTCGGACTACCTAAAGCAGGATAATCTGGGTCTGCAGGCGATCGTATGGAGTGCTTGCGGTGCCGATACAATCTTGCGCGCCAACACCAGCTTGTTCGCGCAAACCAACTCGCGCCGTGAACAAGCTCTCGCGACGGTGGATAGCGCCGATGTAAGCTCTGGCTTGATCTATCATCTTCAATGGCGTCAATGCCATTGATGTCCTAGTAAGTAAGTTGTTCCAGTTTCGTACACGCGGGGGAGGCTCACCACTCCCCCGCAATTTTCCAGGTGAAGGGGAAAATTATGAAGTGCGGTGTGTTTGCAATCATTTCTATTTTTTGTTTATCCACATTATCCACAGAGTTATCAGCCAAAGAGCGCGATAAAAATTTTAAAAAGGGTCGCGGCGGCCATCAGCGCGGAAACGAGCGCTCCGAACGGCCGGGCCGAGTGCCGGTGGGCCAACCCACTCACGGCGGCAACGGTTGCCCAGCGGGCACGATGCGTGTCGCGTTCTCGCCCGACAATCTCTCGTTCTCGATTTTGTTTGATCAGTTTGTCGCTGAGGCGGCGGGAGGAAAAGGGCAAAAAAGAGATGTTCTCGCCTGTGATTCTCTGATTCCGATTGAAATTCCACCCAACATGCAAATGGAAATCACTCGCGTGGACTACCGAGGCTTCGTCGCCCTCCCACAAGATGCGCGCGCACGGCTGCACACGGTGTTTAATTTCCGAGGGAGGGGTGGCGACGGCGACCGTATGAATATGCGCTTTGATTTTCAAGGACCGGTCACCGACATTTACGAAATTTCGACCGACCTTTTAAATGATGCGAAAGGGGGAACCGAAGTTTCTCCGTGCGGTGGCAACACTGTTCTTCGTGTCTACAATCAGCTGCAAGTGATCTCGAAAAAGGCCGGCGAGCCGGCGCAAGCCACGATTGATAGCATCGACGGGACCTCCAACGCGGTTTACCATGTGAACTGGCGCGCCTGTACTGGACGAAATGGCGACAATGGTCGAGATGGACGTGACAATGGTCGCGGCGGCCGAGGGCCGGGCCGACCTTAGTCGGCTCTACCATCGCCCAGTCCAAATCAATTTATAATATAGATAGACCGATAAATTCTATGGGATGGGCGCTCGTTACTATTATGCAATCTCGTCGACGGGATTGCGCAACATCATTATCATCGCTGCGATTTGTTTCGCGAATCATGCATTCGCTCAGCCCAAGTCTCGCCTTGCCCACTGCCTAAGCGCCGCGCACGAAATTCTGCAAGAAAATTTTAAAGAAGACGGAAAGTTCTCGGACTCGGAAGAGAAACTCAAAGCCAAGCTTTCAGAAGGATGTAAAGCCCTCCCCTACGACATCACTCTGAAGTCGGACAAAGGTTTCCGCGTCGTCTCCGAGTTCAACAACGAAACGTGGTCGGTCGATGAAACCGGCGACTTCGTGCGCGCGGCAAGAATGGCCTCGCGCAAGCCCGAACCGGAGCCGGGTGCGCCGCCAGCGCCAACCACCCAAAGAGTTCCGATTGTTGTGGGCACAAGCTCCTCACCCCTTCGCCCAAAGGGTCGCGCCGATCCCACTCCCCCGCCGCCCCCGGCGGCGGTCGCGGCCCAAGCTTCATCGAGTCCCGCGCCGGCGCCAAAAATCGAGCCCGCCAAAATTATCCCGTCGGCCGTGCTCGCATCAGACTCCACGCCGCCATTAGTGCAAGTGCCGCAATTCGTACCCAACGTAAATGTGGTCGCCACGAACATCGTTAAGAAAAGTGACGACGGCGCAACCAAGCTCGAGCGGTGCTTTACCAAGCGGCTGTTCAACACCAAGGCTTGCGTCGGCTTGTTTTCGGACTTAGATAGCCAATGCGGTCAGGGCGGCGACAAGGTGCCGACCATTTGCCTTGATCTCAACCGCCATATCGCCGCCACCAACTTGGATGACTGCTCGCCCACAGGCCCGGGCGCTGAAGAAAATTTTGGCAAATGCGAAATCAAGTCGCGCCAGCTAAAAAAGTTTTGCGCCAATCCGCTTAAGGAGTTTTCGTTCGAATGTCGCGGCCTCACTAAGTATTTAACAAAGTCCGCACCGGGGGCCGTATCTTCGCCGCAGGCTTCAGCCCCCGCCGCTCCAGTGAGCGAAGTTCCACCCTCTTTAGCCGCGCCGACGGCGTTGCGCGCGCCCGCCAATGTCGCCGATACTCTTACCCCACCTGCCTCTGAGCCGCCGCCGGGCAAGGCCGGCTACTTCACCACTGAGAGAACTTCGATAAATGCGATACGCAATGTCCAATCGCTGGATTCTGCCCTCCGTAAACTTTTAAAATTAAGGCCTGTGAGTTTTGAATCCAAAGAATCGCTGCAGAAAGAAGTCGGCTTCGTTGCCGAAGAGGTCGAACTCGTCGATCCGCTTTACGTGAACTACACCGATAAAAACGTCATCCACAGCGTTAAGGTGCCGCAACTGCAAGCGCTGATCACCGGAAGCATCCAAGAGATCTACGGCATGTGCCGAAGCGACTCGGACCTACAGAAAGATTTAATTAAGCGTTTGGTCAATCTCGAGGGCGAGAACGCCGAACTCAAGCGCGAAGTCGAACGCCAGACTCGTGAGTTGATTATTATTAAAGCAAAATTGGGCCTTAAATAGAGGAAGCAGCTATGTTGAGACGCAAGTACATCGTAGATAAAAAGTTTCAGTGGACGGTGGTCGGATATACCATCTTGATTTCGATGTTGACGACGATGGTTCACCAAACCATAGATCGCATTGAGAGCTATCGCGACCTGCAACAGCGCGACGGAATCGTTGGCATCCTCAGCTCCTATATGCAGCCCGAGCACATGAAGCTTGTCGCATACGGAACCTTTTATCTCGGCGTGTTTATTGTCGCGATCATTTTCTCAAATCGCCTGGCCGGTCCGCTCTATCGCTTGCGCCGCCATATGATTGAGTCCGCACACGGGAAGCAGATCGTTAAAATTTTCTTCCGCCACAACGACTACTACACCGAGCTCAATCACGCGTACAATGAGCTCGCTGACGCCGTCAATCGGCGCGAACGAGATCGGGGGAGCTTCAACGATCAAGGATTTTCTTTGCCCGAACTGATGATTGTAGTCGCCATTGTGTCGGTGCTCGGTACGATCTCGGCGGTCACGATTTTCGAAAAGCCGAAAGACGAGTTCTTGTTTAAGCAGGATGTCTCCGCTCTCGCCGATACTCTTTTAACGGCTCGCAACGCCGCCGTAACCAAAAGCCAATGCGCTTTTGTCGAAATCACCAGCTCCAACACTGTCACGGTGAATACATATCCAATTCCCTCACCGTGTACGCAAAACCCTCGGCCTGATCCCGACCTGACGGTCGTACACACGCTACGAACGGGCACTACCGTTTCAAATTTTAATGTTGGACCCGTGCTCGTGTTTCGCCCAAGCGGCGGCACGACGGCACCCGTGCCAGCAACGATCACGCTTTCGACCGCCGGTGGCCTGACCAATCAGTTCACCATTTACCCGGCGATTGGACAGGTGAGGCACTTATGATCAGGCGCCAATCCGGATTTACTTTGATGGAAGTCGTGATCGCGCTCGCGATACTGAGCGTGGCCATGATGTTTTCGAGTTCATCGGTGAGCCTGATTGGAACCAATTTTCAAACTTCGCGCCGCTTTGCCAAGGCCCACGACATCGCCGGAATTGTAATGGAGGAGCTAATGTCTGTTTACGAATCCGACAGCAAGTTGGTCGACGGCGATCACTCGCAAAATTTTACTGAGTTCGGCAAAAAGACGGCCGTGCCGGATGTGTTCTTGGCGACTTGGACGGTGCGGACAAATTTTCCGATTACAAAGGTTAAAGAAATTAAGCTCGACGTGAGCTGGCAAGAAGTCAGCAAGCGGCGCGCCGTTCACTACATCACTTACAGGGGACTCTAGTTGCGAACTAACGCCTCCGCCGGGCACGGCGGATTCAGCATGGTAGAACTTCTCGTCGCGATGGGACTCGCCACGTTTATTATTGCGGTGAGCACGGGCGTACACATCTCCAATTTGCGATACTTCAAAACCACCGAAGGCCGGTCAACAATTTATCAGGATGCGATCCTGATTGGCGGCTACCTGCGCGGTGAGCTTATGGGGGCAGGCGGCGGATCGGTGCGTGGATGGATGGGCATTTGGGTTGAAGATGACTGCGCGGCTCGCAGCATCTTCCCTGCGTGCGCTCGTTCGGATCGGTTGACCATCACCACCGTAACCTCGCCGCTGCAAGAGTGTGCCATCACCGGTCAACTCGGGCCGGGCCGAGTGCAAATTGCTTTTAGTTCACCCGGCGTGTGCTGCATGCAACCGCAAGCGGCCAATGAGGTCAGCTACCTTAGCCGCCCGGTGATGTTCACGCTCGGAGACTTTCATTCTCAACAGTACGTCACCGCCGTGAATTTAGTGACCTGCCAGGCTGACTTTGCCAACGGTCAAGCCTGGGGCGGGCGCAATCCGCCGCCAGGCCCCACTTGGACAAACGGAATGATGACGATGGTCAACACGCAAACCTTTTACTGGGATTCAGTAAACTTTACGCTCAAGCGTTTTGTCGATGCCAACAACGACGGAGTCGCCGCAGTTGGCGAAGATGTCATCGTCGCCGACAACATTCACGACCTTCAGGTTGCCCTCGGCTACGACTTCAACATTGCCGACGGCAATATTTCTGAAACCCCCTCCGGCAACAACGACGAGTGGTTGTTTAACAATCCCTCCGGGGTCGAAGCTTATGGCGCCGGATTTTTTGTCGCGCCAATCACCCGCTCCGCCATGCAACAAGTCATGTTCGGGGTCATTGTCGGCAACGCGGACTCAACTGGCAGCTTGGTCCCGCAGGCGGTGCAAATTCTGAACGGCCCCCCTCGCATTCGCGCGGGGTGGATTTTACAGGAGGAGAGTTCTCGGCTTACGCCGCGGAATTCGTTTATTTTCCAATGATTAAAAATCAACGTGGTAGCGCGCTCTTAGTTGTGGCTGGAATCATTGTGGTGTTGTCGGTCATCGTCGATGCCGTAATGGTGAACTATGATTCGAATATGAAAACGCTCGAGGCGTTCAGCGGAAAGCGCCAGGCCTTTTATGTTTCTGAAGGGGTGCGAGCCCTGGTCACCGTCATCATCGAAGATTATCTTATGTCCAACCCCTCTCCCGACAGCGCCGCGCTAAGCGCTCACCTCGACACCACTCTTGCCCCGCTGGTGCCGGCGCCGTACACCGTTTCGCCCATTCAGGTGAGTATCCTCAAAACTACACCGAGCTCCACAATCTCGTCGGGGCCCTTTAAGGGAATGAACGGCCCGATCACAGATCTGTCGGTTCGCTTCAATGTGCTGGCCCCGAGTTCCGTGTTCACCGGCAATATCGTCGAGCCCCTCGAACTTCGTCTCGCCGTCGGTTACATCTCGATGTTTCAGTTTATGGCTTTTTTCGACACCAACAATGCCCTACTCAGCACTGGCCCTGAAATGGAAATGCTCGGTCGGCTGCACTCGAACGGCGATCTGTGCGTTGGCGGCTCGAGTGGGTACGAGAACTTTCTCAAGCTCACCGTCGGCGGACGGCTGATGAGCAACGCCGACGCCCGGTGTGGCGGCGGCGGTGGGACTTCACGCACCCGGATCGCCACCAATCCAAATAATTTTATCGGTTCATTAGAAATGACCAATGCGACCGACAACGGCTGCGCCAACTGCGCCGGCACTGGCCTAAATTGGGAGGCTTTCGCTCTCGCCCGCTGGCGAGAGCAAGCGCAAGACACGGCCCACGGCGTGCAGATTTTAAAACTTCCGGGTGCGGGTGCGGGGCTAGTGCAACTGCGAGAGGCCGGCAATAATTCACTAGTGCAGAACACCGACAACCTGCGATTTATTATTGATCCCGTCCTACTTACCGACTCCGCATCGGTGCGAACCTACAAATACGCATTCAATGCCGACATCCGAATTATCAACGGAGTTTGGTACATTAAAGATCCGCTAAATCCGAATCTATGGCCCGGCCGCCCCATCTGGTCGGATCATCCCGGATCCTATACGGAAACTATAAATGGAGTGGCCATTCCCGTGGGCCAAGAAGATATCCGCGCCGACTGGGCCGCGACTCGCCCCTGGCCCGCCGCTCCCGCTATGCCGGGCGGATTCTCCTACTACGAGTATGATCAGGTTGCCGAAAGCCTTTTTGATACGGCGGCGGACGCCGGAGTTTTGTCCTACGGAAATCTTGTTAACGCTGGTGGCGTCAATCCCCATCGCGTGGCCCATTGGGTAAATGCACTGCCCGGCACCCTACCGGGAAATACGTCTTCTTTATGTGATGCCGGAGAAGCCTTAACTTGCGCCGGCGGCTGCGGACTTTTGAATGTGCAAACCGCGGTGACCTGCACACCGGGCGTGGGCCCCGCCACCGCGCTACCGATCGCAACCAAAGTTTTGAATTCCACCCGAGGCGGATTTCGCAACGGTCATATTTATTCGGGCTCAACCGGCGGCGCGGGTGTGCGCGCCGCACGCAGCCGCGTGCTCCCGATTAACTTTGACGTGAGCCAGTTTCAAGCGATGCTCGCCAACAACGATCCGGGCGAACTCGGCTCTTACTTCGGCGTGACCGGCTACAAAGGCTCGCCCTTTAACGGAGTCATATATATCAGTTCTTACTGGCCCGGTGGCACCGGCGGTTATGGCGTCGGCGGCCCGAACGAACATCCCTTTCATGGTCTTTTTAACATGATCAACACGCTCCCTCCCGCGCCGTATCTTCCGAGTTATCCGGTGGCCGCCGGGCAAGCTGAGCCGACGCGAACGCATACCGCCGTTCAACAAGCTTTGCCGCAGCCCTTGTGCTCAAGCCTCGGGGCCGGAGCGGGAAATTTAGCTGGACGCGATTTTGATCGCCATGGTGTGCCGGCGACTCGTGCGCGCTTTCGCGTTCCCGACTGCGCGCTGTACAACAACCAAGCGCCGTGGCCAAACGCGCTTCGCGTAGTCAATGGCGCCAATCTCAATGGCGTGCGCCTTCCGCGCGGAATCAGCATCATTACAAATCTTCCGACCTACTTAGTTGGCAATTTCAACACCAGCTCAAATGTGTCGGCCGCCAATGCGGTGCCCTGGGTTTCATCGTTAGTGGGCGGCGACAAAGTGATTTTGCAGTCCAATGCGTGGAGCGATTTGCGCTCACGCTGGGATCAAATCCCTAGCGCACAGGCGCGTATCGCCACAAACACCACGTATAACGTGGCGCTACTTACAGAGCCGAGCTCAACTCTGACTTCGCTGCTCGAAGACTGGTCGGGCCGAGATTTAATTGTAAACGGATCCATGGTCTACGGCTACAACGCGGTCTATGCGCTTCACGATAACACCTGCTGCGGAAATCAAACTTATGATCCCCCAGATCGAACATTCAATTTCGATCCGCACTTCGGACTTATCACCAACCAGCCGCCGGGAACACCCGTGTTCCCCGTGTCGGCCGTGTCGATGTGGACCAAAGCTCAATAAAGGTACCAGGTTCTTTTTTCGGAAGCCCTGCATTAAATAGCTAGAGTCTTTAAGAATTCTCTATTGGCCAAATACCAATCGATGGTTTTTGCAAGGCCCGCTTTAAAATCCAAATTCGGCGTCCATTCGAGAATCTTTTTAGCCTTAGTGATATCGGCTTGAGTGTCTTGCATATCGGCTTTTTGCGCAGGCAGGCGCTTGATGCGGGCCTTTTTCTGCAAACCCTCTTCCATCCACTGAATCATTTGATTGATGGTGACCGGCGTTCGGCCGCCGCCGAGATTTATAATCTCAAAACCCACATTGCGCGACGCTCGAATGGTGCCCGCGGCTATATCATCGACGTACGTAAAATCGCGACTTTGTTCGCCGTCGCCGTAAAGCTCAAATTCTTTTTCCTGCGCAATCCGATGGATAAATTTAAGAATGCTCATGTCCGGGCGGCCAGCCGGCCCATACACAGTAAAGTAGCGCACCACCGAACAATCGATACCGTACTGATAGTTGTATGTGTAGCACAGCACTTCTGCGGCTTTTTTTGAAGCGGCATAGGGAGAGATCGGATTGTTGACCGGTGCGCTTTCAATGAACGGCAATTTTTCGCCAGCATAAAGCGAAGACGTACTGGCGAGAATCATTTTTTGACAATTATTTTTGCGCATCTGCTCGAGAAGATTCAGTGTGCCCATCACATTTGTCGAAAAATAAACGCTCGGGTTCTCCATGCTGTAGCGGACCCCGGCCCGAGCCGCGAGGTTATAAACAGCGTCGAACTTGTGCTGGCGAAATAATTTTTCGAGAGCCGATGCATCTTCGATATCGATTTTGTGAAACTCAGCGCCCGCAACCTGATCCAGGCGGTGCTGTTTAAGCCTTGGGTCGTAATAGTCGTTTAGGTTGTCGCAGCCAACGACCGAAACGCCCTGGGCGAGCAACTGGCGCGCGGTTTCAGCAGCAATAAATCCGGCCATGCCGGTGACGAGGACCTTTTTCATCCGCCGACTGTTCTACAACGACGTTATCCGCGCCGCCAAGCATGAAAACGCGTCAGCAAAGCCAGCGCCTGCGGTGGAGTGTGCTTGCGCCGCCAAACGCCAGCCACATACTTATTTGCTTCCGCGAATGTTGGATACGAGTGAACCGTATTCAAAATGTCATTCAAAGTCAGGTTTTTGCGCTTCGCCAGTGCGAACTCGGCCATAATCTCGCCCGCATGAGCTCCGACAATCGAGACGCCTAAGATTTTTGAACCGTCTTTCTCGGTGAGCACCTTCACAAATCCGCGGTTCTCGCCTTCGCACACGGCCCGGTCGAGATGCTCCAGTTCATAGCGATGCACATCCACCGGCACACCCTCCGCAGCCGCGTCGGTTTCGTTCAGCCCCAGCCGCGCCACTTCCGGATCCACATAGGTACACCAGGGCAGCGACGAGTAATCGGCGTAGAAATGCTTAAATGGAGCGAACAGTGCGTTCAGCACAGCAATGCCGGCCTGATAAGCCCCCGCGTGAGTAAATTGATAGGGGCCCGTCACATCTCCGCACGCCAACACATTGTGAAAGCGCGTTCGCAAACACTCATCCACTTCAAGCGTGCCATCGAGGCGCAATGCCAACTGCAAATTCTCTAAGCCAAAACCATTCACTGAGGCCCGCCGCCCTAACGCGACCACCAAGATATCAAAGGGAATGGCCTGGCCATTTTTCAGCAGTGCTTTACCGCCCCCACTCGGGAGTTTATCGAAGCGCGCCACCACCGACTGCAAGGTCACTTTAATCCCTTCGCCGGTAAAAGTTTTCAACACAAACGCGGATACATCCGGATCTTCTTTGCTGAGAAGGCGCGGGCCTTTGTCGATGATTGAAGTCGCGCAACCGAGGCGTGAAAAAGCCTGCGCCAGCTCACAACCAATCGGCCCACCGCCTAACACCAGCACGCGACCCGGCGTCTCGTTCAACTGCCACAGAGTTTCTGAAGTAAAATGGGGCACGTCCGTGAGCCCCGGAATCGGAGGTAAAACAGGAGTGGCGCCAGTGGCCACGATAATGTTGCGGGTCGTGAGCACGCGATCACCGAGGCGTACACGAAAGGGATCTTCAATCTTAGCCACACCCTTCATGCAATCCACGCCCAGGCCCGTGTATCGCTCGACCGAATCATTGGGCTCGATCTGCGTAATGATTTTTTGAATGCGCGAGAAAACTTTCGCAAAATCCACTTCGGGCGCAACCGTCTGTAGCCCAAACTCAGCGCCGCGCCGAAACAGATGCGCCACCTGAGAACTACGAATCAAAGCCTTGCTCGGCACACAGCCCGTATACAGGCAATCGCCGCCCATCCGATGCTTCTCGATCAAGCCGACTTTGGCCTTTAACGCCGCACCTAAATAGGCGGACACAAGCCCTGCGGCGCCACCGCCGACGACTAAAATATCATAGTCAAACGAAGACGGTCGCATATACGGCGCGTACACCTTGCGGCTCTTAAAAAACTCTAAAACAATTTTGGTCATCCACGGAAAAAGTCCGAGCAGACCTAAGGAGATTAGAACCGGCGCGCTGAGGATTCCGCTGAGCGACTGCACCTCGGCCAATTGCGTACCGGCGTTTACATAAACCACCACCGCCGGAAACATCCCCACAAGCGACACCGCACCGAAGACCAACGGCGACATTTTCGTCAGGCCAAAAACCAAATTGATTACGAAAAACGGAACGACGGGAATTAGCCGCAACGTCAAAAGGTAAAAGGCTCCCTCTTTAGCGACACCCGCGTGAACGGCCTCTAGCCGCGAGCGAAACCTCGCCTCCACCCAATCCCGAAACAAAAATCGCGAGCCCAAAAAGCAAAGCGTTCCGCCGATGGTGGCGCCGATTGAGACCAAAAAAATTCCCGGGCCCAGGCCGAATATCGCTCCCCCCGCCAAGGTCAAGATGGTTGCACCCGGAATAGAAAGCGCGGCGACGACGATATAAAGCAGTAAAAAATAAATTACCGCTTTGGTGTAAAACATGCGCGTCCAACTCTGCAGTTCCCACTGACGCGCCTTTAGATTCTCAAAACTCAGTTCATCAAGGTAGCCAGAGCGGACGATAAATGCCGCCAATACGACACCAGCAATAAAAATGGCCAATTTAAAAATACTTTTTCGATCCATTAGCGAATGTTAAGCACCCGCGACCTGAAGGTCCAGCAAAGAGGTCTAGAAAGCGCCCAGTCCAGTAAACCAAGCGCTTCAATGGGATTCTTGGACTAACCCAATTTTCTGCCCAACACGACAATACCTAATAAGGCTTTTCCAGGAAGGAGAACGCCATGCTCTCTCGCCCCCACCACACCGCTCACGCCCTCGCCGCCTTCGCGGCACTGCTCGCTCTTTCAGCATGTTCGCAGCAGAAGACTTCCTCTCCGGTCTACGAGAAGGCCGCCGAAGAATGCCTAAGCGACGTTATCCCGCAGCAATTTGTCGTGCATTACACAAATGGCGAAATGGCTGTCGTTCACGCCGCATCCGAAGAGGCGTTTATCGATGGTTTTGTGAGTGAAAATCTGGCGCGAATCGAATTCGCGGAGCCCGACTACAAGGTGCGAACTCCGGTATTGCGAGCAAACTCAGTGCGGCAGGCCGCAGGTCTTAACGACAACTGGGGAGTGGCTCGCATTAACGCCCCCGCTCTGTGGCAGCAAAATGTCCGCGGCGCCGGTATCACTGTGGCCGTAGTCGACTCTGGATTGGACGTAACTCACCCGCAAATGGCCAGCCGCGTACTGATCAATAGCAATGAAATTCCTGACAACGGTATCGACGACGATCAAAACGGCCTGACCGATGATTATTATGGTTGGGATTACGTGGCCAACAAGCCACTCACCGACGACTATCAATATCACGGCACGCATGTGTCGGGCATTGTCGCCGCCCATCACACCGACTCCAGCGCTGGTGCGCAAAACTATGTTCAAGGAGCCGCGCCCGAAGCGAAGATTCTACCACTCGCCTTTTTGAACAAAAATGGCGATGGCGCGATGTCGAACAGTGTTCGAGCCATTGCTTACGCCATTCAGCGCGGAGCCCGCGTGATCAACGCCAGCTGGGGGGGCGCATTTTGTTCCCGGTCTCTGCGCGATATGATCGCCACTCTCGACGCAAAAAATGTTCTGTTTGTGGCCGCAGCCGGCAATGAGGCGATCAATATCGATCGCTTTAAAACCTATCCCGCTTCGCTTAATTTTCCGGCCCTAATCAGCGTGGGCGCGACCGGCGAAAACGACATCATGGCCGACTTCTCAAACTACGGTGCTGAGTCCGTGCACATTTTTGCACCTGGATCGCAGATTATTTCTACAATTCCCAACTCAATGATGGCAGGGCTCAGCGGCACCAGCATGGCCGCACCCTTTGTCTCGGGCGCCGCCGCATTGCTTTTAAGCGCCGAGCCGACGGCGACCAACGCGCAACTGCGCCAGGCGCTTTACGCCACGTCGTTTCGCCAGCACACCTATATGAATGCGTCCCGCGGGCGAATGGATTTGCGCGAGGCCTTAGCCGAACTTCGCCGCCGCATGGGCAACTAGAGTCGCGGCCCACGGTCGCCGCGACGCATAATCCGCTTCTGTTCCCAAATCCCAAATCACCGTGTTAGACCAAACCTTCTATATCATAGCGAAGATATCGGGGTTTTATGCGGGTCTATATCGCAGACTTAAAAGATCATGTCGGCCAAACTGTTTCCGTCGACGGCTGGGTCTATAACCACCGCTCCTCGGGCAAAATTAAGTTCCTACTTATGCGCGACGGCACCGGCATCAGCCAATGTGTATATTTCCGTGGAGAATGTGAAGAAAAGGCGTTTGAGGATTTCGAAAAGTTGTCGCAGGAAAGCTGCGTTCGCGTCACCGGAGTCGTGAAAGCGGAGCCACGTTCGCCCGGCGGCTACGAGATCGGTGCCCGCCAGCTCGAGATCCATAGCGGCAGTGTCGACTACCCAATCACTCCCAAAGAACATGGGCCTGATTTTTTATTAAACAACCGTCACTTGTGGATGCGCTCCAAGCGCCAGCACGCGGTTTTGCGTGTGCGCGCTGAGATTATCGCGGCCATTCGCGACTTCTTTGATGGTCGCGGTTTTACTTTGACCGACGCGCCGATTTTTACGCCCAACGCGTGCGAAGGCACATCGACACTTTTTCAAACACAATATTTTGATGAGAAAGCCTTCTTGTCTCAGAGCGGTCAGCTTTACATGGAGGCCACCGCCGCCGCCTTCGGCAAAGTGTATTGTTTCGGGCCCACCTTCCGCGCCGAGAAATCTAAAACCCGCCGCCACCTGATTGAATTTTGGATGGTGGAGCCAGAGGTCGCGTTCAACGATCTTTACGACAACATGGAGCTGGCCGAGCAGTTCGTCGAGTATGTAATCCAGCGGACAATAAAAAATAAGGCCGAGGAGCTTAAAGTTCTCGAGCGCGATCTGACTTCGTTGATGAAGGTGAAGGCGCCGTTTCCGCGCGTTCATTATAAAGAAGCCGTCGAAATGATTTTAAAAGAAAATCCTGCATTCGAAGTGGGCGGTGATTTTGGCGCGCCCGACGAGGCGATCATCTCCGCAAAATTCGAGAAGCCCGTTTTTGTCCACCACTTCCCGTCAGCGATAAAGGCCTTCTATATGAAGGAAGATGAGAAGGAAGAGGGCTACAGCATGTCGTGTGATCTGCTCGCGCCCGAGGGTTACGGCGAGGTCATTGGCGGCGGCCAGCGCGAAGAGAGCTACGATACCCTGGTTAGAAAAATTCAAGAACATAAGCTGAACCTAAAAGACTTCGAATGGTATTTGGATCTACGCAAGTACGGATCGTTTAAACATGCAGGCTTCGGCCTGGGTGTTGAGCGAACCGTGGCTTGGATCTGCGGCATTCAACACGTGCGCGAAACCATTCCCTTCCCGCGGCTCTACGGCCGCAACTATCCATAAGCAATGCGAGGAGAATTAATGGACACCGAAGTTCCAAGCACCACCGAACAAAAGTTGGCCGACTTTGAACGCCGCAACGAGGCCGCCTTTATCGGCGGTGGCAGCGACCGGATCGCCAAGCACAAGCAAGGCGGGCGGCTCACTGCGCGCGAGCGATTGGATGTTTTGCTCGATCCCGGCTCATTTGTGGAAATCGACAGATTTGTTACCCACCGCTGCGAAAACTTCGGCATGGGCGAACAAAAAATTCCCGGCGACGGCGTGGTTACGGGCTATGGGCGCGTAAACGGAAAAATCGTCTATGTTTACTCGCAAGACTTCACCGTGTTCGGCGGATCGATGTCGCGCACCCAGGCCAATAAAATAATTAAAATCATGGATCTCGCGGTGAAAAACGGCTCGCCCGTGATCGGCTTGAACGATTCCGGCGGCGCCCGCATTCAAGAGGGCGTTGAAGCCCTTGGCGGTTATGCCGATATTTTTCTGCGCAATGTGACGTCCTCAGGCGTTGTTCCGCAGATTTCGGCCATTATGGGCCCGTGCGCGGGTGGCGCAGTTTACTCGCCGTCGTTAACCGATTTTATTTTTATGGTGAAAAAGACTTCGTATATGTTCGTCACCGGCCCCGACGTAATCAAGTCGGTGACTCACGAAGAAGTCACGAAAGAAGAGCTTGGCGGAGCCACGGCGCATGCCACCAAGTCCGGCGTCGCCCACTTCGCGACCGAAGACGACCGCCACTGCTTGCTGATGATCCGCGAACTCTTAAACTTCTTGCCGTCGAACAACTTGGACGATCCACCTATTTTGCCCACTAAGGATCGCCCAGACCGAGTGGAAGATTCGCTGAACTCGTTTATCCCCGACAGCCCGAAAAAACCTTACGACATGGTTCAGTTGATCACCAAAGTGGTCGACGAAGGTTACTTCTTAGAAGTTCATAAGGCCTACGCCGGAAATATTTGCGTGGGCTTCGCCCGGTTGAATGGGCGCCCGGTGGGGATCGTTGCGAACCAGCCTCAGGTTCTCGCCGGCTGTTTGAACATTGAAGCTTCGGTAAAAGCCGCGCGCTTTATCCGCTTCTGTGACGCGTTTAATATTCCGATTGTAACTTTTGTCGACGTGCCCGGGTTTTTGCCCGGCACCGACCAAGAATGGAATGGAATTATCACTCACGGCGCAAAGTTGATGTACGCCTACGCTGAGGCGACGGTGCCGAAGATAACGATCATCACTCGCAAAGCTTACGGCGGCGCTTATGACGTGATGTCTTCGAAGCATTTGCGCGGCGATATCAACATGGCCTACCCGACCGCTGAAATCGCGGTGATGGGCGCTGAAGGGGCGGTCAATATCATTTTCCGCTCAGCGATCACCAACGCCAAAGATCAAGTGAAGGAGCGCGCGAAGCTCACTAAGGATTACGAAGTGAAGTTCGCCAATCCCTATGTGGCCGCCGAAGCCGGTTACATCGACGAAGTGATTGAGCCCGCGACCACGCGCAAGCGTTTGATCGATTCTTTAGAGATGTTAAAGAACAAGCGGGATTTTAACCCGCCCAAGAAACACGGGAACATCCCCCTATGAAGATGTTTAAAAAAGTTCTAATCGCTAACCGCGGCGAAATCGCCATCCGGGTCACGCGCACCTTGCGCGAACTCGGGATTACCTCGGTCGCCGTTTATTCCGACGCCGACCGCAACGGACTGCATGTGATGTTGGCCGATGAGGCCTACCATATCGGCCCCCCGCCTTCGAAAGAATCGTACTTAAATATCGACAAGATCCTAGAGGTGGCTAAAAAGTCAGGTGCCGATGCGATTCATCCCGGTTACGGCTTCTTGAGCGAGTCGCCGGAATTCGCAAAGCGCGTTAAGGCCGCGGGATTAACGTTTATCGGCCCCACGGTCGAGAATATTCTCGCCATGGGCGACAAACTTGCCTCGCGGGAGTTAATGAAAAAAGCTGGTGTACCGACGGTCCCCGGCACCGAGGGCGCTGTTCCCAATGCCGAAGCGGCAGCCAAAGAAGCTGAGCGCATTGGCTACCCCGTTATTTTAAAAGCCTCCGCCGGTGGCGGCGGCAAAGGGATCCGAGTTGTTCATGATCCTAAAGAATTGGCCGGCTCCTTTCGCGCATGTCAGAGCGAAGGATTAAACTACTTTAAAGACGACCGCGTTTTTATCGAGCGCTTTATTCAAAACCCGAAGCATATCGAAGTTCAGGTTTTTGGCGACACTCACGGCAACGTTTGCCACTTGTACGAGCGCGAGTGCTCTATGCAACGCCGTCACCAGAAGCTGATTGAAGAATGCCCCTCAGTCTCGGTTCCGCCTGATGTGCGCGAGAAACTGGGTGCTGTCGCCGTGCAAGCGGCGAAGTCGATTCAATATGTCGGCGCGGGGACCATCGAATTTATTTTCGACAACAAAACTAAAGAATTCTTTTTTATGGAGATGAACACCCGTTTGCAGGTGGAACATCCCGTAACTGAATTCGTAACCGGCTACGATTTGGTTAAAGAACAGATCATGGTCGCGGTCGGCGAAAAGCTTTCGTTTAAGCAAAGTGACGTGAAGCAAAAAGGCCACGCGATCGAACTGCGCATTTGCGCTGAAGATCCGGTTAATTTCACGCCGAATCCGGGAAAAATCCGTAAATACCGAATGCCCGCGGGTCCGTTTGTACGCCTCGATAACTGCGCCTACCCCGGCTACGAAGTGCCGATCTATTACGATCCGATGATCGCGAAGTTAATCGTATGGGGTCCGACCCGCGAAGAATGCATCCAGCGCCTGCAGCGCGCGCTGGCCGAATACATGCTGACCGGTATTAAATCCAATATCGTTTTGCACAAAAACATTCTCGTGCATCCGGCTTTCTTAGAGGGCACCTACACCACGCAATTTATCGATCAGCAAATCGCCGGTAAAAAACACCGCGAGCTATTTATGTTTGTCGATGACGACATTTTCTTAATCTCGGCGGCGATTGAAGCTTACAACAACGCCAAGTCGCGCGATGTGGGCGATTACAATCTGGCCTCGAAGTGGAAGCGCTACGGCCGCCTTAAGTCGATGAGGAACAACTAATGTTTTTCGAAGCTGAATCCGAAGGGTTGCATTATCAAGTTTCGGTGACCGAGAACAAAACTCACTGGCGCGTGGGCACCCGCGAAGGCGAAAAAGACTGGGTCTATCGCGACATCCGCAAAGAAGATTACAGATATCTCGATGAAACGATTTCGTTTCTCTATAAAGACACCTCTTATCTGGTGGATGTTCTCAGCAAAGGCACCGAGTACACCGTTTACACTCGCGGCGCCTATAGGACTTTTAAAGTTTATAACGAAGAAGCTCTTTTACATGAAAGCTTAAAAACCGGCGGCGTCGCTGGCTCGGGCCTGAACCTAAATTCTGGTATGCCGGGTAAGATCGTAAAAATATTCGTAAAGCCCGGCGACAAACTTAAAGCTGGTGATCCGATTCTGATTATGGAAGCCATGAAGATGGAGAACGAAATGCGCTCCACCGGCGACGTGATCGTGAAAGAGATTTTAGTTAAAGAGGGCGAGAATGTGGAATCTGGTGCCGAACTCGTCACCTTCTCGAAGGCTTAATGAAAGAGACCAAAGAGCGAAAGCCGATATTTAAAACTTCATCGAATATCGAACTTAAGCGCAGCTACGGCGATGAGTTGCTGGGCCGCCCAGGCGAGTTCCCTTACACGCGAGGCGTACAAGAAACTATGTACCGCGGGCGCCTGTGGACCATGCGCCAGTATGCGGGCTTTGGTTCGGCGCGCGAATCGAACGAACGTTACAAAATGCTCCTAGCCCGTGGGACCACGGGGCTCAGCGTGGCTTTCGATTTACCCACGCAAATGGGCTACGACTCGGATCACATTATGGCCACCGGTGAGGTGGGCAAAGTGGGCGTGGCCATTTCTTCGCTCGAAGATATGGAAATCCTGCTCGACGGTTTGCCACTGAAAGATGTTTCCACCTCGATGACGATCAATTCGACCGCCGGGATTTTGTTGGCGTTGTATATTGCCGTTGCCCGCAAGCAGGGCGTGCAGCTTCGTGACCTTAAAGGTACGGTCCAAAACGATTTGCTTAAAGAGTATATCGCGCGCGGGACCTATATTTATCCCCCCAAACCATCATTGCGCGTGATCACCGATATTTTTAAATATTGCACCGATCATGTTCCAGGCTGGAATACCATTTCGATCAGCGGCTACCACATTCGCGAAGCCGGCTCGACCGCGGTTCAAGAAGTGGCTTTTACTTTGGCCAACGGTTTGACTTATGTGCAGGCCGCGGTGGATCGCGGCTTGAATGTGGATGAGTTCGGCAAGCGCCTGAGCTTTTTCTTTAACGTGCACAATAATTTTTTTGAAGAAATCGCCAAGTTCCGCGCCGCTCGCCGTATGTGGGCGCGCTTTATGAAAGAACGCTTCGGCGCGAAAGATCCCAACGCACTGAAACTGCGCTTTCACTCACAGGTGGCGGGATCAACACTGACCGCGCAGCAGCCCGAGAATAATATCGTGCGCGTGTCGTTGCAGGCTTTGGCCGCCGTAATGGGTGGCACGCAGAGCCTACACACCAACTCCATGGACGAAGCTCTCGGTTTGCCAACGGAGAAGGCCGCGACGATTGCCCTGCGCACACAGCAGATTATTGGCTTTGAAACCGGCGTCACCGATGTGGTGGACCCAATGGGCGGTTCGGCCCTGGTTGAGTCGCTAACGGATGAGATCGAAACGCGGGCGATGGAGTACATTGAGCGCATCGAAGGCTTGGGCGGAGTAATTTCGTGCATCGAGTCCGGCTGGATACAAAATGAAATTCAAAATGCCTCATATCAGTTTCAGAAAGATCTAGAGGCTAAAAAAGAAATCGTCGTCGGCGTGAACGAGTTTATGCAAGAAGATAAGAATCGCGCCGAGCCCTTAAAACTCAAAGAAGGCGTGGGCGATGAACAAATTCGCCGCCTTATGGCCTTCAAAAGCAAACGCGACCCGAAAAAAGTCGCTTCTGCCATCGAAAAAATCCACAATGCCGCGCGCGGCACCGACAACCTAATGCCGGTCTTTATCGAGGCCGTCGAAGCGCACGTCACGCTCGGTGAAATCGCCGAAGCGCTTCGCAAAGACTTCGGATTGTTTAAAGAGTCGATCACGCTCTAGCGTGGAATTTTCTTAGTGATGTGAACCGGCAAGGCATTTTCGTCTTTGTCGACGATCGGGGCTCCATCGCGCTTTTTGAAGCCGGGTTTTAACTCAGCCACGATATCTTTGAGACCGATAATTTCTTTGGCGGCTATGGGCGCCACTTTGTCGGGCGGAACTTCGCCCGTGACCTTAATATTCGGGTCTTTAATCACGCCGGTGTCTTTTCTAATCTTGCTGTCGGTGCCGCCGCCACCTTTGCCAAACTCGTCGCGCGACATCTTAGTCACGGTCTCGAGAATACCCGATTCATTGCGGGCGAACGATTTACTCTCTTCGATAATGCGTTTGTCATTGGCGGCTTCGTGAGCATCGGCCATCGGGATCATGCCCTCTTCGGCCGCGATGCGAATGGCTTTGTCCATTAAGATCATGCCTTCGTCGCTCGCCGTCTGCATGGCGTTTTCGATCAGATAGGTTTTGCCCTCGCGGATCAAATTTCCAATAGCTCGTGTGTTGACCAAAATGTCTTGAAACAGCTTTAGCTTGGTGCCGTTTTTGTTCGGAATCAGTTTTTGTGAAATCACGACCCGCAGGGTCTCTGAGAGAACCGTGCGGACTTCGTCTTGTTCATCGGCCGGAAACATATTTAATATTCGATCAACGGATTTGGCGGCCGAGCCGGTGTGCAAAGTTGCAAGCACTAAGTGCCCGGTCTCTGCGGCTCGAATTGCGGCCGACATGGTTTCGCGGTCACGCATCTCACCCACCAAGATTACATCTGGGTCCTCGCGCAGACAGGCTTTCAACGCTCCCGCGAAGTCATTGAAGTGAAGGCCGAGCGAGCGCTGGTTCACCATACATTTTTTGCTTGTATGGAGAAACTCTACTGGATCTTCAATCGTGATAATGTGGCCACGACGATTCGAGTTGATCTCGTTGATCATGGCCGCGAGCGTGGTCGACTTTCCAGAACCCGTGGGCCCGGTGACAAGAATCAATCCGTTGTCTGTGTAGCAAGAGCGGCGAATGATCGAGGGCACATCGAGCTCTTCGAGGGTCGGCGGTTTTTCAGGCAGCAAACGAAGAACAAACGCTAAACCGAAGCGCTGATAAAATACGTTGGCGCGAAATACTCCCACGCCGGGATTTGTAAATGCGAAGTCGAGCATCTTTTCACGCTCGAGCTCCTCTTTTTGCACCTCGGTCATGTAAGGCATGATCAGGCTACGCACGTCTTTGTCTTCAACCTTGTAAGTCACTTGGTGCATGGTTCCGCGCACACGAACCATCACCCAGTTGCCCGACGATACGTGAATGTCAGAGCCATTGTTGGCGCGCAGAAATTCGAGAAGCTGCGCCATAGTGGCCAATTTGGTTTTTGCCTGGATCGGTGCGGCCGGCCCGGCGCCGAGTGGAGTCGTGCGAAGTTGTTGCGGTTGCTTGGCCGCAGGTGCGGCACTGGTGGCCGAAGCGGCTGCGGCTTGAGTTTGCGTTGGCACCGCCGATTGAGCGGGCTTAATCAACTCGCGAATCAACCCCGCCGGCGGAGTCGCCGTGAGTTCATCATCTAGTTTTTTTGCGTCGTTATCATCCGCCATGCCTAAGGCACTTATCGGCTAAAGGTACCAGGTTCCTAAATCGGAAGCGTTGCGTTAAGTGCTTGTGACCAGGCCCTGCCACAGGCGCGGGTCCATCCAGTCTCCACCCAACAAAAGCACTTCATCTGCATCTTTTTTGAACTTTTCTGAGACATTGGTGGGCAGACTTCCGTGCCCGCCAATCTTTTCAAACCAGCTCTTGCGAATGGCCAGAGAGTTGCTGACCAAAGTCCGGGCGAAAATCTCCTTGGCCTTACGCGGCCGCAGATTGTACTCGAAGGAGCTGTACACCTGGTAATCGAGCCCCTTCTCGACGTGTTCGAGAGTTTGATAGCCACACCTGTGAATAAACCTGGGCTTACTCCGCGAAGGGACTCGGGTGTTTAAGATCACGTCCAAATCTCCGGCCAAAAATTTCGCCTCGAGTTCGCTGCGATCGAAAATGTCTAAGATCACCAGTTCCATTTTATGTTTCGTAAAGAGCTTTTCGGTCAGTTGAGTTGCGAGGTCTGAGAGTCCCTCGAGTGTCCCTATGTGAATTTGCTTGGCCGCGTGGGACGACTTCAACGTGCGGACGGCGTGATCTAGGCGCCGCTGATGATGCTCGAAAAGTTGGGCGAGTTGCATCGCTTGAGGCGTCCAACTGGACTTTCGTTTTACTTGTCGGTTGAGGAGTTCGACTTTGAGTTCGGTTTCGAGTCGGGCAATCAATCGCGAAAGCTGGGGTTGGCTGAGGCCCACGTGGAGGGACGCGGAACTCAGATTTTTGTAGGCCACAGCCCGCACCAGCACAGATAACGGATAAGTGAGTTGAGTCATTCTCATTATGTATAATATGAATATTAAGAAGCACAACATTCATTTCACTAATTTAATCCCTAGACGTAAATCTAGTCGGGTAAACAAACAGACATAAATCCCAAGGGGGGATAAAATGAAAGCACTCGTAGTTTTGATGACAGCACTTCTCGGTTCGCAAGCTTCGGCAGACGGATTCGTCTGCGAAAATCTTGAGCACAATGTTCGCGTGAAAGTTTATAACCACACGCAACCGCAACTCGGCACTCGCAATGCCGCCAAGATGATTGTTTCGGACCCGTCGATCGCCGATGGCCGCAAGACCATCGCAACATTCAAAGATTCAGACGCACTCTTGACCAACGTCGGGTCGGTTTACACGAGCAAAGTTGATCTGCGCTTCTTAGACAGCCGCCGCAAAGGCGAACTTCTGGCCGGCACCAAGCTCGGCAATGTTGAGTTTATTGTCCTAGATGTAGACTTCAGCTACGCCCAACCCGTGGTTCACGAATCCGAACTGGCCGGCGAGTTGATTATCAAGCGCCGCTCGGGTGCAGATATCCGCATCGATATGCAATGCGAGCGCTACTTAAAAGGTACCTAGTACCTTTTCGGTTCGCGTCAACGGGCCCTGCTAAGACGGCGTGAGAGATCACGCCGTTTTTTTATTTTAGGAGTCTTTTTGCACGACTAGGGCGCGGTCGTCTTGGCCCTTTTTGACTAGGACTTGAATCACCCAGATGGACGCTTCGTAGAACAAGCACATCGGGACAAGCATCATCACCATCGAAATCACATCGGGCGGAGTCAGCAGCGCCGCAACAAACGCCAAAGCCACCACCGCAAAGCGGCGGTTTCTCTTTAAAAACGCAGCGTCTATAATTCCCATCATCGCCAAGATCACCAAAATCACCGGAAGTTCGAACGACACTCCAAACATGATTGTGGTCATGGCGAAGAAGCCCAAATAATCGTTAATCGTGATCATCGGCTTGTCGACGTCACCACCAAAATTCAAGAGATATTCAAACGCCGCCGGGTAAACAAAGAAGTAAACAAACAGAACACCGAGCAAAAACAGCACCGTACCCGACACGATAAACCCAACCGCGTAGGCGCGCTCCTTTTTATAAAGACCCGGCGAGATAAACGCCCACACATGATAAAGCCAGTACGGGCAAGTCAATATCAGACCGCCCAAAAACCCAACCTTCAAATGCGCCATGAACTTATCCATTACGCCGGTAAATATCAGGCCGCCCGTAGTGCCCAAGAATGGCAAAATCGGTTGGCGGATCAGCGCGAACAAATAATCAGAAAAATAAAGGCAAACCGCGACACCGACCACTAACCCTTGCGCTATTTTCACCAGTCGATAGCGAAGATCCGTCAGGTGATCGACCAGCGTCATGTTGGCATCATCAAGACTCATTGGCCGGATCCTTCTTCGGTTCATCAAGAGGCGCGACGATCGCCTCGGGCCCCATATCGTGCGGAGCAATTTTATGAGCGTCGTCTTCGGGATGATTTTCTAAATGGCCGCGGCGATGTTCGGTGATGCGCTTATTTACATCCTCTTTAATTTCTTCGGTAAATGTACTTTGAAATTCCGAAGACGCGCGCTTCAGTTCGTTCAAAAATCGCCCCACCGTGCGCGCGACATCTGGGAGCTGCTTCGGCCCAATAAAAATCAAGGCGATGGCGCCCAAAAGCAGAAGCTCAGTAAATCCCAGATTGAACATGACTAAAAACCTATCATCGGCGGCGCACCCCGCCAACTACATCTTGTTAGCTTTAACCTTTTGAATGTCCGCGTTGAGCAGGCCTTTTTCGAGAAGCTGCTCCTCGGCTAAGCGCGAACCCGTGGCCAAGTAGCGGTTATAGAGTCTTAGCAAATCGGCGTTGCTTTGAATTTGCGTGTCTTGACTGATGAAGGTCAGCACATCCACAAATTGGGGAAAGCGCACCGAATACTCACTAAACATTTGCGCGGCATCTTCGTCAGAAATGGTATGGGCCAACGACCCATAGGCGACGCCGCCCATGTCGACATAGTAATCGATGTCTACAATCTTACGCGAAAGCGAGTCGCCAAAAAAACCACTTATATACAAACTGCTATCGCCCAGCTTTTTCAGCAAATCCACACGCAAAGACGCCGGCGCATTCTGCGCTTTTAAATACATCTCAGCCAAACTGTCGCGGCGAAGTTTGCCATCGGCATCTTCAGAAAACAGATTTTTGGCGAACATAAAATGCTCAAGAAGATCGACCAGGTATTTGCGAGAGAGGGGCATGGGTTCAAACTTCAAACGTTTAAAGGCATCGTCGATACGGTCGACAAAAAACTCTCTCGGAGATGCTAGGACAATTGGCTGTCCGTTGTTTGAATCGTGACCCATTTTGAGCCGGTCCTCCCCTGTACTCCCAATAGAATATTCGGAGGGTTACAGAATCATTTTAGCCTAAAATCGTGGTTTTCTCGGGTTGAGGCGTAAAATCTTAGCCTCAGGTCCATTCCGGGGCTGCGAACGCGCCAAAATCGAATATTCGGCGCCCGTGAAGGTTATGTAGAAAATAATCAAGATTTATAGGGCCTACCAGGGGCAGGAGGGCCCGACCAATGAAATCACCGGTGGTGCTGAGAAGATATGCGTCGCCAGCGCCCGTATGGATTCGGCCGAAACTTCGCGAACGCGCTCGGCAAAACGAAAAGTGTCCATGTAGTCGAGGCCATAAATATGGTCGAACAACATCGCCGAGGTCAGGTTGGAGTTGCGCTGCAATTCGATGTCATGTTTTCCGATCAAATAGCGCTGGGCACGGGCCAACTCCTCATCGGAAACCTTGGACTCAACTAGTTTTTGAAATTCCACGTTCATCATCTCAAGGGCTTTGCCTGATTTTTCGGGCGAACAGCCAATGTAGGCGCCAAAGTAGCCGCCTTCAACGCCTTCCATTCGGAGCGGAGCCACCGAATACGCCAGCGATGCGCGATCCCGAAGTTCAAAAAACAGCCGCCCGCCCTGCCCGGCCAAAATCGCCTGCATCACTTGCATTGTATAGCGGCTCGAATCCTTAAGATCGAGTCCCGGGAAACCCATCACGATATGGCTTTGCTCTTTTTTGCTTTCAAGATATTTGCGAACTTCTTTTTTTGGATACTGGAGCGGAAACTTTTTAAGCTCGAGCGGGCCGGGATTGAGCGCGCCCAACTCTTTTTCAATTTTCGCGCGCAACTCTTTCGCCTCAAAGGCCCCCGATGCCACAATCGTAAGCCCGGTTTTTTGCCGAAACGCGTGGCGCACCACGGTTTGGTTCAGGCGCGCGATCGATCCGGGGTCGCCGTAGGGGTCGCGCCCGTAAGGATGATTGCCGAACATCGACTTCATAAACTCCAAAATACAAAGTTGCGATGGGTTGTCTTCGCGCAATTTCACCTGCTCGTGCATCGCTTTAATTTCTCGCGCGACCGCCGCCGACTCGAACATCGGCTCCTTTAAGGTAAGAAAAAACAAATGCAGCATCTCGTCCATAAAAGGGCGCAGGCAGGTCATCGACAGGCCTTCCGAATTGCGCCCGCCAAAAGCACTCAAAGACGCGGCCATCTCGTCGATTTTTTGATTGAGATCCCTTTCACTCAAAGTTCCGGCTCCCGCCGTCCATACCCGCGAGAGCAACTCAATCGACCCCTGCGACTCTTTAGTCTCAAGCCGTGACCCACCCAAAGAAGCGCAGCGAAGGCTAATCACCGGCGTATCAAAATTTGGCCGCGTAATCACCGTCACGCCGTTGTTGAGCGTCCACTTTTCGACCACGGTCTTGGCGTTCTTCGGCGTTCTCATCACAAAAGAAACTTTTTTCGCCTTCTTCGTTTTGCTCGGGGTTTTGATCTTGGCGTTTTTAAGTTTTTTGCGGAAGTCTTTGACCCAATCTTTGACCAAAGGCTCGATCGCGTCTTTACTCTCTGGCGTCATCACCACGAACGACAAGCCGTTGGTGTCGATGTACTTGCGGGCCCGTTTAATAATTTCTTTGCCCGTCAGCTTTTCAACCTGACGCAAGAATGTGGCGAAGTGGCCCGGGTCATTAAACAAATCCTGATAATGGCCAAAGTTGCGAGCCAGGCCATCGACGGTCTCTTGCGAATAAAATTGTTCACTCGCCAAATTGGTTAAGGCCTTTTTGATCTCTTGTTCGCTGGGGATTTCACTCAGCGCTTTGAGCATCTCATCTTGCAGAGCCGTCAGCGCCGCGGGGAAGTCTTTGTCATTCAAAGACATCGAGATTGCCAAAAATCCCGGATCTCGCGCCACAAAAACGCTGGAACCCGCATAATTCACAAGATGCTCATGCATCCGCAGGCGCTGATTCAGTCGCGAAGAGTCGCCCTGGCCCAGAATCAAGGCGAAAACCTCAAGCGCGGCGATGTCTTTGTGAGCGGCATTGGGAATCGGAAAGGCAATGTGAACTATGCTCTCGTTGAACGGCGCCTTCTCCACGACAATGGCGCTGTTCTTGGGTGCCACGGCCTTGGGCCGCTTCACCACTCTAAATTTATTGGGCTTAAACGTGCCGAAAAATTCGTCGATCTGTTTCTTGATTTCAGGGCCCTTAAAGTCGCCTGCGATCACCAGAGTCATATTCTTCGGATTGTAGCGCCCATGAAAATAATCAACCAAAGTGTCGCGCGAAACACTGGAGATATTGTCGGGGAAGCCGATCACCGGCGTACCGTACGGGTGCTTTTTATAAACGGTTGAAAATAAAAGTTTACTGGCCTGGCGGTGCGGACTGTCGTTCGAGCGCTTAATTTCTTCAATCACAACTTCGCGCTCATTGTTGATTTCGCCTTCATCAAAGCCGGGAAAGCCCATCATTTCGGCGATCACTTCCATCCCGACGCGCTGAAACTCTTTAGAGATCGTCACGTAAAACACGGTCTGGTCAAACGACGTATAGGCATTCAACTCCCCGCCCGCGCCCTCGACGGCGGCGGCGATCTCGCCGACCTTGAAGCGCCTAGAGCCTTTAAACACGAGATGTTCAATAAAGTGCGAGATGCCCTCCTCGCCCTTTTTCTCGTCCGCGCTGCCCGTTTTCACCCACATTTGGATGGAAAGAACCGGGCTCTTGTGGCTCTCAACCAGAAGGACCTTCATACCGTTTTTAAGTTGATATTTTCTAAACATAAACTTAGACCCTAACCATGGCTCTCGCCGTGTATGTTCATATTCCCTATTGCCTGCAACGCTGCCGCTACTGCGACTTTGCCACCTTTGAGTGGTCGGAAATTTTGCCGCCCGAACACTACGTTCCGCACGTCTTAAACGAAATCCGCCTACGGCGAAAGTTTTGGCCGCAGACAGAAATTCGCACGCTCTACTTTGGCGGCGGAACTCCGAGCTTAATTGCGCCTGAGCTAATTGTAGCCATCAAGGATGAACTTGCAAACTCCGGTTTTCGCTTTTTGCCTGACGCGGAACTCACTCTTGAAATCAATCCGGCCACATTGGATGAGAAAAAGCTCAACGCCTACATGGAGGCGGGCTTCAATCGTTTTAGCGTCGGCGCGCAGACCTTCAATGAGCGCTTGCTTAAGAGCTGTGGGCGAAAGCACGACGCCAAAGACACGCATGAGACTCTTAGGCTGCTGGGCAAATACAATCTCAACTACTCCTTTGATCTCTTGTTCGCGCTACCCGGACAAACCAAAGAGGACCTAGACCAAGATCTGGCCATTGTTTCTAAATACGCTCCGCCGCATTTAAGTGCCTATTGCCTGACCGTGCCCGAAGGGCATCCCATGGCGAAGGGGCGCGCACCCGAAGATGAGCAGGTCACCATGTTCGCCAATATCGAGCGTGAACTAAAAAAGGTCGACCTCCTAAAATACGAAATTTCTAATTTTGCTCGGCCGGGATTTGCCTCGCGACACAATGGTGTTTACTGGAACGACCAAAGTTATTGGGGGCTCGGACTATCCTCACATTCGTACAATGCGGCCGACGGTCAATTTGGCCTACGCTTTTGGAATCCGAAAACGCTGCCGGCCTATGAGAAACAGTCCGGAGCCACGGGAACCGGATTTCAATCCACTTTGCCCGCCGATCAATGGGAACAGCTCCAACAGCATGAGGCCATGACGGATTTTTCACACATGCATCTGAGAACTATGGCTGGGCTACCTGAAGACGCGCTGCAAAATAAATTCTCCGCTCGGGCGGTCCGCGCCATCAAATCCCGTCTCGAATTGCTGAAAATTTCAGGCTGGGTGGAGTTTTCTCAAGGTCATTGGCGGCTCACCTCAGAGGGGCAGCTCATCAGCAATAAGGTCTTTGAAGAACTCACCTTTTTGTCGGGCGACCCCACACTCGATGCATTGACTACGGCGGCGCACGACTCATACTGTGCGGTATGAACGACAAACACGACAATAAGGCCGAACGCGCCGAAGATATGGACTCCGATCCGACCAAAATGCAGGCGGATTTGGACAAAGCCAAGAATGACTACCTTTATCTGCTGGCCGAGTTCGATAACTTTCGCAAAAACGCCATAAAAGAGCGCTCAGAAATGAGCAAGTATGGCTCCGAAAAATTTATCCGTGAGTTTCTCAACGTCTTCGATAATTTTGAACGCGCGTTGGAAGCCCCCGGCAACGGTGAGGCCTCAGCTTTACGCGAAGGCGTGCAAATGATCGCGACGGAAGTGCGAAATCTTCTACAAAGATTTGGCGTCGAAGAGGTTAAGGCCGATGGCGAGACTTTTGACCCGAGCAAACATGAAGCTTTAAGTAGCGAACCACGAAGTGACGTTGAGCCAGGAAGAGTCATCCGCGTATTTAAAAAAGCATATAAACTGCACGATAAACTCCTTCGTCCCGCGCAAGTCGTTGTTTCAGTCGCGGGACCGGACAGCAATTAAATAAGGGGCGGCCTTGGCGAAGAAGGATCTTTACAGCGTGCTTGGCGTTTCGCGACAAGCGAACCCGGATGAACTTAAAAAAGCTTTCCGTAAGCTGGCAATGAAGTTTCACCCCGACAAAAACCCTAACGACAAAAGTGCTGAAGACCGCTTTAAAGAAGTGAACGAAGCCTACGATATTCTAAGCGACCCCAAAAAGAAGCAGATGTACGACCAGTTTGGTCACGCGGCCTTTCAAGGTGGCGGCCCCGGTCCGGGCCCAGGTGGCCACGGCGGCCCCAACCCATTTCGCGGCTTCGAAGGGTTTGGCGGAGGCTTTGATCCGCGCCAACAGAGTGGCGATTTTCAAGATGTGTTTAGCGATTTTTTTGGTGAGTTTTTCTCGGGCGAGCAAACCCAACCGGGCGCTGCCGGACGGCGCGGAGCCCAAGGCCGGGGCGAAAATCGGGGCGCGGACCTTAGATACACATTAAATATCACTTTAGAAGAAGCGGCGACGGGAGCCGAAAAGCGAATCAATTTTGTTCGCCACCGAGCGGGCCGTGAAGATAGCGCAAAGCTCTCGATCACAATTCCAGCCGGCGTAAAACCGGGACAGCGCTTAAAGTTGCGGGGCGAAGGTGATGCGCCGGCCGCATCTGGTAAGCCTGGAGATCTTTATGTCATCGTTAACTTTCAGGACCATCCGCTGTTTAAACGCAAAGACAACGATGTGCTTTTGGAACTGCCGATTTCATTTGTCGACGCGCTTCTGGGCATGCAACTTGAAGTCCCGACTTTGACAGGTAAGGCTATGCTGAATATTCCGCCAAGCACGCACCCGGGCCAAATTTTTCGGCTCAAGGGCAAAGGCTTTCCGGACATTGGCGGCTATGCGCCCGGCGACATGCTGATTAAAATTGTGGTTGATGTGCCAAACAATATAACCAATGAGGACCGCGAAGCTTTAGAAAAGCTGCGTAAAACGTCGAGCAATACTCCCTTAGTCGCCGAGTTTAGGGATAAAATGAAACGCTTGCTCTCACAGAGGTCTTAATGAAATTGATTTCTCGTTTTTTGTTTCTCTCCGCCGTCATTTTTTCGCTGACCTATTGTTCTTTAGCCGCGAAGAAAAAGCCCCTTGCCGAGGCGCCCTACGATGCCAAACAGCAGTTGGCCAAGGCACAGATTGACCTGGCCGCCGGCAGCGAAGCCAAAGCTGTGCAGCGCTTTAAATATCTGGCCGCCAAACATCCGCACTCCGACGTGGCCGATGATGCCACCATTCAACTCGGCCGCATCTACATGAAGCAGGGCAATTTCGATTTGGCGTACAAAACCTATATGAGTCTGGTCGAGACCGACGTATTCAGCGCCAATGAGGCTGAAGCCTTGTTGGGAGCGTCGAAATGTTTGCATAAATTGGGTCGATTGGATGAGTCGCTGGCCCTTAGTTCGCGGGGCTTAAAAATTCCCGGCTTAAGCGAAAATTACCGCCTGGAATTTTACCGCCATCGCTATCAGGTCTTAGTGACCACCGGCGATCGCCTGGATGCCCTGCGAGCCTTGGCCTTTATCTACGACAAAGATCCAAAGCCCGATGTCCGGACCAGCGCTCAAGCTCGCGCTTCAGAGATCGTCACACAATATTTGAACGAGTCCGATTTAGATAAAGTGGTGAGCGATCCGGAGTTCGGCTTTGTGCGAGCGCAAGCCGCTTTTCGGCTAGGCACGTTCCGGCTGCAGAAAAAAGAGTACGATGATGCTCGCAGTTTGTTCGCCCGTGCGGCGGAGTGGGGACAAGGAACCCCATATCAGCAGCGGGCCGAAAGTTATATGGCCCAAATCGACTCGCGTCGGCGCGTCGACTCCGACACCATTGGCGCAGTGTTGCCGTTGTCCGGCCGCTATTCTCCTATTGCTTACAAAACTCTCAATGGTTTGAAGTTGGGTCTGGGCCTGGTCGGCAGCGACAAAAGCACGTTCCGCCTAGCCGTGGTCGATTCTGAGGGAACACCGGATGGGGCCAGGCGCGCGGTCGAGCGGCTTGTCCTTGAAGATAGCGTGATCGCCGTGGTCGGTAGTTTGTTGAGTCGGACCGCGACCGCTGTGGCCGGGAAAACCGAAGAGCTCGGTGTACCCTCGCTGGCCTTGTCGCAGAAGTCGGGTCTCACCGAAGCCGGTACCTATATATTCCGCAATGCTGTGACCAGCGAAATGCAGGTGAAAGAGCTAGTTCGTATCGCAATGGAACAAATGGGAATGAAACGCTTCGCGATTCTCTTTCCCAATGATTACTACGGCGTCGAGTACGCGAATCTTTTTTGGGATGAAGTTCTCGCGCGAGGCGGAACGATTGCCGGGGCACAACCGTACAATTCCACTGAGACCGACTTCCGCGGGCCAGTTAAGCGCCTGGTTGGCACGTTTTACGTCGAAGACCGCCGGACCGAATACAAGAACCGCGTTACCGATTGGTTTAAAAAGCAGAAGAAAGTCTCGACCCGTGTGCAACCGCCCGACGATTTGCTACCGCCAATCACCGACTTCGACGCCATTTTTATCCCCGACAGTCCGCGGGCCATTGGACAAATCGCGCCCATGTTGGCGTATCAGGGTGTAACGGCGCCGCGACTACTGGGCACCAATGTATGGAATTCGAGCGAACTGGTCCGTCGCGGCCAGAAAAATGTGGAAAACGCGGTTTTTATCGATAGCAACTTGATGAGCGACCCGGCTTTTCGCAAATCGAAGTTTTTCACCGAGTATCAAAAAATATTCGGCGAGGAGCCCGGGGTGTTTGAGACGCAAGGATATGAGACTGGGGTCTTGTTGCGAAAGCTGATCAACAGTGGAGAGCGAACTCGCGTTGGTCTTGCCTCGGCGCTCAGCGGGCTTCGCGAATTTCAAGGGGTGTCGGGACCAATGACTATGAGCTCGAACCGCGAGCTGGTTCGCCCGCTGACTCCATTTGTTGTTAAGGAAAATGCCATCGTCACCTGGACGCCGGATATCGATAAGGCCACAGCGCCACCAGAATCAGACAAAAAGAAGCCCGCTCCGGCCAAAAAAACCATTCGCAGATAACCGCCTGCGTAACGACCCCGGTCTACCTCTTGTGCGCGCGATCGCACGTTCCGGGGGGAAAAATGGTCAGCCAAAACGTTGTTCAAGAGTGCAAATCGAAGTTACTGTCGGCCAAGGCCGACCTGCTCAACCGCTTTCAGAGCCACTTCCACGACCTGCGCACACGTGAGACCGGGGGCGACGAAGCTGACCAAACAATGTCCATTATGGCCGAAAATCAACTTTTTGCCGCCCAACAAAGACTAAGATCCCAGCTGTCAGAAATTGAGTCAGCCCTCGCGCGCATCGAACGCGGCACCTTCGGAATTTGCGAAGAAACCGAGGAGCCCATCGAACCTGAACGTTTGTTAGCTATCCCATGGACAAGACTCAGTATCGAAGGCGCTGAAATCCGTGAAAGCCACGGCCAGCGCCGGGCCTAAGGTCCCGTATATTAGAATAATTGATACCGAGCCCCTTAAAAATTCATATCTGCGACCCATGGCTAGATAAGGTCTTATAGACCCGGGGAAATCCGGTTTTCCGGACTATCTGCGTGCGGTTAGCTCTTAAAGCCCTTTTGAACTCTAACCGACAAGAAATATACAAGAACACCCGTGCCGCGACTGCGGAGGACGCAAAATGAGCTTTGATGAACGAGCGCTAGAGATTCCCGAAAGCCTACCGATGCTACCCGTTCGCGACATTGTGGTTTTCCCTTACATGATACTGCCACTGTACGTGGGACGCGAATCCTCGATTCGAGCTGTTGAAGAATCGCTTAGCAAAAACCGTCTAATCTTTCTCGCCTCGCAGAAAGAAATCACCGAAGAAAATCCCACCGAAAATACAATCTTCCGCACCGGCACGATCGCGATGATCATGCGCATGCGCAAGCTGTCTGACGGCCGGGTAAAAATTCTGATTCAGGGTGTGGCCAAGGGGCGCATTAAGCGTTTTGTGAAAGCTGAGCCAAACTTCGAGGTTTCTGTAGAAAAAATCGAAGAAACACCGTTGACTGGTGGCAATGTTGAATTTGAGGCCATGATTCGCAACGCGAAAGAGCATCTCGAAAAAATCATCGCGCTTGGTCGAATGCTTTCGCCCGATATTCTTTTGGTATTGGACGACGTCTCTGATCCTGGACGTTTGGCCGACCTGATTGCATCGAACTTAGGTCTTAAAGTGGCCGACGCTCAGCGCGTGCTTGAGACACTACACCCGAAAGAGCGTCTATTATTAGTAAATGAAATTTTGGCCAATGAGCTTGAAGTCTTGCAGATGCAGGCCCGCATTCGCTCGCAAGCCAAAGATGAAATGTCTAAATCGCAACGCGAGTACTTCTTACGCGAGCAAATGCGCGCTATAAAGAATGAACTCGGCGAGAACGATTCAAAGACCGAAGAAATGGAAGAGCTGCGCGAACGCGTGATCAAAGCCGGCATGCCCGAGCCCGTGCAAATCGAAGCTTTAAAGCAACTCGGCCGCCTCGAGCGCATGCACCCCGACGCCTCTGAGGCCAGCATGGTGCGCACATATTTAGACTGGATGGTCGACTTGCCGTGGGCTAAGTCGACGATCGATAACCTCGACCTGAACCGCGCGCAAAAGATATTAGACGAAGACCACTACGACCTGCACAAGGCCAAAGACCGCGTTTTAGAATTTCTCGCCGTTCGAAAACTTAAAGAGAAAAACATGAAGGGCCCGATCCTGTGCTTTGTCGGCCCTCCCGGCGTGGGCAAAACGTCTTTGGGCAAATCGATCGCGCGCTCGATGGGCCGCGAGTACTTCCGCATCGCCTTGGGCGGCGTGAAGGATGAAGCTGAGATCCGCGGTCACCGCCGCACGTATGTCGGCGCGATGCCTGGAAAAGTGGTTCAAGCTCTTAAACAAGTAAAAACCAATAATCCGGTTATGGTTCTCGACGAAATCGATAAGCTCGGCTCCGACTTCCGCGGCGACCCTAGCGCGGCTATGCTCGAGGTGCTCGACCCGGAGCAAAACCACTCGTTCCGCGACAATTATTTGAATGTGGATTTTGATCTCTCCAACGTACTGTTTATTGCCACCGCCAACGTTTATGAAAATATCCCGGCGGCCTTGCGCGATCGTATGGAGACCATCAATTTGAGCGGATACACAGACTCCGACAAGCTTCTGATCGCCAAACAACATTTGGTGCACCGACAAATGGAAGCCAACGGCGTCGACGACACACAAATCGAGATTACCGATGACGGTCTCTCATTTCTGGCCGCGCATTACACCCGTGAAGCGGGTTTACGAAATCTCGAGCGTGAGATCGGCTCGCTATGCCGAAAAGTCGCGAAGAAATTTGTTTTTGGACACAAAGAGAAAGTCGTTATCACCGGGCCCATGGTGCCCGAGCTTCTCGGACCGCCTCGATACCTGCGCGAAGAGAAACTAAAAGAAAATGCGATTGGCATCTCGACCGGACTGGCGTGGACGCAGGCCGGAGGAGAAGTCCTCTATGTTGAAGCGCTAAAAATGAAGGGCAAAGGCGGGCTGGTTCTGACCGGTCAGCTGGGCGACGTGATGAAAGAGTCCGCTCGTGCCGCTTGGTCGTACGCGCGCGCTCACTCGCAAGAATTGGGAATTGAAGACGAATTCTTTGATCAGTTTGAGGTTCATATTCACTTGCCCGCAGGCGCCATTCCTAAAGACGGCCCCTCGGCTGGTGTGACCATGGCCACGGCACTCACCAGTCTTATGACGGGTGTGCCGATTCGCCGCGATATCGCGATGACGGGTGAAATCACTTTGTCGGGGCGTGTGTTGCCGGTGGGTGGAATTCGCGAGAAAGCTTTGGCTGCCCTCACGCACGGAATAACTAATATTATTCTGCCGATGACCAACCAAAAAGATCTCGCCGATATTCCGGATGAGTTTAAAAAGAAACTGAGCTTTGTTTTTGTCGAAAATTTAGATGAGGTCTTCGCGATCGCCTTTGATAAAAAAGACTTCAAGCAAAAGCCCAAAGACAAATCTATTAAAAAGCCTAAGGCTCCGGCAGCCGCCGCTTAGGCTGCCCGTCTACTTTCCGTCCTTTTTCTTGCCATCGTACGGCTGTTTACCGTCGTACTTTTGGTACTCCTGGTATTTTTGATATTTTTGATAGTCCTGATAGTTCTCATATTCACATTGGCCTTTGTAGGCTGGCAGGCATCCCGTAGCAATCCCACCCGTGGGCGCGGGCAACGCGGCCACGTGTTTGTTCAACGTGTCTTTCAACTGAGCCAATTTACTTTTATTCGAGGCCGCTAAATTTTTCTGCTCGCCCGGATCGGACCGCAAATTAAATAGCTCTTCTTTTCCGTTCTCGAGCGTCTGAATATACTTCCAGCCGTCGGCGGTTCTTAAGCCGCGCTTGTGCGTGTAATTGCGATAGTCGGTCTCAATAAATACATCTCGGCCGGGCAGCTTCGCATCGTCAAAAAGCGGCCGCACGCTTTTTCCCTGCATCTGTTTTTCAAGGCCTTCAATGGCTTTAACACCAGAAATATCCAAAAGCGTGGGCAACATGTCCATTGTGGTCACCTGTTGAGGAATTAACTTTCCGCCTTTTTGCCCGGGGATAGAAATGATCCACGGCACGTGCACCAGTTCATCATAAAGGCTGTGCCCATGATCGAAGCGCCCATGCTCATAGAACTCGGTGCCATGATCAGAGAAAACAATGACTATGGTCTTCTCTTTCAGCTGTCGCTTCTCAAGCTCACGAAGAAAATTTCCCACTCGCTCATCGGCATCGGCGATTTTTCCGTCATACCACGTGCGCCAAAAATCCACTTCGGCCTTAGACAGCTTAACGGGCTTGCCCTGAAGGCCGGCCTCGCGGATTCCCGCTTGCTCCTCTTTAGTGCCCGAGTATTTGCCTTTGCTTTTCGCCTTCTCAAACCGACTATTGTAGTCCTTCGGCAGGTCAAACTGTCCGTGCGAGTCGTATCCGTGCAGAAACATAAAGAACTTCTGCTTGCCGACTTTGTCCAGCCACTCAACCGCTTTTTTGCCGCTATTTTCGAGCCCACCGAATTGCGTTTCGTCGGTGTAAATCTCAAACCCTTTGTCATAGCCCAGGACAGCACTCACCCCGGCGTCTCCCGTAAAACCGCCGGTCTTGTAGCCCGCGGCTTTAAACGTTTGCGCCATGGTTAAAATCTCGGGCTTTCTCTTTTTGAAGTCGGCCTGTTCTTTGCTATCTTTAGTGAACGTGACATAGCGGTTGGTCATTCCGTGAACGGACGGATACATTGAGCTGAATACCGAAAGGTACGTCGGCACCGTCCAGCTCGAGGGCGAAATCGCCTGACGAAAGGAGAATCCACCCTGCGCCAAGCGGTCGAGGTTCGGCGTAGTTGCAACCTTGTGACCTAAGTGCGTAACATGTTTCGCTTGCAGGGCATCCATCGCTATCACGACAACGTTACAGTCTTTGCAAAGCGGTTCCGCATGGACCTGAGAATGGACCAGAGACGTCCAAAAAATCATTGATAAAATCAGCATAGGTTTCCTCCGCCATCCGATGTTAGAAATAACCTCTCTCGAGGAAAAGCTTTTTACTCAGATGACGCCCCGTCCGAGTCGGTCGGTTCAGTTGACTCTACCTTCATCTCTATTCAGCCTAATTTAAACTCATGAAAAAAGTCGGCATCATAGTTGGAATTTTTTGTTTTCTCGCGATGATCATCGTGGTGATCGCCACGAAGTCTCGACCCACAGAAATTTCCCCGCCAAGTCCCAATCGGAGTGGTGGCGTACCTGATTTTACCTTGATCGATCACTTGGGCACCATTCATCAGCTGTCGCGCGAGTCCGACGCACGCGCGGTTGTGATCTTGAGCCACGACCTAAACAGTTCGGCGGCCCGAGAGGCCAGCCTCAAGTTCGCCAAAGTCAGCGCGCAATATTTCAAGAACGGCATCACCTTTCTTTTAATCAATCCCGATCCCGAAAATCCCCGGGCCAAAATTATCGAGTCCGCCAAGGCCATCGGACTCAACCTGCCCATTCTCCTCGACCCCTCGCAAGTCGTAACTCGCTCACTGGGTCTTAGCCACATCGCCGAAGCAGCCGTGATTGATACCCGAGACTGGAACGTGGTCTATCGGGGCGCCGTTGAAAGTGTTTCGCCCATTTTGGACCGCCTGATTAAGGGCGATTCGGTCGCCCCAACCACAGCTCAACCTAAGGGCGAACGCATAGCTTTTGAGACTCACGGCGACGTTTCTTTCAGCAAAAACATCGCGCCGATTATGCTCGTCAAATGCATGAATTGCCATCATGAGAACGGCAAATTCCCGCCCTATTTCACCAGCTACGAAAAGGTGCGCGCCTGGTCGGCCATGATCCGCGAAACCCTTCTCACCGACCGTATGCCGCCCTTTAGTGCCGACACGTTTTACGGCAACTACGCCAACGACATGTCGTTGACGGCTAAAGAGAAACGGCTTTTTGTTCAATGGCTCGACGCCGGCTCGCCCGGTGACGCCGGCCCAGATCCATTAAAGACGTTCACTCCGTGGCACCCCGTTTTGTTCCGCAATCGCCAACCCATATTTAGTGCGGCGATGAAGCACGCCGCCGACATTCCCCCTCAGGGCGAAGTAGAATATAAGTACTTCGAAATCGCCGGCCCGGTGCCTGAAGATCTTTGGATTGATGGAATTCATGTCCGCTCCACCAATGCCCGGCAGCTTCACCACGAAGCTTTAATGGTGGTGCCGAAGCCACTTCAGTACTATCTCGATCTCACCAAAAATCAGCGCGACGAAGAGGCCATCGCCAAAAATACCAAAGGCGACATCATCAACTACACCCTTTTAGCCATGAGCGCCGATTCGGCCATGGAAAATGACAAAAATTATGTGCGCACTCAGGTTTGGGGACTCGGCAAGAAGCAGCCCTATGCCTTTCGCAAAGGGGTCGTACTATTTATTCCCAAAGGATATTATCTGGTTCTTGAAACCCACTATATGGGTACGGGCAAAAAAGAAACCGAGCTTACCTCCATTGATTTTTATGGTTCAAAACAAAAGCCCGAAGGCAAAAAGCCATTTAAAACTTTGCTTGTAAGAACCGGAGACATTTCAATTCCCCCCGGCGTAAAGCGCCATATCGTCAGAACCCCTGCTTACAAATTCGCGACCGACACAGAAATTTTTGGCTTTCTCGGTCACCTTCATATGCGCGGGCGCTCGATTCGACTGGAAGAAATCGATAAGTCTGGGAATTCAAAAATAGTTATGTCGATTCCCAACTACTACTACGGTTGGCAGACCGGAACCGGTCTGATGCCGGATCCCCCGGTTCGAATCGCGGCGGGATCAAAGGTGGTCGCTGTATGCGAGTACGACAACTCCAAGCAAAATCCCAATAACCCCGATCCTACCGAAACCGTTCGCTTCGGGCAGACTCACGATAAAACCGAGATGTGCAAAGTAAATTTACAAATGCGAGAGGCCAACTAGGTTATGAACAGAAAATTAATTCTAGCACTTGCTGCCCTCGTCGTACTGCTGGGCGGGACAGGACTCTTTTTCTGGCTGCGCCCGGCACCAGTTAAAATCACTCCCGGTCGATGCGAGCGGTGCAACGTGATATTAATCAGTATAGACAGCCTTCGCAAAGACCACATGAGCTTGTACGGGTATAAACGAAAAACTACGCCCAATATCGACGCATGGGCAAAAAACGCCATGGTGTTCAGCAACTATTTTGCGACGTCGTACCTTACGCCGATCAGTGAGGGCAGCGTCCACACCGGCCTATACCCAGAGGTCAGCGGTTTAACCAGCTTTCGCCGGCCGATCGATTCGGGAATTAAAACATTGGCCGAAATTTTTAAAGACAATGGCTACCGGACTGCGGCCGTCGGCACGTCTCCGGAGTTTGTAAACTTTGAAGCCGTAAGAAAAAGCTTCGATCGCGGCTACGACATCTATCAAATTTCTAAGACGCGACTTGCAAAAAATCGCACGCCGGCTTGGCCCATGATACGCAAACTGTTTCGTGAATCCGACGAACCTTTTCTATTATGGTTTAACCTCGGCGATGTGCATGCACCATTTGGCGCGCTCGCCGAGAATAAATTTGCCGATCCCGCCTACAAAGGCCCGTTCGCGGCGATGCAGTTTTTTACCAACATGCAGTTCTACTACAACGGACTCATTTACGATCCCTTCGCGCCATTGATGAACTTTAAACTCGTCGCTTGGCGAGACGAGAAGCCCATCGATATTCACGACACCGACAAAGAATGGGCCAAAGATATAAAATGGCCCTTGCGCGCGACACCGGCCGACATGGCTTACGTGGTTGACACCTACGACAACGGCGTTGCCGAGGCCGATCGTGAAGTGGCCAACCTGTTTCGCTTGCTCAACGATTTAGACCTGGCAAAAAATACGGTGGTAATTTTGCAGGCTGAGCATGGCGAAAGCTTGGGCGAACGCGGTTACATCGCCCACTACGACATTCTTGACGAATCCGTGCGCGTACCCCTGGTGCTGTCGAGTCCCGCTCTCGAATCTGGACAATCGGAGATTATGGTTTCTGGAGTCGATGTTTTGCCCACCCTTTTAAATCATGTCGGAATCGACGGCGGCTTTCCCTACCCCATAGATGGCGTAGATATTTTTGCGCCCGGCGGGAAGATTGGCCCGGGACGAGAAGAAGTTTTTCTGACACGAACCCCGCTGTGGGAGAGCATTATTCGAGCCGAGGGCGGTAACAAAATTTTTGACCGCTTTCGCGCGCTCGACGACCAGATCGGATTCAAAGACCACGCGATCCGAACGCGCGATGAAAAGTTAATTCATCGCACCGCTCGACTGGCCGAAGAGCAGTTCTCTTGCTGGGGATTTGTCTCGGGAAAGCCGTTTCAAAGAAACGAGTTCGAGTATTTTGACCTTAAGGCGGACCCGGGCGAAAAGTCCCCGCGGCCTGGCGATTCTTCGGCCGCAAAAGCCCTTGCGGAACGACTGGACCGCTGGAAGGCGAATATCAAATCCCGCATTCGGCAAACTCCAGTCACACCGCTGGTTCAGGATTATCAATAATCACGGGCGAGAGAATAAAAATTTGAGCGCGCCAACTGGCCCGCCTTTTTTCGGCAGCGCCCGTGCAAGCTCATCCATTTCGCCAAACGAATTCTGCCAAAGATCGTCGTGGGCTTTGTCCGAACCGATTCCGTAGCGCGGTGGCTCGACTTCTTTGGCAAACGTCCCGAAAATTCGGTCCCAGATAATTAATACTCCGCCCAAATTTTTGTTTACGTACTGAGGGTTGCAGGCGTGATGCACCCTGTGGTGAGAAGGGGTATTGAACACCCATTCCAGCGGGCCAAGGCTTGGTATCATTCGAGTGTGCAACATGAGTTGAAAGTTCAAATTAATCCCCGCCACGAGAACCACAAGATTCGGATGAAAGCCAATCCACACGATCGGAAGCCAGAAAAAGAGGGGGAAAAGCGGTATCCACGGCTGGCGTATGCCCGTCGACATATTAAAATATGGCGAGTTGTGATGGCCGAGATGGGTGGCCCACATAAGACGAGTGTGATGACAGCAGTAGTGGTAGACGTAAAACGCAAAATCCACCAGCACGAACAGAATTAGCCATTTCCATAGGGGAAATACACCGGGCACAAACCAACGCTTACCCGTGGGAAACAGGGCGTGGCTCTCCCAAAACTCAATCATAGACGGCATCAGCAAATAAATGGCGCTGGCATAGATAAAAAAATATCCCACGAACATTCGCAAATTTACCCACACGTCGGACCGCGAGTAGATCTTACGGCGACCCCAGCGCACCCATGCGATTTCTGCGATAACAACCAAGAACACAAGACCAAAACTACTCGCCCGGTAAGCGTATTTTGGAAATGCTTGGGCGAACTGTTCGAAAAAATCTCCCATATTATTCTAAGATCCTACATAATAACCTTCATGCCAACACTCCCCTTTCGATTTCACCGCTGGATTGAATCGGGCTTACTGGGCGCGGCCGTCTTCTTGACGTTGCTTCCATTTAAGACCGGCTCCGTCTTTACCATTTTCCAGGCGCGTGACCTCGAGCGCGCCGCCGCGGCGGCAAAAGGATCGCTATTTCTTTGGGGTCCAGAGACCACGGGCGGCGGCAATCTGCCGGGCGGGTTTTACTATTGGCTCCTCTCCATTCCATATTACTTCAACACCGGATGGGGCGGTGCCTGGTTCTTAATGGCGGCGATGGATGCTTTGGCCGCGGTTTTAATTTGGAATTTTCTCCGCCGCATTGGCCTGGTCGCGGCCGCTTTTGGGGTGTTGTTTTATGTGAGCTCGGCGCTCCGACTGAATATGTTTAAGGTCTTCTGGAATCCCTCTTTTCTTTTTGTTTTTTTAGCAATGATTTTGATCGGGTACTGTCGCGCATTTACCGAGCCTAAAACTGCGCGTTGGGCTTGGCCCATGGCCTGCGCCGCCCTCGGTCTGGCCATGCAAATTCATTTGTCCGTGCTGCCGCTCGCTGCGGCCCCGCTTGTTCTTCAGTTTCGAGCCAAGCAGCTTGGGGTGACAAAACTAAATCGCCGCGATTGGTGGACTGGCCTTGGTGTCTTGGCCCTAACCTTGAGCCCCTACATGTTGTGGAAAATTTGCGCGCAGTTCGGGATCTACATCGGCACCCGCCCACCGGAGACAGCTGGACTACTGCGCGACTCTCTATACGGCATTATTATGAACCCGGCCTCGCAAGTTTTACTCGAGGGCGGTTGGTTTACGCTCGCGCGCAGACTTTTTGTGGTCACGTTTCAGCTGGTACCCTGGCCCGCGTGGATTGCCTTCACGTTGTCGGTCGTATTTTATTTTAAACACCTTTCACTACCTTCTGCGAACTCCACACAAAAGGTTCTGCTCGTTTGCTTAGCCTGCACCTTCAGTTCGGCGGCGCTTTACTATTACCTGCCCTTTGGCAATCGCTACGCGCTGCCATTTGGAATCACGGCCGCCCTACTCCTCGGCACCTACGGCGAAAGCTGGTTTTCGGGCGAACGACGTTGGCGGGGAATTCCGCTTGGCGTGGCGGTGGCCGTGGGCTGCATCATTGGCTCGCCCGTGGGCTTAATACGTGCGCTCTCGAAGCATGAACTTTCAGTGTTGACTTATGTTTCTTCTATCGCCGTGCTGTTGGGCCTATGTGTTTGGCTTCGTTTTACGGCTCTCAAAGGAAGTCCCTCCAAGTGGCCCGTTTGCCTTGCCCTGTTCGCTATTCCCTTTAGCATTTTTCAGGTAAGCCCTGGGCGCGTCATCGTCGGACAAATTCCCTCCGCGCGCGAATCCCGCGCGGCCGCCATTTTTATCCATGATCGCACGGGGTGGGACTACGAAACCGCCCGCCGAAAAATCCACTTCTTTATGATTCATCGAGAGTCCGATATCGAGCCCGTATTCACCGATGTCGTCGAACGCCGAACCTATTTCGCCGAGAGTGCGGTGCCCGATGGTTTTTTAATGACTCTGACCAACGACATTCCAACAAGCGCCGCGCGAGTGGCCTCGGTTTTTGCGCGGGCCAATGGCGCTGAAGAAATCAATACGCGCCTGAGCGACGGATCGATTCAGATTGTGGATTATATTATTGTTCGCCGCATGTTGATCGCGAGTTTCAAATGGGCCAATCCCCAGCTTAAGGCGGAATTTGAAACGATTCACAACATCGGCTATTCGCACGGTCCGTCACCCGAAGATCGCTACTTGGACTCTCTCGGCGTCGATGGCACAGCGGCTAAGGTTCTGCCCGACGGCAATTATCTCTTTCAGTGGAACGATTGCCCGGGCCAACCCCGCTTTGGTAAAACGGCGGTGATCGTCGAGCCGAAAGCGAAGAGTCTACGCGTGACCATCGCCGGCCAAGTTCTTTCAAAGCCGTCGCCGTGGACCATACCCTACTGCACACAAGGTTGGGTCGACTCATATATCGAGCTCACCTGTGAATCGGGTGTAAAAAAATTCCCAATCGCGCACTCGATTGGGCTAAATTGGCAAGAGCCTCCGGTCGCCGCACAAACATTTGTGGCCCCGTTTGTGCGCAACATTTCACACTCATGCAGCAAAATTATACAAATGAAAGTCGGACGCGAATCCCTTGCGATTAACGACAATGGATCTCTGCGCCACCTGCCCGACAAGCCATTAACCCTTAATTTGCATCCATCATCTGCAAATTGAAGTGGCACATCTCTGAGCGATCATGGGTTTGCCCGTGGTAAACTGTTTTAGATGGGTCGGGGTTATACGGATTTTGGGCCGAATTATCGAACTCGCAAACTCCGGTCAACTCCGAACCCTTTGGCACAAAAATCGGCGGATTGGGAACAAGGCCGGCGCCCGTCTGCCAACCGTAGTAAAAATTTGGAATCGAAGCCACCGTTCGCGAATTCCCGTCGGGGGTTTTTAAAACCGCGCGAATCGCTCGCCCCCGCATATGCATATGGCCGAGCAGGCTGCGAATATGCGAATCCTTATGAACTTTATAGGGCCGTGATGCTACGGAGTACTTTTTTTCGTTTGGCGGAATTTCTAAGTCGAGGGCAGAGAGTAGTAAAGTACGCACGGCTCGACGTTGGCCTTTTTTACGCTCGCCGTAAAAGTCGATCGTCGTTTGTTCGGTTTCTTCACGTCCTGTTCCCATATAGTGCGTTTCGAGGGTGAGGTAGTAGCCCTTCGGCAAAAAAAGTGCGCCGCTTTTGCCAAAGCCAAAGGGCTGCCTTCGGCCCGCCGCCCAAACTTGAATGCGCACGTAGTTGGGATCTTTTCCATCCGTCCTCATCATTTTCCACAATGTATAAAGCGGTATGTCGCCGTCTTTGTTCGCACTCACCTTATCTTCATCGCGGTCTTGCTGAACGGCATCCTCGTAAAACTTCAGCGGCTTCGGCGTGACCATTAACGACTCGTGGTGCAACTGCCTTGGGTTGGTTGAGGTCACGTGCACCGAATGAATCCACATGTCCTCAGGTATAGCGTCGCCCAGTTGAAAGTATTTGTACTCCACCTCACCCCGCGGGGGGATTACGGCGGGCTTCGCCATTTGAACGCTATAGATGGGCTTGCTGTTGAGTAATTTTGCTCTTTTTTTTTTCGGTCTTTTGTATTCGGCCAATGGGTCCGGTTCATCAGGTGCCGTCGCACTTCCACGATTGATCCACTCCACCAGCAAAAATTTTTCTTCAGGCGTTAGACTTGGATCATTCTCATAGGGGCCATACAATGGGTCAGCGCTGAACGGCGGCATACGGTCGGTTAAAATCGTCTCTTTGATCATCGCCGCCCACGACCGAACTGTATCAATGCCCTTAAATTCCGGCGGAAATCGCGCCGGCGACCCATGGCACCGCATGCACTTGTCGGCCAAAATGGGTGCGATATCTTTGCTGTATGAAATCTCCTTCTTTTCTCTAAAAGAAATTAAACAGCCCTTCGCCGCAGGAGGTGTGCCGGATGGCGAGCGGCCTGCGAGGAGCTGGTCGAGAGCGTCTTCGAGATACTCATTGCGCGCACGTTGTTTGTCGACTCCGTAATCCAGTTGATCGTTGATTGGCCCCCGATAAACAATTTTCCACTGTCGAGGGTCAATCACCACGGTCTCAGAGGTCCGGGTGAATCCGAGGAGTTTTGCAATTAGCTGGGCGGAGTCGAGGAGAATCGGCACCCGAACGGCGTAGTCCTCGGCCTCTTTCATAACGCTTTTACGATCATCTTCTTGGTTGGAGTTGAGAAGAAGAAACTCAACCCCGCGGGCCGCATATTTGTCGCGCATTTCGTTGAGCTTAAGAGAGTATTTTTGAATGATCGGGCAGCCATTGCCGTGGGCGGTGATCACTAAGAATTTTGCATCGGCATATTGGTACAGCCGATGGATTTCGCCCTTATGGTCGATCAAGCTAAAATCGGGCAGGTCTCCGACTTTTGCAATTGCGCGGCTCGTCGGATGGGAAAAGTAACTCTTCGCCGCCACGAAAATCGCACATAGGGCCACGACCACGCAGCAAACGACAAACACCTTCGAGTCGGTTCTCTTCATCACTAAATATTTGAGTAGAATAAGGCCTAGGCTTCAAGGCCTAAATCAAAATCCAGATTCGGAGGAGCCATCGTCTTTTTCAGACGTTCATTATCCTCTTCAAGGACGCGGACCAATGTTTTTAGGTCCGCGACCTCTTCCTTGAGTTGTAATATCTGTTCCTCCTTTTCCTGGAGGATCAGGGAGTAGGCCTTTTTGATTTCATTCAAAAGGCCTTGAGTGGTTCGCCAGAATTGATCGTTGTCCGGATCCAGACTTTGCACGGCCTGAGTCTGAGGGCTCACCGAAGATGGGGGGGCGACGGCCTCGAGGCTCGGGCTGATGCTCTGTTGGAGGGGACCATCCTTAATAAGGTATTTACCGTCTGCAAACTTGTACTCGATCTCGCCAGCCTTAATTCGGCGGCGGAGCGTGGATAAGCTCACCCGGTACTTATTTGAATACTCCATTAAGGGTAACCAAATCTGAGTGCTCAACACTCCTCCTATGGATAAGCAAAATCTAGCACACGCTCTGGGCTTGTAAAGGCACATGACTACTCAATTTGCAAAACTAGGCCTGAGCCTTGGAAACAAGGCCCAAAGGCTAGTTCGGGCGTTTGACCACTCTGGATAGCCGCGTTTTTCTAGCCTTGAGTAGTCACAGGGGGTACAGTGATTTCGTGAAGTTATCCGATAAAAAACGAATAGCCTTGGTGCTCAGCGGAGGGGGCGTTAAAGCCGCCGCTTTTCACATTGGCGTTTGTCTTGCGCTGCGCGAAAAAGGATTTCGATTTGCTGGCGGATCCGACCCGAAAGACGCCCTTGAGTTTGAGGGTAAGGAACTTACGATTCGGGTTTATGTGGGGTCCAGTGCCGGATCTGTGGTCGCAACTTTTTTAGCTAATGGTCACACTCTCGATGCAATTATCGATGCCTTCACGCGGGGCGCTGGATTGTCTGCGCTGACCCGCGCCAAGAAAACTGAAAACCCCTATTTAAAGCCGATTGGATATCGCGACATCTTTGCGTTGAATTTTCGGGCCGGAACACCCTCTCGACTTTTGCCCAGGATCTTTCGCAGAAAAGTGGCGGTCGGCGGCGGGCTTGAAGCCTCACTAAAAGAAGCCTTTAAGATCAACGGAATCTTTAGCACCCGGAATTTAGAAAAATACATGCGGACCAACGTCTGTCCGGGCAACGACTTTAAAAAACTCGGCGCCGAACTCTATATCGTGGCCACGCAACTTAACCATTCGCGCAAAGTGGTGTTTGGCCCATACCCCGAAACTTTAAAGACCCGAGAGATTCAGTTTGTCGACTACGCCAAAATTAGCGAGTCGGTGGCCGCATCGGCCGCCTTGCCGCCGTTTTTTGCGCCTTATGGGATTCGCAATCAAAAGGGCCGCGAGATTCACTATTTCGACGGTGAGATTCGCGACACGCTGTCGACCCATGTGGCGGCCGACCAAGGCTGCGATTTGGTGATCGCGTCGTATTCCATTCAGCCCTATCACTATGTTGAAGAGATGGGCTCATTGCACGAGTACGGTATGCCCTTGATCTTCAACCAAGCCTTGTACCAAGTTGTTCAGCGTAAAATTGAAACGCATATCAAACATCAGCACGATGTGCGCGCTATGATCAAAGCCATGCAAGGGTATATGAAAGAAAAAGAAATCGGCGAAGAGCACATTGCCAAGTTGACCGAGATTTTAGTCGAGCGCACGCAGTTCAATCCCGCCGTGGATTACATATACATTCACCCGGCCCCGCAAGATTACGAATTCTTCTTTTACGATCACTTCTCTTTGAACCCTAAGGTCTTAGGCAACATCGTAAAGACCGGATTCAAGTCGACAATGAACACGCTGCGCGCCTACAATATTTAGAATAAACGCGTTTACTCCAAGGGAGACAATCAAGATGCGCATCACTCAGCTCGGCTTCTTAATATTGGCCTTAAACGCTCTCGTGGGTTGCGGACACATGCCGGCCCGCCAAAAAGGGGATTCAAACCCCGACTTTCTATCTGGAAATAATCCAAAGGCCGCTAAGGCCGAGGATATGAGAAAAGATCTCGAACGCAGTGCCGGCTCCTCCGGATGGGTGTTTAACGTTCGAATATATGCAACCCCAGTCACTCGCCCATATGCGGAAGCAAAAGCTCGCGAGGCCGTTGAAGAGTCCGCTTTCAAGGAGAAATGGCCCGAAGACAAGAAGGATAAAGAACTTGCGACGATGATTAAGGCTGCGACAAAGGATCTCGACAATAAACTTTGTTTTGATATCACGATAAGAACCAATGATCCCTCGGCCATCGATTCAAAAGTGTGGCATGGTGATTTAAAAGTCGAGGGCGAAGCTCCGCTATCGGTGAAGTTCAGCGAATTTGTCGGTTACTCGAATACGACTCACACCGCCAGAACGTCCGGCGGATACACGTCGGTATCAAAGACGACTTCGTACAATATGTTTGGGAGCGCCTGTACCGACAAACCCGCAAATCTGACTAAGCCCTTTCAGCTCTCGGTGGATCCGAGGTACGAAAAAAATCTTAAGCCGCTCATTCTCACCTGGGGAAAATTCCCTGAGCAGGCGAAATAAAGGTCTCTAGAAGGATGCGATCGCTCGTATTCTTTTATGTATTGTTTTTTTGCATTGGTGCGTCCGCTCTGCAGTCGACCGCTTCGCTCAAGTTTAAATTGGATCAATCTTTTCCCGCCATGAGCGGTCCAACCAAAGGCGTAATCCTCCCCGTGCAACTGCCCGCCGGTTCAACGGAGCTTTGGGTGACCGGAGTCAAAGTCGAAATGCCTCCACAGTATCTTTGTCACTCGCGCCTGGGTCTTGCCCGCGTGGACGGTTTGGATCCCGATACTTTGAAGATGGGCCGCGAAGAGAACCGGCACAATGCCAAGTACGATATCGAATGGTTTATGGGAAACTCGCAGGGCAACTTAGAAAATCAGCTGCCGAGCGGTTTTGGCATTAAGCTCAATACAAAACGAAAGCGGCAACCGGTGTACACCGTGCAACTTCAACATGAGGCGCGCGACAAAAAACACATCGGGATGGGTGAGGTTAAAGTTTCTCTCCAATACCATGACGCAATTGAGGCCAAAGCTCTAGGCTTGAAGCCACTTTATGGATCTGCATTTTCGATCGTTGAGAAAGGTCGGCGCCACTGGGCCGTGCCCACGGGACGACATCTGTATAAAACCGGCGTTACATTTTACTCTGAAGGTCAAAGTAAGATCAAAGTTCACTACATTCAAACCCATGCCCATGCCTTCGCCGACTGGGTCGAGCTCTACGACGTAACCGAGGGCAAATCTGTTTGGCGGGGAAAAGCTACGACTAATGTGAAATCAGGTTCGCTTTCGTCTATCGAAACTTTCTCAAGCGTCGACGGCATTGAACTCGATACTTCTCACAAATACGAGACTCGCGCCGAATACAACAACGTCAGTGGCAAGCCTGTAGACGCGATGATTCAGCTCAAGCTCTACGCCACCGCCCCCGTAACACATTTTGTTGATCAGCCGTTCCGCCGCAAGGGTAAGGCCGGGCAGCACGCTCATCATTGATGGGTCAGCTACATTAGGCGGAACCAGGTCAACTCATGCTTGTTGTTGAACAGGTGAATCACTCGCGAGTTTTTGATTTTTAAAAACTCATTAATAATCTGGTAGTTGGTCGGCTCTTGCATTTTGATCGTGCAGACCATGTTCGCGGCCGACGTGTCCCAACTTTTAACCAACTCCAGCAACCGCTCCGGATAACAAATTACATCCGAAAAAAGCCAATCCACCTTTTCGGGCTTCAATGCAAACGCGCTCTCGGATCTATACTCAACTCGGTCGGATAATCTAAGCTTCGGCTCAAGCGGCGCCTTATCCACACTCACGGTGTGGCAACCCAGTTGATCCAACACCCAAGTCCAACCTCCCGGCGACGAACCAAGGTCGATCACTTTTTGCCCGGCCTCAGGCTTCGCACCAAACAATGTGAAAAACTCCCAAAGCTTTAAGTAGGCCCGCGACGGCGGATCAGTTTTATTTTCGTTAAACTCAATTTCGCCATCAGGGAACGGGCTCGAACACTCGGCCGAATAGAGGAGGGTATTTTCATCGCGCAAAGTCCAAGAGCCCATCGGCGATTTTGGTACCGACGATAGAAAATCAATGCGCTTTTGTTTCAGCGGCGGGAGTTTTTCTTGAATCAACTTGGCCCGCCGGTGATGGCCGATCGAGTGCAGCCACCAATTGCGCTGAATTTCGCGCAAATGGTTCGCGGCCTCAGAAATCGATTTAAAATTAAAAGTCTGCGGCTTGAGCCAAACATTCTGTGCAAACGCCGGCAATATCTCGCCGGTTGCCGTGATCAGTCGGCCATGTCTTTCTAACACGCGTGAGCCCAGCTCCCCGAGCACCACATTTTCCAAATCTCGAGGAGCCAATACAACCATTTTCATGACGCGAACCGAAAAGGTACCTGGTACCCCTAAAAGACCTTTATCAGCGAGGCGCGGACCACTTGGATCATGGGCTCTGAGGCGAGGCCGAAGGCCATAACCAATAGTGCCAACGCGGCGACCACAAAATAGCTCATGGGGCGCAGCTCATACGAGCCACGCGCAAGAAGCGGTTCTTCCATATACATGGCGACCACTGGGCGCAGATAGTAATAGACGCTGATAATACTTCCGATCACGCCCCAAACCGCGAGCCACAAAAGACCTTGCTTCACGGCAGCCGAGAACAAAATAAATTTGCCAAAAAATCCCAAAGTCGGCGGGATTCCCGTTAGCGACAAAAGTAAAATGGTCATGCTGAGTGCGAGCCATGGCTTTTGCGTGCCGAGCCCGCGTAGATCATCCACGGTCAGATCCGAATCCGCACGAGTTTCAAGCATGTGCAACACGCCAAAAGCGCCAATGGTCATCAATGAGTACGCCATAACATAAAACATCACACCGGTGGCGCCGAGCATACTGGCTCCGCCAATTCCAGCGGCGATAATGCCGATCAAGATGTAACCGCTGTGGGCGATACTTGAATAGGCGAGCATGCGTTTTAAGCTCTTCTGCCTAAAGGCACCCACATTCCCCACCAATATCGTAAGCGCCGCGATCCACTGCAAAGCATCCACAAACGGCCAAACTCGCTCGACCGTAAAGGCCTGGCCTGACACAAGTCTCAGCATAAATGCGACAGATACAGCTTTTACCGCAGTCGCCATAAATGCGGTCAGCGGCGTCGGCGAGCCTTGATATACATCCGGAGCCCACGCGTGAAACGGGAACACTGAAATCTTAAAGGCAAAACCCAGCAGCAACATCACAAAGCCGATTAAGAACAAGCGATTGGTGCCCAGCAGATTCTGCGACGCCTGAAAAATATCGGGAAGATAGGTCGAACCGACCGTGCCGTAGATAAATGAGATTCCGTAGAGCATAAAGGCCGAGGCAAAACTGCCGAGGATAAAATATTTAAACGCCGCCTCTTTCGAGAGCTTCTCCTCAAGACTCAAGGCAATCAGCATGTAAAGGCACAGTGAGAATAACTCGAGACCAACAAACGTTACGATCAAGTCGTTGGACCAAATCATGGTCAACAATCCGACCGAGCAATTCATCAATAGAAATATCATCTCGGTGAATTGTTTCGGATTGGTCGAACGGCTGTCGCGCGCAAAAGTCAGCGCCACGCCTGTGGTAAAGAGCACGATCGCAGTGGTAAACGACGAAATGCCATCAAACACCAAGGCGCCATCGAAGGCCGTCCGCTCGGTGCCGACGGTGGGGGCGAACAATCCCGCCGCGGTTACGACCCCGACGTATCCGTAGACCAAGGTGGCAAAAGTATTTTGCTCCACATTGCCGCGCAACACTTTAATCAGGAGCGGCACGCAGCTGAACAAAAATAGCGCCAGTGCCGGCGCCACTAGGTAAAAATCGATAAGGCCAAACTGAATTTCCATACTATTCTTCCACGTTCAACTCATAGTGAGTTCGGTTGTCGATAAAATGATCGAGGCTGGCCTTAGACCAGTGCAAAAAGTCGCCGGGGAAAATCCCCATCCAGAAAATCAGCAACACCAACGGCGCCATCACAAACATTTCACGGGTGCCCATATCCAAGTCGCCATGCGCATCAGCCACCACTTTACCGGCTTCGCCAAAGAACATGCGCTTTACGGCCCACAACATATAAACGGCGCCCAGAATCACGCCGAGCACAGCCACGCCAGCCAAAGCTTTATTGGCCGCAAAGGCCCCGAGCAAAATTAAAAACTCGCCAACAAAGCCGTTGGTCAGCGGCACCGCGATGCTCGAGAACGTAACGATCAAAAATACAATGGCGTAAACGGGAGCCGCTTTAGCCAGGCCGCCGTAGTCGGCAATCAATCGCGAGTGAGTGCGCTCGTAGATCATTCCCACGAGCAAGAACAGTGCGCCTGTGCTGATCCCGTGATTGAGCATTTGATAAAAACCACCGGTCGCGCCGTAAATATTAAGCGCGAAGAGGCCAAGCATCACATAACCCATATGCGAAACCGAGGAGTAGGCGACCAGCTTTTTTATATCCGGCTGAACCATGGCCACGAGGGCGCCGTAAATAATTCCGATCGCACCGAGAACCATAAATAAAAATGCAAAGTACTCGCTCGCCTCGGGAAAAATGGGCAGCACAAAGCGCATAAAACCGTAAGTCCCCATTTTCAACATAACCGCGGCCAGGATCACTGAGCCTGGCGTTGGCGCTTCAACGTGCGCATCGGGCAACCATGTATGCACGGGGAACATGGGAACTTTAATGGCAAAAGCCACAGCAAAAGCCCAAAACAAGAGCGTCTGGGTGTTTAGCCAATCGTTGGCAATAAACGGGATATCGAGCTTATAAAAATCGAGAATGCTGGCGCTCATCACGCCCAGTTGCTCTTCGGCCATAAAAATTAGAGCGATAATGGCGACTAACATAAAGAGTGAGCCGGCCATGGTGTAAATAAAAAATTTCATTGTGGCATAAAGGCGGCGCGTGCCGCCCCAGACGCCAACCAAGAAATACATCGGGATTAATGAGGCCTCGAAGAACACATAGAACAAAATCGCGTCGAGCGCCACAAAGGTGCCGACCATCGCCGTGAGCAGCAGAAAAATACAAATATGAAACGAGCGAACTTTCTCTTCAATCGCCGACCAACTGCCTAAAATCACAAGCGGCGTTAAAAAGGTCGATAGAATCACCAGCCAAAATGAAATTCCATCGATGCCGACAAAGTAATTGATGCCAAAGGTGGGCAGCCAAGCGGCCTTCTCCACCAACTGCATGGTCGGCTTGCTTGGATCGTATTGATAAAATAATCCCGCGCTGATCACAAAGTGGAGCAGCGAGAGCGCCAACGACACCGGGCGAATCCAACGGCGGTCCGGCAAAAGCGCCACGACTAATGCGTACCAAAGGGGCAAGAAAATTAATAACGATAACAACATGTCAACCTCACGACGCCAATGCCACGGCGATCACCACGACCAAACCCATCGCCATATACAGCGCGTAGTTCTGCGTTTTGCCGCTTTGAACTGTTTTTACAAACGATGCCATTCCAGAAACCAAATCGCCCGCCACGTAGGTGGCCTTATCAATTACATTTACGTCGATGTAGAACCACAATGCCTTTGATGAAGAAACGAGCGGGTTAATCAATCCCTTAAAATAAAACTCGTCGACGTAATACTTGTTGGCCATCGCCGTATGCAAAGGACCAAAAGCCTTCGCGGTGGCTTCAGAAATTTTCGGGTGCATCACGTAGCAGTAATACGCCAGCGCGGCTGCGATCGCAGCGAGGCTGACCGAAACGCCCATTAAGCCCCACTCAACCAGAGCGCTGCCGTGCCCGGCTTCAATTTTACCGAGCATTGGCGCTAGCCAATTGCCAAAGTAGTTGGCTGGATGGCCCGGCAGAACTTCGCCAATCACATGCGGAATTCCAACCCAGCCGCCGATCACAGAAAGTACGGCCAGCACAATTAAAGGAATCGTCATTGTCGGGCCCGACTCGTGGGGGTGTACATCATGGCCAAAGCGGCTTTTACCCCAAAACGTAAGTGCCATTAAGCGTGTCATATAAAATGCCGTACACGCAGCCGTTATCGCCCCCAGAACCCAGAGTGCTTTGCTCCCATGCGGGCTTGAATACGCCTGCCATAAAATTTCGTCTTTACTAAAAAATCCAGCGAACGGTGGGATGCCAATGATCGCAAGCCAACCAAGGACGAAGGTAAAATGCGTGATCGGCATATACTTTCGCAAGCCACCCATTTTGCGCACGTCTTGCTCTTCGTGCATTCCGTGAATCACAGAACCACTGCCGAGAAACATCAAGGCTTTAAAGAAGGCATGAGTCATTAAATGAAACTGGGCCGCGCCGAACGCGCCGACTCCGATAGCTAAAAACATGTAACCCAATTGCGAGACCGTGGAGTACGCGAGAATTTTCTTAATATCCCACTGGGTAATGCCGATGGTCGCCGCCACAAATGCCGTCAAACCGCCCGTCCACGCGATCACTTCCATCGCATGCGGAGCCAACACCAAAATTGGGCTTAAGCGCACAAACAGGTAAACGCCCGCTGTCACCATGGTCGCCGCGTGGATCAGCGCCGACACGGGAGTGGGACCCGCCATCGCATCCGGCAGCCATACATAAAGCGGGATCTGCGCCGACTTTCCCGCCGCGCCGATAAATAAAAACAAACAGGCCAGCGTCACCGGCCCAAGCCACGCCGACTCAACCGTCTTGGGTACGAGCTCAATGAGATCGTTATAGTTCAGCGAGCCGAACGAAAAGAACAAAATAAACATGCCGATCAAAAAGCCGGCGTCACCGATGCGGTTGGTAACAAACGCCTTCATTCCCGCGGCTGCCTTTTCCGAGTCGGTGAACCAGAACCCGATCAAGAGGTAGGAGCACAACCCGACGCCTTCCCAGCCGACAAATGTAACAACCAGGTTGTCGCCCAAAACCAGCAGCAACATATTGAACAAAAACAAATTTAAGTACGCGAAGAATTTGGCCGGCCGCTCGTCGTGCGACATATAGCCGATCGAGAAAAGGTGAATCAACGAGCCCACGCCCGTGATAATCAAAATCATGATGATGCTGATCTGATCGACCACAAAGCCAAATGGAATGCGTAAGTTCCCCACCGAGATCCAATCAAAGAACCGCGTGGCGAGCTGGCGCTCTTCTTCGGGCCGCGACAGCAGCATTATATAAAGTGCGATCGAACAAAGGAACGACACCGAAGCGGCCCCCGTGGCCACCGCACCGGCCAGAAGGCCATTCTGTGAGCGAAACCGCAAACCATTAAAGGCGAAGCCGAGCAGCGGAGCGATCAGCAGAGTTAATATAAGTAGCGCGTGATTCATCGTGGTCAGCCTCTCAGATGTTCAAAAAAGCGAATATTAAGCTCGTGAAATTTTTTGTAGATCGCAACCGCAAGCGCCAGGCCCACGCCGGCTTCAGCCGCCGCAATGGTCATTACAAAAAACACCATAATATGTCCGTTGAGCGTGCCGCTCTCTTTGGCAAAGGCGATAAACGACAAGTTGACCGCGTTCAGCATCAACTCGATGCCCATCAACATCACGATCACATTGCGACGAAGCAGGACCGCGATCATCCCAAAAGAAAAAATTATCGCCGAAAGAAAGAGATAATGTTTAATCCCGATATGCATAAGGGCTTCAGTGCTGAGCATGGGTGCCTCCCTTGATTCGTGACACTGCGACCACACCCACCGCAACGACCAAGAGCAGAACTCCCAGCACTTCGAAGGCGTAGAGATATTTGGTGTAAAGCATAATTCCCAATTGTCGGGTGACATCGCCGCCTGCGGGAGCCGCGCTTTGGGTTTCTAAAATCGCCACCGAGCTGTCGCCCGCCCCCCACAAAAGGCCGGCCAAAAACGCCGCAGAAATCAGCTTTAACATTCCAGAAAATAGGCCGCGAGAAAACGCTCTAAGCTCTGCCCGTAGGTCAAACAGCATCAGCACCATTACAAACAGAACCATCACCGCGCCGGCATAAACGATCATTTGCACGCCAGCGATAAAGTGAGCGCCTAAATGATAAAACACCGCGGCTAAGCCGATCATCGTCAGCACCAAGTACAGCGCCGAATGAATCGGATTGATCGACGTGATTGTCTTAAAAGCGAAGTAGATCAAAAACAAAGCGAGCGAATAGAAGCCGATAGCATCCCACAACATATTAATTACCCCACGGCGAGCGTGCGATTAAAATAAAAATGGCCGTTAAAATCGTGTTGGCCAAAGCCCACGGCAACATCGTCTTCCAACCCAGGTCCATCAACTGATCGTAACGAAAGCGCGGCAGCGTCCACCGCACATGAATAAAGATCCATAAGAACACAACGACTTTCGCCATAAGAACCATATGGAGAATGAGCGCCGCAATTATACCACCCATCGTTTGCGCAGAGGTGATTCCGACAAGCCAAGAAACATTCAAAAACAATGGAGCAACTGACTCCGCCATTTTTGCCACTGTCTCCGGCGTCAACCACGGATAAAGCGTGTACCCGCCGAAAAAGAAAATCACCATCAGCAGCGAGGCCACGAACATGTGCCCGTACTCGCCGATAAAAAACATATTAAATTTAAAGCCCGAATATTCGGTGTGGTAGCCGGCGACAAGCTCGCCCTCGGCCTCAGGCAAATCGAACGGCAGGCGGTTGGCCTCGGCGAACATGGCCGCGAACAAAATAATCGCACCCAAGGGTTGATAAAAAATCCCCCAGTTGGGCAGAAACGAAAGAACGTCGACCTTATTGCCTAAAAACGAAAACACCAACGGGCCCGTCTGCGCGGCCACCATCTCGCTAAAATTAAACGTGCCGAACAACAAAATCACGCCGACAATCGAAAGGCCCATGGCCAACTCGTACGAAATGGTCTGAGCCGAGGCGCGAAGGGCTCCGTACATCGAATATTTGTTGTTGCTGCCGTAGCCCGCGAGCAGTAGCGCATAGGCGGCGAGCGACGACACGCCGAGCACAAAAACAATTCCGATGCCGAAATCGTAGCCTTGAAATTTAAAAATATAGGGGCCCCATGTGTCGCCGAACATCTGAAAGGCTTCAACGTGCACAGGAATCGACAATGGCAGTGCGGCCAAAGCCAGCGTGGCCGGTATCATCGCCACAACCGGGGCCGCGTAGTAAATAAATGGATAGCCACGGCCGGGCATAAAATCTTCTTTAGTTAAAAACTTTACCGCATCGGCCAACAGCTGAGTCAGACCCAGCGGTCCCACGCGATTGGGGCCGAAGCGATTTTGAATGTAGGCGGATCCACGGCGCTCGACCCACACAAGAAGCGGCACAATCTGCACCATCAGCAAAAAGATGGCGACCATCTTTACGAAGTTAACCGTTATCTCAAAGACGTCAGTTCCCATGTTGTCTTATTCCCATTCCAGAGCTTTAGATTTTACTTCCCAGAAAAGTCCAAAAATAAACACGGCCAAGAAAAAGGCCATGGCCAAAAACACATAAAGACCGTAACCCGACGCTATAAAGTCGCCATAGGTCAGTGCCCACGGGTACATAAAAATAATTTCGATATCGAACAATATGAACAAGATCGCAGTGAGGTAGAATTTGATCGGGATTTTGGTTGGCCCCGAAGTGTCGGCGGCAATTCCGCACTCATAAGTCTCGTCTTTGACTTTGTTGGGCTTGGCTTTTGCGCTGATTAGGTTGGCGAACGCCAACAGCACACAGCCAAAAATAATAACAAAAACAGTGAGGGCGAACACCGGCAATAGTTGCGACATTGCAGCTCCGAGGCTAGGATGCGATTCTTTTGTATCGACCACTATTTATAAATGTCCCTCGTTCCAATTCCAAGAACGAAGGTGGAAAGAGCGCTGTTGGCGCGGCGGGTTATGTTCGAGCATTTACCCTGGAAAGTTGAAAATTCCATCGACCGGTTCTTTCGCAATGGCGAGCCCGAAATGGAGATCATCGGCAGTGACTCACCCACACTGCTTGCGGGCCTTTTGTCTTTGCCCAAGGTCGCGCTGAACGAAAGACCCCACCTGGTCGTGTGCGGCACCGCCCAGGCGGCGCAAAAATTCGCCCTTTCGCTGCGGTTTTTCTCACCCAACAACAAAATATTTATTCTGCCGGCCTTTGACGTGGGCGTTTATTCCAATCTCTACCCGAACCGGCGCACGGTGGCCGAGCGCCTTGGATGGCTGTGGCGCGCGCAAACGGCCAAGCCGGGCGATATTTTTGTCGCCTCGCAAGAAGCTCTCGTACAACGAACTTTGCCCTATATGGAGCTGTCAAAGCGGGTGATTCGCCTTAAAAAGGGCGACGCTCTGCCCGCCAGCCTCAATGAGGCGCTTGAAAATTCAGGCTACGTAAACGTTCCGATCGTGGAAGACGTGGGTACTTTTTCTCAGCGCGGCGGGATCGTAGATATCTACTCGCCCGCGCTAGGGAACCCGGTTCGACTCGAATTGTTCGGCGATATCATCGACTCCCTTCACACCTTCGATGCAGACAGCCAACGACGCCTCGAGGCCATCGACAGCCTAGAAATTATTCCCGCCCAAGAAGTGCTCTTTACCGACGAGACCCGGCAACGGGCGGCTCTTAAGTTAAAAACAACCTTTGAGGGCCGGTCCGTCGATCGCGAAGAGGCGCAGGCCGTGCTCCACCAATTGGCTCAGGGTCAGCACTTTCATGGTATCGAGTTTTTGGCGTCTTACTTTTACGACATGCCGGCGGTGCCGACAGATCACTTCAACACGCCCCTCGTGGTGTGGAAGGTAGATCCCTTCGAATTGACCCGCGCCTACGACGTTTTTTTGGCCGAGACCAAAACCGAATTCGAGGTTTCGGCCTCGCAAATTGTACGGCCGCAATTTAGCGAATTGTATTCGGCTCCCGAGAATTTAGAGTTTCCGCCCGACACACAAACCATCACACTGAGTAAAGTTCGTGTGGGCGACGAAAGTAAAGATCAGACCGTCGGCATCTTGCCGGTGTCCACGGCTGATCTGCGCGAAATTGCTGGCACGGCCAAATCACTGGCGGGTCAGGCGCATGAGCTGGCCGCCTTTTTAAATAAAAAATTTCACGAGTGGCGCAACACCGGTTATTCAGTTTTTATTGCCGTCACGACGCAGACCCAAGCCCAGCGGCTGCAACTGCTTTTAGAAAAATCTGAGCTTCATTCCGCCGTGGCGGGCGATGGCGAATACAAATGGGAAGAGTGGGTCGAAGCCCAGCGCGGTGACCCGAATCTGATTCACATCGTTCAGCGGCCGGTGGCTGAAAGCCTTCGCTACAGCGACGAACACATTGTGATTCTGCGCGAAGAAGATTTGTTTGGACTTAAGCGCGCACGCGCCGAGTATAAATCTTCGGGAACTCTCGAGCAGCGCGCCCACGCCTTTAACTTTGGCGATTTAAAGCCGGGCGACTTAATTGTGCACAAGCTCCATGGCATCGGTGTGTATGAGGGCCTTAAGGTGATGCCGATTCAAGGCATCGATGCTGAGTTTATCCAGCTCAAGTACAAAGACAACGACCGGCTCTACTTGCCGGTCTATCGCGTTCACCAGATTCAAAAATACTCGGGGCCCTCTTCACCGGCCTTAGTCGACAAGCTGGGCGGCCCGGGTTGGGAGAAAACCAAAAGCAAAGTTCGCGCCCATTTGCGAGATGTGGCCGCCGAGCTTTTGCAAATCTACGCGCAGAGAGCTGTTTCGGAGCGCCCGGCGTTTACGGCGCCCGATGCCGACTTGGCCAGCTTTGAGGCCACCTTTCCTTATCAAGAAACCGACGATCAGTTGCGCGCCATCAGCGATGTCATGCGCGACTTGCAAAAGCCCAATCCCATGGACCGCTTGATCTGTGGCGACGTGGGTTTTGGTAAAACCGAAGTCGCCATGCGGGCCGCATTTCAAGCCGTGCGCAACAAAAAGCAGGTCGCAGTTATTGCACCGACGACGGTGCTGACCTTTCAACATTTGCAAACTTTCCGCGCGCGCTTCGGCAATTGGGCGGCAGATATCCGCTCTCTCAACAGGTTTGTCCCCAATGCTGAGGTCAAATCCACATTGCGCGACCTCAAAGAGGGTAAAGTCGATATCGTTATCGGCACGCATCGCTTGCTCAGCCAAGATGTTCAGTTTAAAGACCTCGGGCTTTTGATTATCGATGAAGAACAACGCTTCGGCGTTAAACACAAAGAGAAGCTGCGAAAGCTCAAGGCGTCTTTAGATACGCTGGCCATGTCGGCCACGCCGATCCCGCGAACCCTAAATATGAGCCTGGTCGGAATTCGCGATTTAAGTTTGATCAATACAGCGCCCGTAGACCGCCTGGCGACGCGAACTTTTGTGACCAAGTTTGACGGAGACTCAATTCGCAAGGCCATTATGAGCGAGGTTACGCGCGGCGGGCAGGTTTACTTTATTCACAACCGTGTCCAGAGCATTTATCACCTGGCGGACAAGCTGAAAGAAATTGTTCCTGAAGTGCGCTTTAAAGTCGCCCATGGACAAATGGAAGAAGGCGAGCTCGAAGCGGCGATGGTGGCGTTTTTCAATCACGAAATCGACATGCTTTTGTGTACGACGATTGTTGAGTCCGGCATGGATGTCTCCGCCGCCAACACCATGTTTATCGACAACGCCCAACAGCTTGGCCTCTCACAGCTCTATCAGTTGCGGGGGCGGGTCGGGCGCAGCAAAGAGCGAGCGTATTGTTACTTGCTGGTGCCGAACTCGCGAAAAATCGATAAAGAGGCGCAAGAGCGGTTGCGCATTATTCAGGAGAACACGGCGCTCGGCTCAGGGATTCGCATCGCTCAATACGATCTAGAGTTGCGCGGCGCGGGCGATATCTTGGGTGAAGAGCAGGCCGGCCACGTAAATGCCGTCGGTTACGAGCTTTACTTAGAGCTTTTAGAAGAAGCCGTCCGCAGCGCCAAAGGCGAAGCGCCGCTCGATAGCGATGTCGAGCCCGAGATCAATGTGCGAATTCCCGCGCTGATTCCCGACACCTACATTGGCGATTTGCGCATTCGCTTGGCCTATTACAAATCACTTTCTGAAATTGAGAATCCAGAAGATATCGATCGTATCGAAGACGAATTGTCCGATCAGTTCGGCAAACCACCGCCGCAGGTTATTAATCTAATGGGACTTATGTTAATTCGCCATATCTGTAAGGATCTGAGCGTGCGCGATTTGTCGGGCGGCGAGACGACAATAACTTTGGCCTTCACAGAGAAAACTAAACTTCCGCCGCAAAAAGTGATTGAGCTCGCTTCGCGCTCGAACAAGAAATATTCGATCACACCCGACAACCGGCTCCGCATTCGGATGAACGATATCACTTGGCCGCGAATTCACGATGAACTGAGCTACCTCAAGGGACTAACTTAATGTTTGAACTCAAATCCACATACTTGAACACCGCGTATTTAGGGCCGATGCCGTTGATGGCTAAGGCCAATGTCGAAAAAATTTTGCAACGAATGCTCGATCCGGCCTTCTACCCCCACTCCGAGTGGCGAGGCGTGCCCGATAAACTTCGTGTGCGTCTTGCGGCTCTGATGGGCGGGGACTCCGAGCGCTTCTCCATCAATAGTTCGGTGTCTGAGGTCGTCAGCCATGTGGCCGACGGGCTGGATTTGAAGAGCGGCGACGAAGTTGTGCTTCTTGAGGGCGACTACCCCTCGATGGTGTTGCCGTGGATGGTCCGGGCGGAGCGCAACGGATTCGAGGTCAAGTTCGCGCCGCTGAAAGACTTTCTCACCCCGGAAAATTTGAAAAAGCATTTTACTTCGAAGACCAAACTGGTGGCGAACTCGCACGTGATGTTCAATACGGGAATAAAAATTCCGTCCGAGAGAATTGCCGCCATCACCAAGAACTTGGATGTGCTGTATCTCACCGACGTGTCGCAATCTTTTGGCGGAATGACTCTGCCACAAGAGCTTGTGAGCGGCGCCGATATTGTCGTTGGTGTGGGCTACAAATGGCTGCTCGGGCCTTATGGCACAGCGTATGGGTACTACTCAACCCGTGCGCTCGAGCGCATCAAACGCACCCACGCCTCGTGGATACAAAATCCCAACTCGCAAAACAGCGAAAATCTCTTGCACTACACAACAGCCAGCCTTCCCGGCGCCAGAAAATTTGATCGCGGTCAGCCGGCCAGTTTTTTAGTTACCCATGCCTGGATCGGCGCGCTCGATGCCCTCAGCGAATTCGGCCTTGCGAAGATTGAGCGACACAACGCTGATCTGGTCGAAAAATTCTTGAGTGGTCTGCCCAAGAAGTTTGAGATCGCGGCCCCGCAACACCTGCGCTCGAATATTATTTGTATCGGCCAGCCCGGCCTAGACGCGAAGGCTCTAAAAGAGAAACTTGAAATGTCGAATATCGATGTGAGCGTTCGCGAAGGCGCGCTGAGAATCTCGTTTCATTTTTTTAATTCAGAAAAAGATTTAGAACGCCTGCTCGCGCATATCTAGAACTCGAGCTTAACTCCGCCCGAGTAGCTGATATCATTGCTAAAGTCGCCGTCGGCGGCAGCACCCGCGGGCATATACTTTTGCGCTTCAACAAAGGCATAGGTGGCCTGCACTCCAGATTCGCGATAGGCGATGATCGCTGAGTAGCGGTCGAGCCACTCCAAAGAAAAAGCCACGCCGCCGTGAAAGTACGCCGCCGCCTGCGTATTGCCGGTATGCGAGTTCCCGCCCAACGATTCGTTAAAGACCATGGTGTACACACCGCCCGCGATATATGGCACGAATATCGGATTCGCGCTGATCGCATCCATAGCAAACACCGCACCGATGCGCGCGGGGATCAGGTTGAGCGAGGAGTCGCCGTAGGATTTGTCAAAACTAGAGACTTCATAGTATCCGGCACCAAACTCCACGCCCAAACTGCCGATGGTCATGTTGCGCTTCACGCTAAACAGAATATCGATCATGGGTACCGTGGGATTTGAGTAAACTTCAGAAAAATCTGCCGCCACAAAATCGGGTTCGTAGTTCAGCGGCTCGTAGGAGCTGTAGCCCAAGCTGGTCGTAATTCCCCACCTGGGCCTGCGTTCCCGGTAGGGGCGTAGCGAAAAGTCCTCTTCGTTCTCCGAGATAATCACATTGATCGGCTCGACCAAAACCATACCTCGTTTATTGGCCTCTTCCTCTGCATTCTCGCCCTGAGCATAGGCAAGTCCGCTCAATATTATACCGATAACGAAGATGAGGAGTTTTAGCCTATGCATGGCTCGATTATACACAATTCGACACGGCCCCGAGAGCGCCGCTCGAAGATCTCCTCCTTTGTCGCGGGCCTTATCGGCCTAGCCTTTTGTCAGTTTTCACTCGCGCAGACGGCCCAAGATCTGGCCAACAAGATGAACACGGAGCAAAAAGTCGGTCAGCTGATGATCTGGAGTTTTATGGGCACCGAGTACACTCCACAGCTAGACGAAATGCTGAGGCGCTATCAGCCGGGGGCTTTGATCCTGTTTCGTAGAAACATTTCCGACAACTCACAAGTCGCCAAGCTGAATGGCGATCTTCAACGTGAGTCTTTAAAAAAACTAAAAGCCCCGTTGTTTTTGATGGTCGATCAAGAGGGTGGCGTCGTGACTCGCGTGCGAGTCAACACTCCGATTCCGAGCGCACTCGCGCTGGGCCGGGCTTCGGATCCAACCCTTGTCGAAAATTTTGCGAAAACAAAGGGCGAAATGCTCACGGCGCTCGGTTTTAACGTAAACCTTGCGCCGGTCATGGACGTTTCAAATCCCGACAACGACTCGTTCATCGGCAATCGCACCTTTGGCGACGATCCGGCATCGGTTACCGAACTTTCACTCGCTTACGCCAAGGGTTTGAGCGCCGCCGGCATTGTGCCCACGGGAAAACACTTTCCCGGCCACGGCGGGACAATCACCGATAGCCATCAAGCCGTGCCGAAAAAAATGGCGACAACCGATGAGCTGGAGGGGCGTGACCTAGTGCCATTTAAAAAGTTCTCTGAGGCCACAGTCCCAAGGTTCGTAATGATGGCGCATTTGTCGCTGCCCAATGTGGACCCATCGGGAGTTCCCGCCACTTACTCGCCGGTGATTATCAAAGAGCACTTGCGCGACAAGCTTGGATTTACGGGCGTCGTGATCACCGACGATCTCGAAATGAAAGGCGCGGCCATCAGCCCCGATATCGGCGAGCGCGCCGTGCGCGCATTTTTAGCGGGCAACGATATGCTTATGTTGGCTGGTTCGCATCGGCACCAGCGCGTGGCGTTTAAGGCCATGCTCGATGCCGTAAACGACGGGCGGATTTCTCGCGATCGCTTAAATGATAGCGTCGTGCGAATTTTAGAGTCGAAGGCGCAACTAAAGCTCTCGTCGGGCAAGATTGACGAACGCAAAGCCATTGTCGCCGCTCGCAAATTAGAAGTGATGTCGAGAGACGTAATGCAGAAAAATTTTAAAACGGCGATGGAGAGCAAAAAAGATTGGCCCGAGATCAAAGCCGACACTCCGGCGGTCGTCTTCAGTTCGACCCGTGGATTTTTCTACTATTTTCAACGGCACTTCAAGGGCAAGGCCCGGCTCTATCCACTCACCCCACAGACGATCGACAGCGTAGCTGATCATTTGGCCAACGACAAAATCCCCTTAGCGATCTTTTACGCCTCTGGCACAAAGACGGCACGCTGGCTCGCCACCCTTTCGCCCGCACTTAAAGCCAAAATAATCGTCGTCAACTGCAACCACTCGGGCGAAGTCGACGATCAAGAAAGCTTTATGAATGTGCTGAACTTAAGCAGTCACTCGCCCGAAAGCGGGATGTGGCTCGCGCAAGAGTTGAATAAACCGCCGCCACCGCCACCTGAGCCCGAGCCGGCTGAAGAATCCCCCGACCTGCGCACGCCAGCCGGAGACCTAGAACTCGAAGGTGAAGGAAACACTGGCGAGAGCATTCACCGCCCCAATGAAGAATAAGCTGGTCTTCAGGCTATCGTCGCGCTGCTGAGTCGCGTTCAAGAAATTTACTCCAGCGATCAACCCATGGGTCACTGCGCGTATCATTCGATCCCGTCGACGCTGTTCATTCTTCCGCAGAGCGTAGGCCCTTAAGAAGAGATCCCTCTGCTCGTTCGACATCCGCGATGTATTCAGAGTCTGATAAATCGTTCTCGATTCACCGCCCACTCTCCAAACGTACGCCCCGTAGCCGACCGATGCGACGCCTAGAGATTGAAAAACCGTATACATAGCCTTCTCAATGTCATCATTGGATACGCTGGAACCGACGATTCCGCCGGCAAGGGCCAGTGACCCGCTGATGACATGGCTGATCCCGTCGCGCCGGTCTTGCTCGATTTGGGCCTGCTCGGCCGCGGCGAACTCAGCCCATGAGGACAATTCGATTCGCTCCTCGCCAAAGCCATGCGCGATCGGCGCAAAGATAAAAACCAAAATTAAATTAAATCTGCCAACCCAATTGTACATAAACCGTCTGTGTGTAAAAGTCGTCTTTCTCGTTCACCAACTGCGTAGTGGAGTACATAATCCCCGCGCTGATGTTTTTTAAATTAAAATAGATCCCGCTCGAGAGGCCGTTTACGTCGGCGCCCGCAGAAAGCCACATCGAGCCGAAATGATAGAGAATCCCGAGCCGAAGGCGCTCGGCATAGCTTTCGTCATAATTCATGCTTCGCATTTCCACACTAATATCCAACTCACCCCACGCCAGTGGCGGCGAAAAGGCAAAGCCGCCTTGAGCCTCAATGGGGGTTAAGAACTCATCGTAACTTTTCGAAACCGAGCCTATATTGGGGATAAAAACAGAAATTCTCGGCTTCCACGGAAGCGGCAAAAAGTAAACCGCGCCGGGCTCGATGTAGGTTGCCGTTTGCTCTTTGGGTTTCAACAGCGCTTTGCCCTCTGGGGTCGCCAGCTCGGCAAGTTTAAATCTTTGTCGGATAAATTTTCGCTGAACAAGCCTGCCCTGAACGCCGAGCAAAAGGCCCTCGTAGATCTCGTAGCCCGTTTGCAGTGTGAAGCCGCTCTCTTGCACAGCGAAGAGTTCAATGTCCGGATTGGCCTCGTTGCGAATCACAGAGAAGGCCTTCACTGAGGCCGGGCTATACTGCCCGCTCAAATATTTTGAGCGAAAGTTTATATCGGCATTGCCTTCGATTTGAATGGTTTTGCTGCCCACAAAGACTTTGTCGATCGCCTCTTGCGTAATCTCTTTGTCCATCAATAGGCGGACCTTTTCTAGATTCTCATAGCCGTTCGAGAGCAGCCCTTCAAAGGTCATTACGGGTTTTTTATTCCGCAAGGTTAGTGCGGGATTGCACGGCAAACCATCGGGGGTAAGTGTCGATAAACACGCCTGTGCCATCCCCTTGGCGGTTAAGCTCGCATGTTGCGCTTCAAACGTTCTGGCATTCCGCGTGAATGAAATATTATCGCTCTGGGCAACGGCACTTGCGGCAAAAAATAGAAAATGGACTAGGAGCCAGTACATTTTATCAGCCTACCAAATCCGTTTTCGATCAATGCTTCTGACATAAACATTCTGGTGGCCTCATCAGCCATAGAAAATCCCGCCAGAGTCGAAGTCATAGCTTCGGTGACTTCTGTGACTTGAGTTGAACGCCGCTCCAAATCCTTCCGATTCTTAGGATTCGCGATCGCAACGTCTACGTAAATGTCCACCAGCAGTCTCCCTAATGTCACAATTGTGTCACCGGCAGAACCGAAGTCAACGCGGCAGGTGCCCGTGCTTGCGCTCGGCACATCTCCCATCAGATTTTGGGTGACCGTGTTCTTGAAAAGAACCACGCGTAGAACCGCGCGGTAGATTGCATCCTCCGGCAAAATATCACTGTCCAATCGCCCCAGCAGGTTAATCGCATGCTCAAGCGATTGGCGTTGGCTTGCATTCACTGTTGGAATCGAAGTAAATGCTTCGATCACGCCCGCATATTGATTCATCAGCTTTGCAATTGCGAGCACCGCTATCGTGTTCTGCGGTGGCCGAGGGTCCCCCGGGCGCCGTGGAGTCGATGATGATTTTTTACCAAAGCCTTTGATTTTTCTAAGTTCACGCATGGCCGGAAAGAGCGTTTGCATTTTGATGCCGGCCCTGTGCGCGTAGGCCGACGACAGCACCACCTTGAGATGATAGTTTTCTGGCGTCCGACGAAGCTCATCTTCTAGAAGTTGAATCGCTTCGTCCGTGCGCTGCTCATCGATTAGCCGATAGGCTTTAACGATGACATCACTCTCGGCATTTTTATCTTTGTCTTTGCCGCAGGCGATGAGCCCCGTGCTAACGAGCACGAGGATCAACAGCATCCGGAGGAAGCGAAGGGGTGACATTACTTCACCGCTTCGAGATTGAACTGAACTTGACCGTTTGAAAAAATCACGCCGGACATTAATGCTTTAAGAATTTGGTTCTCATAGAGTTCAGCATTGGCTTCAAGGCGAACCGGGCCGGTTGACGTATACGTAAGGTTTTTAACGATCAACTGTTCCGAAGCCGAAACATCGGTTTTGATATTTTTGCACGTCACTTTGCCGATTGGATCTTTGCCGGCACCTTCAAATGTGCACGTAGACATAAGTTGATTGTCTGCAAGCAACGTCGCGCGGAGGATCCCGTTGAGCGTGCTATTGATCATCCGTAGGCGTGTTTGACCCATGGCAAATTCAGCTTCAAATGCAGGAAGGTATTTATCGTGAGTGCCACAAGCTTTGAACGAGTAGGTTAGGCGCTCACCAACGACCTCATCCTCAAACTTAATATCATCTGTTTCGAGCAGCGTTTCAATTTCGCGGCATTCTGCACTGATGGCGTCTGGCAGAAGAATTTTTCCGTAACGAACAAGCTTTTTGCTTTTCTCGTTTGGGATCTCCTGTTTCAACTCCTTGTTCAGATCGATAAGCAAATCGAGCGGAGTGTAGGTCTCTTGGCCGGCCCGTGCTCCGCGAACTTGCTGAACGAGTGACACAATCCGCTTTAAACGGGTGGCCTTCGCGTTGAGCTCAGAAATCCTTTCGTCGACCCTTATCTTCTGCTGCAGTCTTTCTGTTAAAGACGTGCCCTGTTGAGGCACGCCATCTGGCGAAGACTCGTTAAATTTGGACTCGCAACCCATATTTGCGATTGCGATTACTGCGGCTGTTAAGCTTGCCGCGAGCATTTGATTTTTCACTTTTTTCTCCTCAGTTAGTTTTTGATTTCCAACTTCGGAGGCGCCTCACGAATTCGAATGGGATAATAATTCATCGCGTCATGTAATTACTAGGGGGCCGGGAAGATATAGCGCCACAAATTTGAAAACGCTCGGCAAATTACTCTTTAATTACAGTGTGTTACGTGGCTTTTTTCAGAAAAGCCCAGCCCCTATTTCAATTTTGTTGCGCCGCATCCTAGACCTTGGTACTATGTAAATGTTTCAAAATGAGACAGTGCGATGTTAGATATATATAAGTATACGGAATTCCACATTTTTTTGACTGATGCCTGGAAGGAAAAGCGGTCCCGCAACCGTGCGTTCTCCATGACGGCATGGGCTCGTCAGCTCGGACTGGAGAATTCCAGTCCGTTGTCGCTCGCGTTTAAAGGTAAGCGCGCACTTCCGAAGAAGTACCTTCCCCAAATCATCAAAACATTGGGCCTCGATATGAATCAGGCCAGCTACCTTGAGGCCTTGCTCGATCTCTCGCGGGCTCATACGCCAGAACAAAAGCTCCTCTATTTAAATCGGCTTAAAGAACTCGCGCCCGGTGAGGCCTTCAACGCAAAGATCGTCGACGAGTTTAAATATCTGTCTGATCCACTTCACGGCGCGATTATCGAAATGACCGATTTGAAAACCTTTAAAAATGACCCGGAGTGGATTCAGGCACGCCTACAAACCCCGGCCTCCCTGCAAGAAATTTCTGAGACCCTGGAACGCCTGGTGTCGCTGAACCTGTTGCGTATGGATGAGCTCGGAAAGTTAGTAAAGACGCACAAACACCTCACCACCGAACAAGATGTGGCCGATCTCGGTACACAAAACTACCACAAGGCCGTCAGCGACCTCGCCGGCAAAGCCGTGTTCGAGCAAGACGTAAGCGAGCGCGAGTTCGACAGTTATTCGTTTAATTTAAATAAAGAGAAACTAAAAACAGCAAAGGCCAGGATGCGCCAATTTGTAAACGACTTCTTAAAGGAATGCGAAGCCCAACCTGGAGACGGAGATGAGACATTTCAACTTAACCTACAGCTCTTTAAGCTTACTAAGTAAGTTTATAGCTGTGGTCATAGCAACC